>CBDIRN010000003.1:0-660769 GCA_965284225.1 uncultured Rhodospirillales bacterium
AGGATATTCTCCATGATCGAACGCAATCCGCGTGCCCCGGTTTTACGCAGAACCGCCTTCTTGGCAACCGATTCGAGTGCTTCGTCACGGAACGTCAAACCGACATCTTCCATTTCGAAGAGTCGCTGATACTGCTTAACCAGGGCATTCTTCGGCTTGGTGAGGATTTCGATCAACGCCTCTTCGTCGAGGTCTTCGAGCGTTGCCAGAACCGGCAAACGCCCGACGAATTCGGGAATCAGACCGAACTTGAGCAGATCTTCCGGCTCGACTCTCGGCCAGCATTTCGCCCGCGTCTGGCGGTCTTCGCGGATCCGCGCACATCGCGCGCCAAAGCCGATGCTGGCGCTTCGGCCACCGGTCGGCAATGATCTTGTCCAGTCCGGCAAAGGCGCCGCCGCAGATGAACAGGATGTTCGTCGTGTCGACCTGCAGGAATTCCTGCTGCGGATGCTTGCGTCCGCCCTGCGGCGGGACAGACGCAACGGTGCCTTCCATGATTTTCAGCAAGCGCCTGCTGGACGCCCTCGCCCGACACGTCACGGGTGATCGACGGGTTGTCCGACTTGCGGCTGAAATCTTGTCGATCTCGTCGATATAGACGATGCCGCGCTGGGCGCGCTCGACATTGTAGTCGGCGGCCTGGAGCAGCTTGAGCACGATGTTCTCGACGTCCTCGCCGACGTAGCCGGCTTCTGTAAGCGTCGTGGCATCGGCCATCGTGAACGGCACGTCGAGGATGCGCGCCAGCGTCTGGGCCAGCAGCGTCTTGCCGCAACCGGTTGGGCCGATCAGCAGGATATTCGACTTGGCCAGCTCAACATCGTCCGCCTTGCCGAGCTGTGGGTGAGGCGCTTGTAATGGTTGTGAACCGCGACCGAGAGGATGCGCTTGGCGCGGCTGCTGGCCGATGACATAGTCATCCAGCACATCGACAGATCTCCATGCGGCGTCGGAACACCCTCGCCGGACTTGACCGCGGAGTGTCTTGTTCTCTTCGCGGATGATGTCCATGCAGAGCTCGACGCATTCATCGCAGATGAACACGGTCGGTCCGGCGATCAGCTTGCGGACCTCGTGCTGGCTCTTGCCGCAGAAGGAGCAGTAGAGCGTGTTCTTGGCGTCGCCTCCGCTTCCGGACTTGCTGCTCATATGGACTCCTTGATCCGATCCTGCCTTAGAATCGTTATGTTACCCGCCGTTGCTGGGGCCATACAATCCCCAATATCTCCGGCGTTCATCGACGGTTCATTCCGATCACCGTATGCGGCAGACCGGTTTGCAACCATGCTTACGCGATTATTTGTCACCTTCAGGCTTCGGACGCTCGAAAACAACCTCGTCAATCAATCCGAATTCCTTGGCTTCATCAGCGCTCATGAAGGTGTCGCGATCGACGGCCTTTTCAATTTTTTCAAGCGCGTTGCCGGTATGCTCGACATACATATTGTTCAGACGCTCACGCAGTTTGAGGATTTCGCGGGCCTGAATCTCGATGTCGGAAGCCTGACCCTGGGCACCGCCCGAAGGCTGGTGAATCATGACCCGGGAATTCGGCAGTGCGAATCTCTTGCCCTTGGCGCCAGCGCACAGCAGAAGTGACCCCATCGAGGCCGCCTGCCCGATGCACACCGTCGATACGTTTGGACGGATGTAGCGCATGGTATCGTAGATCGCCAGACCGGAAGTCACGACACCGCCCGGTGAGTTGATGTAGAACGAGATATCCTTGTCCGGATTCTCGGATTCCAGAAACAGCAACTGGGCGCAAATCAGGCTTGCGACTTCGTCGTGAACGGCGCCGGTCAGGAAGATGATCCGCTCCTTGAGGAGGCGCGAGTAAATATCATAAGCGCGTTCGCCGCGGTTGGTCGTTTCGACCACCATCGGGACCAGCGTGTTCATGTAGGTGTCTATAGCGTTAGACATGCCGCCTCACTCCCTCATCTATCCTGTTGTCCCGAGATAGTCCGCGAAGCCCCGGCTTGCAAGGACGATATGTTTTTACCCGGTTATAAATGAAAACCGGGGACCGGTGGCCAGTGCCGCCGGTTCCCGGCTCAATGATAAACAGACTGACCGTTCATCTGCTCGACGCAGAATCAGCCTTCGTCTTTTTTAGCCGCAGCTTTTTTCTTGGGTGCGGCCTTCTTTTTAGGCTCGGAATCGGCATCGTCCTTTTTGGCAACTGCTTTTTTCTTCGGCTTGGCCTTTTCAGATGCGGTTTTCTGTTCTTCGTTTTCCGCTTCGATCTCTTTGATCAATTCTTCCATCGACGCCGTCTTGTCGGTGACTTTGACCATTTCGAGTACGAAATCGATGATTTTGTCCTCATAGATCGGTGCCGCCGCCTGTTCCAGCGCCTGCGGATTGTTTTTGAAGTACTCCATGACCTGCTGTTCCTGGCCCGGATACTTGCGTGCTTCCGTCATCATGGCCTTGTTGAGGTCATCCTGACCGATCTGGATGCTGTTGGAGCGGCCGATCTCGTTGAGCAAAAGACCTAGGCGCACACGGCGCTCGGCAATACCGCGGAATTCAGCAGCCTGCTCGTCATCAGGCTCGATGGCGTGGGCTTCTTCGTGATCCTTGTTGTCAGCGTGCTGGGCATCGGAGCCATGCTCTTCATGCTGCCACTGATGAATGATCGAATTGTATTCCTGATCGGAAAGGCGCGGCGGCACTTCAAAATCAACCATATCGGCGAGTTGATCCATCAGGCGACGTTTGACCAGCATACGGCCGTATTGCTTGAACTCACGGCCCTGCTCTTCACGAACCATTTCCTTGAGTTTCTCAAGGTTTTCGGCGCCGGCCAGCTTGGCCAGATCGTCGTCGATTGGCGAAGGCTTGGTTTCGCGGATTTCGGTGACTTTGACATCGAACACGGCATCCTTGCCGGCCAGTGCCTCGGCGCCGTATTCCGCCGGGAATGCAACTTTGACTTCAACATCGTCACCGGCATTGACGCCGATCAGCTGATCTTCGAAACCGGGGATAAAGTTGCCGGAACCAAGCTCCAGGCTATAGCCTTCAGCCGCACCGCCATCGAAAGCAACGCCGTCGATTTTGCCAGTGAAATTGATGACAGACCATAGTCGCCGGATTTGGTTTTGCGATTGCCGGTGATCGGCTCTGAGGTCTTGTTGGCGTCGGCGATCCGCTTGAGGGTCTCTTCGACGTCTTTTTCTTCAACCTTGGGAACCATCCGCTCGATTTTGATCTTGCTGAAATCAGGCAGTTTGATCTCGGGCAGAATGTCGAACGACATCGTGTATTCCAGATCCTTGCCGTCCTCGAAGGACGTTACTTCGAACTGCGGCTGGCTGACCGGGCGAACACCCTTCTCGGCCATCGCCTGCTCGGCGGAGCTCGAAACGGCACTTTCCAGAATCTCGCCCATGACGGACGGGCCATAACGCTTGCGCAGCAGTGACACAGGCACTTTACCCGGACGAAAACCGGGCATGCTCGCTGTTTTGGCAATTTCCGAGAGACGGTGCGAGACTTTCTCTTCGATTTCTTTTGCCGGGAGCGCGATTTTGTATTCGCGGCTCAGACCTTGCGGATTTGACTTCAGTGACCTGCATCGGATTTCCAGACATTCATATATTAACAGTGCATAAGCGCAAACGAACCGCCCCTGCGGGGATCGTGACGTATGTGGTCATTGGTGCGGGCGGAGGGACTTGAACCCCCACGACCGTAAAAGTCACAGGTACCTAAAACCTGCGTGTCTACCAATTTCACCACGCCCGCCCGAGCTTTCAATGGATAGCGGTTCCAAGGACAGCCCCGCCCCGAAGCGGTGCGACACTCTACTTATTTCGCCTGTAGTGTCAATCGCCAGAGGATTATGAGCTGATAAAGAGGCTTTGTGCAGGGATTAATCGGCAAAAACGCCGGTTCTCAGCCCTTTAGCAGGGCGCGCACGCCGCTCGACGTCGAAACTTTACCCCGCGCACGGTAGGCTTCGTGGTTTTCATCGATTTTAGCGAGATGATACAGATAATTGACCATCATGCCGGCTGACTGATCGATACCGTTTTCCGAGCTGTCACCAAGCCAGTTCAAACGTTCGATCGTTGCACCGTTCGACAGGTGGAAATGCGCCACAGGATCGGCGGCACGACCTTCACGGCGCTTTTCTTCAACCAGATAACGGGCGCAAAGGCGCATCAGCGGCGCTTTAAGGGCTTCCGAGATTGCCGGGTGGTGATGCCAGTCTTTGCTCTGCAACAGGTCCTTCACGGCGCCTTTGAAGCCGGAATTCTTGTCGCTGATTTCCTTGATGAGCTTACGCTCGGCAGGTAGCAGGATTTTCGGGTCGCCGGCTGCGAACAGTCCATCCAGCCATTTCCTGAAGCCCGGGATCGGCGACAGTGTCGAGAAGGTTTTCAGGTTGTCGAATTCCTCGCGCAATTCATTGACGACACGTTTGATCAGGAAATTGCCGAAGCTGATTCCAGCCAATCCCTGCTGCGCGTTTGAAATCGAATAAAAGATCGCGGTATCGGCCTCGTTGGAATTCTGAACCGGGGCATTTTCGTCCAGCAATTCCTGCACATTGCCGGCTATGCCGTGGACTAGTGCGACTTCGACGAAAATCAGTGGTTCGTTCGGCATGCGCGGATGGAAGAAGGCAAAGCACCGGCGATCAGAATCAAGTCTGTTCTTGAGATCATCCCAGCCCGCAATGGCGTGCACGGCTTCGTATTCAATCAGTTTTTCAAGGATTGTGGCCGGCGTGACGTCCCAGGAGATCTGCCTGAGTTCAAGGAAATCCACATCGAACCATGAAACCAGAATACCTCTGAGATCACGCTCCAGTGCCTTCAGCGCCCTGTCTTCCTTGGAAAACCGCAAAAGCTCAGCGCGCATATCAACCAGAAATTTGACGCCATCCGGCAACGCGTTGAACTGGGTCAGCAAGCGGGTTCTGGGTGCTTCCAGCGCTTTGCGCAAAAGATACTCGGCATCGCGACGGTCGTTATCATCATCTGCAAGCTGAACGGCATCAATTGCGGCGTCAATTTGCGCATGTTCCGTATCGAATTCCCGGGCCAGAACGCTCAGGAAGCGCTTGCGCCCTGTTTCGTCGAGCGCCAGATAGACTTGACCGAGTTTCGCCGCTTCGGCCCGTGCTGATACTTCGCCGCCCTTGTTGTTCAGGCAGGCCTGCATCTGTTTGCGTAGTGTTTCAATATCGGAATCCGGCAAGTCCGGCCGTGCCATGGCCGTGGTCAGGTCATAGCCGGTACCCGCAATTGCCCGCCAGCCATCGCGAAGATTGCTGATCGTGCGGTCCAGGAAGCTCGTCGGTTCACCATCCATTGCGGTAAATTGCCTCCAATTTGTGACGATATCAAGGCGATGGGCAATTTTGTTGGCAGGAAAACGCCTTATTTTTCCTTGATAGCCGTCACGCCGTTCCAACTCGCCGGTGGTGGTGCATCCAGATAGTATCTGCACTTCTCTCTGAGAGCGTTAACAACACCATCCTCAGGACTCTCAACTGCCAGTTGATCAAGAATCCCCATGGCATCTGAAAAATCGCGGTGCAGATAGAAATCAAAGGCTTCTTCATATTTCGAAGCGCTTTTCAGAACCTCATGACCGACGAAAAACGCAGTACCCTCCTGACGTTCTCCGAGCAATTCATATACTGTCACGGGTAAGCTGGTGCCTTTGGCTTCGACAATATCAACCCTGCGGAAAACGAAATCACGGGATGCCTTACGGCGTACAGCATCGCTGACCAGAATGCTCGTCCCATATTGCTTGTTCATGCCTTCGATACGAGAAGCCAGATTCACATTGGCGCCCAGGCAGGTGTACTGCATACGATCACGTGCGCCCATGTTGCCGACCAGCGCTTCACCGGTGTGCAAGCCGAACCGGGTCCGCATGGGGGGCGAGCCTTCGAGGACCAAGTCCTTGTTCAAATCTTCCGAGAGACTGAATGCGGTCAATGTTCCCCGGCAGGCATTGTCGACATGATGCGGATCATCCGTCGGCGCATTCCAGATTGCCATAATGGCATCGCCGATAAACTTGTCGATGGTGCCGCGGTTGGCCTGAATGGCAAAGGCAAGTTGCTCGAAATAGACAGACGTCTGCGTCATGACTTCTTCCGGTGTCATCCTTTCTGTCAGCCCGGTAAATCCTTCGATATCGGTGAACAGCAAGGTCACTTCTCGTCTGCGACCGCCAATCTCGACTGGCTGACCGGAAAGGATCTGATCGCGGACCAGTTCACGGGGCACGTAGCGAATAAATACGCTCAGCGCACTCCGCATCTGTTCCATTGATTTCTGCAAGCTGTTGATTTCAATGAACGGTGAATCAAACTGCTTTTCCTGTGCAAGGTTCATTTCGGTAATCTTGTCTGCCATGTTCCGCAGGCGAACAATCGGCGCAGCAATCCATTCAGCGAGCACAGCAACGCAAAAAACCGCAAATCCCATAATCAGGGCTGTGATAATCAAGGTGCGATAGAGATCGAAAAACAGTGATTCCGTAAAATCGGAAACGGCAGCTACACTCATGAATTTCCAAGTAACGTCATTTTTTTGCGCCACGTCTTTGATGAAAGCAATGTAGTTCTCATCGCCGATTGTAAAGCTTGCTTCAGACTCTTTGCTTCGATCAAAAATCAGCTTTGCTGCATTCAACCTCGGATCGTCAATGGACTCCACATTCGACAGTTCAAGCTTGGAATTTGCCTCGGCGTTTTTCAGGATTTTACTGTAGTCAGGGTAGGCGATGATCGCGCCATCCTGTTTGAAAATTGCAACAGTTCCGTTATTGCCTGATTTGATGCGATTGGTCAGATGAGCAAGGGCTTTCAGCGGCAGGTCCACACCCACAACAGCACCCGGGACTGTATGGATAGGCGTGGAAACCGTAACGCCGGGTTGGCGAAGACTTTCAAAAACATACGCGTCCGATGCATTGGTCTGCCCTTTTTTCAGTGCTGAAATATACCAGGGGCGCACACGGGGATCATATTTCGCAATTTTTTGTTTATTCGGGAAATCAAGAATTTCGACCCCTTGCAGATCAAAAAACCGCCATGTCTCCAGCCTGTCATCACTCCCCACTATCGGTTTGATGATACGCCAACCGATAGCGGCGTTATCCGGTGATACAAGGGAGCTGTGCTTGCTGCCATCAGCAGCGATGAAGTTAATGGCCTGGACGAAACTGCCATCAGAGAAACCGACAAAAGCGCCGTAGATTTCATTCGCATTGCGTAAACTCAACGTGAGCACGCCTTCAAGGATATTGAAATCGCTCAGGTTAAATACGCTTACTGGTAATGAGGCAATCGCTTCACTTGATGTGAATGCTCTGTTGAACAGTCTGTTGACCTCGTCTTCCGCCGTCGATGCTGATACGTTCATGCGGACTTTTGCCGCTTCCAGAATCCTGCCTTTGCTTTGTGTGAAATTCAGTGACGCGATGACAGTGATGACCAGGGCAGTGAACACGACAAAAGCCGTCGTTAGGGAAATGCGAAGTGGAAGGTTCATGCGGACAACTTCAAAAAGCTTATTGCACTATAGCAATCTTCATTTTACCCGTTAAAATCGTAAATATTCAATATCCCTAATTAACTTGCTGCAACAATCCCGCTGATGACCTGTGACAACATCAGTGGTAAATCTTCGGCAATCATTCCCGGTCCATGAACCGCTGCAACTTCGCCATGACACCAGACGGCCCCGGCGGCGGCTTCGAATGCCGGCGCTCCAAGAGCAAGAAATCCGCCGGTTACGCCCGCCAGCACATCCCCCGCCCCGGCCGTGCCGAGCCAGCTTGGCGCATTGGTATTGATCACTGCCCGGCCATCCGGCGCAGCGATGATGCTGTCCGCACCCTTCAAGACAATGACGGCACCGGATTGTGTCGCTGCTAATCTGGCGCGGCTGAGCTTGTCGCCGCCGACACTGAACAGACGCTTGAATTCTCCTTCGTGCGGGGTCAGCACGGTTGGGCCCTGTATGGCATCAAAAAGGGTGTCAGGATCATCCATGAATGCGGTCAATGCACCGGCATCAAGGACAACGGCACGGGTGCCATCCTTGAGGGCAGAGAGGACCAAATCCCGGGTTTCGCTGCCGGCAATGAGTCCGGGACCAAGAATAACCGTATTGCGGCGCTTATCGGCGAGACTGAGGCTGAATTCGGTGACAGCCTCGATCAGATTTCCGGGTTCGCCACTTGCATACACATGCTTGGCGCTTTCCGGCACGCTCAGCGTGACCAGTCCGGCACCGGCCCGGCGTGCGCCCTGGGCCGCCAGTCTGGCGGCACCCGGCATTTCTGCACTGCCGGCAATGACGACATGTCCGCGATCGTACTTGTGGGATGTCGGCTTGATACGACCGAACACTGCTTGCGTCCAGAGTGCCGGTGCATTCTCCCACGTTGTCGGTTGATTGTTTTCAAGAACCGTTTCGGGGATTCCGATATCGACCACATGTAAAGCACCGCACAAGCCCCGTCCCGGATACAGTAAATGGCCCGGCTTTTTGCGAAAGAACGTCACCGTGGCCACGGCAGGCAGTGCCCGCCCCATAACCTGACCGGTATCGCCATTGACGCCACTCGGCAGATCAACGGCCAGTGACGGCAAACAAAGCATCTCGGCAGCTTTCAGGACCTTTGCCGTTCCAGCGTCGATATCGCGCTGCAATCCGGCTCCGAACAGGGCATCGATGATAAAACACCCCTCCTCCAGCACGACCGGATCAAGGGTTTCAACCGGACCCGTCCAGCGCCTGAAATTGGCACGTGCATCGCCTTTTAGTGATGCCGGATCGCCCAGCGCTGCGATGCGAACGCGATGACCGCGGATTTTCAGATAGCGCGCCGCGACATAGCCATCACCGCCGTTATTGCCGGGGCCGCAAAGCACGACGATCGGCCTGTTGCCGGCCAGCCGGGCTGCGTGCATGGCAACAGCCCTGCCCGCCCGTTCCATCAGCGTCAGCCCGGGCACACCGGCCTGGATCGCAGCCTGATCGGCGGCGGTCATTTGGCCTACGGACAATAAAGCGTGTTCATACATTCGGAAATCGTACACGCGGGAAGGCTTACACTAAAGATATCTCGTTCAATTCAATGTTTTGTTCTGGATCTGACAGGAACTTTGTTTGAGCGAAGTTCATGCCCGCACTACACTTGGGAAACTTTAGGAGTACAGCAATGCCAGCAAAAGTGATCGCTGTCGCTCAGCAAAAAGGTGGTGCCGGAAAAACCACTCTGGCGGCACAGTTGGCCGTTGCCTGGGCGGATAAATTCCGCGTTGCCGTCATGGACATCGATCCGCAATCCAGCCTGACGGCATGGCATAGGCTTCGCAGTGAGAACGGGCGGGATGTCGCGGCCATTCATCTGAGCGATGTTTCCGGATGGCGGGTCGGCACCGAGCTTGACCGTCTGAAAAACAATTACGACATCGTGCTGATCGACTGTCCGCCGCATGCCGAAACCGAAACCAAGAACGCAATGCGGGCTTCAAGCCTTGTCGTCATTCCGGTACAGCCCTCCCCCATGGATGTCTGGGCAACGGCACCGACTGCAGCATTTGCCAGGGAACAGGGCACCGATGTACGGCTGATCCTGAACCGTGTGCCTTCCCGATCAAGGCTGGTTGAAACCGTGCAGGGTTTGCTTCGTCAGAAAGGCCTGACCCTGACCCGCAATGTCCTTGGTAATCGGGTTGCCTTTGCCGCTTCAATGATGGAAGGCTTGGGCGTTACCGAAAGTGAACCGGGTAGTCAGGCTGCCGACGAGATTCGCGCGTTGGCAAAAGAACTGGAGAAATCGAGCACATGAACGGATTATCCCCCTTGATGCTGGGTATTCATGCCCTCGCCGCCATAATCTGGGTCGGCGGTATGTTCTTTGCCTATCAGGTTTTACGGCCGAGCGTCCCGGGCATTGAGCCACCACCGGAACGGCTGAAGCTTTGGGACCGGGTGTTTGCCAAATTCTTTCACTGGGTATGGATTGCGGTCGTCGCCCTGCCGACCACAGGGTACTGGCAGGTCTATGCCGATTACGGCGGGTTCGGCGGTGCCGGTCTGCATATCCACTGGATGCACGGTACCGGATGGTTGATGATCGTGCTGTTCATCTATCTCTACATGAAACCCTACACCGCTTTTAAAGCGGCTGTTTCCGAACAAAACTGGGAACAGGCGCGGGAAAACCTGGAGCGCATCCGTAAAATCGTTGCCACCAATCTGGTGCTTGGCATCATCACAGTTCTGCTGGGATCAAGTGGCCGGTTGTGGGGCTGGGTGGATTGATCCATCAGCCTTTTATGAACGAGCCCATCAATGGCCATGATCTCAATCAGCGAGTTTTGACGTCATATTGATTTCGTGCGTTAGCGTCTGATGCACCGGACAGCGGTCAGCAATTTCGAGAAGTTTCTGCCGCTGTTCGGCGCTCAGTTCGCCGGTCAAGCCGATTTCGACATCGATGTTATCGACTTTACCCTCTTTGGTCTCACACTCTGCACAGTCTTCGGCATGAATTTTACTGTGCCGCAATGTGACTTGCACTCGGGTCAGCGGCCAGCCCTTCCGGTTCGCATACATGCGGAGTGTCATTGACTTGCAACTGCCGAGCGCAGCCAGAAGATAATCATAAGGTGACGGCCCGCTATCGTTCCCGCCGACGTTCAGTGGCTCGTCGGCATGCAGAATGTGCCGGCCGCCGACGGAAATAGCATTGGCGAATGTCCCTTTGCCGGTTTCCTGCACGACGACGCCGTCTTCGATGGACGTTACATTCTCATTTATTCTGGTGTCACGACCTGCGGCTATATAGCGTTCGGCCCAGGCGGCAATGACGTTGGCGCAATAGTTTGCATCGGCATGTTTTGAAAGCAGATGATCCGCATCATCCAGAGAAACAAAACTTTTGGGATGTTTTGCAGCCAGATAAATTTCCTGAGCATTCTCGATGCCGACGACGGTGTCGACGGGGGAATGAAAAATCAGTAATGCTTTTTTGAGTCGACTGACAGTCGCCAGGAGTTTCTGGGCACGGATATCGTCGAGAAACTGCTTCTTGATACGGAAAGGACGACCGACAAGGGTTATCTCGGCCTCACCTTCTGTGTCGATCTTCCTGACATCATCTCCGAAATTGTTGGCGACATGGCCCGGATCGGCCGGTGCGCCGATGGTGCATACGGCTTCGATCGAATTGATCTCAGGCGCGGCTGCGAGGACGGCGGCACCGCCCAGGGAATGGCCGATCAGAATTTTCGGCGCTTTGTAGTGATCCCGCAAGTGGTTGGCTGCAGCGATCAGATCACCGACATTCGATGAAAAATTGGTGTTGGCGAATTCACCTTCACTGGCGCCCAGACCGGTAAAATCAAACCGCAGAACGGCAATGCCGTGCGCTGCCAGTCCTTCGGCAATCCGGCTAGCCGCAAAGATATCCTTTGTGCAGGTGAAACAGTGCGCAAAAAGGGCATAGGCTTTGATATCACCATCGGGGCTGTCCAGACGCGCTGCCAGCTTTTCACCAAGTGCGCCGATGAAGGTGATTTTTTCACTTTTCTTCATACTCAAAGCCTGCGCCTCGGGGTTGTGCCGTAAACCTCATATTGCTCCAAGGTAACTGTGTTTGGATCAATGGCCAAATAAATCCTTGATACATGGATGCCATCGTTGCTGAGAGGCAGCCGCATTGAAAGCCGCGTGGATGTAATGCCGGACTTGGCGACAACCGGTGTCCGACAGATCACGGCCTCACGATTTCTGCAGACACTTTCATATTCTTCCCGGTTTCCTTCGCGCATAACGACCGCGCTAATTTCCGAGAGGTATTTTCCGGTCATTTCGGCACCGATCAGATTGCTGCGTTCTGTGCCCCAGAACCGGAACCGGAAATCAAGGGGGGATTGGATGACATCCGCCAATACCGACCACGGCAGTAGTTTGTTGGGTATCTGTTCCAGGGAAAAATTTGATGCCAGCGGTAATTCAGGTTCTTTCGGCAGTGCATTCCATATTTCGAATACCTGCTTCAGATTATCTGGCAGGTCTGAATCTTCATTGATGACGACCGTAGATTCATTATCCATTCTGGCTGTGCCTTGCGTGTAGAGTGTAGCTGTCTGATGCCATTATAAACGGCTTAACGTTTATACCAAGCGGCCTTCCTTTTCTCATGAAAACTCCTGAGACCTTCAGAAGCTTCCTCTGTCTGGCGTTGCCGGGAATGCCCTTCGGCAAGTTTGGCCGCCAGGGTATCATCGATGTACAGCCCTGATGTTTGAAACAGGGTCCGCTTGGTTTCGCTGACCGCACTGGGCCCGTTCATCAGGATTTGATCAATTATGGCTTCCCCTGTGCTGTCGAGCTGGTGCCTTTCGCAAACCGTATGCACCAGGCCCAGACGTTCGGCGGTCCTTGCGTCAAAACGCTCAGCGGTAATGGCATAGCGGCGAACCTGTCTTGGCCCGATGGCGGCAGCGAGCTGCGGAATAATTGGCCCTGCATGCAGACCCCAACGGACTTCAGCGATCGAAAACAGTGCATCATCAGCGGCAACCACGACATCGCAGGCGGCGATAATACCGGTGCCGCCGCCGAAACAGGCGCCGTGGACCAGTGCAATGGTCGGCTTCATGCAGGCATCCAGTTCGCGTACGGCATCGGTTGTCTGAACCGAGACCGACAGGTTCTCGGCCGGCGTGCCGTTGCGAACGGTTTCCAACCACGCAAGGTCGGCACCGGCCTGAAAATGCTTGCCGTTCCCCTTGATGACAATGATCCGGACGTCATCGTTTACGGCCAGTGCACGGACACCCTCCAGCAGCATGCGGACCATGTCGCCGTTATAGGCGTTGTTCACCTGTGGCCGGTTGAGGGTGACGACGGCCACACCGCGATGATCAATGGTGCAGAGGACGCTGGGCGATGGGTCGGACATGGGGGCTCCTTTGGGGTGGTGATCAATTTATGAATTTTCGCGTTCGGTTCTGGACAAAAAGAATTCGCTCGCGAATATAAAGGTCATGAAAAAAATAAACCTTTCCAGGGATGATGTCGAAGTCATCAGCAAAGAATCTGCTTACACCGGCTTTTTCAATCTGGATGTCTATGCATTACGGCACAAGCAGTTCTCTGGCGGCTGGGGCTCCGAGATCCGGCGCGAAGTATTTGAGCGTGGACACGCAGTGGGCGTGCTGCCCTATGATCCTGCCGCGGATTGCGTGATCCTGATTGAACAATTCAGGGCCGGTGCGTTTGCTGCCGTAACATCTCCCTGGTTCGGCAACGGGTCATCTCCCTGGCTGTATGAGGCGGTCGCAGGCATGATCGATGAAGGTGAAAAGCCCGAAGACGTTGCCTACCGCGAGGCGATGGAGGAAACAGGACTGACGCTGAAGGACCTGTTACCCATCTGTCATTATCTGGTCAGCCCCGGTGGATCGACGGAATCCGTCTTTGTGTTTGTCGGGCATGCCGATGTTACCAAGGTTGAGGGGGTGCACGGTGTGCCGCATGAGGGTGAGGACATCCGCCCCTTCGCGGTACCGTTACAGGAAGCCTATGATGCCATCGCAGCCGGCCAGATTAATAACGGTATGACGATTATAGCCCTGCAATGGCTGATGTTGAACAAGGAGCTGGTGCGCACTAAATGGGTATAAGGCCTGAAGTACAGGCCAACGCTTGATTGGTGCCAAGTGCGTCGATACTCTGGCATCAACATGTATAATCAGAACGATCCGACCGAGGAATGCATTTATGGATATCAAGAGCGGTTTTGAAGAAACCGTCGGCAATACACCTTTGATAAGACTTCAAGGGGTGTCCGAAGCTACCGGCTGCGATATTTACGGTAAGGCCGAGTTTCTGAATCCAGGTCAATCGGTCAAAGATCGACCGGCCCGGCAGATGGTGCTTGATGCCGAAGCGGCGGGCATTCTGAAGCCTGGTGGAACCATCGTCGAAGGGACGGCCGGTAACACAGGCATCGGGCTTGCCCTGATGGCCAATACGCGCGGCTATAAATGCAAGATCGTGATGCCGGATACGCAAAGTCAGGAAAAGAAGGATATGCTCCGGCTGTGCGGCGCAGAACTGCTTGAAGTCCCTGCGTTGCCCTTTTCCAATCCGGATAATTATCAGCACATCGCGCGCCGTCTGGCCGAAGAAACGGCAGCCAATGAGCCCGCCGGCTGCCTGTTCGCGGACCAGTGGAACAACCTTTCCAATCGCAAGGCGCATTACCTGTCGACTGGCCCGGAAATCTGGAAACAGACCGATGGCAAGGTAGACGGCTTTATCTGTTCGGTTGGCACCGGCGGCACGCTTGCCGGCACGTCCTCGTTCCTCAAGGAAAAGAACCCGAAAATTGCCATAGGCTGCGCCGACCCGCTGGGGGCTGCAATGTATAACCTGTTCAAAAATGGTGAAGCCGTTGCTTCCGAGGGTGGGTCCATTTCCGAGGGTATTGGTCTCGGCCGTGTCACGCCGATCATCGAAGATATCAAGGTCGGGTATCCGTACATGATCCCGGATGAAGAAGCGCTGCCATTCGTCTTTGATCTGTTGCGGCATGAGGGTCTATGTCTGGGTGGGTCAAGCGCCATCAATATCGCAGGCGCTGTACGTCTCGCCAAAGATCTGGGTCCCGGACACACGATCGTGACGATCCTTTGTGATTCCGGAACCCGTTATCAATCCAAATTATTCAATCCGGCGTTTCTGAAAAGCAAGAACCTGCCGATTCCTTCCTGGTTGGAGTGAGCCATGTCGTATAGCAATCCGGATGCCCTTGTCTCGACGGCGTGGCTTTCAGAACATCTGAATGCGCCTGATGTACGTATTGTCGATGCAACGAGCTTTCTGCCCGGAACCGGCAGGAACGCCAAGGCCGAGTACCGTGAATGTCATATTCCCGGTGCCGTGTATTTCGATATCGATGATATTGCCGCTGACGACAATGAACTGCCGCACATGATTCCGTCGCCGGAAAAATTCTCCAGCCGCGTTCGGAAGCTCGGTCTTGGTGATGGCAATCGTATTGTCGTCTATGATGCCAATGGCGGCGGCATGGCTGCCTGCCGGGTATGGTGGATGTTCCGGCTTTACGGTCACGAAGATGTCGCAGTGCTCAACGGTGGTCTGCCGAAATGGCTGGCAGAGGGGCGCGATACCGACGATCTGCCTTCGGTGCCTCGCGAACGGCACTTTACGGCACGATTTAACAACTTCCTGGTTCGTACCGTTGATCAGCTATTGGACAACTGCAAGAAACAGCGGGATCTGGTTGTTGATGCCCGAAGCGCGGAACGCTTTGCCGGCACGGGTGACGAGCCCCGCCCCGGTTTGCGCAAAGGTCATATTCCTGGAGCGTCAGCCTGCCGTTTAACAAGCTGATGGATAAAGATGCGCATTTCACATTCCGCTCAGCGGACGAAATCAATAAAATCTTCAAGGACGCCGGCATCGATTTCTCATCCCCGGTTGTTGCCAGCTGCGGCTCCGGTGTTACGGCTTGCGTCATTGCCTTTGCCGGTCATCTCGTCGGCCGCAGTGATATCGCTGTCTATGACGGGTCATGGACCGAATGGGGCAGCCGCCACGACACGCCGATCGAAACCAGCTGAAAATGCCCGGCAAGGTGACTGAGATAGAGACGGTTATCACCTACTTGCAGATGACCTCTCCGCCGACCTCACCACCGCCGCCGACGCCGCTCCGACCCCATGCGATCATGCGTGCGGATAATCCGACGGTTTCGTTCTATCGATATCTCTACAATACAGTTGGTGCGGACCATCAGTGGTGGGAACGTCGTGCCCTTACGGATGATCAGCTCCGTGACGCCATCTGTGCGGATAATATAGATGTCTTTGTCTTGTATGTATCGGGTGTGCCTGCTGGCTATTTTGAACTTGGTCATATCGCGGAAACGAATGTCATTGAGCTTGTCTATTTCGGTTTGATGCCGGAGTTCATCGGACAGCGTTTCGGCGCTTATCTGTTGCGGGTGGCGATTGACGAAGCTTGGCAGCGCGCCCCTGACCGGTTGACCGTCAATACATGCAATCTTGATCACCCTAACGCGTTACAGATTTATCAGCGGGCCGGTTTTGAAGCGTATGAGCAGAAGAAACGCAGGATTCCCGACCCAGGACAGTCAGGTTATTTTGACTGAATCCCTTTAGCCGTCAGCAAAATGAAAGACGGCCCGCTTCGTTGCCGAAATGCGGACCGTCTCACCATCCCCCCTCTGGGATAACCGATCTCTTAGTGGCCGAGAATCTGGCTCAGGAAAAGCTTCGTACGCGCATGCTGAGGATTTTCAAAGAACGCGTGCGGCTCATTCGATTCAATGATTTCGCCGACGTCCATGAAGATCACCCTGTCGGCCACCGTTTTAGCAAAGCCCATTTCGTGGGTCACGCAAAGCATGGTCATGCCGGTTTCCGCCAACTCGATCATCGTGTCGAGCACTTCCTTGATCATTTCAGGATCAAGTGCTGACGTCGGCTCATCGAACAGCATGATACGCGGGTTCATGCATAGCGAGCGGGCGATGGCGACGCGCTGTTGTTGACCGCCAGAAAGCTGACCCGGGTATTTGAGTGCCTGTTCCGGGATCTTGACCTTTTTGAGATATTCCATCGCCTTTTCTTCTGCTTCCGCTTTTGGCGTCTGGCGCACCCAGATCGGGCCGAGCGTGCAGTTTTCAAGAACCGTCAGATGAGGAAACAGATTAAAGTGCTGGAACACCATGCCGACTTCACGGCGGATCGCATCGATCTGCTTGAGATCGTTGGTCAACTCGATACCGTCAACGAAGATATGACCTTTCTGGTGTTCTTCCAGACGGTTGATGCATCGGATCATCGTCGATTTTCCGGACCCTGACGGGCCGCAGATTACGATCCTCTCGCCTTTTTTAACCTTCAGGTTGATGTCCTTGAGGACGTGAAAATCTCCGTACCACTTGTGCATGTTTTTAATGAGGATCAGTTCATCATCGTGCGTGGCGGTGCCAACGGATGCGACTGCTGCGTTTGATTCAGCCATTGTTTTAGCCTTTCCCTGTCGCGCTTTAGCGCTTGTGACCTTTGTCTAGCTTACTCTCGAGGTAGATCGAATACCGTGACATACCGAAGCAAGCTGCGAAGAAGAACAGTGCGATTGAAATGTAAACCTCGTTCGAGAGGCCATTCCATTTTGCATCCGCCATCGATGATCGACCCATTCCAAGAACATCCAGAAGACCGATGATCAGCACCAGGGTCGTGTCCTTGAACAGACCGATGAAGGTGTTGACGATACCTGGAATGGAAATCTTCAGCGCCTGTGGCAAGACAATCAGACGCATCGACTGCCAGTATTTAAGGCCCATGCTGTTGGCGGCCTCATACTGTCCGTTTGGAATTGCCTGCAAGCCACCGCGAACAACCTCGGCAATGTACGCTGCCGAGAAAAGTGTCACCATGATCAGCACCCGCAACAACAGATCGAACGTTGTCCCCGGTGGCAGGAAGTAGTTGAGCATCGTCGATGCGACAAACAGCAGCGTAATCAGCGGTACGCCACGAATGAATTCGATGAAGCAGACGGAAATCGATTTGACGATCGGCAGGTGCGATTGTCGTCCCAGGGCTAACAGAATGCCGAGTGGAAGCGAGAACGCGATCCCCGTAACGCCAATGACGGTGTTCATCATCATGCCGCCAAATTCGTCCGTACCGACGGGTGTGAGACCAAACCCGCCCAGTAACAGCCAGCCAGCAATGAATGGGTACGCAATTGAAAACAACATCCAGGGTTTGCGCATGGGTACTTTATCGAAAAGCACCGGTACCAGCGCGACAATCAGCAGGATGAATGAAAAATCAACGCGCCATCTCAATTCTACCGGATAGAACCCATAAGTAAGAATGCCCAGGCGACTTTTGATAAAGGCCCAGCAGGCGCCGCTGCTTATCGCTCTGCATTCCACCCGGCTGTTCGCTTCCATGACGGAATCAAATACAGCCCAGTTAACAATCGGCGGGATAATTTTGTAGAGCAGATAGAGCCCGATCAGCGTCATGAAAGTATTGGCCCATGACGAGAAAAGGTTCTTTCTCAACCACAACAGGATGCCGCGCTGACCTGCCGGTGGCGCCATGCTCGGGTGCGTGCCGGGGGTATAGGTTTGTGTTTCACTCATAATTTATCTCCCCCTCACCGTTCAACCAGCTTGATGCGTTTGTTGTACCAGTTCATGAACATGGAAATCAGCAACGAGATCGCGAGATAAATCGCGATGACGAGGATCATGGTTTCCATTTCCTTACCGGTCTGCATCAGTGAAATCCCGCCGATGGTTGCAACAACATCCATATAGCCGATGGCAATCGCCAGCGAGGAGTTCTTGGTAAGATTGAGATACTGACTTGTCAGTGGTGGAATGATCACGCGAAGCGCCTGGGGAATAATCACGAGATTGAGAATGCGCCCGCGACTGATGCCAAGCGCACCAGCAGCTTCCCATTGACCATGACTGACGGACAGAATGCCTGCGCGGACGATCTCGGCGATAAACGCCGACGTATACAACGAAAGCGCCAGCCAAAGGGCCATGAATTCTGGCAACAGAACCATACCGCCGCTGAAGTTGAAGCGTCCGAATGTAGGGATATCCCAAGTCACCGGCGCACCGGTGATAATGAACACGAGTGCAGGGAATCCGATGATCGCGCCCAATCCGATCAGGAACACCGGATAGATTTTACCGGTTTCATCCTGGACTTTCTTGGCATGCCGTTTGAACCAGATTGTGAAAATAATACCGACGACAAAGGCGATGATCGTCAACCACAACAGATCTTGCATGATCGGTTTCGGGGCAAAAACGCCACGGTTCGACAGAAAGAAAAGATCGGCAATATTGAATTCCGTGCTCGCAACTTTCGGGTGTGGCAAGGAATGAACCATAATGCCATGGATCAGCAGGATATGCAGGAGTACCGGCACGTTCCGTGTGAACTCGATGAAGCAGTAGCTGATACGATTCAACAGATAGTTAGGCGATAATCGTAGCACACCCAGGATAAAACCGAGGATCGTTGCCAGCACAACACCACACGCTGCGACCAGACCTGTATTGATCAGGCCGACCAGTCCGGCACGGAGATGCGTATCACGTGATGTATACGCAATTAGCGACTGGTTGATGTCGTAACTTGCTGGTTCTGCAAGAAAATCGTAACTGAAAGTCTTGCCGACTGCGGCAAGGTTTGCGACTGCATTTGAAATAATAAAGGCAAAAAAACCAATCAGGAGCGTCATCGTAAGGATCTGCAAGATAACAGATCGAGCTTCTCGATTGTTCCAGATTTTGCTGAGCGCCGAGCGCCCTTCCACGTCATGGTCCGCGGTGGTCGTGTTCATTGGTCGTCCGTCCCCCGGTTCAGGTGGCAAAGCCTTTGCGGCTTGCCCGACTACAACACCTCCCTGCTCCGTCACCGATTATAAAGCCCGAATATTGGCCTTCAGCGTTAAGGAGCGAGAACTTTGATGGGCGGACACGGACAAACCAATGTCCGCCCTCAAAGCTCAAATCATCCGCAGCTGCGGATAACGTGTTCTAGATCAACGGAACGGTGGCGAGTACTGCAAGCCACCATTGGTCCAAAGCGCGTTAAGACCGCGTTCCAGACCGATATCAGTGTCTTTACCGATGTGACGCTCAAAAATCTCGCTGTAGTTACCAACTGCAGCAATAACTTTGGTGCCCCAATCTTTTTCGAGACCAAGCATCGCGCCGAGATCACCTTCAGCACCGAGCATCCGGTTGATTTCCGGATTGTTCGTGCCTTTGGCCATTTCTGCGACATTGGCTTTGGTTACGCCAAGTTCTTCAGCACCGAGTGTCAGGTTGAAGACCCAACGGATAATGTCGCCCCACTGATCATCACCATGACGCACGACGGGGCCGAGCGGCTCTTTGGAGATGATTTCCGGAAGGATGATGTGATCCTTCGGTGTTGGGAACGTTGCACGTGATGCAGCAAGACCGGATGCGTCCGTCGTGTACACGTCGCAACGACCAGCAAGATAGTTGGTGCGTGCTTCATCACTGGTTTCGATCGGCACTGGCTCGTACTTGAGTTTGTTGGTGCGGAAATAATCAGCAAGGTTCAGTTCGGTCGTCGTTCCGGTCTGGATGCAGACCGTTGCGCCACCGAGTTCCTTGGCGGATTTGACGCCGAGTTTCTTCGGAATCATGAAACCCTGACCGTCATAATAGTTTACGCCCGCAAATGTCGTCTTAACATCGACGTCACGAACGAATGTAAATGTTGTGTTCCGCCAAAGCACATCACCTTCACCGGAGTTAAGGATCGTGAAACGGGTTTTACCGGTTGCCGGAATGAACTTGACCTTGTTTGCATCGCCAAGAACTGCAGCAGCAGTTGCACGGCAGAAATCGGCATCAAAGCCCTGGTAAACACCAGCGGAGTCCGTGTAGGCGAAACCGGGAAGGCCGGTCGATACGATACAACGCAGTTCGCCGCGCTTGCGCACGTCATCCAGCGTACCCGCATTGGCAACGGTAGAACCGATCGCCAGTACTGCAGCCGTAGCAGCTGTTATAAATCCAATTTTCTTCATAGTGATTAAGCTCCCTGAAGACTTCATTTTAGGTTTTTGTCTTACCGGGAAACCAAATTCGTCCCCCAGCTGACCTGAATCCGTAACACGATTCGCAAAGCACCCTCAAGACGAAACACAATGTTATCATAACATTCCCTAATGGCAGTTTTTTCTCGACCCGCGTTTTTTCGTCCCTATCTATTGTTCAATCAGGCTGTATGCACCTATCGCCAAGCATCACATGCTCGGTTATGGTCGCGTCAGAAAGTCAGGAGAGCCAGCCAAATGAGCGATAAAAAAATCACCGATTATCAGCAGAACACGCTGCTTGCCCATGCCGGTCTTGCGCCGCGTGAAAATCACGGGGTCGTCAATCCACCGGTTTATCATGCATCGACCATCACCTTTGCGACCATGGAGCAGTACGAAACCCGTGACACGATTGCCTATGACGGACCGTCATACGGCCGCTCGGGGACGCCGACGCAATTTGCTTTTGAACGGGCCGTCACCGCCTTGCACGGTGGCCACAAGTCCGTCGCCTATCCTTCCGGACTGGCAGCGATTGCCGGTGCCGTTAATACGTTTGTCAAAAACGGTGATCACATTCTGGTTGCGGATACGGTTTACGGTCCGACCCGTTCGCGGGTCTGTGGCACGATCCTTGACGCGTGCCGGTGTTGAAGTTGAATTTTATGATGCGCTGATCGGTGCCGGCATCAAGGACCTGGTGCGTGACAATACCGTACTGGTGTATATGGAAAGCCCGGGGTCCCTGACGTTTGAAGTTCAGGACGTGCCGGCGATCATTGGTGCCCTGAAAGGTACCGGTGTTGTGACGATGATCGATAACACGTGGGCCTCAGGGTATTTTTCAAGCCGCTGGCCTTGGGTGTCGATATCGTCGTTGAGGCTGCGACCAAATATACCGTCGGTCATTCCGATGCGATGCTGGGCACCGTGACGGTGGCTACCGAAGAGCATTATCAAATGATCAAGGGAATCGCCAACAGCTACGGCTATCACGCGGCGCCAGACGATTGCTATCTGGGGCAACGCGGCTTGCGTACCATCGGTGTGCGCCTGGAACGCCATCAGAGCAACGCGCTTGAAGTGGCCAACTGGCTTGAAAGCCGGGACGAAGTGGCACGGGTGATGTACCCGGCATTGCCGAGCGACCCCGGCTATAAAATCTGGAAACGGGATTTCGCCGGTGCCAGCGGCTTGATGGCTGTCGAGTTGGTCGATGCGCCGAAAGCCGCTGTCGCGGCCATGATCGACAGTTATGACCTGTTCGGCATCGGTGCCAGTTGGGGCGGATACGAAAGTCTGGTGCAATCCTGCTATCCGGCGAAAGTTCGCTCTGCCCGGCCATGGACCGGCACCGGGCCAACGGTACGCTATCATATCGGTCTCGAGGATACGGTCGATCTGATCGAAAATCTCAGCCGCGGTTTTGAGAAGTTTAACGCGGCCCGAAAATGATGAATGCCCAAAAAATTGAATACCTGAAAATGAGCATGCGATGAACGAAAATATAGCCGACGCCATCATCAAGGAACTTGTCTTCACCGAAGACGGGCTCGTTCCGGCAATTGCACAACAGCATGATACCGGCGAGGTGCTGATGATGGCCTGGATGAATGCCGAATCTGTACGCGAAACACTCGCCACCGGGCGGGTTTGTTACTGGTCACGCTCGCGGGCCAAACTGTGGCGCAAGGGTGAAAGTTCGGGCCAGGTTCAGATGCTGAAGGAATTCCGCTGGGACTGTGATGCGGATACAATCCTCTTGCAGGTCGACCAGACTGGTGTCGCCTGCCACACGGGGCGTCGCAATTGCTTCTTCAATGCGGTTCGGGAAGGTGAGATCGTTGTTATCGCCGATGTGGAAACGGATCCCGGTACATTGTATTCCTGATCACCCGGTTGTTTTACTGGCGCAATTCCTGTTTGCGTATCGGCTGTTTGCGTGTTGGAAAATTGATGGCGATCACGCCCAGCAATGCCGCACCGATGCCAAGTGCGATCATCGGCGTGATGTGTTCTCCCAGTACGACAATCCCGAGCATGACCCCGACACCGGCGCGCAGGTAACCCTGACTGGCGACGCCCATTGAGCCGAGCGTTTTGATCAGGCGAAAATAGATCAGCAAGGCGACACCGGTGCACATCACACCAAGTGCGAGCGCTGCACTGAGCGAGCGTGTCGAAGGCGTCAATGTCCAGGGTTGTTCAATCAACAGGCTCAGCGGGATCAAACAGACGGACGCCCAGACCATGATGCAGGCTGCTGTAACGGTCGCACTCAGGTGAGCGAATTTCTTTCCGTAGATGGCGGCGCAGGCATACAGCATGGCACCGGACAGGACGGCCAGTTGCGCAAGCACCTGCTGACCCAGCCCCTGCAATGCGTCGGTGCCGACGATCAGCATCACACCGGCAACGCCAAGACAGGCACCAACAAGTTTCAGAACCGATGTCGTTTCGTGGCGCGTAAAAATCAGGGTGATGAAAAAGACGAACAACGGTGATGTCGAGTTCAGAACACTGGCCAGCCCGCTGTCGACGTATTGCTGTCCCCACGCCAGCAGGGTCCACGATATGATGCTGTTGAGAAAAGCCTGCACCAGCAATTGCGCCAGTGTGCGGCGGTCACGGGGGTATGTTTCGCCTTTCCAGCGCACAATGGTGCACAGGAAAATTGCCGCGATTGTCACTCTGGATGCAATCAGGGTAATCGGCGGGATGGTCTCGACGGCGATCTTGACGAATAGATAGGACGATCCCCACAGCAGAGCCAGCAGGCACAGCAGTGGAATTTCGAGACCAAGGTTGATCTGCCTGTCGCTCATGTCATGCAATTCATTGGGGTAATCCAACGGGTGAATGCGGACTATACATGTTCGCCTCGAAGAATGCTTCGTTTATGATCGAAGTATGACTGTTGATGAGTGGAAAAACCGGAACAAAGTGATCCGTTAAGAACCCGTCTGGAATTTGGGCTTTCGAAGCAAGATGCCTTCCAGAATATCGAACGCCGGGGCGCTGATCGTCAGGAACTGTGCTGCCAGTTCCATGCCAGTGATACCGCCGGTGCGAACAACGCGGGCCTGAATGAGAACAGGCCACAGAGTCTTGCCGGCACGACCGATGCGATCAAATTCAAATGTATCGCCGGGGACGAGGACGCCATCGTAATCACCGATAAGCACACCGCCCAGGCTCCAGTTGAGAGTCTGAAAAAGCTTGCCACGGATGCTGAGGGCGAGCGTTGGATTGTTGACGCGACTGGCGTGGCGATTCCGATATCCAGCCTTGGCGCCGATATCTGCAGTTTCCTGATCAGGCCAGAGCTGTAATGCGGACATTCTGCCCTCCAATGCATCGTTCAACGTGCGCTAAATTATCGTGCGATCCATTAACAATTCCTTTCTTTATAGATGATAGTTGGATGTCAATATCGCCCGGCGGGTCTATACTGAGAAGATGCTGACGATACGAAAAATCCTTTCCGCAATCGTTATGATCGGTTTTCTGCCTGTATCCGCACTGGCCGATGCGCCGCTGACAGTTTTTGCTGCAGCGAGTACACAACAAGCCGTTGAAGCGGTGTTAGCCGAATGCCCGAAGAAATTCATGGTACCCTGCAGAGGGGTTTATGCAGCCTCCTCCACCCTCGCCCGCCAGATTGCCGGTGGTGCACCTGCGGATATCTATATTTCGGCCAATACCAAATGGATGCACTATCTCGACGAAAACAAGATGGTTGTTACGGACAGTATCAAGGTGCTTGCCGCCAATCAGCTGGTGGCCGTCGCCCCGCTTGGGGCAACCGTTACTATCGCAAATGTTCAGGACTTGATTGACTGGTTGGGGAAAGACCGGATTGCCGTCGGTGATCCGGCGCATGTTCCGGTCGGAATCTATACGGAACAGACGTTGCGTTCCCTGAATGCCTGGGCGTTGCTTGAAACGAAAATGTTGCGGATGCCGAATGTCAGGGCTGCGCTTGCCGTCGTTGCCCGCGGTGAAGCCGGCGCCGGCATTGTTTACGCAACCGATAGTCTGGTAACAAAAAATGTCAGGACCGTTTACCGCTTCGAAAACTCATTGCATGATCCGATCCGTTACCCGGCAGCAATCGTCACCGGACACGATACGGAACGAACCCGCCGCCTGATGGTTTTGTTTGCCTCGACATTAGGCCGGGACGCTTTCAAGGCTGCCGGATTTGAAGTTGATGGCGGTTCATGACGGATCTTGAAATTGAAGCCCTCAAGCTGAGTATCCAGGTTGCATTTGCTGCCGTAGGATTCAGCTTGCCGGTCGCAGTCTGTGTCGCCTGGCTATTGGCGCGGCGTAACTTCATGGGCAAAAGCATTCTCGACGGTATTGTTCATCTGCCCTTGATTCTGCCGCCGGTCGTGGTCGGTTACGTGCTGCTGGTAAGCCTTGGCCGCAACGGCTTTATCGGTGGGCTGTTGCACGATCTATTCGGCATCACCCTCGCCTTTACGTGGAAAGGTGCTGCCGTTGCTGCTGCGGTGATGGCCTTTCCGCTGATGGTGCGGGCGATCCGGTTGTCGCTGGAAAGCGTCGATCAGGGTCTTGAACAGGCGGCCCGCACGCTTGGTGCCGGACCGCTCAGGGTGTTTGCCACCGTGACATTACCACTGGCCAGCCCGGGTATTCTGGCCGGTGCCATTCTGGGTTTTGCCCGCAGCCTGGGCGAGTTCGGGGCAACCATCACCTTCGTCTCGAACATTCCGGGTGAAACGCGAACCCTGCCGATTGCGCTTTATACCCTGACGCAAATACCGGGCGGTGAAGCCGGTGCCTTCCGGTTGGTCATCATTTCCATTGTTGTTGCCTTTGCAGCACTGTTGGCGTCCGAGGTGATGTCGCGCCGGCTGAAAGCGAAACTGGGCGGATGAGCGATCTGATGAGTGATCCGGCAAGCATCGTCGACGTCGATATCAGCGTTTCCCGGGGTGATTTCACCCTGAACGCCAAATTCGTATCGGATGGCGGGCTGACGGCCCTGTTCGGTCGTTCGGGCGCCGGCAAAACCAGCATCGTCGATTGTCTGGCCGGTTTGGTCAGGCCCGATAGCGGTCACATTCGCGTCGGTGGCGAAACCCTTTTCGACAAGGCTGGCGGCATTAACCTGGCACCTGAAAAACGCCGTGTCGGTTATATCTTCCAGGATGCCCGGTTGTTTCCGCATCTCAAGGTCAGAGGCAATCTCGAATACGGTATGAAGTTGATCCCGCTAGCATCCAGACGGCATAGCCTCGACGATGTGGTCGCGTTGCTGGGCATTGAAAAACTCATAGATCGTTTTCCGGCTGATCTTTCCGGCGGCGAAACCCAGCGGGTTGCCATTGGGCGTGCCCTGCTGGCAAGCCCACAACTGTTGCTGATGGACGAGCCGCTGGCAGCTTTGGATGCGGACCGTAAAGCGGAAATCATGCCATTCATCGAGCGGTTGCGCGATCAGGCCGGCATTCCGATTGTCTATGTCAGTCATGCCGTCGAAGAAGTGGTCAGGCTGGCCGACACCATGGTCGTGCTGGCAGATGGTGAAACCATCGCGCACGGCGATGTCGAGGATATCATGAGCCGGCTTGATCTCAGGCCGCACACGGGCCGCTTTGAAGCCGGTGCCGTTATTCACGTCTGGGTCGCCGGGCATGACGAGGCGTATATGCTGACCGAGTTGGGCTTTGGTGCCGGTTCGATCTGGGTGCCGAAGCTTGAATTAGCGCGCGGCACACCTCTCAAACTGAGGCTTCGGGCGCGCGATGTATCGCTTTCTCTGGAACGGCCTTCCGGCAGCGCCACCCTGAATATTCATGAAGGAACGGTTGTCGAGATTGAGCAGGTCGCAGCTGGCATAAGCCCGCACGTTGATGTTCTGGTCAATATCGGGGCACCGATCATCGCCCGGATCACACGCCGTGCGCTGGACCATCTGGGTCTCAGGACCGGCATGAAAGTTTTCGTCTCGGTCAAGACATCGGCCATTGATCGTCACAGCCTTGGTCTCGGCCGCAGGCGCTGAGGACTTAGCCGCGTGCGCGTTCAATCGTGTTGACGGATGTTGATGCCCTGAGCGCAGCGATGATGTCAGACAGATGCTTGACGTTCTTGACTTCGATATCGATCAGCATATCAAAGAAATCCATCTGGCGGTCGATGATCTTGAGATTGGAGATATTGCCGCCGTTCTTGGCAATGACCGTCGACAGGTCACCAAGTGTTCCCGGCGAATTCACGACCGTCACATTAACGCGGGCGACGTGGCTTTGTTCGGTGCCGCTACCGTCCCAGGCCACATCCAGCCAACGTTCCGGCTCTTCCTGATACTGGGTCAGCTGTTCACAGTCGATGGTATGGATCGTAACACCTCTGCCGGTGGTCACGATGCCGACGATGCGATCCCCCGGCAACGGATGGCAGCATCCGGCAAAGTGCATGGCCATGCCCGGAATCAGCCCGGTAATCGGAACGCCGTCGCCCTTGAGCTTGCTGATCTGGGATTTGGAAATCGGCACGACCTTGTCGGTCCGCTCAACTGTTTTAAGGCGCGGGTATACGGCTTCGACGACGGCTTTGGCCGTGATATGGCCGGCACCGATCTGTGCGCACAAATCCTCGATCGTGGGTTGGCTGAAGGACTTGAGTATGCCGTTCAGCCCCTTGTCGGTCATGTCGTTTCCGGATTCCTTGAAAGCACGCTGCAGGATGGAGCGGCCAAGGGCGTGATATTGATCCCGCTCCTGCAGGCGAACGAACCGGCGGATGCGGGCCCGGGCTTTACCGGAAACGACAAAACGGTCCCAGGTCGGCGACGGCGTCTGCGCTTTTGATGTGACGATCTCGACCTGATCACCATTCCTGAGCGTGGTGCGGAGCGGCATCATGCGGCCGTTGATCTTTGAACCGACACAGCGGTCGCCAATTTCCGAATGCACGGCATAGGCAAAATCAACCGGTGTCGCGCCGGCCGGCAGGCTGATCAGTTCACCCCGGGGCGTGAAGGCGAATACCTGATCCTTGAACATTTCAAGTTTCGTATGCTCGAGGAATTCTTCGGGGTTGGACGCATGCTCGAGAATTTCAAGCAATTCCCTGAGCCAGCGATATTGCGGTCCGTCGCGTTTGACCGCATCGATGTTGCCGCCGTCCTTGTAGTTCCAATGCGCAGCGACGCCACTTTCGGCAATTTCGTGCATGGCCTGGGTGCGAATTTGCAATTCGATCCGGTGGTTCTCAGGGCCGAAAACCCCGGTGTGCAGCGACCGGTATCCATTCGTTTTCGGGGTCGAGATGTAGTCTTTGAAGCGCCCTGGTACTGTGCGGTAAGCGCCATGAACGATCCCGAGTGCGCGATAGCAGTCATCGATATTTTCGACGACGATCCGGAAGGCCATGATATCCGACAGTTGTTCGAAGCCGACATCGTGCTGCTGCATTTTGCACCAGATCGAATACGGTGATTTTTCACGACCCTGAATGTTGGCGTAAACGCCCTGCTCGATCATCCGGCGCTTGAGTTCTTCGATGATCCTGTCAACAAGCCCATCACCCTGTTTGCGCAGGAATTCAAGCCGTCGAACGACGGATTTCCGGGCATCCTGATTGATCTCGGCAAAGGCCAGATCTTCCAGTTCTGTCTTGATTTCGCCCATGCCGATGCGCTCGGCAAGCGGCGCATAGATATCCATTGTCTCGACAGCGATTCGGGTCCGGCTCTCCGGGCTTTTGATAAAGCCGAGGGTGCGCATGTTGTGCAGGCGGTCGGCCAGCTTGACCAGCAGGACGCGGATGTCTTCGGACATGGCCAGCAGGAATTTGCGGAAGTTTTCAGCCTGTTTGGCCTTGTCGGAAATGAAGTTGATACGCGTCAGCTTGGTTACGCCGTCGACCAGACGAGCCGTTTCCTCGCCGAACATCCGCTCGATGTCGGCGTAGGTTGCTTCGGTATCTTCGATGGTGTCGTGCAAAAGCGCCGTGACAATGGTCGCGGTATCGACCTTGTACTGGGTCAGGATGCCTGCAACTTCAATCGGATGGGAAAAATATGGATCGCCTGAGGCCCGGACTTGCGCGCCGTGCGCCTTCATCGCGAAAACGTAGGCACGGTTAATCGCGTCCTCATCCGCGCCCGGATCGTAGGACTTGACCCTTTCGACAAGTTCAAACTGCCTCATCATGATGGGAAAACCTTATCACGCTTCAATGTTATCGCCCAAGGCATTGTTGTAGCGCAATAAAAAACGGGAGCCATGAGGCTCCCGTTTAAATGATAGATCGTGGCAGAAATCAGTCTTCGATATCGTCTTCGTCGACGTCTTCGAACATGACTTCGCCAGCGCTGTCGGAATCCGACGCACCGTCGTCAATCGACATGGTTTTCGCCAGAGCTTCGATTTCGTCATCGCCGTGACGGCTTTGACCGGCCAATTCCTGACGGATCGCCATATCGTCAACAAGATCATCTTCCGGCTCGTCCTGCTCGACGTGGCGCTGCAGACTGCGGATCAGCTCTTCTTTCAATTCGGCCAGATCGACGGTCTGATCGGCGATTTCGCGAAGCGAAACGACGGGGTTTTTGTCGTCGTCACGGTCAATGGTCAGCGCCGCACCGGCGGAAATATGCCGTGCACGCTGTGCCGCCAGAGCGACGAGTTCAAAACGGTTGGGAATCTTTTCGACGCAATCTTCGACTGTGACGCGAGCCATAAAGCGGTCTCCAGCTATGAATATAAAGGATTTGCGCGGTTTATAAGGATTTGCCGCCCACCATGCAAGTCTATTCCTGCCCTGCCCACTCGGTGCCGAACAGACCCGGGCCATCGACCATCGGGCGACATATTTGATCGTCAGGCAACGCGGCAATCAGCTGATCCAGCGTTTCACCGGTTTTGGGATGCCGCCAATCCGCTCGGATATCCTGCAAGGGCAGCAGGACAAAGGCACGGGAATGCATGCGCGGATGCGGAATCGCCGCATCAACCGGGTTATCCGCAGTGATGACCGCGTCGTGATAGGCGATTACGTCAAGATCGATGGTCCTGGGCGCATTCGGCACCGTGCGGCGGCGGCCCAGTTCGGCTTCGATGCTGAGCACCTCTCGCACCAGATCCCGGGCATCCAGCGTTGTTTCAATGCTGACCACGCCATTGACGTACCACGGCTGATCGCTGGCCGGCACGGGGGCACTCTCGTACCAGCGGGACCGCTCTCTGATCCGCAAACCGCGCTGATCCATGATTTGTAATGCCGCACCGCAGGTTGTGCGCGGCGTGCCGAAGGTTTCGCAAGTCAGATTGCCGCCAAGGCCGATGAAGATCACGTTGTCTAATGCCCTTGTGAGAGTGACGATGGCTGCCTACGTAGTAGATTGAGATGCCGTGCGTCGAGCATTTTACGACGTCAGTGGCTAAGTTTTAGAACTGCGATTTTTCGCAATTATATTTCAAGAGGTTGTGTCATGCAGATCAATATGCACGAACGCGTTGCGTTATTCATTGACGGATCAAACCTTTATGCTGCTGCGCGCGCATTGGGTTTTGATATTGATTACAAACGTTTGCTGGATGTTTTTCAGAAAGACGGTCGGCTAATCAGGGCCTTCTATTACACCGCATTGATGGAAGATCAGGAATACTCACCGATCCGCCCGCTGGTCGATTGGCTGGACTACAACGGCTATACCATGGTCACCAAGCCGACCAAGGAATTCACCGATGCCGCCGGTCGCCGCAAGATCAAGGGCAACATGGATATCGAGTTGGCCATCGACGTCATGGAAATGGCACCGCATCTGGATCATATCGTGCTGTTTTCGGGGGATGGTGACTTCCGCCGCCTGGTTGAGGCCGTACAGCGCAAGGGGGTCAGGGTCAGCGTCGTTTCAACGATTGAAAGCCAGCCGCCGATGATCGCCGATGAACTGCGCCGTCAGGCCGACACCTTTATCGAACTTTCGGACATCCAGAAGCAGATTCAGAGGGCTGGTGGACAGCGGCGTGTTGAACCCGACGGCGGTTATCCGGACGAGGATTACATCGACGACGCCGTCGATTTCGAAGACGAGCCGCATCTGGCCTGATGTTCGCTGAACCGTATCATGGTTGCGGGTTATGTCCCAGGCTGAAAGCCTTTCGTGACGCCAACGCCGCAGCGCATGCCGACTGGCATAACGGCCCGGTCAATGCCTTTGGTGATCTGGGTGCGTCTTTACTGATCGTCGGGCTGGCGCCGGGACTGAAGGGTGCAAACCTGACCGGCAGGCCTTTCACGGGCGATTATGCCGGTGATCTGCTGTACGCAACCCTGCTTGAACACGGTTTTGCCGAAGGCACGTACGCAAAGCACAAAAACGACGGTTTGAGGCTGAAAGATTGCCGTATCACCAACGCAGTCAGGTGTGTGCCCCCTGAAAACAAGCCTGTGGGCAGGGAAACGGCCACCTGCAACGTGTTCCTGAAGGACGAAATCGGTGCGATGCCGAACCTGAAGGCGATCTTGTCACTCGGAACGCTTTCGCACGGTGCGGTTCTGACGGCCCTTGGATTGCGAAAATCCGCTTACAAATTCGGCCATGAAGCCAGCCACCGGACCGAATCGGGGATTACCCTTTTCAACAGCTACCACTGTTCGCGCTACAACACGAACACCGGACGGCTCAATGCAGAGATGTTTTCCGCAGTATTTCTGCAGATACGGGCATTTCTGGCGCGTCAATAACACCGTTCTTCTTTGCGTAACGGCTTGAAAAGTCTATTGTTTAAAAAATGACCTGCGATGGAGCCTGAACGTGAGCGCTGACATCATCAATTTCAATCAGTACCGGAAATCACGGCAAAAAACCGAGAAGCAGGTCAAGGCCAGCGAAAATCGAACCCGTTTCGGTCGTTCCAAGGCGCAAAAACTGGTAGACGTAAAACAGCAGGAAATTGCCGACAAAACGCTCACCGGCAAGAAACTGAAAGACGACGACAAAGACGAAGACCAGGAAAAGCCAGTCTGATCCCTTCCCTTTTTTAATGTCACTCAGTGTTCGTGTTCAGGATCCAGCATCCTGTGCATGTGAACGATCACATATTTCGTCCGGGCATCATCAACGTGCTTCTGGCTGGCACCGCGCCAGGCCGTCAGCGCCGTCTTGTAGTTTGGGAAGATCCCGACAATGTCGAGATTATCGGTATCGACGAAATCGGTGCCGGCCGGGTCTTCGACGACGCCGCCGAAAACCAGATGCAACAGGGGTTTATCACTCATATCCCGGCTCCTCGCTCATGTGTGGATGATTTTGCCAACCATAACCGAGTGGTAAAGCGCAAACAAATCGTCAATTCCTTGAAGACAGGCGTTCAGGCCGTTTCCTTCAGGGGTGAAATGGCTTTGCTTTTATCGCCCAAACGAAGTGTGACGCCTATGCTGGCAAGAATCACCAAACCAAGTCCGAAGAGTGTCTGAAAGCTTAAGGCGTGCTGGTAGACAAACACGTCAAATATCACCGCACTTGCCGGATAGAGATATAACAAAACGGCAATCAGAGGTGTCGATAATTTAGGCAAGGCACTGTAAAGAAGAATGTAGACAAGACCTGTATGCACCGTGCCGATAATAAAAAACCAGCCCCATTGCTCCACCGTGACATCAAATGGCGAGAGAGGAAGGAATGGAGCGAGAATGAAAGCACCGCATAGGCATTGAATTAATGTCAATTGATGTGACTTGATGCCGCTGAGTTCTTTCGCGATCAATGTGACATGAGCGTAAGTCAGAGCAGCGCCAAGCGTGAATAGAAGTCCGATTAAGTACGGCACTGTGAAGTCATTTTTGAGGTCAAAACCCGTTGCCAAAATGAGACCTGCAAATGCAACAAAAACCCATATCAGAGTGATTGGCCTCAATCTTTCCCTGAAGTAAACAGCACCGAGAAAAACAACAAGCAACGGTTGTATGTGAAAGATAATTGTTGCAATGGAAATGTTCGTCCTGCGAATTCCTTCGAAAAACAAGATCCAGTTTCCGACCATCAATAATCCGCTGAGCATGGCGAGGATCAGTGTCCTGACCGGCAAACGGACTATTTCTGACAGCGTCCCCCGCCAATAACAAAACGCTGCAATGAATCCTGCGCCAATGGCACATCTGTAAAAAACAATTGAGATGGAATCAGCATTACTTTCGAGCACGCAAACGCCAATCGTTCCCAATATAATCTGGGCGCTGGAAAGATTGATGATGCCGATGGTTCGACTGTTCATACCACCTTGCTTCCTGTTGTATCAGTATGAGGCGAGGACGAAGATGGTGGTTTCTTATTAGACAGTAAAACGATATAAAATAGATATTCTTTATATAAAAACTGAATAATATGATTGAACTACCCCCATCACTTTTGAAGACGTTTGTCGTTTCTGTAGAAACAATGAGTTTCTCAAAGACGGCGTCTATCGTGAACAAATCTCCAGCAACGGTTTCCATGCAGATCGCTAAATTGGAAGAGCGCCTTGATACGGTTCTATTTATCCGAGACACCCGAAACCTGCGCCTCACCCCTTCTGGTGAAGAATTTTATGGGTATGCGAACAGGTTAAGCCGACTTCACGATGAAGCCGTTGAATCGATTCGGCGTCCGGACATTGCTGGTTCGGTATCCATTGGTGCGCCTGACGATTATATCACCGGCATATTGCCGCCGGTCCTCAGGCGTTTTGGTGCATTGTTTCCAAAGGTTGAACTGGATGTCATTTGTGAACAGACAACAGCATTGATACCCAAAGTGAATGCAGGTGAGCTTGATCTTGCAATTATCACGCGCACGGCAGGCACCACGGGTGTTTCACTTCGCAAGGAACCGATGGTCTGGATTTCCTCAAAAAACAAGGAAGCATTGGATCGTACGCCTCTACCGGTCGCACTATATGAAACGGGCAGTGAAGCGCGTTCCATAGCTATTTCAGCTTTAAGCAAATCAAATGTTCGCTACCGGGTTGCATATACCAGTTCCAGTCATGCTGCATTGCTGGCCATTGTTGAAGCTGGTCTGGCTGTTGCTGCAGTTGCTGAAATGGCCGCACCGAAAAAACTGAGTAAACTTGATCAATCCGACGGATTACCACCCATTCAATCACTGGACGTCGAATTGATCAGGAGCGCAGGCTCGCATCGACCGCCCTGTGATGCTTTGGCGGAAGCATTTTTTTCCTCTACGCAAACAATGCTCTAAAAAGTTGGCCCACCTGAGATAATCGTCCGCCACAGCGTGCGATACTTGCTCGGATCAAGGTTCTTTGTCGTTGCCGCGTGCATGACGGCGGCGTTGTCCCAGACCAGCACATCGCCCGCATGCCAGTGATAATCCATACGGTATTTGTCCTGCAGGCAATGGGCGAATATTTCATCCATCAATGCCTGGCTTTCGTCTGCGGCCATGCCGTCTATACGCACTGTATAAGATGGCGTGATGTAGATCGCCTTGCGTCCGGAGATCGGGTTCGTGCGGATGACCGGATGCAGGCATTCCGGTGGCGACTGAACCTGACCCGTATCGAACAGGTCGCGTTTTTGATGCGCGTAAAAATGCCAGGCCTTGAGGCCGTCGAGCCGTTGCTTCATCGCGTCCGTCAAATCATCGTAGGCCGCCGTCAGATCGCAGAACAGCGTATCACCGCCCTCGTTTGGGACTTCCAGAGCATATAGCATGGTCGCCTTGGCAGGCTTTGGCTTGTAGGCGACATCAGAATGCCAGAAGGTCCCTGCATCCTTGAGCCCGGCCGGCTTATCGCCTTTCAGGCGGTTGCTGAGGACCATGACGAGTGGCTCATCCGGGTGGTGAAACTGTGTGAAGACGTGGGATTCCATTTCCGGACCGAACACCCGGCTTGCGGCAACAACGTCGTCAGTGTCGAGGCCGACCTGATCGGGAAATGACAGGACATGGTGATCGGCAAAGGCCTTGATCAACACTTCGCGCAGGGTGTCGGATACCGGCTCTGAAAAATCGACACCCCGGACATAGGCGCCGAACCCGCGCTCGAACGGTTTGATGTTCAGGCTCATGGTGCTTTTCTTTCAGCAAGGGTTTGTTCCACCGCTTTGACCAGCTTCGCTGCATCCGGTGCAGTGGTGGTCGAAAACCAGTCCTTCAACGAGCCATCCGGCGCTATCAGGTACTTGTGGAAGTTCCATTTCGGTGAGCCCATCATGCCAACCTGACCGGCTGCCCATTGATAGAACGGGTGCGCGTCGGCGCCTTTGACCTTCAGTTTGGTGGTCATCGGAAAATTGATGGCAAAATTGGTTTCGCAGAATTCCTTGATTTCTGTTTCCTTGCCCGGTTCCTGGGCGCCGAAATCATTGGATGGAACGCCCAGCACGACCAGTCCCTGTTCCCTGTATTTGTCATAGAGAGCCTGCAGTCCTGCGTATTGCTTGGTGTATCCGCAGAAAGAAGCCGTGTTGACGACAAGGACGGCCTTACCGGCGAAGCTGCTGCCCGGCAACGGTTGGCCTTCGATGGCAGTAAACTGGAAATCATGGAATGACATGGGTTGAGCCTTGATGGGTTGGGGCAAGAAAAGTCCAATTACGAGGCTTGCGAAAGCCAGCCGTCTGATCAGTGTTCTCACGTGATATAAATATGTGCGCATGATCTTCTTACGTGGGTAACCTCAATCTGGATTTCAAAGGCCCTTGAACCAGGGAACTGCGGCAATTGCGTCGCTCAGTGCCTGTTCCGGATCGTCGTAGCGTACAGCACCGTATCCGCCGACGGCAAACCAGCCGGACGGATCTTCAACATCGCGGCGGAACTCGTCAAAGCCGATGGAACCGTCGGTGCGGCGGAAGATATCGACGCACAGGCTGCCGTCATCATTGTTGACGGAATGCAGCACGGTCAGGCGTAACGCTCTTCCTTCCATGGATTTCCCTCGTTGTGATAGCCGAGTGCTTCCCAGTAACCTTTGACATCGTTCTCGAGAAACGTGATCTGGCGGACCCATTTGGCACTTTTCCAGAAATACAGAGACGGCACCACCATGCGTACCGGTCCGCCATGTTCCCTGGAAATTTCCGACCCGTTCCAGCGATGCGCCAGCAGGGAATCTTCGGCCAAGAAGCGCTCTATCGTCAGGTTGGTGCGATAGCCGTCATGAGCGTGGAAAATCACATGTCGTGCGGTCGCCTTCGGTTGCACCAGCTGGCTCAGTGACGCTGTGGAAAGCCCTTCCCAGGCGTTGTCCAGCATCGACCACGCCGTGACACAGTGTATGTCGGCGTTGATGGTGGCTTGTGGCAATGCCCGGAATGCAGCCCAGTCCAGATGCACAGGCTTCTCGACCGCCCCCTTGATGTCGAGCGACCATTGATCACGGGGCACCAGTGGCTGATGGCCGAGATCGAGTACCGGCCACTTGGTGACAATTTCCTGCCCCGGCGGCACACGCGGGCCACGTTCTCTCCGCTTCGGCATGCGCTGTTCGTCGACAGCTTTCAGCTTGGCTTCGACGGCACTGTTTGCCCTGGTTTCCGATGCTTCCCTGAAACTGCCAAGAACGGTGCCGGGCTTGCCGGCAAAAAGGTCACGAAAACGGTCTTCGTCGCTCACTTCCTCAGGTCTTCTTCGAGGCTGAGCGCGACTTCGGTGCCGGCCAGTTGCAGACGATAGACCTGAATATTTTCAAGAACACGCTGCACGTAATTGCGGGTTTCCGTGAAGGGGATCAACTCGATCCAGTCAATCGCATCGACATCCTTGGCGCGCGGGTCGCCATTCTGCGCCACCCATTGCCTGACCCGGCTTGGCCCGGCGTTGTAGGACGCGATCGCCATCGGCAGATAGCCCCCATAATCCTTGATCAGGCCGGCCATATAAGACTGCCCCAGAATCATGTTGTAGTCCGGATCACTGGTCAGTTTGCTTTTTGAATAATGCAATCCTGCCTGCTTCGAGATTGTCTCAGCGGTCGCTGGCATCAATTGCATCAGGCCACGCGCTCCGGCGAAGCTGACGGCCTCGGCATCGTATTCACTTTCCTGTCTGATGATCGCCAGAATCAGGGGCGTTTCAGGCTTATCGGCACCGATTGATGGCGGCAGTCTGGGCGGCACCAGCGTCGGATAACCGCCGGCGACGAAATGGCCGTGCGTTTGCATGGTATTCTTGGTGACGCGAATTGCCAGATCAGGGCGGCCGCTGAGCCGGGCCAGTCTGGCTGTCAGAATGTGCCAGCCCGGATTATCCTCGAGCGAGGCGATCTGCATGATCAGCGAATAAAGCCGCTCTTCTTCACCGGCGGATGCCAGCATCCTGACGGCGCGGACCAGTTCATGGGAATCAAATCGTTTGCGCAGTTTTTCATCGACACTAGGGTCTGGCGGCAGGCGAAGTCCCTGCCCCGGCTGGACCTTGGCCGTCGCCAGTTGTCCGTAATATGTGGTCGGGAATCGCGATGCCGACGTATACCATTTTTTGGCTTCTTCCGGCTTGCCGCTGGCTTCGGTTGCACGGCCGAGCCAATAGGCACCCCTGGACAGGCTGACCGGATAGGAGACGGAGTCATATAACCGTTTGAAATGATTTTCAGCCGTCTTTGATTCGTTCAGAAAACGCAGTGCAATCCAGCCTGCAAGGAACTCGGCTTCGGCATGCTCGGCGGCGGTTTCCGTGGTCAACCCGTGCTGTGCAGCAACCCGGTAAGCTTCCGAGATAAAGCCTTTTTGCAGCAATTGCCGCGCCATAATGGAGCGTTCGGTCCACCAGCGGTGCGGATACGGCGCCCCTTCCGGCAGGGATTGCAGCACTTCATACGCGCTATCCAGTCCCTTTTTGCGGCGCCAGCGCATACGCTCGTAAAGCAATCCGGAATCGTTCTGCAGGGTTTCGGGAACTCTGGACACCAGCAGATCGACATTGCCTGTCATGCGCCTGAGCGACGTTCTGGCTTCGATCAGTTTGCCGTATTGCGCATCGACACGGTAGATCATGCGTCGCGCAGGCCAGTAATCGCCGTCCCACATCAAGCGATCGGCACGGGCGCGGTTATCGCCGAGCGTCAGGTATTTGCGGTATTTGCGGTAAAAGGTCGTCTCGTAGGTTTTGTCCAGATCGTTGTTCTGCCAGATCTGCTTGATCATGGTTACACCCTTTTGGGTGTTTCCACTGCGGATATAGGCATCGGCGAGTTTGTCTTTGCCCAGGGTCGTGATCGGCTCTCGACCATCAAACCATCGGATGATGAAGGCCGGGTCGGCATTGCTGTCGAGCGCTTCCTCGGCGCGGGCGAGCAGCCGGGTGCCTCGCGGCCAGTCAGGGTTTTGCTTGATAAAGGCGTCGATGGCCTCGAAATCGGTGCCGAAGCCGCCCTGAAACAGCACATACCAGGAGACAATTTTACGGGCCAGCGGGTTGTGCAGATTCCGGGCATGGAAATCGAGCTGTTTCTTGTTGACCAACTCGACTTCTTTCAGCGCTGCGGAGAACTCTCGTGCCTCTGCCGCTGACAGTGTGTCAGCACGGGCAAGTGAAGGCTCGGCGCAAAGCCAGAGCGTCACGCAGAGGATAGCTGTGAAAAGTGACCGCAATTTTTTGCCTGCTTTACTTTTAAAGTCCATTGCATCGGCGAAACCCATATTACAGCTTCTTGGGTCGCCGCGACAATATCGACAGAAAATTGTCACGATCCTGTTAAGAAGTCGCATTCGCTGGAAAAACCCTTTATGAGAAGTATGACCGGAGCCTCAGGCCTTGCTCCCGGTGGCGCTCGGCTATATGGTCCGGTGCTGTTTTTTTTAACACTCAGGTTCCGGGAGGGAACGATGTTCAAGGGTTCATTCGTCGCACTGATCACCCCATTCAAAAATGGTCTGGTGGATAAAGCGGCGTTCAAATCCTTCGTCGACTGGCAAATCTCCGAGGGCACCAATGGCCTCGTGCCCTGTGGCACGACCGGTGAGTCGCCGACGTTGAGCCATGACGAGCACGATGAAGTGATTGAGCTTTGCATCGAAGCCACCAACGGTCGCGTGCCTGTTGTGGCCGGAACCGGGTCGAACTCGACCGCGGAAGCCATCCGCCTGACCAGAAATGCCAAGGCTGCCGGCGCCGATGCGGCGCTGATCGTGACGCCTTATTACAACAAGCCGACCCAGGAAGGCTTGTACCGTCACTATGCGACGATTGCCGATGCCGTGGATATCCCGATCCTGATCTATAACATTCCAGGCCGCAGCATCGTCGATATGTCCGTCGACACGATGGCCAGACTGGCGAAAATACCAAATATCGTCGGCGTCAAGGATGCCACCAGCGATGCCATGCGGCCGATGAAGACGTCGATGACCGTCGGTGAAGATTTCTGCCAGCTTTCAGGCGAAGACGGCACCATCGTGCCGTTCCTGGCCGGTGGCGGCGACGGCTGGTATTTCGGTGACGGCGAATGTGGCGCCGCGTGCCTGTTCTGAATTGCATGCGGCCTGGCAGTCCCGCGATCTGGATACGGTTATGGCACTTCAAAAGCGTCTGATGCCGTTGCACATCGCGATGTTCTGCGAAGCCAGCCCGGGCCCGGTCAAATATGCTGCCAATCTGCTTGGCAAGTGCGAGGCGGAAACCCGCCTGCCGCTCTGCGAGATCGCTGACAGCTCGAAAGCTCAGGTCAAAGCTGCCATGCAATCCGCCGGGCTGCTGAACTAAAGAGGCATAAACGTGCCGCCATGGCCGGTAAAAACAAAAAAAAGAAATCGGCCGGCAGTAACATCGCTGCGCAGAACCGGCGTGCACGGCGCGACTACGCGATTGTCGAAACGCTTGAAGCAGGTCTGCAACTGACCGGTACGGAAGTGAAATCCTTGCGTGCCGGCAGGGCCAGCCTGAATGAAGCGTTTGCCGGTGAAAAACACGGCGAGATGTATCTGTTCAACGCCCATATCCCGGTTTATGAGGGGGCGTCGCGCATCTTCAATCATGAACCGATCCGCGACCGCAAACTGCTGCTGCACAGAAAGCAGAGTGGCGCACCTTCTGGGGTCACAAAAACAGAAGGGCATGGCGCTGATCCCGTTAAAAATCTATTTCAACGACCGTGGGATGGCCAAGCTCGAGCTGGCCTTGGGCGAAGGCAAGCGCTCGTTCGACAAGCGCGAAACCGTCAAGGAACGCGACTGGAACCGCCAGAAAGGCCGCCTGCTCCGCGACAAGGGGTGATCCGGTCTGTTGCCCGGTGCAGACCGGGACCATATCCATTGGTCAATTGAGACGACAGGTCAGGGTGTTTGGGAACCGTGTCGGGCTTCCCGGTGGACACTGAATATGTTCAGGGTCGCGGGAGCGCTCATGGTGACCATGCCGGGACGTCACAAAACTGTGTCCCCCGGCTCCTATTGACCCCCCTGCCCCTGATCAGCAGACTGCACCCAACCAACGAGCACATCCGGGGAGATCACCAAATGGCCGCAATCGAAAATGTGGATGCCTGTGTATTTGACGCTTACGGGACATTGTTCGATGTGACGTCGGCGGCGGCACATTGTCAGGAAGAACTTGGCGAGAAATGGGCGCCGCTGGCTCAGGTGTGGCGCGAAAAACAGCTTCAGTATTCATGGCTGCGCAGCCTGATGGGTGAATACGTACCGTTCTGGCAGATCACGCAGGATGCGCTGGATTACGCCATGGCGACGCAGGGCGTCGACGACAAGGTGTTGCGCCAGAAGCTGCTCGATATCTACTTCGAGCTGGACGCCTATCCGGAAGTGCCGGGCGTGCTGAAAACCCTGAAAGCCGGCGGAAAGAAAGTGGCGACGCTTTCCAACGGCTCGCCCGATATGCTGCAGGCGGCGGTCGATAATGCTGGCATCGATCTGGATGGTGTGATTTCCGTTGACCGCGTCGGTATATTCAAACCGGACCCGCGCATATATCAGCTGGTTTGTGATGATTTTGACCTGCCGAAGGAACGCGTCTGCTTCATGTCGTCGAATGCGTGGGATGCCTGGGCGGCGGCGAACTTCGGTTTCCAGGTTGTCTGGGTCAACCGCTTCGGCCAGCCGCCGGAACGCCTGCCGGGTACGATCCGCGAGATGATCAGCGATCTGAACGGTTTGCCGCCGCTTCTGGGTCTCTGATATACAGACTGCATGACCGGTTCCGATTTCCTCGTTCGCCGAATTACCACGCAGGACGGGTTGTCGCTTTATGTCCGTGATTATCCCGGTCCGGCAGACAGCACCCTGACGCCGTTGCTGTGTCTCGGTGGACTGATCCGTAATTCGAGGGATTTCTCCGGTATCGGCAAATTCCACGGTCGCACGCGCCGGGTTCTGGTCCCTGATATCCGGGGCCGGGGCAAATCCGACTTCGATCCCGAGTGGCAGAATTACCGCCCGGAAACCTATGTCGGCGATGTCAGACATATTCTCTGCGCGCTCGGCGTGCACAGGGTCGTCGTAATCGGCACGTCGATGGGCGGGATCATGGGCATGATCATGGCGGCAGCAATGCCGGGTGCCCTGAAAGCGCTGGTTCTGAACGATATCGGACCGATTGTCCGGCGCCGTGATCTGGATAGCGTCATTACCTATATGCAAAATCCCCCTTCCCTGCCTGACTGGCCAGCCGCGGCCAGACATTTGCGTGATGCGTTCGGTGACGATATCCCCCTGACGGAAGAAGCAGACTGGATCCGCGCCGCAAAGAATGGATATACGGAACGTGAAGACGGCAGCATCGGCTTTGCCTGGGATCCGAACATCATCAGGCCGATCCTTGCCGATCCGACAGAAGTGCATGACCTCTGGCATCTTTTCAGGGCAACCGGGCGCATCCCTGTCTTGACGCTCAGAGGGGCCCGGTCAAATATTCTTGATGAAGCCCAACTGGCTGAAATGTCGACGCTTCACAAAAATATGCAATCGGTTGTCGTGCCCGGAGTCGGTCATGCACCGAGCCTTGCCGAACCCATAAGCATGGAGACTTTGAATGGATTCCTCACCCGCGTCTGATCTTCCGGTTTTTGCCGATATCGAGGATGCCGCCAGACGTCTCAAAGGCTGGGCACGTCTAACGCCGCTTTTGGAAAACCCGATCCTGAACGATCAACTGGGTTTCCGTCTGCTCGTCAAACCGGAATGTCTGCAACGAACCGGCTCGTTCAAGTTTCGCGGTGCCTATAACAAGATTTCCAGAATTCCGGAAGCAGAGCGCGCCGGTGGTGTGGTCGCTTTCTCATCCGGTAATCACGCACAAGGCGTCGCTGCGGCATCAACGCTGATGGGAATGACGTCGACGATCATCATGCCGAAGGATGCGCCGAAAGCGAAGATCGACAACACCCGGGCCTTGGGCGGTACCGTTGTGCTTTATGATCGCCTGACCGAAAATCGTGAGGAAATCGGTGAGCGTCTGAAAACCGAAAAAGGGGCGACACTCGTCAAGCCGTACGACGATCCGATGATCATTGCCGGTCAGGGCACCATTGGTCTTGAGATCGCTGCGCAGTCAAAAGAATTGGGATTCAAGCCGGATGTGGTGATCGTGCCGGCCGGTGGCGGTGGTCTGGTATCGGGTACGGCCTTGGCACTTTCCGGCACCATCGGCTGCCCGGTTTATAGTGCCGAGCCTTCTACTTATGACGATACAAAACGCCTGCTCGAAGCCGGTTCCAGGCAATCGGTGCCAATTGATCCCGTATCGATTTGCGATGCCCTGCTGGCACCGACACCGGGTGTGCTGACATTTGCGCTTAATCATCGTCTGCTGGCGGGTGGGCTTAGTGTGACGGATGAGGAAACCTTGAAAGCCATGAAGACCGCAATGCTTTCCTTAAAAATCGTGGTTGAGCCGGGTGGTGCTGTCGCTTTGGCGGCGACGCTGACGCAGAAAATTGATCTCAGTGGGAAAACTGTCGTGGTCGTTTGCTCGGGCGGCAATGCCGATCCTGAAATGCTGGCACGGGCTCTGGCAACCTGATCCTGATGGCTTCCAGGTCCTGCAAACAGGCGCATTCCCTCAAAAACGGTGACAGACGGATGCTCCGGGTGTAAGACGCGCGCCTTGGAACGGAGTTGGACGTGGTAAGCATTTCAGATATCCAGAAGGCTCGCGAGCTGCTCGCAGGGCACGTGCTCAGAACACCAACGGTCGCCTCACCGGGATTGTCACGGATGACCGGTGCCGATGTGTATCTCAAGCTTGAAAATCAGCAGGTCACCGGCTCGTTCAAGACCCGTGGCTCGTTCGTCCGTATGGCTGCGCTAAGCGATGCCGAACGCAAGGCCGGCGTCATCGCCGCTTCGGCCGGTAACCATGCGCAAGGCGTTGGGTATCACGCCGAAAAAATGAACATCCCGGCGACGATCTACATGCCGGCCAACACCCCCTTTACCAAGGTCGCCCGGACTGAGGCACTTGGTGCCAAGGTCATTCTGGAAGGTGAAACCGTCGCCGAAAGCCGCATTATTGCCGAGCAGGTTGCCGAGGCTGAAGGCAAGGTTTTCATTCATCCCTATGACGATCCGCACGTTATTGCCGGTCAGGGCACGGCGACTTATGAACTGCTTGAAGACGTGCCTGACCTGGATGTCATCATCGTGCCGATCGGCGGCGGCGGCCTTGCTTCCGGATGTTGTATCGCCGCGCATGCGCACAATGCGGATATGGAAATCGTCGGTGTTCAGGCGGATGCCTACCCGTCGATGAATCAGGCTTTCCGAAATGAGCCGCCGCATGGCAAGGGCGCGACCATTGCCGACGGTATCGCCGTCAAGGAACCGGGCGAGCTGACGACGGCAATCCTCAAGCAGCATATGGCCGATGTCGAAATTGTACGCGAAGCTGATATTGAGCGCGCGGTGCAGATATTCGTCGATGTCCAGCGCCTGATCGTTGAAGGGTCCGGTGCGGTGCCGCTGGCCATGCTGATGGCTGATCCGGATCGTTTCAGGAACCGCAAGGTCGGCCTGATCGTGTCTGGCGGCAACATCGATTCCAGGCTGTTGTCATCCGTACTGATGCGCGGGTTGGTGCGTGAAGGACGTCTGGCAAAGCTGCGCATATCTCTGATCGATATGCCGGGGGCATTGGCGGCGGTTGCCGGCATCATCGGCAACATGGGCGGCAACATCGTTGATGTTCTGCATCAGCGCATGTTTCGCGATGTGCCGGTCAAGGAAGCGACGTCGACATTGCCTTCGAGACCATCGATTCAAAGCATGTCCGGGCGATCATGGATGCGCTTGAAGCCAAAGGTTTCGGCACACGGCTGCTGTCCGACACTTCGCTGGACTAGGCCTCACATCCGCCAGATCAGCAATTGCGTCTGGCGCGTATCATCAACCTGAATGATTTCGTCGGGCTCGTCGCCCGGAACGGCGAAGCTGTTGGAAACAAATACAGCGCCTGTCTTCATTTCAGCTTTCAGCTTTTCGTGAAGCCTTGTCATTGGCGCCGGCGACAGAACGCATAGACGATGTCGGCGTTGCTGACATCGGTGTCCCAGATGCTCCGGAAAATGATTCTGGAATTTGTCCGGGCCATCAGCTTCAGGCGCAGCCATGCGATGAGAAACGACAGCGGCGCGGTTTCGACGCCGATCACCCGTGTCTCCGTTGTGCCGGTGCCGGGCCTGAACGACGCTACCTAAACCGCAACCCAGATCAATGAACAGATCTGCCCCCTGTTCCCGGCTGAAGGCGGCCAATGCCTGTTGCGTGCGCCTGTTCGACAGATACAACGGCACCTTTTCGCGCACGCCATTGATGTAAAATCCACCAAGCAAGAGAACAATGGCCGGGAAAATCCAGACCGGCGGCTGGTAAATCGGTACCAGAACCAGTGACGGTGCGGCGATCGCAGACAACGTCAGCCACGCCGTGCCGAGATGCAGGGCCCGTCCCAGAAAAAGCGCGAAAACGGCTGAAAACAGCCCTAATCCCAGGATCGTCATGTGTGTTCTTGGGAAAATGTGCGGTGCATAACCCCAAATCAGCAAAGCCGCAGCAGCGGCAAGAATCGATGCGGCCAGTGTGCGCGGCACCGGCCATGGGGCTTCCCGGTTCATGTCTTCGGCACCAGAGGTGCCAGCGCGCAATATCGGCCGGTTGCATAGATCAGGGGCTGCAGATCATCGCGCCACGAAGCATGTTCAACGGCCCCGACAATGATGACATGATCGCCGCCGGGATAAACCGCTTCGACGCGGCATTCCAGACTGGCCAGCGTGCCTTCGAGCATCGGCAGGTCAAGAACCCCCTGCCGGTAGCTTACCTGTTCAAACGGTGGTTTCGGCCCCGGAAATGCAAAGGCATTGGACACATCGGCCTGACTATCTGCCAGAATATTGATTCCAAACACTTTTGTTTCAACATACGTACGCAGGTCAGACGTTGCATTATCAAGGCAAATCAATACCAGTGGTGGGGAAAGCGATACGGACGTGAAAGCGCTTACGGTGACGCCGATTGGCCGCGCACCCTCCTTGTACGTGCTGATTACAGTTACCCCGCTGGCAAAGCGAGCAAGGGTTTGGCGGAAGTCGTCAGGTGATACACTCATTGTTGATATTTAGCATGCAAGCCGTCATGATTAAAACGCAAGAAGACGCTGTGGAATTTATAAACGAAAGATGCCAAACGCTTGAGTTTCATACAAAATCACTCTATAGCGGACATGAGGAATGAGATGCCCGTCCACTGGTGACGCGGGCGCATAACAATAGAAGTTTGAGAGCCTGCATAGATGTTCTTCATCGTCGGTATCGTCCTCGTCATCGGCTGCGTGTTCGGCGGTTATTCAGTCCATGGTGATTTGCGCATCCTGTGGCAGCCAATTGAATATGTCATTATTCTCGGCGGTGCCCTCGGCGCGTTTCTGGCAGGTAATCCGAAAGCCGTTGTCATTGGGGCATTCAAGTCCTTCGGCACAATGGTCAAGGGACCAAAATACAAGAAAGATGCCTATGTCGAGCTGTTGAGCTGCATTTACAGCGTCTTCAGGTTAGCAAAATCCAAGGGTGATCTGGCGCTCGAACAACACGTCGAGAAACCGCATGACAGCTCCTTGTTCGCAAACTTTCCGAAATTTCAGCACGATCACCATGCCATCGATTTTTTCTGCGATTATCTGCGCCTTTTGACGCTGGGCGCGAGCAATGCGCATGAAATCGAGTCGATCATGGATCAGGAACTGGACGTGCATCACCACGAGAAACTGATGGTTTCATCGGCAATGCGGTCAATCGGTGAAGCTATTCCGGCACTGGGCATCGTGGCCGCAGTTTTGGGCGTTATCGTGACCATGAGTTCAATCACCGAGCCGCCGGAAGTTTTGGGCGGACTGATCGGTGCTGCACTGGTTGGTACGTTTTCGGGTATTCTGGTCGCATACGGTTTCGTCCTGCCGATGGCGTCCAACCTGGAAGCCGCCTATAATGCCGAACACCATTACTTTATGTGCATGAAGATGGGCCTGATGGGACACATGCAGGGCTACGCACCGCAGGTGTCCGTTGAATTCGCCCGTAAAGTACTTCCGGACGAATACCGTCCGAGCTTTGCAGAGCTGGAAGAAATTACCCAAAATCTGCCGGCGCCAAGTTAACGGAGGCCATCAATGGCCGATGAAAGCGCATCAAAAAGCCCGATAATTATCAAGAAGATAAACAAGGGCGGGCACGGTCATCATGGTGGTGCCTGGAAGATCGCCTATGCCGACTTTGTGACGGCAATGATGGCGTTCTTTTTGCTGTTGTGGCTTCTGAACTCGGTCACCCAGGAACAGCTTGAAGGCATATCCAACTATTTCGCGCCGGTGACGGCTTCGATGTCGACCAGCGGGTCCGGCGATATCCTTGGCGGCAAGACCATCACCGAAGAAGGCGCTGCGCAGAACACCACGTCCAGAGACAGCGTCACCGTCGATCTGCCGCCGCCAAAAGCCGGCACCGGTGGTGAAGACAATTCAGAGAATACAAAGGAATCAAAGTCTCCGGATGAAGCCGAAGCTGAAGAGCTTCTTAAAAAGCGTGAAGAGAAGCAGTTCGAAGATGCCAAGGAGCAGCTTGAGGCTACGCTTGAAAGCATCCCGCAACTGAAGGCTATGAAAGACAGCTTGCTGATCGATAACACGCCCGAAGGCCTGCGGATACAACTGGTCGACAAGGATGGCTTGTCGATGTTCCAAAGTGGCGCTTCGGAGCTTTTTCTGCATACCAAGAAATTGCTGGAAGTGGCGGCGGAGATCATCAAGAAACTGCCGCAGAATATTTCGATCTCGGGACATACGGATGCCACCCGCTTCGGTGGTGGCAATGATTATTCGAACTGGGAGCTTTCAGCAGACCGGGCCAATTCGGCACGTCGCTGGCTTGCTCAGATCGGCGTGCCGGAAAGCCGGGTCGATCGTGTCGTCGGCAAAGCGGCGACGGAACCGCTGGTTTTGGAAAACCCCTCGCATCCGTCAAACCGTCGCTTGTCGATCATTCTGTTGCGTGGCACCGGCAAAGATAACCCGGTCGCGAAATCCGAGGCCGAAGGCGGCAAACCTGTTGAAGACAAGAACGAAGCCTTGCCCGGATTGAATAAGATCCGCAAAGAACAAAGCAGCATCATTCCTTCGCAGAACCCTGCTGGTGGTGCTGCGAGCAAGACACAGCCCAAACCTGGCACTGGCGTTCCGAAGCTAGGCCTTGAACTTGATAAGAATATCTCGAAATAAGTATGACGATTATTTCGGTGACATTTCTGCAGAGGTAATTGCTTCGCCCCCCTGAAATGCCGTAACGTTTTGTCAGGTTAAACTTCGGAGTAACCAGGTCTTGCGTCATCAGGCGTTACCCGACACGCGGTTCTTCTTTTCAACCGCCCCCCTGCCCTGTCCCTATATCGAAGGACGGATCGAGCGGCGCGTTGTCACTGAACTTGTCGGTCGTGATGCCAATGCCCTGCACGATCAACTCTCGATGGCGGGCTTTCGACGTTCACACGGTATCTGCTATGTGCCTGCATGCCCGAGTTGTGATGCCTGCGTGGCGGTCCGCGTCGCCGTCGACGAATTCAAAACCCGGTAAATCATTCAATCGAATTCTCAAGCGCAACAGCGACCTGACGGCCGAGGTCGTTGAACCGGTTGCGACGCATGAACAGTATGCCCTGTTTTCAGATTATCAGCGCTCACGCCATAATGGCGGCGACATGTCCAAAATGGATTTTCTCGATTATCAGGCTTTGATCGAGGATACGCCGGTCAATACGTTCGTCGTCGAATTCCGCCGCCCGTCAGGTACACTGGCCGGTGCCTGTCTGGTCGACAGACTGAGCGACGGCCTGTCGGCAGTTTACAGCTTCTTTGACGACAATGATCAGGACCGTAGTCTCGGAACATACATGATCTTGTGGCTGATCGGCGAGGCCTATGGCCAGGGATTACCTTATATGTATCTGGGTTTCTGGATCGATGGCTGTTCGAACATGGTCTATAAATCGCGTTTCAAGCCGTTGGAGCGGATTACGCCCGACGGCTGGAAGAGAATGGACTGATCAGGCCCGTCCGCCTTATTATCTGCACCAGAATAATTCTCCTATGAGAACCGGTTATTGGTCGGGAATCCTTTCGGCTTGACCAGTCCTGCGCCGGCGCGTTTGCCGATCCAGGCCTTGAGATCCGTTTCGGAACGCAGGCCGGAACCTGTCTGCCAACTGACCCCTTCCTTGAGATTGAATGCCTGCAGGTCAGACAGCACCCCATCCTTGTAGCGCTGCAAGATGACGCCCTTGCCGCGCGTCATTTCCGGCAGATCGTCAATCGCGAAAACCAGTAACTTGCGGTTGGTGCCGATGACGGCAACATGATCGGCATTATCGGGGACGATGCAGAGTGACGTCGCTTCTTCGCTGGATCCGACATTAAGAACCTGCTTGCCGTTCTTTGTCTGCGCCACAACCTCGTCTTCCGGCACGATAAAGCCACGCCCGTTGTCAGAAGCGATCAGAAAACGTCGGCCGCCTTCAAACTTCATCATTTTGACGACATCGTGGCCGTTCGGAATATCCAGTATGAGTCGGATCGGCTCGCCGTGGCCGCGCCCGCCGGGCAGCTTGTCGGCACCAATGGTGTAGAACCGGCCGTTTGTTGCGAACACGAGCAGCTTGTCGGTGGTTTCCGCGTGTAACCAGAACTTGAGCTTGTCGCCGTCCTTGAATTTGAGCCCCGAGATATCGTCGAGATGCCCCTTGGCGGCGCGTATCCATCCCTTCTCGGAATAGACTATCGTCACGGGCTCTTTTTCAATCATGGCTTCGATCGGCACGATGACAACGTTCGGCACATCACCGATATCCGTACGGCGCCGCCCGAGATGAGTCTTCGGTCCGAAGTTTTGCTTGAGCTCTTTCATCTCGCCTTCGATGACTTTCCAGCGCGTATCTTCGTTTTTCAGAAGATCCTTCAGCGTCTTGCGCTCGGCCTTGAGAGCCTGGTCTTCCTTGCGGATTTCCATTTCCTCGAGCTTGCGCAACTGTCTGAGCCGCATATTCAGAATGGCCTCAACCTGAACTTCGGTCAGATTGAAGGTCTTCATCATAACTTTCTTGGCGTCGTCTTCTTCGCGAATAATGCGGATCACTTCGTCAAGGTTGAGATATGCAATCAGAAAACCGCCGAGGATTTCCAGCCGGTGTTCGATCTTGTCCAGCCGGTGGCGCGTGCAGCGGACCAGGACATCTTCGCGGTGTTCAAGGAAGGCCACGAGAGCTTCTCGCAGGTTCATCACACCGGGTATGTTGTCACGGTTCAGCACATTCAGATTCAGGCTGATCCGGGTTTCCATCTCGGTTTCACGGAACAGATGCTCCATCAGCATCTCGGGGTCGACATTCCGTGATTTAGGCTCGAGCACGATGCGTACGTCTTCTGCGGATTCATCGCGAATATCGGCCAGCATCGGCAGTTTTTTGGCCAACAGAAGCTCCGCTGTCTTTTCGATCAGACGTGATTTCTGAATTTGATAGGGAATTTCGGTAATGACGATCTCATAGAGGCCCTGGCCCTGCTTCTCGATTTCCCAGCGGGCACGCAGCCTGAAACTGCCGCGCCCGGTTTTATAGGCTTCAATGACGTTTTCACGGGCTTCGACAAGCACGCCGCCGGTCGGAAAGTCGGGACCCGGTATAAATTCAGCCAGTTTTTCGAACGTGACCCGGGAATTGGAAACACCGTCTGTCGTGTGCTTGGCAGTCTTGATAATATGCAGCATGGCATCGCACAACTCGCCGACATTGTGCGGCGGAATATTGGTTGCCATCCCGACGGCAATACCGGCGGCACCGTTTGCCAGCAGGTTTGGAAATGCAGCAGGAAGGACAACCGGTTCCTTTTCCTCACCGTCATAGGTGTCGCGGAAATCAATGGCGTCTTCATCGATGCCTTTGAGCAAAAGCGTCGCAACCTCGGTCAGACGCGCCTCGGTATAACGCATCGCCGCTGCGTTATCGCCGTCGATGTTGCCGAAATTGCCTTGCCCGTCGACCAGCGGATAACGCTGTGCGAATTCCTGCGCCAGGCGAACCATGGCATCATAAATCGACTGGTCACCATGGGGGTGGTATTTACCCATGACGTCACCGACGACGCGGGCACACTTTTGGCGGGCCGACGCCGGGTCCAGTTTGGGTTGCCGATCATGGCGGGCCAGCAGGCGGCGATGGGCGGGTTTCAGGCCGTCACGGACGTCCGGCAGCGATCGCGACATGATGGTCGAAAGCGCATAGGACAGATACCGCTCGGACAGGGCTTCCGCGAGCCGGGTATCGCGAATTTCTTCTGGTTTGACGTGTTTACTCATGGCGCACCCCTTGTGGCCTGGCCCTTAAATTGAACAAAATATAGTAGTCATCGACGCGATTTCGTCAATGCGGGGAATGCCTGAAGATATGAATTAACGGTCAGATTTGATTATTTGACGACGGCGTGAGCCGGTTTTAAAGCGCCAGGTGCCTTCGGTTTATTGACGTCAACCACAGCGGCCGGTTTCTCGGCTTTATGCACGTCTTCGGGAATGACCATCCGCTTGCAGTGACCTTCAAGGAAAGCGCCGGTTTCAATCGACAGGTCTTCGTGAAGGATATCGCCGACGACATGCGCTGTATCGGCCAGTTTGACGACCTTGGCTTTGATCTGGCCATCAACCCGACCCAGCACGTGGATGGTTTCGGCGACGATTTCACCTCTGACCTTGGCGGTTTCGCCGACGATCAGGATGCGGGTACGAATGTCGCCACTGACGTTGCCGTCGATCTGTATTTCACCGTCGCTGTGAAGATCGCCGACGATCTTGAGATCGCGGCTGATAATCGAAGGGGGAGACGGCACGGGAACGGGTTTGTTATCCGCTGGCGCTTTTTTATTGGTTTTGGAAAACATGCCGCCCTGCCTTTATGAACTGCATTGGGTCTTTTGGCTTACCGTTAAAGACGATTTCGTAATGTAGATGCGGTCCGGTGCTACGTCCAGAACTACCTAACTGGGCAATCTTCTGACGGAAATCGATCTTGTCGCCGCGTTTCACAAAAATTGAATGAAGATGCGCATAGCGGGTGACGATGCCTGACCCATGATCGATCTCAATAAACCGACCATACCGGCCTTTCGAGCCGGCCTGTTTGACGACGCCGGCAGCGGGGGCGAATACGTCTGAGTGCATCGGTCCGCCAAAATCGACACCATAATGCGCCGACCAGCGCTGGTTCATGGGATCGCGTCGCTTGCCGTGGGCGGGAACTGGTCACGTAATAAGTGTTCAGCGGTGCAGCCAGAGGCAGGCGTGCCATCACAGCCTGCAAGGTTTCCCACTGACCCAGATGATCATCGAGGCGGGTCAGCTTTTGCATCAGTTCGCCGCCGACTTCTTCAGGTTTTGGCCGGAATAAACGGGCCGCCCCGAGCAACCTTTGCCGACAATACCATTTGATGACGCCAACAAGCTGTCGAGATCTCTTCGATACCGGCGACCTCGATCACCTTTTTCCGGCAAGTGATCCGACGTACGCCATGGTCCGTTCGGTCATTTTCTTCGACAGCCGTATCCCGAGCGCTTCCGCAGCAGTACGTCAGGGCGGTCTTCGAGGGCGTTTACACGAGCCGTTGCAGTTCGTTGTTGTGCTGATTGGCCTCATCCCGGTCACGAACTACCGTCTGCAGATCCGTTTCGACCGACATCAGGTTGTCGCGGAGTGAAAAGTTCTTCGTCGACAGCGAACGCATGTCATTTTCAAGGCTCGCCAGCTTGCCACGCAGGACTTCCCGGGCATCGGCAACGTTTTCACGGTCAGTTTCCTGTGTTCTCAAGGCGCTTCTCAACCGTCGACAGATTGCGCTGGAGCGTCGCGTTGCGCTCAACCAGGCTGAGCATCAGATTGTGATTGTCTTCCAGTTCCCTGGTCAACTCGACGAACCGGCGCTGATAGGAATTCACATCCGAAAGCAGGTCATCATAGGCCTGTCTGGCATCGGCAATCTGCGAGTTCTTGGCACCGATGATCGTGTCATGCTTGATGTAGCTGAAGGTCGAATAGCTGACCCATCCGGCGGAAGCGATCATCACTAAGGAAACGAAAACCTGGACAAGCTGGGGAATACGGAAGAAGCGGATACGGCCTTTGGTGCGGAGGTGGATTTGCCGTTCGGGAAAAGCGCGGTCGAGGAACCGCCTCAACCTCACCCGAACAGTGATTTTATCCCCCCACTCTCGCATACCCACAAGCCCCCTTGACGCACCTTAGTCTCTTCTTCGGATATAACCGAATGAAATGATTATTATTGCGTCGAAACGAGCAGGCTCATTTCAACTTTAATTGGCAGATAGACAACAGCAAATTTCCCAGTCATTGCGAACATCTATCAACAACAAACCGTATCCATTTGGCTATTTCCATGCAAGCGATTTATACCGTGTCGGGCCTGTGCCTGTTCGTGAAAATCCGCAGAAATCCGGGCTTGGCTTTGTTTCGGGTCGACTCCTGACGAGGGGTCGTTTAATCATCACGCAATATTGCAGGGATTAAGCCGCCAAATGACTCAGCGCCCACCGCTCTCGGATATAGGGATTCTTATGGCCACGTGGTTCGGTGCCGGGTACGCACCGTTCGCACCAGGTACCGTCGGGTCCCTGTTCGCGCTCCCCATCGGTTGGGCATTTGCAGCCGAAGGCGGCATCGCCGGATTGGCTCTGGCGACGATCGGAATCAGCGCGATCGGTGTCTGGGCCGCTGATGCCTATATGGCCCAGGCGGACGAACATGATCCTGGCCCCGTTGTCATCGATGAAGTGGCCGGGCAATGGCTGACCCTGATCCCGATGGCAGCGGCACTGACGTGGCAGGCCGTATTGATCGGTTTTATCCTGTTCCGGTTGTTCGATATCTGGAAACCGTGGCCGATTTCCTGGGCCGATGCCAATATTCAAGGCGGCATCGGTGTCATGGCTGACGACATTCTAGCCGGGCTGGCTGCAGCAACGTGTCTGTGTGGGTTGATGATTGGCGCACCGCGCCTGCTGGGGATTGGGTAAGCGGATGGAAAAAGCCTTGGATCGATGCTGCCGGAGATGCTTCTTGAAGGTTAAGCTGGAAACGGAACCGGACGCTGGCAACGGCGGAATCCTGCACCGGCGGCATGGTCGTGGCGGCTCTGACGGCGATTGCCGGGTCTTCGGATGTGGTCGACCGGGGCTTCGTTACCTATACCAATGAAGCCAAGCACGAGATGATCGGCGTGCCAATGGCCCTGTTCTCGAGCGTCGGTGCCGTCTCGGAAGAGGTTGCCCGCGCAATGGCCGAAGGTGCCCGGAAAACTGCCGGCGTCGATCTGGCGTGCGGGATTACCGGTGTCGCCGGTCCCGGCGGCGGTTCTGCCGATAAACCGGTCGGGCTGGTACATATCGCCGTGGCTTCAGCAGATAAAACCGTCCATGAGCGCTGCCAGTTCCCTGGAGACCGTCACGAGGTTCGCTTGGCCTCAGCGCTCAAAGCGCTCGAGATGATGCGGCTCTTAGCTGTTGCTTCTTAACCGTCATTCCGGCGCGAGCCGGAATCCAGCGATTCAGATGGTTGGTCTGGACCCCGGTCTGCGCCGGGGTGACGAACTGGCTAATCTACCCATGCAACGCATGCGCTCGGGCCTCGAATGCGGCTATCATGCGCCGGACAGCCTCCGAGAACACAGCCCCGATTGCCGCCTGTAAAATCCGGGACCGGAATTCGAAATCAACGAAGAAATCTATTTCCGTAGAGCCGTCTTCCAACCTGTTGAATATCCAGTGGTTATTCAGATACTTGAAGGGGCCGTCGGTGTACTTCACATCAATACGATGCGGGTGTTGATGGCTGACCCGGGAGGTGAAGCTTTCCCGGAAAACCTTGAAGCCGATGATCATGTCGGCGACCACCAGACCCTCTTCACGTTTGCGTACGCGACAACCGAGGCACCACGGCAGGAACTGCGGATAGCTTTCGACATCGATTACAAGGTCGAACAATTGCTCGGGTGTATAGGGCAGCTTGCGTTTTTCGGCGTGCGTCGGCATGCGTCCGGAACGAGCGCTTGGCTTACGTGCCGGCGGCGAGCCTGGCTTCGCGATTGGCGCGAAGCTCGGCAAAATCGCTGTCGGCATGATAGCTGGAGCGGGTTAACGGCGTCGAGGCGACCATCAAAAAACCCTTTGATTGCGCCATACGCTTGTATTCCGAAAATTCATCCGGTGTGACGAAGCGGTCGATGGGCGCGTGTCTTTTTGTTGGCGCTAGATACTGCCCGATGGTCAGGAAATCGACGTCGGCGGAACGCATGTCATCCATCACCTGCAGAACCTCGGCCCTGGTCTCACCAAGCCCGACCATGATGCCGGACTTGGTAAAGATCGACGGATCCGTTCGCTTGACCGTATCCAGCAGCTTCAGCGAATGGAAATAACGCGCGCCCGGCCGGATCGTCGGGTACAGGCGCGGCACGGTTTCCAGATTGTGGTTGAAGACGTCTGGCTTGGCCTTGATCACCGTTTCCAGTGCGCCCGGCTTGTCACGGAAGTCCGGTGTCAGGATTTCAATGGTGGTGTCCGGCGTTGTTGCCCGAATACGCTCGATGCACCGGACGAACTGATCGGCACCACCGTCAGCAAGATCGTCACGATCAACGGATGTAATCACCAGATGCTTCATGCCCAGTTCGGCGACTGAAATCGCGAGGTTTTCCGGCTCCATCGGGTCGACCTTGCCGGGTTTCCCGGTGGCCACGTTGCAAAACGCACAGGCCCGGGTGCAGATGTCGCCCAGGATCATCACCGTTGCATGCTTGGCTGACCAGCACTCGCCGATATTCGGGCAGGCGGCCTCTTCGCAGACGGTATGCAGGTTGTTGTCGCGCATCAGCTTGCGCGTTTCGTGGTAGGCCTTCGAGGTCGGCGCCTTGACGCGGATCCACTCTGGCTTCCTGAGTGGCTCGTTCTCCGGCTTGTTGACCTTTTCCGGATGGCGGACGCGGTTGATGTTTTCGACGTTGGTCATGGTTCCAATCTACTCCTGCACGTCATTCCCGCGAAAGCGGGAACCCATGTGATCCGCGATCTGGGTCCCCGCCTGCGCGGGGATGACGAAGATACGATACCGGATCCTCTGTATGCTACATATGGATTACCCGGCCATAGGCGTCGAGCACGCTTTCGTGCATCATTTCGCTCAGGGTCGGGTGCGGGAAGACGGTGTGCATCAGTTCCGCCTCGGTCGTTTCCAGCGTTCATGGCCAATGACATAACCCCTGGATCAGTTCCGTGACTTCGGCGCCGACCATGTGTGCGCCCAGCAACTCGCCCGGTTTTGGCGTCGAAGACGGTTTTGACGAAGCCCTCCGCCTCACCCAGCGCGATGGCCTTGCCGTTGCCGATGAAGGGGAAGCGGCCAACTTTGATCTCGCAGCCCTGCTTCCTTCGCCTTGGCTTCGGTCAGACCCGACCGATGCAACCTGCGGGTGGCAATAGGTGCAGCCCGGTATCTTGCCCGTGTCCGATCGGGTGCGACGACCTTCCAGACCCTCGATCGTTTTCGACGCAGATCACGCCCTCATGCTCGGCCTTGTGCGCCAGCATTGGCGGTCCGGCGACATCGCCGATGGCGTAAATCCCCTTCTCTGCCGTGCGTGCAATATTCGTCGGCAACGATGCAACCGCGGTCCGTTTTGACCTTGGTGCGTTCTCAAGACCCTATATCCTCGACGTTGCCCTGACGACGCCGACGGCTGAAATGACCCGGTCCACGGTCAACTGCTGGGTCTTGCCCTTGGCCGATCCTCAATCGTGCAGGTGACAGCCGTCCTTGCCCTTGTCGAGCTTGGCGACCGTTGGCTTCGGTGATGATCTTGAGGCCTCGTTTTTCACAGCTGCTTGCGGGCGAATTTCGAGATTTCCTCATCCTCGACCGGCATGATCTGCGGTTCATCAGTTCGACCACGGTCGACGTCGACGCCCAATGGTCTGGTAGAAACTGGCAAACTCGATGCCGATAGCGCCCGAGCCGATCACCAGCATGCTTTTCGGTGTCATGTCAGGCACCATCGCTTCGCGATATGTCCAGACCAGTTCTCCTGTCGGGCTCGAGTCCGCGGCAGTGCGCGTGGGCGGGCTCCGGTCGCAATGATGATATGCGGTGCGGTCAGTGTGGCGACGGCTTTACCGTCCTTGGTCACATCGACCTTGCCCGGACCATTGAGCTTGGCAGTGCCGTCAATGACAGTGACTTTGTTCTTTTTCATCAAGTGATCAACGCCGCCGGACAGGCGGGACGAAACGCCGCGTGAGCGTTCAACCACGGCCTTCATGTCGAAGCTGACTTTTTCCGCAGAAAGCCCGTAAGCGGACGCGTGCTGCATGTTGTGATAGACCTCGGCTGAGCGCAGCAGTGCCTTGGTCGGGATACAACCCCAGTTGAGGCAGATGCCGCCCATCTTGGCTTTCTCGACGACACAGGTCTTGAAGCCGAGCTGCGCGGCACGGATGGCCGTCACATAGCCGCCCGGACCGCCGCCGATGATGATGATGTCGTACTTTGTGTCAGCCATGGTCGGTTCCTTGTTCCCAGATCACAGCATCAGCTGTAGCGGATCTTCAAGAATGCCCTTGAGCTCCTGCACGAATGCTGCCGCCGCCGCACCGTCGATGCAGCGGTGATCGACGGCCAGCGTGACCGTCATCATGGTGGCAATAGCGAGGGCACCATTCTTGACGACCGCACGCTGTTCACCGGCACCGACCGAAAGGATGGCACCCTGCGGCGCATTGATGATCGAATTGAACGAGGTAACCCCGAACATGCCGAGATTGGAGATCGAGAACGTGCCGCCCTGATATTCCTGCGGCTGCAATTTCCCGTCGCGGGCCTTGGCGGCAAGCTCCTTGGCTTCTGCCGATATGGTGGCGAGGCCCTTGGTGCCGGCATCCTTGATGATCGGTGTGATCAGACCGCCTTCAGCGGCAACCGCCATCGAGATATCAGCGCGCTTGAATTTAAGGATCGCATCATCTGTATAGGCGGCATTGCAGTCCGGCTGACGCTTCAAGGAAAGTGCGACGGCCTTGATGACGGAAATCGTTGACGGAAATCTTGTAGTTCGCCCTGTCGCGTCCGTTCAGTTGCTTGCGGAGGCTCATCAGTTCATCTGATGCAGATATCCGACCGTCAGATTGAAATGCGGGATATCCTCGCTGGCGGTCAGGCGCTTGGCGATGGTCTTGCGCATGCCGCTGTTGGGTACGCTTTCAAATTCCGCAGGAGTTGCAGCATGGCGGCATCAATACCGCGCTGGTGGTATGGCTGCGGCTGCCGTCGATGTTGCTGGAGCACTTGCGCCAGCCCCCGACGCGGCGGCCTTGCCCGTCCCTCGGATAGCGCCTTTCGATGTCAGCGCTTGACGACCCGGCCATGCGGGCCGGAACCGGCAATCTGCCCGAGATCAAGGCCTTCCATACTGGCCAGACGTTTGGCCAGCGGGCTTGCGAAGATACGCTCTCCGTCGGCCTTAGTCGGTGATGCAGCAGGCGGCGGTGAAGCGGGTGCGGCTTCTGCTTTTGCAGTGCTTTCGGTTTTGTTTTCGGCTTTGGCTTTCGAGGCTTCGGCATCGCAGCAGTGCTTTGGTGCAGCCGGCGCAGAGTCATCGGCGCCTTCAAGCGCACTGGCATCCTCTCCATCGGCAAGCAAAAGTGCGATCACGGCATTCACGGCAACGCCTTCACTACCCTCGGCAACCATGATTTTACCGACGACACCCTCGTCGACGGCTTCGACTTCCATGGTCGCCTTGTCGGTTTCGATTTCGGCCATGACATCGCCACTTTCGACGGTGTCACCTTCCTTGATCAGCCATTTCGCCAGCTTGCCTTCCGTCATGGTCGGCGACAGCGCCGGCATCAGTACTTTGATCGGCATTTTACGGCCTCCCTCAGGCGTAACAGACGGATTTAGCGGCCTCGATCACGTGCGATGCCTTGGGCAGCGCCAGTTTTTCAAGGTTCGCAGCGTAAGGCATCGGTACATCAACACCCGCGACCCGGATCGGTGGTGCGTCCAGATAATCGAAGGCCTGCTCCATGGCGATGGCGGACACTTCCGAGCCGATGCCACACGTCGGCCAACCTTCACCGACACTGATCAGACGATTGGTTTTCTTGACCGACTCGATGATTGTTGCCGTATCCATCGGGCGGATCGTGCGCAGGTTGATTACCTCGGCATCAATGCCCTCTTCGGCCAGTTTCTGCGCCGCTTCGAGAGCGATGCCGACGGCGATGGAATAAGCGACGATGGTGACATCGCTGCCTTTACGTTCGATCTTGGCCTTGCCGATGGGCAAGGTGAAATCTTCGGTATCGGGCAGATCGAAGCTCTGACCGTAGAGAACTTCGTTTTCCAGGAAGATCACCGGGTTTGGATCGCGGATCGCACTCTTCAACAGGCCCTTGGCATCGGCGGATGACCATGGGGCAACGACCTTGAGGCCCGGACAGTTCGCATACCATGAGGCGTAGCACTGCGAATGCTGTGCGCCGACGCGGGCAGCGGCACCGTTCGGCACCCCTGAACACAATCGGGCAGCCCATCTGACCACCGGACATATAGAGCGTCTTGGCCGCAGAGTTGATAATGTGGTCGACGGCCTGCATGGCGAAGTTGAACGTCATGTATTCGACAATCGGTCTCAGGCCATAGAACGCCGCACCAACACCAAGACCGGTGAAGCCGATTTCGGTAATCGGTGTATCGATGACGCGCTTGGATCCGAACTCGTCCAGCATACCCTGCGGAAATCTTGTAGGCACCCTGATATTCGGCAACCTCCTCGCCCATCAGGAAAACCGTCTCGTCCTTGCGCATTTCTTCGGACATGGCATCGCGCAGGGCTTCGCGGACAGTCTGTGTCTTCATGGGACCGTCGTAATCCGGCTCAGGTGCGATTTCGGCGGGACCGGGACTGGCCGGTTTTGCTTCAGCCTTGGGCGCGTCGGCCGGTTTTTCGGCCGGTTTTGCGGCGGCCGGTGCCGGTGCGGACGATACCTCATCGGCGGCGCTGGCGTCTTCGCCTTCTTCAAGCAAGACAGCGATCGGCGCATTGACGGCGACATTTTCCGTCCCTTCCGGGACTAAAATCTTGCCAAGTATGCCTTCATCGACCGCTTCGACTTCCATCGTTGCCTTGTCGGTTTCGATCTCGCAAAGAACGTCACCGCTAGCGACTTTGTCGCCTTCGGCCTTGACCCATTTGGCGATCTTGCCTTCGGTCATCGTCGGCGAAAGTGCCGGCATCAATACCTGTGTGGCCATTTTATTAACCTTTTTTCGGATAATTTATGCTTAAGCTTCCTTGAGGACGTCGGTGTACAGTTCCGACTCGTCCGGCTCAGGGCTCTGTTGCGCATATTCTGCGGCGGCGGTAACGACGGATTTGATTTCCTTGTCGATATCCTTGAGTTCGTCTTCATTGGAGAACCCGCCTTCGAGAATGGTGTGACGCAGGTTGTCGATCGGGTCCTGCTCCTTGCGCATTTTTTGCACTTCTTCCTTGGAACGATATTTGGCCGGATCGGACATCGAATGCCCGCGATAACGGTACGTTTTCATCTCGAGGATCATCGGCCCCTTGCCACTGCGGGCGTGATCCAGGGCTGAGCCGCCCTTATCAACGACGTCGAGAACGTCCATGCCGTTGACGGACACCCCTTCGATATCGTGTGCATTCCCACGTTCGGATAATTCAACGTTGGAAGAAGCCCGCTCGATTGAGGTGCCCATACCGTACTTGTTGTTTTCAATGACATAGACAACGGGGAGTTTCCACAGCGCCGCCATATTGAAACTTTCGTATATCTGCCCCTGGTTGACGGCGCCGTCGCCCATGTAGGCATGACAGACTCCACCGTCTTCCTTGTATTTGTGTGCAAACGCCAGGCCGGTGCCCAGCGGGATTTGTGCGCCGACAATACCATGCCCGCCGAAGAAGTTCTTTTCGCGCGAGAACATGTGCATCGAGCCGCCCTTGCCCTTGGAATAACCGCCGCGTCTGCCGGTCAGCTCCGCCATGACGCCTTTGGGATCCATGCCGCAGGCCAGCATGTGGCCATGATCGCGATAGGAGGTTATGACGGAGTCTTTATCTGTGCCAGCCTGGGTCATGCCGACGACGACCGCTTCCTGACCTATATACAAATGGCAGAAGCCACCGATCAGCCCCATGCCATACAATTGCCCCGCCTTTTCTTCGAAACGGCGGATCATCAGCATGTCACGGTAATAACTGAGGTGTTGTTCACCAGAGACGTTATGTTTCTTCGATGGTGAAGCAGATTTACTTTTAGCGCCTGACTTTGCAGCACCAGACGCCTTGGCGCCGGTCTTGGGGGCTCTTGCCATCGCTTCCTCCCGACTGAGTTGTACGGCGGTTAACCACCGCTCTGTCGGAAAGGCTAAGCGATCTGTTGAGCGAATTCAAGTGAAGGTGTTGTTAAGCGCTGTTTGTGCACTAATTGTATTCAATAATAAACTTAAATAAAGTTAAGCGGCAACAGCTCCAAACGATACTGCGACGACATTGTCACGTTCAACCCGTGCGACAGCATCGAAAACACTGTTCAGCCAGTGCCAGTAACAGCCTTCAAAACAGACGATATCATCCGCTTTGATCTTTGGCGGGATATGATCGGCAAGTTCGCTGCGCCAGCGCTTGAGAGACGGTGCCCGATCCCAGTAACAAACGGTGTATGCGTTGCCGGTGTCGTCCGTGACCTCTTCAATACCAAGAAATCCAGGCTCAACAGCGGCCAGACCAATCATCTGTTCCCCGGCGTCGAGAAACTGCCCGGCATCGCTGCCCGGCGGCGGCGTGCGGCTCAGGACGGCAAAGAACGGCGGGTCGCGTCTTGGATCGAATTTAGCCATAACCATTCCTCCTCAATTATGATGAAGTGCCGGCTGATCGTCGGCCTGCATAAACAGGGTGCTGACGGATGTGTCGTTACTGTTGGCAACGCAGCACACTTCGAGCGGATAGGACGCGGCACCAATCGCGCCACTTTCAGACTGCCAGCCTTCGACATCGGATAATTCACGCCAGTAGGCGACCGTGACCGGTTTGCCGTCGCCGGATCGTGCCGTTTCCAGACCCAGGAAGCCGGGGCGGCGGATGGCGAGCGTGACCAGCTTGTCACCGGCATTGGCCGGCTCATTGATATCCTTGTGCGGCTGATTTTCGATGATTGCCGCGTAATATGGCGGGATCAGTTTCTCTGCGAGCGAAGCCATCGGTTTCTCCTTTTGCTACTCAGTTCAGTTATTCAGGACGACCAGGTCGTCGGCGCGTGCATAGCCGAGCATGATGCGGACCCTCTCATCGAGCATGTCGCGATCAAGGCTTTCCGGGTACAGCAGTTTGACCCGCGCATCCCAGTGCTGTTTTTCGGTTTGCAGGGTGTGCAGACGCTGCTCTGCCTCGGCGACGCGATCTTGCATCTGCAACAAGGCGAGGACGCCACGGTCACCATGTACCGTGTGATAGGCGAAATATGAAACGGCGACGATACCAAACAGTGGCCCGACGACATGCTTCGCACGCCTGCGTAATTCTTCAATAAGACCCATGGACTGTGGGAACCCTTTATCACCTTCTGTGCCGATCCCAGCCCCTACCCGGTAGCGAGTATGCGTCGGAAAATCTTAACAAGGTGTTATTGGGTTTTTGAAATTCGTAAAATTACTGAAGCTGGTCACTGTTGGGGAAGATAATCATCCGACCATTTGAGGACGATGTTGAAACTCAGCGAAATGCGTGTTTCGTCGCTGAGGTTCGGATGCACGAAATGCATCAGGGCTGCCGGCCACATCATCAAAAGACCGGGTTCCGGCAGTACGGTAAATTCCGGATCGACATACGGGTCGCCCTTGATCGACGACATGTTGAAGCCTGTGCGTGGATCGTAAAAAGTGATGCAGTTCGGGCGCACGTCTGAGCGCGTGCGTTTTTTGGGTCCCTCGCCCGGCATCTTCAGATAATAGGTGCCGCTGAGATAAGCGTGCGGGTGGTTATGCGGGTCGTGATAATCGCCGGTCCGGTTGATGTTGGCCCAGGCATGGATCTGCCAGTTGACGGGATAATTGATGCCGGTCTCACGCAGGTAATCGATCACGGTTTGGTTGATCTGGGCGCGCAGCCAGTTCGGACCTTCGCGGTCATATTCGAGCGGATTGTTTTCACGGTAGTCGGTGGTGAGCGCCTTGTTGCCCTTTTCCATATCGCGGACCAGCTTGATCAGGTCGCGGTTCGGTTCTTCGAAATCCGGCAGTTGCCGGCGCACCATCCGGGTCGGGAAAAGATCAATGAAGTCGGTCATGTGCGGGGCCGGCCTGCGTGCTTATTGACGGCGTGGCGGCGGCGTCACGGCAACATAGACGCGGCAGTTGGAATAACCCTGATTGAAAAAATGATAGGTCCGGTCCGCTTCGGCGACACCTCTCGGATCGTAAAGATTCCAGTCCTTCTGCGCGATACCGGTGACGCCCTGCCCTTTATCGCCCTTGTAGCCGATAGACAGGAGCAGAATCCGCCTTTGCTTGAACAGGCCCTGGCGGCACAGGTTTGTCAGTTTCTGATTGAGCTCGCCGACCTGATAGAGCGGCTGTTTGCTTGTCGCGTACTGACCTTTGATGACGGCGTCCGCATGTGCAGCGGTGAGGCCGAACACAGTGAGTGCGAGGGCAAAGGCGACCGTTTTGCAGGTCCGTATGATAGCGTTCTGCTTCATCATTCGGACTTTATAGCGTGAATTGGATGAAAATGGAAGTGATCGGCAACACAGGTTTTTCACGGTATGCTCTTGACCTTCCCCCTGGGGTAAGGCCTACACATCACTGATGGCTAGGGTATTCCTATCGTTGTGTCTGGTTATTGCGCTTTTGGGCGCAGGGCTGGGCCATGCATATGCCATCAGCTCCATGGATCGAAACGCGGATCAGTATGAAACATCCTCTCATACCATGTCCGATCACGCTAAATCGGATCACACATCATGTGATCACCCCTGCGATGCACCGGGGACGTCCGATTGCTGCAACGGGAATATGAGCCACTGTTCAACCCTTATGGGCAGATGCGGTGCCGCATCTTCTTTCATTCAGCCGACAACGGTCTTGCATATCCCACTAAGCACGATCCTGCTGACCAAGCTGGTTTACACGCACGAACCGCCACCGCCGAAATCCTGACATCGTTCAAATTATAGCCGGTTCCTGAAAACACATGTTTTCGGCGCCATCCCGCATTTGTGAACTACGTTAGGATTCTAAAATGAAAAAGCTTTATCTCCACTCGCGTTTCGCTCTGTCCGCTTTTGTTGCCGGTTTGGCGATTGCGGCAACACCGCTCATGGCTGACGGCAGCCATGGCAATGCAATCGGTGAAGCCGGAAAAGCCAGCGATGTCGCCAGGACTGTCATTGTGACCATGCATGACAATTACTTCGAACCGGAAAACATGTCGTTCAAAGAAGGAGAAACTATTCGATTTCTCATCAAGAACGCAGGCGAATTCGTGCATGAGTTCAACATAGCCACGAATGCCATGCATAAGGCCCATGCGCCTGAAATGATGATGATGGTCGAACACGGTGTACTGGGTTCGGACCGCATCAATTGGGAAGCCGCCAAAGCGATGCAGACTTCCATGGGGCATGGCATGCATAACGAGCCCAACAGCCTGCTGCTGGAACCCGGGAAGTCCGGAGAAATCATCTGGAAGTTCCCCAAGCATGCCAAGCTTGAATTCGCCTGCAATGTGCCGGGACATTACGACGCCGGGATGATGGGCGAAATCAAGTTGTCGCATTGATGAAGCTGAAAATTCACAGGGATATAACCGATGAAAACACTTCAAATGCTCCATGTCTCGGGTATCGCAATCTGCATGTTAGCAGCGCAAACGCTGTCGGCCGGGGAATATAATTTAACCGTAGACCCGGTCATGATCGATACCGGCAATTTTACCCGTGTCGGTGTCGGCTACAACGGCACCTCGCCGGGGCCGGTGCTCCGCTTCAAGGAAGGCGAAGATGTGATCATTAACATCACAAACAACCTTTCCGAAATGACGTCCATCCATTGGCACGGTTTGATCCTGCCTTATCAGCAGGATGGTGTGCCCGGTTTCAGCTACAATGGGATTGCGCCCGGTGAAACTTTTACGCACCGCTTCCCTATCGTCCAGAGCGGGACCTACTGGTTTCACAGCCATTCCCCTTTTCAGGAACCGGACGGTGCCTATGGGGCGATCATCATCGAGCCCAAGCAGCGAGAGCCATTTCGCTATGATCGGGAATACGTCGTGCAGTTGACAGACGCGCACCCGCACGGCGGCAAACGTATCATGCGCAATTTGAAACTGATGCCCGACTACTACAATCGTCAGCAAAGAACGATTGTGGACTTTTTCTCGGACGCGTCAGAAATGGGCTTTCAGAACGCACTGAATGACCGTCTGAGTTGGGGCGAGATGCGTATGATGCCCAACGATATAGAAGACCTGCAAGGGTTCTCACCTTTAATGAATGGCAAGTCGACGGATCAGAACTGGACCGGACTTTTCAAGCCAGGCGAACGAATTCGCCTGCGTTTCATTAATTCATCGGCGATGACCTACTTTGATATCCGCATACCTGGCCTGAAGCTGACCGTAGTACAGGCTGACGGTAACAATGTGCAGCCGGTCAATGTTGATGAATTCCGCATCGCTGTTGCTGAAACCTACGACGTGATCATCCGCCCGGAAGAAGACAAGGCCTATGCGGTGTTCGCCGAGTCCATGGGGCGAACGGCATCAGTGCGTGGCACCTTGGCACCGAAACCCGGCATGGCTGCCGAAGTCCCTGCCCTGCGCAAGGACCCGATCCTGACCATGGCGGATATGGGCATGTCGCATGATGGCATGAGCATGGATCATGGTGCCATGGGCCATTCGATGCCGACCACGCATGTCATGCCGGACGGCACGACTATGCAGGGCGATGCGCATGCTGGCCACAAGATGCCGGCGACTATGGATCACAGCCAGCATACAGGTATGGCTATGGCAGCATCCGAGGCCGGGGACTCGTTTTATGCCAAGGGCAGCGGCCTCATGCCGAGTGCCGCGAATGGTGGAAAATTTCTATCCTATAATGATCTGAAGGCGCACAAGCCGCTTTATGAAGACCGAGAAGCGACACGGGAAATCGAGCTGCGTCTGACCGGTAATATGGAGCGCTATATCTGGTCGATCAACGATATCAAGTTCAGCGATGCCGAACCGATTGTTCTGAAGTATGGCGAACGGGTGCGCTTCAAGTTCGTCAACGAAACGATGATGACGCATCCGATGCACCTGCACGGCATGTGGACGATCATCGATACCGGCAAAGGCAAATGGGACCCCGTCAAGCATGTGGTCAGTATCGCCCCAGGTACCACGGTCTATACTGAAACCGAAGTCGATGCGCCGGGCCAGTGGGCGTTTCACTGCCATCTCTCCTATCACGCAGACAGCGGTATGTTCCGCCGGGTTATCGTCGAAGGCGGTCCTGAGCCGAAAAAATCGGCAACCCTGAATACCCCGCAGGGAGGTTGAGCCATGGTCCGCATATGCCTGTCGATTGCGGCTTTGGCTTTATTTCCTTTATCTGCGACTGCCGTTCATGCCGAACAACTGATCTGGGGTGTGCAGATCGACCATCTTGAATACCGTGTTGGCGACAAAGACACGGATGTATTGGCGTGGGAAGGTGACGCCATTGTCGGTACCGATGAGCTCAAGTTCGTGCTGCGCAACGAAGGAGAGTTTGAAACCGCGAGTGACAAGATGGAGAAACTGGAAACCCAGTTTCGATTGCAAAAACCGGTTACCACGTTCTTTGATGCCGTTGCCGGTATCAGGGTCGATACACCGGATGGTCCGGACCGTGTGCATGGGGTGGTTGGTCTGCACGGGCTGGCACCGCAATGGTTTGAAATCGATGCGGATTTTTTCGTCTCGGACCATCCGTCGTTTCGCTTTGAAGCGGAATACGAGGCGTTGATTACCAACCGGCTTATCCTGACACAGAGCTTTGTAATCGACCTGCCGTTCACGGATGATCGCGCGATTGAAACCGGTGCCTGGGGGCCGACGATGGAAATCGGTGCCCGACTCAGCTACGATCTTATTGATCGCGCCGTCGCCCCTTATGTGGGGGTACATTACGAACGGGCATTTGGTGAAACAAATGATCTGCTGGAGGCCGATGGTAAAAACGGTGACGGTCTGTTTTTCGTCGCCGGTCTGCGGTTGATGTTCTGATGGTTTGATGGCCGCTTAACGGACCACCGGCAGCTCGTCCCAGCGGGTCGTGTAGCGTCGGCTGCGGTGTTGCTGGTTCATGTACCAGTGCCTGGGCCGATAGACCTGCCCATAGCCGATGCTGCCGGCGCCGAAGCGGCGGTTGATATGATCAAAAGCTTTCATCAGGTGCGCGCCGCCCGGCTGCCCTGCCCCATCAAACAGGCTCGGCGGCGCGTCAGCGGTGCGGTGCAGGTTGAACAGCATGACGCCGGCTTTCTTGTAGGGGATGCCGGGCCGGTAAGCCTGCCCGAAAGCCCTTAGCGCCGCCTTGACGATGTCGCCGGTATGGCTGCTGGACGGGCTCAGCGCCACCGAGGCCGAGCCGGTGAACTGCGGCAGATCCGGGCGGAACGGGTTGCCGCGCACGAAGACGTTGACGATCTCCGCAACCAGATCGCCCTGGCGCAGTTTTTCCGCGGCCCGGGATGCCAGGGCCTTGATGATTTCCTGCAAATCTTCCGGGGTCGTCATCATCTTGCCGAAGCTGCGTGTCACCGCCGTTGTCTGCTTGTCGGGCGGGCAATCCTCGAGGGCGATGCAGGGAAGCCCGTTCAATTCGTCGACGGTGCGCTGGCCGACCACGCCCATACACTGGCGGGCCCAGGTGCGCGGCGCACGCTTGAGATCAAGCGCCGAGTGAACGCCGTAGCCCCTGAGCATCCGGGCCCAGCGCCGGCCGATGCCCCAGACATCCTCGATCCCGGTTGCTGCCAGTGCCGATGTCTGAGCCTCGGGATCGAGCAGCACAGCAACCCCGTCGCCCTTCTTGGCCAGCCGGTTGGCGATCTTCGCCAGCGTCTTGGTCGGCGCCATGCCGATACTGACCGGCAGCCCGGTCCACTGCAGCACGGTGCGGCGGATCTCGTGCGCATAAGAGGTCGGGTCCGGTCCGGCGATGCCGGCCAGATCAAGGAAGCATTCGTCGATGGAATAAACCTCGATCCCCGGTGTGAAACGGGCGAAGACGTCCATCATTCGGGCACTCATGTCGCCATAGAGGGTGTAGTTGGAACTGCGCACCTGCACGCCTCGCCACGCCGGGTTCTTGTGCATCTTGAAGAACGGCTCCCCCATGGCGATGCCGAGCGCCTTGGCCTCGGCGGAACGGGCGATGACGCAGCCGTCGTTATTCGACAGCACCACGGTCGGTTTGAAGCGGAGCGCCGGCTGGAACACCCGCTCGCACGAAACGAAGAAGTTGTTGCCGTCGGCCAATGCAATAAGGGGGGCCATAACGGGGGGAATGACGGGGGCAATAAGGGGAGTGGATGACGGCGGGCTCATGGGTAGCTCTTGATGGTGTGTGCGACGACGCCCCAGATTTCCCCGTCTTCGGGCAGCGCAATCGCCGGATAGTCGGCGTTACGGGGCACCAGCCACCACTGCTCGCCGCGCCGTTCCAGGCGTTTGACGGTCATTTCGCCGTACGCCACGGCGATGACGATGTTGCCGTGCTTCGCCTCGCGCGAACGGTCGACGACCAAAAGGTCGCCGTCGTCGATCCCGGCCCCGGTCATCGAGTTACCGGAAACCCGCACCAGAAAGCTGGCCGACGGGTGCGCGACGAGATCATTGAGATCCAGCGTACCGTCGGCGAAATCGTCGCCCGGGCTCGGAAACCCGGCCGCGACGCGAGACAGGAACACAGGCAACTCGCGCCGCCGGCCAACCAGCGGGATCAGAAATCGGGTGTGGTCAAGATATGAGAACATAAAGCGAACATTGACGAATCGCCGCCCCGCTGGCAAGAGGCCTTGCCGTTGATTTCCGGGGATAAGTGCCCGGAACGGTCACACAAAGTCAGGGCCATGTATCCAGGACACCAGGGAAAGCCGGTTTCCGGACACCACTGGCGCCACGCGGTGGAGCGTATGTGCCGCGAATATCACCAGAGCACCTTGATTGCGTGGTGCCTGGAAGGGGTGGCCGTCAGCGTTGAGTTCAAGTTCCCCGCCCACATAAAGGGTCGGATCCGTCAGTTGCACGGAAAGCGTTAGCTTGCGCCGTCCTGCAACAGCGCCACGGCCACGATCGATATGCCAGTTGTAATAATGACCCGGTCCATAGGAAGCGAGCTGCACCTGCTCTTCAAAACCATCAAGCGCAAAGCGGAAGGTATCACGGTTGGCATCACCCACCAGACGCGCCAGACGCTGCGCCACCCAGTCGAACTCTTCCCCTTCCGGCAACCAGACGAGGGATGACTGGCGTACTTTAGTGTCGAATCTGCCAGCGACCAAGCCGCCTTCCTGGGCATCCAGAACGGCAAATGCCGCATTCAGTCTTTCACAATCGTCTGGAGAAAAGGCGTCTATGATAATGGCGCAATGACGCGGCGGTTTCCCTCCCCCTGGTCCGGGAGGAATTTGAGAAGCCGAAGTTAAACTGGACATTCAATGCACCTGCATGGCTCGCATACTCTTGCGCACGCTTCCTATAGGCTCATTTATAAAACTTGAATAGTTTAATAATGCGTCCCGCACGGGTTCGGTTTTCAGTCAACAGGCCGGCACTCCCCGGGCGCCTGTCCTGCATCATCTACCCGAATTCATGCTTCTCATTTTCCGCATATCCTGTTTTGGCTTTGACAGACGTTAAAGATGCCTCAAACGACCAATCAATATGCGATATAGTTCGTGGCTTATTGGTCCAGCAGTGTTGACGGTTCAACACACGGAAGGTCATCAGCGAATACGACCCGAAAACTTATTCATTGTCTTGCATATTTCTTGCCAGCAAGATTAAGGAAAGCTGAATATGTCTATCCGTGCTGCTGGCACGAATGCTTTGCTTTTTCAGAAACCGGTGCCGAAAATCGCTGGTTAAAACTGTTTTCGGGGCCTCACGCACCATGTCAATCCAACATCATATGCGGTCATGGTTCATGGGCTTGAAGTCGCCGATTGCCCGGCGGGTTACCCTCAGCATCTTCTGCGCAATCGTTTTCATTGAGATCGTTATCCTGGTGCCGTCCTATCTGAGGCGTGAGGACCAGTTGATCGGTGAAGTGATCGAGCAAATACTTCAACTGGCAAGGATCGAATTCCATACCGGCGACAAACCCGGGGTTCTTTCCTCTCCCGCAGATATTGAGGAAAAAGCGAGGGAAATTCTATATGGCCGCTACATGCTGGGTGTCATTGTGTTACAGGAAAGCACCGTCATCGCCAGTGTCGGCGATACCAATCTCATGTGGAAGCCCGACCCGGCTACCGACAGCCTCTCGATTCACAATATTCCGATGCATCATCTGCCTGACGAGCGCCTCGCCATTTATATCGAGCACACGGCTCACAAGCTTTCCAATGATCTGATCATTATTGCCGATATTAGTCACATTCCGACCGCGATGACCGCTTATGTGAACCGTATTGGCGGGCTTGTGCTGTTAATTTCCGTATTCGTGACGGGAGTAACGGTGTTTGTGCTGTGGCTGATTTTACTGAATCCGATCATTGTACTCCGCAATCGGATGGAACGTTCCGGAAAGTCTTTAGGAGACGACACAGAACTGCCGGAACACTTGATTAATGCGCAGACCGAGATTGGTGATCTTTACCGCTCATTCTACAAGATGTTGAAGACGATTCATGCAACAATACGTGAGACTGAGGATCTGGCGCGTTTTCCGGCTGAGAACCCGAGTCCAATTATCCGCTGTTCGCCGCTTGGCGCCGTCATGTATGCCAATGAAGCGACCCGAAGACATCCGGAACTGTTTGCGCCCGGCTTTGCTCCTTATGTCTCCGACGACCTTAAGGCGTTTGTTCGCAAAACAACGGCATTCGGTGAAATCAACGAATTCGAGTTGAGTTGTGGCGAAACAGTGTTCACCTTCATGGCGGTCCCCATCCTGAGTCAGGGCTATGTCAACCTGTATGCCCGGGATGTCACCGAGTTGAAAGCGATAGAACGCGCGCTGAAACGCAAAAGCGCCGATGTCGAATCAACCAACCAAAAACTGAAGGAAACCCTGGCCGGTCTCGAGATCGAGGTCGCCCACCGTACTTTAGAGTTAACCCGGGCCAATAATGAGATGAGGCGACAGATGGACATCGTCGCCGATGCGGAAACCCGGTTTCGAGCATTTGCCGCCAGTGCCGCCGACTATTACTGGGAAATGGACGCAGAGTTACGATTTTCTTATTTTTCCAGTGACTTCGAAAGAGTGACCGGTGTCGCACCAGAGACGCTGCTCGGCAAGACCCGCATGGAAACGGGGATTCCCGGTATCGACAATCAAACATGGAACCGGCACCTGAGTGATCTGGAAGCACACCGCCCGTTCCGTAATTTCGTACACCCGAGAGTACGTGACGACGGGACAACGTTGTATCTGTCGATCAACGGGATACCGACTTTTGATGCCGATGGCATCTTCAATGGGTATCGCGGTACGGGATCGGATGTGACACTGCTTCGCAAGGCCGAGGAGGAATTGAAAAAAGCCAAAGAAATTGCTGAGAACGCCGCCAAAGCAAAAGCCACCTTCCTCGCAACAATGAGTCACGAAATCCGCACGCCGATGAACGGCATCATCGGCATGAGCGAACTGCTTCTGAGCACCGAGATGAGCGACGAACAGCGTGCGTTTGCGCAAACGGTCTCCACGTCGGCGAAAAGTCTGCTGCATATTCTTAACGACATTCTTGATCTCGCCAAATTCGAAGCCGATAACTTTGAATTGAATAGGACCGCCTTTTCCTTAAGCGAGCAAATGGAGACAGTGATCGAACCCCTGTCCTATCTCGCCGAACAGAAAAATGTCGAGCTTGGCGTCATCGTCGACCAGAACCTGCCGGATCGCCTGCTCGGAGATCCGGCGAGACTGCGGCAAATCCTGCTCAATCTGGTCGGTAACGCGCTTAAGTTCACAGATCGAGGCAGCATCACGGTTGAGGTAATAGAACAGTTCCAAAACGCCACTAACGTAACAGCCCTTTTCCAGGTTTCGGATACCGGTATCGGCATCTCAATCGATGATCAGGAACGTCTCTTTAAGGATTTTTCGCAGGTCGACTCATCAATCACGCGGCGACATTCCGGCACGGGCCTCGGACTCAGCATTTCCAGACGTCTCGTCGAGATGATGGGCGGCAGTATTGGCGTCGAGAGCGAACTTAATGTTGGGAGCACTTTCAAGTTTGCCATTACATTCGATATCGCCGAGCGTCGGCAGAAGGCTCGAGACAGCCATTTCATGAAGGACAAACGCGCCCTTGTCATCGACGACAGCATCACCAACATTCGCGTCCTCTCAGGTTATCTGCAGAGCTTCGGTGCCACTTTCGAAACGACGGACAGCGCCGATGCCGGACTTCGTCTGATGCTTGAAACTGCCGCTGCAGGCAGGCCCTTCGAAATGGTCCTTATGGATTACAGTATGCCAGGCAAGGATGGTGTAACGTTGGCGCAGGAGATACGCCGCGAGCATCCGCAACTGGCCGATACAAAACTGATACTGGTGTCATCAATGATGCGCGCCGTCGGTGATCAATTCGCCGAGGGAAACCTGTTCGATGCAAAGCTGATGAAACCGATCACCCGCAAAGCGGTTTTAAATGCGTTGCGCACGGTTTTCGAATCCACCCCTGAACAGTTTCCGGCGGAATGCAGGCCATCGGTCATCCGCGAAACGCTTGACCTGAGGGTTCTGGTCGCGGAGGACAACCCGATAAATCGACGGATTGCGCTCAAGATGCTCGAAGGACTAGGTTGTTCCGTCGATCTGGCGGAAGATGGCGAAGAGGCCGTCGAGGCAGCTTCGATAATCCCCTACGATGTGATCATGATGGATATGCACATGCCTAAAATGGACGGCACCAAAGCCGCGACCGTGATCAAAAACAACAGCGGGCCCAATGCGCATACTCCGATCATGGTTGTTACGGCTGATGTCATGCTCAACATCTCCGAAGAGCCGTACAAAACGTTGTTTGCCGGCGTCGTCTACAAACCATACACATCAGAAATTCTTAATCATGAGATTTCAGCGCTTTTTGCAGCCGACGCCCCCTTAGACAAAAAGCAGAATATTGAAGACAGGACAACGCAGGTCGTCGTTGACCCGGCCATTTTCAAAGATCTTGTCAGACAGGTGGGCGCTGATGAAACAAAGGCCATTCTAAATATGGTTGTCACAGAACTTGACGGCCTCACCGCATCTCTGGCCAGCACAGCCGACAATACCGGGCAGCTCGCCCGCGCGGCGCATAAATCAGCAGGATCGCTGGGCGCAGTCGGGCTGGTTGCAATTACCGCAATGCTTCGTAAGATTGAAAAGTTGTCGATTGACGGCAATCAGGATCAGATTCCGCAATTACTCGATGAAATATGCATTCTTGTCGCGCCTGCTCGTAACGCTTTGATAAAATTGGCTGAAGAAATTCATCACAATGAGTAACCCGAAAGCAAAAGGCCTTATTATTGTCGTTGAGGACGATGCGACATTCCGCCGCATTTATTCTTCAAGCCTCAAACAGCTCGGCTACACAGTCCTCACCGCTGAAACCGGCGAAGAAGGTCTTTCATTGTTGACCCAGCATCAGGCCAGGCTGGTGATCCTCGATATTGACCTGCCCGGAATCAGCGGGATTGAAGTCTGCCGACGGACCCGGCCGATTGCGACATCAAAGACACCGGTTATCTTCATTACCGGAAACGATACCATCGAGGTGCTTCAGGAATGCATTGAGGCCGGTGGCGATGATTTCATCGTCAAGGGCGGCCCCATGTCTGCTGTTATGGAGCGTGTTAACTATTGGGCGCGCGGCTCAAGCCGACGCGTGAGCGAACGGCAACGCCAGCATATCCTGGAGAAAACTTCGGTGATCTTAGACAGCCTGAAAGGGAAGCCGGCATTAGCCCCCCAAGCCCCGAAGGCGGCGTCATCGTCATCAACCGATGAATTGCTGACTCACCCTGATGTTGTCAAAATCTCGGAAGCTTTCATGACACTGAAAGAAAAGTGGCCTGATTTGAGCGATCACTCGGTCAAGGCCCGGATCCGCCGGTTCGGCTATCTGACTGGCCTCGTAAATGCGGTTGCCAAGAGCAGTTTGGAAATGAAAGTCCGCTTCATGGAGTTTCTGCGCGCTGCCATCCTGTCTTGCAACGTGGCCAAGGAAAGCGAACTGGACAGCCTGTTCGAGAATTGGCACCAGCTTTATGCCAACCCGGTATTCTCCGATGCATGTGCGGCGGCGGAAAATGATTATAATAAAATGCATGGCGAATAGTGATATTGCTTGCATTGATTAACATAGGGACTAAGGCATGACGAATTCATTTAACGCTTCAGATGCTGATAAAGTCAGGGAATCCTTCGTTAATTTGCTGCCCAAAAGCGACGCTTTTTCCATGGCCTTGTATCAACGTCTTTTTGCCGTTGCTCCGGAGACCCGTGCGCTGTTCACCGGCAACATCGATATGCAACGGGAAAAATTGATTGCGATGTTGGCCCTTGTCGTCCGATCAGCTAACAACCTTGATGCGCTGATGGACGATGTTCGCGAACTTGGTCGACGCCATGTTGAATACGGTGTTTCAACGAATGATTACGTGATCCTGAAAGACGTTTTCGTCGATACTCTTGCGGAATTTCTCGGCGATGATTTTAACGCTGACACGCGCAGAGCCTGGAGCAATCTTTATGATACCTTGGCTAATGCGATGACCGGCACCAGTTGAAAGCCCCTCACATCGGAATCGTTTCCGCTGCAAACCGTGCAATTTAAAAACCGTACCGAGACCAAGTGACGGCAGGCTGACCATGTCGAAGAACATGGCGCGCCGTTCGAACGCGGTTCGAACAGATAGATTATATGAGGGCGGCCATTTCGAAGAAATGGCGCGCCGTTCGAACGCGGTTCGAACAGATAAATTATATGAGGGCGGCCATTTCGAAGAAATGGCGCGCCGTTCGAACGCGGTTCGAACAGATAAATTATATGAGGGCGGCCATTTCGAAGAAATGGCGCGCCCGGCAGGACTCGAACCTGCAACCGTCCGCTTAGAAGGCGGGTGCTCTATCCAGTTGAGCTACGGGCGCTTAGCGGCGGCGAAAGTACCCTCAGACGCTCAAAGGTGCAACGCCTGCATCCGCGAAAGATTGGACGCTTATTTGGCGCCGAAAACCGTCTTCAGGATATCCGTGGTGCGGGCTGCCGGATTGGCACGGATTGAAGCCTCTTCCTTGGCCAGATAGTGGAAAATACCATCCAGCGCGCCTTGCGTGGCGTGCGCCTGCAGATCCGCTTTCACATCAGGGACCAGCGGCAGGCCTTTGTATTTGCTGATCATTGTGTCATAGGCAGAGATCGCGCCGACCTGCTGGAGTGCGTTGTTGACGACCGGCTCGATGGTAGCCTTCAGATCCGGCGTGGCGACCCGCTTGAAGTACTGGGTGGCGGCATCGGTCGGCCCGTCATAGATCTTTTTGGCGTCATCCGGGCGTCATCTCGTTGACGGCTTTCCAGATCAGCGCCTTGGTCTTCGGCGCAGCCTCTTCGGCGGCGCGGTTGATCTTCAACTCGACATCGTCGGCCAGCGCCGACATGCCGAACTTGCGCATGATGTCCTGCGCCTTGGTCAATTGCTCGGGCAGCGGAATGTGGATCGCCGGATCACCATTAAAGCCGTTGGCGGCGCCGACCTGCGCCAAAACCCGCTCGGCACCGACGCGCAGTGCTTCCTTGAGGCCGGCGACAATCTGATCGGTGGCAAGGCCGCTACCGGACGTGGCCGCGCCGCTACCGGACGCAGAGCCGGTGGTGACCTGATCGACGGCACCTTTCAGCTTGTCCAGGAATGAGGCATGGCCGGAACCGGCCATCAGCAAAAGGACGACGCTCGCAGCGCCGACAAGGGTGCCGCGCATCAGTGGGTCCAAAGTGTCTTGCGGCCGAAGGCGAAGTTATCAGCGTAGTTTTTTGGCTTGATTCGGCGCTTCTTGGTCTCGGAGACCTGAAAACTCAGGTTGTTTTTCTGAGCAAAGGCGACGGCGTCTTCCTTGGTGTCGAAGCGCATGCGGACCTGGCCACGGGTGTCGCGTGAGCCGGTCCAGCCCATCAGGGTATCGGTTTCCTTGCGCGAGCCGGGTTCGAACTCAAGGATCCATTTCTTGACGTTAGCGCGACCGGATTGCATTGCCGTCTTGGTCGGCTGGAAGATGCGGACGTCGGGCATGGAAAATGTCTCCGATAAATACAATATGATGCATGAAGATACGCAAGAAATCACCGAAGGCAATGGATTTTGGGGATTTTGAGGATTTGGCCAAAAGCGATCACCCCTTGCCTTATCCGGCTGCAGTGACCGAAGGTGCGGCCAAGCCGATTCAAGACCATTCGAAGACCTAAAAAAACACGCATTGAGGAGAATACAGTGAAAGCCATACAGTTCAGCGAAGCCGGCGCCGCCGACAAGGTCCTGAAAGAAGTGACCATCGAAGCCCAGGCACCGGGACCCGATGAGGTCCGCGTGCGCGTCGCCTATGCCGCCGTCAATCCGACCGACGCCAAACGGCGCTCGAGCGGGCGCGAACTCGTCAAATTCTCGCCGATTATCACCGGTAATGACGGTTCCGGCGTGATCGAGGCTGTAGGCACCAATATTGACCCGGCAATGATCGGCAAGAGTGTCTGGATATTCGGTGCCCAGGCCGGCCGGCCGATGGGGACAACGGCGGAATTCTGTACCCTGCCCGCTTACATGGCACCGCTGCTGCCGGACAACGCATCGTTGCTTGATGGTGCCTGCCTCGGCGTGCCGGCAGTGACGGCCTGGTACAGCATTTATGCTGACGGCCCGGTTGAGGGTAAAACGGTTATGGTCTCGGGCGGCGGTGGCCGGGTTGGCTCGTACGCAGTGCAGATGGCCAAACTGGGCGGTGCAAATGTGACTGCGATGGTCGGGACTGCCGAAAACGAGGCTTATGTGAAGGCACTCGGCGCTGATCACGTCATCAACTACCGCAATGACGATGTCGTCGCCAGGGTTATGGACATCACCGACGGGCGCGGCATGGATCACCTGTCCGAAGTCGCCTTCGGCGCCAATGTCGCGCTGTTTCCGGAAATCATGGCAACACGGGGTGTTATCACCGCCTACTCTTCCGACGCGAATGAGCAACCGGTATTGCCGTTCCTGCCCTTGATGTTCAAGAATGTCACCATGCGACCTTTCACCATCTATGCGCTCGGAAAGGAAACCCAGTGCAAAGCGTTCGAGGCCATCAACACCATGCTGGCCAAGGGGCAGTTGAAGCACCGGGTCAGCGGATCGCACCCGTTTACGCTGGATGGCGTGATCGCAGCACATGAAATGATAGAGGCCAACAAATCGGCCGGTGTCTGTATCATCGAGGTTGGCGGCTGACGCAGATTAGGCGGCATTGAGAATGGGGGGCGTCCGTGGGGGCTCATGACAGAATGGCTGAAAAAGCCCTCGCCAACGGGAAAAGCCCGGCGGCGTTCCTCGACGCTGCCAAACGGCATGCACGGGCCTCATGGTTCTGGGTCATTCTGGCCGGCGTCGTATGGTATTTCACCGACTGGTGGTGGGCCCTGATCCCGGTTGCCATGCTGATCTTTTCCGTTGTGCAAAGCATCAGTTCGACCCTGATCGGGGTCAAACTGGAAAAACTGCAGGGGAAAACCCCGTCAGCTTCCGGTGATCATGATGAGATTTGAAAGAATGGTCGGGGAGACAAGATTCGAACTTGCGACCCTCTGGTCCCAAACCAGATGCGCTACCAGGCTGCGCTACTCCCCGACTGGCGGGGAACCTAGGGTTTTTACCTTTCAATAGCAAGCGCGGAAAAGAGCATTATTTTTACCCTCTAGCCATGCGTAAATTGCATGACTGAGGCGTGAAAGGAACGGTAGTACATGTGTAAAAGTAGGCGTAGAGAGTGCCCATCAACAACCTGACCAGCTCTTTTGGAGTGCGTGATATGGAATACAGTGTTTTCAATACCGTCATGGGATCGTTCGTCGGCGCCGTCGCTATTCTTGCTCTTGTGGTGAAGCTGTTCTGAGGAAACTCTCATGAAATCCGCTATTTAGAACCCCGGTCAGTCCTTGACCGGGGTTTTTCATTTGTGCGCACAGCTCAGCGCGTCGCCTTTTGCTTTTACTTTTCCTGCATATTTGGCAGACATAGACCCCGATGCACCCGGATGACGCCGCATTGGTTGACGGGAAGCCCCTGATAACTGGACCAGCAGAATTTTATGACCGAATCCGATACCCACAGCGAACCGGCGTCCGAACCGCGCGATTTCATCCGCGAACGTGTCCGCAGTGACCTGGCCGATGGCACAACCCAGTCCGTCGTCACGCGCTTCCCGCCAGAGCCCAACGGGTATCTGCATATTGGTCATGCCAAGTCGATCTGCCTGAATTTCGGTGTCGCCGGAGAATTTGCCGGGAAATGCAATTTGCGTTTTGATGACACCAATCCGGCCAAAGAAGAACAGGAATTCATCGACGCCATCGAGGAAGATGTGCGCTGGCTCGGCTTTACATGGGATGGTGCGCCGAAACATGCATCCGATTACTTCGACACGCTGTATGAATGGGCGTCGCACCTGATCGAAAAAGGCCTGGCCTATGTCGATGATCTGAATGCGGAAGAAATGCGTGAATATCGCGGTACCCTGACGGAGCCCGGCCGGGAAAGCCCGCACCGCGCCCGCAGCATCGCGGAAAATCTGGATCTTTTCGGCCGCATGAAGGCTGGTGAATTTGCCGATGGCGCCAAGGTGCTTCGGGCCAAAATCGATATGGCCGCTGGCAACATCAATCTGCGCGACCCGGTGCTCTATCGGATCGTCAAGAAACCCCATCCGCGTACCGGCGATACCTGGTGCATCTATCCGACCTATGATTTTGCACACGGGCAATCGGACGCCATCGAAGGCGTGACCCATTCGCTCTGCACGCTGGAGTTTGAAGACCACCGGCCTTTGTATGAATGGTTTATTGCAAATCTGCCGTCGCCTTCAAACCCGAAACAGTACGAATTCGCCCGCCTCAACATGACCTATACAGTCTTGTCGAAGCGTCGACTGACACAACTTGTCAAGGAAGGCCATGTGACCGGGTGGAGCGACCCGCGTATGCCGACCATCTCCGGCCTCAGGCGTCGCGGCATCCCCGCCGCCGCCATCCGCGATTTTGTTTCCCGCCTGGGCGTAACCAAGTCGGACAGCACCGTTGACCCTGCCCTGCTCGATCACTGTGTCCGCGAGTACCTGAACAAAGCTGCCGAACGGCGGATGGCCGTGCTGCGGCCGCTCAAGGTGGTGATCGAAAATTATCCGGAAGGCCAGTCGGAATCACTGGATGCGGTGAACAATCCGGAAGATGAAGCCGCCGGCTCGCGTCAGGTTGTCTTCTCGCGTGAAATCTATATCGAGCAGGAGGATTTCATGGAAGATGCTCCGAAAAAATTCTTCCGTCTGGCTCCTGGCCGCGAAGTGCGGCTGCGTTGGGCTTATTACATTACCTGCACCGACGTCATCAAGAACGATGCCGGCGAGATTATCGAGTTGCGCTGCAGCTATGATCCCTTAACCAAGGGCGGTGATTCGCCGGACGGCCGCAAGGTCAAGGGTACGCTGCACTGGGTATCGGCTAAAGATGCCATCGATGCCGAAGTGCGCCTGTATGATCACATGTTCCTTGATCCGAACCCGGGCAAATCCGACGACTTTGTCCAGACCCTGAATCCGCACAGCCTCGAAGTGCTGCACGGATGCAAGCTGGAACCCTCGATCCTGAATTTCCAGCCGGACAATGCACTGCAGTTCGAACGCATGGGCTATTTTGTGAAGGATCAGGATAGCACGGCGCAGATGCCTGTATTCAACAGGACCATGTCCCTTCGTGATACCTGGGCAAAAATTCAGTCCCAATCCTGATCGATAGCATATAATTGGTATGTGTCTTATTGTCGGGATGAAGACTGTTTTCGGCTTTGTGGGGAGTGGTCGTGGCTAAGCTAGAGATTCCTGGAGACACTGAATCCCTGAAATCGGATAACGCTGCGTTGCGCGAGGAAAACGAGCGGCTACGGGCAAAGATTGAGGATTCCGAGCGATTTTACGAAGTGATCGGTTTGATGTCGTCGGAAATGTTCTGGCAAACCGATGCATTGCATCGTTTTACCTACATGTCACCTGCCGTCGTTGAAGCGGTCGATGCCCCGATGTCGACGCAGATCGGCAAGACCCGGGCGGAACTGGCTGACGATGACCTGAAGTCACCACGATGGCAGAAACACTTCGACGATCTCGAAGCACATCGCCCTTTCAAGAACTTCCGATACTCGCGGCGCCACAAGAACGGTCGGATCAAGGAAATTTCCGCCACCGGACGACCAATCTTTGATTCCAAAGGCATCTTCCATGGTTACATCGGTGTCGCTGCGGATATCACGGACCGTCTGCAAACAGAAGCCAAGGTGAAATCGGCGGAAGACGTGCTGATGGCAGCAATCAATGCTGTCGACTGCATCTTTGCGATCTGGGACAAGGATGATCGTCTGGCCATATTCAATGATCATTTTCTGAAACTGAACGAAGACATCCCAGAAGCATGTCGCCCCGGTACGACGTTTGAGGAGCATCTCCAGGCCATTGTGGCGCAAGGCTTGACCGGCAAGATCGAAGACGTGGATGAGTGGGTCAAAAACCGACTGGAGCGGCACCGCAACCCTCGAGGTGCTTTTGAAATCACCCGCCAGGACGGCAAAACCATATTGGTCAACGAAGCCAAGCTTGCCGATGGCAGCACAATCATCATGTCTTCCGACATTACCCCACAAAAAGCTACCGAATTTGCCCTGCGCGAGAGCCAGCAGAAATTATTGGATTTTTCGAGTACTGCCGCCGATTGGTTCTGGGAAATGGACGCCGATCTGAGATATTCATTCATATCAGTAGATGCGCCGGCGGTAACCGGTATACAGGCTTCCGAACAATTAGGGCTTACCCACCGGGAAACCAACCCAGGCCGGTCCGGTGAAAATAAACTGAAGGCATTTGAGGATATCCTGGATAACCGGAAGTACTTTCGTGACATCCGTTATTCAAGGCACTTGCCAGACGGCACAGAACTGCATCTGGCAATCAGCGGCAAACCGATTTTCGATAATGATGGTACCTTTGCCGGTTATCGTGGCGGTGGCCGGAATATTAATGAGCTGGTCGAAACAGAAGAAGCATTGCGGCACGAGAAAGAACGCGCGGAACAGGCAAGCCGGGCCAAATCCGAGTTTCTGGCACATATGAGCCATGAGCTACGTACGCCGCTAAATGCCATCCTTGGGTTTTCCGATATCATTCGCGAACAGCTTTTCGGCCCCGTCGGCAATGAATCCTATCAGGAATATGCGACAGATATTCATCGCAGCGGCGAACACTTGTTGAGTCTGATCAATGATCTTTTGGACCTGTCCAAGATCGAAGCCGGTAAATTCGAACTGGATGAAGAGAGCCTTTTTCTGAGCGATGTCATTGCGCAATCCGAGCGTCTGTTTTTGCATCGATTGCAGCAGCGACGCATTCGTTTTAGCGCAACGATCAGTGATGATGTCCACCACCTGCATGCCGACCGACGCGCGTTGGCTCAGATTTTCTTCAACATTCTGTCGAATGCAGAAAAGTTCAATGTCGATGGCGGGTCGATCATCATTTCCATCTACAAGATTGAAGATGGCAGCATTCAGATTTCGGTCAAGGATACCGGGTGCGGCTTCAACACCAATGAAGTGGAAAAAGCACTGGCACCATTCGGACGTATTGATAACCCGATGACCAGGGAAACGCCTGGGACCGGACTGGGATTACCGATCGTCCGGGCCTTGATGGAACTGCATGGCGGAACGCTCGGGATTACCAGCGGCACGGATATCGGCACAGAGGTATTTCTGACTTTCCCCGCGTCCCGAACGGTCGCGCATAACCCCCTGATTTGATCAGCGAACCTTTAAGGCAATTCGACACGATCACCGGCTTTGATGCCCAGACGTTTCGTAAGGCCGGCATTGATTTCCAGAACATAACGGACATCACCTTCCGAGCTCAGAACGTCCAAGGAATGCGGCACCGTGTCGGCGGCGATGTTGGCAATGGCACCATTTTCGCGAATGAAAAGCATATCCAGAGGGATATATGTGTTTTTCATCCACATGCGGGCGATGACAGCGCCACCGAAATCGAACAGCATTCCATGTTTTGCATCAAGCTGCCGTCGATGCATCAATCCCTTGGAGCGTTCTTCCGGTGTGCGCATGATTTCAACCGTAAAATCATGCTTTGATGTGCCGCTGATCACGCTCAGAAGCCGCGTATCTCCAGCGACAGAAACGGCGTCCGGAAACGAAAAGAAAAGAATTGTCGCAATCAGAAGGTGTAATCGCATATCGAAATGGAATTTTGGGAAAAATCTGCTGGTCACAGTGTATTTGGCCCCGTAAATTGAAAATCAAGGAAAGCGCTAAACCCTAATGGGTACAAGACAATTCGGCAAAAGCCGGGTGCGCTTCAGGGATGGCGATAAAGGGGAGCACACGTGTCTCAAGCCATAGCATTGGCTCTCGCATTAGCAGGATTTTGGGTCCTGTTGTCTGGGTACTGGATACCATTGATCATTGCCCTCGGAGTCGGGTCGATCATCCTTTGCGTTATGATCGCACGGGGAATGGATGTCTGTGACCACGAGGGACACCCCATTCACCTCACACTCCCGGGTTTGAAATATTTCCCGTGGCTGATCAAAGAAATCGTCATGTCCAACCTGACTGTCGCAAAGGCGATCCTCGGCGCGCCGAATGCCGTGCGCCCACAGGTGTTGCGGGTCAGGGCCAGTCAATCTGATGCACTGGGTCAAACGGTCTATGCCAATTCGATCACGCTGACGCCGGGTACCGTGTCCATAGCCGTTGAGGACGATTACATCACCGTTCATGCCATTATGGATGAAACGGCGGATGGGCTCAGAACCGGCGACATGGACGCCAGGGTTTGTGAATTGATGGGTGATCCCCTGCCGAAAGCTGAAGGGGCGTCGTCGTGATGTTTGCCGCTGCTTCTGCCGGTGTGGTCGTGACCATGCTTCTGGCCCTGATCCGGGCGCTGATCGGCCCCAATGTTTATAATCGGATTCTTGCCGTCAACACATTCGGCACGCTCTGTGTCATGCTGATCGCCATTTACGGTTTTGTTGATGACCGTCCGGAATTTCTTGATCTGGCGATTGTCTATGCGCTGATCAATTTCATCGGCACGATTGCTGTCACCAAATATGTCACCTACTCGGATATGGGCCATGGCGATGACGGCGACCCGGCGGGAGACATCTGATGGATACAGTCCTCGATGCCCTGAGCTGGATTTTCATCATTGCCGGTGTGGTATTCTGTCTGATCGGTGGCTATGGACTGCTCAAGCTCCAGGATGTTTATGCGCGTCTGCATGCGGCCTCATTGATCGATACGCTCGGCATCGGACTGGTGTTTGTCGGCCTGATGTTTCAGTCAGGCTTGACGCTGGTTACCGCCAAGCTTGTCCTGATATTGATCTTCATCTTTTTCACCAGTCCGACAGCGACCCATGCCCTGGCCCGGGCTGCCATCAATCACGGCGTGCTGCCCGCAGTTGATACAGAAGAAGAGCGTCAGATGGTGCATGACACCAAGACCAAAGCAGGGACGTCACCGCAGTGAATATTGAAATCATCACCTCTGACCTGCTGAACGTTGCCACGCTTATATTCATGGGCATCACCGGTCTTGCCATTGCCAGAATTCGCAGCCTGTTTGCCGTGGTCATGTTGAGCGGGATCTATTCCCTGCTGGGGGCGACCCTTTACGTCATTCTTGATGCCGTCGATGTTGCTTTCACCGAAGCGGCTGTCGGCGCCGGGGCCTCGACCGTTCTGATGATCGGCACCCTCGCCCTGACGTCGGAACGTGAAAAGGCAACACCGAACGCCCAGTCGTTCAAGGCTTTGGCTGTTTGCTCTCTGCTCGGGCTTGCACTGGTATACGCCAGTCTCGACATGCCGCTGTTCGGCGATCCCAATGCGCCGATCCATCAACATGTAGCCCCCCGGTATCTGAACGATTCAATGGCTGAGATTGGCCTGCCGAACGTTGTCACGTCGGTTCTGGCCAGTTACCGCGGTTACGACACCATGGGTGAAACCTTTGTGATCTTTACCGCCGCAGTCGGTGTGCTGACCCTGATCGGTCGTACCAGACGCCGCAAAAAAGGCGATGGCGCCGGCGGAGGGCGCGATCAATGATGCAACAGCAATCCGATATGCAGCAGAAAATAATCCTTCGGGTCGTCTCGAAGCTGCTTATTCCGTTTATCCTTCTGTTTGGCCTATATGTTCAGTGGCACGGTGATTTCGGGCCCGGCGGCGGTTTCCAGGCCGGTGTCATCTTTGCATCCGCGTATGTTCTCTACGGCCTGATTTACGGGCTTGGCACACTGCGCGAGGCACTGCCGTCATGGGTCACCCGGCTGGTCTTGTGTCTCGGTGTCCTGCTCTATGCTGGCGTCGGTGTGGTCTGCATGTTGTTGGGCGCCAATTTCCTTGATTATTATAGTCTGTCTTCGTCACCGACCGGCGGTCAGCATATCGGCATTCTGCTGGTCGAAGCCGGCGTCGGCATGACCGTCTTTGCCGGTATCGTGACAATTTTCTGTGCCTTTGCCGGTCGTGCTGCGGCGGACATCAATCCTTCAGATGATGAGGTGGAGGAATGACCGACTACGCATTCCCCGGCCTGTTCAATTACTGGATTGTCTTCCTGCTGATGATGATCGGGCTATACATCGTCATTGCCCATGAAAATCTGATCAAGAAGATCGTTGGTCTCAACGTCTTTCAGGTGTCGGTTTTCGTGTTCTACATTTCCATGGCCAAGGTGAAGGGCGGCACCGCGCCGATCCTCGCCGACAATATCGATGTTTATTCCAATCCCCTGCCCCATGTCCTGATCCTGACGGCGATTGTCGTCGGTGTTGCGACAACGGCCCTGGGACTGGCACTGGTGGTTCGCGTACAGGAAAGCTTCGGTACCATTGAAGATGACGAAGTTCGTGAAATAGAGGAGCGTGCGGAGTGACGTTTCTCGCGCACATATAGCGCGTCCTTGGCGTGATGCGGTAGCCCGCCTCCTCCTCCTCCTCCTCCTCCTCCTCCTGGGCGTGGACGGACCTGAGCGCCTCTGTCTCCAACCTCCCCTCCAGCCGCGCGCGCCACCAGCTCGTCGCAAGCGGCACCATCCTCTACAAGCTTGGCAACTGGGATGGGCCATGGGGGATCGTTTACCGCGTAGATGCGCTCGGCGCTTTCGTCGATCTTATCGTCTCGGCTATTGCTTTCGCCGTGTTCCCCTATGCCAAGCAAAGCATCGAGAAGGAAATTCCCAAGGAACGGCATTATCTCGTCTACTGCATGTTCCTGCTGTGTCAGGCCGGCCTGATCGGCATGGCCGTCACCGGTGATGCCTTCAATCTTTTCGTCTTCCTCGAAGTATCATCGCTGGCAACCTACGTCCTGATCAGCCTCGGCAAGAACCGCAGGGCCCTGTCGGCAGCGCTCCGTTACCTTATCCTGGGCACACTGGGTGCGACCTTCTATGTCATCGGCCTCGGCATGCTCTACATGATGACCGGATCGCTGAATATGACCGATCTGGCCCAGTTGCTGCCGGCGGTTCAGCATACCGGAACCATCCACGTTGCCCTTGCCTTCATCGTCGTCGGCTTCGGTCTGAAACTGGCACTGTTTCCACTGCACGTATGGCTGCCGAATGCCTATACCTATGCGCCTTCAGCGGTAACGGTATTTGTCGCGGCGACTTCGACGAAAGTTGCCGTGTATGCCCTGATCCGCCTGCTGTTCACGGTGTTCGGCGATGTTGATCCGCTGGAAACATACGGGGTACGCAGTGCCGTCATGGTGCTGGCAATCGCCGGTATGTTTGCCGGGTCGATCATTGCGATTTACCAGACCAACGTGAAAAGACTGCTCGCCTATTCAAGTGTCGCGCAGGTCGGCTACATGATTTTGGGTATTTCAATCGGCAACGCGCCGGCACTGGCCGGCGGCATCATCCACATGTTCAATCACGCCCTGATGAAAGGCGGATTGTTCATGGCACTCGGCTGCGTTTATTACGTCATCGGCTCGGTCAAACTTGAAAACATGGCCGGTCTCGGTAAACGGATGCCGCTGACGGCTGCGGCCATTCTTGCCGGCGGTTTCTCGCTCATCGGTGTGCCGCTGACGGTCGGCTTTGTTTCCAAGTTCTTTCTGGTACAGGGCGCACTTGCAGCCGGTATGTGGCCGGTGGCCATCCTGATCATGCTGTCCAGTCTGCTGGCAGTGATCTATGTCTGGCGGGTGGTCGAGGTGATGTATTTCCGCAATCCCGCCATTGGATCCGAAGATAAATGCGAAGCGCCGCTCAGCCTGCTGGTGCCGACGTATATCCTGTTGGGGGCCGCCTTCTGGTTCGGCATTGATGCCAGCTACACCGGTGATGTCGCGATGAGCGCCGCGCAATACCTGCTCGGGGGATCAAAATGACCGCCGAGACACTCATTCTTCTGGCATTGGCGATCCCCTTTTTCGGGGCCTTTCTGCTGCTGTTCTCAGGCCCGGCTTCAGCTAATGTGCGCGATGGACTGACGGTCATCACGGCGGCACTGCTGTTCTGCGTCGTCTGGAAGTTGATCGGCATTGTCGATACCGGTGCACGGCCGAGCCTGACCCTGGTGCAAATGCTGCCCGGCTTGTCGATCAGCTTTATGCTGGAGCCCCTCGGCATGATCTTTGCCGGGATCGCCAGCTTCCTCTGGATCCTGACGTCGTTCTATGCCTTCGGTTACATGCGCGCGCATCATGAAGAAAACCAGACGCGGTTCTTCTTCTGCTTCGCCATCGCCATCATGGCCTCGATCGGCATTGCCTTTTCCGGCAACATGCTGACTTTGTTCGTGTTCTACGAAATCCTTACGATCTCGACGTTTCCACTGGTCACGCATTCCGGTACCGATGAGGCGCGCCGTGCCGGCCGGGTTTATCTTGGCATTCTGATATCGACGTCGATCCTGTTTCTGCTGACTGCGACCATCTGGACCTATGTTGAGGTCGGCACCCTTGATTTCAAACAAGGCGGCATCCTTGCCGGTAACGCACCGGAAGGCATCATCGCGGTGTTGTTCGGCTTGTATATATTCGGTATCGGCAAGGCGGCCCTGATGCCGTTCCACCGCTGGCTGCCTGCGGCCATGGTGGCGCCGACACCGGTCAGCGCGCTGCTGCATGCAGTTGCCGTGGTCAAGGCAGGCGTCTTTTCAGTGTGGTCAAGGTCAGCGTTTTCATCTTCGGGCTTGATACGTTGAGCAACACCGGTGCGTCGACGTGGCTGGCCTATGTCGCGGCAATGACGATCCTGCTGTCGTCGCTGGTTGCCATGCGCAAGGATAACCTCAAGGCGCGACTGGCCTATTCGACGATCTCGCAACTCAGCTACGTTGTGCTGGGCGCCATGCTGGCAACCAACACCGGAGCGCTCGGCTCGACGCTGCACATCGTCATGCACGCCTTTGGCAAGATCACCCTGTTCTTCTGTGCCGGTGCGATCATCGTGTTTGCCCACAAGACCGAAATATCGGACATGCGCGGCCTTGGCCGTAAAATGCCGGTAACGTTCTTCTGTTTCTTTATTGCTTCGTTGTCGATCATCGGTCTGCCTCCATTGGGTGGCATGTGGTCGAAGTGGTATCTGGCGCTGGCCGCTGCCGAGACGGATCAGGTGATTTTCATCGCCGTACTGATGATCTCGTCCCTGCTCAATATCGCGTATCTGATGCCGGTGGTGCTTTATGGCTACTTCGGTAAGGAGAATCCGGATGAGCATCATGGGCATGGGCATGACGAAGACGCACACCACGCGCCGCCTGCACACCCCCTGCTCAGACATATGACGTTCGGACGAGCGGGGGTCGCCGAAGCTTCTATCATATGCCTGATACCGATCATGCTGACGACGCTCGGTTGCATCGCCTTGTTCTTCTATGCGGATCGTATCCGTATATTCCTGACACCGGTATTCGGAGAGCTGATCGATGAAGCCAGCATTCACCTAAAATCAATGATCCGAAAAAATACTGGCTGGATGATTCCAGGAATGTCCGGAAGATCATCATTGCTATTTTTGTTGTGTGCGCCGGGCTTTTCGCGGCGGATGCCTTCTATCATAAACATCCGCATTTTGCCGCGGAGGAATGGTTCGGCTTCTGCTGCCATCTACGGTTTTGTCATGTGCGTCGGCCTGGTGCTCGCCGCCAAACTGATGCGTGTCTTTCTGATGCGGGACGAAGGGTATTACGACAAAGATGAGTGATATCAATCCCGGACTGATTCTGGTTGTTGGCGCGGTACTCGTACCGCTGCTGCCGCAAACCTTGCGCCGCTGGTATCTGCTGGCACTCCCGATTATCGGTTTTGTGCACGTGCATACCCTGGCTGACGGCACTTCCGTCACGATGGAAGCGCTCGGTCTGACGTTCGAGGTTTTACGTGTCGATGCCCTGTCGCGCGTTTGGGGGTACATTTTCAATATCGCGGCATTCCTCTCCATGCTGTTTGCATGGCATGACAAGGACACCATGCAGCAGGTGTCGGCCCCGATCTACGCAGGTGCCGCCATCGGTGCAGTATTTGCCGGCGATCTTGTAACGCTTTTTGTCTATTGGGAACTGACGGCTATATCGTCGGTCTTCCTGATCTGGGCCAGCCGTACCGAGCGGGCATACAAAACAGGGATGCGCTATTTGCTCATCCAGGTCGGCTCAGGGGTTATTTTGCTGGCCGGTGTCCTGGTCTGGTACACGCAAACGGGTTCGATCGACTTCGGCAAGATCGGTATCGGCACGCTGGGCGGAAACCTGATTCTGATCGCTTTCGGTATCAAGTGCGCCTTCCCGCTTCTGCACAACTGGCTGCAGGACGCCTATCCGGAAGCAACGGTGACCGGGACGGTGATCCTGAGTGCTTTCACAACCAAGCTCGCAGTCTATGCGCTGGCACGTGGCTATGCAGGGACTGAATTGCTGATCTATATCGGCGTCACGATGACAGCCTTCCCGATCTTCTATGCGGTGATCGAAAATGACCTCAGGCGGGTGCTGGCGTATTCGCTGAACAACCAGCTTGGCTTCATGGTCGTCGGCATCGGTGTCGGTACGGAACTGGCGCTTAACGGTACGGCATCGCACGCTTTCAGCCATATTCTCTATAAGGCACTCCTGTTCATGTCGATGGGCGCGGTGCTGTATCGCACCGGCACCTGCAAGGGCTCAGAACTGGGCGGTCTTTACAAATCCATGCCATGGACAACAGGGTTCTGCATCATTGGCGCGGCGTCGATCTCGGCGTTCCCGCTGTTCTCGGGCTTTGTTTCAAAATCAATGATCATGACCGCCGTGGCTGCCGATCATCGCTGGTTTGTCTGGGCTGTCCTTTTGTTTGCATCGGCCGGCGTGTTCCACCATTCGGGCATCAAGATCCCCTACTTCGCGTTTTTTGCCCATGACAGTGGACGGCGCGTCAAGGAAGCACCCTGGAACATGCTGCTGGCCATGGGGCTTGCCGCGTTTCTGTGTATCTTCATCGGTGTTTATCCGAAGGCGCTTTACGACATCCTGCCGTTCCCGGTCGATTATGTGCCCTACACCACGGCACACGTCATCACGCAGCTGCAATTGCTGATGTTCTCTGCGCTCGCGTTCACGGTATTGATGCTCTACAAGATTTACCCGCCGGAGCTGAAATCAACGAACCTGGACACGGACTGGATCTACAGGCGCTTCCTTCCCTGTGTGTTCCGCGGCATCGGTCGTGTCATCGGCTGGGCTGATCGCACGATCCGGACCGAATCGATGACCATCCTGAACGAGCTGATCGCGATGATCGAACGGCAGCATGGCAACAAATCGACATTGTCGAGAAATATGCATGCCGGAACCATGGCGCTGATCGTGCTCAGCGTGCTGTTCCTGTTCGTCATTGTGATGATGATCTAGGGTCAGTTCTGGCTTTGCTCGACGTGAACGTGGACCGAGAGGTCCTCGACGCCGCCGCCGGTGCGTGATCCCCGGACCGGTGCCGCGCCCATATAATCAAAGCCGATGGCAAGGCGCACGTATTCTTCTGTCGCTGATTGCCTGTTGGCTGGATCGAAACTCACCCAACCCAGTCTTTCGATGTAACTTTCAGCCCAGGCATGTGAGGCGACATGGCTGTCGTTATCCTGGCCGGCCAGGATGTACCCGCTGACATAGCGGGACGGAATGCACATCGAGCGGGCACAGGTCAAAAAGATGTGTGCATGATCCTGACAGACACCGGAGCCGGATTTGACGGCTTCTTCGGCTGTCGTGTCTGTTGTTGTTGAGCCAGCCGTATATTTCACATTATCGGCGATCGCTTCATTCAGTGCATGCAGCCCGCTCAGTATGTCATTGTCAAAGATTGGCCGGATGCTCTCGGTCAGGGTCCGCGTGGCGTCGCCCAGCGTGGTGAACGGCGTATCGCGCAGAAACAATTCCGGTGGCAGGCCGTCGCGCGCCGTCATCACGCCGGCGGTATCAATGGTTTCGACGACGCCTTCGACCAGAACTTTCACTTCGTCGTGCTGTTCGTCGATGGTTGAGACGTGCGCATTGTTGCCAAAACCGTCGATCCATGGCGTCAGCGTGCCTTCCTGTGTCGTCACGGACCACGACAGCACGCGCTGACAGGCATTCTGGCCCGGAGTCAGGCGCAGGTACTGAATCGAATGCTGCGCCGGTTCAGCGAAGCGATAGCAGGTTTCATGGGCAATTGTCAGACGCATGATTTCAGCCTTACCGGACCATGATGAAGTCGACGCGGATTTGATCGCTCAGCGCGTGGACTCGTTCGCGGAAATCCTGCAAATAACCGGCCAGCCCGGAGCGGATGATCTGATCAAGTCTGAGCGTGCGGATTTCAGCAGACAACTTCTCGGCCATTTCAACGCAAGGCGCCTCACGTTTCAGGGTACGCAGAATTTGCGTTGTGTCATCAATGCACGACGATAGAGATCGCGGTATGTTGGCGTTCAGGATCAACATGTCGGCGACCATGATCGGTTCAATATCGCCATAAAGCTGCCGATAGGCGCTGTAGGCATTGGCTGATCTGAGCAACGTTCCCCAGCGATAGAAATCAAAGCCGTCATCGCGCCTGCTGGCACGGTGAAAGGCATCAGCGCGGGCCAATATAAGCCGGGATGTATTCTCTGCCCGCTCAAGCGCCGTACCCAGTTCCCAGAACAGGAAGGGTTCGCCGCGTCGCATGGTTCCGTAAATCACACCCTTGAACAGGTGCGCACGTTCCTTGACGCTGTCCAGGAAGTCCTGCGTGCCGCGCTCCAAAACATCCGTCATGGTGACGTTGCGGATATCCATCCACGACTGGTTGACGCATTGTGAAATTTCCGTTGTCAGCACATGACGGGCCGAGCGGGTGTTTTCCCGGGCGGCATGAATACACGACCGGATGCTGGAGGGATTATCGGGATCAAGGGCCATGAAATCGATGATCGGTGTGTCTGAGAAACTGTCGTGTTTGGCCGTGAAGGCTTCCACTTCCAATTCGCTTTGAAACAGGTTGCGCCACAAGTTCCCCTGCTCCCCCGCAGGTATTGGCAGCAGACCGAGATGATGCGTGCCGTCAAGCAGGCGTGCCGTATTCTCTGCCCGTTCAACGTAGCGTCCCAACCAGTACAGACTGTCTGCTGTTCGAGAAAGCATGTTTAGCTCATCGCTCCAATACCCAGGTGTCTTTGGTGCCGCCGCCTTGCGATGAATTGACCACCAGCGAGCCTTCGTTCAGGGCAACGCGGGTCAGACCACCGGGCATGACCGTCGTGCGCTGCCCGGACAGCACAAACGGGCGCAGATCGACATGCCGGGGTGCTACACCCTCGTTCACCCACGTTGGGCAGGTTGACAGTGCCAAGGTCGGCTGTGCAATAAAGGCTTCCGGGTCGGCCTTGAGGCGCAGGGTATAATCCTCGCGTTCTTTTGTGCTGTTCGGCCCGACCAGCATGCCGTAGCCACCGGAGCCGTGGACTTCCTTGACGACAAGGCTCTCGAGATTTTCAAGCACGTACTTGTAATCGTCCGGGTTTCTCAGGCTATAGGTCGGCACATTCTGCAATATTGGTTCTTCACCAAGATAGAAGCGGATCATCTCCGGCACATACACATACATCGCCTTGTCGTCGGCAACGCCGGTGCCGATGGCATTGGCCAATGTCACCCGCCCACGCCTGACGACGGACAAAAGGCCCGGCACACCCAGCATGGATTCTGATTTAAAAGCCAGCGGATCAATAAAGTCGTCATCGATACGGCGGTAAATGACGTCAACGCGTTTCGGGCCTTCGGTGGTCCGCATGTAAACCAGCCCGTCGTTGACGAACAGATCCTGCCCCTCAACCAACTCGATACCCATTTCTGTGGCCAGAAAAGCATGCTCGAAGAATGCGCTGTTGAAACGGCCCGGCGTCAGCAACACCACGGTCGGGTCGTCAACACCGAGAGGCGCAACCGATTTCAGATTGTTGCGCAATTCCGTCGGATATCGTCCGACCGGCGCAACGTGGTTCATGGCAAACAATTCGGGAAACAACCGCATCATGGTCTGGCGGTTTTCAAGCATGTAGGAAACGCCGGATGGTGTGCGAACGTTGTCTTCCAGAACAAAAAACTCCCGATCACCAGTGCGGACGACATCGACCCCGGCAATATGTCCATAGATGCGCCGGGGCAGATCAAGATCCAGCATCTCGGGCCGGAAGGCATCGTTGTTCAGGACCAGTTCCGGGGGAATACGCCCGGCCTTGAGGATGGCCTGATCATGATAGACGTCATCAAGGAAGGCATTGATCGCATCAACACGCTGCACCGTGCCACGCGCCAGATAATCCCATTCCATGGCGTCGATAATACGGGGAATGATGTCGAACGGGATCATGCGCTCTACTGACGCGGAGTCACTGTAAACGGTGAAGGTGATCCCTAACCGGCGGAACATCATATCCGCCTGATCGTTTTTGCGAATCAGATAATCTTTTGAAACACCATCAAGCCACTCACCGAATTCAGCGTAGGCTTTGCGAACCGTTCCATCCGGTTCAAGCATTTCATCAAAAAATATCGGGGGCTCGATTGGTTCCGAGTTGCTCACCCGCTATTCATCCCCTGTACTATTTGCCCAGTGATGCCTTTTGGCACCTTCATTCCTTAAAGCTTAGAGGGACAATCACGGCATTGAAAGAAATTGCCGCAATTTTATTCAAAATAATTCAGTGATTAAATTTCATTCAATACGGCCTGTGTGATGTGCCTGGTGCCGTGCGGGCCACCGAATTCGCTTGGTTTCAACGTACCGTCTGCGAAAGCTTTCGCGACGGCCTCTTCAAGCAAGGCACCGGCTTCCAGTGCCTGGTTTTCACCATGCTTACTCCCCAGCCACGTCAGCATCATGGCTGCCGACAGGAACATGGCAACGGGGTTGGCGAGGCCTTTGCCGGCAATATCCGGGGCACTGCCGTGTGAGGGCTGGAAAAGGGCATGTTTGTCACCGATGTCGCCCGACGGTGCCATGCCGAGGCCGCCGACGATGCCAGCCGTCAGGTCTGAAAGAATATCACCGAGCAGATTTTCCATGACCATGACGTCAAAATCCCAGGGTCTTTTGACAAGATTGAGTGCCATGGCATCGACATAGCCGTAATCCGCCTCGACCGTTTCATGCTTCAGACGGACTTCATCAAAGATCGCGCGAAAGAAGGCCATCGAATGCAGAACATTGGCCTTGTCGACGCAGGTGACCCGGCGCGCATCGGTTCGCGTTCTTGACCGGGTTTCTGCAAGCTTGAAGGCGTATTCAATGACGCGTTCGGAACCCTTGCGGGTGATCAGGCAGCGGTCTTCGGCTTCGAGGCCGTTATCCTTGCGTGGTTTGCGAATATCGGCGAACAGGCCTTCGGTGTTTTCGCGGATCAGAACCAGATCAATATCCCGGGCTCTGGGATCGGCCAGCGGCGTTGGCGCACCTGGCAATACGCGGACCGGGCGAACACCGGCATACAGTTCAAGACCAAACCTGAGATCAAGCTGCGGATTTATTTCCGTGCCGTCTGTCTTGCGGACGCCCGGCAACCCCATGGCACCGAACAGGATGGCGTCAGCGTTCCGTGCCGCTTCAAAGCTTTCTTCGGGAAGATCTGTGCCATGATCACGGTAATGGCCGGCACCGCCTGGAACATGTTGCAGGTCAAGACCGGGCCCGCCGACTTTCTTGCCAATGGCATCAAGAACGACGATGCAGGCATCCATAACCTCTATACCGATACCGTCACCGGGCATAACTGCGATTTTGAAGGCGTTTGTCGACATTAAGTGGATTTCCTCTTGTAGCCTGCCGTGACAGATATGAAATGCATGATAAAGATAGTGCAAACAGAGGAGATGTGCATGTCGGAAAATGATCAGCCGGGTGGAATGAAGCGTGGTTTGACCCGCTACGGAGATGAGGCTTTTGCCCTCTTCCTGCGCAAGGCCTTCATCAAGGCCATGGGGTATACGGAAGACGCTCTTTCACGGCCGATCATCGGCATTGTCGATACCTATTCGGGGTATAACGCCTGCCATGCCAACGTGCCGGATATTATCGAGGCGGTAAAACGCGGGGTTATGCTGGCAGGTGGTCTGCCGGTGACTTTTCCGGTGGTGTCACTGCACGAAAGCTTTGCCTTCCCGACTTCGATGTTCCTGCGCAACCTGATGTCGATGGATGTCGAGGAAATGATCAAGGCGCAGCCGATGGATTGCGTGGTGATGATCGGCGGTTGCGACAAGACGGTCCCGGCACTGCTGATGGGGGCATTTTCTGCTGACAGACCGGCCATTCTTGAAGTGACAGGGCCGATGATGGCCGGAAGCTTGCGTGGCGAGCGACTTGGCGCTTGTACGGACTGCCGTCGCCTGTGGGGGATGCACCGCGCCGGAGAGATCGATGCAGCTGGTATTGAGGCTGCCAACGAACGTCTTGTGCCTTCAGCCGGTACTTGTGGTGTCATGGGCACGGCATCGACTATGGCGCTGATGTCGGAAGCCATGGGCATCATGTTGCCGGGTGGCGCGGCTGTTCCTGCTGTGATGAGCGACCGCATGCGGCATGCCGAAATGACCGGAACCCGTGCTGTCGCCATGGCGGCGGAAGGCATCAGACCAAGCGAATTGATCACACAGGCACATATCGATAACGCGCTCTGTATTCTGCAAGCGATCGGCGGCTCGACCAACGGTATCATTCATATTGCCGCAGTCGCAGGCAGGCTCGGACTTGATGCATCGCTTGAGCGCCTTGATGAAATCGGCCGCAAGACGCCGGTACTTGTTGATCTAAAGCCTGCCGGTTCAAATTATATGGAAGACCTGTATAAAGCCGGTGGACTGGCACCGGTCATGCGCGAGATCAAAGACCTGCTGCATCTGGATGTGATGACAGTGAGCGGAAAAACCCTCGGCGAGAACATTGAAAATGCCGAGCCGGCATTCGAACAACACATTGTGAAAACGCGTGCAGCGCCTTTGGCAGCAAACGAGGGCATGATTGCACTCAGAGGCAGCCTTGCGCCGAACGGTGCCGTATTGAAAAAAGCAGCAGCCTCGGCAGCATTGTTAAAATTTGAAGGCCGCGCTGTCGTCTTTTTTGATCTGGAAGATATGGCCAATCGGATCGACAGCGATGATCTGGATGTAAAACCCGATGATGTCATCGTCCTCAAACATGCCGGCCCGAAAGGTGCCCCTGGTATGCCCGAGGCCGGCTACATTCCAATACCGTTGAAGCTCGCCAGACAAGGCGTGAAGGACATGGTCAGAATTTCCGATGCCAGAATGAGCGGCACGGCATTCGGCACCATCATCCTGCATGTCTCCCCGGAAAGTGCCGAAGGTGGTCCTTTGGCACTTGTCGAGAACGGAGACGTCATTCGACTGGATGCGGAAGCCCGGACTTTGGACTTATGTGTCGATGAAAAAGAGATGACTGCGAGACGAGACCGATACAAGCCTCGCCCACCGCACGCCGGTGCCGAGCGCGGTTATCTGAAACTGTATCTTGATACCGTGACCCAGGCCGAAGACGGCTGTGATTTCGACTTCCTGATGAAGCCATGAAAAAGGCGCTGCTTTTGGGCAGCGCCTGATTCGTGTCGATAGAAGGTGTCGTAACTTTCGCTACGAAACGTTCGTAATTACTTCTTCTTGGCTGCTGCCTTTTTAGCCGGCGCTTTTTTCTTCGCTGCTGGCTTCTTGGCGGCTACCTTTTTCTTCGCTGCTGGCTTCTTGGCTGCTGCCTTTTTTGCCGGAGCTTTCTTCGCTGCTGGCTTCTTGGCTGCTGCCTTTTTCGCCGGAGCCTTCTTCTTCGCTACTGGCTTCTTGGCTGCTGCCTTTTTCGCCGGAGCTTTCTTCGCTACTGCTTTCTTCGCCGGAGCCTTCTTCTTAGCTGCCGGTTTCTTCGTTGCTGCTTTCGCCATAAAAATAAAACCTCCCGTCTATAAAAATGTCAGAACTCTATAACAGTTTGTGGGTAACTTCGGAAGTGAAACGCATCACAGTTAATATTTTATTTCCAAGATTAGTTTATTCCACTCACTGCTAAACAATTGTTTCAATTACATCCTAATCTTTATGTGCGTTGCACGATACAGAAAAAAACGTCTTCCAAAGTTACGTTGTAAATTGTCATTGCTGAATCAGTTACGTGATTAGCGTAATCGATTCGCACGACATTAAATTTTTCACCAATCATTTTGCACCTGGCACCCAAGCTTTTACATGCACCGGTTTTCCCGATTGCGTACGCATGACTTTCTTCTGTCCGATCTGCGTAGCGGATGGTGCTTCTCGACTTTCGAGAAACGAAACACTCATTTCCTTGAGCGTCATTTCTGCTCTGGGACCGCGCTTGATTGCATTTTTATATGCACTGGTTTCCTTGGTAATTGTATCAAGGCGTTCAATCGTCATGTGTCCGAAGCGACGCCAGATGTCGGAAAGAAATTCTTCCACTTCGAATGGCAGAAACAACTCTGCATCGATGTTTGGACGACCGCGCGAAAACGCCATGTGCACATTGGGTTCAATGGGGCCGATTTCGTCGGCAACAAAGATCGCCGGCATCAGCTTTCGTCCTTTGTGGACGATACAATAGTAAGATTGCGACAGAAAAAGCAGACGCTGCAGTTTTTGCGGTTGCAGGTATTCGTTTTCGTTCAGCGCCGTGTCGGCAAACCAGAACGCGATATCGAATGCATTGGTTACGTCTGCAGGCATTGAACGACGATCTCCTAAGGCAACAATATTATTACGCACCATAGGGTAGAATGGTAAATCTAATCTTTACGATGGGACAGGCCACAGGGAAAAACATCAGGCAAGTGCATCGAGCGTGTCTCGGGAAAGTTCTGATGCGGTACGCAATAATGCGGCGTTCGCGCGATAAGTTGTTTCGGCTTCGATCAGACGGACGATTTCCTGTCCTAGATCGGGTGCTAATCCGCTGCCGATGAGTTGCGCCGATACGGCTGCGCCACCACCCGGGTTGGTGCCGCTTCTGATGGTCTGCTGCGATACGGTTGTCGCTTCGTATCCGGCCGTATTAATATTAGCGATATTGTTTGCCGCGCTGCTGGCGCGCAACGATGCCGCATTCAGGCCGGAAGCAGCCGTCTTTAATACTGAGCTCAATGCCATGTTTAATCTCCGACGTGAACGTATCGGAAATCAGCCACACGGTATGTGACCGTCATCACCACGGGAACAGGTCGATTTCTAGAGAGTAAAGCTGAATGATGTGCCGTTTACCGGCTGCTGGCCGGAAATAATCAGCGCATTGCTTTCATAGGTTTTGATGACACTGGCGATGGGCCGACCGATAGAGCGGGCAGTCTGATTTTCTGAACCGCGAACCGGTGCCTTCTTGTCCTGATCTTCAAAGATCGCCGCGAAGACCTGGCTGTTTGATGTAAACAATCGATCGAAACCTGGGTCGGCGCTCTTTCTACGGCGGTTCCCTTCCCGATTGAGCTGCGTGTATTCGCCATTCTGCTCAAATCCGAATGCGGCTGTATCAAAGGATATATTGGTGCCGGCGTTAAGCGCCTCAACCTGGCCTGTGGAAACGGTGGCCACGCGTGACGGTACAGCCGCTGCACGGGCACTATGTGCCGGAGCGGTTGCTGTCACTGCAACTGGCTTGGGTACAGTGGCCATAAAAGCCTTAAACCCCGTCCGTTATCCAACCCAAGTATGCCGCACAATACGCCCACGTTGTGGGCACACTGAGCAGAACATACACTTATTAGGTTAATATTATAGGTTTTAAGGGGCTGGACGTCAACAAATCCGGGCTTTTCAAGGTTAACGGCAAGATCGCCGCTTCCTGGGGTTTCTTACAGATCAGGCATTGAATGTATCGCTCGGGTAAAACTTCTGTTTACGGCGAAGGATATCAAGCGTGTTCACAGGTGTTTTAGGTGCCACCAACGTCGTCGTAGCTGCCCTGAAACTGGCAGAAGCATTTTCAAGCGCCTCTTTTTCGTCTTTCAGTGCCTTAATATTGCGCTCGGCGATATCAAGATTTCGGGCCAGGTCCCGGATCTGCGATTCGGCCCGTTTAAGGGCATTTTCTATCGGTGCTACATGCGGCTTGAGGGCTGCTTGCCCATTGATATCTGCCCGTCTGGCAATTTCACTGGTGAACCACAAAGCACCCAATGCCATGGCAAAGGCAACAATTGCTAGAAATGTGGTCATAAACCTGCTCCCGCATCCATTCTGGATAACGCTTAAAGCTATCTCAACAGTCGTGAACGGATTGTTAATGGATCAGGCGGAAACAACCTGATTGCGCCCGCCCTGCTTGGCCTGATAAAGCGCCTGATCGGCCCTGTTGAGCAGATCGGCCAGTTTCTCATCGGGGTCATGCAGTGATGCAGCCCCTATACTGACGGTAAAAGTGATCTCCTGGCCGTCATCCAGCGGCACACGGGTCTCGGCAAGCGCCTGGCGCAATCGTTCGGCCGCTTCCATAGCCGTTTCGATTGTCGTTTCAGGCAGCGTCACGGTGAATTCTTCGCCGCCAAAACGCCCGAGCACATCAACATCACGCAATTCGCGTACGCAAACGCTTGCCAGCGCTTTCAGGACCCGATCACCGGCATCATGACCGTAGGTGTCATTGACCTTCTTGAAGTGGTCGGCATCCAGCATCAGCACACACAACGGATGCTGATAGCGTTTGCAGCGGGTCAGCTCGCGCTCTGAAATCTCGTTATAGCGGCGCCGATTATTGGCGCCGGTCAGTGGATCGGTCGTCGCCAACCGGCGGAGATCATCTTCCATTTTCTTGCGTTCGGTGATGTCGGTGTACGAGGCGATAAATTCACCACCCGGCATCGGCCCGCCACGGATTTCAATAACACGTCCGGTCGGCCTTGCATGATCCACACGAAATGACTTCCCTGCCTGGAACATGCTCTGCAATGCATCGCCCGCACCGTCGCGATCATTGTCCCTGAACTCGGCGTTGGATTCCATGTGTTGCAGGATATCCATAAGCGCCGTTCCCTCGACGACAAGGCTGCGCGGCAGGTCAAAGAGCTCGATATACCGTTCATTGTAGGCCGCAAGTTTGAGGTCCTCGTCAAACAGCGTGATGCCCGGGTCCATATTGTCAAGGACACCCTGAATGGTCTCGGCTTGTTCGGCGATACGCTGATCGGCCTGTTTTTTTGCTTCGAGCAGCCGCATATGATTCAACACGCGATTGATGGTTCTGGGCAGCAGATCAAGATAACTGCCATCCGTTTCCTTGATCACATAATCGGCTGCACCCAGTCGCATGGCCTCAACGGCAACAGATAATTCTGAAGATCCCGAAACCATGACAATCGGGATTTCGCATGGCTGCAACGCCTTGAGGATGTCCAGACCGGACATGTTCGGCAGCATATGATCAAGTAGGATAAGATCGTGATTGCCTGATTTCGCCTGTTCCAGGCCTTCTTGCCCATCTTCACAGATCGTCAGCACAAAGCCGTCGCTTTCCATGCGCCGCTTGGCCATGCGGGCAACAAAAGCATCATCTTCAACATACAGGATGCGGGTGGCCATGCGGCTATCCTCTCAAAGACCGTATCCGGGCACGAACGGAATCGAATTCAGCCATCAGACTTTGTGCGAATGCGTCAATCTGTTCAGCATCGTCATCGACACTGTTTTTTTCCAGAGATTTTGCCACTTCGGCTAATCTTTTTGCCCCTGCTGTTCCGGCTGAGCCCTTGAGCTTGTGCGCATGGGAGTGGATATCCTTGTTGCTGCGCGATTTGACGGCAAGCATCAACGCATCAATGACGCCTTCATTGATCTCGATGAAATCGCCAAGCAGTTCCATGAGCATCGCTTCATCGCCATGGCATATGCCGCGCAGGACAGACAGATCGATAACGTCATCGCCATCGTCAGGGTCACGTGCAACGGCTTGTGATTGCGGTATCTGCGGTGTGTTCACCGGCAGCCACTTCGCGATCTCGTTTGCCAGTTCTTCCAGTTTCACCGGCTTTGACAGATAGCCGTCCATGCCGGCGCGGAGACAGTTTTCCGCCTCACCTTGCAGCGCATTAGCGGTTGCAGCGATGATCGGCGTGTGGCGGCTGGTTGTTTCTTCGGCGGCGCGAATGGCAGCGGTCAACTCAAACCCATCCATTTCCGGCATGTGGCAGTCGGTCAACACCAGTGCAAAACCGCCGTCCTGCCATTTTTCAAGGGCTTCAACACCGTTCTCGGCCATTTCAACAGCATACCCCAGCGTGTGCAGTTGTCGCATCAGGACCTGTCTGTTTACCGGGTGATCTTCAACGGCAAGAATCAATCGACCAGCGGCGCGCGCTTCTTCTACGGACGGCGGCTGTGAAACGGCAAGGTTGTCATCATCGTTTCGGGCAACGTTTGTATCTACCGTGTCGATCAGTCCGGCAGCGACAGCGACGGCTTCGAGCAATGATCGTTCGCTGTATGGTCTTTGCAGAGGAACACCCGGCTTTTGCTTCGACTTGCTGATCGTATTCGGCTGGTTCTTAAGCTTGACGATCCCGGGAGTTTTGAGAGCCGACGTTTCACCGATAATGGCGCTCGCCAATTCGTCAGACGATCCCCCGCTGCCGGGCCAGTCATCGATGAGGACAACATCATGCATGGCACATCTTTCCAGCAGATTCCCGACCGTATCGGCAAAAACATGGCGTATGTTGTTATGCTGGAAATAGCGCGATAGTGCCTGGCGTTCATCTGGATCTGGAATACAGATCAGCAGATTGACGTTGTGCAGTTTTGGCAATGGTTCAGGAAGCGGTTCGGATGCGGGTGACCTGGCTAGCCCAAATGTGATTTCAAACCAGAATGACGACCCCTTTCCGAGTTCACTATCGACACCGATTTTCCCGCCCATCAAATCGACTAAGCGGCGGGATATCGAGAGCCCAAGTCCGGTGCCGCCAAAACGGCGCGTGATCGATCCTTCGGCTTGTGAAAAGGCTTCAAACAGTTTGACCTGATTGGCTTCAGAAATACCGATTCCGGTATCGTTGATCTTGAATTTCAGGGTAACGTCGTCGTTTCGGCTGCCGGATTTCTCGACACTGATCATGACCTTGCCAGCCTCGGTGAATTTGGCGGCGTTGCCGGCCAGGTTCATCAGGATTTGCCGCAGTCTTACCGGGTCACTATTCACCCAGGCGGGCACTTCAGGATCGGTAAAGGCAATCAGACTGACATCGCGTCCCTGTTTGCGGATGTTGGGTGCCAGCGTTTCGGCAACACCTCTGACAATTGACGCAATGTTGACCGGCACATGTTCGAGGTCCATGCGACCCGCTTCGATTTTTGAGAAATCAAGAATATCGTCAATAATGCGCAACAGGGATTCTGCTGATTCCCGAACAGTCCTGAGCATGTTCTTCTGGTCACGATCAAGTTGGGTTTGTTCCAGAAGTTCGACCATCCCGGTGACGCCGTTCATTGGTGTGCGAATTTCGTGGCTCATTGCTGCCAGAAAACTGGATTTCGCCTGATTGGCGGTTTCGGCAATGTCCTTGGCATCCTGCAACTCGCGCTCGGCTTCCTTCAGCCGCGTGATATCGACCATCACGCCGGCAACACCGACCGACTTTCCATCGGCATTCGTGAAGTGCGCTTTTTCGATCATGACGTGATGCATTTTGCCGTCGGCGAATGCCTTCTGGGTTTCATAAGCATAACGCTTTCTGCCCGCGCCAACGCCGCGATCCTGAGGATCAAACCGCTCCGCCAGATCCGGGCGATCAATATCAAACGGCGATTTGCCGACAACTTCGTCCGGTGTCAGGCCTGTCACCTGCTCGAAGGCGGCGTTGGCACCGGTGAAATGACCGTTCTGGTCTTTGTAAAAAATCGGGTTGGGAATGGTGTCGAGCAGTGTCCGCTGAAAGATCAGCTGTTCCTCAAGACGTGCTTCGCGGCGCTTCAGGGTCGTGACCAGATAATCAAGGGCGCGACCCATGCTGGCAATCTCATCATTGCCTGATGTCGGAATCTTCTCATCCCGGCCTTCGACAAATGCGGACATGCTGGATTGCAGTTTCAATAATCGGCGGATGACCGTGTTATAGAGATAAGCCATTGCCAGGGCGGCCAGTAATAACCCGGCTGAACCCAGAATGATTGCCTGTTGTGCCGCACGCGCATCAAAGGACGCTTCGCGGTTTAAAAGATAGGCGCCGATCCCGAAAGCGAGCAGCAGGATAAAAATAAAAACTGCGTAGATACGGGCGGCGATAGAGAAAGTCATCTCTGATCCTTGATCATGCGGCCAGTTCGTTACGCAGCGCAATCGTGCCAAGTGTCGGAATGACTTCGGCAACCCGTGATACGACCGTGCTATCGCCGGTCTCTCCGTTCAGGGCAACACATGTCATCGACATACTGAAGGGTTTCATGGCCGCAGCCGCATACAACGTCAGCATCGCGTTGCTTGTCGTCTCCAGCGTCCACACGCCACCGCCATGATTGCTGCCATCCGAAACCAGAATGCCCGGCGGGATATCCCCCAAAGTCAGCGACAGGAATTTGCTGTCTTTTGGATCAAACACCGTTGGATCTAACGGTAACTTTATGCTCCGCATTTTCGTTGCGGGGATTTCTGGGAATTTATGTTTCGAGCCGATCAGCAGGGAGTGGTGAACCGACTTCCTGGCGTCGGCATCATTTTTCCATACCGCTTGGATAGCCCTGGTTTTAGAAACCCCCAAAGGCGGTAACAGGGCGGTTTTGGATAAATCCGATACCGGAATGGTCCACGTGCCGTTGCCGTTATTCGTTCCGTGCGTCAATAACGTGCCGGGCGCAAGGCCCTGCAGGGTGATATGATCTGATACACTGCCGGATTCATTGTCGAGCATTAGCCGTGACAAAAAGCGTGTGTTATCAATGCCGCCCGCCGGTGCAAGTCTGGGCAGCAGCGGATCAAGCTCAACGGTAGCCCCGACCGGTCCGATAACCACCATGTCGTGCCATTTGGTGACATCAATGCCGAGGCGCGCATACACTTCGCCGTCATTCCCCGATGGCCTCGTTCTGATGAAGTCCCTGAGACGCCGTAATTCATCGGTGAAAGCCTGCCCCTGCAAATCCTCAAACGAGGCATCCATGACAAGGATACCCAGTTCCGGCGTATCTGCGTTCTCGCTTGATGGAGGGGGAAGCTGTTGATCCGCCAAAACGGGGGCAAGGTCTGGCTCAGGCTCTGATACAGGCTCTGATACAGGCACTGATTCAGGCACTGATTCAGGCACTGGCACTGAATCCGGCCCATCATCATCGAACTGAATTTCCGGAGATGAAACTTCGGGTTCCGTCATTTCAGGTTCCGGCAACGGCGCCTGTATTTCCGGAGCTGTCAGCTCATCGAAGGCATCTTCGGTATCGGTCAGGATCGCTTTAAGGGCGCGTCTGACATCTATGACCAGATCGCCCTGCCAAGCCATGCCGACTTCATCGAGGGTGCCATTGACGGCAATGGCCGGCGAGTCCGGGCGGATGAAATCGCCGTCGATGTCGATGCCCATGAATTTTGGCGCTGCGGATTTGACATCCTCCAGCGGCTTATGCCGCATCACAATCTCAAAGGGAAGCGCCGTGGCCGGGTAAGGCACCCATACATCAATTGAACCGGCCTTCCCTTCCGGCCATCTGATGATCCGGTCATAGCTTGCCGTCCCATCAGCGTAGACGCTGAACCGTATCGCACTGTCCCCTTCACTCGGCGCAAGCCTGATCATGAAGGCCGTATCCGGCGCGGTTTCCTGAAACTCATTGACGACCTGGATCGAGGCCGTCTGCGGCTCTGAACCGGCAACCTGCATCATCACATCAAGCTCAAAGTCCTCGGTGCCTACTGGCATGATGACACTCAGATCAGGCAAGACGGCGGCCGGCACTGTCCAGACACCCTTGCGATCAACCTGACCGGCGCTGAGCGTCACGCCATCCGGCAGACCTGAAAACTGGACGATGATCCCTTGTAATACTTCCGGGTCCTCGGTGCCGACAGATACATCCAGATCGATCACGACCATCGACGTCGGTGTATCAGATTTTGGCGCATCAATTGGCTGATCATGCGTAATCCGGGGCTTAACTTCAGGCAGAGTTGACGGCGCAGATGGATCGACAACTTCGTAACCAGTCACTTCAGACCATGCCTGATCCGGCTTTTCTCCGACGAAAAGGCCCTTCAGCATGATTGAGAACGGTAAATCGGTTTTTTCCGGTACGATGATCTGAATATCGGTGAGCAAATCCGGTTCGAGCTGCCAATATCCTTCCTGCGTATCCTGCCCTCTGGATAAACGGACACCTTTGGGCAGTCCCCTGATTTCGATCTTTTGCAGGGTGGCGCCCATTGCCCAGATGACATCTTCGGGTAAGGTAAGATCAATTTTCTTTTCGGGCGCGCGTGTGCCTGCAAGCCCGGGCGGCAGATCAAGCTTTACACCCGTCCTGTCGTGCGGCGGCCTGTTGATGGACTGGCCGATGGTTTGCGTGAGCCATTTACTCGGCCCCGGTCCCGGTAACGGTTTTGCGGCATCGTCTTTATCGTTGTCTTGCGACATTCTGTACTCTTACTCTGAGTGGTGGGAACTGGATAATATTCCCCTGTATGAGTTGCGGTTTGCCCTTCAATTCGCGTAGTCTAACCGGGTCATTGCCATCGCGCGACATTTCCGTTTGTAAGAATTGCTGGAAGACTAGACATATACCCTATCATGGCAAAAACCGTGCATATTCTTGTCGTTGAAGACGACACATTCGTCCAGAAAGCACTTCGCCTGTATCTTGAGGGCGAAGGCTATCGGATATCAACCTGTGATAACGGCGCCGACATGCATGCGCTGATGGCCAAAGATCCGGCCGATCTGGCGATTATGGACCTGAAACTGCCAAATGATGACGGTTTTGAGCTTACGCGCCAGCTTCGCGACAAGTACAGCGTCGGCATCATCATACTGAGCAGCAAGGACGATTCCATCGACCGCGTGGTTGGCCTTGAAATCGGTGCCGACGATTATGTGACCAAGCCCTGGGATGAACGTGAACTTCTGGCCCGGATTCGCAGTGTTATGCGGCGTGTCAGCGATCGCCAGCAGGCATCTTCAAGTAGCAATTCCGGTGAACAGCGATTAATCACCTTCAACGGATGGATTCTCAATCTCGACAGCCGTGAATTAAAAGACCCGGACGGCGGCAAGGTCGAACTGACCTCGGGTGAATTCAGTTTGTTGAACGAATTCATTGAAAAGGCCGGCCGGGTGTTGTCGCGCGATCACCTGCTGAGCGCGATATACAGCCGCGACTGGGAGCCGTTTGATCGTTCGATTGATGTCCTTGTGACCCGTTTGCGCCGCAAGATCGAACAGGATTCCCGCCATCCCGAGATCATCAAAACCGTACGCGGCACCGGATATATGTTCGCTGCCGCCATCAAACGACCGGAATAACGCAGCCAATACCGGTTCCGCCTTTTCGCGAGCAGGCCCTTTCGTTAAAGTGCCCGCGTCCACCAAAAAGGTTTCTATCCCATGAGCGAACAAGAAGATCGACACACACTGAGCATCCAACTGGCAAACCAGGTCATCAACATGGCCAACAACCGCATGCAGGAAGGTGTCGACCCGATCGATATCGCTGCCGGATTACGCCATGCCGCCGCCAATTTCTCGGCCTTCGCCGTCGCCAATTCGGAACATCCGGACGAGATTGACCCGGCCTTTTTTGCCGAAGAATTCATCCAGATTTATACGTATTATCTGGAAAAGCATATGACACCGAAAAAGGCCCAAAGCGGGCTCGAGGCGCTGATCAATCAGGTTCGCGACGAGAATTGACGCCGTCTGAGCCAATCGCTGCAGTGAACACTGCTTTTTTTACGATTTTCGGCACAGGGGCGCTTTTCTCACTTGATTTCCATCTGCTGAGTGGCTACCACCACACCCGACCGCGTCCCCTTCGTCTAGCGGTCTAGGACGCTGCCCTTTCACGGCGGAAACACGGGTTCGATTCCCGTAGGGGACGCCAATCATTTAGTGACAGAAAAGCCTAGCTTTCGATGGGCTGTCCAGCCCGTGATCACTATCTTTATATCATGTTTCGTAGCAATTTCGTAGCAGCAAAACAGGCAGAATCTCTTTTTCTGTGTGTCTGCAGCTAGTTTTCAATGTGTATGTTGTCCAGAGAAGAAAATTCTCATGGGGGGATAGGGGCACACGGGTGTGCCTATCACATTGAATAAAGGCACCTCGTAAATTTCTCAGGGAAATTATCAGTTTGGTGCGGCAAATGGAGAAGCTCTCATAAACTAGAATTTTACCTAAAGGAATGCTTGGATAGATGGCACAACCGGTGATAGCGTGTCGACAATGAACAAACTTTTTAATTTGGATTGTGGCTTTCTATGTCAAAAACCTTTGTAGAGATACTGAATGAAGGACAACTTCCTACATCAGGGGAGCATCTATTGCTGCCTCTAATGGATATTAAAAGCGGATTTTTCATAGAAGACGAATCTACTTTCTTCGATTACAAACGTGAATTTCCGCATTCGTTTACTGATGACTATGCTGGCGGGATTTTTAAGTCGATTATCGCGTTTCATAACACTCACGGAGGCTTCATAATTTTCGGCGTCCATGATACCGCGAGAACTCCAAGTCATAATCATGTAGCTGTTAGATTAGAAAAATTAAATACATTTATTCGCGAGAAATTTTCCTCGCCAATTGAGTGTTTATATAAAAAATATGATTTAGCTGATTTTGGCATTCCAATAATAAATGGCGTTGTGGATGTCTTATTAATCCCTAAACGATCAACTAATTTGCCTCCCGTTTCCATTAATTCGACTATTGGCAAAACGCGAGCAAAAGTTCCCTATCTTCGTAAAGGCCCAGAGTCCTTAAGTATCGTGTCAGAGGATATCCCTTTCGTTTTTTCGTCTAGGGAAATTATTCGTACATCTGAGCCACAAAACGAAGCTTCGATTGATGCGTTCCTTCCACCGAGTCCATCAACTCTTCATAAATTCGTTGGGCGAGTTGCTATGCTCGAAAAACTATGGAGTTGGGCATTTAGTCGAGAAGCACGAATGTTCCTGTGGGGTGGCGGAGGATCAGGCAAGTCGACGTTAGCTTATGAATTTCTGACATTACTTGCAGATTATTCGGCAGGAGAGCCCGTTGATAGAGGCAAGCCTATCTCAAAGATAATGTACTTCTCAGCAAAAAAAAGAGAGCTAAATACGCTGACCGGAAAGGTCATGCCAAAAACAAGTTATGACTTTGAAAACAAAGATGAATTGTTTAAAAGCATACTCATATTTAGCGAGTATTTTTCTGAAGATGACGTAAACTCTTACTCGGACCAAAAAATTCAAGACTGCCTAGATGATTTGTTTAACACAGAAAATATTTTGTTATGCATTGACGACATTGACACTCTAATCACCGATGGACTCGACGGCGGTATGGAGGAGTTGTTTTCTGCAGTCTCGCGTTCGCGAAAAGGCAGCAAGCTTTTATATACGATGCGGAATCGCCCAAGCTTCGCAGCTGTTCGTAATGCAGTAGAGGTAACTGGCCTAGACGCAAATGGTGAGTACGATGAGTTTGTTACGACTTGCTGTGAACAATTTGGCGTCCCAATGCCGACAGATAATATCCTTCATGGACGCCTCAAAACGACAACAGGAACACGACCACTTATTATTGAAACTATCATAGGCTTACGGCGAAGTTGCTCAGGTTATGAGGAAGCAGTTAACGCTTACGAAGGTGAAGCTGGAGATGAGCCAAGGCGTTACTTATTTAATCGTGAATACCGAGTATTAAGTGGGGTAAAGCCTAGGACAGTACTCTGCATGTTGTCTCTTTTGAACCAACCTGTGACAACCGACGAACTTCAGTATCTGACGCGAATTGAGATGGATAGTCTCCGCAGTGCCATTGGAGAAATTAGAGATATGTTTCTCGATTATAAAGTCGGCGATGGAGGAGACGAGACAAAGTTTGCCATTTCTGAAGAGCTAAGGCGCTATGTCTTAGGGAAGAGCCAGGAACTAAACAATTTTGAACGGCTTAAAAACACAGCATTGAATTATCAATCAACTAGGATTGGCAAAAATATTGAAGTCGATAAAATGTGGGCTGCATGTTTACGTCATATCGCAAATAACGACCCCGAAAGTGCATACGATGTCGTTTATAGGCCCCTTGAAGACTATGAGCCAGACGTCGTAGCCCATCCTCGCTTTAGAGAGCTTCGGGGCTTGGTAGCTGCTCGCCAGCGAAAACCAAATATAGAATTGTTGCGAGAGGAACTCAGCATAGCAGCTGGCTTGGATGTGCTAGATTTTCGGAATATACGATTGTGGTTCCACCTTGAGTGTCAGAATGAATCATTAAAAAAAGCAAGAGATGTGTGCGATATCGTTCTGAAAAAGCAAACTAGGAAGGGTGTTTTTGCGTATCCAAAGAACATACGTGCAGAGTTTTTATCGCGAAAAGGATTTTCGCATTTCATGAGCTACAGGGAGTTATTACACCCAGCATATGAAAAAGCGATGGACGAACTTTTTGAATCGGCTTGGTGTAACTCCAGAGCATTAGCAATGGGGCTGTCTGTTAGTCGTTTAGATTGTAGTAAATTTGAAGATGGGCTTCGGACGTCATTATCAGTCTTGCTAGATGAGGCATTGCGTAACGAAGACGAGCAAATATTTTTCAAATTTATATATGATGCAATGGAAAAAGATAATACGTGCCTAGATCCCTTGGAAGACGTATTGCGGGCCTTCCGTATTTCTTTAATTAATGCTCAAGAGAGAAGTTCTCAGGACAGACGAAAAGGTCTCTTATCTCGCTTTCGTTCAAAAATTAAAAATGCAAATAGTTCATTTTCCGATCCTGCAGTTGCTAAGCGTGTCCTTGATCAAGTGGAAAGATTAATCTCTGACATCTGAAGCATTTCTTACGACGTGCCCCGTATTTTTTCGTTCAAAAGTTAGTTAAGTTCATATTTTTCGAACCGTTTATTATTCACCCGGCTTTAATACTCTCTTATCAAATAGCAGATTAATTTTTGTGTATGTAGTATCTAATTCTTACCTTCGATAATCGCGCCATCCCAAGTTTGGCAAGGGTTAGAATACTATTTCCACTCACGTTTCAATGCGTAGTCCCCCAGCTATACCTTTAGTCAGCCGTGTGAGGATCTAATTTTAGGGACTGAAGTGCCGTAAACAGCCTTGTATGCACGTTCCATGACGTGGCGCAAAAACACCTCCTGTTTCTGAACTACCAGAAAACTGTCATGAATTGTCAATATCGCTTTCCCCACTTCAAGGAAATTGCCGATAACTACTTCACAAATTTTTGAATCCATATTCTGAAATCTAAGAGCAGGACGAGAAAATAGTACATCTCCAATCAGCTCGTGCTTCTGGAGAATTCTGGTAATGAGAATCATTGCCTCCTCATCACGGATTCCATGGTAATAGCTCAGATCTTCTCTAGCATTTATTTCACCAATGATTGCCGAAGCGGCATTTTCTCGGTTTTTGGTGTTTAGAGCGCACTGAAATGCTAATTTTATAATGGTCCGCGGTAGATCGCAATTACCTAGAGCATATGGATCACCATCCTCATGCTGGTCCCAATAATTGAGATTTTTACTGGCATAGGCTTGATGCGCTACCAAAGCACCAAAATCCAGTTCCACTGTTTGTTTTCCGTCCAATAGAATATGTGACCGCAGTTCTCCAGACAGATCCTGCCACCATCCACCATAGAAGCGGCCTCCCAGTTCGAATGATCTGTTACTGAAAATCCTGTGAACCTGATTCCTTATCGGGTTATAGCTCGTCATCCCTATGATCTTGTTCAAACCCTCTTTATCAAGGGAGATATCTGTTGCAAGAAGAGAGGTGTTATAAGCCTCCACAAGTATCCGCATAGCTCGTGTGCATTCCGTATCTGCGTAATCTATCAGTTTCCGTTTTTCATTTCTGAGATGTATAGGGTCGCAGTAACCTTGTTCTTTGGTAAGTGATGACAGAATTTTTCTGTATGTTGGTCTGGACACCAACTTAAATAGCTGCGGAGTGCCCCTAAAACGAGCTAAGAGGCCCCTTCTCCCGCTTCCGGGCGATTGAGTGCCAGAATAGTGCTCGATGAGGCCCAGCGACTCTAATAACGTCACCACATGCATAAGCGGTCGATACCCGATTCCAGAATTGTTATACCTATTCTGTGAGTAGTCATTGGCTAATCGTGAATAGGAAATGAACCGGCCAGCTTCAATGCTTTGAGCTACAAAGAGGTTTGATAATAGCATTTCCAAGTGGAGATTAAATTTAGGCACTTGCCCAAGTGTGCCTGATCCATACTTGTGGATCAGTTGAATTAACTTCTTCCTCAATGCCTCCATTTCAGGGGACATACAGCGTAGATATAAATCTACCGGAGTGGCAAAATCAGCAAGAATATCCTCCAGAGAAGCCTGTCCCGTCGCAAGCATGAGTTCTCTATGGGAAAGTGTGCATATTTCCTCAGGCAGTCTGTCTGTTAGTGACTTTAAGGGGTAAATTGGTTTGGTCATTTTAATCTCTTATTTTTGTTATGCGTAGTGGAGAGAAAAAAAGGGAAATACCCTTCTCCACCTATGGAAAAATCATTCGTATAAATGGGCAATTTTTAGGTCTTTGAACTCAACAGAAGAAATTGCTTCATTGAGTATCCTCATGGCGTACCCTGCCCCATATCGACTTGTCACAGACCCATCTGAGTGACCCAACAGGACCTTGGCTATGGATTCTTCAATGCGTGCAGACCGTAATCCATCCGTGAAACTGTGGCGGAATGAGTGGAACACCAGTTTGGGATCATCCAAGCCAATGCTCTCCTGAAATCTGCGGAAGAATTTGCTGTATGCTTTCTGGCTGCAGTCACCAAACAGGGGCTGATTGTCAGTAAAATTGTCGATGTATGGCAAAAACCTACACCTAATCAATTCAGGGTGAACTGGTACTTTCCGCACACCTGCATCTGTCTTTGCACGACGAATGTTGAAATAAGAGACACCCTCCTCCTGCAACACATCCCGACGTTGGAGTGATAGTAATTCACCTAATCTCATGCCGGAATACAGGCCCATAATCGGCATCCAATATCGCGTGTCCCTGACAATGACGTTTCCGGTCTTGTTCCATTTAGATGAGGATCGGCATCCTCTGTAGATAGGTGCATCAAAGATGATCTGCAGTTGCTGAATCGTGAACGGATCACGCTTTTCCTCAGCTCTGCCCCGTTCAGTGGCCCGTATGCCTGATACGGGATTAGCACTGGCGTAGCCTTCGTCCACACACCAAGAAAAGAACGATGATAGCGCGACGAGATAGGCATTTACTGAAGCGGGATTCAGAAAGCGGGTATCCTCAGAATGTTCACGTGCTGCAATTCTGACTGAACTTTCATCTGGCCAGAGTTTGGACCAGTTTGCGGGAAGACGCGAAAGCGTATCACGCAGATCCCTGATCGTAGTTTTATCCACGTCTGAAACCGGGGTGGTTACGCCAATAATCTCGGCACAAACAGCGAGATTTGCCCTGTACTTTTCAGTTGTACGGTCACGCCAAGCTGGAGCACGTTGATCACAAAACCGCTTTGCCAGTTCACAGATAGGATTTGGTGCTGGAGTAGCACTTACCCTGTTGCCAGAAGTAGATAACTGGCGCTGGATATAATGTTCCAGATTAGGTTGAACTGTGTAGTGAGCAATTGAGGATTGGTTTACAGCAATGAGGGCGTCTAGGCACTTCTGCGACAGGTCCAGATGCTGCTCTGAACCATTAGGCAAACAGATTCCCTCACAAGCCATGACTTCGTCGACCTGCTCTGTGATTTGCCCGAGCCGGTTACGATCCTGCCAGTCCTTCAAACGGTCTTCTATTTCACCAAGGTGAGTTAGGTAATGGTCCAACTCCCCTAGCTTGAATTCGCGAGCCAGCTGGACACGTTTTGACTCCACTAATAATCGGTCAAAATATCTACGCGCAATGTCCTGCAGCTGGTCCGCAGTTAGTTGCGGACACGCCTTTGCCATGTTGAAAAAGTCTTTTATGAAAGGGGTTAAGAAATCCAGCGCCTGAACCGCTTCAGCTTTTGATTTGGTCTTCAGGCTCCGCAAGAGTTCTTTTCTCTGAACTCGGCTTTGGCAGGATGTAGGTACGTATATTCGTGCGTGCCAGTACCCACTCGATTTTTTTATGAGATTTCTTGTTTTCGGCATTTTGCTGCTCCACTCGTATCAATCTCGTATCGATTGCTAACGAGCGGACAGCCATTCCATTGTTTCATAAGCCCTTTATTGTTTCTGTCACCCCCTCCCGTAGGGGACGCCAATCACTTCCTGACTAAACAGCCGCCAGATGGCGGCTTTTTAGTGCGCATTTCCTTGTGATAAACTGCATGAGCTAGCGCCATCCCCTATCAAGGAATATGAACGCTTGAGTGTTATTCCCATGCCGTCACTGCTTTCAGGCAAAATCCGTGAATAACAGACGACGCATCGCCATCATTGGTGGCGGTCCGGCCGGGTTGATGGCGGCTGACGTCTTGTGTGCCAAAGGGCTCGACGTGGATTTGTATGACGCCATGCCGTCGCTCGGGCGCAAATTCCTGATGGCCGGCAAGAGCGGCCTGAACCTGACCCACGCAGAACCGCACGATGCTTTTGCCGGACGGTTTGCCGAGTCCAGAACGAAGCTGTCACCGATCCTTGATGCCTATCCACCAATGGCTATTCGTGACTGGGCCACGGGTCTGGGCATTGAGACCTTTATCGGTTCATCAGGCAGGATTTTTCCGACTGGCATGAAGGCTGCGCCGTTGTTGCGTGCCTGGTTGCGGCAACTTCGTGCCCGCGGCCTGCGCATTCACGTCAGGCACAAATGGACCGGCTGGACACAGGAAGGAGCGCTGCTTTGCACGACACCCTCCGGTGCCGTGCAAATCAACCCGGATGCTACTGTATTGGCGCTGGGAGGCGCGAGCTGGCCAAAACTGGGCTCGGACGGGGCCTAGGTCACACCGCTGCTGGCAAGGGGGTAGCTGTGAATGACCTGGAACCGGCAAATTGCGGCTTTGATGTGAACTGGAGCGACCATCTCCGTCAGCATTTTGAAGGCCAGCCCCTCAAAGGCATTGCCATGCACATCGACGGTCACAAGGCTCAAGGTGAATGTATGGTGACGGCCTATGGCCTTGAGGGCGGACCGGTGTACACCCTTTCAGCCATATTGCGCACATCGATCAAACAGAATGGCAAGGCTTTGCTGAACATCGATCTGACACCGGGTATTGATGAAGATGACCTTGCCGAACGCATAGCCAGACCACGCGGCAAGAAATCCATGGCCACACACTTGCGGCGGACTGTGGGATTGACGGGTATCAAATCAGCCCTGCTCCATGAAAATGGTCCCCATAACGATTTTCATGACCCTGGGCGACTGGCTGCACGGATCAAAAACCTGACGTTAACGCTGCAAAGACCACGCCCGATTGCCGAAGCGATTTCGACTTCCGGTGGTATTTCATGGGATCAGGTGACGGATAAACTCGAGCTGAAGACACTGAAGGGCGTGTATGTTGCCGGCGAGATGCTCGACTGGGAAGCACCGACAGGTGGCTATTTGCTGAGTGCGTGCTTGGCTACGGGACGCTGGGTTGGTGAAGCGATAGCCAGCGATATGGGGGCGGATTGACTGTTCTGCTTTGGTATTCCGGGTTTTCTATTGCTACGCTAATTCTTGCAAGTAATTGAATGCTCAAGAATAACGGATGATCAAAACGGATAAACATTATCCAGACACATTGAATAATGAAATTATTTTCACAACAATACCGACAGCAATCTTCTTGTTTAATTTAAAGTTCAACACTGAACCTAATTTTCATATCCCAAATTGGACACGAATATTGTAGTAGTGTTCTTGATGATCATTTAAACGGGAATGAATATATAAAAACACGTTGATGCTGGAGAGTTTCCGTTGGCAGTCACACAATCGGGCTCGCATTCGCTGAACCATGCAGCCTTTACACGCGATGATATCTATTGTTCCGCTCAGGTTTATCTAAAGCTTGTTTCGTTGATTGAGAAATTATGGCCCGAACGCAACGGTAATGTTGTAATGACGGCAATGACAATTCTGTACCGCTCCAGGAAACAGGGCTACGAGACGGACATATCCGCTCTGTCTGCGGCCTTGAAAATTCCAAGGACGAGTGCACACCGATTGCTCAACAGTTGGGAAGAGAAGAAATACGTGAAACTTGAGAAGCGCGGTCGGAAAACCATCATTCATTTAACGGCACAATCGCTCGATCGACTGGTTGTCTTTTATGACCAGTTGCATGCCGAATGTCTTAATCTCAGAACCTGAATGGACCGGTTTGAGACAACAGTCACCAATCTTTCAGAGGCCGAACTTCACGGTCCTTTGCAGGAGGTTCTTGCGTATTGGCATGAAATGCGGGGCGCCGACGCGATGCCTGATTGGCGTCAGTTCGATTGGCTGAAAATCCCCTCCGGGTATATTCCGTGGAGTTCGGTTACGGATATTTTGTATGAAAACCCATTGGAAACGCGTTACCGGTTTTTCGGCTCGAAATGCGTCTGGGCGATGGGCGGTGAATATACCGGGATGTCGACAAGTGACATCAAAGACGAAAATCTGCGCGCCAAAGTGATATCAGAAGTCGACAAGGTCATCGCCATCAAGGCACCGCTGTGCCTGCAGACAAATATTACCATGATCTCACTCTTCGAGACGGAAACGCAGCATTATCAGTGCGTTCGGGTGCCGTTCTGCGACCGTCAAACCGGACGTATGCATAATATCCTGAGCGTGCGCAGCGTCAGTCCGGAAGCCGTCGTCATGCTTCATCGCAAGATGGGAATTCCCACCCAGCGACCACGGTCACAATTCTAGAAGCAAGGCTGAAGCGTATCAGCCGGCGTCGAATTCCTGATGGTAATCAATCAGGCGCTGCACTTCGTTTTTAGCACCGATGATAACCGGAACCCGCTGATGCAGGCTCGTTGGCTGAACATCCATGATGCGGCCGCGACCCGTCGACGCCAGTCCCCCAGCCTGCTCAATGATGAACGACATCGGGTTGGCTTCGTAAAGCAGCCGGAGCCGGCCGCCCTTGTCGCGCACCTTTTCATCGATCGGATACATGAAAATGCCGCCCCGTGTGATGATGCGGTGGACATCGGCGACCATTGCAGCGACCCAGCGCATGTTGAAGTCCTTGCCGCGCGGACCTTCTTTGCCATCCAGACACTCGTCGTAATACCGTTTGACCGGTGGCTCCCAGTGCCGTCGGTTCGATGCATTGATGGCAAATTCCTGAGTATCAACAGGGATCCGGATATTGGGATGCGTGAGCACGAATTCACCGATGTCGGGATTGAGGGTGAAACCGTTCACGCCGTTTCCGGTGGTCAGCACCATCATGGTTGCCGGCCCGAACAGAACGTAGCCCGCGCACAACTGCTGATCGCCCTTTTGCAGGAAACTGTTGGTCAGATTTTTATCCGGGTTATCACCGACACGGCAGATAGAAAAAATCGTGCCCATCGGTCCGTTGACTTCGATATTCGATGAACCGTCGAGCGGATCGAAAATCAGCAGGTAATTGCCGCGTTTAAGGCCATTCGGCACCGGATAGACATCAACCATTTCTTCCGACGCCATGGCGAACAGCTGACCGCCCTGCTCACACCAGCTGATTGCCAGTTCATTGGCCATGACGTCGAGTTTTTTCTGATTTTCGTCCTGTACGTTGATGCCGACAGCCGCGCCCAACTCGCCCGAAAGCTCGCCCCGTCGCACCAGATTGGCGACCCCTTTGCAGGCAGAGGAAACGTCATCGAGCAGCAATGTGAATTCGCCGGTTGCACCGGTAATCTGCGTCTGTTGACGCATGATGAAATGCTTCAGTGTCTCGCGATAGGACACGGTTTCCCCCGTTACTGTTCTATTATCCGGGTGCGGCCGGTTCAGCGCACCCCATCAGCATTTTGCTTAGCACAGCGGCCTCATGGAGCCAATGTGTTCTGCCTTCAGATATCCAATAAATCGACGATAACACCTGATTCCCGGAACATCTGGCTGGAAATCTGAAATTGGGTTTTCCAGGGCTCTTTCGAGGTGTCGGGAGTCGGTGAGATCACCCTTTTGATCCCCGCCTGAATGATCAGCACGGCACACCGTGCGCAGGGCGGCAAGGGCGTCACATAAAGGGTGCAGCCATTGGCCTGACTGCCGGCGAACATCAGTGCATTGGTTTCGGCGTGAACAACCATCTCGTACTTGATCGAGCGGTCTTCCAGGCGGTTGGCGGAATCTTCAACCCCGAACGGAAATCCGTTGAAGCCGGTTGCGACAACCCGCTTGTTCCGTGGATCAACGATTACTGCACCGACTTTGGTGGACGGGTCTTTGGACCACTGGGCGATAAACCCGGCGAGTTCCATGAAACGTTTATCCCATTTATCGCTCATCGTATTTCCTTGTTATTGCCTCGTGCTATTCCTGGCCGTCCGATTGATCCGTCATGGCTGGGGCAGCATCCTCCAGATGAAACTTAACACGGGTTCTGCCCTGCCAGGTATCCGCTTTCAGCCGCCCTGCCACATGCACCAGCCGATCATGCGCCGATAACAGCAATTGGCCAAGTGGCGTCCCGACACAGCGAAAAGCGATCCCGTCGAGGGTGCCGCCGCCAGCACTTGTCGACATCGAAAAGCGAATGTGGTCACTGCCGACGATATCGGCATAGGCAATCCTGACATTGCGGATTGCCAGTCTGGGCTCCGCATTGCCGGGCCCGAACGGCGCCAGTCTGGAAATTTCCTCAGCCAGCTCAACGCTGGCCCCGCGTAAAGAAATAGCTCCCTCCAGACGCAAATCCGGTGCAAAGGCAGCGCCGCCGGTCTGTCTGCCAACGCGTTCATCAAGGAATGCCCTGAAGGCGTCGAGCTGATCTTGACGCAGTGAAAATCCGGCTGCCATGGCATGCCCGCCACCCTTGATCAGGATACCCTTCTGGCGCGCGGCGATGATAGACGAGCCCAGATCAACCCCATAGACGGAGCGTCCGGAGCCGGTCCCCTCATCCCCATTCAGGGCAATGACGCAGGCCGGGCGGTGATAGCGCTCAACCAGACGGCTGGCGACAATGCCGACAACACCCTGGTGCCATCCCTGACCGGCGACAACCACGACTGCGCCCGGTTCCTGCCCCCGTTCCAGCTGCTGCAGCGCGTCTTCAAAAACAGCCGCTTCGATGTCCCGTCGTTCACCGTTCAACAGATCAAGCCGGGTCGCGATGGCGGCAGCTTCTGCGGCATCATCGGTGCCGAGCAGTCTTGCGCCGAGATGCGATTCACCAATGCGCCCGCCGGCATTGATTCTGGGACCAAGAACAAAGCCCAGATGATAGCTTTCCGGCGCTGCGTTCATGCCGGCGACGTCGGCAAGCGCCCTGAGCCCGGTGTTATCGCGTTTCGCCATGACCTTCAGGCCCTGCACGACAAAGGCGCGGTTTATCCCTTCCAGTCTGACGACGTCACAGACCGTGCCCAGCGCCACCAGATCGAGCCAGCGCGTCAGCACCGGCTCGGACCTGGGTGCCTTCCAGTATCCCTGTTGTCTTAATGCCCGGTTGGTCGCAACACAGAGCAAGAAGGCCAGACCGGCTGTGCAGACATGGCCGTAAACCCGGTCTTCATCCAGTCGGTTCGGATTGACCAGTGCAACAACGTCGGGCAACTGCGCCTCTGCTTCGTGATGGTCGATGACGATGATATCAAGGCCGGCTTCCTTGGCCACCTTCAGGGAGTCGAATGCCGTTGTGCCGCAATCCAGCACCACGACCACCTTGATGCCCTTGTCGGCCAATTGGCGCATCGCGGTAACGTTCGGCCCATACCCTTCACGAATGCGGTCCGGGATATAGACCAGAGGCTCGGCCCCCGACGCACGGAGAAACCGCGTCAGAACCGCCGACGATGTTGCACCGTCGACATCATAATCGGCGAACAGTGCAATCTTTTGTTTTGACGTAACGGCAGCAGCAAGACGTTCGGCTGCCTTGTCCATGTCCTTGAAGCGACTTGGATCAGGAAGAAGGTCTTTCAGCGTCGGCGTCAGGAAACGTTCTGCTTCTTCAAGGGCGACCCCCCTTGATGCCAGGACCTTCGCGACGATATCCGACAAGCCAAGCGCCTGGGACATGGCCAGCGCAGCGCGTTCATCTGTTTCACGCAGCACCCATCGCCTTCCCATGACAGATGTTTCGACACCGGCGAATGCGGGTGGGCGGGAAACGTCAGAGGCCGGATCAGCCGACCGGAGGTCGGCGGGTAAAGTCATGATGTGCCTCGATATAGCGATAGGTGCCTGTCAGGGAGCGGATGACGAGTGAATGGCTGGCCGCACCGCCTCTTGTCGTACGAATGCCGTTCAGCAAGGCCCCATAGGTGACGCCGGTGGCGGCAAAGGTAATGTTACCGCTGGCCATATCGCTTTCAGTGTAAAGCTGGTCGAAATCCTTGATGCCGACATCATGTGCGAGCACTTTGTCTTCGTCTCTGCGGGCAAACAGGCGGCCCTGCATCTGTCCGCCGAAGCAGCGCAGCGCCGCCGCGCCCAGAACGCCCTGCGGCGCGCCACCGATCCCCATGTAAATGTCGATCCCGCCTTCGGGCAATGCGGTGGCAATAACAGCCGATACGTCACCACCAAGGATCAGGCGTATGCGGGCGCCGGCGGCGCGGACTTTTTCAAGAAGTGGCCCATGTCTCGGCCGGTCCAGCATACAGACGACGAGATCGGAAACAGCGACTTTCTTGGCCTTGGCCAGCGCCTTGAGATTTTCTTCCGGTTCGCGGTCAAGACTGACAATGCCATCAGGCAGGCCATGGCCGACGGCGATTTTGTTCATGTAGATATCCGGCACTTTCAGAAAGCCACCACCTTCCGCCATAGCGACGGTTGAAATGGCATTCGGCCCGCCGCGTGCGACGATGCTGGCCCCTTCCAGCGCAACGATGGCGACATCGACCTCTGGTCCCTGACCGGTGCCGACCTTTTCATCGATAAAGAGTTTATCCGCCTCACCCTTGCGCCCTTCACCGACACAGATCGTGCCGTCGATGGCAAGGCTGTCGAGCACAGACTTCGCAGCGGAGATCGAGGCCTGATCGGCCTGCATATGGTCACCCGATCCCATGTGGCGATAGGCCGCCAGCGCCGACGCTTCGGTGACGCGGACCAGTTCCAGCGAGAGATTGCGATCTTTTGCAGCAGGTTCTGACATGGGCTTATTTTGTCCGTATCGCCTATCGAACTAAAGGAAGAATACGTGAATCTTACAAGAACCCCTGAATTCAGGGATGTGACAGTGTAAAAAATGGGTGAATTTGATCCGCAAGCAAGGCTAATGCGGCGCAGAACCCGTTAAAACTGCTCGATTCGGATGACCACAGGTGTTTCGACGACTGCGCCAATCTTGGTGATCTGATCAACCGCACGGCGCATTGCCAGTTCTTCCGTTTCATGAAGCGTCATCACAACGGGGACAATCTGACCCGGGTCGCGGGACCGCTGCAGCACGGATTCCATGGAAACGTCATTATCGCGCAAGGCGCCGGCAATTTCAGCAAACACGCCGGACCGGTCGACAACATTGAAGCGAACGTAATAGGCGCCCTGATGGCGGTCCATTGTTCTGGTCGGCATGTCTGACAACTTATCTGCCGGAATACCGAACAGCGGTACCCTGTGTCCACGTGCGATATCGATAATATCGGCGACGACTGCAGATGCTGTTGGACCACCACCCGCACCCCGCCCTTCGAGCATGACGGTATCGACGTAATCACCATCGCAGACAACCGCATTGAAAGAGCCTTCGACGTGATTGATCGGCGCATCGATCGGTACCATGCACGGATGTACGCGCTGCTCGATCAGATCACCATCGATCGACGCAATGCCCAGCAACTTGATGCCGAACCCGAGTTCTTCGGCAAATTCGATATCTATGGGGGCAATGTCGCGGATGCCTTCGACGTGAATGCCTTCAAAGTCGGTCTTGGTACCGAACGAAAGCGCCGACAGGATCGCCAGCTTGTGTGCGGTATCGATACCATCGACATCAAAGCTCGGATCGGATTCCGCATAACCAAGTTTTTGCGCTTCTTCCAAAACATCATTGAAGGTGCGGCCGGTATCACGCATTTCCGTCAGGATGTAATTACAGGTGCCGTTCAAGATACCGTAAACACGGCGGATACCGTTGGCGGCCATGCCCTCGCGCAATCCTTTAAGGATCGGGATGCCACCGGCAACGGCGGCTTCGCAATAAAGTGCGGCACCGGATTTTTCGGCAATTGCTGCAAGATCGCTGCCGTGATGGGCAATCAATGCCTTGTTGGCAGTGACCACATGCTTGCCGGCAGTGAGCGACTTTTCCGCAAGCGCTTTGGCGACACCGTCCGATCCACCGATCAACTCAACCACCAGATCGATGTTGTCGTCTTCGGCCATTTCCGTCGGATCGTCGTACCAGCGATATGCGTCAATGGAAAACCCGCGGTCGAGGGATCTGGAGCGAGCCGAAACAGCAACGATGTCGATGGGTTGCCCAGCCCTGAGCGCAAGCAGATCCTTATGCTGCTGGAGCACCTGAACAGTGCTGGCACCGACAGTGCCCAGTCCGGCAATGCCGATGCGCAGGCTGCTCATGATGCTTCCTTTTTCGAAGCTGGTGCTGCATTGACGCCTCTGGAGCGCAGGAATGCCTTGATGTTGCGAACAGCCTGACGGGTCCGCTGCACGTTCTCCACCAGTCCGATACGCACATATCCGTCGCCATGCTCACCGAAACCAAGCCCTGGCGCCACGGCAACCTCGGCTTCGCTCAACAGCAGCTTGGAAAACTCGACGGAACCGATGTCCTTGAAGGCCGGCGGGATCGGTGCCCAGCAGAACATGGTCGCCGGTGGTGACGGAATTTCCCAACCGGCAGCGCCCAGTCCTTCGATCAGAATGTCACGGCGTTCCTTGTAAACGCTGCGGAACTCATCGACGCAATCCTGTGGCCCGTTAAGGGCGGCCGCAGCGGCAACCTGGATCGGCGTGAAGGCACCGTAATCAAGATAGGATTTAACGCGGGCCAGCGCCGAGATCAGGCGTTCGTTGCCAATGGCGAAACCGATCCGCCAACCCGGCATGGAATAGGTCTTGCTCATCGATGAGAACTCGACAGCGACGTCCCAGGCTTTCGGCAACTGCAGGATTGATGGCGGCGGATTGCCGTCGAAATAGATTTCGGCATAAGCCAGATCGGAAAGAATGTAGATGCCGTGGAAGCGGCAGAATTCGACTACTTCAGCATAAAAGTCGAGCGTCGCCAGTTCAGCCGTCGGATTGTTTGGATAGTTGAGTACCACGGCGGTCGGTTTCGGCACGCTGTGCTGCACGGCGCGGTCGAGCGCTGACATGAATTCAGGGCCCGGCGTGACGGGGATCGAACGGGCTGCAGCACCGGCGATGATAAAGCCGAACTGATGGATCGGATAGCTGGGATTGGGGACCAGAATAACATCACCCGGGCTGGTGATCGCCTGACTGAGGTTAGCCAGACCCTCTTTCGAGCCGAGCGTGACGATGGCCTGGGTTTCCGGGTTAACCGAAACACCGAAGCGGCGTTCGTAGTAGCCCGAGACCGCCTTGCGCAGGCCCGGAATACCGCGTGAATTCGAATAGCGGTGCGTTCTTGGATCGTCGATGGTTTCCTTGAGCTTGTCGACGATGTGCTGTGGCGTCGGCAGGTCAGGGTTACCCATGCCGAAATCGATGATGTCGGCACCGGCTGCACGGGCACGCGCCTTCATGCTGTTCACTTCGGCGAACACATAAGGCGGAAGCCGTCTGATCTTGTAAAAATCTTTATCCATGGCGCCCTTTCATTTCAGAAAGAATGCCTTCGGACAAGGCCGAAATCGCGTCAGATCATCAGTTTGAGAGATAAATTTCCGTGCGACGGTTGCCGGCCTCTCCCGAAGGCATGACTTCGAGATAGAGCGGATGATTGTCACCAACTGCTGCAGTCAGGATCATGTCGGAAGATATACCCATCTTCTTCAGTTCCGTTGCGACCTGATTGGCACGATCAACGGAAACCTGGAAATTGGCCTGCTTGTGTACGACCGGATCCATGTTTCGCGTCCGCTGACTGGCATGGCCGATGACCCGGACCACGCCGTTGTTCTGGCGCTGCAGTTTGGCGACGTCAGCCAGGATTCTGCGATCATTCTCGTCGAGACCGGCTGAGCCGTTATTGAAAAGGATCGTTGCCACTCTGGTGGATGCTGAAGGCAACGGCAGTGCGCCGGCGTTCTCAACTTGACCTTCGGGCATAACATTCAGACGCTGGAATCCGGCAATGTTGCTCGTTGATTGAGCCGATGATGATTCAATGCCGCCAGACGAAATGATGATGGTTTGTTGTCCCTGCCCGCTTGCCGTCAGATCGGAAAGCAACAGCGACCCCTGATCGGCAGCGCGTGCCTGTATCTCGGCGAGCTGCTTTGCAAGACGGTCCCGCATACCGGGGTCAACGCCATAGCTTGGATCGGGACCGGCCTTGACCGGAGCGGCGCTGGCTTCAACTGCCGCCGGGGCTGCTGTCGGCTGTGCAGGTGCTTGCGTCGTCATGACAGGTTTTGCTGGTTGTGGCGTTGGTGCGGCCTGTTGTGCTTCGATTTTCGGTGCGGCCGGTGCTTTGTCTTCAGCGTAAAGGGAGTTTTGCGGCGCATCGCCCTGACGTTGCACGCTGTCGGCATACTTGCGCCCGGCGGTATCGGCACCCAGACCAGCAGTCGCATTTTTGCGATTGGCCATCTGTTCATCGACACGGGAAAGATTCGGCGTCTTGCCATCGGCACCCGGTGCCGGCGTGTTGCGACCAGCCTGCAGATCATTGCTGTCGGACGCGGCCGGCTTGGAAGCATCATCGCTGCTCGTGGCCGCGCGATACCATGCGGCAGGATTGACGGCATCAGGCACATCCGAGCAAGCACTCAGAAAGAGTGCACTGCCGAACACCATGACCAGACCCTTACATACTGTGCGACTGTTCGAGATTCGCACAACAGCATCAAGCGGCTTATTCATCGCGCCCATAACTCCCTCATCAATCCCTGACCGGCACCGTTTGCAGGTTGCCTTGAATTTCCGTCTATTATTATTAAATCTTACGTCATTGAAACCATAACATACGTTTCACGCAAGATTTTACATTGCCCGTAAAGGGTTAAATGTTTACAAATATCCGAGATATGTTGCGTTGCACAATAATCATGAATGAGAGATACTCTCTTCCGTGATACTCAAGCAATGTATTTCATGCTCCCCCCGATATACAGTGCGCTGGGTAGCATGTTTCTCTTAAATTTCAAAGACTTCTGAGAGGGTTTTTTTATGGCGGACCAGTCAAAGCAGAAAAAAGACGACATTGATGCGTCCCAAATCTCAGAAACCATGTCCGACATCGCCGAACGGTCACAGCGTCTGGTGCAGGATTTCCTGAGCAGACACAGCCAGCCCGGCAAGGCATCTGTCGGCATGGAAGATCCGCTGAACATCGGTAATGCGTTCATGGAAATGACGCAGCGTATGATGACCAATCCGCACAAGATGGTCGAAGCCAACATGCACCTGTGGCAGGACTATATGCGGCTTTGGCAGAGCACGGCGAGCAAGATGATGGGGCAGGAATCCGCTCCGGTGGTCGAGCCGGCTCGTGACGATCGCCGCTTCAAGGGCGAAGCCTGGGAAAACGATGTTTTCGATTATATCAAGCAATCCTATCTGCTGACGTCGAACTGGATGGAAAACACCGTCGGCGACGTTGAGGGTCTGGACAAGAAAACCCAGAAGAAAGTCGAATTTTTCACCAAGCAGTATGTCGATGCCCTGTCGCCGTCGAATTTCGTGATGACCAACCCGGAAGTGTTGCAGGCGACCGTCGAAAGCCATGGCGAAAATCTGATCAACGGTCTGCGCAACCTGCTTGAAGATATGGAACGCGGCGGCGGCAAGCTTGATATCAAGATGACCGATGCCGATGCATTCGAGGTCGGCAAGAACGTCGCGACCACGCCTGGCAAGGTTGTCTTTCGCAACGACCTGATGGAACTGATCCAGTACACGCCGACGACGGAAAAGGTCAACAAAACGCCCCTGCTGATCTGCCCGCCATGGATCAACAAATTTTACATTCTCGATCTTCGCGAAAAGAATTCGTTCATCAAGTGGGCCGTCGAACAGGGCAATACGGTCTTCATCATTTCGTGGGTCAATCCAGATCGCGAACTGGCCATGAAGACTTTCGCAGACTACATGCATGAAGGTCCGCTGGCGGCAATCGACGCAATCAAGAAAGCGACCGGTGAAGAACAGGTCAATGCGATCGGTTATTGCATTGGCGGCACCCTGCTGGCGACGGCGCTGGCATATATGGCAGCCAAGAAAATCGATAGTGTGAAGTCGGCCACATTCTTTACGACGATGGTAGACTTCGAAGATGCCGGCGATCTTGGTGTATTCATCGACGATACCTCGCTTAAGAATCTGGAAGACAAGATGAATTCGCGTGGCTACCTCGAAGGCAATGAAATGGCCTCGACCTTCAACATGATGAAGGCCAACGATCTGGTGTGGTCGTTCGTGGTCAATAATTACCTGCTCGGCAAGGACCCCTTCCCGTTCGATCTGCTGTTCTGGAATTCGGATTCAACGCGGATGCCGGCGGCGATGCACAGCTTCTATCTGCGCAACATGTACCTCGACAACAAACTGGTCGAGCCGGGCGGCATTGAAATCGATGGCATCAAGCTCGACCTGCGCAAGATCAAGGTGCCAACCTATATTATTTCAACCCGCGAAGATCATATTGCACCGTGGCTCGCCACCTACAAAGCGACGCAACTCTACAAGGGTCCGATCCGCTTCGTGCTTTCGGCATCCGGTCACATTGCCGGTGTCGTCAATCCGCCTGCCGGTGGCAAGTACTGCTACTGGATCAATGACAAGACCCCTGCTGATCCGAATGCGTGGCTTGAAGGCGCGGTCCAGCATGAAGGTTCGTGGTGGCCCGATTGGGATACATGGGTCAAGGCGCAGAGCGACAAGACGCTTGTCGATGCCCGCCAGCCCGGCGACGGCAAGCTCAAGGCGCTGTGCGATGCGCCGGGTACATACGTCAACATGAAGGCCGAAGGCTAAGACTGCACGTTCGAAATACTGCCGATCACCATCGTCAGCTTTTTAACACCGGCAATGATGTCGCGGTTTTCCGAACCGGCATAACCCAACACGAGGCCGTTGCGATCCGGTTTGCCGTGATAAAAATCACTGAGCGGATAAACGGTCAGGTTTTTATCAATGGCATGTTGAGCAATATCGGCATCGATCAGGCCTGTTTCGGGGCGTATGTGCGCGACGACATGCATCCCCGCCTCGTCAGGTGCAATTTCAAGAACGGCAGACAAGTGCTTTTGTACGGCATCGATCAGCACGCGCTGACGTTCCGCATACAAGATACGCATGCGCCGGATGTGGGCGGCGAAATGGCCGCTCTCTATGAACTCTGTCAGTACCGGCTGCATGGCGATGGCAGTGTGGTCGTCGAGCGCCCGCCTGATCTGCACGATGGGTCCGGCCAGTGATTTCGGCACCACCATGTAGCCAAGACGGATGGCCGGAAACATGACCTTGGAAAAGGTGCCGACATAAATAACCCGGCCCGTACTATCCAAACCCTGTAACGCTGATAGCGGCCTGCCGGCGTATCGGTATTCACTGTCGTAGTCATCTTCAAGAACCCAGGCGCCCGTTTCAGTCGCCCACTCCAGCAGCTCAAGCCTTCTGGCCAGCGACATCACGGAGCCGAGCGGATACTGATGCGACGGTGTGACGACAGCCATGCGTGCCGCCGGTTCACGCTTGCGTCCTTCGGCAACGACAAGCCCCTGATCATCGACAGGCAGCGGCACCAATTCGGCACCTGCTGCCGTCAGCACCCCCTTGATGCCGGCATAACCGGGATCTTCAATCCACACGGGGTCGCCCGGATTCAAAAGGACTCTCGCCGCCAGATCGATGGCCTGTTGTGCCCCTGCCGTGACGATCACCTGATCGGCATCGCAGACCAGTCCGCGGACGGCACGCAGATAATCAGCGATGACACTCCTGAGCGGCATGAACCCGGCAGGCTCGCCATAGGAGACCAGTGGCCGTGGTGGATTGCGCCAGAATTTGGCAACGATGCGACTCCACTGGTTCCAGGGAAAACGATCAATTTCCGGCAGGCCCGGGCGGAAAGCATGACCGGAGACCGCACGATGCACGCGAGGCTTCGCCGCCATCAACTCACGTCCTTTATCCGACAGGGCGGTGATCGGCGCATCCCCTTTCGCCAGATGTTCCCGGGCCATGCTTCTGGCAGCCAGAACATCTTCGGGCAGGACACGCGATACCCGGGTGCCGGAACCGGTTTGCCCTTCCGTGTACCCTTCGGCGAATAACTGGTCATAGGCAGCGAGAACGGTGTTTCTCGAGACGGATAATTCATCAGCCAGCGCCCGCGTCGATGGTAACCGGCGGCCGGGTGCCAGCCTGCCGCCAAGGATGGCGTCACGGATCTGATCGAATACCTGGCGATGCATCGGGACATCACTTGGCCGTTCGACGGCAATCATGAGCAGTGGCGCGTGATCAGGAATTTGCGGCATCGGCCTCTCCAATTGGTACCTTTATATTTAATATTAAGGTACTTTTGAAAAGACCATTATATGTTAGGTAACAAGTTCTTTTAGCCTGTGGAGATATAACCGTGTCGATCTCAATTCGCCCCCTATCCCCCGATGACAAAGCGCGCTGGCAGGTTCTGTGGCACGGGTACCTCACGTTTTACGAGCACCCGATCAACGATGCGCTCACCGAAAATTTATGGGGCAGACTGATGACGGAAGATCATGATCCGTATTGCCTCGTTGCCTGCGACGGCAAAGGCACGGTTATCGGTATCGTGCAGTATCTGTTCCATGCAACGACATGGACAGGACGGGATAAATGCTATCTGCAGGATTTGTTCGTCGATCCGAAAGCCCGTATCGGCGGCGCCGGACGGGCATTGATCGAAGCGGTCTATGAGAAAGCCGCCGCTGCCGATGCTTCAGAAGTTTATTGGATGACACAACACTTCAACAGTGTCGCCCGGGTTCTGTATGACCGGGTCGGCGAACTGACCCCGTTTATCAAATACCGGAAGCTGATGTAGGTCTATCGATCACGTCACACCACGCCCGTATCCCGGGCGAAGCGCATCTGCGCTGAGACCCGGGACCTATTTCACCACCTGCCCAAGCTGAAATGAGTCCCGGCTCAAGGCCGTGCTAAACTAAATATTTTTCAACAGTTCTTCTGCTGCCTGACGCGGCGACATCGCGCCGGACAAGGCCCCTTCGACGACGCTTGTCAGAGCGTTCCCCTCGCTGATCCGCTGCCTGAGCAAATCCTCTGCCGTCTTGACGATACGGGTCTGCAGGATGCGGCGGCGGCGCGCGGTGCGTTCACCGCTATCAACAAGATGAGTACGATGCTGGTCGAGCGCGGTGATCAGATCATCGATACCCAGACTGGTTTCAGCACTGGTGCGCAGCACCGGCACGTCCCAGCCATACCGTTTGCGGGCGGTGCTGCCGAGATGCAGCATGGATTTAAGATCAGCAACGGTGCGGCTGGATTCTTCCTTGTCACATTTCGAGACAACGTGAATATCGGCGATCTCGAGCACACCGGCCTTGATCGCCTGAATGCCATCGCCAAGACCGGGCGCCGATACAACCAGTACGGTTTCGGCGGCTTCGGCAATATCAACCTCGTCCTGACCAACGCCGACGGTTTCGATCAGCACAACGTCATAGCCGGCGGCATCAAGTACATCGACCGTATCAAGGGCGGCGCGGGCCAAGCACCCATGGCACCCCGGGTCGCCAGCGAGCGTATAAAGACGCCAGGGTCGGTCGCCAGATCACTCATCCGGACGCGGTCGCCAAGGATAGCGCCGCCGGAATATGGGCTGGACGGGTCAACGGCGACGACACCAACGGTGCGCCCCTGAGCACGAAAGCCTTGGCCATCGCGTGCACCAACGTTGATTTACCGGAACCTGGAACGCCGGTGAGACCGATAACGTGGGCGCGACCTGCGTGCTTGTGGACTTCTGCCATCAGTTCGGCAACATCCTGCGGGCGGCCTTCAACGCGCGACATAAGCCGGGCAATGGCCCGGGTTTCGCCAGCCAGTACACGGCTCAGGGTATCTTCATTGCCATCCATATCAGGAAAGTCCCAACCAGTTCCGGAGCGCCGCATTGACGGCTTCGGGATTTTCCAAAGTCGGCAAGTGCCCGCTGCCTTTAACCTTCACCAGCGTGGCACCGGGTATGAGGGCCGCCATCTGGTCATGCAGGGCCGGCGGCGTCAGCGCATCTTCGGCGCCACAGAGCACCAATGTCGGACAGGATACCTTGCCGAGAGTGGTCGTGCTATCGGGGCGTTTGATAATGGCATTCTGCTGGCGGATATAGGCGTCAGGGCCGACATGATCGGCCGAGGCGCGGATTTTGGCCATCAACGGTTTATCCGAAAGCCGCGACGGATGGACAAATTTCTGGAAATGCCCCTCGGTGACGCCGGTGAAATCACCGGCCTCTACTTTTTTGATCAGATTCCGGCGGATTTCCATGCGTTCAGCCGTGTCTGCGCCGGGTGAGGTGTCGAGCAAAGCCAGGCGATCCACCCTTTCAGGGGCCTGACGCATGATTTCCATGGCGGCATAACCGCCCATGGACAGGCCTGCCACGGCAAAGCGTTCAGGCACCCGGGCAAGGGCGCGAGCGGCCATGCCGGCAATCGTGTCGTCCTGGGTCATATCGGCAATGGTACATTCGCATTGACCAGAAAGGGCCTGCACCTGTTCAAACCAAAGCGCGTCATCGCACAAAAGACCGGGAAGCAGCAGTAAATGTGTTTTCATGGAATAAACGTAGAATAACCTTTCGGCTTCGAAAAGGCCGGAAGTTATTGACTTAGTGTGCTGAAATCATACACTCCGGCCTGCCTGATACTGATTTACGGGATGCATGAGCAAAGGCCCCAGGCAACCTACACGCAAACGACGGCATCTCAGGAAAAACGCTCCCATATGAAATTTACCGATCTCGGTCTTAGTGACGAACTCCTACGCGCTGTGCATGAAGCAGGCTACGAGGAACCGACCCCCATCCAGGCGAAAGCCATTCCTGTCGTTTTGATGGGGCGTGACGTCCTTGGATGCGCGCAAACAGGCACCGGAAAAACCGCCTCATTTACGTTACCAATGATCGATATTCTGGCTTCCGGCCGCGCCAAGGCGCGTATGCCGCGCTCGTTGATTCTTGAGCCGACCCGCGAACTCGCCGCTCAGGTCGCTGAAAACTTCGAGATTTACGGAAAATATCACAAGCTGTCGAAAGTGCTGCTGACCGGTGGCACGTCCATGGATGAACAACTCAAGATCCTCAATCGCGGCGTTGATGTTCTGATCGCCACGCCGGGCCGCCTGCTCGATGTCTTTGATCGTGGCCATCTGCTGATGAATGACGTCAAGGTGCTGGTGATCGACGAGGCTGACCGGATGCTCGACATGGGCTTTATCCCGGATGTCGAGAAAATCGTCGCCATGTTGTCGCCGATGCGCACCACGCTGTTGTTCTCGGCAACGATGCCGAAGGAAATTCGCCGACTGGCAGAGAAATTCCTGTCGAACCCCAAGGAAATTTCCGTATCCCCGCCGGCTTCGACCGCAGACACCATTGTTCAGGGTCTGATCAAGCTGCGCGCCACATCAAAAGTCGCCGGTGCCGCCCAGAAGGTCAAACGCGATGCCTTGCGGGCGTTGATCGAAAAACAATCCGACATTTCCAACGCGCTGGTGTTTTGTAACCGCAAACGCGATGTCGATGTGGTTTACAAATCACTCGAGAAACATGGCCTGAGTGTCGCCCGGTTGCATGGAGACATGGCCCAGTCGTTGCGCACCGAGACACTGGATAAATTCAAGAAGAACGAAGTCACGATCCTTGTCTGTTCCGATGTCGCCGCGCGCGGTCTGGACATCTCGACGGTCAGCCATGTCTTCAATTTCGATATTCCAATCCACGCCGAAGATTATGTGCACCGCATCGGCCGAACCGGTCGTGCCGGCCGCAAGGGCAGCGCCTTTACATTTATCCTGCCCGAAGAGCGCAAATATCTCGACGCCATCGAGAAGCTGATCGGCAAACCGATCCCGATCCTGGACGAGAACGCTGGCCCTGCGGCTGCCGTCGCAAGCGAAAAGCCCGAAGTAAAGCCCGATGTAAAGTCTGAAGACAAAGCTGCAGCCAAGGCCGAACCGAAAGCCGAAAGCAAACCTGAGGCCGAGGCCGTGGCCGAGCCGAAAATCGCATCCGCCGATGATAAACCGAAGCGCGGTCGTGGTCGCCAGGAAAGGCCTGCAAAGCAGCCTGCTGCTGCGAAAAAAGCCGAAGAAAAACCGGTATCAAAACAGCCTCGGAAATCTTCCGCAAAGAACGAAGACGCCCTCAATGATGCTGACTCTACGTGGGGAGCGCACATGCCGGCATTCCTCACCAAAGAGGTCGTTCTTCCCAAAGGTTGATCAGGGTCGATAAAGAGGACGCGCTCAATGAAAGCTGATCTGCTCGGTAACGCACGCACGGCCGCCGCCATCGCCAGCAAACTTCGCGTTGATCTTTATTCCGATACCAATTCCAAACCGACACTTGGCATGCGCAAAGCCATGCTTGAAGCCGAGTGCGGCAACGAACAAGCGCTCGAAGATCCGACCACCAATGCCCTGCAGGAACGCGTTGCAGAATTACTCGGCAAGGAATCTGCCGTGTTTCTGCCATCCGGTACCATGTGCAACGAGATCGCCTACCGTGTCTGGGCGCGTCAGGGTGATGCAATCGTCATGGACAAGACGGGCCACGCGTTATCTTCCGAGACCGGTGGTCCGCGGCACTGTCTGGCCTGATGATCACGACGATCAACAGTCCGAATGGCATTTTCACAGGTGCCGATGTGCGGGCCGCAGCCGGTTCGCCAAACCGTCATGCGCCGCGCCCGAAGATCGTCAACATCGAGAATACGACCAATTCAGGTGGTGGCCGCATCTGGCCGATTGAAAGCATCAAGGACGTAGCCGATACCGCACACGCGCTGAATATGGTCGCACATATGGATGGTGCACGTCTGTTGAATGGTGTCGTCGAAAGCAATCTCAAGGCCAGTGATTTTACTGCCGCCGTCGATAGCGTATGGATCGATTTCTCAAAAGGTCTGGGCTGTCCGATCGGGGGCGTACTCGCCGGTTCTGCTGAATTCATCGAAGAGGCATTTCGCATCAAGCATCAGTTCGGCGGCGCGTTGCGTCAGTCGGGGCTGGTGACGGCAGCATGCCTGTATGCGCTTGATCATCATGTCGAACGGTTGCGCGAAGATCATGAAAATGCACGCCTGTTGCACGCCGGTCTTCGCGACATCAAGGGCGTTAAGCTGCAGAACGACGTCTGCGAAACCAATCTGGTGTTCTTCGACGTCAGTGGTACCGGCCATGGTGCCAAAGTGATTGCCTCGAAACTGCTCGAGCACGGCATCCGCATCGGCGCCCAGAACGACACCCGCATGCGTGCCGTCACACATCTCGACGTCAGCACGGAAGATATCCATTTCACGCTGAAGACACTGCGGGAAATCCTGTCTTAAACAAGGCTGGTATTGTTTGCGGCTTATGAAGATCTGGGCGAGGCCATCGCTTTCGAGCGTCGTCTGAAGCGGTGGCGACGGGATTGGAAAATCTCGCTTATCGAGCGTGACAATCCCCACTGGATCGACCTGTCGCTCAATCTGCAATCCTGAACAATGATGGGGCCCGGACAAGACCTTCGGTCATACCCGATACGCCACCCATGCAGGTGACGTGGTTTTCACCACACTTCCGGCTTCTTGCCCTCGGCTTCAAGGCGTTTGAACTTGTCTTGCAGGTAACGCTGGAAGTTCTGGTCCTTGTATGAACCGTCGTTCACGAATTCAAACATCGAGTGAAAGTGAAACGGCTTGAAATAGCCGGGCATCCTGGCGACTTCGGTTTCGCCCTTGGCGATTTCCTCGGGTGACGGCAGGAACACAATGGTCGGTGTGAAATTAACCCGCCAGCGCCTGGCCAGATCACGTTCTTCCATCGCCTTGCCGTCAAGATCAGTGACCTCGCGCGAACCCCACAGATTCAACTGAAGAACATTGAAATTCTTTTTGATGTATGCCGTGATTTCCGGCACCTGCAGATTGACCTCATGCATCTCCTTGCAGTACGGGCATCCGCGTTGCTCAAAGATCACGGCAACGCGTTTGCCTTTGCTGTGGGCATCGCTGACATCTTCCTTGAGTATGAGAAAGCTTTCACTGAACCACGGCTGGACGTGCAGACCATCATCGCTGACGGCGGTTGCCTGCACCGTGGCCGGAGCCAACAGGATGAGCAGAAGTGCGAAACTGCGCAGTATTTGAAACATGTCAGATCCCTCCTAGCTTATGGCGCTCATGGTGATATCGACGACATCATAGAGTTTTTCCGTGTCGGCGTGAGCTTTTCCCATCACCAGTATACCATTCAAACTGGAAACCAGAAACCGCGACAGTGCTCTGGCATCATGAGTCCTCAAAACCGTACCTTCCCGTTGCGCACGAACGATCAATGTATGAAAAGCATCTTCCATCAGGGTCAGGCCATTTTTGACGCGCTCAGCCGCATCTTCGTCGCGAACGGAAACTTCAACGGCACAATTATTCAGATAGCACCCGCGCCGGCTGGTGGGCTCAGCCATGCGCTGCACGGCGCGATCAAACAATGCACGGATGACCTTGATCGCCGGTGCGTTGATATGCGCGGCACCGGAAATCTGAGAAGTCACCGTACGGACGTAATACTCGATCGTTGAGAGGAACAGATCGTGCTTCGAGCCAAAAGTCTCATACAGGCTGGATTTCGATATCCCCATGGCGTCGGTCAGATTACTGAGTGATGTCGCTTTGTAACCGTTACTCCAGAAGACGTTCATGGCGCCATGCAGGGCGTCGTCCACATCAAAGGCTTTGGCACGTCCCATTGCCTGTCCCTCACCTGTCATAGAAAAAAGAGCCGTATTCTGAACCGATCCGTCCAGAATATATCACGATTCGAAGTCAGGCGATAGGCAGTCCTATGTAGAGGTCAGATCAGGCCGGCCAGAGGTGACGAACGATCCGCATACATTTTTTTCGGCATCCGTCCCGACAGATAGGCAAGCCTGCCAGCCTTGACGGCGTGCTTCATGGCTTTGGCCATGCCGATCGGGTCCGTGGCTTCGGCGATGGCGGTGTTCATCAGAACTCCGTCGCAACCGAGTTCCATGGCGATAGCCGCATCGGATGCCGTGCCGACACCGGCATCAACGATGACCGGCACTTCGGTCTGTTCGACGATAATGCGGATCATGACCTGATTCTGGATACCGAGGCCGGAGCCGATCGGCGCACCCAACGGCATGATGGCAACTGCACCTGCTTCCTCAACCCGTTTGCAGAGAATCGGGTCGTCGGAACAATAGGCCATGACCTTGAAACCCTCTTCCGTCAGCTTTGCCGTGGCTTCAATGGTTTCCGGCATCATCGGGTACAGCGTCTTGGCCTCGCCCAGAATCTCCAGTTTGACCAGGTCCCAGCCACCGGCCTCCCGGGCCAGACGCAGCGTCCGCATGGCATCTTCGGCGGTAAAGCAACCGGCCGTGTTGGGCAGGTAGGTATATTTCCTTGGGTCAATGTAATCGACCAGCATCGGCTGCTTCGTGTCGGTCAGATTGACCCGGCGCACAGCGACCGTAATCATGTCGATCTCGGCGGCTACGCAGGCCTGCCGGTTGATTTCGTAATCCGAATATTTGCCGGTGCCGATGATCAGGCGTGAATGAAAAGTCCGTCCGGCGATGACCAGCGGGTCGTCCTGATCAGCGCTTTTGCCGTCGGGCGCGCCACCGCCTATGAAATGCACAACCTCAAGCTTGTCGCCATCGTTCAGCCGGGTCTGGGCGTATGTCGACTTCGGGACGATTTCCAGATTGCGCTCGACGGCAACTTTCGCAGGGTCGAGGCCAATTTCACGTAACAGACCGTCGACACTCGTTGCCGTGTTGATTGCGCGCGTTTCACCGTTGATCGTAATGTTCATTTCTCTTTCCTAATACCTTCCCATGAGTATGGGTAGAGAGTCCGGGATTTTCAATGTGGGATGTTTCAGGATTTCGTCCTGTTTCCTACGCGGTCGGGCATGATATAAAAAGACCGAATCTACCGGCCTTTCAAGGCTTGTCAGGGACGCCGACGCGATGCCGAACACGATTATGATCCTGAACGGGCCCAATCTGAATTTATTGGGCACCCGTGAGCCCGAGATTTACGGCTCTGAAACTCTGGCCGATATTGAAACCCGGTGTCATCAGCGTGCGCAGTCGCTTGGCCTTGCCGTTGATTTCCGACAATCCAACATTGAAGGCCAGCTGGTTGAGTGGATTCACGAAGCCCGGCAATCAGCCAGGGGGATCATCATCAATGCGGCCGCCTATACGCACACGTCAGTGGCCTTGCTGGATGCCCTGAATACCTGCGAAATGCCGATCATTGAAGTTCATCTGTCGAATATTCATCAGCGGGAATCCTTTCGTCATAAGTCCTATATCGCGCGTGCCGCGGACGGGATGATTTGCGGATTGGGCTCACTCGGGTATGAATTAGCACTGGAAGCCGTATCGAAGCGGCTGATCGAGGGAACGTAAGAATGGCTAAAGAAATAAAATCCGGACTGCGGGTCGACGAAGACCTGATCAGGAAACTTGCCGGATTGCTTGAAGAAACAGGCTTGGGTGAAATCGAAGTGCAGGAAGGCGACAGCAAGATCAGGGTCGCCAAGGGCGGCATGTCAGCGTCATACGCCATGCCCGCAGCCCCGGCCCCCCTTGCTGCCCCGGTCGTTCCCGTCATTGAAGACGCCGCTTCGCATCCGGGCGCTGTTGCCTCGCCGATGGTGGGTGTCTGTTATCTGTCACCGGATCCGAAAAGCGAACCCTTCTTCGCAGAAGGCGATAGCGTGAAAGAAGGCGAAACGCTGCTCCTGATCGAAGCGATGAAGGTTTTCAACCCGATATCGGCACCAAAATCGGGGACCATCAAAAAGTTCCTGGTGAAAGACGGCACGCCTGTCGAATTCGGCGAGCCCTTGGTGATCATCGAGTGAACGGAATCATCCGATGATCGACAAAAGTCCTCATCGCCAATCGTGGCGAAATAGCACTGCGCATCATGCGGGCCTGCCGCGAGATGGGGATTCAGTCCGTCGCCGTGCATTCAACGGCGGATGCCAATGCCATGCATGTGCAGGCTCGCCGACGAAAGTGTCTGTATCGGTCCACCGGCAGCCGCGCGACAGCTATCTGAGCACCTCAGCCATACTGTCAGCTGCATCGATCACCGGTGCCGACGCCATTCACCCGGGATATGGATTCCTTTCCGAAAATGCCGACTTTGCCGAGATGGTCGCAGAGCACGGCATCAAGTTCATCGGCCCGACGGCCGCACATATCCGTCATGATGGGTGACAAGATCACAGCAAAGCAGGCTGCGAGAGATGCCGGGCATTCCGTGCGTACCGGGCTCGGACGGTGAAGTTACGCGATTTTGAACGTGCCAAGACATTGGCGCCAACAAGATCGGCTACCCTATCTTGATCAAGGCCGCAGCAGGCGGCGGCGGACGCGGCATGAAAGTGGCTGCGAGCGAAGCCGAGCTGCATTGAGATCGCCTTTGCATATCGCCCGCACCGAAGCTGAGGCTGCGTTTCGGCAACGGCGCGGTTTATATGGAACGTTACCTGCAGCACACCGCGCCATATCGAAGTGCAGGTGCTGGCCGACAGCTACGGCAATGTGGTGCATCTTGGGGAGCGGGATTGTTCGCTTGCAGCGCCGTCACCAGAAAGTACTGGAAGAGGCGCCCTCGCCCGCCCTGAATGCGCGTGAAGCGCAGCGAAATCGGTGAAATCCGTTGCCGCGGCTGTGCGCAAGCTCGGCTACTGTTCCGCCGGCACCGATCGAGTTCCTGTATGAAAACGGCGAGTTCTTCTTCATCGAGATGAACACCCGCCTGCAGGTCGAACATCCGGTAACGGAAGCCGATGACCGGCGTCGATCTGGTCCGGGAACATGATCCGCATCGCCGCCGGCGAGCCGCTGTCGATTACACGCAAGACGACATCCGGACTTCAATGGCCATTCAATCGAGTGCCGGATCAACGCCGAAGACCCGTTCACATTTCAGCCGTCACCGGGGCGCGTGAACGAATATCATGCGCCGGGCGGCCTGGGGGTGCGCGTCGACAGCGGGCTTTATTCCGGATATTCCGTGCCGCCACACTACGACAGCATGATCGCCAAGCTGATCGTTCATGGCCGTAATCGCGGCGAATGCTGCATGATGCGTTTGCGCCGTTCCCTGACTGAGTTTGTCGCCAGACGGGATTAAAACGACGATACCCCTGCATCAGGAACTGATCATGAATGACGACTTCATCAATGGGGCATATGATATTCACTGGTTGGAAAGCTATCTGAAGGGTATCGAAGACTCCGGAGGACGATGAGCAACCGAAGTTCAGATGATTTTGAACTGACTCCCGAACTGCTGCTTCGGGCATACACCGTCGGCGTTTTCCCGATGGCTGAAAGCCGCGATGCGCCCTCGATATCGTGGATCGATCCGAAAAACCGCGGCATCCTCCCCCTCGACACCATCCATGTCTCGAAAAGCCTGAAGAAGACCATCCGCAAAAACATCTTCGAGATTCGCTGCAATCACGATTTTGCCGCTGTGCTCGCTGAATGTGGCCGACGCACACCCGATCGCGGCGAAACCTGGATCAATCCGCAGATCGAACAGGCCGTCAACGCACTGCACAACATGGGCTATGCACACAGCGTCGAAAGCTGGTTTGACGGCGAACTGGTCGGTGGTCTTTACGGCGTTGCGCTGGGCGGGGTTTTCTTTGGCGAAAGCATGTTTTCCAGAGCAACAGATGCTTCAAAAGTCGCCCTCATCCACCTGGTCGCGCGGCTCAGGATCGGGCGCTTCAAACTTCTGGATACGCAATTTGTTACGGACCACCTGAAAAGCTTTGGCGCAATCGAGATTCCGGCGCGCGATTTTCTCAGAAAACTGGAAGCGGCCCTGGCGGTACACTGCCTGTTTCCGGCCAATATCGACCGGGAAACATTGGACGGAGAGTTTACGAAAATGTTTCAGCAGACGGTTAATTCGCGTCGCTGAGCCGTTCCTTTTGCAATCCAGCAACCACACATCATAGACCGGGTGTTCAAGCGCGTTCAGCGCCGGGCTCGATGCGAACATCCACCCGGCAAATGTCAGAACCGGTTGTTCTCCCGGCCGTTGCTCGGCAATCTCAAGGAAGGCCGTGCTTTCCGGTGTTTCTTCGGGGGGGCGCTTGTCGCAATGGTCAACGCGGATCAGCAGCGTGCCGAAACGGACGGTGCCGCCGACCCGGACGTCGATGGTGTTGACCCTTGCCGTCACCTTGTCCAGCGTCTGCAGCACGGCGACGGCGTGCGGTTCAGCTTTTGCCGGCGCAATAACGGCAAACAGGCTGAGCAGCAAAACGACAGATCCTGTTTTGATCATCATCATTCGACGAAGGCTGGTCCGGAAGCCGGAAATCAGCTCCCTCCCGTGGCCAGGAAGATGATTTCGCCGACCTGATCTTCAAGCGACTTGAAATCCTTGGTCCGGGCGATCTTGCCGTCACTGCCCAGAAACTCCTTGGCGGCACCCGGCCTGATGCTGACGAATTTGCCGCCGACGATACCGGCACTGCCGATGGCGGCGACACTATCCTGAGGGATTTTGACATCATCACGGATCGACATTGAGACAACCGCATCAAACGTCTTGGGATCGAGTTGAAGATCACTGACGGTACCGACTTTGATGCCGTTGATGCGAACATCGCTGCCTGACGTCAGACCGCCGACCTTGAAGAATGCCGCAGTGATCTGATAGCCCTTAATCGTGCTGACTTGTGCCGTGTTCAGGGCAAAGACCAAAAACGTGCAGGCCGCAATCAGAACCACTGCGCCCAGTATCGTTTCGACCGCGTTATTTTTCATGACGTCTTCTCCCGGTGCCCATAATCGGTACCGATTACTGTTTACCCTGTTTGGCGCGGTTTGCCTTGCCTTCCGAGATGATCAGATCCAGCAATTCCGAAACCACGACCGCATCCTGGGTGAAATTGATAATGCTGCCATTCTTGAGGATTTTTTCTTCTCCTCCCGGCTCCACGACGATGAACTTTGACCCGAACAGGCCATCCGTATGGATCGATGCCGAGCTGTCACTGGGTATGGGGATGTCATCCCGGACCCAGAATGTCACGATGGCGCGGAAGTTCTCGTTCAGCCACATTTTCTCAACGGAACCGATACGGACTCCGGACAGATATACCGGATCGCCCTCAGCCAGACCGTCTACGCGATTGAAGCGCGCAGCGATTGACCCGGGTGCCGGAAACAGGATCGGCATTGTCGCTGCCGCCGCCGTATACAAGGATCATCACCCCGATAAATGCAGCGAATACAATCGCGCCGACGGTGATTTCCTTAACTTCGGTCTTCATTCCGGTGACCACGCCTCGTAATCGCCGGTTGCAGGGGCACGCTTGCCACCCTTGAAGTCATGTCCCTTTGGACGATAGGCATTGATGGTGCCGGTCATATTGGCAACATGCGGCTTTTGCCACGATTTGGATTTGGCCGCTTCATCCGTCAGCGGTTCAGGCGTCATGTGATGCAGCCATGCATGCCATTCCGGGGGCACCTTCGAGGCTTCTACGTCGCCTTTGAACAGGACCCAGCGGCGTTTGCGATTATGAAGCATCGCGCCATTGCGGGCTTCGAAATAGCGATTGCCGAATTCATCCGCGCCGACCTGAGAGCCGTTCATCCATGTGTAAATTAATGTGCCGATAGTTGCCATGCGCTCAGATCCGTTTGCTGTCGTGTAAGGCCGCTGTCACGGCACCAATCAGTTGAAGCCAATATCGCACTTAGCCTTTGATGCGGCAAGTATACTCGCGACCGCCGCAACCACCGTCAATGTGCCGGCGGCCTGACGTCAAAGGCGCGGCGATACTGGAACGAATCGTCATGAAAACAGCCCAACCGGGATTTTATCTTACAATTCGGGCAATTCGGTCATTAACAATATTACGCATTGATGACAGCCGAATTTTCAAAATGACACATCATATTGGTTAATTCTGAACAATCGCCTTCCTGAACCGGCGGTCCAATTTTTTTTAAGTTCAACCATTTCGCTAACGCCCGGAATTCTGCCAGTCGCAACGAAGTCAACCTAAATATTGCGTTTTTTTGACGGCTTCGGCACGAAATATAGTTGAACCTAAAAACCAGCTATGGCTAGATGTCGTTCGTTGCACCTGGGCAGACGCGATATCTTGTGTTCTAGCAAACTACACTAAGAGCAGCGGTAAACCGCCGCCAAAGGGCAACCGGGGGGCCGTCAGGGTCCATTTATAATTTTTGAGTTGGCAACCCTTGTCATCACTTTGGGGGAACGATGCGTATTTCGCGACACTACACCACAGAAGGCAAATCGCCTTACGACTTCCTTGATTTTCGCACCACTGCGAGTGAAATCCGCAACCCGGACGGATCCATCGTCTTCAGGTTAGACGAACTGGAGGTTCCGAAGCGTTTCTCGCAGGTTGCGAGTGATGTTCTGGCGCAGAAGTACTTCCGCAAGGCTGGCGTTCCGGCCATTCTCAAGGCGGTCGAGGAAAACTCGGTCCCTTCTTGGCTGTGGCTGCGAGGTGCCAGACGAAAAGGCTCTGGCGAAGCTGCCCGAAGCCGAGCGCTTTGTCGGCGAAACCAGCGCCAAGCAGGTTTTCGACCGTCTCGCCGGTACCTGGACCTACTGGGGCTGGAAAGGCGGCTACTTCGACAGCGAAGAAGACGCCCAGGCCTATTTCGACGAAATGCGCTTCATGCTGGCAAACCAGTCCGGCGCACCGAACTCACCACAGTGGTTCAATACCGGTCTGCATTGAGGCCACTGCGGCATTGACGGTCCGGCACAGGGCCATTCGTATGTCGACTTCGAGACCGGCAAGCTGGTCGCATCGCAGTCCGCTTACGAGCACCCGCAGCCGCATGCCTGCTTCATTCAATCGGTCAGTGATGACCTGGTGAATGAAGGCGGCATTATGGACCTCTGGGTCCGCGAAGCCCGCCTGTTCAAGTACGGCTCAGGCACCGGTTCCAATTTCTCGGCAATCCGTGGCGACGGCGAGCCTCTTTCCGGCGGCGGCAAGTCGTCCGGCCTGATGAGCTTCCTGAAAATCGGTGATCGCGCCGCCGGTGCCATCAAATCCGGCGGCACCACACGTCGTGCCGCGAAAATGGTCGTTGTTGATATCGACCACCCTGATATCGAGAAATTCGTCAACTGGAAGGTCATCGAAGAGCAGAAAGTCGCTGCTCTCGTCGCCGGCTCCAAGCTTGCCAACAAGCACCTCAACGAGGTCATGAAGGCGTGCTGCGAAAGCGATCTTGATGACGAGAAAAAATACGACCCGAAAGCAAATGCAGCCCTTAAATCCGCTATCCGCGCGGCCCGCAAGGTCCTGATCCCGGAAAACTACGTGCAGCGGATCATCCAGTTTGCAAAACAGGGTTACACCTCGCTCGAGTTCAAGGAATACAACACCGACTGGGATTCCGACGCCTACGTGACGGTTTCCGGCCAGAATTCCAACAACTCTGTTCGTGTCACCAACGCGTTCCTGCAGACCGTGCTTGATAATGGCGAGTGGGATCTGATCCGTCGCAAGGATGGCAAGGTCGACAAACGCGTCAGCGCCGCCAAGCTTTGGGATGACGTCGGTTACTCGGCTTGGGCCTGTGCTGATCCCGGCATCCAGTTCGACACCACCGTCAACGAATGGCACACCTGCCCGGCGTCCGGTCGTATCAATGCGTCCAACCCGTGCTCGGAATACATGTTCCTTGACGATACGGCTTGCAATCTGGCGTCACTCAACCTGATGAATTTCCGTGGCGAAGAAGGCGTGTTTGATGTCGCAGGCTTCATCCATGCGGTGACGCTCTGGACCATCACGCTGGAAATCTCGGTGCTGATGGCGCAATTCCCGTCAAAGCGCATTGCCGAGCTGAGCTACAGATACCGCACCCTCGGTCTTGGTTACGCCAACATCGGCGGCTTGCTGATGGCCTCGGGTATTCCTTACGACAGTGACGAGGGCCGCGCTTTCTGCGCCGCCATCACATCGCTGCTGTGCGGACAGTCCTATGCAACTTCAGCGGCAATGGCCGAAAGCCTGGGCACGTTCCCTGGCTACCAGCCCAATGCCGAACACATGCTGCGTGTCATCCGCAACCATCGTCGCGCTGCACATGGCCTGAGTGATGGCTACGAAGGCCTGTCGATCAATCCGGTGCCGTTCAAGGCTTCGGACTGCCCCGATGAAGCATTGTCGGCAGCTGCCGCTGATGCCTGGGACCGCGCCCTCGCCCAGGGTGAAGTGCACGGCTATCGCAATGCTCAGGTTACCGTTATTGCCCCGACCGGCACGATCGGTCTGGTCATGGACTGTGACACCACCGGCATCGAGCCCGATTTTGCGCTGGTCAAGTTCAAGAAACTGGCCGGTGGCGGGTATTTCAAGATCATCAACACGATGGTTCCCTCAGCCATGCGCACGCTCGGTTACAATGAGACCGAGATCAAGGGCGTTATTGATTACGCCGTCGGTCACGGCTCGCTCAATGGTGCACCCGGCATCAACCACGACACCCTGAAAGCCAAGGGTTTCACCGATGATGCCATCGCCAAGGTCGAGAAGAACCTCGCCGAAGCGTTCGAGATCAAGTTCGCCTTCAACAAATGGACACTGGGCGAAGCCTTCTGCACGGATGTGCTGAAGCTCGAAAAGGCGTCCCTTGACGATTTGAACTTCAATCTCCTGACGGCAATCGGTTTCACCAAGGCCGAAGTCGAAGCTGCCAATACCTACGTCTGCGGTGCGATGACCGTCGAAGGTGCGCCGCACCTGAAGGAAGAGCACCTGGCCGTCTTCGATTGCGCCAGCCCGTGCGGTCGCATCGGCAAGCGTGCGCTTTCGGTTGAAAGCCACATCCACATGATGGCGGCAGCGCAGCCGTTCATCTCGGGTGCGATCTCCAAGACTATCAACATGCCGAACTCGGCAACCGTTGAGCACTGCAAAGAGTCCTACATGCTGTCATGGCGTTTGTGCCTCAAGGCCAATGCGCTCTACCGCGATGGCTCCAAGCTGTCTCAGCCATTGTCCGCATCGCTCATCGACGACGATGTCGAGGATGCCGACGAGGTTGCAGCAGAACTGTCCGAAGCACCATTGGTGGCGCGTGCAGAGGCCATCACGGAACGGATCATCGAGCGTTATATCGCTGAACGTCAGCGCCTGCCCGACCGCCGCAAGGGGTATACCCAGAAAGCAACCGTCGGCGGTCACAAGGTCTATCTCCGGACCGGTGAATATGTGAACGGCAAGATCGGTGAAATCTTCATTGATATGCACAAGGAAGGCGCCGCTTTCCGCTCGCTGATGAACAACTTCGCCATCGCCGTGTCGATCGGTCTTCAGTACGGTGTGCCGCTAGAGGAATATGTCGAAGCCTTCACGTTCACCCGCTTCGAGCCTTCGGGCATTGTGCGCGGTAACGATACGATCAAAATGGCGACGTCGATCCTTGATTACATCTTCCGTGAACTCGCTGTCAGCTACATGGGCCGGAACGATCTCGCTCACGTTGAGCCGTCCGATCTGACACCCGACAGCATCGGTGCCGGTGAAACCGAATCCGATCTGCCGGATACCGGTCTGCCGGCAGGTGCCAGCATGGGCTTCATGCGCACCAAGTTCCTGGTGATCAACGGTGCCAAGGCAAAAAGCGCAGCCGCACAAGCTGCTGCACCGGTGCAGGCAGCGAAGATGCAGGCCAGCGGTGGTGGCGGCGCACAGACTCAGGTCGTGACGGAACAGACAGCGACAGCCGTTTCCGTTTCCGCCGAAGTCATGGAGCGTACCGATACCAAGCTGACGCAAGTTCGCGAAGCCAAGATGAAGGGCTATGAGGGTGATCCTTGTGGCGAGTGCGGCAACTTTACGCTGGTACGCAATGGTACCTGCCTGAAGTGCAACACCTGCGGTGGGACCACCGGATGTTCTTAAATGAGGTCTGAAAGATGAGGAAAACCTCATGAGGGTATATCGAGATCCTCCCTGGGAAACTTGGGGCGCGTACCGGAATTTTGTTCCGGTACGTGCCCTTCTTTTTGGGGAGCGGTAACGAAAATGGGGCCAAATGGCCCCATTTTTGGTATGGACAATCCCCTATTCTATTGAAATTAAATGATAATCACGTGTCGACACACCACGTTACGGGCTATAATGTCGCGAGAGGATGAATTAAGGATCGCGCATGATGGATGCTGGTAACGACAAGACGAGTGTTCTCGTCATTGATGATGATGAACTCGCTTTGTCCCTGATCGAAGCCGTCCTCAAAAAGGCAGGCTTCAGTGTCCAGACAATGACCGACAGCGAAAACGCGCTGCGCACGATCGAGCAGATGCGTCCCGACGTCATCCTTTCGGACCTGATGATGCCTAAAACCGACGGTTTCGATTTGTGCCAGAGTGTCCGTGAAAACGAGGGGCTGGACGCCACAAAGTTCATTGTTGTTTCGGCAAAGGCCTATGCGTCAGATGAAGCCCGTGCGCTTGAACTGGGCGCCGATGGATTTATCCGCAAACCGATCAACCCGGAGACCTTTGCCGACAGCCTTCTGGCGATCATCAATGATCAGGTCAGCATGACGTTCTGGGGTGTGCGGGGCACGTTGCCGAAAACCGGCAAAGGGGCCCTGAAATACGGAGGCAACACATCGTGCGTCACGCTTGAATTCCCGAACCAGCAGCTTTTCATCTTTGATGGCGGTTCCGGTATCAAGGAGTTGGGCAACCGGCTGATAGCCGACAAGAAAAGACGCATCAACGCCAAGCTGTTCATTTCGCATCCGCATTGGGACCACATCAACGCGATCCCGTTCTTTGCGCCGCTCTATAAACAGGGCAACGAATTTGAAATTCTCGGCGCCAAGCAGGGTGACATCACCATGCGTGAGCTGATTTCCGCGCAGATGGATGGTGTCTATTTCCCGATCACGCTGACCGAATTTTCGGCCCGCACATACTTCCGCAATCTCGAAGAAGGCACGCACGACGTCGCCGGCATCGAGGTGCAAACCAAGCTGCTGGCTCATCCCGGTCGGGCGCTTGGTTACCGCGTCAATTACAACGGTCGTTCGATCTGCTATATCACGGATCAGGAACTGTATCTTGAAGACAGTGACTTTTTTGATCAGCACTATGAGAAAACCATCGTCGAGTTCATCAAGGATGCCGACGTTCTGATCACGGATTCCACCTACTCCGATGAAGAATACAAAACCAAGGTCAACTGGGGGCATTCCTGCATATCGAAGGTTTGCGAGATCGCGCACCGTGGCAACGTCAAGAACCTGTATCTGTTTCACCACGACCCGGATCAGGACGACAATGCCATCGATGCCAAGTATGAAGCTGCCTGCGCCGATCTTGAAAAGCTTGGCAGCGCGGTAACCTGTATTGCCCCCAAAGAAGGCGATCAGTTCCGGCTGTAGACGGAATCACTGTTTTATTATCCATCAGACTGAAGAAAGGGCCGGACCATGGCTGGAAAAATCGAAGCACGTTTGAAAGAACTCGGCATTGAATTGCCGGAAGCCACCACACCGGCTGCCAATTACATTCCCTATGTGGTCAGCGGCAAGCTGGTGTTTGTTTCCGGCCAGATCACGCTGCTGAACGGCAAGATCGAATATATCGGCCGGGTCGGTGACGAATTCACCATTGAAGAAGGCTATCAGGCTGCACGGCTATGCGGCATGAACCTGTTAACCCAGGCAAAAGCGGCAGCCGGTGGCGATCTCGATAAAATCAAGCGCGTCGTCAAACTGGGCGGTTTCGTCAATGCCATCCCCGGTTTCACCAATCAGCCGGAAGTCATCAACGGCGCTTCCGATCTGATGGTCGAGGTTCTTGGTGAAAACGGCAGACATGCACGGGCTGCAGTTTCCGCCGGCGCCCTGCCCCGTAATGTCGCCGTTGAGATTGACGGCATCTTCGAGCTGGTTTGAGCACCGCTGCCGCACCACTAAAAATCATCTCGCTGCTGCCGGCGGCGACGGAGATCGTCGCGGCATTGGGCCATGCCGGAAATCTCGTCGGTCGCTCGCATGAGTGCGATTATCCGGCCGGGGTGGATACGCTGCCGGTCTGCACCCGGGCCCTGATCCGCCCTGAAGGCACGAGCCTTGAGATCGATATCGCCGTCAAGGATGCGTTGAAGAATGCCCTGTCGATCTATCAGGTTCTTGATGATGTGCTGCAGGTACTGAAACCCGACGTCATCATCACCCAGGATCAATGCGAGGTCTGTGCCGTATCCCTGACCGATGTCGAAGCTGCAGTCTGCACGGTGCTCGGCAACAATGCTAAAATCGTCTCCCTCAACCCCGAGGGGCTGGACAAGGTCTATGAAGACATCGCACGGGTTGCCGGCGCGCTTGATGCCAAACCGCAAGAGGATGCGCTGATTGCTGCCATGCAGGCTGGCTTTGATACTCTGCGTCATAAAGCCGCAGGAAAACCACGCCCTGCCGTTGCCTGTATTGAATGGGCTGAACCGCTGATGGCAGCCGGTAACTGGGTGCCGTCACTGGTCGAGATCGCCGGCGGTCATGACGTGTTCGGCACAGCCGGAGAACATGCACCGTGGCTGGAGCCCGAACGCCTGTATGCCGCTGACCCCGACGTCATCATCTTCATGCCGTGCGGGTTTGGTCTTGAACGCAGCAGTGCCGAGGCGCGCGCCCTGCTCGGCAAGCCTGAATGGCAGGCTCTGAAGGCCGTCAAAAATGGGCGCGTTTATGCCACCGACGGCAACAGCTACTTCAATCGCCCGGGACCCCGATTGCTGGAGAGTGCAGAAATGATGGCTGAAATGTTGTTCCCGGAAGACATCAAGCCTGAACACGCGGGAGACGCCTGGGTACGGTTATCGGCTTAATTGCCATATTCATCCCCCGCCCAGTGTCGTATGCTTGGTGCAAATGCCAGACGGTAACGATCAACGCATCATCAAAACGCTTAACGGCATGTCGGCGATTGACGCCGATGACTGGGATTCCTGTGCCGGGGCCGGCAATCCGTTCGTCCGCCATGCCTTTCTATCTGCGCTCGAGGATTCAGGATCGGTTACGGACGAGACCGGGTGGATTCCCCGCCATCTTGTCGTAGAAGCACCGGATGGTCGTATCGAGGCCTGTGCGCCGCTGTATCTGAAAACCCACTCCTACGGTGAATACATTTTTGACTGGGGCTGGGCCGATGCGTATGAACGCGCCGGCGGGCGTTATTACCCGAAGATGCAGTGCGCCGTGCCCTTTACGCCGGTTCCGGGACAACGTCTTCTGGTCAACAGGGATGCCACCGCAGCACAGCGCTCGGAATTGCAGAGAATCCTTCTGTCCGGCATGATCCGTGTCGCCGACCAGCTCAAGGTTTCTTCGGCGCACATCACGTTCTGTGACGAGCCGTTGTGGGAACTTGGCAAAGAGGTCGGCTTTCTGCAACGTCTCGGGCAACAGTTCCACTGGCACAATCAGGGGTACGCTGATTTCGACGACTTCCTTGGTGCGCTGGCATCGAGAAAACGAAAATCGATCCGCAAGGAACGTCAGAAGGTCGCCGAGATCGGTCTTGATATCCGGACCTTGAGTGGTGACGAGATCAAGGAACAACACTGGGACGCGTTTTATCAGTTTTATCTGTCGACGACGGACAAGAAATGGGGGCAGAGCTATCTGCACCGGGAATTCTTTTCGCTGCTCGGTGAACGCATGGCCGATGCGGTTGTCTTGATCATGGCCTTTGATGGTAATCAGCCGGTCGCCGGTGCATTGAACCTGAAGGGTGATGATTGTCTGTATGGTCGCAACTGGGGATCGCTGCAGTCGCACAAGTTCCTGCATTTCGAATGCTGCTATTACCAGGCCATCGACTATGCCATCGAACACAACCTGGCCCGTGTCGAGGCCGGAGCACAGGGCCCCCACAAGGTTCAGCGCGGCTATCTGCCGGCGCCGATCTACAGCTTGCATTACCTGCGTGAACCGGGCTTTGAAGAAGCGGTCCGGGATTTCCTGCTTCGTGAACAACGCCAGATGCGCCAAGAGATGGATGGCATCGTCAGGGAATTCTCACCCTACCGGCAAACCGAAGAGCTCTGAAAAGCGATGATGGAAAGGCTCTGTTAACCTTTACCCCTTACGTTTCAAGGCATGAAGGACGGAGCGTTTACCATGTTGAGAGTAATGAGCCTGATCATACCGGCGGTATTTGTTGCACTGATCGGCACGTCGATCCCGGTTCGGGATGCTGGTGCTGACGCGGCGGAAAAATGTATTCGCCTGATCCGTCAGGGCAACATCGAAACCCTGATCAACAGATGCGACGTCTGCCGGCTCGCTTCGATCATCCGCTCCAGACCCGGTAATGAAGTCCCGGTCAGCCGTGAAATCAATGTGCAAGCCCGCTCAGATTTCCCGGTGCCCTTCCGTGGCCCCGGTCGCTCACGCATCAAGGCGGAACGCGCCTGCCCGGGCGATGCCGGCGCACCGAAGGATCTGATGACCGCCTTCGACAAACCGGCCAGCGAAGCCAAATGTGTCAGCATGGAGCACGCCGACAATATCGGCATTGTGCTGATTAACCGGTGCGGTGAGTGTCGTGCCGTGGCCATCGAAAGAGTGGCCGGCAATGGCAGCAATCGGACGCGTGACTACATGGCACTCGCCGGCGGGGCAAGCATGCCCGTGGCAGCAAACGGCTATTCCAGTGTCGGCCTGCTGGGCGAAATCGCCTGCCCCTGATCCGCAATCTAGTTGCGGCACCACTCGACAATCACGTCCTGAACGGTTTCTTCGCGCATCGGCTGCCTTTGTGACGGCGCTTTTCCATCGGTCCAGAATCCCTGAAGGACGGCAACGGAGCCCTGCTCTACCTGCTCGCTGATCAGGCCACGGGCGACGTTTTGCGGATGACGGGCCACTTCGTCGATATCCAATACCGGATGATAACAGCAATCGACCGTGGCCAGCGCAGTGTCCCATTCAGCGCGAGTACGGGATTTGAAGATTGCGGCAACCTCGCTGATCAGGTCGGTCTGCGGCAACGGCTCTGATTGTCTCGAGATCAGTTCGGGCCGGGTAACGGCTTCGCAGAAATTTTTCCAGAACACGGTTTCTATGGCACCGAGCGATACAAACTTTCCATCTGCGGTTTCGTAGATACCGTAAAAGGCAGCGCCACCCGTCAGCAGGTTTTGCCCCCTGCCGGGCCTGTTGCCCATGGATAGTGCCGTCAGTGCCTGACTTTGCCAGGCCAGCACGCAGTCGGCCATCGCGACATCCAGATAGGCCCCCCGCCCCGTCCTGCCGCGCCCGACCAGCGCGCCCAGAATGGCGATCGCCGATTGCATGGCACCGGCATAGTCGGCAACCATCGGATAGGCCATGTGCGGCTTGTTTTTGGCGCCGCTCAGGCCCAACTGGCCGGCGGCGGCGACATAGTTGATGTCATGCCCGCCCACAAGCCGCATCGGCCCGTTCTGCCCGTATCCTGAAAGTGCACAATGGATCAGCTTGGAATTGATCCGGCTAAGCCGGTCATATCCAAAACCGAGGCGTTCCATCACGCCCGGGCGGTAACTTTCCATGACGACGTCGGCAGCAGCGATCAGTTTTTCGAAATCAGCTTTGCCATCATCGCTTTTGAGATCAATCTGCACGACCCGTTTTCCGGCATTGACCAGCGCGTGATACGGACCCGGACCGCGATCATTGGTGATCGGGTCAAGGGCACGCATCGGGTCACCGGCAGGCGGCTCAATCTTGACCACGTCTGCCCCCATGTCGGCCAGGATTTGCGTCGCAAACGGCCCCGGCAGAAACTGACTGAGATCGAGCACGCGAATTCCGTTTAGATAATCAAGTGGCATCGCCTACTCCGAAGCAAACCTATATCTGCAGTTTCCGCATCCGGGAGGATGCGATCAAGACTTGCTTCATTATGGCAGGAATTGAGGGGATATTGTCATTGTGCCAGTTCAGGTTAGCCGCGAGGATACCCCCATGAAAACAGATATCATACAGAAGCGGATCGGCATCTTGATTTTCGAGCGGTGCCAGATCGTCGATGCAACCGGCGCCGCCGGGGTATTCGGTGCTGCCAATGAAATTCTGAAGGACGCAGGTCAGCCGGCCCCTTTCTATGACCTTTGCTTTATTGCGCCGTCGGCTGGTGCGGTCAGAACGTCGGCTGGTGTATCGCTGTTTGCCGACATGCCCCTTTCAAGCCGACATGCCGTGTTCGATACGTTTATCTGCGCCGGTGGCAAAGGGACTCAGACGTTTATTGAAGATGACAAGGCCGTTGCTGCCGTCGCCAGGGTTGCCGGACGCGCGTCGCGCATCGTTTCGGTCTGTACCGGGGCCTTCATCCTTGCCAAGGCCGGCATTCTGAACGGACGACGCGCGGCAACGCACTGGGCTTCCTGTGAACGGCTGGCACGGGACTACCCGGCCATCACCGTCGATGCCGATCCGATTTTTATCAGGGATGGCAACGTCTTCACGTCAGCCGGCGTGACGGCGGGTATGGATTTGGCGCTTGCCCTTGTTGAAGCGGATCTGGGACGCGAAATCGCACTGGCAGCTGCCCGTGACATGGTGATGTTTTTCAAGCGTCCCGGTTCGCAAGCGCAATTCAGCACGCACTTGTCTGCACAGATGGCTGAGAACGGAAGCATCCGCGATGTGCAACTGTGGTTGCTGGATAATCTCGGCCGTGAAATCGATGTTGAAAATCTGGCCGAAAGAACAGCGATGAGTTCACGCACGTTCTATCGACACTTCAAGAAATCGACGGGCATGACGCCTGCACGCTTTCTGACGCAATCACGGCTCGATGCGGCAAGGCGTCTTATCGAGGAAAGCACCCTGCAGATCAAAGTGATTGCTGCTGAATGCGGCTTCGGTGATATCGAGCGCATGCGTCGCGCCTTTCAGCGCGATTTCGGCATCAGTCCCGATGATTACCGTCGCCGCTTTGCGACCCCTTCATCTCAATAAAAAGGAAAATACAATGACCACTCAATTCGGCATTCTTGCGTTCGATGATATGGAAGAGCTGGATGCACTCGGCCCCTGGGAAGTGCTGTCATGGGCTGCAAAGCAAAAGCAGTCGGATATGACCGTCTGCACCATCGGCAGCCCGAAACGGGAAATCACCTGTGCCAAGGGACTCAGAATCGTCACCGATTACACGATCGACGATCACCCGCCGCTCGACGTGGTTCTTGTGCCGGGCGGTCAGGGAACGCGACCGATGTTCAAGAACGGCAGCCCGGAAATTGACTGGATCCGCAAGATTGCACCGACATGCACCTGGGTCACCAGCGTCTGCACAGGTGCCTTGCTGATGCAACGTGCCGGCGTGCTCAGCGGCAAACGGGCGACGACACACTGGGGTGCAACCGAGCTGCTGCGCAGTGCCGGTGACGTCGAGGTGCTGGAAAATATTCGCTACGTCCGTGATGGCAATGTTGTGAGTTCGGCCGGCGTTTCTGCCGGTATGGATATGTCACTCTGGCTACTCGGACAGATATACGATCCGGATTTCGCGCGCTTCGTCCAGAAAGGGATCGAGTACTTCCCTGCACCGCCATATACGGCTGAGGTCTGACCCATACTCAGTGCGTCATCCCGGAACCCGCCGGCATGACGCACTGAATTGGTCTTTTGTCTATTCGACGAAAGCTGGCTTTTTTTTCTTGCCGCCCTTGGGCGTGCCGCCGCCGGACTTCGGATAGGTGAACACCGGCAGGCCGTCTTCAACGTCTACGACAACCAGGCCGCCCTTGGCCAGTTTGCCGAACAGCATTTCCTCGGCCAGCGCCTTCTTGATGTGTTCCTGAATGACTCGCGACAATGGACGGGCACCGAACGACTTGTCGTAACCTTTTTCAGCCAGCCAGGAACGTGCGGCATCCGTCAGCTCGATCATGACGTTGCGGTCATCAAGCTGTGCTTCCAGTTCCATGATGAACTTGTCGACGACCTTGGCCACCACTTCAGGACCGAGCGGCGCAAAGCCGATAACCGAATCCAGACGGTTACGGAATTCCGGCGTGAACATTTTCTCGATCGCTTCCTTGTCCTCGCCGGTACGGCCTTCCCGTTCGAAGCCGATAGCCGGTCTGGCCATGTCCGACGCCCCGGCATTGGTCGTCATGATCAGGATGACGTTCCGGAAATCAACTGACTTGCCATTGTTGTCGGTCAGCTTGCCATGGTCCATGACCTGCAAAAGGATATTGAACAGATCGGGATGCGCCTTTTCGATTTCGTCCAGCAAGCAGAACGCACATGCGGGTTCTGATCGACAGCCGTCTGTCAGCAGGCCGCCCTGATCAAAACCGACATACCCCGGCGGTGCGCCGATCAGTCTGGAGACTGAATGACGCTCCATGTATTCGGACATATCAAAGCGCACCAGCTCGACACCCAAAGTCAGCGCAAGCTGGCGGGCAACTTCGGTTTTACCGACACCGGTCGGGCCCGAGAACAGGTACGAGCCAATCGGCTTTTGCGGCTCACGCAACCCGGCACGCGCCAGCTTGATGGCGCTGGCCAGTTGTTCGATGGCTTTATCCTGGCCGAACACGACCGTCTTCAGATCGCGTTCCAGAGTCAGCAGCGACTCACGATCATCCCTGGACACGCTTTTTGGCGGGATCCTGGCGATCATAGCGACCACAGCTTCGACGTCTTTCGCCGTCACCGTCTTCCGGCGTTTGTTCGCCGGCAGCAACATACGGGACGCACCGACCTCATCGATAACATCGATGGCTTTGTCGGGCAGCTTGCGATCATTGATGTAGCGCGCTGCCAGCTCAACGGCTGTCTTGAGCGCATCCATGGTGTAACGCACATTGTGATGCGCTTCGAAATAAGGCTTCAACCCTTTAAGTATTTTGATCGTGTCTTCAATCGATGGCTCGTAGACGTCGATTTTCTGGAAACGACGGACCAGTGCGCGGTCCTTTTCGAAGTAACCGCGATATTCCTTATAGGTTGTCGACCCCATGCAGCGAAGTCCGCCGTTCTGCAGGGCGGGTTTGAGAATATTGGACGCATCCATGGATCCGCCGGAGGTCGCACCGGCACCGATCACCGTATGGATCTCATCGATGAACAGAATGGCGTTATCGGCGCTTTCGAGTTCCTGCATCACATTTTTCAGGCGCTCTTCGAAGTCACCGCGATAGCGCGTCCCGGCCAGCAGTGAGCCCATATCGAGCGAGTAGATCGTGGCACCGGCGAGAACTTCCGGCACGTTGCCTTCGACGATCCGTTTTGCCAGACCTTCGGCGATGGCCGTTTTACCAACCCCGGGATCGCCGACATAAAGCGGATTGTTCTTGTTGCGGCGGCAGAGAATCTGAATGGTCCGGTCGACTTCCTTCTCACGCCCGATCAGCGGGTCAATGCGACCGTCTGCGGCTTTGGCATTCAGATTGACGCAGTAGGCATCAAGAGCTTCCGAGCCCTTGCGGACAACCGTTTCGCCGTCAGCATCTTCTTCGGCACCTTCGACCGTGCGGTCCTCGGAAAAGCCCGGAACCTTGGCGATGCCATGCGAGATGTAGTTGACGGCATCCAGTCTCGACATCTCGTGCATCTGCAGGAAAAACACAGCATGGGATTCCCGCTCGGAGAACAGCGCGACCAATACGTTGGCGCCTGTCACTTCCTCGCGGCCGGATGATTGCACATGAATGACGGCACGTTGCACGACGCGCTGGAAACCGGCTGTCGGTTTCGGCTCGGATACACGCTCGTTACGGATGTCTTCCAGCTCTTCCTCGATGAAAGTTGTGACATCCATCGTCAGTTGTTCGATATCAACACCACAGGCCCTGAGTACGGCAATCGCGTCCTGATCGTCCGTGAGGGACAGCAACAGATGCTCAAGCGTGGCATACTCATGGCTGCGTTCCGCAGCGAGAGCCAGTGCACGATGCAAGCGTCTGTTCGAGATTGCGTGATAACATGTGGTCGCTTTCCTTTCACACCGACGATTACTCGGCCTTATGGTTCCAGGTCAGTCTTATTTTATTGGTCGTCGTCGCTTCCATCCTTCTCGATGGTGCATTGGAGCGGATGCTGGTGCTGGCGAGCCAGGTCCATGGTCTGCGCGACTTTGGTCTCGGCAACTTCATAGGTGAAGACACCGCACACACCGACACCACGCTGATGAACGTGAAGCATGATTTGTGTCGCATCCTGTGCAGACTTGCTGAAGAAACGCTCAAGCACGTGAACGACGAATTCCATCGGCGTGTAATCGTCATTCAGCATCAGAACCTTGTACATCGCCGGCCGCTTGGTCTTTTCACGCGGTTTGACGACAACACCGGTTTCATGATCATCCCCCGAATACGGGGTGCCTGCAGGTGGTTTTCTCTCAGCCATGTTTCGTTAGTGCATCCATGTGTAAATCAACGGATTCGTATCTTTAATATAAGGCATAATACCCGGCGCCAAAATGGGTTCGTTAAAAGAAATATGGGGTCAAACAAAAGGGCCTGCAACCGTGCTGCAGACCCTATTGTTTCGGTTTTGTATTTTCACGCCCGGCTGCTTGGCATCCGGATCATGGCGCGAAGCGGGCGTCCGGTTTTGGGAGGTATGACCGGACGCCCATCGCAACTGCCTTTCCCAAAAAAAGGGGGGGATGGGAAATTCAGGCAGCAAGCGGCTTTGACAATGTCTCAACCGTAATCGCCAGTCGCTCGGCGATCGGTTTGCTGGCCTTTTCAGCCAGTTTGATCGTCTGGTCTGAAAGCTTGCGGCTTTCTTCGACTGCCTTTGAATACTGTGACTTGGCAGCATCACTCTGCAGTTCGACGACTTCGGCAATCGAGGTGCAGGTCATGATTTTCTGTGCCAGAGCAACAGTTTGTTCAATGTTCGTCTGTGCCAGCTTGTAGATCGACGAGTTGATTTCATTCACGCCCGAAGACAGAATCTCGTTCGATTTGACGAAGGCTTCGATGTTGCTCTTCGAAAGCGAGATCATATCATCGTAGTTTTTGACAGCATCGGCACCAGCTTTGGCGACGGCAGCAAACTGCTCTTCGCTCATCGCAACGGCTTTCTCGACACCTTTTTTCGCAACTTCGGTGTTGGTTTTGACGAAGGTTTCAACGGTTTCCTGGCTGGCTTTCACCGTCGCCTGAACCGGCTCAATCGTTTTGGATACCGTGGCTGCTTTCGGTGCAGCTTTTACAGTCGATTTCTTTTGAGTAGCCATAAGACATTCTCCATTGGGTTCGGATTCACGCGGATTCGCTCAATACCTTGAGCGTCGGCGCAGGAATCGTTTAATTTTTCAATTGCTGCACTGCAGCATCACAATGCCAATATAGTCCGTGGTTTAAAAATGTCAACATTTTATTGTGCAGTGCACAATAACGTAATAATTACAATTTAGTATATATTTTCATATAGTTAACGTATTTATCATGACTGAGACGGCGTGTGCACATGCGTAAGGCATCTATGAATGCAGCGGTTTCCCAGCAAATTAACGTGACATTATGCCTGACGTTAACTCATTGTTATCCCCATCGTCGTACCAAGGGATTGAAACTGTTTTTGAAATCTCGTCGACGAGAGACAGGGTTCGGCATCAAGATCGAACACCACGGTGGCGGGCAAGATACTAAAGGGGAACGAGGATGCGACCGCGCGTGGCCTGGGGTACTGTTAAAACGTCCACAATGCATGGTTACAGACGCCTTCTCCTGAGCGTCCTTACTGTTGCCATGCTTTTATGTGTCGGCGTCTCGCCTGCTGAAGCAAAATATGCCAGCCTTGTTGTTGATGCCGATACCGGACAGGTCCTGCATGGCGTCAACGAAGAAACCCGCAACTTCCCGGCCTCACTGACCAAGATGATGACGCTCTATCTGGTTTTTGATCGCCTCAAGCAGAAGCGCTGGTCCTTGAACGATGAACTGAAGGTCTCGGCCCGTGCGGCCATGCAGCCGGCGTCGAAACTGGGCCTTCCTGCCGGATCAACCATCACGGTTGAGGATGCCATTCTGGCACTTGTGACCAAGTCCGCCAACGATGTGGCGACAGTCATTGCCGAAAATATCAGTGGCAAGGAAAGCAATTTTGCCTTGAAGATGACGGCCAAAGCCCGCTCGCTGGGCATGTCCAGAACTACATTCCGCAATGCATCGGGCCTGCCGCATCGGGCGCAGTTATCGACGGCCATGGATATGTCCATTCTGGCCCGCGCCCTGCTCCGTGATTTCCCGGGATATTATCATTATTTCTCGACCAAAGAGTTCGTTTACGGGGGCCAGACGCATGGCAACCATAACAAGCTGCTGGATACGTATTCCGGTGCGGATGGTTTCAAGACCGGTTATATCCGGGCTTCGGGCTTTAATCTGGTCGCCTCGGCAACCCGCAATGGCAGACGCATCATCGGGGTCGTTTTCGGTGGCCGCTCGTCAAGCCAGCGTAATGAACACATGACCAGCATACTTGATGAAGCTTTCGACACGCTGGCCAAGCAACACGGCACGCCGATGATTGCAAAACTTGCAGTGCCGGTTCCCCCCGAGACTCCGACACGGGTCGCATCCCTTTCCAACACGACAGCTGATTCCAGTGATCTCTGGGCTGTGCAGGTCGGTGCATTTTCCCGCATCGAACAGGCTCGTGCAGCAGCTGAAAAAGCCATCCATTCAGCCAACAGATACCTGAGCGACGGACAAATCCGTATCGTTCCCCTGCAAAAGAGAAACGGTGCAATTCTGCATCGCGCCCGTATTGTCGGCATATCGAAAAGCGATGCCTACCGCACCTGCCGCATTCTCAAGGATTGTATGGAATTGAAGAACGCTGAAACGTCTGAACTTGCTTCCAGAGTTGAATAGTCAGCGCATCAGATCAGCACGTTGCGACGGACACCTTTGAGAAACCGCTTCTTGTCCTGTTTTTGCCAGAGATCAAAATCCCATAGCGTATCCATAAGCATGAGAGTCTGGGTCGGAAGAAACACCCTGGCCTCTTCGGTTGAGCCATCACCAAGCGTTACATCAAAGACCTGCATCGTATAGTCACTGCCCTCATACCGGCTGATCCGTGACGCTTCCAATGCCGTGATTTTAGACACCAGCACACCTGCGACGTGGCTTTCCGGATCAGGCGTCAGTGCCGGGTACGTGGCATCAGCGACATTGACCCGTTTGAAGCCTGCAAGGCTGGCCTTTTTTGGCGAGCAGCCGGAAAGCGGGCGACCGATAACTTCCCGGACGACTTCCGGGTCCATCAACGTGCCGTAAAAGAAATAGCTCCACATACCCTGTTGCGTAATGGAAGTACTTTACAGAGGCAAGGTCGCAAAGATGAAATCTTGTGGATTATATGGCCGAGGCGTCGATATCACTGCTGCGCAACTGACCACGGACATCCTCACGCAATCTTTCCAACCCTTCTTCGTTTGCTGATTCACACCGGACAACAAGCATCGGCTGTGTGTTCGATGCCCTGAGCAACCACCATCCGTAAGCCGTCTCAACCCTGACGCCATCCATGTCGAAAATCTCGACGTCTTGCAGTTGCCGGGCACGCGCCAGAATTTCGTCGACAACCTGAAACTTCCGAAGATCCGGGCAATCGAAGCGAATCTCAGGCGTGTTGTGCATCTTTGGCATTGCCCCCAAAAGCTCCGTGAAGCTTTTATCGCTGGCAGCAACAATCGACAGCAAACGGATCGCGGCATACAGCGCATCGTCATAGCCGTAATAGCGATGCTTGAAAAAGATGTGCGCACTCATCTCACCGGCCAACGGCGAATGCAGCTCAACCATTTTCGACTTGATATGAGAATGCCCGGCTTTCCACATTACCGGCACGCCGCCCATCCTGCGGATTTCATCGAAGAATACACGGCTTGCCTTGACGTCACAAAGGATCGCTGCACCCGGCTCATCTTTCAGAACCTCACTGGCCAGCATGACCAGTAACTGGTCACCCCACATGACATTGCCCAACCGGTCAATGACACCGATCCTGTCACCGTCGCCATCGAAGCCGATCCCGAGATCGCATCCGTTATCGCTGACCGCTTGCTTGAGCTGGGCCAGATTCTTTTCGACCGTCGGGTCCGGGTGGTGAGCCGGAAACGTGCCGTCAATCCTCGAATTGATGACGACGTGACGCCCCGGCAGCTTCGCCGTCAGTGCATCGGTGACGGCGCCGGCAGCGCCGTTACCGGGATCCCACGCGACGCTCAGTTCCTTGTCGCCACTGTAATCAGCCAGCAGGCGCGCCACGTAGTCGTCGAACACATCGACCTTGGTGGCACTTCCCTGGCCGTCCACGAATTCACGCCGTTGAACTCTGGCACCCAGATCAAGGATGTCCTGATCAAAGAACGCATGTCCGGCCATCGTCATTTTCAGACCGTTGAATTCAGGCGGGTTGTGAGACCCGGTAATCATCAGGCCGGCATCGGCTTTAAGGATATGCGTCGCAAAATACAGCATGGGCGATGGTCCGAGGCCGGACCGCATCACTTCAATGCCGGAAACGACCAGGCCTTCGACCAGTGCTTCTTCGAGTGCTGGAGACGATAACCGGCCGTCATACCCGACACAGGCGCGACGCAATCCAAGCGCAGCCATTTCAGCGGCAAAGGCACGACCGATGGCAAACAGATCGTCTTCAGTCAGTTCCTTGCCGTAAACGCCCCTGATATCATAAGCGCGCAGGATCGAGGGATCGAGATCGCGCTGAACCGAACGTGTGCTCACGCTTGCCTCGCAGTCGGGCGGGGGCGGCCAATACTGAAATATCTGAAGCCCTTCTGTTTCATGTCTCCAGGATCGTAAACGTTCCTCAAGTCGACCATGACAGGCGTGTTCATCAGTTTTTTGACACGCTCCAGATCAAGTGCCCGGAATTCGTTCCACTCGGTGATGATGACCAGTACATCGGCTTTGGTCATGGTATCGTAGGCGTTTTCGCACCAGACAACATCTTTCAGCATCTGCTTGGCTTCATGCATCCCTTCCGGATCATAGGCCCTGATCGTGGCGCCGGCTTTCTGGATGGCCGGTATGATGTCAAGGCTCGGGCTTTCGCGCATATCATCCGTGTTGGGTTTGAAAGTGAGGCCAAGCACGGCCACGGTCTTGCCCTTCACATCGCCGCCGCAGGCATCAATCCGCCCGGGTTGCCATTTTATGCTTCCGTTCGTCGTTGAGCGCGACCACGGTTTCAACAATTTTCAGCGGGCTGCCGGCATCACGGGCCGTTGATACCAATGCACGGGTGTCCTTCGGGAAGCATGAGCCGCCATAGCCCGGCCCGGCATGCAGGAATTTGCGACCGATGCGACCGTCGAGGCCGATACCGCGTGCAACATCATGAACATCCGCATCAAGTTTTTCACAGAGATCAGCGATCTCGTTGATAAAGGTGATCTTCGTCGCCAGAAACGTGTTGGCAGCATACTTGATCAGTTCCGATGACTGGCGCGATGTGAAGACAATCGGTGTTTCGATGATATACAGCGGCCGGTACAGATTGCGCATGACTTCCTTGGCGCGTTCGGAATTGGTGCCGATGACGACCCGGTCCGGGCGCATGAAATCTTCGATAGCTGCTCCCTCGCGCAGAAATTCCGGGTTCGAGACAACATCAAAATCCGCATCCGGGCGCGGAACCTCGCGGATAATCCGTTCAATCTCGCGGCCCGTCCCGACCGGCACCGTCGATTTCGTGACGATAACCGTATACCCCTCAATGGCGCGGCCAATTTCTTCCGCTGCAGCATAAACGTAGGTCAGATCGGCATGGCCGTCACCGCGGCGGCTCGGCGTACCAACGGCGATAAAAACCGCATCGGCATCCTTCAGGGATGAAATCAGATCCGTTGGTGAAAGTGAGACGGCCGGCCGAGCGCGTTGCTTTCGGCTGCTGATCTTCGAGAATTCACTGGCTCGTAAATCGGCATCCGCCCTTCGCCGATGCCCGGCAATTTTCGCTTCGTCCCTTATCGACGCAGATGACGTTATGGCCAAACTCGGAGAAGCATGCCCCGGATACAAGACCGACATAGCCGGTTCCGACCATTGTTACGCGCATCGATAATTCCCTTCATGACAGCAGAAACACCCGGTTTCTGCCACAGGGACCCGGTTCCGGCAAGCAGGGTGAACATGAAAATGACAAGACAATGGACGGACGCCCCTATTCTTTCATCAAAACGTCGCGCGCTTCGTTGATTTTTGCCGCCAGATAGGCCGATCCGCCGCGATCCGGGTGCAAACCGGCGATCAGCCTGTGATACGCGGCCTTGATATCCGCTTCGGTCGCATCCGCACTCAGCCCGAGTATCCTGAGCGCTTCATCACGGCTCATGCTGCCCGAACCGCTGGCGAAGGCGTCGTCCTGGTCCCGCGTGCCCTGCCCGCGCCATTCAGGATGCATACGGTCCAGAAATGCCGCCAGAAGCCTTGCCGATTCGCCATCGTCCCGGCTGTAGGTTTCGAACAACGCACCAAGTTCCGAGAGGCTCAAGTCACTCAAACGGCTTCCCGCATGGTCGCCCTTGCGTATCACGCCATCCATGTCGCCCGTATCGTGATCCAGATTCATCTCGAGATATTCGCTGGTCACGGCACTGGCCATACCATTACTGCCGCCGGACATTCTGGAATAATTCTTGGCAGCACGCGCTGCCGCCCTTGCCCGCATCAGCCAAGGCAGCAATATCGGGATTGTCCAGAACGCGAGCGCAAAACGGCCGCTCGCCAACAGAAATATGGCAACCGCGATCACGATCCCGATCAGCAGCCATTTTAGTATTTTTACAATCGCTTTCGGCTCAGCCGAGGCAAACCACTGACCCGCCAATAGCAAACCGGCCAGTATCGCGACGCCGAGGACCAGATAGGTCATTGGCCGCTTTTCCGCATCTGGTTGGTGAGTTTCAACACTGCACCACCATCGCGTTTTGCCATGTCTTCCAGCGCCCGTCTGCCACCGGCGGCAAAGACGGCAACGGCCGCCAGCAATTCCCGGAGCACGTCAGCCCTGGGCATCGAAACGCATGCAGAGCTCCCCCGGACAGGGTGGCAATCTGTTCAAAGGCGAAACGGGCCATAGCGTCGTCACCTTCGTGAAAGATGAAGGCCGGCACACCCAGCAGACCCATCTCGCCCGCCGCAACGCCTAGCCGGTCGATGTCTTCCTCGACACAATCGCCGACGAAGATCAGCGCGTTCAGGCGATCGCGTTTGGCTTCGTTGACTGCGTGCTGCAGCACTTTGCCGATCTGTGTTTGCCCGGCAAGGCACGTCACCGACGTCATCAGGCGCAGCAGTTCCTTTTCGTTATCCGTCCACGACCCAACCCTGAATTCACCAAAGCCACGATAAAAGGCCAGTTGAATATCAAGTCCGCCCAGCGCTGCCGTTTCGATGAACATCTGCCCCTGAATATTGGCGGCTATATCCCATGTTGGCTGCCGGCTTGCCGTGGCGTCCATGGCGAACATCAGGCGGCCACGTTTGCCCGGTGCCATGGCGCGCTTCGGCGTCACTGCTACCTTCGACAAAAACGCGTCGACATCCTTCGTACGCTTCTTCTTTTCTGGCAAATCCTCGGCCACGGACACTCCTTCGCTCACGTTCACTATGAGATAAGCAAAAATACCGTAAATGCGAGGGTTAGGCGATCACGCCGATACACTTTGGTCGCGGGTCCCGATATCGGGCAGGTTGAGCCCTTCGACGATGGAAAACACCTCGTCCCTGGCGGCAAGGTGCGAACGGCTGAGGGGTGCGCCTCCACCTGCCTGTTTCAAGTCCAGAATGGTCAGACCGACAAGGAACAATTCCCGGAAAATCACCCGCTCTGAGAACCCCGGCAACAGGCGAAAGCCGAGCCGTGAGGACAAGTCGCGGATCGCCCGTTCAACGTCGCGTTTGTTATGAGCGTCGAGATTGCTCAACCGGTTGCGCATGACGATCCAGTCTATTGATGAGCCATCGCGAACAGCCTTGGCTTTCTTTGCTTCCCAGATGGCCTCGGAATAATGGCTGGGGCCTTTGATGGTCGGTCCCTGCCCGTCCATATGCGCCAACCCGTCCAGATCAGATCGATGAAGCTGTCGTTCAGGGGCGTGATAAGGGTATCGGCGTACGTATGCGCCAGGAATGATAATTTGTTGGCGGCCCCCGGCGTATCGGTGGTGACGATATCGTGCGAAAAGCACACACCTTCGATGAGAAGCTGTCAGCCGTTCCGCCATCAGCGTCGGCTTCGCCATCAGAACATGCCTGCGGCCTGATGCGCCTGCACTACGCGATGATGTTCGGGGATCGGGCAATCACGGCTGAGTTTGTTGTTGAACAGTTCCCTGTTGGCGATGTAGCGGCTCAGCGTGCCCTGCCTGCCATCAACATCAATGGTGGCAACCCGGTAGCCCTGCTGCATCAATGCAACAGCCAGATGCATGGACGTTGTGGACTTTCCGCTGCCGCCTTTTTCGTTACCGACGACGATTACGTGTGCGTTCGTTGCGCTCACGATGTTCCCCTCAAGCCAAACTCAAGCGGCACGCATCCAGACAGCTGTGTCATGAAACACCGCGCCACCGTTCGGGTATGCCCTATCAGCACTTATCAATACGTTAATGCCAAGGCCATTCTTGAAATGTTTATTCGGCCAAATTCCCTCAACAATGACGGTATCGGGTTGCAGCCCGTCGAAAGCCCTGGCATGCACCAGAACCTCGCCAAGATCGTTGCCGAGAATGACCTCGTCATCATCTTCAAGGCCAAGGGACTGCATGGCTTTCGGATGGATCAGGGCTGTCGGGCGCCCTTCCTTCTTCTGCGATGACGGCATTTCTGTGAAGGATGTGTTGAGGAACCGGCGTGCCGGTGCGGCAACCAGCCGGAAAGGCTTGTCCGGCGTGACCTCGTCGATAACATCCATATGATCCGGTAACACCGGCATTTTCTCAAACGCGGCGCCGATCTTCGACCAATCCGGCTTGAAGTGAAACTTGCCGTCGGAAGTCTTGAAACCGTTCAGGAAGTGCGATTCTTCGAAGCTTTTCGAGCAATCGACCCAACCGGCGGCGTGTACGTCATCGGCACCCGGATGACCGGACGCGCGCAGGGAATGGTCTATCAATTCCCATGAACTCATTGTGAACAGTCCATGTGTCGAGCCGAGACGTCGGGCCAGTGCCGACAGCACGTCGACGTTGCAGCGGGATTCCCCGACCGGTTCGATGATGTGCTTGGCAACTTGCAGATACATATGCCCGCTGCCCTGATACATATCGTCGTGTTCAAGGAACGTCGTCGCCGGCAGTACGATATCGGCATATTCTGCGCTCGCCGTCATGAAATGTTCGTGTACGCAGACAAACAGGTCTTCACGCGACAAGCCGGCCAGCACCCGTTTGGTTTCCGGCGCCACTTCGGCTGGATTGATATTCTGCATGATCATTGCCGTCACCGGCGGGCCACCCAGCAGGCTTTCTTCTTCACCAAGCAGGATACGACCGATCCTCGACATGTCGAGAGCCCGCTTCGAGGTGTCCAGACAATCCAGAGCGCGCACCATGTCCTGATTGACGCCGAACATGTTTCTGTTCGAATACAGCGCACCACCACCTTCGACCTGCCATTTACCGCCAACGGCTGGCAGGCAGGTTACCGCATGGATGTTGGCCGAACCATTGCGCGAGCGGGAGAAACCGTAACCGACTCGGATATAGACCCGTTCCGTCTCGCCATAGGCTTTGGCGAAAGCCTCGATCTCGTCGACGCTGAGACCGGTAATCGCTGATGCCCATGCCGGGGTGCGCGATTGCAGATGCGCTTCCAGTTCCACAGGCACATCGGTGTAGCGTTCCATATAGGTGCGGTCGGCATATCCGTCGCGGAACAGCACATGCATCACGGCACAGGCCAGCGCACCGTCGGTACCGGGTCTCAGACACAGGTGCACATCGGCTTGCTGCGCAGTCGGCGTCCGGTACGGATCGATGACATAAAGTTTGGCACCGCGCTGCTTGCGGGCCTTGGCGATGTGGGTCATGACATTGACCTGGGTCGAGACCGGATTACCGCCCCACACCACGATCATGTCCGAAACCTGCATTTCCCGGGGGTTTGAGCCCCAGATCTTGCCACAGCCGGCCATCCAGCCCGAATTGGCCGTCGAAACACAGATCGTTTCGTCTTCTCTGGAATACCCAAGTGCATGACGGAAACCATGGATCACGTCACGCTGCACCAGCCCCATGGTTCCGGCAAAATGATACGGCCAAACCGCTTCCGGTCCGTATTTCTGTTCGGCTTTCCGGAAGGCTTCGGCAACGGTATCCAGCGCATCATCCCAGCTGATCGGCTCGAACTTGCCAGATCCCTTTGGGCCAATGCGCCTCAAGGGCTGAGTCAGCCGATCCGGGTGGTGGACCCTTTCCCGGTACGCGGCAACCTTGGCGCAGATCACACCATCGGTGTAATCATTCAGCGCATTGCCCCGGACCCTGCCTATTTTATCGGATGACAGGCGCTCAATCTCGAGCGCACACGTCGACGGGCAGTCATGCGGACAAGCACTGCGGAGCCATTGCGGTTGATCATCAAGTGGTGACATGCGGAAAATGTACCCCTGCCGCGAGGGTCCATCAAGCGACAGCCTGTTTTCATTGAATTTCCTTCGCTTTGCTTGACCGGCGCGGCCTCTGAGGTGAAACTTCGCCGTCAATAATTCCTTGCGGAGATTCCATGGTAGATCGCGTTGGATGCGTCGTTATCGGCGCCGGTGTTGTTGGATTGGCAACGGCCCGGGCCATGGCCATGGCCGGCCACGAAGTTATCGTCATCGAACGGGCGGATATGATCGGCACGGAGACCAGTTCCCGTAATTCCGAAGTCATTCACGCCGGTATCTATTATTCGAAAGACAGCAACAAGGCACGGCTGTGCGTCAAGGGACGCGACATGATGTACGCCTATTGCGAGAGCCACGGCATCAAGCACAAACGTTGCGGCAAGCTGATCGTGGCTACCGAAGAACGGCAGGTCGAACTGCTTGAAAATATCAGAACAGCGCGCCGCCGTAAACGGCGTGAATGATCTGACCTTCATCGATGGCGACACGGTGAAGTCGATGGAACCCAATGTCACATGCAACGGCGCCCTGCTATCGCCGTCGACGGGGCTGGTCGACAGCCACGGGCTGATGCTGGCCTATCAGGGTGATGCCGAGGATCACGGGGCCATGATCGCCTTCAACAGCCCTGTCATTGGCGGCGAAGTCACAGCTGACGGCATTCTGCTGCGGGTCGGCGGCGACGAGCCGATGGAACTGCTGTGTGATCATGTGGTCAATGCGGCGGGTCTCTATGCTCAACCGATTGCCCGCTCGATTGCAGGCATCCCGGAAGAGACCATTGCCGGGCAATATTTTGCCCGTGGTGTCTATTTCACGCTGGGTGGCGGCAAACCGCCGTTTACACGATTGATCTACCCGATGCCCGATCCCTTGGGCGGACTCGGGGTTCACGTGACCATTGATCTTGGCGGCCAGGTCAAGTTTGGCCCCGATGTCGAGTGGATCGACACGATCGATTACACCGTCGATCCGGCGCGTGGTGAAAAGTTCTATGATTCCATCCGCAAATACTGGAAGGGCCTGCCCGACGGGGCGCTACAACCGGGATATGCCGGGGTCCGGCCGAAAATCCACCCGAAAGGATCACACGAAACGGATTTCGTCATTCAGGGCGAAGACGTGCATGGCGTGAAAGGTCTGGTTAACCTGTATGGGATAGAATCCCCGGGTCTGACGTCTTCACTGGCGATTGCCGAAGACGTCCGGAATTTATTGTCCGCCTGAAGCATTGCGGCGGCGAAGGATCGGATTGCATGCCGACGATGACGCAGACCGTGAAATTTCCTGTTGTATTGGGCCTGTTGGCAAACGTGCTCTGCATCTTGCCAGCGTCCGTTGACGCGCAACAGCAACCGGCACCCGGTGCACCTGGATACACCCGGATTCAAGGGCAAGACGGCGGTGCATTGCCGCTCCCGGCGATCAATACCCTCCGTGCCCTGACCGATCATCGCGAGGAAATGCGGAAACTGATCGAGGGCATCTCGACTTATGCCCGTCAGCAGAAAAATGGCTTCATGGTGGTCGCCAGAGATGCCGAAGAACTGATCATCAAGCGTGATCTGCAAGACGACAAGATTGTATCTCCGGCCCGCACCTTCATGCGCTCCATCGACGGCGTTCTGTATGACGGTGTCTTTCTTGGCCACAAGGCAATCGGACAGGCACCACCGCCGGAAATCCAGAACCGATTACTGGCCAATATTGACCGCGCCCGGAAATCAGGCCTGACGGTCATGACCATGGATTTTGCCACCGCCCCTCAATCCATCGATGCGATCTACAAGGCAGCACGTGAACGCGGCATGATTTCGGCTGTGGCGCATCGCCCAAGCACCGACCTGATAGAAATCCCCCCCTATCCGCGTCGACCGAACAACGAAAACTCAAACAACATTCTTGCGCTGGGCGATGTCAAAAATTTCGTTTACCTGAGCGACCCGGCTGCGTTTGGCAGGCAAGACCAGTTTGCCCTGAAAATTCATGATACCAATTTCGATCTGATCATTGTTGACCCGTTTTCCGGGCGCGATCCGCTCAGCAAAGCTGCTGTTGAAACCCTTAAATACAAGAAACTTGGGGCACGCAGACTTGTTTTTGCCCGCATGGATATCGGCACGGCCGCCAGTTATCGCTATTACTGGCAAGACGGTTGGAGAGAAGGCAATCCTTCATGGATCGCCAACCCCTACCCCGGCGATCCTGACCGTTATTTTATCGAATACTGGGATCCGGCATGGAAAGATCTGATGTACGGCAACCCGCAGTCCTATCTTTATGGGCTGATTACGCAGGGCTATGACGGTGTGATTTTGGAAGGCATGCGCAGTTATCTGGTTTTCGAAGGCAACGTCGAAGTCGAACAGGAATTCGCACCTCTGGCAGCTGCCGCGAACTGACGACCGGAATATTTTCATCCCAATTACCGTTCCATCTATGATCACCGCCCGTCATTTGCTATTCATGTTGTGGGGATTGGGAGAGCATTCATGCCGTTGTTAACCGAAGCCGGTAGCTATGATGCCGTGCGTAATGGCTTTCGCTGGCAGGTGCCGGAACATGTGAACATGGCATGGCAGGTCTGCGACCGGCATGCTGCATCCAATCCAGGCGGGGTCGGCCTGATCGTCGCCCATCCTGACGGCACCAGACGGGACTACACCTGGCGCGAACTGCATGCGCTGGCCAATAAAATGGCTAACTTTTTCACAGCCAGCGGCCTCAAGCGGGGTGACCGGGTCGGCATCTTGCTTTCGCAATGCGTTGAAGCGGCAATCAGTCATGTTGCTGCCTGGAAAATCGGTGCCATCTCGATACCCCTGTTCTCGCTGTTCGGCGAAGAGGCGCTGTCTTTTCGTCTGAAGGACAGCGGGGCTAAAATCATCGTCACCGAAGCCACCCATTATCCGAAGCTGGAAGCGATCCGCGACCAGTTGCCAAACCTTAAACTCGTTGCCCTGATCGACGGCAAGAACGGAACCGGCATTGCCGATCTGTGGCAAGGGCTGGAGAAAGCCTCCGACGTATTCCAGAACGCTGACACACTGGCCACGGATCCGTCCTATATCGTTTATACCTCTGGCACCACGGGCAATCCCAAGGGTGCACTACAGGGACACCGGTCGTTGATCGGTCACATGCCGTCGGTCGAATTTTTTCACGACTTCCTGCCCAAGCCTGATGATCTGATGTGGACACCGGCAGACTGGGCGTGGATCGGCGGCCTGATGAACTGCCTGATGGGCGCATGGTTTCACGGTGTCCCGGTGCTCGCCTATCGTGCCGGCAAATACGACCCGGAAGCAGCGCTCAAATTAATGGCCAAGTACAAGGTTCGTAACACCTTCATGCCGCCGACGGCGCTGAAAATGATGCGTGCCATTCCCGATATCCCTTCCTTCGGCGTCAAGATGCGCACCATTGCCTGTGCTGGTGAACCGATGGGGGTCGAATTGCTGGATTGGGGTCGCGCTTCATTCGGGATCACCTTCAACGAGTTCTATGGGCAGACGGAATGCAATCTGGTGGTCGCCAACTGCCAGAAGATCATGCAGATCAAGCCGGGCTCGATGGGGCGCCCCATTCCCGGGCATGAGGTTTCCATCATCGATACTGAAGGCAACGAGGTTGCCCCCGGCACGACCGGCCAGATCGCCGTCAAACGGCCCGACCCGGTCATGATGCTGGAATACTGGAACAACCCGGACAGCAACGAAGAACAAATATCTCGGTGACTGGCTGCTGACCGGCGACCAGGGGCAAATGGACGATGAGGGTTATCTGTGGTTCGTCGGCCGTGACGATGATGTCATCACGTCTGCGGGATATCGGATCGGGCCTGGCGAGATTGAGGATTGCCTGACCAAGCACCCATCCATTGAATTGGCCGCCGCCATTGGCGTCCCCGACCCGCTGAGAACGGAAATCATCAAGGTGTTCGTCAAGCTGATGCCGGGTCAGGTTGGTAGCGAAGCGCTCGAGAGCGATATCCGGGCATTCGTGAAAACACGTCTCAGCCCGCACGAATATCCGAGGCTGATCGAGTTCGTCAAAGATCTGCCGCTGACCTCAACCGGGAAGATCAGGCGCAAGGATCTGCGAGACCAGGAAATGGCCAGGACCGCGTCAGCATCATCACAGTAACCGCCGTCTGTAAAAACGACGGCGCCGTGGTCAGCTCAATGCCAGCGGCCTTACCGAAGCGATAACGAATCCCTCATCTGACGGGAACCGTTTACCAACAAGTTGACGCGCATCATCTGCCGTTTCGGCAAGAATGTCGCGAACCTGTTCATCTGCCCAGTGATCGTCGAAAAAATCGTGGCTCAAATTCTCTTTAACGAGTGAGCGCACTTCCTTGTTATAGATGGCGACCTCAAAAATCTGGTCTCCATTATGCGGCGTACGTTTCATGTACGAATCCCCTAATCCGCCAAGTCCAAAGCGCCTTCCCGGGAACCTTCCTCGTGAGCCTTATATGACTCTTCAATGACAATGGTTAGTAATTCAGTTTTTTCTGTCAACGTGAAGAAAACGTAAAGGCGGCGAATATTCGAGAAAATTCATTCAGTGGCATAATCGCAACACATGCCGGCTTGATCACTGCCTGCAAAACTCGGAAAGTAACGTTTGCATCGGTGAATGGAGATCATTTGTGGCCATTATAGACTATTATTTCACACTGGTATCACCATGGACATACCTTGGTGATGCTGTTTTCAAGGACATTGCCGACAAATACGGCGCAACGATTCGCCATCATCCCGTCAATCTTGGCCGGGTGTTTGAAGCAACCGGCGGTCTGCCTCTGGCCAAACGCTCCGATGCCCGCAAGGCGCTCCGTATGCAGGAACTGCGCCGCTGGCGTGATTACAGAAAAATCCCGCTTAATCTCGAGCCTAAACACTTCCCGGTTTCCGACAAACTGGCCGCAGGTATGGTCATTGCCGCGCAGGAAATGAAAACCGATGTTCAGGGGTTCTGCCACGCCATCATGCGCGCCGTTTGGGCCGAGGAACGCGATATATCCGATACCGCAACCATGATTGCCATTGCCGATGCCTCTGGACTGGACGGAAAATTGCTGGCAACGGCCGCCACCAGCCCGAGCGTGACGGCAAAATGGGAAGCCGACACGGACCAGGCCATCCAGCGCGGCGTTATGGGCGCACCGTTCTTCATCATCGGCGAAGAAATGCTGTGGGGTCAGGATCGCCTGGAATTCGTTGAGGGGATTCTCGCCGCCGGGAAGTAATACTACCCATCCTTCGAGACGGCCTACGGCCTCCTCAGGATGAGGTTGTCACCATCCCCTCATGCTGAGGAGAATGCGAAGCGTTCGTCTCGAAGCATGATGATCTTCAGGCAATATCCGGCGGCAGGCTGACGGTGCGGGCGATCTCGTCGCTCTTGAAACCGACGGCACGCGGCATCAGCACGCCGGGCATTGCCGCAACGCCGAACAATTCCTCAACCACGCCCTCGATCCTGAGCCAGTGCAGGATGTTTCCGGACGTCAGCTCGATCACAACCAAACCGCAGCGGGCATCGGTCTCGCGCGATAGCAGATTTCTTTCCAGTTCCAGATCGCCGAACGACGCACCATCCCGCCCCTTTGAAACACAGGCGACGGCGAAATTGCCGACAATCGTCATGCCGCGCAGGAAGCCTGGACACATCACAACTGGTTCGAACTTCCGGGATTTGATGTCGACACGGCCCAGATATCCGGTGCCGGAATCCTGAACCCACAGCGTCTTGCCATGAATGCGCGGTGAATGCGGCATCGACAGTCCGTCGCAGACGACATCACCGGACCTGATGTCAATAACCAGTCCGCCGTTCTGCCGACGGTCACGCCAGCCGTCCGCCATATCCGACCGCGATATCGCCGTCACGAACGCCGGACGGCCTTCCTGCATCGCCAGACCGTTCAGATGGCAGCGGTCTTCCGGCACATAGGCGGAAATGAAGTCGGGTTTCCAGACCGGATGAAAACTGTAATCACGGCTGAGATAGGACAGGCAGTTGAAGAGGGTATTCACGAAGATCAGGCGACCGTCCGCATCGACAGCCATTTCATGGCAATCGACATCGCCCGTCACATGGCTGGCTTTCGGCACATAGACGGCATCGAAACCTTCCTGCCGCTCACCAGCCTGCAGTGCGTTCTCAAAACGCCAGATCTGCCATCTGGATGCGACATAGAGCGAGCGATTGGCTGCAGCGATCCCCATGCAGCGGTCGATCGTACGTTCGGCAATGGATAACTCACCCTTTTGATTGAGCCCGACCATGAACAGTTTCGACGCCTGATAGGTTGTGAAGGCCAGACTGATCCCCTGCCCGGCCAGCCATGACGTAAAATGTCTGGAGCAGATGATTTCCAGGGATTTCTGGTCTTCGGCACGTATCGATTGTGACGGATTTGCGTTGTCGGATTCGTTATCGGTCTTTGGATTGTCCGCAGATTTCGATTTGGGCGGGGACTTTTTACGTACTGCCATAATGATACTTAAGCGCCGCCGGAAACGATATTCTGGATGGCCACGGAAGCATTCGACTCATCGCTGTCGAAGACCGTATAGCCTGCTGACGCCGCCGCTTCGGGCTGCTCTTCCCGCTCCGTCCAGTTACCGATCAGGTTGACCGTGTCGTTCTCATCACGAGACACCACCAGCATATTCGCTTCACCCACAAGATTATCAATGGCTTCGCCGATATCGAGCACACTGGTGAAGTCGATATCAAGAATATTCATCAGCCCGTTATTCAGGTTGATGTGTTCAATCCCAGAAAGGATGTTGTTCGACAGTGCCGTCAGGTCGAGATCGAATTGACCGTCGAGATAAAGGGTATCCTGCCCGAGGCCGCCATCAACACGCGCGAACCCGGCATCGCCGATCCCGATGGTGTCATCACCGGCACCACCCCGGATCACATCGGCACCGCCCTCGCCGCTCAGTGTATCGTTGTTACTGGAGCCGATCAGAACATCAACGCCCTCTGAGCCGACCGTATCCACGACACCAGAGAAATCGCCGCCATAAACAACATAACTGACGCCGGCACCGTTGCTGGAATCACCTTCCGAGCCAATGATCAGATCATCGAACCCGTCACCATTGATGTCGCCGGCACCGTTGACATCCTGCCCTACCCTGTCGCCGGCGACGACACCTTCAAGAGCAAATCCCTGCTCGCTTGACATGTCGCCAAGGGCAAAATCAGCACCAAAACCTGCCGTCGAACCAAAGACGACATAGGCAGCGCCGACATTACCGCCATCGTGATGTGCACCGACGATCATATCGTCCAGTCCATCTCCATTGATATCGCCGGCGGCGGAAATGACTGTCATTTCGCTGCCAATGCCAGGCCCCTGAATTCGGAAACCGTCCGAACCATTGAGATTATCGATATCCAGAGTTGCACTGAATCCGGTGCCTTTGCCGTACACCACATAGGCCGCACCGGAGTAAGTTCCAGCCGGGGTGTTGGCAGCATAAGCGATCAGGGTAAAATCATCGAAGCCGTCACCGTTAATATCGCCGAGTGCTGCAACGCTGTTCGCAAAGGAGGTGACGCCGAGCGTTGTCTTGATCTTGAATCCGGTACTGCCGTCGCCGCCTTCCAGTGTTGAAAGATCGACACTGTTGCCGAGGCCGCCGTCCTTGCCGAACAGTACGAAGGCTTCCTCTGCCCCATAAGTGCCGATGATCATGTCGTCGTAGCCATCACCGTTGATATCGCCGGCAATGGTGGCAGTTGTGCCGGTAAATGACCCTGTGTCGACACCATTGATCGTTGTGCCGATGGCACCGGCAATGGCACTGGTTGAAATGTTGGCACCAAGAGACGCAGAACCGTAAATCACAAAGGACTTGCCGGCATCTGTTGAATACTGAGGAGACCCCAGAATGATATCGTTAAAGCCGTCGCCATTGATATCACCGCGCCCGCCAACCGAAGTCCCGGCATATTCATTTGCCGCCGAGCCCGAAATCTTGAAGCCGTCACTCCCGAGGGCATCGAGATTATAGGCACCGGCAAATCCTGTCGTTTTGCCAAAGATAACGTAGGCTGCACCCTCGTTGCTTCCCCCCGCAAAAGGCGCGCCGACAATAATGTCATCGATGCCGTCACCGTTGACGTCACCCAGTGACGCCACCGATCCGCCGGCATAACCATCTATTGTCGTGCCTTCGAGCTTGAAACCGAGACTCCCGTCGCCAGTACTGATGTCTGTCAAATCGATGTCAGCCAGGCCGTTCGCCTTGCCGAAGATGACATAAGCGGCACCTGTATCGGCGGTGTCTGCCGTCTGGTCACGATCACCGAACGGTGCGCCGACGATGAAATCGACAAAACCGTCGCCATTGATGTCGCCGGCACTGCTGACGGACGAGCCGGACAGATCTGAACTAAACTCACCGGTAATCGTGATCCCTACTGAAGCGCTCATCTGGCCCAGATTTTCGGCTGACTGCTCGATGTAAATCGTTGCCCCTGTCCCGGCATGGGTCTGTTTATCGAAGGATCTGGTTTCACCGTCGACGGTCAGCGTTGTTGTCGTCGCCGCACCCCAGCCGGTCCCGATATCAACGGCACCGCCGAAATCATTCCGGGTCACGACCAGTGTGTTTTCTGTGCCGGTCAGTGCATTGGTGCCGGCATTCAAGGACACAACATCTTCCGCATCCAGGGACAGTGCACCAAAACCAAGCTCGATGATCTCAAACCCTTTGACGATATCGTTGCGGATCTGGGTCAGATCGAGGCCATTACGGGCGACCAGCGTATCCGTGCCCTCGCCGCCGTCGATGAAGTGGAATGCGTTGTCGGAAATCTTGATGACATCGTCACCGGCACCGCCCAACAGCACGTCTGCGCCGCCGTCACCATCCAGTATGTCATTGCCGTCACCGCCGAAGGCATAGTCGGCAGCACTGGTCCCATCCAGGGTTTCGCTACCGGATGTTGGTGTCAGTGCATTGGCGACAGCCGTCAAGGTCACACCACCATTGGCGCTATCATCGATGATGATGTCGAGCATCGTCTGGCCATCGCCTTCAAGGCCACTGATGCTGTCAAAATACGAGCCTGACGTTGCGCTGCCGAAGCTGACGACGTTGAAGATATCACCGGCGGTCGGGGTGCTTGCGGTGATAAATGACGCACTCAGCGTACCGTTCATGGTGAATTCACCACTGACGGTAAGCGAGTCATAGACGTCGTCACCGACCTCGACATTGATGACAGCACTATCGGTATTGATCATGTTGCCGGTCACGGCAAAGGTGCTGGTTGCATCGTATCCGCCGACGTCGACCAGTCCTTCGTTCTGGAAAACAACACCGGTCGCCGACACATCAAGGGTACCTTCGCCGATAATTCTTCCGTCCTCGAGGTTGGTGAAGTCGTCGGTTCCCTTGAAGGTCAGTGTCGCACCGGTGGCTATGGCAATGACGCCGGCGTTGGTGTGGACCGGGGACCCAGCGCCGTTGACATCAACACTGCGTTCAAACGTCATGGTGCCGAAGTTATGGATGTCGGCATTGATTAATGCCGTGGTGCTTGCTGAAGAGCCACTCTGGGTGATCGAGAACGCACCGTGGTTGATGAATTGCCTGTCGCCGGCGACATTGAACTGGATGAAGCTGGTGGAGGAATCCGGTTCATTGATATGGATAGTGCCGTAGTTCGTAACAGTGTCACCGAAATCCAGATACGTCAGTGTGGTTTCGGCGGAGATGTTGTACGCGCCACTTTCCATATTGACGAAAGGCCCGAGAATATCCGCCGCCCCTGTTGATATCAGCGTCCCATTGTTGATGAGTTTGACCAGCGGATCGAACTCGAGATTGGTGATGTTGAGCGAGGCACCTTCGGCAACCGTAAAGGTCACCGGGCTGCCGTCGAATGACACGATATCAACTGCAGAGCCGAGAATGATTTCCGGCATATCGGCGGTATAGACAAACGAGCCGTCAATCTGGAGTTCATTACCCGTCGTGAAGTTCAGCGTACCATCACCTGTCAGCACCGTATCCGGCCCGACGAGCAGTCTTTCGACATCTGATCCCGAACCGATGGTCAGCGTCGCCCCGGCATCGATATCGATGGTGCCGTTTCGGGTATCGATGAGCAGATCATTACCGGCAGAGCCTATCAACTGGGCATTGGCATCGACATCGATGATGCCGTTGTTGATCATATTGCCGCGCAGGTTACGGACACCGGCGGATTCCGTATTCGTGAACTGGATCATGCCGTCGTTCTGCAGGACGGCATTGGTAATATCGATATCCAATGTATTCGTAGACGAGCCGCCGAGCAGGATCAGTCCGGCATTGATGACGCTGGTACCGGTCAGGTCCATGTTGTTGTTCGCCGACGCCGTGATCTGCAGTGTGCCGTTCGGCGCAATGTACACGTTGTTCGAGATAGTGCTACCGGTGCCGGCGGCGGTCACCGTGCCCGTGATGTCGACCTTGCCGCTACCGGTAATCGTCGCATTCGATCCAAAATTGGTTGTTCCGGCGAGGATGAGGTTGGTGTCGACCGTGCGCACTGCGGAGCCGGTGATATTTGCGATCCCGTTCACGACGAAGGGGCCAGCCGTTGATATCGTGCCTTCGGCATAATTGAAGGTCGACGATGCGCCGAACGACATGCTGCCGTCGCCGCTCACGGTGCCGTTCAGGGTCAACGAGCCGCCGGAAATTTCCGACGTCATCGGCTGCGCCAGATACAGTGTCGTCCCGGACGCAACGGCAAAATCATCGGGGCCGGTATTCGAAAGCGAACCCACCGTCATGATGTCGTCCGCAAAGCCGCCCAGCGTCGTCAGCATCGGCGGGTTGGCTGTGTCACCAATCGTTGCCAGCGTATAGGCGTCAGGCAGACCGCCGCTCCAGTTGCCTGCAAGCGATACATCGTCGGCACCGCCGCCGTCACCGCCCACCCAGGTCACTTCACCGAGCGTGCTGACGGTAATGGTCGTGTAATCTACTTTACCATTGCCGTCGACAACCTTGACCGTGAAGTTGTCTGCGCCGCTGTATGACGTATTCGGTGTGTAGGCATAGCTTCCGTCGGCATTCATCGAAACGGTGCCGTTGACGGCATCGGATTCCAGCGTGAACGTCAGCGCGTCGCCATCCGAATCACTTGCGAAGACCCGGCCTGCAAGCACCGTATCGACCTCGGTCACAAGCCGCGCAGCATCGATCCATCGGGTACCGCCGCGTATGTCACCGTCCGCCGCGTTGTGGCTGAGGTCGTGAACAACATTGCCAGTGCCCTCGCTGAGCGGCCAGTAGCCGACCAGCCCCTGCTCGCCGCCGGACAGTTCGTGGCTAAGACCCGCCGAAATCTCGGCCGGTGTGCGGATGTCGTTCCAGACCCGGAAATCGGCGATCTGACCGTTGAAGAAGTGCTGCATGGCACCGTTGACGCCGAGGAACAGCTCACCGTTTTCGCCGCCGGTCGGATGATCGGGGTAGGAAAGCGGGCTGCCGACGGCACTGCCGTTGACATAGAGCGTGACCGTCTGCGCCGCCGCATCGCGACTCAGCGCGACATGAGACCACGTATCCACAGCGATCCCCGTCGACGTAAACACCGCCGGGGATGTATCTGTCCCCCCGTCCTTTTCCTGCACCCACTGCACGTTGCCGCCAGTGGTGATGTAGAGTTCGTAGAGGGAATTGTCGGGCTCACCGTCCGTCGCGACCTCGCCGGAGAAGCTGAAGACCCGACCGCCGCCGAATGTATCCGGATTGACCCAGAACTCGACCGTCATGTCGCCCTTGAGCGCCAGCGGATTGTCGCCCGTGCCGTCGTGTCCGACCTTCACGAAGCCGCTTGAGCCGTCAAATTCCATACCCGAGGCATTGCCCGGCTGCGGTGGCACATCCGCAGAGATGCCGACATTGGTCAGGCTGACCGTATGTCCGTTCCCCGATGCGTCATAGGCAATATCACCAAGACCGTCGTCAAACGGCCAATACCCGAGTACTTCATTATTCCCGGCTGTGGGTACCCGGCCCAGCATCGCCGCGCGGACTTCGGCTTCGCCGAGATCCCTGTTCCACAGTTGAATCTGGGAAAGTTCACCGTCGAAACCGGCGACTTCGGCATCGATGTTCAAACCCATGTACATGCTGCCGGCAACACCGGTCATGTCGAGCGCACTCGCATTCCCGGTCCCTGCAAGCTGACCGTCGATGTAAAGTTCAAGCACGTCGCCGTCATAGCTGACGCCGAAATGCGACCATTCGTTATAGGTCCAGCCGGTATCGGCACTCAGCGTGATGTTTGTCGTCCCGTCGTAAATTTCGACAATGACTTCACCCTCGTCACCGACCGAAACCATCAGCGGATTGGGTGAAGACCCGCTCAGATCATTGATTTCCATGATCCGGTTTTCCGTCGACGAGGCTGCGACATTGGCCCAGAACGTCAGGGAAAGCTTGTCCGTGGGAATGGTGACCGTACCGGCATCGGCCATGCTGCCGCTGGCATCCGAGAACGACAGAGAACCGCGCCCGGCATGCGACAACGCGAGTGTGGACGCCTGATCCGTCACCAGCGAGCCGGACGGCACCGTCGCATCATTGCCGTTTCCGGTCAGATCGGCGACCGTCGTGCCCGTGCCTTCATCGGCGCGGAGATAGGTCGTCAGTCCCGGGCTTCCGGGATCGACCGTTGTGTGCATGTTGAGTGCGATGTCTTCGTCACTGCGCAGCGTGTTCCAGTAGCGCACTTCATCGATATCGCCGACAAGCCCCATCCCGGTTGTCGCGTCCCCGAACGTCAGTGCACCGACAGTCGTGAAGACGCGGTTTTCGGTCGATCCTGCCTGACCATCGACAAGGATTTCGAAATCACCGCTGCTGCCGTTATAGCGCAACGCGACATGGTGCCATGCACCGTCGAGCACGTTGACGGCGGGACCTGCCGCATCGGTGGTGCGGACAAAGCCGTCGAGGCCGCCGCTGGCATTGAATTTCACACCGAAATCATGCGACTCGCCGACCGTCGAGAACAGCATGTCTCCGGCATCCTGGCTGCCGTCAGCACGGAACCAGGCTTCGATCGTGAAGTCGGCCTGGGTTGTCGTGACGCCCGGCAACACCACGGTTTCGGTATCGGCGAGGCTGATATGCGCACCACCGTCATAACCGTCGGCGACCGGTGCATTGTTGCGAATGTTTTCGACGCCGAAAGTGATGGTTTTTTCACTGGCAAGACCATCGCTATCGGTGACCCGGACGGTGAAGCTGTCTTCACCGGCAAAGTTAGGCACCGGCCGGTAGCTGTACGCTCCCGTCGCCGCATCGACGGTCAGCTCACCGAAGTGCGCATCATCGGTGACTTCGAAAGTAAAGGTTTCACCCGCATCGCCGTCGATGACGCCGATGTTGCCGCGCAGCAATCCGCCTTCCAATACATGAGTCTGATCGGCATAGATTTCTGGGCCCGTATCTGTCCATACAGCGCCGATAATCGTCCCGTCATGATCATTACCGGAAATATCGTGGACGACCCCGCCGCTGCCCTCGTCAAGCGGCCAGTAGCCGAGCACGAATTCCGACCCGGGATCGAACGTGCCGTTCATCTCGGCCTGCACCTGCGCTTCGTTGAAGGTGCCGTTCCACAAACCGACATTGCTGATCACACCGGTAAACTCTTCAATGACCTCGGGCGTTGAATTGACGCTCGATCCGATCCGCAGCGCTTCACCGACGTTGAACGTCGGGGCCACTGTATTCTCTATGGTGCCGACGGCAGTCCCGTTGACAAAGAACGTGGCGTCATAGTCGCTGTCGATGGAAACCGCGACATGCGCCCACTGTCCTGCCTTCAGGCTCACACCGGCATCGGCCAGTGCCGACGCCGTGATTTCCAGATCTTCCTGACCGTAATAGGACAGCCGCAGACCATCGTCATTGAGGGCGAACGAGAAGCCGTCAAGGGTCGTCTCGGCCTCCTGCGCGATGATGCGCTGTACCCCGCTCAGCGCATCCGGCTTGATCCAGGCACCGATTGTGTAATCCGACGTCAGCTGGAAGTCCGCCGAATGCGGAATTTGAACACCCGTATCGTTCCCGTCGAAATAGAGACCGTTCCCGGTTGGGACTTCAAGCGGCGTATTGTCGTATGCAATCACCGCACCGTTCTGCAAGGTACCGTCATTGCCGGTTGCCGAGCCGTCCGTGATGGCGGTGCCGGTCGCATCATTCAGGCGATAATAGCCGACGAGACCAGCCTCGGATGACGTAAACACTGTCGTCATGTTTGCACTGATCTCACCCGCTGAACGGACATCATCCCAGATACGCACGTCGGCGATGTCGCCCTGGAAATTCTCCGCTTGATCGTCGTCATTGTCGTAATCGCCGATCATCACCGGTTTGGATGAACTCAGCGCGGGCACCAGCAATCCGAAGCCGCTGTCGTCGATCTCGACACCGTCGAGATAGAGCTTCGAATTCCCGACGCCGATAATGCCGGACTTGACCACCAGTGCGGCATGGTGCCATTCGCCGTCGCGCAGATCGGCAGATCCGGAAAGCAAAGTCGATCCGCCCCAGCCGGCCAGATGGCCGCTCGCATTCAGCAGCAGGCTGTATTCATTTCCACCGCCGCTGTCGTCTTCCTTGGTGATGATGCGCTGGGAACCGTTCCCGTTCGGATCGGCACGGAACCATGCTTCGATGGTGATTTCGGACGCACTCTGCGATCCGTCATTCGCGATGACGATGTTGTCGTCGACGCCGTCGAAGGAAGCATAGCCGGCCAGATGATCACTGACGCCGTCGATGAAGACGGGTTTCGCATCCGCGCCGCCGCTCAGATCGACATAAGCGCCATCGCCGTTTTTCTCGTCGAAGTCCCAGTAGCCGACAAGATCGGTGGCGTTCTCGATTTCTGCATCGCTCAGCTTGCGTTGATAGGCATCGGCGATCTGGCTTTCGGTGCGGACCGAATTCCAGACCCGGACCTCGTCCATCAGGCCTTCGTAATCGCTGGGCAGGTCGAGCGCGCCGAAATACAGCTCACTGATCGTCCCGCCGGCGGGTTCTGGTGGCATACGCGATGGTTTCGAGCAACTCGCCGTTGACATAGAAGCTGACGGTTCCCGCATCCGTATCGCGGGTCGCCGCCACGTGCGCCCATTCACCCGCCACCAGCGGTGTGGCGGTGGTCGTCGGCGTTTCATTGCCGAGACTTGAATTTTCATGGAAGAAGCGCAGCGCCCCGTCCGGCTGCATTTCCAGACTGTACAGGACGTTGCCGGCGAGCGTTTCCGAGGTCGATCCGAACGAGAGCAAGTGTGCCAGCTTGAGCGCCGATGGTTGTATCCACATCTCGACCGTCACGTCACCGGTTATGGCCAGCGCATCCGCCGTGCCGCGTCCTGCATTGAGAACGTTTGCGCCGTCAAATTGCAGCACGGTTTCCTGCGCGGAAATACCGAGAATGGCCGGTGTGTCATTCTTGTCCGCGACCGTGATCGAGAACACCTGCGTGCGGCTATCACCGTTGGCAGTGCTCACCCGTGCGGTAAAGCTGTCTGGACCCGAATAGTCCGTATCGGGAATGTAGCGGAACGTTCCGTTCGCCAGCAGCCCAAGCTGGCCATTTGCCGGGCCGTTGACCAGCGACCACGTCACGGCATCACCTTCGGCGTCCGTTGCCTGCAGGATACCGGTCAGCGGCGTATCTTCGTCCAGCGTCAATTCTGTGCCGTAGATATTCTGTGCCGTCGCCACGCTCGTCGCACCCGTGATCGCGCCGTGATTGTCGTTGCCCGAATAGTCGTCGGCGATGCCGCTATCGGAGACTTCGTCCAGACGCCAGTTGCCGATTAGCCCCGGTTGCGGTACCTGCAGATGGCCGAAGTTGTCGCCGCCGACTTCGGACGCATCGCGGACATGATCCCAGATGCGCACATCGGACAACATGCCGTCCCAGCCGTTATAGGTGGAACCGCTTGTATCCGTGTCGCCGATCAGAAGATTGCTGACGGCGGTCAGCGAACCCGGTGTCGAATCGATGCTCGCCGTGCCGCCGGCAACGCCGTTCACATAGAACGTCGCGACACCGTCACGGTCGGCGGTAACGGCAACATGCACCCATTGTCCGCTCGGGACCGTCGCCTGGCTGAAGACGTTACTGGTGTTTCCATTGGCGTCTTCCATCGCCAGTTCCAGGGTGTTGTCGTCATTGACCCCGAACATCCACCCCTTGAAGGCTGAATCACGGTTGTCGATGATGACGTTCTCGGTGCCGGACGCCGTGCGGTAGACCCAGGCCTCGATACTGAAATCATCGGTGCCGGTCGAAAGCTGGTCGTTATCCGGCACCTCGATCCTGTCGGTACCGCTGAACGCCATTGCCTGCACCGGCAGCTTCAGGAATCGCGGTTCCGCGTCATCACCCGGCGCAATGTCGCCGAGATACATCAGGTGCCCGTTTTCGGTGAGGTCCGAGAAAGTGCCCGTGGCAATATCGTGCTGATCCGGCTCGAACTGCCAGTACGCGGCAAGACCGTTTTCAATGCCGCTCAGCGTTGTGTTCGTCGTAGTGGTGATTTCGTTTGCGCTCAGCGCCCTGTTCCAGATGCGGACCTCGTCGACGGACGTATTTGAAACGGCGGACCGTTCGCCATTTTGCCGATCATAAGCGGGTCGTGATTTGATATGTTCCAGCCAGCCGGATCGTTGTCCCGGCCCGCCGTTTGCGTCCACCCTGCCGGCGCACCGTCGAAATAGGCCTCGAATGTACCGGTGTCGCGATCGAGCGTGAAGGCGACTTCATGCCAGCCGTCGATCCCGGTCAGATCATATTTCAGTTCCGCCTTGGCCGACGAATCCGTGCCGCCGTCACCCATCCGGACATACAGATATCCGCTTTCGATGAAGACGTTCCAGCCCTCGACGCTGGACGTGGTATTCCCTTTTGACAGGATCGATTGCTGCGTCGATGTGTCGCGGAAATCGATCATGGCCTGAACGGTGAAGCTGCCCGTTCCCGGGTTCAGATCGTCGGCGTGATCGACCTGGATGTAGTCGTTGACGCCGTCGAACTGCATCGCGCCAGATGACGTCTGTGCACCGAGTATTTCGGCGCATCATTGACGGCGTTGACGGTGACGCTGATGGTTCTGGTGACCGATGCAGCGCCGTCGCTGACACGCACCCGGAAACTGTCGGCGCCGGCATAGTTTTCGTGCGGCGTGTAGATAAATTCACCGTCGCTGTCGATGCTGACCGTCCCGTGGCCGGCCCCCTGCGCCATTGTGAAGGTCAGTTCGGAAGCATCTGTTTCAGCATCGCTGGCAAACAGTGAACCGTGTACGGCAATATCCTCGCCGGTCGAGAATTCATAACTGTAAACCGGAGCGGCACCGTCGACGAACTGCGGATTGCCGACCACAGAGCCATTGTTGTTACCCGTGCTGTCGATGATCGTGTCGCCGGCTGTGGCCGCACCGAGGTCGTCATTCAGCCGCCAGTTGCCGACCAGATTCGGTGTGTTGCCGTCGACATACCCCGTCATGCCGTCGCGGATTTCATTTACGCTGCGGACATCATTCCATACCCGCACGTCCGCAAGCGACCCTTCGAAGCGGTTGTTGCCGCCGGGGTCGGAAGCAATTTTGAATCGATGTGTGCCGATAATTTCATCGGGCGTAAAGGTATCGCCAAACGTTCCGTCAGCCGTCCAGCCGGCATTCGATCCGTCCAGATATCCGGTCACTTGGCCGTTCGTCTGATCGATGGTCATTGCCACGTGGTGCCAACCGATGTCGAGCGATCCGAGATCGAATTGCTGGCCTGCCTTTGACGTCGTCGCTGTCGTGCCGTCCGTGTTCAGCCGTACCGTCAGGGTGTCATTGCTGGGCCGCATATAGATGGCAAAACCTTCACTATCTGCGCTGTTGTGTCCTTTGGAGATCAGGAACTGATCAGAGGCTGGCGTCGTGCCATCCCAATAGAACCAGCTTTCAACCGTCATGCTACCGATGCCGGGGTCGTATGCGGTCGTATCTGTGATCTCTATGTTGTCGTCCGCACCATCGAATGACATCGCGCGTGCGAACGGGATCGGCATCGGCGATGCTGACGGATAGACAAGCGTCGTCCCCGTGAGCGTGCCGTCATTGCCGTTCGCCGTGCTGTCGGCACCGTCCTGATCCAGACGGTAATAAGCGGCCAGGTCTGCTTCGGCGCCGTTCAGGCGAGACGTGTAATTATCCGCAATCTCCGTCGATGTGCGGATATCATCCCAGATCCGGACGTCGGATATTTCGCCGTTAAAGTGCGTGCTGCCCAGACGATTGATACCGATCTGAAGATTGCCGTCAGGTGCAAAGGTACCGATGTCCTGGTTTGTAGTCAGTGTGCCGCCAGCAGGCGCGCCATCCAGATAGGCGGCGAACGTCTGTGACGATGCATCATAGGAATAAGCGATGTGGTGCCATTCGCCGTCGTTCGTCGTGTTGGCGCTCAGCGTGAAAACGTCAAGCCCGCCCGTGCCCGCAACCTCCAGGTTCGGTTGTCCGTTATTGACATAGATCTGCATGGCATTCCGGGATCGGCATTCGCACTCTTCTGTCGACATGATCGCGACGGTGCCGGTCGCGGTCGTCTTGTACCAGGCTTCAACCGTGTGCGAGCCGGATACCGGCGGTGGCGCGGCCGTCGTGATTTCGTCGGTAGAGCCGTTGAAACTCAACGTCGGGGCGAATGCATCAACAGGTGCACCGTGGCCGACGACGGCATCGTTTCCGTTGCCGGACAGATCACTGGCCGTGCCGTCTTCATTGATCTGATCGAACCGCCAGTACCCGGCAAGGTTCGTGGTATCGACGCCGCTATCGAGGCGCTGTTGGTAGTTCTGCGCGATCTCGTCGGCGGTGCGCGCTTCGCGCCACAGCCGGATATCATCCAGTTGCCCGGTCCAGGCTTTGACGGAGCTGGCGTCGACAGCGGAATCGCCAATCACCAGATCATGGGCGCTGTCGATGGATTCGTTGTCCACCGTCGAAATCAGCGATTGCACACCCGCCGTCTCGTCTTTTACGCCGTCGACATAGAACGTCACGCCGGTGTCGCGGTCGACCGTGATGGCGATATGGTGCCATTCATCGACGGGTACAGTCACGGTACTGTCGATATTCTGATTATTGCCGCCGGATTTGATCTGGAAACGGATCGTGTTGTCAGGATTAAGAAACGCGAGATAGCCGTTCCCCGACGCATCGCGCTTATCCAGGATCATGTGATAGTCGGCGTCGGTCGACCGGTCCAAAACCCAGGATTCGATGGTGAAGTCGTCGGTCCCGAAGTCCAGCGCCGTATCGTCCGGCACGATGACACGGGTATCGAGACTGTCGTCGGCATCGTTCTCGACGAACTGGATACCACCCGACGTCGGCGCAACACCCAGCAGCATCGGCAGATCGTTATAGGCTGTCGTGTTGATCGTGATCGTTTGTGTCGCGACATTGCCGTCTTCGTCACTGACGCTGACGGCGAACGTATCGGCACCAAGATACCCGACTGGCGGGATGTAGCTGAATTCCCCGTCAGCATTGACTGAAACGGTGCCGCCCTGCGCCGTCGCAACGCTGTTCTGTACAGCAAAGGACAAGGTCGTTGACCCGTCCGCATCAAAGGCACCGACCCTGCCGGAGAAGGACTGATCTTCGTTGATCGAGATTTCCGTCTGATAGACACCCGGCCCGACATCGACCGTAACAGCGCTGTTGATCGTGCCGTCATTACCGTTCCCGGTGGAATCAACCGCCGTCGCGCCGTCCGCACCGTCGAGCTTGTAATGGGCGAGAAGGCCCTGTTCGTCCGGCTGCGGAAAATAGTCGCGGCCATCCGAAATCTCACCGGGTTGGCGTGCATGATCCCAGATCCGGACGTCGGCGATTTCGCCGTCGAAGAAAATTCCGCTGCTGTTGAAGTTTGCACCGATGATGGCCGAGGAGGCACCGAGATTTGGGTTGATCGCGGCACTCGCGTCCGTCTCGCCATCAACAAACAGCGTCGCGATCCCGGTGCTGGAATCGTAAGATACCGCCACGTGGTGCCACAAGCCGTCGTTGACCGTCGCAGCACTGACCGGCCCGTCACCGGAACTCGACATCTGCAACTTTACGCCGCCGTCGGCAACTGTGCGGAACTGCGTTGCCGTATTGCCGCCTGCGGAGCCAATGGTCAGGATTTCACCGGCCGATACAGCCGTGGTCTTGATCCAGGCTTCGTAAGTGAAGCTGCCGGTGCCGGTCGAAAGCGCCGCCGCGTTCGCCGACAGATCGACAGTCGACGAGCTGCCGTTGAATTCGGTCGCCCGGACCAGATGATCGACGCTTTCGCCGGATGCCGTGTCGAATTCGCCATCCAGCAGCGGATCGCCGGCATACAGGTGATTGCCCTGCGCCGACAGGTCATGAGCGAACCCTTCGTCATGGGTATCGATGGTGTCGAAGTTCCAATACCCTGTCAGCGTGCTTTCAGACGCCGGGTTGCCGATCTTGGACGCATAGTTTCGGGCAATATCCAGATCCGAACGGGCTTCATTCCAGAAACGGATTTCGTCGATGCCCCCCTGCATATGGTTGTCGTCGGCGTAAGACTTGCCGATCAGCATCGGTTCCGAATTCGACAGAATCAGATCGGCGGTGGCTGAAACATCCTCGCTGCCGGAAAGCATGCCGTCGATATAGAATTCGGCATTGCCGTCCCGGTCGACGGAAATGGCAACGTGATGCCACCCATCGGCATCGACCGTGCCGGAACTGCTTGCACCGGCATTGAGTTGCAAACCGTCACCCATCTCCAGATTGACGTAACCGCTGGAGTCGATGAAGGCATGCATGCCGGCGCCGAAACCGCCCCGCTTGTCGAACAGCACCTGATCGCCGGACAGCGCCGCCAGATCGATCCATGCTTCAAAGGTGAAATCGCCCTTGCCTGGATCAAGATCGAAGCCGTTGTCCAATATCTGCAGATAGTCGTCTTCACCATCCAACTGCACGAAATTCTGCGCATCGCTGGCACCCAGGATCGTCGGCACATCTTCAGTGGAATTGATGGTTACAGAGATCGTTTGTGTCGAGAACGCACCGTTGGCAGTTGTTGCCTTCACGGTGAAACTGTCCATCCCGTAATAATCGGGTACAGGCGTGTATTTATACGTACCGTCGGCGTTGACGATCAGTGTGCCGTTTTCCGGCGCACCGTCTGATGCGACCGAGAAAGTGATCGCATCGCCTTCGGCATCAGAGGCGATTACGTTGCCGATCAGCACGCCGTCTTCGTTGATCGTCGCATCTACCGATGCCAGCGGCATCGGGTCTGAGACATAATCGGGAGAACCCAGGATCGCCCCGTCGTAATTCCCCGTAGCGTCGACGGCGGTCGTCGCCGTGCCCCCGGTTTCGTCATTCAGACGCCAGTTGGCGACAAGCCCGACGCTGTCGGAAGCAACAAAGGCGGACATGTTGTCGGCAATTTCATCCGCCGTCCGGGTCGTGTCCCACAGCCGCACATCGGCAATTTTGCCGTCCAGATAATGGCCTTCATTATCATCCGCGAAGACGCCAATCTTGAGATCGGTCGCCGGTATGTAATCCATGACCGAACCGGCGATATCCAGTGTCGCGACTGCAATGCCGTCAACATACAGGCGCATTGTCGTGCCGTCATACGATCCGGCAACATGGTTCCATTCTGAGAGCCTCAAGGCGGCAGGTGAATCCAGAACCTGCATGACGCCGTCAACGGCAAGCGCAAAACGCGCACCACCAGTGTCGCTCAAACCGAGCGTGTAACCACTTTCCGTCGCACCCGTATCCCAGCCGTTGGACAGGATCGGGTCCCACCCTTCGTAACTGTCGGGATTGACCCGCCTTCAATCGTAAACGTGGTATCGACTTCGAATGCCGCTTCCTGACCCAACACCACATGGTCGGCGGCGCCGTCGAAGTCCATGGCCGTGCGCACATTCGCGCCCAGCAGCACAGGCGTCGGATGCTCCACCGTGACCCATGGCGGCGTGCCGTGCGCGGATGCGCCATCCTGCACCGTACCGTCCACACCGACGACAGCCGCCGCCGTGGTCCCGCTGCCGTCGTTAAGCGGCCAGTAGCCGGCAAGTCCATTGGCCACTTCACCTGCCGAAAGCGGGATGTCTTTATAGCCGTCGATCTCGGACTGTGTCCGCACTGCATCCCACAGCCGCACTTCGGCGATCTGGCCGTCGAACGGATTGACGTGCCCATCGCCGGTACTGGACTGATTGCCGATCGCAGCGCCTCGCGTTTGACGCCAAAGTCTGTGTAATCGTCTGGGTGCCACCCGGATCAACCACGCCGTCGATATAGAATTCGACGTTGTCCGTCGTTGGATCGAACGTCACCGCGACATGCTGCCATTCGCCGGTTGACACCAGATCTGTTGTATATTTCCAGCCCGAACTGTTCGTATAGAAAGCGAGCTTGCCGTCCTCGATATTCAACAGCGTCGTCGCCGTGGACGATGCACCGGATGCAAAGATCGAATGCGGCCCGGTCACGTTGTCCGGGTTGACCAGGCTTCGATGGTGATTTTCGACATCGCCGGCACGCCGGACGCGATCTGCACGAAGTCCTGCGTTGCCGCGCCATCAAGATCGAGTGCGGTGTACACGGGCGGCGCGGGACTGACGACCTGTATGTCGTTCATGTTCATGGTCTGGTCGGAGACGGTGCCGTCGTTGTTAATACTGTCGAACGTCCAGTTGGCGATCAGGCCCGGATTCTCGGAAACGCTTTCCGGCGTTTCGATCAGATGATTGTAATTTCCGGCGATTTCGTCCGCCGTGCGCTCGACCGACCAGGCACGGACATCGGCGATCTCGCCCTGGAACGGGTTGGTGTCCGACGTCGACATGCCGATATTGAACGCGCCAGTTGTGATGGTCGGCAGCGTGCCGGTGTTTGTTGCCGTATCTACGACACCACCATCCAGGTACAGGGTATAGTTCCCGCTGCCGTCATATGTGAAGGCGGCGTGATGCCAGAACATCATCATTGACGGAAGCGGCAGAAATCAAATTCTCGACGTTGTTCAGGCCGGCTGTGAGCTTCCTGACGGATCAATCGTAAATTCGATACCATTACCCGTGCTTTGTTCGCCTACGCCGATGATCTGTTGAAACGCACCACTGGCCGAGGTCTTGAGCCATGCCTCATAGGTAAAGGCACCCGCCCCTGTCAGGAAGTCCGACGGATCAGCAACCGAGATGACATCATCCTCTCCGTCGAATTGCAACGAATTGACGGCACCCGTGATACCCAGTACCACCGGCGGATCATTGAGAGTTAGCGTCACATCGCGGAACTGTGCCGCACTGGTGCCACCGTCGCCATCAGTAACCTCGAAGGCAATTGTCCGCGGTGTTGTATCCAGACTGATCGCCACATTGTCATACGTGATGGCCCGGGCCAGTGCCTGCGTCGCCGCAGGTGTCGCATCGGCATCAAGGGTAATGACCAGCGGCGTCGATCCGTCCGTGCCGCCCGCGGCTGTCCCGATCTGCGTGCCTTCGTAAGTTACGTTGGTGCCGTCGAAGCCGATCTCGCCGGTCGATATACCGATATTCAGGATCGACAGCCTGTCGTCCGCCGTTGCGTTGGCGCTGATCAAAACCGTTAATGTTCCACCATCGAAATCAGGGGAGTCCGGATCGGTGATGGTGATGCCGTCATCGATGACGATGGCACCCTCGCCTTCGGCATAAGCGATGGGTGCGATCGGGAAATCATAAAGCTGACCAACAACATCGATGCCGTTGTCGGCATTCACGCGGACGGTGAATAGTTTTCCATCACCCGTCTCAGCCATATCGATTGCCTTGAGACCCTGGTTGGAGTGCGTATCACCGATCAGGAACGGGAAGCCGTCATGCGTACCGCTGGCTGTGAACCTCTGTCCATTATAATTCGGGCCCACGCCATCACTATAGGCAACGACAAAACCGCCATCGGAAAGTGCCACAATGTTCGGTGCCGGGTGGTTGCCAAGAACCAGATTGCTGTTGGCATCGAGCACATTATCAACCCGCGTTTCGGCAAGTATGACGGTGCCTGTCTGCGATAATATCTGAATGTAGGGTGTGCTGTTACCCAGGTCATAAACGACCGCAACATTGCCGTCTTCAAGCTGGGTTGCCTTGATTGAACGGATGAAGCCGCCCCCGGAGGTAATATTCTGTATACCTGCAGTTGGCGTGCCGTCTGCCTCATAGTAACGAATGTAATGATTTCGGCCACTGGCATCACTGGTATCGCGCCAAAGGACCGCATAACGATCATTGTCGAGACCAAGCGCAAACGTCTCACCGAACGTGCCCGCGTTTGACACCAGTGCTTCTGAATTTGCAACCGTGCCATCAGCCGCATAAGTCTTGGCAGCAACCCCGCCTATGCCTGCGGCTCCACTGGTGTAGGTAACAACAAATCCACCCGACGACAGGCCATCGACATTGCTCGTAGTCTGTCCGCCATCGGTTGCGGTATTGATCAGGAAATCATCTGTCGATCCGCTTGACGTGCCGTCGATATTAACGGCTGACCCGCTACTGTCGAAGCGGCGACCAAAAACAGCATCACCCGACCCGTCACCATTTGCCTGCGTCCAAGTGACGACAAAACCACCATCGGTGAGCGCTCCCACGGATGGCAGACCACTGTCACCTGTCGTTGTCGAATTGATCAGGAATTCGCCACCGCTGGGTGAGCCATCCGCATTGTAAATTTGTCCAACGATACCACCGGAGTCAGCATCACCCAAACTCGTCGTGTCACTTGAATCCCATACAACAACGACTTTTCCATTTCCAAGCGTGACGACCTCAGGTTCAAGCTGGGATCCGCCTAAAGTCGAATTGATCGTGAACTCGTTACCGTCTACGGCGAGATCGCCCGTCGGGCTGGTACTCGAAAGCGTCGGGTCTTCAAAAACAGTGACCGAGACGCCAGTTGCCGTGTAGTTGACCTCGACATACTGGTTTGACGCCAACCCGGTAATATTGGGTGCGCCATCGAAAACGTCGCTGAGATCACCGTCAACATTGTTATAGGTAATGATATCGAAACTGTCGCCCGTATTGACGCTGCCACCAAAGTTCAAATTGAGGACGTTGGCTCCACCATCAAGATCAATGCTGTCTGCACTGATCGCGTCAAATGTTGATGCACTGGCAATATCAAAGGTCATACCGCCTGAAGCACCCAGATCAATATCGCCAACGACAGTAAGGGTGCCCGTCGGATCAATGATGCCGGTATTGATGAAGTCGCCGCCTGCAGCAAGTACCAGCGTCCCCTCGCCGGAGATGACACCGTTGTTGGTCATTGTTGCATCGGCCACTGTCAGTGTCGTACCGGCACCGATCGTGAGCGTATGCCCGGCAGACACGGTAAATGCACCGCCGACATCAAGTGTCGTCGCATCCAGCAGGGTTCTGCCGGTTCCCGTCAGATTGAGTGTGTCATCGACAACATAACCATCGCTGCCGCTCAGTTCCATGGTGGCACTGGCCACAACGTTTATTGCTCCGGCAACAGTCCCGCCGCCGGTCAGTTCCAGCTTGCCGGCCTGCACCGTGACGGTGCCGTTCAGATCGACAACGGCATCAATGGCGGTATCGCCGGTATTTGAAGACCGGTCCAGGGTTGCACCGCTTTCAATCGACAGGAAGCCGCCGCCCGAGCCAACGTGGATACCGTCAGCGTCTTCAAGATCGAGAAGGGCCCCGCTGATGACGGTGATCGCCGCACCGTTATCGAGGAAGAAGTTCTCCTGCCCGCTTTCGAGGCGCAAATCACCTTCAACGGTGACGGTGCCGCCATCGATGGTTTTGGTCCCGGTCCCTTCAATCCGCGAAGTTGCCGCGCTTTTGTCTTTGATCGTCAGATCTAGATCAGCAATGGTGAAATCGTCACCGGAAGTCCCGTCATAGCCGAGCCGGATTTGCGACATGGCGACGGCGCCGGCGCCTTCCAGAATACCGTCTGTCAGGTACAGCACACCCAGTTCGTCATCAACGAAGCCGTCAATCGCCAAAGTGGCATTGTCAATCAACAGGTTGCCGACGCTCGGGTTATTGCCACCGGCGTAACTGCCATCGAAGCTGAACTCGAGTTCACCGCGTACCGTCAGTACACTGCCGCCGGACATGATCATCGCGTTCCCGACGGAAAGCGCGCCGACTTCGTAACTGACGGCACCATCAAGCGTTACACTTCCGGTGCCGTTGAGAATGTAGGCATGGTGAGCAGCCGTAGGCAAAACACCGGTTGTACCGCTGCTATCCGGTCCGGGATGAGCCCATGTCGCCGCATTTTCCCAATCCGCATTACCCGGACTAACATTCGTGCTGGTCGTTATGTAATTTAGATTGACGGTAACGCTGTTCGTGACCGTGCGCGGGAAGCCGTAAAGGCCACCGTCGTCAACGATGGTAAATTCCAGACTGTCAGCGCCAACCTGCCCGTTGACCCCATAGATGACACCATTCGTAGCGGACAGCATCGCATTGATTGCACTGAGCGTGCCCGACAGCGTCACTTCAGACGTTCCGTTATTGGTCAGGGTGACCCCGGTGCTACCCGCATCAAATGTCAGCAGTGCCGCCACGCCGACAGCTTCAACCGTAACCGTATAAACACCGCCCTGATCATCGTTATCGGTGATCACCAGGCCTTCAAGCGGGAATGTGGCCTGCCCGCCACCAGCAATCGGTGGCTCGTTAATTGAGGCTGCAGCGTTTGAGATCGACGCCTGATCAATGTCCTTGTCGACTTTCAGCGTGACCGTATCGCCGCCAACCGTTGCCGTATAGACGTTGTAGTCATCCTGAATACCTTCAACGTCGATGGATTCCTGCCCTGTGTATGCCCAGGTCCCTTCCGCATCGACCGATGTCAGGTGCGGCACACCGGTGGTCGCGTCGACTTCGTGGATAACCAGCGTATTATTTTCGTCGGTGATTTTGACCACACCCTCGGCATCGAGATACAGATCGGTCAGTTCCGAAAGGAAAATACCCTCGATCTCGCGGAGCGCATCTGTTGCGTCATTGGTCTGGGTCGGATAGCTGGCAGACGGCATGCCATCGACCAGCGAAACCTCATTCATCGCAAAGGCAACTGCGTCGTCGCCGACGCCTCCATCGACAATCTGTTCTGACCCCGTGTAGATGAATGAATCGTTCCCGGTGCCACCGTGCAGGCTGTCTGCACCGCCGCCTCCGACAAGCAGATCATTGCCGGCACCACCTTCGATTATGTCATCGCCAAGTCCGCCGTCGAGGATGTCGTCGCCGTCACCGCCAAAAAGGTAGTTGTTTGCACTGTCACCGGTTATGTCGTCGTCAAAGCGCGAGCCGGTAACATTCTCGATGTTATACAGATCATCCGTATTGCCGTTGCCGTCGGTTGCAGACGTCGTGCTGAGGTCAACTGTTACCGCGCCAGTATCTGTTTCGTATGAAACCTCGTCGATACCGGCGTCACCATCGAGAACATCGTCACCCGCACCACCGAACAGGATATCGTCGCCAAGCCCACCATTGATGCTGTCGTTACCGATTCCGCCGAACAGGACATCACGTCCATCACCGCCAGAGATCAAGCCGCCGGCGGATGTGCCGACGATGAAGTCATCACCGAGACCACCGAAAAGACTGGTCTGCAATGTAAAGATTTCATCCGCCTCGCCCTGTTCGCGGATCGTGATGGTCTGGAACGGTGTTGCGCCGAACGCACCGACGATCCGCGTTGTCGAAACCACGCCATTGATGTCGGCTGTGCTGAACAGCATGTCCGTACCGTCTCTGGAGACATCACGAAGCTGCCTGTTTGTGACATCGGCAACAATCGTGTCGAGGCCGCTGCTGTCGGTGACAATGCGGTCATTGCCTTCTGAGATCAGGAACGTATCTGCGCCGGCACCGCCGACCAGCGTGTCATCACCGGCACCACCATCAAGGAAGTCAATGCCGGCCTGCCCATAGATGATGTCGTCACCGGCACCACCCGTAAGCGACTCATAACCGGCACCGCCACAGCAGATCATCACCTGCCGTACCAGTCGCTTCTATGTTGGTCAGATCTACTGAGGCGTCACTGAATTCAAGGGCTTCGATACCGGTCAGGACGTCTTCACCTTCTGCACCGACCGACGTCTGTGCACCGCCCGGATAATGGCCGACCGTAAGCGAAGACAGATCGCCGTTGTCGTCAAACGATGCGGTGAAGTTATAATTGTTGATATCGCTATCGAACGCGGCCGTGTCGGTACCTGTGCCGCCTACCAGCGTGTCGCTGCCGTCGCCGCCCTGCAGTGTGTCGTCGCCGGCGCTGCCCACGAGAAGGTCATTACCGGCCCCGCCGCTGACCATGTCATTGCCCTGACCACCGGAAATCTGATCGTTACCGTCGCCGCCGTTGATCGTGTCGTTTCCGGCACCACCTGAAATCACCTCGGCATCGGCATCACCGGTGATGATGTCATTCCCGCTGCCGCCCAATATCACAGTCTCGGCACCGGCATTTATGGTGCCGTTCCCTTCAAGCGTCGCAGCGGTGAAATCGCGTTTGATACCGCCTTCGAATTCGAAGGTCGTGATATCGGTCAGACGGTCCGTGCCTTCGTCACCGTCGGCAGTATTGGTGTCGGTCGCTGAAAGGAAGTGATGATCGTACGACATCGCGCCCGAAATGTGCGCGCGCTCACCATCGTGGGAACTGGTCGCCGCATTGAAGGCGGAGATTGTCGGGAAACTGCCGGACAGATATGAGGTTGCGTTCGCGGCAACAATGGACTGGGTCTCTGCACGTTCGGGAAAAGCTATCGCATCAACAGTCGGCACGCCGGCATAGGCGGCAACGGCCTGGGTCCGGGCAGTTTCCATCGTCGTCTGAATCGATGTCAGGATATCCCTGAACTGAATGGCGACCGTTGTACTGACCTGCGAGGCGCCGATCAACGTATTGAGCAAGGAGATCTGCGTCGCAATCGTCGTCGACGCGCTGATAATGAATGCCGATGAATTAGCATCCACGAACGGGTCCGCGCTATTGACGACAGCAATCTGATTGGCGTTGTATAAAAGCCCTGAAGTCGTGCCAGTACCGCTCGCGCCCAAAACCGTGACCTTAGCCGCATCCAGGATCGTCTGCGCATTACTGAAGGGCGCGATTACATCCGCGTTGTCGGATTGGATATCGAAGTCGCCGATATCACCGCTGAAGCGGGCGACGACCGTACCCGAATTGCCGTGATCGACTTCAAGAACATCGTTGCCGGTGCCGCCTTCCAGCGTCACGTCGTCCGGCGCTGCCGAGACCGACAGTCTGTCCGGGCCGCCGAAGCCCCGGGCCGTACCGTCGTTGGTCATGGTGATGGTGTCACCGAAATCACTGCCGTCGACGTCGCCGAAGCCGTTGGTTTCCGTAACCGTTTGCAGGTTCTTCGTGCCGTCGGAGAACTGCACGGTTTCGATGTTGGTGAGCGTATCCGTTTCATTCGTTGTGTTGTGCGTGACCGTAAAGACACCGGTCGAAACGTTGGTAATCGTGTAATCGGCAATTTTGCCGCTGTAGATGGCGTAATCCGTTCCGGTACCGCCATCCAGGACGTCATTACCGGCACCGCCGGTCAGGCTGTCATCCCCCGCACCGCCGTAAAGGGTATCAATGCCATCGCCGCCGAGCAGAATGTCTTCGGCATCCAGGCCGTAAAGCGTGTCGTTGCCGGCTCCACCGCTGAGCGTGTCATACATGTTGCCGCCGGTCAGCACGTTGGCACCGGCATTGCCGGTCAGGACGTTGGATACATTCAGTGCACCCTTGAGGTTTTCGATGCTGGAAAACGTGACATTCGATAGCCCGCTGATCGACCCCATGTAAGTGTCGGTGCCAAGTCCGGCCGTCACCGTATTCACCGCATTGGAGAAATCGAGGGTATCCGACCCCGCCCCGCCGAACACGAGGTCGGTAACCCCGGTTTCCGCATCAACAACGAACGTGTCGTCGCCGGCGTCGCCTTCAAGGCGGTCGATCCCGGCACCGCCGGTCAGTGTATCGTTGCCGGCATCGCCATAGATAATGTCGTTGCCAGCGCCGCCCTGAAGGATGTCGTTGCCGGCACCCCCGAACGTGACGTCATTGCCATCTCCGGCTGCAATGGTGTCATTGCCGGCACCGCCGTCGATGATATCCCGGCCGGCGGTACCTGAAAGGCTGTTCGCGGCCGTCGTACCGACAATCGTATTGGCGCTTTGGACAAACGAGATCGCCGTTTCGCCACTGGCCTTCGAGATGAAGTTGAAGCCGCTGCTGGCGGTCGAAAAATCGTTTCCCTGCCCTGCCTGATACAAGCGGCTGGCACCCTCGCCCATAGAAACGTATGCACCCCGCGCCAGGGCATCAAGGCTGCCCGTATTGCTGGTGAAATAGCTGTTGGCCTGCTGGATCAGACCACCGATCTGGGCAATCTGGTTCGTAAAATTACTGGCCGAAACCCCGCTTGGATAGGTATTGATGGCATTGAAAATGGCGGCAAGCTGGGTGTTGTTGGCGAAATTGGCGCTGCCGTTGGTCTGGCCTGGCAATTGCGCCGCCAGCGCTTTCATAAGGGCGTTTGCCGTTTCTGCACTCCCGCTACCGGCGCGTCCGGTTATGGATTTCGACATCATCTCGATGGTACTGATGACCTTGAGACCGGCAGCGATGATATCCTTGCCCTGGGCCGTGCCGGCATTCTCAACCGGATCGCAGGTCGTCAAATCGGTCCCGGCAGTAAGTGTCAGACCCAGCTTGTTGGCGATGATGGCCAGCGCGGTGCGCACGCCGTCCACGTTGGCGTCGATCAGCTCCTGCATCAGCGTCGTCAGTGGCGTCACTGTGGTCGAGCCTGCCGGTGCCTTCATGACCCTTCGAAACGCAAGCCGGTCGTGATGTCGACACCGCCGGTCACGACAATCGGGAATGTCGCCAGCGAAGGCGCAACCGTCAGGGTGAAGTTGCCGAGGGTATCCGTGGTCGTGAAGGTTTCGCCGCTGTCAAAGACGCCGTTTTTGTTGGCATCAACAAATACCGTGGCACCGCGCACATAGCCGTCAATGACTTCGCCGGTCACCGTCGTCGGTGATGGCGGCGGTGGCGGAGACACCGTATCGACGCGCCTTTCTTCGGTTGTCGGTGGCGGCGTTGTAGGTGGAACAACAGGCGGTGAAACCACAACCGGCGGCGATATCGGGGAAACGACAACAGGTGGTGATGTTGTTACGGGTGGCGACGTCGTTACGGGTGGCGGTGATGTCGTGCCGCCTTCTGTCGTGCCGCCCTCAGTCGTGCCGCCTTCTGTCGTCCCGCCTTCTGTCGTGCCGCCTTCAGTCGTACCACCTTCAGTCGTGCCACCTTCTGTCGTGCCGCCCTCAGTCGTGCCGCCCTGTGTTGTGCCGCCCTCAGTCGTACCGCCTTGTGTTGTGCCGCCTTGTTGGCCGCCCTCGCCTTGCGCGATGGCAGCTTTGGCTTCGGCTTCGGCTTTCGCCTGTTCCGCCGCCGCCTGTTGCGTCTGCGCCGCTTCGGCTTTGGTTGTGGCTTCGGCCTGTTTGGTCTCGGCAACCTGCTTGGCCTGCTGCTCGGCCGCTTCGGCCTGCTGGCTTTCCTGCTGGGCTGCCTGCTTTTGCTGTTCAACGGCCTGCTTCAGGGGGGTATCAACCCCGGCCGCATCGGCGGCCGCGACAACGGCGGCTTCGGGGCTGGATTCAATCGCCTGCGCCTTGGCATCGGCGGCGGCTTTGGCGGCGGATGCGGCTTCTGCCTGTTTCTGCGCGGCATCGGCGCCGATCTGTGCGGCTTCGGCTTCTTTCGATGCACTTTGCGCGGCGGCGGCTTCGGCCTGGGCGGCTGCTTGTGCCGCAGCGGCTTCGGCGGCGGCAGCTTCAGCTTTTGCTGCTTCGGCAGCTGCCTGCTGTTCCGGGGTGACGGCTGCAGCAGCAGCGGCTTCCGCTGCCGCTGGCGCTTCGGCAGCAGCAGCGGCCTGGGTTTCGGCTGCGGTTTGGCGGCGGCGGCTTCGGCGGCAGCGGCTTGCGCTTCGGCCTGTGCCGCTGTTTCGGCCTGCTTGGCACCTTCAGCCTCGGCCTGTTTCTGTTCTTTCTGCTGTTCGGCCTGCGCCGCCTGTTCGCGGACCTGCTGTTGCTGTTCGTAAGCTTGCGTCGCTTCCTGCAGAACATCCTGCGGCAGGGTTGCCGAGGCGTTGGGCAGGCTCTTCATGGCACTACCGAAGGCCTGACCGAACTGCGCAGCAGTCATCACGAAGGGCTGAGACGGGGCCGAGTCACGGCTGCCGACGGACAGTGCCTGGAATGCCTGGTTGATGGTTTGCGAGCCACCAGCGTTGGTGATCGTCACTTCGCCGACGATCTGCCCACGCTCGTTGGCGATGGCGATGGTCATCTGGCCCGAGTTGTTTACCGCACCGCCACCCGCCGTACCACGGATACCGATGGTCGCCGTTGGTGTTTCGACGACCATGGCATCAACACCGGTCTTGGCGATCTGACCGGAAACGAAGGTAAAGGCACCCTGCAACAGCGAAATCGCCGCCTTGCCCTGCTGCGCGTGCGCGGTCATAGATCATTTCGTCCAGGACCATGCGACCGCCTTCGCCGAGTGCGAAGGTGCTTTCATCAGCAAACACGATACCGACAGCGCCCTTGCCGTCGGTTTCAATGATGTCGCCCTGGAAGACCGGATCGCCGGATTTCAGAATGACCTTGGTGCCGTTGGCGCGGGTGACGGAAACGCCCCCCTCCGCCGTCTCGACGGTGCCGATCGGCTCAACCTGTGCGATTTCCTGAGCCTGTGCGAATTGCACGTCGGTTCTGGGACCAGCCAGAATACTGGCCGTCTCGCCCTTGAGCACGATGCCGTCAGGGGTTCTGATATCAGGTGGATTGAGCTGATTGAAATAGTCACGGACGACGACAACTTCGCCATTTGGTCCCTTGATCACCAGATCAGGACCGACCCGGTCAAAGTCGGCGCGCAGGAACCAGGCGCTTTCAATGATGACGTCCTGGCCGGGCTGTGCGGTCAACATGACCTGACCGTTACCGGAAGATTGACTTGTAGAAGAATTACTTCCGGTATCGCCGGGAATGACGTTCATGAATGAGCCCCCCAAAGGCTCGATGTCGAACGGCTGGGAAACCGCCAGACACCTGAAGAGACACTTGAATAGACCTCAACGACGATAGATTCTGTATCGTGCATTTAAGTTATTACCTGCTTCCACGAACTTCACTGTGACAACCGTCACTTTTGATAAAATTTTAATTAAATTCCGACGGTTGGCGGAATCTCTCCAGCGTTTTAGTCTAGCCGATTGGCACCAAACAAAAAGCTGAAAATAACCCGGCAATCAGCCATATCTACTTAATGGAAAAGGATTTCTCGCGTATGCCCGACGTGCCTATCGATCCCGGGACCAACACCGCAGGACCGGATTTCGAATGGATTTTCGGTTACGGCTCATTGATGTGGCGACCGGGTTTCCGCTTTCTGGAACAGTGCCCGGCCAGGCTTGACGGATATCACCGCACACCCTGTATCTACTCGCTCCATCATCGCGGTACCGCCGCCGTTCCCGGCCTCGTGCTGGGCCTCGACAAGGGCGGTTTCTGTCACGGGATTGCCTTTAAAATAGACATGAACGACAAGCCGCAAATCATTGATTATCTTCATGAAAGAGAGATGATCGGTTATGCCTACAAACCGGCTTGTGTGGATATCGATTTAGGCGGAGAAACGGTCAGGGCCTACACCTTCATCGCCGATCCTGATCACGAGCAATATGCCGGAAATCTTGGGCACGATCACGCCGCCGATGTCATCATGCGGGCGCAGGGAATCAGCGGGCTTAACCGGGATTACCTGATGCAGACGGTACAGAAACTCGAAGCCGAGGGTTTCGCCGAGCCAGAGCTGGTTACGCTGAGGCGAAAAGTACAGATTTTAACCGGTGAAATCGACCGGGGCACAGGCATTTAGAGCGCCTCAAGGCTGATCCCTATTTGAATCACCACAATAATGCTACGCTGCGATTCTCGGTGCAGATGATTCACGCTCCGTTAACCAAGCCCGCTTAGGATACTCAAATGGCAGACAGTAAAGATTTTGGCGTTAAAAGTGACGGGTCGCGCAGCGAAATGGAAGCTGTGCTCGACGTCAAGCTTGAGGTGACGGCCGTGCTCGGCGTCGCCTACATGCCGATCAGCCAGATTCTGAAACTTGGCCGAGGCGCCGTTGTCGAACTGGAACGCGCTGTCGGTGAAGATATCGAGCTTCATGCCAACAATCAGCTTATTGCCAAAGGTGAGGTCATCGTCGTCGACGATCGCCTTGGCGTGACGGTGAACGAAGTTATCAAAAGTCCTTCAGGCTAAGGGGCCAGACATGACACTTTCCGCGGATGTATATCGAACTGCGACGTTGATGATTCAGGAATATGGTGAGTTCGCCCCTGCCGGAGCGTTCATCAAGGCTGATCAGTTGCGTGATGTCGGCGACCAGATCGGTCGCGATGTGTGGCTCAGGATTGCCCGCGCTGCCGAGGAATTATTGTCAGAAGAAAGACCGGTCAACTGCGTCATGCACTGATTTTTGGCACGCACTGCCTGATCAGGATTCCTTGACGCATTTGAATGTACTGACGACCGTGCGGACGAAATACGTATTGAAGACCGGACTCTCCTGCACTTTCAGGGCCTTTCTGCCGAAACTGGCGCAATGCTTGTCGGCTTCCCCCTGCACGAGGATATTATTCGCGGCTGAATGACGAATCGCGATAGACTCTTCGTCAGATGTCACCACGGCACAGGCGCTCAACAGGAATAATCCCGAGGCGGCAGCTAAGCATTTGTATTTTTTCATAACTACGGATTATCATAAAAAGTACAGCAGAGACAATCACCGGCCGTAGCCTGGATGAGAGGATGTCTGATGAATCTGATCGGCAGTTTTCCCAAACTCACTGAAGATGAGCGCGCATGGCTCTTATCCGTCGCCGAAACCATTCAGTACAAGACCAACGATGTCATCATCCATGAAGGTGAGACGATCGACCGTTTTCTGATCATCAAATCAGGCAATCTCCGCATCACTCGCACCTATCTTGATGATATCTCTGCCGAATTCGCAGGGCCGCTGGGGCCAGGCGAAGTCATCGGTGAAATGTCGTTCATGGATCACAAGGGGGCCAGCGCCAATCTGATCGCCGACGGCCCGACGGAAATCATCGCGATCACGCGCGATGCGCTGTTTGGCAAACTTGATTCTGATACAAGTTTTGCTGCCCGCTTTTATGAGTGCTTGTTCCTGGAACTGTCTCGAAAACTGCGCTCAACCAACCAACGCGTCCTGCCGGTTCCACCCTGATCGCCCTTCAAGCCTCGCCCCGCTCCTCATCGCCTGAGCGCACTTGTCAATTCACCCCCATGAGGTGTTTTGCTACTGATAAAAGATCGTAATCTTCTTCAGGAGAGGCAGAGATCTGGATGCCCAGCGGCATGCCGTCAACGGACCCGAACGGCACGGAAATCGCAGGAAAACCGACCAGTGTCCATATCCGTTGCGGCGCACGCGATCCGGTTCCATTGATCCTGAGGGGGGCATGACCAACCGCAGATGGTGACAACACGGACCGACCATCGAACAAAGTTCGCAATTCATCGATCATCGTTTCGCGTAATGACAATGCCGACATGTATGCGTCGGCACCAATTTCCTGACCGCGGGTAATATAGTCGCGGATACGCGCCGACATCATCTCACCATGTGCCTTGAAATCATCGCCATGCAGTCGAGCCATATCGTAGGCAAGGATGGTATCGAGAACGTGTTCCTCAGCTTCAGCGATCCATTTCGGGATCGACGTTTGCTGCACATCAAAACCGGCACGGGTCAAAACCTTTACCGACTGCGCCACCACCCCTTGCATCTCGGAAGAAATTTCATCGTCATACCAGGGCTCAAGAAGCAGGAATTGGTTTGGTTCGCTGCGTGTCGGTGCGGGTAATGAAGGCGCTAGAATCTGCAGCAACACTTCGACCTGATCCACACGCGATGTCATGAAACCGACATGGTCCAGATAGGGCGATAACGGCATCGCTCCCCCGACGTCAACATACCCCCAACTGGGTTTGAAGCCGATGCACCCGCAATAAGCAGCAGGCCGGATCACTGACCCGATGGTTTGTGATCCCAGCGCCATGTCGACCAGTCCGGCACCGACAACAGCAGCCGAGCCTTGCGACGAGGCACCCGGGGTGCACTTGCTGTCGAACGGGTTGACCGTTGGCCCGACGTTGGCCATTGCATACTCCGTCGATACGGTGATACCGGCAATGATGGCACCGGCTGCCCGTAATGATTTAACAACTGCAGCATCCGTTTCGGGTTTGCGACCGTCATGTATGGGTGTGCCCCACCCGCAAGTATAGCCCGCAACATCGAAGACTTCCTTCACGGCGATCAACTGGCCATGCAACGGGCCTCTCGCATCTTCGGCAAGACTGTCGCGTTGTGCGGCTTCGGCATACAGTTGCTCAGGATCAATCTGCCGAAAACCATGCAGCCGGGACTCAATCGTCCGGACCTTTTCCAGAAATGCCGACACGGCATCGGCACAGGGAGCAGGATGAACGTGATGCCGTTTCGGGACTTCAGTCACTGAAAATCCCTCCGCCACCTTCAAGCTTGAAGGATTTGGCCAGTTCTTCATCAAGATGGTCGTAAACGCGTTTTTCAAGTTCCCGGAACTCGGCACTGGCAAAATCCCTGGGATGCGGGAGGTCGACAGTCAGGTCGAGCTTGATCTGTCCCGGCCGTGCCGTCATCACGATGACACGGGAAGCAAGATACACCGCCTCCTGCACGGAATGGGTTATGAAGACGACGGTTTTGCGATTCCGCTGCCAGATTTCGAGGAGCTGATGCTGGAGAAAGCGGCGCGTCAATGCATCCAGCGCACCGAATGGCTCGTCCATCAGGATAATCGACGGGTTGGTTGAAAACACCCGGGCTATGGCGACGCGCTGCTTCATGCCGCCTGACAGTTCATGGACACGTTTGTGGGCGAAATCCTTGAGCCCGACCATGTCCAGATTTTCGAGCGCCCGGGCATACCGCTCATCCTTGCCGATGCCCTGCCGCTCCAGCCCGAACGCCACATTGTCGATGACGTTCAGCCACGGGAACAAAGCGTAGTCCTGAAACACCATGCCATGATCAATATCCGGCCTGGTGATCAACTCATCGCCAACCAGCGCCTTGCCGGTCGTTGGATTGATGAAGCCGGCCAGCACGTTGAGCAGCGTTGATTTGCCGCACCCGGACGGGCCGACAAGGGCAATGAATTCACCGGGCTGGATTTGAAGATCAACAGGGCTGAGGGCTTCGACGGCACCCTCTTGACCTGCATTAAAGGTGACACCGAGCCCCTCGATCGTGATGCCTTTGGTGTTCAGAGGTGATTCCGTTGGGTTGTTCATGTTGCTTAACTCAATCCGACCAGGTGAAACGGCGGTTAATGACACGGAACACGGCATCGATAAGCACGCCAAGGATGCCAATCGTCACCATGCCGACCAGAACCAGATCGGAACGAAGAATTTCCATGCCGTCCGCGATCAGATACCCGAGTCCGACCTGGGCCGCGACGAGTTCGGCAGCGATGATCGCCGCCCATCCGGTACCAAAGGAAATACGCAAACCGACAATAATCGTCGGCATTGATGCCGGTAAGATGACTTTCATGAACAAGGCGCGATCCGTGTCACACCCGAGAACCTGACCGGCCCGGATGAGAACCGGATCCACCCCTTTGACCCCGGACACCGTATTCAAAAGGATCGGGAAAAAAGTGGCGATGAAGATAATAAAAATCTTACCCGTCTCGCCGATTCCGAACCACAGAATGGCCAGCGGAATCCAGGCCAGTGGCGAAATCGGCCGGAACAATTCAACGACCGGGTCGATGATTTTTTCGAAACGACGCCAACGCCCCATCGCCAGCCCAAGTGGAATGGCGATCGCCGCCGACAGCAGCCACGCAACGATGACCCGGCCCAGACTGGCCCCGGCATGAACGAACAGTTCCCCGGAAATGAGCAACTCCAGGAAAGCAGTGGCTGTTAAAAGCGGCGGTGGCAAAAGTGCGACATGAGCGTCGGTAAATGTCGCTACCGCTTGCCAAACCACGATAATGAAGACACCGGCGTACAGATATGGCAGCGCACTTGCTGTCGATGACGGCTTCGAATTCATGAGAGCCTCGTTAATTTTGAGCCGGGCAGAAAATGATAGAGCGGCACGAGCCTGGCAGAGCTCGCGCCGCTTTTATCAGAAGAACTTACTTTATCATTTTCAGTGCTTTTTCAGCGAAGCTGGCATCAAATTTGGGATCGTCTTCCGGCTTCAGGATTTCCGCATCCTTCAGGAATTTTGTATACGCAGCGATGGTTTTCGCTTCCGGGGCGACATCCAGATTATAGACCGAGATCTTTTCCTTGATCGCAAAACGGATCACGTCTTCTGGGAATCCAATCTGCTCAGCCCACATCTTGATAGCCTTATCCTCATTCTTGAGGATGAAATCGATGGCTTCAACGATCGCCGTAATGATATCCTGAACCAGTTCAGGCCGGGCTGCGATGAAGTCGTTTCTGGCATATACGCCATTGCCGATATAGTGCCCGGCCTTGATCGGCAGAATTTTCTCCGCCTTGATCAGAACCTTCGAATGGCCGGCTGCCAATGCGTTGGAAACGTGCGGATCCCATGTGATACCGGCATCGACACTTTTATTCGCCAGCAATGTCGGGACATCGGAACCTTTGGTTTTGAACAGTTCCACGTCATCAATTTTCAAACCCGCATCGGCAAGTGCCTTGACCAGCAATGGATACTGCTGAGACCCCTTCCCCGGGAATGCAATCCGCTTGCCTTTCAATTCGGCAACCGACTTGATCGTCGAATCCTTCGGAATGATGATGGCCGTTTGCTCGAGAATGGTGATGGCCAGCAATTTTGCCGGCAGTCTGGCGGCTGCGACAATCGCCGGGCCCATACCGGCTGAGGCGATCTGCAATTCACCGGCAGCGAGCGCCTGGTTCTCCGGAGCACCGTACGAGAAAACCTTGAATTCGATTTTGACGTTGTGCTTTTTCTCGACCTTCTCGAGCGCACCGATCGAGCGCGCGATGTAGACCGGCATGGTCGCCGGCTGAGTGCCGAAGTTGATGGTTTCGGTGGCTGATACGTTATGAACCTGAGCACCGAAAGTAATGGCTGTTGCCATCAATACTGTGCTGAGCAGTTTTTTCGTCAATGAGTGAGGCATAAACCTTCTCCCTGTAGAAGTGAGCCTTACCGCTGTTTTTTTATACTCGCCAGCGGATGAACGGGTAGACATTGTTGTCTTTGTTGGATCAACAATTCCCGAGGGAGACGATGCTGTCAATTATTTTTGTGACGAGAGGTAACAATTTTTATGTTACGAAGCCGAAAACATGGCATCGCCGATAAGCATGGCCGCATCCTGGAATTTAGGCAGGTCCTTGATCGCCTTGGCGATGGAATATCTTGGTGAGGGCGCATGTACGGCGAGACCGGCAAAGATAACACCGTTTGGATCGCGCACGGGAACGGCAAGCGCGATCAGCCCAATGGCGTCTTCCTGGTTGTTGATTGAATATCCCTGAGCCGCGATCTGATCGAGTTGTGCTTCCAGAAGCTGCGGATTGTTAATCGTATATTTTGTATATTTCTTCAAAGTGGCCGTTTGCAGAAACAGATCGCGCTGCTCCGATTCCATATTGGCCAGCAGCAGTTTACCGATCGCCGTACAATGCACAGGAACATGGCTTCCAGCACGCAATTGCACCCGTAACGGCCAGTCACACTCGGCCCGGTCGATATAAATGACTTCGTGTCCGTCCAGCATACCGATGTTACATGTCTCGTTAATATCGGACACCAGGGCATTCAGAATTGCATGGGTACTGCGCGTTGATTGCGCGGATGAAATCGTATTGATGGCCAATGTGCGCAGCCGGTCACCCGGCACATAGCGCTCGCGGCTGGCATCCTTGCGCAGTAAATTCAGATCCTCAAGCTGACGGACGACCCTGTGAACCGTCTGTCTGGGCAGGTTCAGGCTTTCAGCAATGTCGACGATGCCGAGGGGGCGGATATCCTGAGAAACCGCCTCAAGAACAGCCAGTGCTTTCTGTACTGCAGAATTTGTTTCCGTACGATCTGACACGCTTGCGCCTTTAGTCATTGGTGAATTCTCTAAAATGTTACGCGCAGTCTCACTTTATGCAATCAATGATTACAAACCAAGCGTAACAGAAAAACAACCGGGGATGCCTCACCGGACGGTCAGGCTTTCGGAAGTGCCGCGTTATTCCAGCATGTTTCCCAGTCAAAATATGGCGACATTGTATCCAGATGCTGAAAGTGCACGGCCAGTGCCGGCAGCGGCGAGTACCCCGGCACCGTCTCGAGCACGCGGTTGATGGTATTGGCCTCTGTCACGCTTGGATCAGAGCCATAACGGGTTAATCCCTGATATTTGTCCCAGTGCTGGATCAGTATCTGTTTTGAAAGCACTTGTGTGCCGGTCGTCGCCGGAATGCGGCGCCAATGGCGATGACTGCCCAACAGCAGATGCGTAGACCAGACATGGCGGTAATATTCAGGATAATCGGCCGGGAACAGAATAACGTCGGTCTTCAGCGTCGCCGCAATCCGCCCATAGGACTGGATCGTCTCGAGGATCGAGCGCTCGTCATGCAGATAATCGTCTTCAAGGAAATAAATCACGTCGCCGGCTTCACGCTTTGCCATGCCGAATGTCTCGGCCAATGAATGCGACATCCCCTGCTCCGCCAACCTGTGCAGACGGGCGGGACAGTCTGCGTCCTTCAGCAGCGCCTCGATCCCGTCAACGACGGAGGGCGATGAATGGTCATCAATGATGGTCAGGGTTATCGGCGTATCGACATGATGCGCCATCGCGTAATTGATTGAGCGGATCAGTGAATTCAGGCAGCGCAGCAGGACTTCTGATTTTGCGGCACCGTTGAAACGACCCCGCTCCTGCCCGAATACCTCGATCCGTGCACAGGAACGCAGATAGATATCGAAGGATTTTATCTCGCGCGGGACCGACGCCTCGAAGGCATCAAAGCCGTCCCCCCGACCGTGGCCGCTTTCCGTATCGTCATGAATGCGGGTTTTCTGCAACCGCAGCAGATCATACCCCATTTTGTTGCAGAGTTTACGAAGGATGCGTGTCAGGGGTTTTGCCATCGGAGGTGTCCCGGATCATCATGCAGATTGCGATTATTCTTACAGGGGTCTTATAAAGACATTTTCCCGAAGCCAAAAGCCATCAAGATGACGCACATCAACGGGGTCTTGCAGAGGACGCCCTGTTGCAGGAGGTTCAGGTATGAATAATTCACTTTACGACAGCGCACTGCCCGCCGGCATCAGGTCCAGCCTGATCGACAATGGCAACGGCTTGAAGATGCACGTTCTGGAAGCTGGCACGGCCGGCAAGCCCGCCGCCCTGCTGCTGCACGGATTTCCCGAGTTGGCCTATAGCTGGCGAAAGGTCATGCCGGCACTGGCCGACGCCGGTTATCACGTAATCGCACCCGACCAGCGCGGCTATGGCCTGACCACCGGCTGGGATGCAGCCTATGACGGCGATCTGCGCCCGTTCCGTTTTCTCAATCTTGTGCGCGACCTTCTGGGCTTGTTATCGGCGATGCGTATCGACAGCGTGGCGTTATTGGTTGGTCACGATTTCGGCTCTTTCGCCGCCGCCAATGCAGCGCTGATCCGGCCGGACATCTTCAGATCGGTGGTGTTGATGAGCGCCCCCTTCGCCGGCCCCCCTGCATTGCGCACCGAAGACCCGGTCGTTGATATCGATGCCGATCTTGCCGCACTGGCCCGGCCCCGCAAACATTATCACCGGTATTATTCAACACCCGATGCCAACGACAACATGTGGCACAGCCCGCAAGGCGTTCACGATTTCATGCGCGCTTATTACCACCATAAAAGCGCCGACTGGGCAGGAAACCAGCCTTATCGTCTGGACGGCTGGCGTGCCGATGAGTTGGCCAGGCTGCCGACGTATTACGTCATGGACCTGGATCAGGGGATGGCAGAAACCGTTGCACTCGAAATGCCCGATGCGGAAACGATCGCCAAGGCGTCATGGCTCAGCGAAGAGAGCTGGCGTCTATAGCGAGACCTACACACGCACCGGATTTCAGGGCGGACTGAACTGGTACCGGTGCCGCTTTGTCCCAGAATTCACCCGCGAGCAGCAGGTTTTTGCCGGTCGCCGCATCGAAGTGCCGGTCCGTTTCATTTCCGGCAAAAGTGACTGGGGCACCTATCAGGCACCGGGGGCGCTGGAAAAGATGGAAACCGAAGCCTGTGCCGACTACCGGGGCACCTATCTCATCGACGGCGCCGGCCACTGGGTACAGCAGGAACAGCCGGACGCGGTGAATGCGTTGCTGATCTCATTCCTGGATAACAGATCCTGATCCTGCCATCGCCGGCACAAAAAAAGGAGGCACCGCGAACGATGCCTCCCCAGTTTTGTTTTATGCAGTCTGATCAGTTTTTGAATTTCTTGATCTCGCCGCTTTCGAGCCGGGTGACGTAAGAAATCAGCTCTTTCTTGACGATACCCATCAGGAAGTAGAGGGCGGCGATGTTGACCACGGCCATGGCAAAAATTGCCGCGTCCGAGAAATCGATCACCGGGCCGAGATTGGCGGCGGCACCGATAACGATGAACACGCAGAACATGGTCTTGAAGGTCAGTTCGGCCTTTCTGCCTTCACCGAACAGATAGGTCCAGCTTTTCAGGCCGTAATAAGACCACGAGATCATCGTCGAGAACGCGAACAGGATGACCGCGATTGCCAGCACATACGGGAACCAGCTGATCCCTGATGCGAACGCTGCCGATGTCAGGGCGACACCGGTATTGCCGTCGATGGTCTGGATATGCGAACCGTTGAGCAGATAGTTCCCGGTCGCCGGGTCCGCGATCAATTGACCGGAAATCGTAATCACCAGCGCGGTCATCGTGCAGATGACAACGGTGTCGATACACGGTTCCAGCAGGGACACGAATCCCTCGGTGATCGGCTCTTTGGTTCTGACCGCCGAGTGCGCGATTGCCGCTGAACCAACGCCCGCTTCGTTCGAGAACGCTGCGCGCTTGAAGCCCTGGATCAAGGCACCGACGAAACCGCCCGCCACACCGAGACCGGTGAACGCGCCGTCGAATATCTGGCCAAAAGCCCAGCCGATCTTGTCGTAGTTGACGAGCAGTATGATGAGCGCCGCGCCGACATAGAGGATGCCCATGAACGGGACGACCTTTTCCGTCACCCGTGCGATGGATTTTACACCGCCGACGATCACGGCAAAGACGACAGCCGCAAACACCAGCCCGGTAATCCAGCCCGGAAAATCACCAAGGATACCGGAAATCTGTGCATGTGCCTGGTTTGCCTGGAACATGTTGCCGCCACCAAGGGCGCCAAGAATACAGAAGACCGCAAACATGATGGCGAGAACCCGGCCACCCGGCAGACCGCGCTCTGCGAAGCCCTTGGAAATGTAATACATCGGGCCACCGGAAACGGTGCCGTCTTCGTATTCATTCCGGTACTTCACGCCGAGCGTACATTCCGTAAACTTCGATGCCATGCCCATCAGTCCGGCAAGGATCATCCAGAATGTGGCACCCGGACCGCCGATGCCGACGGCAACCGCGACACCAGCGATGTTTCCAAGGCCGACCGTTCCCGACAGCGCCGTTGCCAGCGCCTGGAAGTGACTGACCTCACCGGCATCATTGGGATCTGAGTAGTCCCCTTTGACCAGTTGGATAGCGTGTTTGAAAAAACGGAACTGAACGAAACCGAAGTAGAGTGTGAACACGGTCGCAGCAACGACCAGCCACATCACAATCCAGGGAAAGCTCGTGCCCGGAAACGGTGCGAAAATCAGGTTCACAAACGGGCCAGTTGCCGTTGCGAATACGGCGTTCACTTTTTCATCAAGGCTCATGGCTTCCTGTGCTGTTGCCGGGTTGGCGTACAAACCGACAAGACCCCCGACGATCCCGATCGACATCAATGCGTTTTTAAATCTGTTCATTATATCATTCCCCCTTAGCCAATGACCGTGACCGGTACACTGGCGTTCATCACCAAAGTCGCTGTCGAACTACCGAAAATCCGGCTCGCCAGACCGCCGTCCGAAGAACGGCAAACAATGATCTGGTTTACTTTTTCCTCGACGGCGACCGCATCGATGGTGTCAGCGACGTTACCGTGACGCACAATCCCCCGTGCGTTTAAGCCGGCTTTTTTCAGGCCGTCGACGGCCGGGTCGATAACCCGTTCCTTCGCCAGCGCGATTTCTTCCTCGCGGCGCTTATGCCGTTCGGCATTTTCTTCAGCTGTTTGAAACGAGTATGGGGACCATTCGATGACGTAAATGACCAGAAGCTCACATGAGCCGATCAGTGCCGCCATCTGCTTCCCATACGCCAAAGCCTTCTCTCCCGAACCGTGTCCGTCCAGGCCAATAAGCAATTTTGTTGTCATAGCCTTAACTGCCTCCTGTTTTATCCGGTTATAAAACGGCCTCAAAAAATATCGCCCTTGGCTGCGTCGGGAACCGAGACCGGGCCACCGTCGCGGGCATTGCGTCTTTATTATCATATTGTTGCGCAACAATGTCATTATAGGCGAAATGACTGGTAATTGGACCTTTTGTTAGGTTATATTCAGACTATTGTCCTTTTTAATAGGCTTAATTAGGAAATAAGACTGAATGAACAGGAAATTAGATGCCATTGACTGCCGCATTCTGGGCGAACTTCAGGACAACGGCAGGTTGTCGATTGTTGACCTCGCAGATCGGGTCCATCTGACCAAGACGCCCTGTTCCGAGCGGGTCAAACGTCTGGAGAAGTCGGGTGTGATCAAGGGATACCGGGCCGTGCTCGACCCTTCGAAGGTCGGACTGGACCATGTCACCGTGGTGCAGATTACCCTGGTGCAGACCAGTGATAACTCACTCGATACATTCAATGACGCCGTAAAGCTGGTTCCGGAAGTCGAAAGCTGCCTGATGATTGCCGGGCAGTTCGATTACATGCTCAAGGTCAGAACACGCGACATCAGCCACTTCCGTGAGTTGCTGGGGGAGAAAATCAGCAAGCTGCCGGGTGTCATGCAGACGCATTCATTCGCCGTCATGGAAACCGTCAAGGATAGCGGCAACATTCCGGTTTGATTGCAGCGGGCGCGCGTCTCTTCAGGCGTTATCGAGGCAGGGCAATGAAGGTGCCGTTATTGCGCCGCGCGACCTCGCGCATCAGGGTCGCATATCGGCCCGTGGTATAATTGGACATGAAACCGACGCCATGAACCCGGGCCAGTCGACCGCCGGTTACCCGGTTGGTGTTGAGCGAGACCAGTGCATTGATCACCGGATCAAATGAAGACCCGGTGTAATCATCACCAAAGATATAAATCGATACCTTCGTATTCGGATTGACGTACATCTTGAGTGCGACTTCCAGGCCTTCGACCGGACTGCTGTTGGATGCACTTTTCCAGGACTTGAACAAGCCGATGACACTTTTGCGGCGCTGGGGAGTATCGGGGATCCATTGCCCCTGATACGCAGCAAGGATGTGTGCGCCGTTATCGTTGAGGATTTGAAAGCCTTTAATCTTTGGATGAATGTTGATGATATTCTCAATCTCGGCGGTTACCCGGGGCCAGATTTCCTGCATGCTGCCTGATGTGTCGACGATGAAAACGACGTAATCACTATCGACCGGAATGCCCCCGACTTCTTCGTCGCGCACTTCCGTGGTGTTGCGTGACAGATTGGATTGCTTGAGCCGTTGCAGTGAGCTTTTCACCGCTTCCAGTCCGGCCACGTCATCCTTTAACGCCGATGTTTGCTGCTTGATTTCATTGGTTTTTGCTTCGGCATCGGCGGACATTTTGCCGAGGCTTTGCACAAGCAGCCGTTTCGAAGCCGCAGATTCCTGCAAGTTTGCAATCTGTTGGGAAAGTGACGCGTTCTCCTGCTCGATGGATAACACCTGCTGCAGAAGGCCCCGGGCCTCATCCTCAACCGATTTGACGGGGGATTCATTGGTTTTCGAAATCAGCACCAGCAAAACGACGGCGCCGAACCCGCACGAAATGATGTCCAGAAACGACAGCGAAAAAATATCAAATTCCCGGCTTTTCTTTTTCATGGCCACTCCGGGGCGGGGCTGATCATGATGCCCCTGTTATTTGCGGTCCACCGCCAGTACAAATTTGCCGCTTCGGGATCGCCTTCAATCGGCAGCAGCACGACGTTGATTCTGGCACCGCCCAAATCAACGACGTTGACGGTATGTTGGAATAATTTGGCACGGCAGGCGCCGGAAATTTTCGCAGAGCCCCCCCAAAGTGCCGTGCAGTCGGCAAACGGGTTCAAACTTTTATATCTGGAATCCCCATTGGTCGGCAGACCGTCGGTAACCAGATAAATATCCGTCGGTTTCATCTGACGTGCCAGGGACAATCCCGCCTCGAGATTGGTTGCCCCCTGCGGTACGAGGCTGCGCAGGGCATCAAGGGCCAGATTTAAACCATTTGCATCATTCCCGGCGATCCAGCCATCACCACCTGCTGCCAGTTTCCTGGCAGAAGTGTCATAACTGATCAGTGTCACCTGCGATGCCTGGGGCACCCTCGCCATCAGCCATTCGGCAATGGCAATCGTGCGTTGCCATTTCGGGCCACGCTGCTTTTCTGCATCACTGGTATTCTTGCGGCGAATGATGTCGATCAGTTCCTCGTCGGTCATGGATGCACTGCTGTCGATCAACAGCGCGATCCGCCTGCCCTCGACCTTCAGGCCGATCAGATACTGTTCTTCGCCAACCTTGGGGCTTTCGATAATGTCCGGCGGCTTTGGCACAACAAAACTCTTGATCCCCTCCTCCAGTGATTTTTTTGCCGCCTGATTAGACATGGCGCTGGCCTGAGCCAGTTTCAGGGCCTGCTGCTTGTCTTCGATTTCACGGGATATCGCCATTGCCTGATCGGAAATCTCTTTTTCCTGTTGCTCGGCCTCGGCAACGGAAGCGCGCAGTTGCCGGCTTTGTTCTTCCAGCCGCTTGATGTCTTCCTGAAGCAGTTCGGTCTCCAGGACGGAATTGTCGATGTTGTGTTTGACCAGCATGAACACAAGAATGATCGCGCCCAGTCCGCATGACATGATGTCGAGAAAGGCGAGGTTGAATCCTTCTGTTTTACGGTGCCGTCTCAGGAGTCACCTGACTTGCTGATACGATTGAGCAGAAACGACTCACAATATTCCTGGGTATCAACAACAAGGCCGTCCTGCAGTCTCTGCAATTGATGCAGCAGGAACATCAGCGCAATGCTGATCAGCAGCGCCACCAATGTAGAATTGAAGGCCACACCAAGGCTGTCGGTCATCCCGGCAATATCCCCGGCCAGTGCCTGATCCGCCTGCGAGAGGGCCTGACCGATACCGCGCACGGTACCGATAAATCCGATCGACGGAATGGCCCAGATCAGATAGCGGATCATCGAATTTTCGGCTTCCTGTTTGACCGATAGCGCTTCGATACTGGATTCGATGGCATCCGAAGTATCCTGCACGTTTTGGGTAATCAGATAGCGCCTGAGGCTGGCCAGCAGCGTTCGTACCAGTGGTGTCCCCCTGACCTTGTCCGGCAACCCTTCAAGGGTTTTCAGTGCCGAGGGCAGATCAAAACCCTTGTCATCAGCACTCTCGACAAGATCGACGTTATAAAGATAGCGATCCTTGAGGATTTCGAAGCATTTACCGACGATCAGAAAAATGCCCCAGCACATCAATATCAGGCAAATTTCCTGCTCTGGATCCTTGAGGATCACGACGATGTCGCGGGGTGCCGATTGACCGGCTGCCTTGGCCAGTTGCAAGACAAGATCCGCTTCCGGTCGAATATAACCGAGATAAAGCGAATGCACGGCGATGACCGAAATCAGCAGGGCCAGAATGCTTTTGATTGTGCCGGCCATGTCAGATGTCCACCGGGAATGACGCCGGAGAATTCAGATTAAAGCCACTGGGCGATTGTGCGTAGGCGATTGTCAAAGCGCCACCGAACAGGGCTAAGGCCATCAGCGTCATCAACAACCAGGTGAAACGCCGCCTTGGTGTATTCTGCATTTTAACCTCCATATAGATATCGCCCGATCCTGAAGCCGATTTCGTCACCCGCCCCTGATGAGCCGTTCCGGTAGGCCGCCCTGAGTTCGGTCCGTGTGCCCGAGCGCCAGTTGGACCCCTTGTAAACGTGGGCATGACCCGATGCCGGCCCGATCGGATTGGTAAAGGTTTCACCCCTGTCCGGTGGAACCAGCGAATAATAATCGTGGACCCATTCGCTGGCATTTCCGGTCAGATCGAACAACCCCGACGCCTCGGCTGGATAACTGCCGACCGGTGCCATGTCGGCATGACCATCATTGTAGTTCGGAACATAGTACCTGACTTTACCATTTGCCTGTTCATCGGCGATGTTACCGGCATTCTTGGGAACAATGCCATCATCACCCCAAGGGAAAATCGTCTGTTTCTTTTTACCAGCCGCACGGGCCAGCCATTCCCATTCCGCTTCACTCAGCAGCCGGTATCCGTCAGCCTCTTCATTGACCTTTGCGAGTCTGTTGCCGGCGATCAGGTAGAACGGCTCCCTGCCCTCGGCAGCGCTTAACCAGTTGCAGAATTTTGCCGCATCAATCCAGGAAACGCCGGTCACCGGCAAGTTGCCGTTCCCGCCGGACTGGTTGCTGAATTTCCGATACTGCTCATTGGTCACTTCATGCAGGCCGGCATAGAACGTTTTGTTCAGCGTCACTTTCTTCTCAAACTCGTTGGCGCGCTGGCCGAGCTGATCGCGTGGCGCGCCCATGACGAATGGCGTCGGCTGAAACCGTTTCAGCGTAATGCCGATGGCGTTCTTGTAGACCGCCGGTTGCTCGGCAAGGCGTGCCGACAATTCCGTCTGCAATTTCTCGGCAATGACAATCGTGTTGCTGGCCGATGGTGTCACCTGGCGCACGACCGTCCTGTACCCCTCTTTCCTGAGCTCAATATCGATGGGTATCGCAGGCAGGTTCAAAGTGGCAGGCGTCGTGCCGACATTTTTGCCCTTCACGTATATTTCAGCTGGCGGATCACTTTTCAGTTCGACCTTGCCGATGTCTGCTGGCAGTTCGACCATGATCTTGTCGTTGCCCTCAGGCTTGACGCGAACAACGATGGTTTTGGATTTAAAGCCTTCCTTGAAATAGGCGACCTTGTTCTCGGCATTGCCCGCAACTTCGTACTGCGTTCCGGCCTTGATGCGGCGTCCATTCAGCAGCAATTGCCCGCCTTCAGGCTCCGTGAAAACCGTCAGATAGGCGCTGACAGGTTTCAGGCGATAGGTCCGCTCGATCAAAGGCGCACCATGCGTCAGCTCGACCGTCTCTCTGGTTGTCTCGTAACCGTCCCGGGAGACTTCAATCTCATAGACGCCCCCGGCCCGGGGCTCGTCCATCCGGGCGGCACTGACACTCTCGCCATTGATCGATATGGACGCATCATCCGGCAGGGCTTTGATCCGGAGCATGCCCGAGATCGCTTCAAGGGTCTGATTGAGGGTGATCTTTTCGTCTCGTTTGGCGGCGATCTGTACCGATGCTACCTGAAAGTAAGGATTATCGATGTTAAGGCCATAGCTTCCGGGCGCTATTTCACGGACAAGGTCAGGTCCGACATGAACCAGAACATCATCAATCAGCCAGCGTGTTTTGTCCCCTTCCGGCGTCGTGGTAATGGTCAGTTTTGCCGGTAACTCTGTCAGGATGACCGTAACGGTTTGTCCCTTCTCATGACCTTCGATCACGCGTTCGGCAGGTTTGAAACCGATAGCTGCCACTTTGATCCGGACGTCATCCGTCAGGCTGTAAACCACGTTGTCGATGGAGATGGCCATTCCCTCCACAACCGAAACGCGGGCCGTTTTTTGTGCATCATCAGGCGTAGCAACGATTGGCGTGCCGCCTGCCGACAGCAAAAAACCTGCGAGGAGAAGTCCCACCGCAACTACGAACAAGCCGACGCCTGTGTAAATCAGCCGCTGTTGTCTTTTCGCCTGGGCGAGTCCGCGTTCAAACTGGTTCATCGCACACGATCTCAACCGTAATGGTGCTGATGCCGGGCGGAATCTCGACCGGCACCAGCTTTGAACGATATCCCAAACGTTTGCCCTCGAAATTATACTTGCCGGGTCTGAGTTGTATAACGCGCTGCTTCGTTTCGCCGACGACCCCGACACCGCGAACGGATACGCTTGTCAAGCCGTCAGAGATTACGGTGATATCAACCGGTTTGGTATAGGTATCCAGCAATTGGGAAAGCTGCACAATTTCCGCGCTCAGCGACGGGCTGAATGGGGCAACTGTCGCAGCCTCATTCAAAAGCTGGCGAACTGATTTTTCAACCGGCGGCGATGAAAGCCTTTCAGGCGTGGCAACATGCCGGGATATCTCAGCCTTCATATCAAGAATAACTTTTGCCAATTTCAGGCCGTCGCCAGCATCCTTGTTGTCGGGCAAAATCTTACCAGCCTCTGCAAACATTTTGGCCGCACGCACATAGTCATCTTCAGATGATGCTTTAATCGCTTTGGCGATCAGGTCTGCCGCATTCAGTTCCTGTTTCAATAAAGCCACACGATCTTCGAGAAGCTTCACCTCTGATCGAGACTTGAAAAGTGATTTGGCCTTATTGAGGTTGCTCTCGGCCGGCGCCAGTTGCCTTTGATCAACGTGCGCCATGCCATCAGAGATATAGCGGTTGAAGCGCTGCTCATTGAGCGTGGCCGTAACGTCTCCATAGCGCTGTTTCAGGTCTTTGCGTGCCGGGTCCAGTTCCAGAATACGCTGCAGCAGTTTGGCTTCGGCTTCCAGATCGTTCTCAACACGCGCCGTCACGGCTTTATCGACCAGCGACAGAACCTCCGGCAATTTGTCAATTCTGGCCTTCAGATCAAGTGCGTCAGGTGCTTCCGGCTTTATGCGCAGTGCATCGCCGATAGCAATCGATGCAGCCTCATACTGATCAGCGCCAAGTGCATCCATAGCCCTCTTGATCGCAGTATCGTATGCGGCTTCCAGGGCACCGATCTCTTTTGCGGCCAATAGGGCAGCCTGTTCCAGCTTTGATAATGCCGGGTCGTATTTGCCGGCGCTGAAGGCCTGAATGGCATCATTGCGCGCACTCAGGATTTCGTCACGGGCAGCGGGGTTCCAGGCCGAAAACCCGGGCGTTTCAACAACCGGACGGATTTCGCTGTCATACGCCATCAGCGCCTGCTTGAAGGCATCACGTTTTTCTTCAAGTTGCCGCCCGGATAATTGTTCTGCAGCCGGCTCTGTGGTGACAGCAGGCTTGGGCATTTCAGGTTTTTGAACGGTGTCGGCTTGCTGAGTTTTTTCCGGTTTTTCGATGCCTGCGTTCTCGCTGCCGATGCCAAACATCGCCAAGTCCAAACGGATCACGCCGCTCAGAAACAGACCGGCCAGCAACGCGCCAGCCGCCAACGCCACGGCAAAGCGGATACGCTTGATACTTGCCTGCCGGCTTGCTTCAGCAAGTTTCGTTTCAAGCATCACGCAGCCCCGGAATCAAAGCTGTTTTTCAGGTGTGCGTTCTTGTTCATAGATTTTCTTGAGAAATTCACGCCATTGCGCGAACTGCTCCTTGGCGCTACCGGTCAGTTTGACGGTTTCCTTTCGAACTCGATGACTCTCGGGGCAAGATCGACATCAATCGATTCCCCAAGCTCGTTCAGGGCATCACGGTGCACTTTTGATTCTTCACTTGTCTGAAAGCTCTTTGAAATCATCACCGCAGCAGCCGTGCCGGCCAGTATCGCCCCGGCAGTCCCGGAAGACTGGCCGCTATGGGTGTTCGATCTGGCACCCGCCGAAGCTGAGAGGATCGCCAGGCCAATAGCCAACACGCCAAGGGCAGCCTGCCCCGCCGCTTTCCTGTTGGCTTCACGTTCCGCTTCGATTTCAAACAGGCTTTGTTCCTGCCAGATTTGATAGCTTGTATTCATGCGATCGCTGAAATCACGATACTGATCCTGCAGACCGTCAACGAACAACTGGTCACGGACCCGGATCGCCCGGGTTCTTTTCAGCATGGGGTCGTCGTCACTGGGGTAACTGACCAGCTTGGCAGTACCGTTTTCAACGGTCAGGTTTTCAGCAAATGCATCTGCGGACATGTTGGCTGCAAACCGCAACTCGGTCATCTGTGAAATCTTGACCAATGCCTCATCATCCAGATCTTCCAGTTCAAGCGCGATACGATTGGCCACTTTCTCGAATACCGGTGCGTATGGATCAAGCCCCTTGTTACGGGCGTTCTTGTGAAAACCAACATCAACTTCGTGATCGAAAATGCGTGTAAACCAATGGCGGTTGGCGATGTCATAGACCTCAACCGCCAATTCGACATCCTCGCCGTTTGACTGGAGGATCTTGCCCATGACGTATATGTCGCCCGTTGCGGTCTTGTCCGGCGTGACACGAACGGCACCGAACGCCTTGGTATCATCCATTGCTTTCTTCAGCATATAGGCGAAGCGATTGGCTTCGGCGCGGCGCAGTTCAGGCCAGACACCTTCAACCTTGTGCTGTTTGGCTTCTTCCGAAAGTCCGGGATCGAAAACAGGGATGATGACATCAAGCTTGTGCTTGTTTTCATCAATAATCGCATCGCGTTTCGGGTCGAAGATCGATGAAATCTGCGGACCGACGCTGAGCCCCTCAAGACCGGTCGATCCACCAGTATTGGTCACGCAGCCTGACAGAACCAGTGCACAAGAAACCGTATAGACGCTGATTTTTTTAAGCCACTTCATTGCTCAACCTCCAAGTCCCAGCGTGCCCTTACTCTACTGTGGGCATTCCCTTGTATTTACGATATTCATTCCAGAGCCTCTTCTGGACGACCGGGTCTTTTTCATTGATCGCCGCCTGGCGGATCTGCGCTTCCAGAACACTATCGTTGTCGGCACTCGGTATATCTTCGGGCAGTTTACCGTTGTTCAATGTTTTGTCATTCACTGTTCCACCGCCAGCCTGCCCGCTCGCGGCATCATTTTCAGTTCCGGGCGCTCCGGATTTAGACCACTTTGTGATGCCGTCGGACGTTGATGTGCCGGAACCCGACGGGGACTCTTCTTTCGGTTTTTCTTCCGTACCACTCATATCGGAAGAAGACAGCGAACCGCCCTGATTGCCGGAATTGGAGTTGGGGCGATGACGTTTCACCTACAGGCACTGCCCTGCTCCGGTTCCCGACATCCCGGATGTGGGCATAGACTTAACGGCCCCCGGCGGCTTATTTGACGGAGACTTGTCACCTTCCTGTACGCCATTTGGGTTAGCCCAGCCCGTTTGTGTGTTATTGGTGTCAGAAGGCTGTTGCCCCTGAGCCGATGCCTGTCCACTTGCCTGTGATTGCCCGCCCTGGCTTGCCGCTTCACCAGCAGTTCCCTCGGACTGAGCGGTTTTATCGCTCTCTGACGACTCTGCCTTCGACTTGGCGCTACTTTCCGATTCAGGGATCGTTTTTTCCGATTCCTGTTTGGCCGTATCTTCGGTTTTCGGTGCCGTTTGGCATTCGTCGAACTTGTTGAGGGAGCGTTGCAGCGCCTGATCCATGCGTTGCAGTTTTTCGGCCTCGGTCAGCGAGGGATCATTCAGATAATCAATGGACGACTGATTGCAATCGAGCTGGTCGCTGGCGCCCGGCAAGATCCCGTTCGATGGCAATGTCTGTGCGCGTACGCTTAAGTCGCCAGCAAATACCATAGAGAGAATCAAAGTGCTTGTCGCGGCACGTAAATATGGCAAAAAACGTCGTATCATCAGATACATATCCCGTCCATAGCAAACACTTGTCATCACGAAGACAATTACAATTCAAAGTAGTTTTGCCTGAATTGGAAAGATCGTAAATGACTATATACAAACGTGATTGTAGCACGCAAAACCTGATTTCTGAGCGCCCCGCAGGGACATGGATTCAATCCTTTGAAAATTCAGACATTTTACGCGCATCAAGCCAGATCAAATTTGCCGGGGCTTGCCACCGCAGGTATGATTTGAAATCTGATTATTCGATAACCTCACATCATGCCTCGTGTGCTTTTTTATTGCGCAGAGCAGAGCAAAAAATACCGACATGGCGGAAAAAGCAGGCTTGTACGACTTCCCGGATTTGATGCGGTCTCGCTTCTCAACGCGCCGCTTCATGAATATGCCCGTTGACCGTTCCACGCTGGAAACCCTGTTCGAGACGGCGCGGATGGCACCGAGTGGTGCCAACATACAGCCAGGCAAACTCTATGTGCTGGCGGGCGCACCCAAAGCCAGCCTTGCCGATGCGTTGAGTGCTGCATTTCTGTCCGGCGACAAGGGAAACGAGGAGTATGCGTACTTCCCGTCACCGATGCCTCCACATCTGAAAGAACGCCAGCATGCAACCGGTTGGGCATTGTATGGCAGCCTCGGTATCGAGCGCCGGGATATTGCCGGTCGCCGGGACCAGCATCTGAAGAATTATCATTTCTTCGATGCCCCGGTCGGCCTGATTGTCACGATTGACCGTGCGATGGGGCCCGGCTGTTACATGGATCTCGGGATGTTCCTGCAAAGCCTGATGCTGGCCGTCAAAGCGAAGGGCCTTGATAGCTGTGCCATCGGCGCCCTCTCGCCCTATCACCACATCATTCGTGCGCACGTCCCGGTGCCGGACGACGAAATCGTCGTATGCGGTCTGGCCATCGGATACGGTGACAAGGACGCACCGGAAAACGGCTTTCGGACAGACCGCGCCCCGGTTCAGGATTTTGCCGATTTCTCAGGCTTCGATCCGGATTAAACCCGCTCCAGAAGAATACACGACGCCAGCCCGCCGGCCCCGGCAATGGCCGCAAGCCCGATGCTGCCAGCTGGCATCCGGCGCAACTCGTGCACAAGTCTGACGACGAGGATTGCGCCACTGGCCCCGATCGGGTGACCGCGTGCAAGTGCACCGCCTGAGATATTCACAACAGATACCGGAAACTGGAACGCATCGATGAATGCCATCGGCCGGGCGGCAAATGCCTCCATGATTTCGATGCAGGCCAGCTCGTTCGGCTTGAGATCATTGCGGGCGAGCAGCAAACGCGCAGCTTCGATCGGTGCCAGCCCGGGCATCGCCGGGTCTGCGCCACAACTCAAATAATCGCGTATCCTGATTGCCGGAACCGCGGCGTCCGGTGTTGTTCGCAAAGTCACGAACGCGGCGGCATCCGCTTCTACTGCCGTGGTTGCTGCCGTAATGGCGTGCGGATCTTCCCCGGCCAATGCCGGTAGTCGCCCGCAAAGTCTGAGACTGAGTTCGCGCGTGAATTCGTCGTGCTTCAAACCTTCGATGGGCACAATCTCGGCGGTAAAAGCATCAGAAGTGCTGGCCATGCGGGCTTTCTCGTGGCTGGCAACGGCGAACGTTTCCTGATCCGAACGGGTAATGCCGTGTGCGGATGCCAGTGCCGCAGCGGCAACAAGCATATCCGGATCACGGTTCGGCCACGGGGTAAAGGGGGGCCTGTCATAAGGAACGGGATCATCATTGGCATCAGCCCCCCGGTGCATTCGGATCGGCGCGCGGCTGAAGCTTTCGGCACCGCCGGCAAGGGCATGGCGTGCCCTGCCGCTCCTGATCGCATCGGCTGCCAGAAAAACGGCATCCATACCGGCGCAGCATTGCGTATCGATTGTCAGGGCCGGCACCTGTTCCGCGATACCGCAATCAAGAGCCACCAGCCTTGCAGGGTTACCGCCGCCGTAAAGCGCGTTCCCGAGCACAACCATATCAACCGGCTCGTCTCCAAGCATCGCACTGATCAACGGCGTGCACAGACCGTTGATGGGCAAGCGTGAGAGCGCCCCGCCCCTGGGGGCGACGGGTGTCCGCATGGCAGCAGAGATAAAAATGTCCCCGGTCATCGTTTGACGCTCATAATTGCTGCAACTTTTCAGAAGCGTTGATCATTTCCAGCAAGGCCTGATGATTGGTCTTGCCCGATGCCGACAGCGGCCATTCATCGACCAGAAAGAATTTGGACGGTACCGCATGGCGTCCCAATCGGGACAGGCAAATATCGGCGATTTCGCGAACACCGGGTCTGCATTCATTCTGTTTGAGCTTGAGAAAAGCAACCACGCGCTGACCGCGCAGCGCTTCATCGACGCCCATGACTGATACATTCTCGATCGACGCATGGCCGGCAATGACCGCTTCAACGGCTTCGGGATAAAGATTGGCGCCGGACGTAACCAGCATGCGTTTTTCACGGCCGACCACATACAGATACCCGTCCGCATCAAGAAAACCATGATCGCCAACCGTAAAGTATCCGTCGTCCCACTTGCTTTCGGGGCTTTCGCCGACAACGTAACGGCTGAACAGCATGGCACTCCTGACCCAGATTGCCCCCGTTTGCCCAGGCCTGAGACGGGTGCCATCAGGTGCGCGAATGTCAACGATGACCCCGTTGAAAGGCTTGCCGACAGATTGCTCGGGCGCGTTATCGCGTTCCCGCGCGACGCTGACGAAGCTGAGCTCGGACGCACCGTAGAATTCCAGTATTTCTGCATCCCCTATCGCACGCCGTTGTGCTTCGGAAAGTCCGCCCCGCCATTTGGCACCGCTGGTGATGACCATTCGGAGTGCATCCGACACCGGCTTTTCAGATTTGGCGGCCACGTCGATCAGCAGCTTGGCCTGGGTCGGCACGGCCAGCAGAACGGTGCTTCTGTCCGTGTGCATTTCTTCCAGGATGCGCCTCGGCTTGAAATCCCGGCACAGCCTGAGGCTGGCGCCGACATAAACACAATGCGCCAATGCATAGAGGAACAGGGAAAATGAGACCGAACCCGGTGCACAAACCCGGTCTTCGGGCGTGATCGCAAAAACCTCCTGCGCCGTCAGGATACTCGCAACCCACGACCCGTGCGTCCGCTCATACCCCTTGATCTTGCCGGTTGAGCCTGACGTGAAGCCCGCCATCAAAGGCGTTTCAGATGTTGGGTTTGTTACCGCCCCCTGCCCGTCCGGCAGCGTGGCACGATCCGGGAACGAGTCCGGAGAGATCCTTAAATCGATCTGTAATGCAGCTTCAACGTCCGAGCGGATCGCTGGCGACCAGCTGTGATCATAGACAATGGCACGGCGACCGGCGTGCGTGGTCGCCAGAAAAGCGACCGCAAATTCAAGGGATGTCGGCAAATCAATCGCAACGCTGCCGCCCTCAGGCGTTTCGGCGGCTACCCACGCGCTTAAAGCTTTAACCTGTTTATGCAGACCCGACCACGTCAGGTGCTTATCCTCACAGTGCAAGGCAACGCCATCCGGCCGATTGTCGGCGTGGGTTGCCAGCAGGTGGGTCAGGTATGTCATGCCCGACTTAACAGTGAATCCGGCTGGAACTGCGCAATGGTCTTCGCGATGAGGGCACAGAGGACCACTTTGACCAGATCGCCCGGCAAAAAGGCCGCACTACCGATCGCCGCCGCACCAAGCGTCAAATCCGTCATCATGGCGAGTGCCGGGATACCGATCAGATAGACAACACCGATCCCGCCGACCGTGGCTGCAATCGCCGCAGCGACGAAGACCGGCATTCTGCGCAAGGACTTCATCAGGGCACCGGCAACAAACGCGCCCAGCGGAAAACCGATAAGGAATCCGACAGATGGCGCAAAGAATACGCCCAGACCGCCGCGCCCACCCGCCAGCAGGGGCAAGCCCAGGGCGACAACAAACAGAAACAGCATGCAGGCCAGAAAACCGCGAACAGGCCCGAGCATTACACCGGCCAGCATCACGCCAAGGGTTTGCGCTGTTATCGGCACGCCACCGGCAACCGGGATACTGAATTTCGGCAGCAGGCCCAGAACCGCAATCAGGGCGGCGTACAGGGCAATATGCGTAATCGATCGTGCATTCATGAGATTTCCTTAGTCGCGATAGTGACGCCGGGCAAAGCCGCGCGCATCCAGTGCAATGCCGACGTTAGATGAAAGCCTGAGGACACCCAGACTGAAAGCCGGAAACAAACGCCAGGTTTGTCGTCCACCGCCACGCGCCTGCCACGACCGTTCCCGGGCTGACCATTCAGCGAACAGGACCGGGATAAAACGGATGACCAGTGCGACGGCCAGAGCAATCTTGGCAGGCTCGATGCCGAATATCCGCAAGGGTTGGAACAGCGGCATAACCGCATCCATCATTTCAGACATTGTCGTCGTCATGGTCACCGCATTGGCCAGCAGAACCATCGCCAGCAGCCTGCTGACAGCCACCAGACCCGTTTGCCAATCCGTTGCCCAAAGGTGGATCGCAAACAGCACGGCCAGAATGAACAAGAGCGGTTTGATCAGCGACAACTGCCGTATCGCCTCCATACCGAGCGTGACATAAAGCAACAGGACAATGGCCAGCACACCGAGCATGATGCCGACATCATCGACCGGCAGCATCGCAATGCTGACGGCACACAACATCAGCAATTTGAACGGTGCCGGCAACCGATGCGCCCAAGTCTGGTTTGAGAGTTGCAGGCTCAGCATGCGTCGTCCTCCGCTGAGCGCCAGGCGTCCTCGCGGTACGCAGGCAGCACATCCGATGGCTTGCCATCCGAACGGACCCGGCCGCCTTCCAGCCAGATGATACGATCAAAATCGCCGAGGGCTTCCAGATCATGGCTGATCAGGAATATCTGCTGGGTAAATGTGGAAAGCCACTTCATAAGACGGACCCTGTTGACCAGGTCCAGGCTTGAAAAAGGCTCGTCCAGAACAAGGATCTCCGGCTTAGTTACGAGCACCGCATGGATGCAGAGCCACTGCTTCTGGCCTTCTGACAGCATATGAACGGGACGCTCAGCCCAGTCAGAAAACCCATGCCGGGCGAGATAGTCGAGGGCGCCGGATTTGGCTGTCTTGCGATCAGCGCCTGCCATCTCCAGTGAAAATGCGATCTCTTCGATGACCGTCGGAAAAATAATCTGGTGGTCCGGGTTTTGAAAAATGTACCCGACATGCCTGCGCCCGGGGTCGCCTTTTGACGAGACGCCGGCACCGTTTATCAGCACATGACCGGATGTAGGCTCTAGCATGCCAATGAACAGACTGACGAGTGAGCTTTTGCCCGATCCGTTGCGACCGATCAATCCGATGCGCCGTTCCGGCAGATGCAAACTGATGTCGTCGAGCACAACCGCGCCGCCCCTTTTCAGGACAACGTTTTGCAGAGCCACCGCTTTGGTCATGTGTATGCTGTTCATATGATGACTCAAATAGCCCACTGACCCCGTATCAGCAATGGCGATGCGTATTGCGGCAGGCCGCGTATCCTATTGTGGCAGGCCTCTGGTCCTATTGCGGCAAGCCGCGGGGGTACGGATCAGACTGAGGCCGGAACGATCCTTTTGCGGTCCCACACGCCGATGAAAATGGCAACGGCAACGCCGAGCACATCAACGATCAGCTCTCCGGAAATCATGCCGATGCCGAATGCGAGGGCAACGATCCGGACAAAACCCGGTAACCGGTTGATATAAAAGCCGCCGATAGATATGGCAAACAGCCATGATGCGAACAAACCGGCGACCACGACCTTGATGATGTCCTCGACGCTCCCGTTCATGAGAATTTCCGGCCTGTAGATGAAATAGAACGGCAGGACATACTTCATGACGGCAAGCCGCATACTGGTCAGTGCAATCGGCCACCAATGGGTTTCGGCAATCACCGCCGCCGTAAACACCGCCGTACAAACGGGCGGTGTCAGCGCCGACAGCAAGGCCCCGTAAAACACGAAGAAGTGCGCAGCCAGGGGGGCGACGTCCAGTTCAATCAGCGCCGGAACCGTTACCGCCGCTGCCAGCAGGTATGCCGCCGTCGTCGGCATACCCATACCGAGAACCAGGGCGACGATCAGAGCCAATACAAGGCTGAGCAGCATGCCGCCACCGGCTCCGACGGTAATGATCTGCTCGCTCAACTTGATGCCGACACCGCTCAAACCGATCAGCGACAAGGCAATCTGTGCACTGACCAGCAGGGCAATGATTGTGACGATCCCGGTCGACGCTAGCCTTACACCCATCGCCAGCCTGGAGAGTTTCTCCAAGAGACCGGAGCGCGTGAAAGGACCGGCAAACATGTAAAGCACGACGTTCGTACAAATGCCGTAGAACGCGGCGAGTGCGGGCGTGTTACCGGCAAACATGCTGACCATCATGACGGTGATGGTTACAACGAGCGGTCCTATTTTATGCCAGCGCAAAACCTCGCTCAGGGGCGGAATTTCCTCGGCCGTAAAGGTGCGCATGTTCTCGCGCCGCGCCTCGACACCGATGCTCATCCAGATACAGGCAAAAAACAGAAACGCCGGGATAATCGCGGCCTCAACGATATTCAGATACGATGTGCTGAGCAGCTCAGCCATGACGAACGCCCCGGCACCCATGATCGGCGGCGTGATTTGTCCACCCGAAGACGCCGTCGCCTCAACCGCCCCGGCAAATGCCGGTCGGTATCCAAGACGCTTCATGGCCGGGATCGTAAAGTTGCCCGTCGTTGCCACGTTGGCCACAGCGGCGCCGTTCAGCATACCGAACAATGCACTGGCGACGGTCGCAACTTTGGCGGCACCGCCCGGGAAGCGGCCGGCTGCAATCATTGCCAGACTCATGAAACTCTCGCCGGCACCGGTCGCCAGCAGGAAGGCACCAAAGATGATGAATATGGAAATAAGGTTTGCCGAAAGGCCGGTGACGGTTCCCCAGATGCCTTCCGTGCCGAGATACAGATATTCAAGAACGTACGTACCACTGAACCCGGGATGCCCCCATCGACCGGGAATCAGATCGCCTAATAGTGTGTACGAGATCAGGGCAATGGCGAGCAGCGGCAGAAACGGCCCGGTGGTTCGTCTGGCCCCTTCGAGAATGGCGAAACTGAGAAAGACTCCCAGTATGATTTCTTCCGGCCTGGCGATAATCGAGAAACTGTTGGAAAGCCGTTCTTCGACAAACATGATGTATGCGCAGGCGCAGACCGCGATTATCGCAATAACGATGTTGAGAATGCGCGCCAGTGTCTTCAGCAGACCTTCGTCACGATCGACACGACAGAACTGCAGGTAGGCAATGCCAAGCCCCAGAGCGAGATGCATGGAGCGCTGGATCAATGGCGGAAACTGACCGAACCCGGCAGTCCATAAATGATATCCGACGAGACCAAATCCCATCGCCAGAATCAATCCATCCAGTACCCTGTCAAAAGAGGCACCCGATCCAGCCGCATTCGCCTGACGTGTCATATCAACCCCGTTATGTTTTCTTATCGGCAACAATCATTACCGGCGAGACGGTATACGTCTCGCCGGCTGGTCTGATTGATTACTTCATTTCCGGCGGGATCAGACGATCCGGAACCGTCGCACCGCGTTCTCTGTAGAACTTCACGGCACCGCTATGCAGCGGGATCGTGATCAGGTCGAGGGAATCATTGATGATATCGAGGTTTTTGAAACCCGGGAAAGCAGCGACCTGGGTTTTCTTGCCATCCACGATACCCGTCAGGATCGCATGAACCTGCGCGTCGGTAAGGCTGTCGCTATAGGCAAACTGACCGATCACCTGAACCGGTGTCGTCAACGCGGGAATGCCTTCGATCTCGCCGTCCTTGATCGCCATGAAGTTGATGAACGGGAATTTCGCCTTCACCGACTTGATCTGATCGGGCGAGAAACCGAGCAGCCGGATCGGCGTGAACGCGCGCAGTTCAAGCGTCGTGCCGTCGAGCGACTTGATGCCGCCCGCTTTGACGTAACCGACTGCGCGATTGTCCTTCACCGCGGCAATGGCGTCGGCGAGGCTGGCACGGTACAGGTCAGGCTTGATGTCGATGGCTTCAAGCATCTGGATCACCAGCTGCTCGGTTGCCGAACCGCGTTGTCCCGGCGTGAACTGCTTGCCGGCAAGATCGCTCAACGTTTTAATGCCGGAATCCTCACGAACAACTCAAGGTATGGATCGCCGGCGCATGGACCCACAAGCCGCGCAGTTTCGTCTGCGGCTTGCCTTCGAATTTTCCGATCCCTGTGTATGCCTGATAGATGGTGGCATACGTACCAAGTCCCATGTGAATTTGACCCCGTTCGATGCGCGCCAGATTGTCGACTGCACCGCCCGTCGAGATCACAGTCACATCGACCTTGTCTCCGGAAACTTCATTGATGGCTTTGGCCGCCGACACTGCATAGGTGTAGTGAACGGACTTCAGGGCCGTCGTACCGAACGAAAGCCTGTCTGCCGCATTGGCAGAATAGGCGCTGGCGGCAAGTACGATACCTACCGTCATATATTTTAACAATCTCATGGTTTCATCCTCCAAATGTAAAAGTTGATACCGTTGACCGGCTTTTATGTTGGATCGAAAATTTTCCCACGATCAGGGCTGAACTCCGGACCTGGACTGAGGCCCGAGCGACATCTTCATGCGTGCATAAGCAAGTTCGACGAATTTGCAGAAGAACGGTCGCGTTTCGACTGGATTGATAATGTCTTCGACTTCGAATGCTTCGGCCGTCCGGAACGGTGACGCAAACGGCCTGAGATCAGCCTCGATTTCTTTTTCTTTGGCCTGCGGATCGTCAGCAGCTTCAATCTCGCGGCGGAATGCAGCCGCGACACCGCCTTCGATGGGCAGCGAGCCCCACTCGGCACTTGGCCAGGCGACCTTCATATCCAGACCGTTCTTGTTACAGGTCGCCATCCCCGCCATGCCATAACACTTGCGTATGACCAGCGTGAACGTCGGCACGCGCATGTTGCCTGCTGTATAAACCGCACGCATGCCTTCACGCAGTGCGCCGTCCTGTTCAGCGGCGAGCCCGACCATGAAGCCCGGTACATCGACGAAAAACATCACCGGGATATTGAAGTTGTCGCACAGTTCCATGAAATGGATCTGCTTGCGTGCCGCTTTGGCATCCATGGCGCCGCCATAGATCATCGGATTGTTGGCAATGATGCCGACCGGATAACCGTTCATGCGGGCAAGCATGGTGATCACGGCCTTGCCGTAGGACGGCTGGATTTCGAAAAGGCTGTCCCTGTCCGCCACCATGCCGACCAGCTTGCGCATGTCATAGGCGCGCGTCCGCTTCTCCGGAATGATTGTATGCAGTCCCGGGTCACAGCGATCCACCGGATCATCCGTCAACTTGCGGGGCGGCAATTCCCAGACGTTCTGGGGCATGTAGCCCAGAAACTGTCGAATCTGACGAAACGCATCGGCTTCGTCCTTCGCCGCATTGTGGATGGTGCCGGACGTATCGACGGCAACTTTCACGCCGCCAAGATCGTTTTTGTCGATCACCTGGCCGAGAGAGCGTTTCACGACCGGCGGGCCGGCGGCAAAAACCTGGCTTGTGCCTTCAATCATGATCGAGAAATGCGACAGGATGGCACGCCCGGCAGGACCGCCCGCAGCGGTGCCCATGACGGCGGCAACAACCGGCACTTCACCCAGCAATTCGACGGAACGCTCAAAGCCAGAAACGCCCGGAAAAACGGAATAACCACGGCTTTTCAATGATGTAACGGTGCCGCCTGCGCCGTCGATAAGATTGACGAGGGGAATTCTGTATTCGTGTGCGAGGTCTTCGACAAAACCACCCTGCCCGCCCTTGCGGCGGCGAGAACCCCAACTGGTACCGCCACGTACGGTAAAATCTTCACCGCCGACAGCGACCGGTCGCCCGTCAATTTCAGCAAGCCCCATGACATATGGGGCCGGAAGTACGCCGACCACTTCATTGTTTTCATCGTATTTTCCGTTACCCGTCAGCTTGCCGATCTCATGGAATGTTTTGTCGTCGATCAGTCCATCAATGCGTTCGCGGATCGTCAGACGGCCACGGGCATGGTGTCGCTCGATGGCATCCTTGCCGCCGAGCTCTTCCGCCCAGGCGCGGCGTTTTTCAAGTTCGGTCAACCGCAGATCTGCTGACGAGGGTGCTTCAGGAGCCTCGCTCATCTCAAGTCTCCACGATAGCCAGAACCTGGCCTTCCTCGACAGCAACACCCTCCGCAACGGTGATTTCGACGACCGTGCCGTCCGCCGGTGCCGGCGCCGGGATTTCCATTTTCATGGATTCAAGGATCATGATGTCGTCGTATTCGGCGACCTTGTCGCCAACCGCCTTTTCGATTTTCCAGACGGTGCCGGTGACTTCTGATTTAACTTCAATACGTGCCATAACTATTTTTCCTTAACGATGTTGATCAATATCCGGTCGGCCAGTTGGCCATTGCGTGTTTGCCGATGCCGCCGGTCCGGCGGTCTTCGTGGAATGATAAAAGCCGGATCAGGTTGCTGCGCGTATCCTCTGGCCGGATCACGTGCTGCACGGCAAAACTGGTTGCCATGTCCCAGACCGCATTGTCTTTCGACATTTTTTCGCGCACTTGCTGGAATTCTTCCGGGCTGTCTTCCTCGGTGCGGCCCCACAGCACAACGCCTGTTGCGTAGGCCGGGTCCATGAAACTGACTTCGGCCGATGGCCAGGCCAGCACTTCGTCGGAATTTCGCCCTCCGCCCATGTTGAGATAGGCCTGGCCGTAACTCTTGCGCATGATCACGGACAGCTTCGGCATCGAGAACATCTGCAGCGCCGTCATGAAGTTCATGATCTTGGCGGCGGCCCGCTGACGTTCACCTTCCTTGCCGATTATGAATCCCGGTGTGTCGACGAACATCAGCAGCGGGATGTTGAACGAGTCGCACAACACAAGGAACGACGTGATCTTCTCGCAAGCGTGCGCATCAAGCGCGCCGCCCTTGACCATCGGGTTGTTGGCGACGACACCGACGACCCGGCCGTTCAGGCGTGCCAGCGCGGTAACTGCGACCCGGCCGAATTTCGCTTTCAGTTCGAATACGCTGCCGTCATCCAGCACCTGATCAAGCACCCTGTGCACGTCATACACGCGCTTGCGATTTTCCGGCACGATCTTCGACAGGGCATCGCCGGATTTCTCGGACGCTGCTGTCACGGGTGGCGCTTCTTTGTTGTGCGCCGGCATGTAGCTCATGAAGCGGCGGATCAGATCCAGTGCCTCTTCGTCCGTTTCAGCGAAAGTATCGATCAGTCCGGTCGTCTCGGCGTGCAGTTCCCAACCACCGAGTTCCTGCGGATCAACCTCTTCGCCGATCGCCATTGATGCCAGCTGCGGACTGGCCACAGCCAGCACCGCACCCTTCCGCATCACGGTAAAATCGGAAAGGCATGTGTACCATGCGGACGAGCCGTAACATGGCCCGAGCACAGCCGACGCCCAGGGCGTTTCGCGAAAACGCACGTACTGCGTCGGATCATTGCCGAGCATCGCCCCCATGCCCTTAGAGCCCATGTTGTCGGGCATCCGGGCACCGGACGATTCACCCAGAAAGACCAGCGGCATGCCCCGTTCCGTTGCGACGCGCTTCACGTGGCCGATCTTCTTCATGTTGGTCAGGCTGCTGGAAGCACCCTTGACCGTAAAATCATTGGAAACGATGCCGATCTGGCGTCCGTCGAGCAGGCCATACCCCGTGACTTTGCCGTCTGCCGGTGTCTTGTCGCGATCTTCAGGAACGACCGATGACGCCCCCAGAAGCCCGACTTCAAGAAACTGTCATCATCGAGAATATAATCAACCCGCTCCCGCGCATTCAGCAAACCTGATTCGCGGCGTCGGGCGAGTTTCTCGGGCCCGCCCATGCTGCGGGCATGGGCTTCGCGTTTCTCGAGTTCGCTCATGGTCTCATCGTCACTCATTGCCTTACCTCTTGCTTGGCCGCCTGCTCAAAAATGACGCCCTGATTAACTAGTTCATCGATTTCCTGATCACTGAGGTTGGCAAATTCACGCAACACATCATGCGTATCCGCACCGACCTTGCGGCCAGCCCATTTGATGCCGCCCGGCGATGCCGACATGCGCGGCACGATACCGGCGAGCGTGATGGGATCGCCGTCTTCGTCTGCGGTTTCGACAAGCATCTCGCGTGCGAGGTACTGCGGATCGGAAAAAATATCGCGCATGTTGTAGATACGGGCGCCCGGCACCTTGTACTCAACCAGCAAGCCTTCGATTTCCTCGAGCGATATTGTGGCCGTCCAGGCGCCGATAATTTCATCCAGCGCTTCGAAGTTTTCGTTTCGCGTCAGTGCCGTGGCAAAACGCGGGTCTTTGACCAACTCCGGCTGGCCCATGGCTTCGATCAGGCGTGTAAAGACCGACTGCGCACCGGCAGCAATATGGATGTAACGACCGTCGCCTGATTCATAAAGATTGTTCGGTGTGTTGTTTTCAAGGCGCGAACCTGTCCGGGTCGCGACGAAACCAAGCCTCGAAAACGCAGGCACGTGTGGCTCGGAAAAGCTGAACGCGGATTCATACAGCGCCGCGTCAACGATCTGGCCTTTCTTCGTTACATGCCGTTCGTTGATTGCCATGACGGCACCGAATGCGGCGTACAGACCGGTGATATAGTCGGTCAGCGAAATCGCCATGCGCGGCGGCGGACGGTCCGGGTCTCCGTTCAGTTCACGAATACCGCTGACCGACTCGCAGACGATGCCGTAACCGGCGCGGTCGCTGTATGGCCCGTCCTGGCCGTAGCCGCTGATCCGCACCATGACCAGACCCGGATTTGCGACCTTCAGATCGTCATAACCCAGACCCCATTTTTCAAGGGTGCCGGGGCGAAAATTCTCAACGATAATATCGACCTGCTCGGCAATCCGACGCACCACCGCACGGCCCTTTTCGGAATGCAGATCGACCGCAATCAACCGCTTGTTCCTGAAGATGCTGGACGCGTAAAGCGATTTGCCCTCATCCCGCATGCCCATGGCACGAACGGCGTCACCGGAAGCCGGTTCAACCTTGATCACCTCGGCACCGAAATCGGCGAGCAATCGCCCGCAGAACGGCCCGGCAACGGTTGAGCCCACCTCAAGAACCTTCAAACCGGCCAGCGGCCCGCCTTTTTTCGTCTCAGTCATGCTGCGCGCCCTAATGTCTTGCTGAATGCCTCGGCCAGCGTGGTGTGGTGGCGGACCTGCCTGAACACATCGGCATCGAGCATGCTCGTAAGGAACGGAATGTTTGTCTTAACGCCTTCTACGGTGAACGCGCCGAGGGCCGCGATGGCCTTGTCGATGGCATCGTCACGGGTTTCACCCTTGGCAATCAGCAGTGCCAGCATCGGGTCGTAATGCGGCGTCACCTGACCGCCCGCCTCAAGATGGGTTTCCGTCATGACACCCGGCATCTCGGGTACCTGGAAAACGTTCAGGGTACCCGGCGACGGGAAGAAGCGGACCGGGTCTTCTGCGTATATCCGCAATTCGATGGCATGACCCTCCGTGGAAAGCTGGTCTGGCAAAATCGCATCAAGCGTCTGCCCCGCAGCGATGCGCACCTGCGCTTCAACAAGATCCAGTCCCGTCACCGCTTCGGTAACGCCGTGCTCGACCTGCAAACGGGTATTGGTTTCGAGGAAATAGAGATTGTCGTCACGGTCCATGAGCATCTCGACCGTACCCAGGCTGTCGTATTTCCAGTCCGCGAGTGCCTGCACCAGTTTCCGGGACATTGCGTCGATGATGTCGGATTTGACGGACGGTGCCGGCGCTTCTTCGATCACTTTCTGGTGGCGGCGCTTGAATGGAACAGTCGCGCTCGAAAATGCTGCGGACATTGCCCTGCCCGTCCCCGATCATCTGAAACTCGATATGACGCGGTTCTTGCAGGTAGCGTTCGAGATAAACGGTGCCGTCACCAAACGCACGCGCCGACAATGCCCGCGTTTTCTCAACCGCACCGGCGAGCTGTGCGGCTTCGAAAATCCGCTGCATGCCGATCCCGCCACCACCGGCAGCGGCCTTGATCAGCATCGGCAGGCCAATGCCGTCGATATACTGTGAAAAATCTGTAACGCCTTCAGGGACAGGGCCGCTGGCCGGCAGCACCGGCACACCGGCGCCGGACATCAGCGTCCGCGCCGTGACCTTGTTGCCCATGTCTTCGATATGCTTTGCGCTCGGCCCGATAAACCGGATGCCGGCATCCTGCACCATTTGTGCAAAAATCGGATCTTCCGCCATGAACCCGTAACCCGGGTGAATGGCATCGCAACCGGCGTCCGTGGCGGTGCGAATGATCAGTTCACGGTTCAGATAGCTCTCACGGGCCGGCGCCGGGCCGACCGAATAGGCTTCGTCTGCTTCCTTCACATAACGATGCCCGGCGTCGGCTTCCGAGTAGACGACAACATAGGGAATACCCATTTTTCGGAGTGTGCGGCCAACGCGGACGGCAACAACGCCGCGGTTTGCAATAAGGACTTTATTGAACATGTGTCTTCCTGATGAGCTGGACGTCAAAGAACGAATTTCTGGAATTTACGGAAGGTCTCGCGGGACCCGCGAATATTGGCGCGTTTGAGTTGCTCGGCTTTCTCGGCATCGCCGGCCCGCATGGCGGCCAGCATCGCCCTGTGTTCTTCAAGGCCCTGTCTGGCCCGGCCCGGCAGGATCACCAGCCTGCGGATCAACACCCGGGTGCGGTCATATATACTGTCCAGCATCCCCAGCAGCAGCGGCGAGTTTGCCCCCGCCACCAGACGGGCGCGGAGCGTTGCCAGCGCATCGATGTAGACTTCAAGATCATTTTCCCGAACAGCTTTTTCCAACGGTTCGTCGAACAATTCGACAAGATCCTGCCAGCTTTCCGGTGGCAGGTTTTCCGTTGAAAGCCGAACCGCCAGCGCTTCAAGCAGTTCGCGCACAGCAAACAGTTCCAGCGCCTGAGAGGCTTCGAGGCGGGTCACGACGGCCCCCTGTTCGGTATACGCTCGATCAGGCCGCGTTCTTCCAGGCCGCTGAAAGCCTCGCGGACCCGGCTTCGCGACACACCGAATTCCTCGGCAAGGCTGCTTTCGCGCAGTTTGCTGCCGGGCGGCAATTCATGGGTGGCGATACGGTCGCGCATGATGTTGATCAGCTGTTCCGGCGAACCCTGATCCAGAGACTTTTTTGATTTTCGCGACGCGCCTGATTTCGGCTTCGTTACCATCGTTCCCCCCGATCAACCTGGTCGGCATTTACTGCCTTATTCCCATCAGTATATTTTTGTAATCATTATTGTAAACAAAAAAAATACTATAATGATACATTACGATCAGAGACACGCATAACCTATCGCAGACACAGGCGCAGGCACTGCGGCTTCCGGGATCTAGCAAATTGAGGTGTGGGTTAATGCGACGCCGAGGCAGCGCCTAGATTGATGCCGGGTCGTTGGAAACGAACAACTCTCCGCCATAGCCCGCTTCGATCGGGATGCGCACCATTTTGCCCTCGGCTGTGATGATCGTCTCTGGGCGTACCGTGATGACCGGGGTTGCGCGAATTGTATTCAGGGCATCCGCAACCGAGCTGAACGCTGCCAGCCGCTCGACATTCAGGCGCGTGGCAAAGACTACTTTATGCTGTCCGGCTCTGGCCGCCGCGATCAGGTCCAGAGGTGAAATCCAGATGGTTTCGGTGATCTCTCCACCATCATGGTTGGCGCTCTGATCTTCCTTATAGTCCGCAATAAAGAAATGCGTATCGAACCGTTTCGACCTGCCGGGCGGCGTGATCCAACGCGCGTAAGGCACCAGTCTCTCCGTGGCGGTAACAAGGTTTTCATTCTGCAGCATTTCCGCGAATGACACTTCGCCCTGACAGATGGCCTGTCGGTATTGCGCAATCACCCGATCAGCAATCGCCCTGGTAACGGCAAGTCCGGTCGCCGCATGATTGGCGAGCAAGATGCCGCTTTCTTCGAATGTTTCCCGAATGGCGGCAATCTTGAATGCATCGTCCCCATCGCGCGCTGCCACCAGATGATCTGCGCTATCGACACGCCCGCCCGGAAAGACATAAGCGCCCCCGGCAAACGCGATATCCTGATGCCGCTTGACCATCAATGTCTGCAAGGGCTGGGTCGACGTTTCCCGGATCAGGACGAGCGTCGCCGCAGGGCGCGGCTCAACAGTGGTGTTCGACATACAATATTGCTTCCTGATTGCTTTCTGGCGCTTCCGTTTCCATGACCCGATCGGCCAACCATCGCCCGCTCACGCTACCATGATTGACCCGACTGCACCGCAAAAAGCGCGGCGGGTTTTTTAGTTGTGGTACAAATCTGGCACCGTTTCGGGATGACGCAAGATATCGAGAAAAGAAAAGGCCCCAAAAACATAAAGTTTTCAGGGCCTTAATTGGTACGCGCTACAGGATTCGAACCTGTGACCTACTGATTAAAAGTCAGTTGCTCTACCAACTGAGCTAAGCGCGCATCGTAGTGATCGGATCGCCGTATCGGCTGGCGTCCGAATTCGCCGGGACATTACGGAGACAGGGTCCGATGGTCAACGCTGGATTTGCCCTAAAGTGAGGAAAATGCACTGCAAGTTCGATCCCGGGTCTCAATCTTCCGGATTATTTCCTTCGCCATAGCGGGCAATCAGCCGCGCTTTGACCTCCGGCGTGACAAAATGGCCGATATCGCCGCCCAAACGACCGATTTCCTTGACGAATCTCGACGAAATGAACTGATTCCGCTCGGAGGCCATCAAAAACACGGTTTCGATCTTGTTGTTCAGCCGGGCATTCATCGAAGCCATCTGAAATTCATATTCGAAGTCCGAAACCGCACGCAAGCCGCGAACAATCACGGTTGCGCCCTGATCGTGAACGAAATTGACCAGCAAATTATCAAACGGCACGATGCGGATTCGCGTCGCCTGGTCCGGCGCCAGCTTGCTCAGGGTACCCTGCAGGAGTTCGACCCGTTCTTCGAGTGTGAACAGCGGTCCCTTGCCGATGTTGACGGCAACCGCGACCACCAGCTCATCGACGATCCGGGTTGCCCGGCCGATGATGTCGAGATGACCGTTGGTCACCGGATCGAACGTGCCCGGATAGACGCCGATGCGTTTGTCGCTCATGCTCCAGAACCCTCTTCAGGTGCATCCTCGCTCATGTCTTCAGGCGATTCAGCAGATTGCCCCTCAGCACCCTCTTCTCCGGCTGCAACGGCGTCATCACCGTCGATGGCGTCCGGATCCGCGTCTTCACTGCCCTCGTCATCATCGACGGCTTCACGAACCCTGGAAACGGACACCACATCCTCGTCGTCTGCCACGTTGAACAGGCGCACACCGCGCGCCGTCCGGCCGACGATGGAGACGGTGTCGATCGGTGTGCGGATGATCTGCCCGCCGTTGGTGACGAGAATGACCTGATCGCTGTCGATGACCGGGAACGATGAAACCACCGTCGCATCGGCCTTGCCGTCCGGGCGGTCCAGCGAAATCGCCGTGATACCCTGCCCGCCGCGCCCGGAGATGCGGTATTCATAGGCCGACGAGCGCTTGCCGTATCCGTCGGCGGTAACGGTCAGGATAAACTGCTCGTTTTCGGCCAGCTCGGCAAAGGCCGGCTCTGCCATGCGGGCAGCCAGTTCCTCGTCACGGGCCTTGTCTTCCGGTCGCCCTTCGTATTCGGAGCTGAGCAGGCGTCTTGCCGCATGCTCGGCCTGCAGATAGGCATCGCGGGTATCAGGAATCGATCTTGTTGTGCACCAGGATCGACATGGCGATCACTTCGTCGCCTTTTTTCAGACGAATGCCGCGCACGCCGACCGAGGTCCGGCCCGAGAACACGCGAACATCGGTCACCGGGAAGCGAATGCATTTGCCGCCCTTGGTGGCCAGCGTCACGTCGTCGTCTTCGGAACACGTGCGGACCCGAACCAGTGAATCGCCTTCCAGCAGCTTCATGGCGATCTTGCCGTTGGCCATGACGTTGGTGAAGTCGGAAAGCCGGTTGCGTCTGACGTTGCCGATCGCGGTCGCAAACATCACGAACAGCTCGTCCCAGCCCTGCTCGTCTTCCGGCAGCGCCATCGTCGTCGTGATGGTTTCGCCCGGATCAAGCGGCAACAGGTTGATCAGCGCCTTGCCGCGCGCCTGCGGCGTGCCGACGGGCAGCTTGTAGACCTTCATCTTGTAGACCATCCCGGTCGACGAGAAGAACAGCACCGGCTGGTGGGTATTGGCGACATAGACCTGACTGACGAAATCCTCGTCACGGGTGGCCATGCCGGCGCGGCCCTTGCCGCCGCGACGCTGCGCCCGATAGGTCGAAACCGGCACCCGCTTGATATAGCCGGCATTGGTCACCGTCACGACCATGTCTTCGCGCTGGATCAGGTCTTCGATGTCGTGTTCGTAGGCATCTTCCTCAAGCGAGGTGCGGCGGTCGTTGGCGAACTTGTCGCGGATCGCCTGCATTTCCTCAACCAGGATCACCAGAAGCTTCTCGCGCGACCGCAGGATTTCCAGATATTCGGCGATCCGCTCGCTGATTTCCGTGAGGTCAGCACCGATCTTGTCGCGCTCCAGCCCGGTCAGGCGGTGCAGGCGCAATTCCAGAATGGCCTTGGTCTGTTCTTCCGAAAGCCGGTACTTGCCGTCAACAACGCCACGGCCGGGCTCGTCCAGCAGGGCGATCATCGGTGCCACGTCCTCGGCCGGCCAGTCCCGGGCCATCAGTTCCTCACGGGCAGCCTGCGGATCCTTGGCATGGCGGATGACGGCAATCACGTCATCGATGTTGGCGACGGCAACAGCCAGACCGGCCAAGACATGCGCCCGTTCGCGGGCCTTGCCCAATTCATAGATGGTACGGCGGCGGATCACGTCTTCGCGGAAAGCGACGAACGCGGCGATGATCTCTTTCAGATTCATCTGCTGCGGACGGCCTTCATGCAGCGCCAGCATGTTGACGCCAAAGCTGGTCTGCAGCGGCGTATAGCGGAATAACTGGTTCAGGACGACTTCGGGCTCGGCATCGCGCTTGATCTCGATCACGACGCGAACGCCGCGACGGTCGGATTCATCACGCAGGTCGGAAATCCCCTCGATCCGCTTGTCGCGCACCGCTTCGGCGATGATTTCGACCATCCGGGCCTTGTTCACCTGATAAGGCACTTCATGAACGATGATCGCCGTCTTGTTCTTGGACACTTCCTCGAAGCTGGTGCGGCCCCGCATCAGGACAGAGCCACGCCCGGTATGATAGGCCGAACGGATGCCGTTCCGGCCCATGACCAGACCGCCGGTCGGGAAATCCGGGCCCGGAATGTACTTTTCGATGATCTCGTCGATGCTGATATCGGGGTTCTTGATATACGCGAAGCAGGCGTCGATCACTTCACCCAGGTTATGCGGCGGAATGTTCGTCGCCATGCCGACGGCAATACCGCCGGCACCGTTGACCAGCAGGTTCGGGAACCCGGCCGGCAGCACCTTCGGTTCAACCACGGTTTCATCGTAGTTCGGCTGGAAATCGACGGTATCCTTGTCGATATCTTCGATCAGTTCGTGCGCCGAACGGTGCAGGCGCGCTTCGGTATAACGCATCGCGGCGGCGCGGTCGCCGTCCATCGAGCCGAAGTTGCCCTGTCCGTCGATCAGCGGCAGGCGCATCGAGAATCCCTGCGCCATACGCACCATCGCGTCATAAATCGCCTGGTCGCCGTGCGGGTGATATTTACCCATCACGTCACCGACGATACGGGCCGATTTGCGGTAAGGTTTACCGGCTTCGTAGCCGCTTTCCTTCATCGCATAGAGGATTCGACGGTGCACCGGCTTGAGGCCGTCACGGACATCCGGCAGGGCACGACTGACGATCACGCTCATGGCATAATCGAGATAAGAGTTGCGCATTTCGTCGATAATCGAAACGGGCTCTATATGGTCGTGCGGAGTCGCCGGTGGCGGCGCTTCAGGAGGCTGGGTCAAATTTTATTTTTCGCTTTATGATCAGTTACTTAAAGATCAATCTTTAGATGAGCCGAAAGCCCTGCTGATTGACCCCTGTTTGTAGCATTTTAAGCCCCCCCGAACAACCGCAATGGGGCATTTTTCTGCCTCTCGGGCCAGTGTTCAGACAGGCTTCGTCGATGTCGTCCTGAATCCATACCAGACGGCGATCAGGAACGCGGCCGAGACCGGCACAGCAGCAATCAGATTGATCGCCGCCCAGCCCAGTTTTTCGTGCAGATAACCGGATGCAAAGGCCGTGATCGCGACCAGGCCGAAGACCATGAAATCGTGTGCTGCCTGAGTCTTTGCCCGCTCTTCCGGCGCGTAGGCACTGGTCAGCAGCGTGGTGCCGCCGATGAACATGAAATTCCAGCCGACCCCAAGCGTAATCAGCCCGACCCAGAAATTGGCGAAATCGACGCCGGACAGCGCGGTCGCAATCGCCACCGCCTGCAGCACCGCACCTGTGGCAATCACCTTGATGACACCGAACCGCTTGATGATGTGGCCGGTAAAGAAACTCGGCAGAAACATGCCGACGATATGCCACTGGATCACCGTCGCCGCGTCGTTGAAGACAAACCCGCAGAAGGTCATCGCCAGCGGTGTCGAGGTCATCAGCAAGTTCATGATGCCGTAGCCGATGGTTGACGACAGGGCGGCTACTATGAAGACCGGGGTTTTCATGATTTCCCTGATCGGCCGTCCGCCGCCGGCCAACCCGGTATAGACTGGTGTCGGAATCCGGGTGAACTGTAACAGGATAATGGCGATGAAGCTGAGACCGATGATCGCCGCAAAACTGGCCGCATAGGTCGCGACGGAGATATGCACCGTCCATTTTGCCAGTTGCGGCCCGAAAAATGCCGCGACCAGACCGCCTGCAAGGACATAGGAGATCGCTCTGGCCCGGAAATCCTCGTTGGAGACCTCGGCGGCGGCGAACCGGTAATACTGCCAGAACGCGTTGTGAATGCCGATGAACACGCCGCCGGCCATGAACAGCCAGAACGAGCCGATATAGATCGCATAGGCGGCAATCGCCGCCCCCAGCATGCCGAGACACTGCCCGACCGTGAAACCGGTCCGCCGTCCGACACGGGCCATGAACAGGGATGCCGGAATGGTCGCGAGGGTGGTCGAGGTAAACTGTACGGCCAGCGGCAATGTCGCCAGCGTCTTGTCCGGCGCCAGAATGATGCCGACCAATGCACCGACCGTCAGCAACATCGAGGTGCCAGTCATCGCCAACGCCTGACAGACCGCCAGAATCAGCACATTTCGACGCATGTTGATCAAAGCACTAGACCTTGTGAATGCCCCTCACCCTGTCCCTCTCCCAAGGGAGAGGGGACTCCCGGCCTGCCGTCCCTCTCCTTGGGGAGAGGGTGGCGCGAAGCGCCGGGTGAGGGGTTCGGTTATGGACCCTGAATCGCGTTCAGGGTGACGATTCAGAAGAAACTCAAACCGTCAGAACGGAATTTCGTCGTCGAGATCGCCGCCTGGGCCTTTGCCGCCGCCTGATGACGAACCGCCACCGCTGTCGGGGCCATCCCATGACGGGGGTTCTTCGCCGCCGCCGCTGCTGTAGCCACCGCCACCACCGCCGCCACCGGCTGAATCCAGCATCGTCAGGACACCGGAAAAGCGTTGCAGGACAACTTCGGTGGTATATTTCTCAACACCGTCATTGCCGGTCCATTTGCGGGTCTGCAGGGAGCCTTCAAGATACACCTTGGAGCCCTTCTTGACGTATTTCTCGACAATATCAGCGAGCTTTTCATCAAAAACGACGACCCGGTGCCATTCGGTCTTTTCCCGGCGATCACCGCTCGACTTGTCGCGCCACTGCTCAGACGTGGCGATACTCATATTGGCAATTTTCTGTCCCGATTGCGTAAACCGGATTTCCGGGTCGCGTCCGAGGTTACCGACAAGAATTACTTTGTTAACTGAGCCAGCCATTTTTTCCCCACATGTGTAAATTCGACGGCACTATACCCGCTATGGATTGCGAGGGGGAGTCGAGAATCCCGCCTCTCATTGCTCGCGCGGCACCGGAAAGACCGATTGCTGGAACCCCTTGGCCTTTTCGATAAACTCCCGGGAAACGCCCAGGATCGTATCGTCAGATTCCTCAAGCTTTACCAGCGCCGCGATGCCAATTTCCAGCAGCGCCATGCCATAAACATACTGGCTGACCCCCTGATCCTGGAAAGCGACAAGAGCATCGGAAAGCACCATATCGGCCTTTTCGAATTCCTGTTCCAGTTGTTCACTCATGCCTCATCTCCTCAAACACCGCGAATCCCAAGGACGCAGTCTCTCCACGCTGACGCGGGAGTCAATGTTACCCAGTAAGGCATGACAAACATGCCTGATTCGGACATATAAGGATCAGAGGGTTTTTTTGATAAATACCATTAATGGTTGTGTATCTGTATTTCATAAATGTTATTTTTGACACGTTTTCCCGAACAAATGTGCCACCCCTTCTTTACCGTTCCGCCAAACCCATATATCCATCATCGGTTGAGCCCGGCAGTGCGGCAACCACATCAGGATCGAGACCAGCATCAAAATGGATACCATCAGCGTCAAGGGCGCCCGCGAGCATAATCTGCAGAACGTCAGTGTCGATATCCCCCGGCACAGTCTGACGGTGATTACCGGCCTCAGCGGTTCCGGCAAGTCATCGCTGGCCTTTGATACCATCTATGCCGAAGGGCAGCGCCGCTACGTTGAGAGCCTGAGCGCCTATGCCCGGCAGTTTCTGGAACTGATGCAGAAGCCCGATGTCGACACCATCGAAGGGCTGAGCCCGGCCATTTCGATCGAACAGAAAACGACATCGCGCAATCCGCGCTCGACCGTCGGCACCGTCACCGAGATCTATGATTACATGCGCCTGCTGTTTGCCCGTGTCGGCATCCCCTATTCACCGGCCACCGGCCTGCCGATCGAGGCGCAGACGGTCAGCCAGATGGTTGACCGGGTGATGGCCATGCCTGAGGGCACACGCCTGTTCCTGCTGGCCCCTGTCGTCCGGGGCCGCAAGGGCGAATACAAAAAGGAACTGCAGGATTACGCCCGGCGCGGCTTCCAGCGGGTACGCATCGACGGCGAGATGTACGATCTCGAAGACGCCCCCGACCTCGACAAGAAATACAAACACGACATCGAAATCGTGGTCGACCGCCTGATCGTCAAAGGCGACATCGGATCACGCCTCGCCGACAGCCTTGAAACGGCTCTGGGTCTGGCCGACGGCATCGCCTACGTCGACATGGCAGACGCGCCCGGTTCGGGCGACGCAGATGCCAAACCGGCTAAAGCCAAGAAAGGCGGCATCAAGGATCACGTACCGGAAGGCCGCACCGTGTTCTCGGCGAAATTCGCCTGTCCCATATCCGGCTTCACTATCGACGAGATCGAACCCCGGCTGTTTTCCTTCAACAACCCGTTTGGTGCCTGCCCGGCCTGTGACGGTCTGGGTACGGAGATGTTCTTCGACGCCGAACTGGTGGTGCCCGACGACAGCAAGTCGCTCAATCAGGGTGCCATTGCACCCTGGGCCGGATCATCATCGAAGTATTACGCGCAGACACTGGAAAGCCTGGCCAAACACTACAAGTTCAGGCTCGACCAGAAATGGGCGGACATGTCGAAAAAGCACCGGGAAATCCTGTTGTTCGGTTCCGGCACCGAATCCGTCACCATGCGCTACAAGGACGGTTCCAAAAGTTACGAGATCAAAAAACCGTTCGAAGGCGTGGTCCCGAACATGGAGCGGCGCTGGCGCGAAACCGACAGCAACTGGGTCCGTGACGAGTTGCAGCGTTATCAGACCATCGCGCCCTGTGAAACCTGCAAGGGCAAACGCCTGCGCCCGGAAGCGCTGGCCGTCCGGATCGACAAGCGCGACATTTCCGACGTCTGCGATCTGTCCATTGAGGAAGCGGCTGATTGGTTTGAAGCCTTGGACAAGAAGCTCACCAGGAAGCAGATCGAGATCGCCAGACGAATCCTGCGCGAGATCAACGACCGCCTGCACTTCCTCAGGAACGTCGGTCTGGAATATCTGACCCTGTCCCGGGCATCCGGCACGCTTTCCGGCGGCGAAAGCCAGCGTATCCGTCTGGCTTCGCAGATCGGCTCGGGCCTGACCGGCGTGCTGTATGTGCTGGATGAGCCGTCCATCGGCCTGCACCAGCGCGACAACGAACGCCTTTTGAAGACGCTGGAGCGGCTCCGCGACATCGGCAACACCGTCATTGTCGTCGAACACGATGAAGAAGCGATCCGTGCCGCCGATTATGTCGTGGACATGGGGCCACGTGCCGGGATTCACGGCGGCAAGGTGGTCTGCGCCGGCCTGCCCAAGGACATCCTCGACTGCGAGGACAGCCTGACCGGACGCTATCTGTCCGGCAAGGAAACCATTCCCCTGCCGGCCGTCCGCCGTCCCGGCAAGAAGGGCCAGAAGCTGACCCTGACCGGTGCCACATCCCATAACCTGCAAGGCGTCGACGTGTCGCTGCCGCTGGGCACCATGATCTGCATTACCGGCGTATCGGGCGGCGGCAAGTCGTCACTGATCATCGAAACTCTGTACAAGGCGCTGGCCAGAAAGCTGATGAATGCCCGGGAAATTCCGGGTCCGCATACGGACCTCAAGGGCATCGAATTTCTCGACAAGGTCGTCGACATCGACCAGAGCCCGATCGGCCGCACGCCGAGATCCAACCCGGCCACCTATACCGGTGCCTTCACGCCGATCCGCGACTGGTTCACCAACCTGCCGGAATCCAAAACCCGGGGCTATAAAGCCGGTCGCTTCTCGTTCAACGTCAAGGGCGGCCGCTGTGAAGCCTGTCAGGGCGACGGCCTGATCAAGATCGAGATGCACTTCCTGCCCGACGTCTATGTCGAATGCGACGTCTGCAAGGGGGCGCGCTACAACCGGGAAACGCTGGAGATCAAATTCCGCGGCAAGTCCATCGCCGAAGTGCTTGACCTGACCGTCGATGAGGCCGCCGATTTCTTCAAGGCAGTGCCGTCGATCCGCGACAAGATGGTGACCCTGCAACGGGTCGGGCTTGGCTACATCCACCTCGGCCAGCAGGCGACGACCCTCTCAGGTGGCGAGGCGCAACGCGTCAAACTGGCCAAGGAACTGAGCCGCCGGGCAACCGGCAAGACCGTCTATATTCTGGACGAGCCGACCACCGGCCTGCACTTCGATGATGTCCGCAAGCTTCTGGAAGTGCTCGACGCGCTGGTCGAACAGGGCAACACGGTGATCGTCATCGAACATAATCTGGAAGTCATCAAGACCGCCGACTGGATCGTTGATCTTGGCCCCGAAGGCGGCATCAAGGGCGGCCACATCGTCGCCGAAGGCACACCCGAAGACGTCGCCAAGGTCAAAGCCAGCTTCACCGGCCACTACCTGGCCCCGTACCTGGCCCGCAAGTCATCAAAGAAAAAGGCGTCGTGAGCATCAATTAACACAACAGGTCGTCATCCCCGCGAAGGCGGGGACCCAGATAATTACAGGTCAAGCTGGGTTCCCGCCTGCGCGGGAATGACGGAATTGAGTGTCAGCGGGAATGACGGGTTTGGGCGCGAACGGGTCATACTGATGCCACAGCGTACCGGTCTTTCAACCGGTCACGGCGCATGGGATACTGACTGAGACATCAGGAGAATGAATGTGGCCAAAACCTTTACAGACAGTTTCCACGAAAAACTGGATGCCGATGCCCTGCTCGCCATTCTTGCCGAAGCGCAGGACACCAATCGCAATTACGACACCAAGGCGGAAATCTGCGGCGTCGGGTTCATTCTGGCGCTCGGCATCGTCAAGCAGGCCGGCGACAGCATACCGGTGCCGATGGAATACGCCTCGTTCTATGTGCTCGCCGGCTGGCTGATCATCGTCATCCCGATCATCATGTTCGCGCTGGTGCTGTATCCGTCCCGTGTCGACAAGATCGACAAACAGGCACGCCCTGACAACGTCCTTGGGGTGATGTATTTCAACAGTGACAATTTCACCGACGTTACCAGTTATGGCGCAGCGGCAGAAAAATCGGACTGGGCCATGGAAATCCTGTACGAGATCACCAAGGTTTCCTCGATCCGCGACATCAAGCGGAAGCGGTTTTTGCGGGCCCTGTACTGGGCTGCCGGCTCACTCTGTGTCCTGTTTCTGTCGCAGATGGTGCGCGCCAATGGAGGCTTCAGCTGATGTGGGATAAACACTTTCGCCCCGAGGTGACCGTTGAGCGCATGCTGCAGCGGGCCATTGGCTATCTGCCGGAATACATGGGCGTGATCCCCGTCGAGATCGCCGCCGGGCGGCTGGTCTCGCGTCTCGAGATAAAAAAGCACCACACCGCACCGAACGGCTTCCTGCATGCCGCCTCCATCATCGCATTGGCCGACACCACTTGCGGCTATGCGACCTTTGCCCACATGCCGGCTGACGGGAAGAATTTCACGACCATCGAGCTTAAATCCAACCATCTCGGCACAGCCCGCGAAGGCGCGATCATCGCCACGGCAACGGCCAGGCATCTGGGCGGCAACACACACGTCTGGGACGCCGAAGTGACACGGGAATCCGATAATAAAACCATCGCCCTCTTCCGCTGCACGCAGATGATCCTTAAATAAGGGGTATGAAGTATTTAATCCCCAATTTAACCCCCAATTTAACCCCCTTGGCCTGCATGCTTGCGCTGGGTGCCTGTGCGGCCCCCGAAATCGCCGACTGGCCACCCCGCGCCCCTGCCGTCTCCGAAGCAACCATCCAGCGTTATGTCGATGTGTACGGTGGCGAACCGGATATGCCGATGTACGGTCCCGAAGACATCGATGCCCTGATCTTGCTGTCGCGAGAACGTTTCCGCACAAGACAGCCGGACGAGGATATCGAACGGTTGCGGGGAGAGCTTGAAGACATTCAGGAACGCATCAATGTCCGGGAAGAACCCGAACCGCAGGCGCGCTCAAGAACCGAAATCAACGCCATCAAAAAGCGGGTCGCCAAGCGCTATGACAGCCCGCACCGGCAACGGATGATCTTGAAAAGCCGGTACGGCATTACCGAGTAGCCGGCAACGCTGTCTGGATCAGAAATCCGGTCAGGGCATGAGCGCTTAGTAACTGCTACCGAAGAATACCGACCGCATGCTGGTAAATACCGCACGGAACAAACGGCCGATCCGGCTGATGTCGGACGAGCCCTGCTTCAGGCGTTCTTGCAGGGTTTCCGGATCCTTGTCACCGCGCACCTGGGTGGCGAGATCAAGGCCGCGATTGAGGTTGATGTTCTTGGCACCGTTTGAAAGATCAACGGTGTCATAAACCTCACGGCCCTTCGGCGTATAGGCTGGCTGTCTGTCCTGCTGCTGACTGGCGGCAGCATTATGCCTGAACCGCTGTCCCAACAGTTGGGTCAGCAGCTCCTGACGCGCCGAATTCTTATCCGTTACTTCAACCATCCGCCGGTTATACGCCTATTTTATAATGGCGGATACCGAAAATCAGCCGGTTTCCCGGACGGGCCGCAGGCACGATCCGGGACCTATCGGAGACATGGTCCGTTACGGGACATCGGTCCCGGCTCTCAGCGCCATCGCGCCTCAACCGGGAAACAAGGGACTTACAGCCAGTCCGGGGTATCGTTATCGGAACCCAGCACGCACGGCGCGAGGCGGATGCTGGTCGGTGTCTTCGACAGCTTGATCGGCGACGCGACGATCCGCATGGGGCCGATAACGTCATGGTTAACGGTTGTCACAACCCCGCGCTCGGCCAGTTCCGGTGCTTCCATAACCTGATCAACGGTCCGGATCGCCCCGGCGGGCAGGCCTTCGGCGTGCAAGACCGCCAGCCATTCATCCCGGGTCCGGTTCCTGAATGTGGCTTCAAGCACTTCAAACAGTGCCACCCGGTTTTCGACCCGTCCCGGATTGGTGGCAAACCGCGGATCATCGGCCAGTTCAGGATGGCCCATGGCGATCGCCAGCTTGCGGAACTGCCGGTTGGCCGCGATCGCCAGCGCAATCGGATAATCGGCGGTCTCGAACGGGCGGTAGGGGCAGACCGTCGGATGGTCATTGCCGAGCCGCTTGGGGCGTTCGCCGGTCATCAGATAAGCAGACCCCTGATTGGCCAGCAGCGTCACCGCACCGTCGAGCAGCGAGATATCGATGTCTTGCCCTTCACCGGTTCTTTCCCGGTGAAACAGCGCCGCCAGCACGCCCTGTGTTGCGTATTGGCCGGCAACGATGTCGGTGATCGCCGCACCGACTTTCATCGGTTCCTGATCTTCATCACCGATGATCGACATCAAACCGCTTTCCGCCTGAATGACGAAATCATAGCCGGCACGTGACGACATCTGCCCGGTACGCCCGTAACCGGAAATTGAACAGACGATCAGACCGGGGTTAACCTTCCGCAATTCGTCCGGGGCCAATCCGAATTTCTCAAGCGTTCCCTTGCGGAAATTCTCGACCAGAATATCAGCCTCAAGCGCCAGCCGCTTGACCAGAGCAAGCCCCTCTTCGGTTTTCAGATCGGCAACGACGCTCCGCTTGTTGCGCCCGGCGATCATGAAATAGGCACTTTCCCCCTTCTCGAAGGGTGGGCCGAAAAAGCGGACGTCGTCCCCTTCCGGGCTTTCGATCTTGATGACATCGGCACCCAGATCACCCAGCACCATGGCGCACCATGGCCCCGCCAGCACACGGGAAAGATCAAGAACCTTGATGCCGTCGAGCGCGCCTTTCGGCGCTTGTCGCTCAGTCATGAATAGATGCTCCGCCAGGAATAAAGTGGATAGAATATGGAAATAAAACAGGTCGGGAGTTTAGTCGTTCACCCGGCGAAGGCAACGGAGTGCCGTGAAATTAAACGCGGTATTCGGTGAGATGCCGGACTTGATACCCAATCTGAAGGATCTGGATCACTACGAACTGGCAGAAGATGGGAAAGTCGTAACCTTTGAGTGACACAGTTCATTAAATAGAGCCCCGTCATTATCACGGTACCCTTTTCTATCGATTGCCACCATTTTTCCGACACGGTATCGTGAATAACCATAATTATTGAGGGGGAATTATGTCGGAGAATCAGCCAGAGGCATTGCCGAGACCAGGCACGTCGATGCCGTTTGCCGGACGCATCAACAAAGTCAGCACGACAGAGCCTTGGCAATGGCTGGCGCGTGGCTGGTCAGACCTCAGACAAAGCAGGTGGATCAGCCTTTCATACGGCTTGTTGTTTGTCGTGATCGGTTATGCCGTGACCATCGGCGTCTATCAATTGGGATACTATTATCTGATCTGGCCCCTCAGCGCCGGATTTGTGCTCGTCGCTCCGGTCTTTGCAGTCGGCATTTATGAGATCAGCCGCCGTATCGAAGCCGGTGAAACGTTACACTTCATCGATGCCCTCACCTCATGGCGACATGTATACGGGCGTGTTCTCGGTGCCGGACTGGGAATGACATTCTTTATGATTCTCTGGCTGCGAACGGCGGCCCTGATTTATGTGATCAACTTTCCCTATGGCATGCTGACCATTCAAAATTTATTGAACCAGGCATTCTTCACAGTGGACGGACTGGTGTTCCTTGCTGTCGGCACCTGCATCGGCGCTGTCTTCGCCGTCTTTGCGTTTCTGATCAGCGCCATTTCTCTGCCGATGATGCTAGGAGAGCGCGCCGATTTTCTGCCGGCGATCCTGACTTCCATTTTTGCAGTAACCCGCAATCTGCGCGATGACGCTCTGTGCTGTCATCATCATCGTCGTCACCGCCGTCGGCATGGCGACGGCACTGATCGGGCTTGTCATCACATTGCCGCTGATCGGCCATGCCACATGGCATGCCTACCGCGCCCTGGTGAAACAGGAGGATTAAGCCGCAACACCCAACACGTCGCGAGCGAATGCCGGATAGGTATCGGCGACCTCGACCCCGACCGACGATCTGAGCAACGCGAGGCGGTCTGCTTCCGGTTCCGGCGTCACGGCAATTTGTTCCGGCACATCGAATTCAAATCCGGTGTTGTCCTTCACTTCTTCGAGGGTGCGGCCCGGCGTCACGCTGACCAGACGGAAGCGCCGACGATCCTTGTCGAAGGCCATGACGCATAGCTCCGTCACCAGGAACTTGGGCCCGCCCGGACGATGCACATCCGCATCGCTGACACCGGGTGCCGAGATGAAATCGACTTTCGGCACAAACACACGCCTTGAATGTTCGGGCCGTAACAGGATCACCTTGGGCACGGTGAAATACATGAAGGCCGAACCGAACGAACCCGAAAAGCGTTTGTCTACTTTTGGATAATTGCCGGTGCCGACAAGGTTCAGGTTCGCCTCGCCATCGATCTGCACGCCGCCCAGAAAGAACACATCGATGCGGCCTTGTCCGGCAGCATCGAAAATTTCCCGCCCACCGTCACGAGAACGGGTTGGTGGCCTTGCCGTGAATCAACGAGACGCGCGGCGTGCCGCCATTGATCTTCCGGGCCAGCAGCGCCGCCGCACCCGGGATCGGTGATGCGGCACCAACCGCAACGTGACGGACATCGTCGGTTTCCAGCAACCGGGCGATCGCCGTGATCAGGAATTCGTCGCGGGAATAGCTCACTCCGCAGCCTCCCGGGCGGTGAAGACTTCACGCTGCAGCCAGGCATGGAACCCTTCATCGCTGCGTGCGGCAGAGGCATAGGCGGCAATGGCGTCATGATCCGCCGGGTAATGTTCAACCAGACCCAGGGGCTTGGCGCCCATTTCGGCTTCGGTGAGCGCCGTCACGTAAAATCCGGGCAGCGTCGCCGCAGCCGTGGCTTCGCTCGCCAGCAGACTTTCGTCCTGAATGCGCTCAACCGTCACCAGCAGTTTCTTTGCCGCATGCGCAATGGTTGCCAACTCGCGGCGTCGGCCGATCCAGACGTTCCCGTCCCGATCCGCAAGCGGGCTGTGGATGATCGCCACGTCCGGGCTGATTGCCGGAATCAGCACGATACGACCGTTGCCCTGCCCCATTGGGTCATCGACCACTTTCCAGTCATCCCGGTATTTAAGAATATCCGAACCGATAATCCCGCCCAAAGGCATGAACGGCACGCCCTTCTCGGTGGCCTGCAGGGCGGTGTGAATGGCCGGGCAGGTGCTGTCGATGATCCCGACACTGCCGGATTCCACGGCGGCGGAAAATCGTGGCGCCGGCCCTGACTCACCCAATGAGACCGCAGCGCACTCGACGGTTTTGACGCAGCCGGCACCGATCAGCATATCGCAGGCAAGGCCGTTGATCGGCACGGTCAAAACATGCAGGTTTCGAACCTGCCTGCGGATGATCGCGCGAACCAGTGCCATCGGCACAAAGCTGTATTCCGGCGGGAGTGCCAGCAAGGCGCCGTCGGGAACTTCCGCAGCCAGCGCATCAATATCGGAAAGGTATTTTGTCATGTGAGAATTCTAAGGCTGCTTGAAGATGTTGGCACGTAAAAATATATCAAGCGTGATCAGCCCTTTGTAACCCACTGCGTGATGACATCCACGGCCTTGTCTTCGATCCCCTGAAAGCCGTGAAAGCTGGCCCCCTGGCAGGGGTTCTGCCCCGCCTCGCCACCTTCCAGAATGACCAGTTCCTTCCGTGATGCTTTCTTCAGGTCATCAAAGATGCCCTTGGCCCCACGCAGCGGCGTCGTATTGCAGTTATCCTCTGCGTGATGCATGACCAGCACCGGCATAGTGATGTCCGCCAGATCGAAATCGCGGACATTGCCGCCCTTTTTGGTCGAGATCCCGACCGACGACGTCAGCACCAGTCCATCGGCGTTGCCGCTTTTGAGATTGGTGGCCGCATTCGCTGCCGAGGTCGAGCCCCTGCTGGTGCCGATCAACCAGACCGGCTTATCCTTGAAGCGTTCACGCAGTGCCGCCAATGCCATGCCGATGTCTGAGGCGTGCTCATTCGTCATCCGGTATTCATAGGTCAGCCCCTCCTTGCCGCTGTGATCGGACGGCGCATCGAATACAGCCGTGGCGATTCCCTTTTCCTGGAACCGGCTGCGCATACGAACAAGGAAGTTGCCTTCAAGGCCCCGGATCGATCCGTCATTCTGGACCTTCACCCGACCGTGTCCACCCGGCAGCAACAGGGCGACCGCCTTGATGTCTTCCGGTGACCCGATCAGCATCCGCAGGCTGACACCTGACCGCGGACTGATCTCAAGCATGTCTTCCGCAACCGCCCCGCTTCCCATGCAGACAAGCAGAAACGCCACGAACGCAAAACGCCGCGAACAAAGAACAATGATGGACATTGCCGGAAGCTCCATTGAAATTATGAAGCCGAATTTAGCGTAAATCAGCCTGAATAGATATATGGATTCAATATCGACCTAAAACCGATCCGGTATCACGAACCCGGCTTTACGGCCCGCCAGTACGCTCCGTTGATGTTCATCAGCATCCCGTCGAGACGCTGTTCGAGACACCGGCGGACGCTGAAAAAGCGGCCTTTATCCGTTCTGTACTGACAATAACCGAGCACGCCCGAGGCGCTCCGCATACCACCCGCCATCGCTTCACGGGGACTTTCAGCAAAGGTGTTGTCCCACAGATTGTCGCGGTCGGCTTTGGCCATACGGCCCTGCTCCGGGGTTTCATTCAGCAACCGGTTCACGATCCTGATCGCATCCAATTCAATGCCGTGCTGCTTGAAGACCTTGTCGGCGACCGGTTGCAGTGAAGCCATGGCGTGATCAACCTCGCCATCACGGATCGGGTCCGGATCGCCGGCAACCGGCATCGGCACGAGAATGCCGCCCTTGTCGACCCCGAGAGCGATTGCGGTCAGGCCCTGTGCTTTCAATGCCCGATCAGAGAATTCGATTTTCGCGGCTGTATAGCCCCGTTCCGAACGAAGCCTGGCAGCGGTCAACGGCACCTGAACGGTTTCGCCGCTCCCGGTTCTGGCCACAACATGGAAGACCGAAAGATCGTGGGCGGCATATACATAATGCCGGTCCGGCGTATCGCGTTCCGCCTGCATGCAAAATGTCGACAGTTCGGTCCGGCAGGTGCCGTTGCCACATTGCAGGCGCAAGGGCGTCTCTGACGCGACAACGCCCAGCAATTGCGGCGCAGCGTCAGCCGTCGGTGTAAGAATGAAAAGGCAAACTCCGACGGCGAACAGTTTGGACATAAAACGCATGTCACTTCCCCTCGTCAGTTCGCTCTGGATGCACCTGACAGCGCACTGTCACCTGATCCGGAGCATGTGTGCGGATGACTATAGCACACTTTCTGACAATTTGGGAAAGTTCAGCAAAACCTGCTTATCAGAAACGAACCGCGTTGGCGGCTTCGGCAGCTTCTTCGGCTGTCCATTGACGCACCGGCGTCGGTGCAGCCTGACCTGTTAACGGCAGGAAAGTACCCTCGCCGGGCTCATCAAGCGTTACCGTACCCAGGGGTGCGATGACGTCGATGGCACCTTCAAGAATCTGAAAGCCGTAATGCGACTGCCCCACGGGCATGCCGACCTGAAGTTCACCGGCCAGCAGGCGGGTACCGCGAATACCGATCGTTGCAACCGGGGTGTTCAAGGCCACCTGCGTCCTGTCGCTATGCGAGATCTTGCCTGAAACGTACTGGAACACACCCGTAACGAACTTTAGTGTCTGCTCGCCCCGCTCCGGGTTTCGGCCTGCCGGCACGTAAACCATTTCGTCGATGGCCATCTGCGCCTTTTCCCCCATGGTCAGTGTCGACTGATCGAGAAAACGAATGAGCAGTCTGGCATCGTCACCGGTTGTCACCAGATCACCGGCATGAATGGCTGCGCCAACGCTGAGCGGCTTGTTGGTTCCACCCGCCAGCTGAAAAGCTTCGCCGCGGATTTTCTCAACAACGCCTGCGGTTTCCTGCGCGATGGCGGCGACGTGAGACAAAGTCAAAGCGGCGATCACGATAAACGCCGCAGTCAATTTTCTAAGCATTTGTTTCTTTCTCTTAACATTTAGTGACAAAAAATATCTGGTACTCTCCAGTGTGCGGGCATACTGCTTTTTGATCACTATCGAGACAACATTGGGTTATTACGTAGCATTGGCGCATATGGATCACTCTAGGCAGTATTCATACGACCATCTTGATATGAACGGGGGATCACATGGTATCGAAGGACGATTTTGAACCTGAAGAATGGCAACAGATTGCATCAGCACCCATCATCGCCGCCGCCATCATTTCTGCATCCGATGATACAGGTGACGACAATGAATCCGAAGATGAGGAAATAAAGGCCTTCAGGGACGCACTGATCAAGTTGCGCAAGAAATACGGCAAGACACCGCTCGTCAATGATGTCCTCGACGCCATCGAAAACGAAGGCACAGATGAATTCGACGCGCTGTATGCCGCCATCGGTGGCGCCACATCCCATGAATCTCCACTTGAAGATCGCGTCAAATCGATTGCAGCGGTCAACGATATTCTTGAACGAATTGCTGACAAAAAAGAGGCAAGCCAGTATAAAAAATTTCTGATCGATGCCGCCACCGCTGTTGCTGCTGCATCAAAGGAAGGCTTCTTTGTCTTTGGCAGTTCGATCAGCAAGAAAGAAGAATTCTATCTGCGGCAAATACAGAGTGCTTTGAGGATGTAATCAGGTGGTGACGAAACCGGAGGATATCAAAGTCGATTTCTCGAACAGCTTTTCTCATGAAGAATGCCAGTAACTTTGCCAGCTGCCGCTTGTCGTCGCTGCGATGGTTTCAGCCGTTGATTACAGCACGCTTTCTGAAAACAAGGAGTTCGAGGCGTTCGCAGATTTCCTTCGCAAGGCCGGATCAAAACGAAACACATCGCCCTTCGTCTCCGCCATCATCGAAGCAACGGCTTCATCGGATTTGAAGGTGTTTCAGGATCACTGCACAGCCGTCGCAACGGCGATGAGCGGCGAAAAGCCGGTTGAACGCGCTTTGCTCCAGGCCAAGTCAGTCGCTCGCCTGATCGACGCCAAATGCGATAAGCGCACGGCCAAATCATACAAGGCGTTCATTCTTGGCGTGGCCCTTGCGGTGGCCCGCGCGCACAAGGAAAGTGTGCTGCCGTTTGCCAGTCCGATCAGCACTGTCGAGGATTTTCATATCCGCCGACTTGAAGCGGCGCTGGGCGTTTAAAGCCCCCTCACCTAATCGTCCTCGTCGTCGTATTCGTTCGGCAATCCGATCGCGCCGCGGCGGTCGGTGTTTTCAAGCCGGGCGCCACGCAAATCGGCATCGGTGAAAATCGCATCCGTCAGAAGCGAGCCGCGAAAATCGGCATCACGCAAATCGGCGCCGGTAAAATCACACTTGGTAAAATCAACGTTCTTCAGATTGGCACCGTTAAACAGGGCGCCCCGCAACTTTGCGTTATCGAAATTGGATCGCCACTCTCCACCGCCGGCGCGGCTCGAGACCATGATGCCACTCAGATCAACCGCAACCATGTTGGCGCTCGTTAGATTGGCACGCGTGAATTTGGCACCCCGCAGATCGGCACGAGAGAATACAGAGCCCCTGAGATCGCAATAAGAAAAATCTGCCATCAGACATTCCGACTTGGACAGATCGACACCCTTCATCGTTGCCAGTGAAAAATCAGCAGCAGACATGTTGATGCCTGCAAGGTTCTGATTGCTGAGATCATTTTTTGACAACACGGCACGCTTGCCTTCCTTGCCGTTGGTTTTCATCCAGTCGGCATGATCGGCAATAACGTCCTTGAGCTTGATATCGACAGACTCAAGACTTTTGGCAATCTTTGCATCGGTAAGATTGACCTTCGAAAAATCGACGTTATCGAACATTGCGCCGATCAGATCAGCACCCGTCAGATCAGCACCGTCAAGTGTCGTACCGGTAAAAATCGCACCATGAAATACTGCACCGGACAGATTGGCATCGGTGAAGTCGGTGCCTTCAAGATTGCAGCCCGTCAGGTTTGAAAGGGAAAGATTGGCGCGGACAAACTTGGCATTCTTGAGATTGCAGTCGGTCAGGTCGGTCTGCACGATGACGCTGTCGGAAACCTTGGCGCCGCTCATATTGGCGCCGCGCACCTTGGCTTTTTCCATGCCGGCGGTGGCTTCGTTTTTATTCAGCGGCGTCAGATCACCCTTTGCGCCGGTCTGCAGCAGAACCCCGTCACGCATATCGCAATCGATCAGGCTGGCCAGCGTCAGATTGGCACCGGACAGGCAGGCACCGCGCAGATCGGCATGGTTGAGGTTGGCCCGGACCAGCGACGCATTCCTGAGATCACAGGCAAACAGGTTGGCTTCCTCGAGTATTGTCGATTCAAGTTCGCAATGACACAACATGGTGCCGACCATATCGGCCCGGCTGAGATTGCGCCCGCTCAGATCAAGATAGGACAGATCCATCATGCCGAGCTTGGCGCGTTCATTGCCGCGGACACTTTTCAGAAACTGTTCATGCGTATCCAGAATGTCGTCGAGTTCCTGCTGCGTCAGCTTTTTCCACTGCGTCTTTCCTGCCTGATCATTGAGCGCCATCGCGCAGTCCTATTCATCCTACGTGTCACTGCCGCACATGCGACAGCGCTGGACATCGAGAGCGAACAATTATAAAGACCGCGCGCATTGCAGTCAGTCTTTATGGTCACTACCCTGTGCGCATTCTCGACGCTATCCATTAAGCAGTCATTAACCGGAAACATGTGGAGAAAATGAGCAAACCTGAACCCGTCCACGTCATTGGCGGCGGCCTGGCCGGATCAGAAGCCGCCTGGCAGGTCGCAAGCGCCGGTGTCCCGGTTGTGCTGCACGAAATGCGCCCTGTACGCAAAACCGATGCACACCAGACCGACGGGTTGGCTGAACTGGTGTGTTCGAACTCGTTCCGTTCCGACGATTTTGAGACCAATGCCGTCGGATTGCTGCATGAAGAGATGCGCCGCGCAGGCTCGCTGATCATCACCAGTGCCGATACCCACCGCGTCCCGGCCGGTGCCGCGCTGGCGGTTGACCGCGACGGCTTTTCCCAAGCCGTCACCGCAAAGCTGGAAGCGCATCCGCTGATAACGATTGAGCGGGCCGAAGTCGCCGGACTACCGCCCGAAGACTGGTCGAGCGTGATCATCGCCACCGGCCCATTGACGTCGCCGGCACTGACCGAAGCCATTCACACACTCAGCGGCGAGGATCATCTGGCGTTCTTCGACGCCATCGCGCCGATCGTCTACAAGGAAAGCATCGACTTCGACATCGCCTGGTTCCAGTCGCGCTACGACAAGACGTCCCCCGGCGGCGACGGCAAGGATTACATCAACTGTCCGATGAACGCCGCCCAGTACGAGGCTTTCATCGACGCCCTGCTCGAAGGGGAAAAGACCCAGTTCAAGGATTGGGAAAAGGATACCCCATACTTCGAAGGCTGTCTGCCGATTGAGGTCATGGCCGAACGCGGTCGCATGACCCTGTCGTTCGGGCCGATGAAACCGGTCGGACTGACCGATCCCAACAACCCCGACCGACGCTGCCATGCCATTGTGCAATTGCGTCAGGACAACAAGCTCGGCACGCTGTTCAACATGGTCGGCTTTCAGACCAAGCTGACCTACGGCGAGCAAAAACGCATCTTCCGCACAATTCCGGGGCTTGAGAATGCCGAATTTGCCCGGCTCGGCGGCATTCACCGCAATACCTTCATCAATTCGCCGAAGCTGCTCGACGGTGCGCTCAGGATGAAAGCCATGCCCAGATTGCGCTTCGCCGGTCAGATCACCGGTTGCGAAGGCTATGTGGAGAGTGCCGCCGTCGGGCTGATGGCCGGTCGTTTTGCTGCCGCTGAGCGGCTCGGCCGTGCGCCCTTCGCCGCCGCCCGTCACGACATCGATGGGGGCGATCCTGAACCACGTCACCGGCGGCGCCGACGCCGACACGTTCCAGCCGATGAATGCCAACTTCGGCCTGTTCCCCCGCTCGACACCGACGATCTGCCTAAAAAGCAGCGACCACGCGGACGTGACCGGAAAATCAAGCTGTCCGAACGCGCCCTGGCCGACTTTGCCGTGTGGCTCGACGCCGAGAATGCGCTGGCGGCCGAGTAAGCCCTTCACCCGGCGCCCGTCCCGGATCAGGTCCGGGACAAGCGCCACCCGCTCCCTTATTGGCTCGCGCCAATGGATTGGCGACGGGAGAGGGAGGGGCCCGCGTGCGTCAGCACGTGGGAGCGTGAGGGGCTAAACGCATATAACACGCGTTGTCATCCGGATCGCACTTGAACACGATCCATCCTGCATAGCCCCACACCTTGTACTCCCCCCTAAATCTTTGAAGCACAGTCATAATCAGACACTGCATGCAGTGTCTTTTTGATCTTCCCGCGTGTCTAATAGTTAAAATTTGGTGTATTATTGGCATAGAATCGATTCTGCGCAGCAAAATCTGGGAACTGCCATTGAAACGCCATGTTTTCAAACCTTTATCGACGAAGGAGGCAGAGCAACTGAACTTTTGCCGATGAGCATGCACTCCCTTGCCCGGTTACGGACAGGCATCACGGTACGAAAGGGTTTCGCACCGCTGGCTTTGTTCGTTCTACTGCTCGGGTTTTGCCTGTCCGGGACGCTTCTGGCGCAAAGCCCGAACGAGGCCCTGTTCAACGCTGTTGAAGTCAATGACATGGCGGCTGTCGAGACGGCCATCGCCGCCGGTGCCGAGCCGTGGATTCTTGCCAAGGGGATGACACCGGCTGATGTCGCCGTCGATCTTGGACACTTCAGGATTGCCCACATCCTGCTATCGAAGCGCACCACGCCACCGACGGCCGCTTCAAAGCCGAGGGTCACGGAAAAGGTCAAGGAAGCGCTGGTGCAACCGACAGCACGCGTTGCAGCCCCCGGCAAACCGGTCAAGCCTGATCCCCGTCTGTCCGTCTTGACGCCGCCGAAAAAACCGGACGCTGTCCCTGCCGTGACGCCGCCGTCCCCAGAGAGCAAACCGGCCCCCGCTGCGTCTGTGGCCAAGCCCGCACCGCCCACGGTTATGGCACCGGACGGCACGCCGCCTGCGCCGATGAAAAAGGCCCCGCCCGAGCCGCGTCCGGATGATGAGATTGCCCGCGCCACGCCAAACCCGGCGCCTGCCCAGAAAGCCAAAGCCGATACTGCCGGCGCCGCCAAGGAAGACAGTTTTTTTGGCAACCTCTGGGGGAACGTCAAGGATGTCGTCACCCTTGGCGGTCTGCTTGGCGGCGACCAAACGCAAATCACCAAGGATGATCGGCGGCTGACGTCGCCGGAAGGGGTCACGCTGTCGAACCCTGCCGACCGGTTTTCTTCGCAACCGCCGACCGATAAAAGCGACAGCGCCGCCGGTCGCATGGTTGACCGCATGAAGGATATGGTTGGTAGCGACAACACGGCGGAGAACTCTTTCGGCTTGCCGACCGGGCCGGTGGTACCGCCCCTGCCACCGGGTCAAAATCCGCTGGTGACACCACCCGGCGTGGTCAGCGTGGAAACGGCCGAACGTGCCCCGGCGCTTGCCCCGCCTGCCCTCTCTCCTCCCGGGCTTGCACCGCCTGCTCTTGAAATGCCCGGACTTGCCGCCCCAGCGCCTGAGGCACCAACGCTGGGCGCACCTGCGCCCGGGCAGGAACTGACACTCGAAGTGCCCGGCCTCGCCGCACCGACGCTGCCACCGACGGGGCCCGGTAATATGGCCGCCGCCCCGTCTGAATCGATTGAAGTGCCGGGCCTGCCGGGCGGCCTGTCGATTCCCGGTCTGCCGGATGGACCGGCACCACCGGATCCGCAAATACCCGGCCTGCCGGGCGGCATGGACATACCGGGCGTCGCATCAGAAGTACCGGGGATCATTGCGCCACCGGCGGCGCCCGGCACATTACCGGCGCTGCCGCCGGACTGGAACCCCTGCCCGGTTCCGAAACCGGTGCCTTGCGCCGCCCCGGTGGCCTGATCCAGCCCAGTGACCCGACGTCGTTGCCGCCGCCCGCTACCGGCAGCCTGCAGGATCAGCTGAAACGCATCGACAGGATTCTCAGCCGCGATCCGATACAGAATTCGGAACGCTATCTGACGCCGCGCACCGTACCGCAGGGCGGACGAAACGATCAGCCGCAACCGGGCACCCCGCGTACAGCACCGGCAAAACCATCGGTTGAAACCAAAAAAGCGCCCGACCCGATGCTGGAAATTCCCAAGGGCCTCGAAGGTAACGTCTTGATGCCGGTGCCAAAGCAGGTTGAAGCTTATGATCCGGCCGAAATCCTGCGCCGCGCCCGCGAGAGTGAGGCGGTGCTCAAGGAACGGGCGGTCCACGAAAACAAACCCGGCAAGAACGCCGTCAATGTGCCGCGTCCGCTTCGCCCGTCCGGCCACCAGTTGCCGATCCCGGACAAAGCCATCACGACCAGGCAGGAACCGGCCAGCCGCATGTTCGAACGGTTCAGCAACATCGGCAGCGAGCAGCAGGATGAAGACATTCACGGCCTGCCGATCATCCGCCAGTCCATCGACGGGACGATACCACCGCGGAAAAACATCGTGGTGCAGGAATTACCCGAAAAGCGCCGCGCCGACACCGATGGGAAAATCACGGCGCTGGCCCGTTTCTTCCGGGGCGATCAGGAAGAAGAAGCCGGCATGAAGGCGCCCAAGTTCGAGGTTGTCGGGAACCGCTGCCGCGTGTCATCGACAATATGATGGCTGAAAACGATCCGGCACGGAAACGCATCGTCGACGACAAGATGCTTGATCTGCGCGGCGTCGAACTGCGCCCCGAGACCGACGATCAAGCAGGGGCAACCCCAACCCGCGATACCCGCCTCGACAAGAATTTCGTCGATCGCCTGACAACGGTACTGGGTCCCGCCAAACAACAACCGAAAGACCCGAATGCCCCGGTCCCGGAACCGGGCAAGATCGGCCTCAGCGATCTGAGCATACCGCAAGACCAGCAAATCAAGCAGGCGCTGCCTAAAATTCCCGACCCGTGGACGATGACGGTCGAAAAGAACACCCCGCAAGGGGAAAAGCAGACGCTCGGCGTAACCGCCATTTCACCCGTCGACGGCTCCGAGATACGGACCGACAAAGGCGTCGTCTCGGGTATGGTCGGACGTATCCGGCAGTTGCTGACCGGCCCGAAAGACGAGGACAAAGGACCCAAGATCGACGCCCTGGACGAAAAAGACCGTCAGGCCGCTGCCGAACGCCTGCTGTCCGATGCGCTGCGTGACGGCGTGCCAACCGCATTGCCCGATCAGGGCCAATGGCCGGTCACCGAGGTTGAAGCCGTCAACGCGCCGCCCGGCGTGCCGCCGGCACCCAGGCCCGGTGTGCTGAGCCGCACATCATTGGAAGATGTCGTTCTCAGCATGGGCGAGTCGGTGACGCTGGAAAACACATTGCCGCCGCAACAGAATGGTATCGATCCCCTGAACGCCTGCGTTAAGAAAAACCGCGGCACGACCCTGTTCTGTGTCGAGCCGATCGACTGGCCCACCGATTTGCGTGCGGCGTTTGTTGTGCCGACGATCCTCTACACCGGACCGATGGCCATCACCCGCTATGATCAGGGCAGCCCGACACGTTTTCATTCGCTGTTCGATGCCGAGAAATTCGAAGATGTGGTTGCCTACTATCAGGCCCGCTTTGGCGAGCCGACGGAAATCTGGAAACGCTCCATCGCGCCGTTGGCCAAACCGAGGATGGACAACCCGACGGTCACCTGGCGCAGTCGCGACAAACGCACCAACGTGATCTCCGTTCTTGAAGTCCGCAAATTCGATGACAGCCGCGGCGGCTTCCCGGACATCACACGCGGTGCCGTGATGCTGTACCACCTCAACGCGCCGTCGATTTTCCCTCAGGTCTCGTCGCACGAACTGATGCGGCTCAGACGGCGATAGACACTATGGTCGCCCGAGCATCGAGCGCCACAGCACTGTCAGCTGTCGCCTGATACCCGGCGGGCGGGCTTCATAGCGCGCCGGGTCACCGTCGACCCGTTTCAGACCCTGCAGATAAAGCGCCGCCAGACTGAGCGGCAGGAACGCAGGCACGGCGCGTCGGCGTATGCCACTGGACAGTTGCCGCGCCGATTTCAGGTGTGTCTCGGCAGCCGACAGCAGCGGTCCGGTAATCGCCGATACATCAGGATTTTGCGGCCATTGATGCGGCATCGACGGATCAAGACCGGCCTTGTTGCAGAGATCCGCCGGCAATGTGACGCGTCCAGCCCCGCTCTGGAACGGGATCGCCCGGACCAGCCCGACCAATGCCGTCGCAATCCCGGCCGTGCGCAGCATTTCCTGATGCTGATCCGGGTCCTCGCCAAGCACGCGCAACGCCATCGCCATCACGGACGACGATGTGCGCTCGGCATAATCTTCCAATGCGGCCAGATCTCTGGGCGGTATATCATCCAGATCGGTTTCCCTGGCATCAATCAACGCCAGCAGATCCGCTTCGGATAATCCGGCCCGGCTCATGCACCCGGCCAGCGGCGTCGCCACCGCATGCGCCGGCGGGTTGCCTGCGGCGACTTTCGGTATTGCATCACGCCAGAACTGCAGGCGCATCCGGCCGATCATCGGCTCCGACACGGTTTCCCTGATTTTCGACAGTTCCAGATTGAAGGCATAAAGCGCAAACAGGTCTTCGCGGACCGCGTCCCCGGCAAACAGAGCCGCCAGAAAACGATCATTATCAAAGGAACGAACCTGTTCGGCGCAGTAGCTCAATTCGGTCATTTCAGTCCTTGTACGCATCGAACACTGGATTTAAGCCGATAGACACTTATATGAGTTGTAAGCGCCGGATTAAAGTCCGGCCGCCACAATGCCCTGTTGCGCCCAATACATTGCACGACAGGGGGCTGTGGTCTAACGTGCCGACACCGTCAGAACATGGCTCCAGGTCATGCCTTTGACGACATTGTTTCTGGTTAAGTCATTGAACACACGAGAGGGAGCATTATGGCTTTTGAACTTCCCCCACTACCCTATGCAAAGAACGCGCTTGAGCCGCATATGACGGCCAATACGTTCGATTTCCACCACGCCAAGCACCACAACACCTATGTGGTCAATCTGAACAATCTTCTGAGTGACAGCCCGCTTGCCGGCAAAAGCCTTGAAGAGATCATCATGGCTACCGCCGGTGATGCCGCCAAGGCCGGCGTGTTCAACAACGCCGCACAGGTCTGGAACCACACCTTCTTCTGGCATTCGATGAAACCAGCAGGCGGCGGCAAGCCGTCCGGCGATCTGGCCAAGAAGATCGATGCCGATTTCGGCAGTTTCGACGCCTTCAAGGACGCCTTCAAGGCGGCTGGCGCAACACAGTTCGGTTCCGGCTGGGCATGGCTTGTCGCGAACAAGGACGGCAAGCTCGAAGTCGTCAAGACACCGAACGCCGAAAACCCGATGACCCAGGGCAAGACCCCGCTGCTGACCTGCGACGTGTGGGAGCATGCATACTATCTGGATTATCAGAACCGCCGCCCGGACTTCCTGGCAGCGTTCCTCGATAACCTGGCCAACTGGGACTTCGCTGCGGCAAATCTGGCCAAAGCCTGATTTTACCAGCGCTCGATCTGATCAAGGCGCGCTCTCCGGAGCGCGCTTTTTCTTTGCGCCCGCCCCTCACCCGGCGTGCGAGCGCACGCCACCCTCTCCCCGAGGAGAGGGTTTCGGAATCCCTCTCCCACCGGGAGAGGGAGGGGCCCGCGTGCGTCAGCACGTGGGAGGGTGAGGGGCTGATCAGTCGACCGCGAGTATGGCTGCCGCGACGCGGCGTTCTTCGGCGACCAGCACATTGAAGGTACGGCACGCAGCGCCGCTGTCCATCCATTCAAGGGCAATCCCCGCGTCTTTGAGCGCGAGCCGCAGTCCTTTCGGAACGGCAACGAACGTCGGGCCGCAACCAACCAGCAGAATATCGACGGCATGGGCCGCTTCGGTCACCGGCTGCAGAGTGTCCATGCTGATGTCATCGACCGTGCGGGGCGCCCAGAGCCGGGTTTCATCGGTAAAGACGAGGATGCTGCCCTCGAAGGCGGCGCCCGTTACCCGGAACCGCCCGTCACCATAGGATTGGATCAGTTGTCGGTCGTTCGGAATGACGGGGTTGATATCGAGGGACATGTTACCGGCGCAATCGCCCTAGCGTGCGTCCGGCGCGGGTTCCGCGTCATCGTCGGCACCGTCGAACAGATTGCCGCGGGCCTGATCATCAAGGCCGAAATACAACAGCAGCGGAACCGCGACGCAAATCGACGAATAGGTTCCGACAACGATGCCCCAGATCATGGCAAAGCTGAAATCGTGGATTACTTCGCCGCCGAGGAAGAACAGCGCCAGCAGGGCCAGGACAGTCGTGAACGAGGTGATGACGGTTCTGGACAGGGTCTCGTTGATCGACTGATTCAGCAATTCGCCGAGCGGCATGGTCTTGTACTTGCGCAGGTTTTCGCGCACCCGGTCAAACACCACAACCGTATCGTTGATCGAATAACCGGCAATGGTCAGCACCGCCGCCACCGTCGTCAGGTTGAATTCAAGCCCCATCAGGGCAAAAATGCCGATGGTCGCGGTAACGTCGTGCAACAGGGCCAGTACAGCACCGACACCGAACTGCCATTCAAAGCGGAACCAGATGTAGATAAGGATCGCCATAATCGCCAGCGACACCGCCATGATGCCGTCTTCCATCAGTTCAGCGGACACCTGCGGGCCGACAAACTCGGTCCGGCGATAGGAAATCTTGTCACCCAGTACGGATTTGACCGCGTTGACCGCTTTCTGCTGCGCCTCTTCACCGCCGTCACTGGCGCTGGATGCGGATCAGCGTCATCGGTCGGCTCGCCGAATTCCTGCAGCGAAACTTCGCCGAGGTTCAATCCCTCGATCCCGGATTGCCGGAGACGGCCGAGATCGGCGGGCCCGGTTCGGTGCGGACAGTTCAAGTCAGGATGCCGCCCTTGAAATCGATACCGAAATTCAGGCCGTGCGTGACGCCAACATGGATAATCGAGGTGATCGATCAGCAGCGCCGATACACCGAAACCGAATAGTCTTGCGCCTTGGCAATGATGCCGATGTCTGACGCCGGCCTGGAATGATATTGAGCGGTTTCACATCCTGTTCCTCACAACGGCAATTCGGTCGGGCGGGCTTTACGCGAAGCCAGGTGACGACAAACAACCGTGTCGAGCATGATCGCCGTGAACATCGAAGTGACGATACCGATCGCCAGCGTCACGGCAAAACCGCGCACCGGACCTGAACCGAAGGCATACAAAAGCAAGGTCGCAATCAGCGTCGTCAGATTGGAATCGATGATCGTCGTCATGGCACGGCCGTAACCGGCATCGATTGCGGAAATCGGCGTCCGGCCCGAGCGCACTTCTTCGCGGATGCGTTCAAAGATCAGAACGTTGGCGTCGACCGCCATACCGATGGTCAGCACGATCCCGGCGATCCCCGGCAACGTCAGCGTCGCCTGCAGGACCGACAGCGCCCCCAGAATAAGAAAGATGTTCATCGACAGCGCGATATCGGCGTAAATCCCGAAACGACCGTAGGCGATGCCCATGAAGATGATGACGGCGACCAGACCGACGATACTGGCGATTTCACCGGCAGCGATGGAATCCGCGCCCATGCCCGGACCGACGGTCCGTTCTTCAAGGATCGTCAATGGTGCCGGCAAGGCACCGGCTCGCAGCAAAAGCGACAGATCATTGGATTACCTGAACTGAAAAACGACCAGAAATCTGGCCAGAACCGCCAAGGATCGGTTCCTGAATGACCGGTGCGGAAATCACCTTGCCGTCGAGCACGATAGCAAACGGACGTTTGACATTTTCCGTAGTCACCTTGCCGAACTGGCGCGCCAGGGTATCGAAGCGGAACGAAACCACCGGCTGGTTGTCACGGAATCAAAGCTGGGCTGTGCGTCGACCAGGTTCTCGCCACTGACGGCAATCCGTTTTTTGACGAGAACAAAGCTGTCCCCTTCGACCGTCGGCAGCAGCATCGAGCCAGGCGGCACGCGGCCGGCCATGGCATCCTCGACAGAATTCTCGATATCGACCATCTGGAACGAAAGCTTGGCGGTCTTGCCGATCAGGCGCTTGACCCTTTCCGGATCATCGATACCCGGCAACTGCACGATCACCCGGTCGTCACCCTGACGCTGGATGGTCGGCTCGCGGACGCCGGTTTCATCGATCCGGCGGCGGATGATCTCGATCGATTGCTGAACCGCTGATGTTCTGCGCTGGACGATCTGCTGATCGGTCATGGCGATGACCACCCGATCACCATCAATGCTGGTTGACGCCGAGGCATCAACCTTGCGCAGCAGCTCGTACGCCTTGTCACGTTCGGCAGCGTCAGGAATGGTTACGCCGACACTGTTCAGGTGCTTGCCCAGCGCCCGGTACTTGATGCGGGCCCCCCTGAGCTCGGCACGTGCCGTATCGACCAGGGTTTCAAGATATTCGTTGATGACCGCCTGCACTTCGACTTCAAGCAGAAGGTGAGACCCACCGCGCAGATCAAGCCCCAGATTGACCTTTTTCGCCGGCAGCCAGTCCGGTATCTGCTTGTGGAGATGATCCGGCACGAAATTCGGCGCGGCAAAAATCAATCCCATAAGGCAGACCAGGGCCACCAGTATTTTTTTCCAGGTCGGAAAGTTGATCATCGACGATATCCTGAATGCGGGCGATCAGCGCGTGATCAGCTCTTGGGCTGATCCTTGCCGTCTTTATCGGCGGCAGCATCTGAATCAGCGGCTGTATCGGACGCGGCATCGTCTTTCTCAGCAGCTTCCTCGGCAGCCGGTTCCGGTGCAGGTGCAGGTGCCGGCTTGGCACCGCCACCGAACAGACTGGCCAGCAGACCGCCGGATTTCTTTTCGGTGTCGTTGGCTGGCTTGCCGCCGACCGGCTCGGTGCGATTGATCACGCCGGCGATGGTCGAGCGCTGTATCCTGACCTTGACGTCCTTGGCGATCTCGACGGTCACTTCCATGTCGTTTTCGATCTTGGTGACGGTGGCGATGATACCGCCGCCGGTGATCACCTTGTCGCCACGGCGGATACCCTCAAGGGTTTCCTTGTGCTGTTTGATCTTTTTTTGCTGCGGACGGATCAGCAGAAAGTAAAAGACGATGAAAATCAGGATCAGCGGCAGGAATGCCTGAAAGGCCTCGCCACCACCGCCCCCAGCAGCCTGTGCATATGCCGGTGAAATAAACATCAGATCATCTCCTCATGACGCGCCAGCCCGGACAATGCCGTCCAAGCTATTAAAGTTGCCGGACTATACCGATCAGGCCCGGAGTTGCAACCGCTTACGCTTGGTTTGCGAGGTCTGGCGCATTAACGAATCGTAATGTCGGCGCAGGGTTTGAGGCGCCCAAACGTCTTGGTTTTAGATGCTCGCGCATCTTGGTCTTAAATGCTCGCGCAACTTGGTTATAGATGCTCGCGTGTCTTGGTTATTGACGCTTAAAAGAGCCGCGTATACCTTCCGCGCCCATGACCGATAAAATGACTGATAAATTGACTGATAAATTTGATCCTGAAATCAAGGACCTGCTGGCGCGGATTGCCGGTGCGCTGGAGCGCATGGCCCCTGAAGCCACGCCTGAAGCCTCGATCAACGATGCCGACGCCTTCGTCTGGCATGCATCCGGCGGGCTTGAGCCCGTGCCGGTGGTCAACCGGGTCGATATCGGCCTGTTGCAGGGCATTGACCGTCAGCAGGACCAGCTGACCGACAACACGAAGCGGTTTACCGACGGATTTCCGGCCAATAACGCCCTTTTGTGGGGTGCCCGGGGCACCGGCAAGTCGTCGCTGGTCAAGGCCGTGCATGCGAAAATCAACGCCGACAAGCCGGGCGCGCTGGCCCTGATCGAAATTCACCGCGAAGACATCCCGTCGCTGCCGGTCTTGCTCAGCAAGTTGCGCAAGACGGATCGCCGCTGTCTGATCTTCTGTGACGATCTGTCGTTTGACGGTCAGGATGAGGCTTATAAGTGTCGAAGAGCTCGACGGCGGTGTCGAAGGCTGGCTCTGACGACGTGGTGTTCTATGCCACGTCGAACCGCCGCCACCTGATGCCGCGCGACATGATCGAAAACGAGCGTTCCAGCGCCATCAGCCCGTCGGAAGCGACCGAGGAAAAAGTATCCCTTTCCGATCGTTTCGGTCTCTGGCTCGGCTTCCACAACGTCGATCAGCAGACGTACTTCAAAATCATCGAAGGCTATGCCAAACACTATGGCCTCGACGACCCCAAGATCGACATCAAGGCCGAGGCCATCGAATGGTCGGTCACGCGCGGGGCCCGCTCGGGCCGTGTTGCATGGCAGTACATTCAGGATCTGGCCGGTCGTCTCGGCAAAAAGCTGAGCTGAGCTTCCCTAGAATTCCTTGAACAGATACATCGAGCCACCGAGCATCGTGATCGCGGCAAAGATCGCGTTGATGACCCGGTGAAAGACATGCCGCTGCTGTTCTTCACCCTGGCGCCGCCGGACCGCATCATCGTTTTCGTATTGGCGGTTTTCCATCTGCAGGGCTTTCATCCGGACAACATGGGTCGACGCACGTTCGTGCGGGTCGCCATCATGGGTGAACATTTCCGATCTGTGCGATATCACCAGCCCGATCAGCCCGACAAACCCGACGCCCAGCCAGCCATACCAGCGATGCCCGAAGACTATCCCCAAGGCCACGACAAAGGCCATGAAAGCAAAAGCAAAACGCGGCGAGCGCAGGGCTGACATGATCATGCCGGCATTTTAGCAATGTTTCATAACAGTGGCTGCAAAATTATTTCAAACCGTCACCCCCGCGTGCGCCGGGGGGAGAGAGGATGTTGATGCGTGAGTCCCTTCTCCCCCCGGGAGAAGGACAGGATGAGGGGGCAGCCGCCACCCTCACCCGGCGCTTCGCGCCACCCTCTCCCCACGGGAGAGGGATGCAATCAGATTTTCTGCAGATACTTCTGCGGGTCCTGCGGGCGGCGGCCTTTGCGGATTTCGAAATGCAGCTGCGGACGCGAGACGCTGCCGGTGGCGCCGACCGTTGCGATCTTCTGGCCGCGCTTGACCCGCTGGCCGCGTTCGACCAGCAGCGTGTGGTTATGCGCATAGGCCGTGACATAGCCGTCCGCATGCTTGATCAGCAACAGATTGCCGAATCCCCGGATTTCATTGCCGGCATAGGCGACAACACCGTTTTCGGCGGCGACCACGGGAGTGCCCTGGGGCGCAATGATGTTGATGCCGTCATTCCTGAGACCGCCGTCCTTGGTGCCGAAATTCGACATCAGCGGCCCCTGCACCGGCCACTGGAAGCCCTTGCCGGTACGTGACGCCGGTGGCGGCACCGGTGCCGGCGGCTTGACCGGCGGTGTCACAGCAACCCGGCCCTGGGATTGAGGCGTCTGCGGTGCCCGCTCCATCTGCCGGGGTTCTGGTTGCGGTGGTGGCGGCGCGGCTTCGGCCGTGACGCTAGACGTCGCTTTCTGATCCGCTTTGGCGGCCGTCGCGTCACTTTCCGGAATGACCAGAATTTCACCCAGCTTGATCGTATAGGGGGCATCGATGTCGTTCAGGCGCGCCAACTCATAAAGCACCGCGTCATAGGTCTGGGCGATGGAATATAATGTATCGCCGCTGACAACCCGGTGCTGACGCCCGCGCGGCAACTCGATCCGTTGCCCGACCCTGAGCAGATACGGCGGATCAAGATCGTTGGAACGGATGATCGCCGGAACCGGAACCCGGTGGCGGCGCGACAATTCATAAACCGTATCACCGGGGCCGACGACAACCGCCGAAGCACCGACAAAAGACGCCGGATTATTGTTGGCGCTGACCAGTTCCGCTCTGGTCACGGCGCCGCTTGGCGCTGCCTGAACGGGCGATGACTGCACAGGCGCAGACGTCTGCGAACGGGTTTGCGGTGGCGTGTTGATATCGCGGGGCGGCGCCGATGAGGGTATCTGGATGTTGCCGCAACCGGCGAGCCCTATGCTGACGGCAGCAAGGACAAAACTGAGTGTGGCGGCAGTGTATTTCACCCGGCTTCCTCGTCACTGATCAGCGGTACAAAGCGCACCGGCCCCAGATCTTCGGTTTCTATATCATCTTCGGTTTTGCGAATCCTTAACAGGTGCTGGGCGCGTTCCTCAAGACCCACCGGCACCACCATGATCCCGCCGACATCAAGTTGCGACAGCAGCATCTGCGGCACGTCAATGGCCGCTGCGGTGACGATGATCCGCGTGAACGGTGCCTGTTCGGGCCAGCCGAGCGAACCGTCGCCGGTCCGCGTCACGACATTGTTGAACTTGAGCCTGGCAAACCGGCTCTCGGCTTCAAGCTGCAGCGGCTTGTGCCGTTCTATGGTGTAAACCCGGCGGCAAAGGCGGGCCAGAATGGCTGTCTGATATCCCGATCCGGTACCGATTTCGAGAATCTTGACCCGGTCGGTCAACTCCAGTGCCTGCGTCATCATGGCAACCACAGTCGGCTGCGAGATCGTCTGATGCAGGCCGATCGGCAACGGCGAATTCTCGTAAGCCCGCTCGCGAAACGCCTGCGGCACAAACATCTCGCGCGGTGTGGCCTGAATTGCATCCAGCACCGTCTCGTTGGTGATGCCGTCCCGGATCAAAGCCTTCCGCAATGTGCTGGCGTCGAGAACACCCGCCGTCATTTCATGATGCCCTTGAGCCGCCGCAGCGTCCTGTCATGGGTCAGATCAAGGGCCAGCGGCGTCACCGAGATCATGCCCTTGCTGACAGCAGCCAGATCCGAGCCCTTGAGGCCCTTTTCCTCGTCCCGCTGCGGACCGATCCAGAAATACTCATCCCCCCGTGGATCAAGCCCACGGGTCAGTCCGCCGCCGATCTTGCGGCGGCCCTGACGGCAGACTTCGACGCCGGTAACTTTCGCCGCCGTCACGTCCGGGAAATTGATGTTGATGAAAATACCCTTGGGCCAGCCGGCCGCGAACAACTGCTTCAGGACTTTCGGCGTCCACTTTTTCGCCGTCGCCCATTTGACCTTGTTGCGGTTTTCATAAGTCTGGCTCAGCGCCACCGACGGAATCCCCAGCAAAGCCCCTTCCATGGCGGCGGCGACGGTGCCGGAATAGGTCACATCCTCGCCCAGATTGCCGCCCCGGTTGAAGCCGGACAGCACCAGATCAGGCCGGGCATCCTTCATCAGGCTTGTCACACCCAAAAGCACGGCATCCGTCGGCGTGCCGTCGACGGCGTAGCGCCTGTCGGAAAGATGGCGGATACGCAGCGGACGGCGCAGCGTCAGCGAATGACTGGTCGCCGACTGTTCGGTTTCCGGTGCACAGACCCAAAGCTCGCGCACCAGCGGACGGATCGCATCTTCGAGGGCTTTCAGTCCCGGCGCATGAATGCCGTCATCATTGGACAACAGCACCCGCGCTTTTTTCAGATCAAACCCGGCATCAGACATCGGCTTTAAGAACCTTCATCCCGCCCATATAGGGCTGCAGGGCTTCCGGTATGACGATCGAGCCATCCGCCTGCTGATAGTTTTCAAGAATCGCGATCAGCGTGCGGCCGATGGCCAGTCCGGAACCGTTCAGGGTATGCACGAACTGCGTCCCCTTCTCAGCCTTGGCTCGGAACCGGGCATTCATGCGTCTGGCCTGAAAATCACCACACACCGAACAGCTCGAGATTTCCCGGTAACGGTCCTGCGCCGGCAACCACACTTCGATATCGTATGTCTTGCGGGCCCCGGCCCCCATGTCGCCGGTACAGAGCACGATGGTGCGGAAGGCAAGACCGAGTTTGGTCAGGATATCCTCGGCGCACGATGTCATCCGTTCAAGCTCGTCCAGCGCCTTGTCAGGATGGGTGATGGAAACCATCTCGACCTTGGAGAACTGGTGCTGGCGGATCATGCCGCGCGTGTCGCGCCCGGCAGAGCCTGCTTCAGAGCGGAAGCACCACGTCATCGCCGTGTAGCCGCCTAGGCAGAGTGTCCTCATTAACGATCTCTTCGGCGACGATGTTGGTCAGCGGCACTTCGGCGGTCGGGATCAGCCAGTATCCATCCGTCGTCTTGAACAGATCGTCGCCGAATTTCGGCAACTGGCCGGTTCCGAACATGGTCTTGTCGTTGACCATGGCCGGTGGATTGACTTCGGTATAACCGAACTCGGTCGTGTTGTGGTCGAGCATGAAAGCACCCAATGCGCGTTCCATGCGGGCAAGGCCACCCGACAGCAGCACGAAGCGGGCCCCGGCCAGCTTGGCCGCGGTCTCGAAATCCATCATGCCCAGGCTTTCGCCCAGATCAACGTGGTCGCGAACGGGGAAATCAAAGGTCTTCGGTTCGCCGACGCGCCTGATTTCAACGTTATCGTCCTCGCCGCCGCCATCCGGCACATCATCAAACGGCAGGTTCGGCAACCGCGCCAGGGCATCATTCAGGGCCTCGGCAGCGCTCGTGGCTTCGGCTTCCGCCGCTGCCTGCGCGTCCTTCGATTCGGAGACCTGCGCCATGATTGCGGTGGCATCCTCACCCTTCGATTTCAGCTGGCCGATCTGTTTCGACAGCGTGTTGCGCGTCGTCTGCAGTTCCTGGGCGCGGGTCTGCGCATCACGGCGTTTCGCGTCCAACGCCAGCAAAGCCGGGGCCTGCGGGGGCAAGCCGCGGCGCGCCATGCCTTTGTCGAAGGCGTCAGGGTTGTCTCTGATCCACTTGATATCAAACATCTGGGTACCCGGTCCTCATCAGCTTAAATTTCCGCGCCGTTCAATGAACCAACGCCGATGCAGTCAGTTAACATGAAAATCCGGGCGGAACACCCGTTTCGTTGAAGTTTACCCTCACCCTCCCACGCTCCAAAGAGCGCGGGCCCCTCCTCTCCCGTCGCCAATCCATTGGCGCGAGCCAATAGGGAGAGGGATTCCGAAACCCTCTCCTCGGGGAGAGGGTGGCGCAAAGCGCCGGGTGAGGGATTTCAATGCACCAGGCAAATAAACAACTATCGGGTCGCGTTTCACTTGAAAGTAGTTTTCCATGTCATCTTGATTGCATGAACCGGAGTATCTCCCGCAATGCAGATAACCATGCGCGACTGGCTGATGCTGGCGGCCCTGTCCGTTCTGTGGGGCGGTGCGTTCTTTTTCGTGGCCGTTGCTGTTCAGGAGATACCGCCTCTGAGCCTCGTGCTGGCCCGCGTCGGCATCGCCTGCCTGACGTTGTTTGTCTATCTCAAGGCCAACCGGATGACCGTGCCTGTTGATGCCAGGGTCATGCTGGCCTTTCTGACCATGGGATTTTTCAACAACCTGATCCCGTTCAGCCTGCTGTTCTGGGCACAGACATCGATCAGCAGTGGTCTGGCCTCGATCCTGAATGCGACAACGCCGATCTTTTCCATTCTCGTCGCCCACTTTGTGCTGGCTGACGAACGGATGTCCGCCAACAAGATCATCGGCATTCTGCTCGGCTTTGGCGGTGTCGCCATCCTGATCGGCGGCAATGCCCTGCACGGTATCGACACTGCCACCTTCGGTATTCTGGCCTGTCTCGGCGCGGCGCTGTCATACGGTATTGCCAGCGTCTATGGCCGCCGGTTCCGGGCCATGGGCATGGCGCCCGGTGTTGGTGCCTTCGGACAACTGGCGGCAACCACCGTGATGATGATCCCGATTGTCCTGCTGATCGATCAGCCGTGGACCCTGCCGCTCCCCGGCATCGGCGCCATCGGCGCAACGCTGTCGCTGGCCGTCGCTTCAACGGCACTGGCGTATCTGCTGTATTTTCGCCTGCTGGCCAATACCGGTGCCGTCAATGCAGCACTGGTAACCCTGCTGATCCCGCTCAGCGCTATTCTGCTGGGCACCGTGTTTCTGAACGAAACACTGGAACCCCGCCACCTGCTGGGCATGGCGTTCATTCTGACCGGCCTGATCTCGGTTGATGGGCGCGTGCTCGCCAAATTCCAGAGCTAACCCTCATCCCCGCGTGCGCGAAGCGGGGATGACGATCTAGGTTTTGTTTTTGTCCTTATCGTCATCCGCACCGGCCTCTTCTTCTTCCATGCGCTGGGCGCGTTTCTTTTCGGTCAGGCGGGCGGCGAAGATCGAGATTTCGTAGAGCAGGATAATCGGGATCGCCAGGCCGATCTGGCTGATCGGATCAGGCGGTGTCAGGATTGCCGCAGCAATGAAGGCCATGACGATGGCGTACTTGCGCTTGGCCGCCAGACCTTCGGCGGAAACGATACCGGCCCGGGCCATCAGCGTCAGCACGACGGGCAGCTCGAAACTGATGCCGAAGGCGAAGATCAGGCGCATCACCAGTGACAGGTATTCGTTGACCTTGGCTTCAAGCTGGATCGCCAGCGTGCCGTCACCGCCTGCCGTCTCGAAACCGATGAAGAACTTCCAGGCGACCGGCAGAACATAATAATAAACCAGCGCACCGCCGGCGAAGAACAGGAACGGCGTGGCGATCAGAAACGGCAGGAACGCCTTCTTTTCGTGTTTGTAGAGACCGGGCGCGATGAACATCCATATCTGGCAGGCGATGAACGGAAAGCCGATGAACATGGCCGCGAAGAACGACACCTTGACGTAGGTGAAGAAGGCTTCCTGCAGAGCAGTGTAGATCATCCGCCGGTCGCGCCCGGTTTCATGCAGCACGTCAGACAGCGGTTGCACCAGAAAAGCATAGATCTGCGTCGAGAAATAAAAGCAGATCATGAACAGCACGAGCAGGGCCACGACCGACCACAGGAGCCGGGACCTGAGCTCGATCAGATGCGCCATCAACGGCATCTTTTCGTCGTCTATGGAATCGTCGTCCTTGGCCACCGGCGTCAACCCTCCCCGGATTTCTTGGTTGCCGCATCACTTGCGGGCGTTGCCGCCTGCTGTTCAGGTGCGTCTTTGGGCTGGGCGGGCCTGGATGGTTCCGGTGGCGCACTGAAAGCATCACCGGCATCGGGCAGATCGCTCCTGGCCGGCGCATCGGTCTTCTTGACGTCGTCGGAAAATCCACGCGCGGCACTGGTCAGGTCGCCTTCGACCGCGCGCATGTCATCAACGTCGCGGGCGAAACTGCCGTCCGGATCGATACTGTTTTCAATGCTTTTACGGATATCGCCGCCGGTTTCGGCCTCGATCTGCTTGCGCATGTCGTCGAGTTCGCTCTCGCGCACGATGTCATCCAGGCCGCTCTGGAAGTCGCGGGCCATGCTTTTGACCTTGCGCAACGCCCCGGTCACGGTTTTCAACGTGCGCGGCAGGTCCTTGGGGCCGATGACAATCAGCGCCACAACTGCAATCAGGAAGATTTCCTGCCAGCCGATATCGAACATGGCGGACGACCTCGAAGAAACGATCTCAAGAAGAAATGTCGGCGCCGTTCAGGAGCCGACGACTGGATCAGCCACCGGCAGCTTTGTCTTTTTCTGACTGGCTGGCCGCAACGTGATCCTTGGCTTCCGAATTGATCGCCTTTTTTTCGGTCGTATCGGCGGTATCGTCTACGGCGGCGTCATCATCCTTCATGCCTTTTTTGAAAGATTTGAGGCCCTTGCCGAAGTCACCCATCAGCGCGGAAATTTTGCCTTTGCCGCCAAACAGGACAAGGACGACCACAAGGACGATAATCCAATGCCAAATACTGAACGCACCCATATAAAACTATCCCATCAGCTGTCGCGTGTTCGTCAAAATACCAGGTGAGAGCGGTCCGGATGAACAGCGCGCACTTCGAACGCGACAACGGCGCCGAACAGCGCCGCACCCTCCCAGGAGCCTTTAGAATCGCGGCTTGAACCCGAGAATGCAAGGCATTTTCGGCATTCAGGGAACGAAACCCGGATATCAAAAATCCGGCTTCCCGGCACAGGCGGCATGCGCGCCCCCCTCACCCGGCGTGCTGACGCACGCCACCCTCTCCCCGAGGAGAGGGTCACATCGGATTCCCTCTCCCCACGGGAGAGGGAGGGGCCCGCGAACAGCGTGAGCGGGAGGGTGAGGGCGCATGCAGGAACCGCATCTCCGCACAGGCGGAAGGACGGTTAAAAAGCAAGCACGTTCCTAAAAATCATCATCCGGATCGAGCGGTTCGACGGCCTCTTCACGGACCGCGCTCAGCGCATCCTGGGGCAATTGATCGTCGACATCGCCGGAAGGTTCGACCTCTTCCGCCGCTTCGCCGGGATTGAAGTCACCCGCTGTCGCGCGGTAGGCGTTGATTGCCGGTGATGCATCCAGCAGGCCAGCGGCCTTCAATTCATCGACGCCCGGCAGATCGCGCAGGGATTCCAGTCCGAAGTGATCAAGGAATGTATCGGTCGTGCCCCACTGCAACGGCCGGCCCGGTGTCTGGCGGCGGCCACGCGGCTTGATCCAGGTTTCTTCCATGAGCACGTCGATGGTCCCCTTGGAGATGCTGACGCCGCGAATTTCCTCGATCTCGCCCCGGGTCACCGGCTGGTGATAGGCGATGATGGCCAGCGTCTCGATGGCGGCACGGCTGAGCTTGCGGGCAACCTCGACCTCTTTGTTCAAAAAGTCCGTCAGGTCGGGCGCGGTACGGAAAGCCCACGACGATCCGGCGCGAACCAGATTGACGCCGCGGCTGCCATAAATATTGCGGAGCGCTTTCAACAGCGCCCTTCACGTCTGGCGTCTTCGGGCAGACGGTTGCCGCCAGCATCCGCTCGCTCATCGGTTCTGATGAGGCGAACAGCAGGGCCTCGGTGATCCGCATGTAACGGTCCCACGTCTCGGGATCGACGGTGATTTCGCCGGGCTCGGCGTCATCGTTGTCGCCCTCTGCCTCGCCTTCATCAGGTGAGGCGTCTTCAGGCAAGGCATCTTCGGCGTTTGCTTCAACTTCGACCGCAACATCGTCCCCGGCCTGAACTTCAGCCTCGTCATCGACGTCGTCATCGTTCGCGTGATCAACCATTTCGCGTTCCATCTTGTTATTCAGGCTCCGTCATACCTGTTGCGTCTTGTCTGCCCTGCAGAAGTATCGGTCCGAAGTTGGCACTCTGTCGGATCAGAACCTTCCCCTCCTTGGCCATTTCCAGGCTGGCGGCGAAAGTCGAGGCAACGGCTGAGCGGGTCAGCAGCACCCCTTTGAGGTTTTCCGGCAGGAAGGACCACAGGTTCTGCCAGTCCGGCGTCTTGCCGACCAGCCGGCGCAGACGCTGCAGGGCATCCTCGACGGTGTAAATCTCGAAGGCTTCAATCTGCATCGGTGAATGGGCGTTCTTGCGGCGCTGCTGATCGGCATAGGCCTTGAGCAGATCATAGAGCGTCGCGTCGAGGATTTCGACCTCCCGGGGTTTGAACCGCTCGGGGTCGCCGCGACCGAGAAAATCCTGACCGAGCCTGGGTCTGGCCACCAGCCCCTGCCCGGCGTTCTGCATCGCCTGCAGCCTGAGCAACTGGATACCGCAGGCAGCCGCCATGGCTTCGCCCGACGGCTCTTCCTCGCTCGACATATCGGGCAGCAGCAGTCTGGATTTCAGAAACGCCAGCCATGCCGCCATCACCAGATAATCGGCGGCCAGTTCCAGATTGTGTTTCCGGGCTTCGGCTACGAAGGCCAGATACTGATCGGCCAGCTCAAGGATCGAGATGTGAACCAGATCGACCTTCTGGTCGCGGGCCAGTTGCAACAGGACGTCAATCGGCCCCTCGAAGCCCTGCAGATCGACAACGAACGACGCGCCGACGGGTTTATCCTCGGCATCGTCCGTGAAGTCGTCACCCTGCTTCGGCTCGAATTCGATAATCTCAGCCATGCCTGCCTCTAAAACCGCCGTAAAAAGCTGTCCGCTATCAGCCGATCCCGGCCACCATCACGATAAGGTCCTGAAGGTGGCTGGCCGGGATGATCACTAGCCATCTGAAAAGGTTCAGATCAAGCCCCATCTTGCCACCGATCCACGGCAGTAAAAAGATCGCACCCAGCACGATGAAGATGCCGGCCCGCTCCAGACGCACCAGATGCCTGGCCAGTGACCACGGCAGGATGCCGATGGCGACCCGCCCACCATCCAGCGGCGGTATCGGCAACATATTAAAGACAGCCAGCAAGACATTGATCCACAACGCATTTCCAAGATTGGTCATGACCCATTCCTGCAAATCACCATCAAGAGTGAACGCCAGATGAAAAGACAAGGCTGCCAGCAGCGCCAGCAACAGGTTCATCCCCGGCCCGGCGGCGGAGACTAAAATCATGTCGCGGCGGGGTTTTTTCAGCCTGCGGAAGTCGACCGGTACCGGTTTTGCGAATCCGAACATCATCTTGCCGCCGCTCACCAGCAATAGCAGTGACGGAATCAGAACGGTCCCCATGAGGTCGATATGGCTGAGCGGGTTGAACGTGACCCGGCCCATTTCCTTGGCGGTCGGATCGCCGAGCTTCATCGCTACCCAGCCGTGCGCCGCCTCGTGCAGGGTGACCGCAAGCAGGATCGGCAGGGCCCACACCGAAATGGTATAGGCAATGGTATCAAGAGGCATATCCATGCGTTCTCAGGACTTCCTTGGGGCTTTGACAGTTAGCACCAGGCGGCTGTCATCTCGTCCAGATGTGCCTGATATTCGGCCACGTCAATGTCATCGACGACCGGCAGCATTGCCCGGCCCGACTGAAAACGTTGCCACGCCATGCCTGTCAGTCGCGGCAGATCACCCGCCACCTCGATCATTTCCGCCAGATCACCGTTACAGTGCAGGACCGCATCGCAGCCCGCATCCAGCGCCGCCAGACAGTTTTCGGCAGCGCTGCCGGTCAGCGCCTTCATATTGACGTCGTCCGAGACCAGAAAGCCCTGAAAGCCGATCTCGCCCCGGATAATCTCCTGGATCATGGTCGCCGACAGGGTGGCCGGCAGGTCCGCATCAAAAGCGTCATAGACGATATGCGCGGTCATCCCCCAGGCGGCGTGATACAGCCTGCGGAACGGCACGAAATCCGTTTCCTTGAGGGTTGCCGCATCGGTGCTGACCCGGGGCAATGACAGATGGCTGTCGGCGGTCGCCCGTCCATGTCCTGGCAGGTGCTTGATCACCGGCAGCACGCCACCGGCCATCAGACCGGCTATTACCGCCTCGCCCAGTTCTGCGACAATCTCGGGATCGCTGCCGAATGAACGATCACCGATAATATCGTGGGCGCCGACTTCCGGCACATCCAGAACCGGCAGACAATCGATGTCGATCCCCAGAAGCCGCAGGTCTTCGGCGATCAGCCGGGCATTCATGCTGGCCGCTTCACGCGCCTGCGCACGATCATCCAGAGCCATGCGGGCAAAAAGACCCTGCGGCGGATGCTTGATCCAGTTGGGGGGCCCCAGCCGCTGTACCCGACCCCCTTCCTGATCGATCAGGATCGGGGCGTCGTCACGACCGACCGCATCACGCAAATCACTGACCAGTGCGCTGACCTGACGCGGTGTTTCGCAATTTCGGGCAAAAAGGATGAAGCCGAGCGGATCGGTTTCAGCAAAGAAAAACCGCTCTCCGGCACTGAGCGTGGTCTCCGGCTCAGTCCGACAATGGCTGCAACGCTGGCAATGTTTCGTCGTCAGACATCAGGCGCCCGGCTTCACGACCAGACAGCCGAGCTTTCTTTGCTTGAGCCGTTCACACAAAGTCTTGGCCGTCGGCTCATCAGAAAGCGGCCCGGCGCGGAGGCGGTAAAACACGCCCTTTGTCGCCCCCAGATCGATTTTCATGATCTGAAGCTGCAATTCCCCCAGCAGATCGACATGACGGCGGCGCAGGTTGTTCCATTCGGATTCCACCGCTTCCTCGCTGCGAGCCGCCGCCAGCTGAATGCGATAGGCCTTATCCATATCGGTGGCGGGCGCGGCTGGCGCCGGTGTTGCGCGAACCATTTGTTTGGCTTCCGGAGCCGGCGGTGGTGCGACTGTTTTCGCCGGCGCTGAGGGGGCTGACGGTGCAGGCGTTGCTGTTGCCACGGCAGACGGTACCGGTGGCGGCGCAGGTGCCGTTGATGTCGCTGTTTGAGCGTTTTTGGACGGCGCCGGGGCCGGTGGCGGTGGCTGCAGACTGGCAACGTCCTTTGCACTGGGCACGGTGGACAACGGCTTCGGCGGTGTCGCCGGGATCAGCGCGCGCGGTGCCGTGGCATCGGCGGTGCCCCTGGGGGCTGCGCTGGCGACCACTTCGCTGGCTTCCGGCACGCTGCGTTTCAGGACCTGCTCGACTTCCATCGGCTTATCGGGTGACGGCAGCAAACGTTCGACACGCGGCTGGGAGGCAGAGCCATCGACCACGCCATAAACCAGTCGTCCCTGATTGGGGACCTGCATCCCGCCCGGATTTTCCGGACGTACCTTGATCGGTGACGGGTCAGCGGTAATCACCGGCACATTGCCATCGGCCTCGTACAACAGCCCCATGATCTTGTCGCCCAACCCGATCCAGATGCCACCGGCCAGCAGGGTTACCAGCACCAGCCCGCCCAGAACCTTGAGGGTCGTCCTGCCGCTACCGGCACGGGCCGTGTCACCATCGCCATCCGGCTGCGGCTCTGCGTTCGTTACTTTCATGTCAGAATGGGCGGAAAGCGCCATACTCGATGTCTCCCAAGAACTGCGCCCGACACTGATCTGCCGAATCGTTATTATTATACTGGATATTCCACGTGCAGCCATATAGCGGAACATCCCGACATGGGTAACAGCGCGGCCCGATCAAAGGCAAGGTTCGGCGTCATTTTCTGATTGCGGCGGCGGGCCGGATCACACCGTCCCTGCCCCTGCCCGGTCCGTTCAGGAGGTCCGGGATTGCAGGTCAAACAGGCGGCGATGCTCGTCCAGCGCCAGCCGGTCCGTCATGTCGGCAATGTAATCACAGACCAGTTCCGCCGTCTCGCGGGTGCCCGGATCCCCTGCTTTTTCACGCCATTCGGTCGGCAGACAGCCCGGTTCATCAAGCAACAGCCCAAACAGGTCCTTGACCACGCGGCGAGCTTTCGAGGTCATCCGGTTGAGGCGGTAATGACGGTACATGTTCTCGAACAGGAATGATTTGAGCGCCTTGTCATTGGCGCGCATTTCTTCGGAAAACTGTGCCACCGGATGGTCGAGATTGCGAATATCCGCCGCGCATGCCGGTCGGGCGGCATCGATTCGCTGCTGCGTTTCGCTCAGCAGATCCTGCACCATTTCGCCGATCATCCGGCGGACCGCTTCGTGAATGGTTCTGGAACGGTCCAGGTCCGGGTATTTGCTGCGCACTTCACGGAAGACCGGGCCGACCAGCGGCACGTCCTGCAAATCTTCGATGGTGAACAGTCCGGCCCGCAAACCGTCGTCGATATCATGGTTGTTATAGGCAATGTCATCGGCAATCGCCGCCACCTGGGCTTCGGCGCTGGCATAGGTGTCCAGTTCCAGATCCTGCGCCGCACTGTAGTCGAGAATACCGCGCGGCAGGTCTTCGGCCTTCCTGTTCTTGTGAACAAGCGGACCATTGTGTTTGACGACCCCTTCCAGCGTTTCCCAGGTCAGATTGAGGCCGTCAAATTCTGCATAGCGGGCTTCCAGTTTGGTGACGACGCGGAGCGACTGGGCGTTGTGATCAAACCCGCCGAACGGTTCCATCATCTCCTTCAGGGCATCCTCGCCGGCATGGCCGAACGGCGGATGGCCCAGATCGTGCGCCAGTGCCAGCGTCTCGCCCAGATCCTCATTCAGGCCGAGGCAGCGACAGACAGAGCGCGCGATCTGCGAGACCTCAAGCGAGTGCGTCAGGCGGGTACGAAACGAATCCCCCTCATGGTTGACGAACACCTGGGTCTTGTATTCAAGCCGACGAAAGGCGGCAGAGTGTATGATGCGGTCACGGTCCCGCTGAAACGCGCCGCGCGTCTTGCTTTCAGGCTCCGGAAACAGCCGCCCACGGCTGTCGACGGACCGACAGGCATAGGGCTTGAGCGGCGGCCGCTCGGTGGAGACAGGCTCCATTTGTGTGGTTTCATCCATGTAACGAGGGTAGCGCAGGGCGTGTATCACAGCAACGCAAGATACCCCTCACCCGTCGCTTCGCGACACCCTCTCCCCGAGGAGAGGTTTTTTTTGCCCCTCTCCCGACGGGAGAGGGAGGGGCCCGCGAACATCGTGAGCGGGAGGGTGAGGGGCTGCATGACACGAGACGTGCGATTGACAGTGAAATCGTATAGACTACATATAAGCTGAAGACCTGAGGAGAGACCGATGCCCGACGGCACACAGACGACCGAACAAGATGTGATCATTACCGACAGCGCGGCGGCCCGGATTGCCAAGCTCAGGCAGATTCAGGGCAACGATCAGCTGCGCCTGCGTATCACCGTCAACGGCGGCGGCTGTTCCGGCTTCCAGTATGCCTTTGATCTGGATGACAAGACGACGGCAGAAGACATCCTGTTTGCCCACAACGGCATCGAAGTCGTCACGGACGAGGTTTCGCTCGGCTTTCTGGTCGGCAGCAAGGTCGAATTCAAGGACGACCTCGGCGCCGCCTATTTTCAGGTCGAGAATCCGAACGCCACCTCAAGCTGCGGTTGCGGCACCTCGTTCTCCGTCTGACGCCGCAAGCGTCCGAACAGCCCATGACCGTCATCGCCACATGGAACGTCAATTCAGTCAAGGCGCGGCTACCGCGTGTCGTCGAATGGCTTGAGACGTTTTCGCCCGACGTCGCGTTGCTGCAGGAACTTAAAACCGAGGATGCGGGCTTCCCCCGCCTCGAGATCGAATCCGCCGGCTATCATGTCGAGACCGTCGGTCAGAAAACCTATAACGGCGTCGCCATTCTCTCGAAGCAGCCGATCACCGTCATCCACCGCGCCCTGCCCGGCGATGCAAGCGACGAACAGGCCCGCTACCTTGAAGCCGATACTTTTGGCATCCGCGTTGCCTCGATCTATCTGCCGAACGGCAACCCGACCCGCGACGAAGCCGGTGCCGATCATGAAAAGTTCATCTATAAACTGAAATGGATGGACCGGCTGCTGGCGCATGGGGCCGCCCTGTTGGCCGAAGAAATTCCCGTCGTCCTCGCCGGTGATTACAACATCTGCCCGACCGATATCGACGTCTATGACCCGAAGGCCTTCGCCGACGATGCGCTGTGCCGTCCGGAAAGCCGTAGCCGTTTTCGCGCCCTCGTCAATCTCGGCTACACCGAAGCATGGCGGACCCTGAACCCGGACCTGCACGCCTATTCCTATTGGGACTATCAGCGCGGCGCATGGCAAAAAGACAACGGCCTGCGCATCGATCATCTGTTGCTGTCACCGGAAGCAGCCGATCTGCTGGCCGACGTCGGTATCGACAAGACACCCAGGGCCAAGGAAAAAGCCTCTGACCACACACCGGTCTGGGGCAAGTTCACCGAAAGCGCTGCAGCTTAACCTAAAGACCCCTCACCCGTCGCTTCGCGCCACCCTCTCCACGAGGAGAGGGTCGTTGGAATCCCTCTCCCACCGGGAGAGGGAGGGGCCCGCAAACGCAGTTTGTGGGAGGGTGAGGGGCACCACTTTTCCGCACACAGACCCCTCACCCGGCGCTTCGCGCCACCCTCTCCCGGTGGGAGAGGTTCATCAGAATTCCTCTCCCCACGGGAGAGGGAGGGGCCCGCGAACGCAGTTTGTGGGAGGGTGAGGGGCTAACCCCTACTTGATCAGTTTATCGCCAACCTGGCGGATACCGGCGACAAGGGCCTGGCCGTTGGCGCCGCCGTCACCCTTCATGCGATTCTGGATGACCAGCTTCATGGCGTCGGCGTGCACCTTGACGGCCTGCACTTCGGCAGTCCCGAATTTGTCCTGACGTTCGATCAGCCGACACAGTTCGTTGGCGATCAGCGTCATCAGGTCATAGCCGAAACTGCCGCCCTGCCCCTTGATGTCGTGGGCAATCTGGAAAACCTGTTCGGCTTCGGCCTTGCGGTCACCGGTCGCAGCGGCCAGCGCCTTGTAGGCCGCGTCCATACGCACCAGATCCTCCTGAACCCATTCAAGATAGCTGTCGGCCATTTGTTCAATGACACGCTCGGCACGTTCCAGCGTCGCCAGATCAACAGCACCCGGTCCGCCTTCGCGAACCTTGCTTTTCAGCGTATTCGGCGGGTTGATGATTTCCAGCTCGTCATCGGCCATCAGATTAGTCGTTCCATATTTTATTCAGGTATACACAACTAGCTTAGCAACCTCGGCATGTCGATACAACATCGACAGTAATCTAAACAGGTCGATACAACATCGGCAATGCGTTACAAAAGCCCCAGTTCCCTGAGTTCGTCGGCCATGTCATCCGGCAAATCCTCAACTCCCGCGCCGATCGCGTCGATATCGCGTGGCGCATCGGCGGATTCCAGATAGCGCCACCCCTGAAAAGCGCGGAAAGGTCGTGGTTCTGTCAGAATATGACGGTTTTCATAAACAATGGCGCAGGCCGGCTTGCCGTCCTGATTGGTCGCTTCCCTGAGATCAATGATCGGCTGGCGAACCCGGATCACGCCCTTGATGACCCAATAGATCGAGCCGCCGTCGAGCACTTCGCTGGCGCGGCGGGGAAAGGCCCGGGTGATGTGCATCAGTTCCGGCTTCTCACCGGCCTTCTTTTTCATCGCCAGCCGGTGCTGCTGCACTTCTGCCAGATGCGCCAGATTTTCGATGCCGACCGAAAGCTTGAGGATATTCAGACTCACGCCGCAGCGCCCTGTCTGGCCAGCGCGACCTTCGAGGCCGGCGCGCGGCCGATGGCATCCGATATGAAACGGCTGGCTGCGAGCAGCCTGTCCAGATCAACACCGGTCTCAACGCCGAGCCCATCCAGCATGTAGATGACGTCTTCGGTCGCGACGTTACCGGACGCGCCCTTTGCATAGGGGCAGCCGCCCAGCCCGGCAACGGCGGTATCGATGACGGCGACGCCCATCTGCATGACGGCCAGCAGATTGGCTAGCGCCTGCCCGTAGGTATCGTGAAAATGCGCGCCGAGCCGCTCAACCGGTATATGCTGGGCGACGGCGGCGATCATTGCCTGTGCCTTGGCCGGGGTGCCGGTGCCGATGGTGTCGCCGAGCGACACCTCGTAACAGCCCATTTCATCCAGCGCCCGGGCGACGATGGCCGCCGCTTCGGGCGCAACCACGCAGCTTCATACGGGCGGCCAAGCACACACCGAGATATAACCGCGCACACGGATGCCGTCTGCCCGTGCCGCTTCGGCAACCGGGCGAAAGCGTTCAAGGCTTTCATTGATGGAACAGTTGATGTTCTTTTGCGAAAAGCTTTCGGACGCGGCACCGAAGATGGCGATTTCATCGACGCCGACCGCCTTCGCTGCTTCGTAACCCTTCATGTTCGGCTTCCAGCACCGGATAGGAAACACCGGGCTTGCGGTCAATGCGCTGCATCAGCTCGGCGCATGCACGGCCATGTTGCGGCACCCATTTGGGCGGAGACGAAAGCGCCCGCCTCGACCACACCGGAAGGCCGGCATCAGCCAGCATCTCGACCAGTCTGATCTTGGTTTCCAGCGCTACGCGCTCGGGCTGGTTCTGCAGGCCGTCGCGGGGCCCGACATCGACGATCTTGACGTGTTTCGGAAGGTGCGTGGCGTCTATCCCGTCAGTCGGCTTCAAAGACGACCGGCGCGATGCCGTCTTCCACCTGATCGCCGACGGCGCAACGCACCTCGACCGCCAGCCCCGGGTCCGGGGGCGGCAATCGTCGCGATTTCCATCGCCATCGCTTCCGATACCAGAAGCGGTTGCCCGCGTTAACGCCTGGCCCCGGCAGCTTGACGTGCCCACATGCGTGACACGGCCCGGCATCGGTGCCGTCCAGATCGCCGCCAGATATGGTCTCGTCCGCGGCGTCGTGGGCCAGGATCGATCAACGCCAGAATATGCCGGTATCCATCCTGAAAAACCGTCAGTCGGTCATGCTCAACGGCGATGCCGGCGGCACTGCACACCCCGTTGATCACCACCCTGCCCTCTGCCGTCAGTGCACCGGTAACCTGCTCTTCGCCGATGATCAGATCGTAGCTGCCATCGGTTGCGGTCGTGGCCGACGCAAGCAGCTTGTCTTCACCGATGATGTCGCCCAGAAAAATATCCTGACGGCCCCGGTCGATCAGCCGCCAGCCGTCGGTCCTGAACACACGGCGAGTACGGGTCCTGAGAACGGGCAGCACGGGCGTCGGCCAGCTTGCCCCTCTCGGCAATCGCCTGCAGTGCGGCCAGCGCCAGAGTCAGTTCGTCAGCCGGACGCACGCGTCGCCAGCCGAGCGCCGGCGGCTTCATGCGATCAAGCCAGCCGGTGTCGACCCTGGCCTTCATAAAGGTATCGGTTTCACAGATACCCAGCAGGAAATCGCGGTTGGTCTCGAGCCCGGCGATCTCGGTGCCGGCAAGGGCGCGTGTCAGTTTGTCCAGGGCATCGGCGCGGTCTTTGCCGTGCACGATGATCTTGGCCAGCATCGGGTCGTAATGCACCGAAACGCTGCCGCCCGCTTCAACGCCGGTGTCGATCCGGACATCCGGATCACCCGGAAAATTTCAGATGATGCAGGGTGCCGGTTTGCGGCAGATAACCCTTGTCCGGGTCTTCGGCATACAGACGCGCCTCGAAGGCATGACCATTGATCGCAAGCTCGCTTTGCATCAACGGCGGCTTCTCACCACCGGCGACACGCAGTTGCCATGCGACCAGATCCTGCCCGGTGATCGCTTCGGTGACCGGATGCTCGACCTGCAGGCGCGTGTTCATTTCGATGAAATAGAAATCCGAGCCGGCGAGCAGAAACTCGACCGTGCCGGCACCGACGTAGCCGACCGCACCGGCGGCATTCACCGCCGCCTCGCCCATGGCTTTGCGCAGTGCCGCCGTCATGCCCGGTGCCGGCGCTTCCTCGATGACTTTCTGATGACGCCGCTGCAACGAACAATCGCGCTCGAACAGATGCACGGTGTTGCCATGCATATCGCCGAATACCTGCACCTCGACGTGGCGTGCCCGGTCGAGATACTTCTCGATCATCATCCGGGCATCGCCGAACGAGGCCTTGGCCTCACGCTTGGCACCGTCGATGGCATCTTCGAGCCCGTCAGCACTTTTGACCACCCGCATGCCCTTGCCGCCACCGCCGGCCGACGCCTTGACCAACACCGGGAAGCCGATCTTTTTTGCCGCCGCAATCAGGGTTTTGTTGTCCTGTTTGGCACCGTGATAGCCCGGCACCAGCGGCACGCCCGCTTTTTCCATCAGCGCCTTCGAAGCACTTTTCGAGCCCATCTGGCGAATTGCTTCGGCGGGCGGGCCAACAAAGATCATGCCGGCCGCCGTCACCGCTTCGGCAAAGTCGGCATTCTCCGAGAGAAAACCGTAGCCCGGATGGATCGCATCGGCACCGGTCAGACGCGCGGCGTCGAGTACCGCTTCAACATTCAGATAGCTTTCCGATGCCGGTGCCGGCCCGATCCGCACCGACTGATCGGCCATGCGGACATGCAGCCCGCCCCTATCGGCATCGGAAAAAACGGCAACCGTCTCGATCCCCATGGCGCGCGCGGATTTTATCACACGGCAGGCGATCTCGCCCCGGTTGGCAATCAGCAGGCGTTTTATTTTTCTCACGCAGCGTCCTTATTCATCGTTACCTGACCCACTTGGCCTTGCGCTTTTCAAGGAAAGCCGACACCCCTTCCTGCCCCTCTTCCGAGGCGCGGACCCGGGCAATATGACCGGCGGTGTCGCGCACAACCTTTTCATCCTCGGTCGCCGACTTGGTGATATAGGAGACCAGGTTTTTAACTTCGGACAGCGCCCGGGGTCCGCCCTTGAGCAAATCATCAACGACCTGGTTGCGGCGCTCGACCAGCTTGTCGGCCGGGACCACATCCTGAACCAGCCCCAGACGCAATGCTTCAGCGGCCGAGAATTTTTCCGCCGTCAGCATATAGCGCGCCGCCTGCCGTTCGCCGATGGCGTGAATGACATAAGGGCCGATCACCGCCGGGATCAGGCCAAGCCTGACTTCGGACAAACAGAAATGCGCGTCTTCGGAAGCAATCGCAATATCGCAGGCCGCGACCAGACCGACGCCACCGCCATAAGCCGGCCCCTGCACGACCGCGAGGGTCGGCTGGCGCATCCGGTACAGTGTCGCCATCAGCTTGCCGAGATTGTTGGCATCTTCCAGGTTTTGCGCCCGGTCATATTCCGCCATGCGCTTCATCCAGTTGAGATCGGCACCGGCGGAAAAGCTTTTTCCTTCCGCTGCGAGGACAACAACGCGGACTTTCGAGTCGTTGTTCAGCCCCTGCAATTCGCGGCGCAGACGCTCGATCATTTCATCGTCAAAGGCGTTGTGAATATCCGGACGGCGCAACGTGATCGTCGCTACGCCGCGACCGGAAATCTCGGTTATCAGGGGAGCCGTCGTCATCTTCTTTGCCATGTCATGTTCTCGCTATACCCATCACATCCGGAACACGCCGAACGTCGTCTTTTCAACCGGTGCATTCAGGGCTGCTGACAGACCGAGCCCCAGAACGGTCCGGGTTTCGCTCGGGTCGATTATGCCGTCATCCCACAACCGGGCGCTGGCATAATAGGGATGCCCCTGATGCTCATACTGTTCGAGGATCGGCGACTTGAAGGCTTCAACATCCTTCTTCGCCCACTTCTTGCCCTTGGCCTTCAAGCCGTCTTCGCGCACCGTCGCCAGAACGTTGGCCGCCTGCTCGCCACCCATCACCGAAATCCTGGCGTTCGGCCACATCCAGAGGAAACGGGGTGAATAGGCCCGACCGCACATGGAATAGTTCCCGGCACCGAAACTGCCACCGATCACCACCGTGAATTTCGGCACATTGGCGCAGGCGACGGCGGTGACCATCTTGGCCCCGTCCTTGGCGATGCCACCTTGTTCGTATTTCTTGCCGACCATAAAGCCGGCGATGTTTTGCAGGAACACCAGCGGAATCCGGCGCTGTGCGCACAACTCGATAAAGTGCGCCCCCTTCTGCGCGCTTTCCGAAAACAGGATACCGTTGTTGGCGACAATCCCGACCGGATAGCCGTGAATGCGGGCAAACCCGGTGACCAGCGTTTCCCCATAAAGCTTCTTGAATTCATCAAATTCCGAACCATCGACAATCCGGGCGATGATTTCGCGAACGTCGAACGGCTTCCTGAGATCGACCGGTGCGATGCCGGTCAGTTCAGTTGCCGGATACAACGGCTCGACCGGCTTGCGGATATCGATATCAATTTTCTTTACCCGGTTCAGATTGCGGATCGCCTGACGCGCCAGTTGCAGGGCATGCATGTCGTCGCGCGCCATATAATCGGTCACACCGGATATTTTCGAGTGGACCAGCGCACCGCCGAGATCTTCTGCCGAAACTTCCTCGCCGGTAGCCGCCTTGACCAGCGGCGGGCCACCCAGAAAGATCGTCCCCTGCCCCTCGACGATGATGCTTTCGTCACACATGGCAGGGACATAGGCACCCCCCGCCGTACACGATCCCATGACCACGGCAATTTGCGGAATACCGGCTGCCGACATTTTGGCCTGGTTGTAGAAGATGCGGCCAAAATGTTCCTTGTCCGGAAATACCTCGTCCTGACGCGGCAGGAAGGCACCACCACTGTCCACCAGATAGATGCACGGCAGATTGTTTTCCCGGGCAATTTCCTGAGCGCGCAGGTGCTTCTTGACGGTCAGCGGATAATAGGTGCCGCCCTTGACCGTCGCGTCGTTGGCGACGATGACACATTCGACGCCTTCGACCGGACCGATGCCGGTAATGATACCGCCGGCCGGCACATCATCGCCATAGACCTGATAAGCCGCGAACTGGGAAAATTCCAGAAACGGTGCGCCCGGATCAACCAGATTGCGGATTCTTTCACGCACCGGCAGCTTGCCGCGCGACAGATGCTTGGCCCGGGCAACACTGCCGCCGCCCATCTTGATCGTCGCCAGTTTGTCAGCAAGATCGACCAGCAAGGCATCAACAGCTTTGCCGTTCGCCTTGAAGGCATCGCCTTTGATATCAATTGTCGAACGGATAACGGTCATGTTGCATCCAGTCGTATCGATTGGCAGTCATTCGTCTCAGGCGTCTTTCACAGCTTTTTCTGCAACCGGTCCACCGGCTTCTTTCCAGGCTTTGAAACCGTCGGCGAATTGCACAACGTTGGTCATGCCCATGTCCTTGAGCGTCTTCGCCGTCAGCGCCGAGCGCCATGCCGCAGCACAATAAAGCACGTAGGTCTTGTTATCATCGGCGAACACGTCCTTGAAATACGGGCTGTCCGGATCGACCCAGAATTCGATCATGCCGCGGGGTGCATGAAAAGCGCCTGGGATCATGCCATCGCGTTCCAGTTCACGGACATCGCGCACATCGACGAACTGCAGATCGTTTGAGCCATGCCGGGCAATCGCATCTTCAAGGGAAATCGTCTCGATCACGGCTTCTGCTTCCGCGACCAGATCCTTGATGCCTTTTTTGAGTTTCATCGTCTCTCTTTCTTTTCTGTTACCAGCCGCCGGAACGGAGCCAGCGTTTAACCATCCACAACCGATCAGCGCCCCAGAAGCCTTCACCGTCAACGATGATAAAGGGCGAGCCGAATACGCCTTTGGCCACCGCCGCCGACGTCTCGTCCTTGACCCGTGCTTTGACTGCGTCTTCGCCGATGGCCGCTTTCACTGCATCTTTATCGAAGCCGTGCCTTGCTGCAATGTCTGCGACGGCTTCAGGTGTGGATATATCCGTTCCCTCGCCGAAAAACGTCGTGAAGCAATCCCATCCAAAAGCCTTGGCTTTCGCCCTGTCCTTATCATCGATCCAGTAAAATGCCCGCGCCGCCGCCAGTGTCGCAATCGGAAACGGGTCCGGCATGGTCCATTTCAGGTCCTGAAACCGGGCCAGCCGGGCCCAGTCATTGCGGCAATAATCGCCTTTGACCGGAATGTGCGTCAGCGGCTGCGCCCCCGTTTCCTTCATCGCCGCACCCAGCATGATCGGCTTCCACACCGTCTCGCGCTCAAAGCCTTCAACCAGCCGGTCGATCTGCTGTGCCGCGAAATAGGCGTAGGGCGATGAAAAATCAAAATAGAACTCAATGGGGTCGGGCATGGTTATTTACTCTCCTGTTTCGTCATCTTGAATACCCCTCACCCGGCGCTTCGCGCCACCCTCTCCCAAGGGAGAGGGGGCGTGCAAATCCCCTCTCCCTTGGGAGAGGGTAGGGCGAGGGGCAGTCGGCCCGTTCAGCTTTCCCCCAATGCGCGGGCGATGCACGCACTCTTTGCACGTCGGATGTGCCTTCGTAGATCTGGCAGACGCGGACATCACGATAGATGCGCTCGACCGGGAAATCCTCGACATAGCCATAACCGCCCAATGTCTGGATCGCGCCGGAACAGACCCGCTCGGCCATTTCCGATGCAAACAGTTTGGCCATCGATGCTTCCTTGAGGCACGGTTCACCGGCTTCACGCAAACGGGCCGCGTTCAGATACATCAATCTTGCCGCCTCAACTTCGGTGGCCATCGCGGCGAGGCGATGACCGACCGCCTGATGGGTGATGATCGGCTTGCCGAAGCTCTTGCGGTCTTTTGCATAGGCGACAGCACAGTCCAGTGCTGCACGCGCCATGCCGACGGCTTGCGCCGATATACCGATGCGCCCGCCTTCAAGATTCGATAACGCGATGCTGTAACCCTGCCCTTCTTCACCCAGCATGTGATCGGGCGTGATACGACAATCATTGAATGTGATCTGCGCCGTGTCGGAACAGCGCTGGCCCATTTTCTTCTCAACACCCGTCACCGTGTAACCTTCGGTATCGGTCGGCACGACAAAGGCTGTGATCCCCTTGCGTCCGGCATCCGGATCGGTGACCGCAAAAACCACGGCCAGATCACCGGTTTTGCCCGACGTGATGAATTGCTTTGTTCCATTCAGCACAAAATGATTGCCGTCCCTGACGGCACGGGTGCGGATCGCCGCCGCATCTGAACCGGCTTCCGGTTCGCTCAAGGCAAAGGCACCGAGCATCTCACCGGACGCCAGCGGGCGCAGGTATTTTTCCTTGAGTGCGTCGGAGCCATAATCGGCAATCGGTTTTTGTCCGACACCATTGTGCACACTCATGATGGTCGAGATCGCACCGTCACCGTAGGCTATTTCTTCAAGCGCCAATGCGTGCGCAATCATCCCGGTTTCAGAGCCGCCCCATTCTGCAGGCGTCAGCATACCCAGAAACCCGAGTGCGCCCATTTCCGCCAGTTCGGCTTTTGGAAAAGCAGCCGTCCTGTCACGCTCGGCAGCACCCGGCACCAGCCGCTCGCGGGCAAAGTCGCGGGCGGTCTCCATGATCATGCGCTGTTCATCGGTTAGCTGCATTGTGCTCCCCTCACCCTCCCCACGCGCTGACGCACGCGGGCCCCTCCCTCTCCCAGGGGAGAGGAGGCGAGCAAGCGAGCCGGAGTGAGAACGGGATTTCTCACCATGGCGGCGGCGTGCCAGTACGTAATTGAAGGGCTTTCCTGTATCCTTGAAGCCCAGCCCGGCGATCGACGCCTTGAGATGCGTGATGCTTCCAGCCAGGTGTCAGCGTCGCCGAAAGGCCCGCCCATGTCGGTTTGCACCCAGCCCGGATGGAACGATCGTCGCCGCAGCACCGGTTTCAGCGGCCTCTTGCGCATAACAGGCCATGACCATGTTCAGCGCCGCTTTTGATGACCGGTAAATATATTCGCTGCCGGCCGAGCCTTTTTCGATGGACGCCATGATCGATGAGATGTTGACGATCATCTTCAGCTTGGATGCCTTGACGTTGTCGAGCAGCGCACGCGCCACGAACAACGGCGCCACTGGCGTTGGTCTGAAAGACGGCCGGAGACCAGTCTTCAAGCGTCACATCCGCGGCCTTGACAGGCTTTGGCCCGTAAACGCCGGCATTGTTGATCAGCACATCAATCGGCTGCCCCTTGAGGTCAGCGGCAAAGCGGGCCAGCGACGGCGGATTCAAGACATCAAGGCCGTAAACCGCCACATCACCCTTGATCTCGGCCAGCGCACCGACACCGATCGGATTGCGGCAGGTGGCAATTACGCTCCAGCCATCGGCTGCATACTGTCTGGCGAATTCAAGTCCGAGGCCACGGTTGGCACCGGTGATCAAAACTGTCGGCATCTCATACTCCTGTTGTCTCTCTGTTTCGTCACCCCCGCGAAAGCGGGGGCCCAGCATTCCTTCTGTCGATCTGGGTTTCCGCTTTCGCGGGAATGACGATGTTAAGTTTTAGTCGGACGGCTATCCCTTCCTCTTCGCCGTCACCTCGATCTCGACCTTCATGCGCGGATCGACCAGGCCGGCGATGATCGCCGTCGATGCCGGACGGATGTCGCCGAACGTCTCGCCCAGAACCGGATAGATCAGGGGCCAGTCATCGGCATTGACGATGATATAGTTGGCGCGAACGACGTCTGCGAATGATGCATCGGCCTGCTTCAATGCGGCTTCAATATTTTTCAGTGTCTGACGGGTCTGCTCTGCAGCGTCGTCGGAAATTGTTCCCGCTGCGTAATCGAAACCGGTGGTGCCGGAAACAAACACCCATTCGCCATCGACGACAGCGCGGGAATAGCCGATCTTCTTTTCGAACTCGGAGCCGGATGAAATCAGTCTGCGGGACATCAGTTGAGCCTTTCAATGGCAATCGCCGTCGCTTCACCGCCACCGATGCAGAGTGAGGCGACGCCTTTTTCCAGATCATATTTTTCAAGTGCATTCATCAAAGTAACAATGATCCGGGCACCGGATGCGCCGACCGGATGGCCGAGCGCACAGGCACCGCCATGCACGTTGACCTTGTCATGCGGCAGATCGAGATCGCGCATCGCCGCCATGGTGACGACGGCAAACGCCTCGTTGATTTCGAACAGATCAACGTCGTTCTTTTCCCAACCGGCCTTGCCCAGCACTTTCTCGATGGAGCCGATCGGCGCCGTCGTGAACCAGGCCGGCTCCCCGGCGTGCGTCGCGTGTGCGTGAATGACGGCGAGCGGATTAAGCCCGCGCCGGTCGGCTTCGGAACGCTTCATCAGAACAAGTGCTGCGGCACCATCGGAAATCGATGACGAGTTGGCCGGGGTCACGGTGCCGTCTTTTCTGAAAGCCGGTTTCAGGGTCGGGATTTTTTCGATGTTGGCGTTGTGCGGCTGTTCGTCCGTGTTCACCGTCACGTCGCCCTTTCGTGTCGCGACCGTGACCGGTTCGATCTCGGCATTGAAGGTGCCGTCCTCGACCGCTTGCTTGGCCCGGTTCCAGGAACTCCCTATGGCGATAGGCGTCCTGCGCGTTCGCGGGTGAACTGGTAATGCTGTCGCCGTGTCCTCGGCATAGGTGCCCATCAGGCGGCCTTCTTCGTAGGCGTCCTCGAGGCCGTCGAGGAACATGTGATCCTTGACCTCGCCATGCGCCGTGGCCGCAGCCGACAGCCCCTGCGAGCCTTCTGCAGAATGTAGGGGGCGTTGGTCATGCTTTCGATGACCGCCGGCGATCGTCACGATCATCGCCGTGACCGGCGAGGATGTGCGTCGTGGGCCAGCATCGTCGGCCTTCATTGCCCGAGCCGCACATCTTGTTGACAGGGTCGTGCTGGGCTGTCTGCCCGTCGAAAGGCCGGCCTGGTCAGCGCGGCCTGCCGCGCCGGCGCCTGCTTCGCGGCCGGCCCACGAGGCAAAGGCCCATCGACCACGTCGTCGACGTCCTGCGGCCCGACGCCGATGCGCGGGCGACCGCTGCCCCGGACCGCGACGCGGCACCAAGCTCGGGCGCCGGTGACGGCGCCGAGAGCGCGCCCTGAAAACCGCCCATCGGCGTGCGGGCAGCGCCAACGATCACAATTTGGTCTTTTTCAGCTGTTTTTTGCATTTTATCGCTCCTTGATTGCCCGTTATTTCGGAATTCATGCAGGTTTATGCAGGTTTATACAGGTTTTCTAAGTGACGATGTTCCAGATCGTGAACGTCCAGATGGCGTGTATGCGATCCCGCCGCCCCCGTGCCGCACGATGCTGACTGGCTCACTGGCGCACCAGGCGCGGATCGCCAGACGCAGATCGATGCAGGCGACAAACATCGTCATGGCGAAGCCGACTATGCCCAATATCACTCTCACAATGGTAACCGAGTCATCCAGTTTCTCGGGATCGATCGTCAATCCGAAGACGATACCGAACAACAATAATCCCAGCGAAAACGCCAGGATGACGCCATGGCCAAAAAAGAAGCCGCCCCAGAACGCAAGCCATAACGGCAACTCGCCGCGCAGCCCTCTCAGCCAGAATGGGCCTTCCGGATGCGGTCCCTCGAAGCCGTGCGGTCCGTGTTTCTGATTGCCGTTCTTATCCAGACCGAGCCTGTTCGCCGTGCCGTAGACATCGATATATGTCGGTCCATGATCGCCGCCCTGTCCTGAGAAATCGGACATTCAGCTGGTTTCCTCGAACAGTTCCCGGCCGATCAGCCAGCGGCGGATTTCCGACGTGCCGGCACCGATTTCGTAGAGCTTGGCGTCGCGCAGGAAGGCGGCCCGGTCGGGATGCTGCTCGTTGATGTAGCCCATTCCGCCCGAGGACGCTGGATGGCTTCCAGGGCGGTCCGTGTCGGCGTGTCGGCGGCGTAGAGGATCGCGCCGGCGGCGTCCTTGCGCGGCGGTCTCGCCGCCGGTCGCAAGGCCTTGGCCACCGCGTAGACATAGGCCTTGGCGGCGTTCATCGTGCACGTACATGTCCGCGAGCTTGCCCTGCACGAGCTGGAACTCGCCGATCGACTGGCCGAACTGCTTGCGGTCGTGGATGTAGGGGATCACGACATCCATGCAGGCCTGCATGATGCCGAGTGGGGCCGGCCGAGAGCACGGCGCGTTCATAGTCGAGCCCGCTCATCAGGACGCGCGCGCCGGCGCCGACCGGGCCCATGACATTGGCTTCCGGGACTTCGCAATCCTCGAACACGAGTTCGCCGGTGTTCGAGCCGCGCATGCCGAGCTTGTCGAGTTTCTGTGCCTGACCGAGAAGCCCTTGAAGCCGCGCTCGACCAGAAAGGCCGTGATGCCCCTGCGAGCCCGCGTCCGGATCGGTCTTGGCGTAGACCACACAGCGTATCGGCATCCGGACCGTTGGTGATCCACATCTTGTTGCCGTTGAGCACATAGCGGTCGCCCTTCTTGTCGGCGCGCAGCTTCATCGACTGACGACGTCGGAGCCCGGCACCCGGCTCGCTCATCGCGAGCGCGCCCACATGCTCGCCGGAGATCAGCTTGGGCAGATATTACGGCCTTCTGCGTCGTCTGTTGCCCCAGCGGCTGATCTGGTTGACGCAGAGGTTCGAGTGGGCGCCGTAGGACAGGCCGACCGAGGCGGAGGCGCGGGAGATTTCCTCCATCGCCACGACATGCTCCAGATAGCCGAGGCCGGTGCCGCCCCATTCCTCTTCGACGGTGATGCCAAGGAGGCCGAGTTCACCCATTTTCGGCAGGAGGTCGCGCGGGAACTTGTCCGTGCGGTCGATCTCTGCCGCGCGGGGCGCGATCTCGTTCTGGGCAAAGTTTTTCATCGGTTTCGCGGATCATGTCCGCGGTTTCACCGAGATCGAAGTTCAGCGTGGGATATGTGTTCGGGATCATCGGTTTTCTCACCTTGAAGTATGCAGCAGTATAGCGGTTTCAATGCGGCAAGACAGTAATTTACGTTTACGTTAACGTCAACTTTAATGCCGCGCCTACTCTAGCGCAAGAACCATGACAAATACGAGCACGGCCATGCCGGCGCTGAGAACAGCGGGCAGCTTGCGCCCCTGTGTCAGTGCAGGAACCAGTTTATCCAGAAACGCCATGAAAAGCGCAAAGGCGATGCTTGCACTGACAACAAATGTAATCAGATCAGGCCAGCCATTCATGGTCCCGAACTCGTGTTCGAACACACTGAATATCAATAGAACAAACCAGAAAGCAACATATCCCGGGGACAGGGCGAACAGCATCGTTGCGACAAAGGTCAATACCGGCCCGGGTGTATCATCGCCACGCTCTTGCATAATCAACGTCCATACACCGGCGATCGTAGCCGCCAGGATGACCGCGATTACGATGCTGGCCAGTGCCGCCTGCGCCAATAAACTGGACTGAATATGTTTGGTCAGCGTCCACACGGCATAGCCCGGCAGCAGCACCATCGACGAAAACGCCACCAATCCGGACATGATGATGCGAACACCATCAAACCAGGCACATTCGCCGATCAGCAGCAGAAAGGATACGGCGATGAAAACTGTCAGATAGCACAATATAAAAAATGAAGACCCGCCCAAAAAGGCATTCAGAAGTGCCGCCCCCGGCAAAGCAGCAAAAATGACGGCCGGTACAAGCGCACTGAAGATCGTCGATTGTTCATAATTCAGGATCGTTGATCTGACTGCCTGACGAAGGATGGCATGCCCTCGCCTGATCCGCATCGCTTCACCCTGACGACGGTCAGCGACGATCAGGACGGACACGAACAGCAAGGCCGCACCCAGAAAGAACAGATTTAAGATAACGAACTGCATGGTTACAGCCTTGTTCTTCTGAGCCGGCCCCTTGAACCGGAAACCCGGTCAAGATTAACCGACGATGCCCGATTTTCCGACGATACGCATCAGGGTCTGCTGCATCAAGGCGCAGAGCTTGGTTTTGCCGTTCTTGCGGATGAACACTTCGCCCTTGGTTATCGTCAGTGTTCGACCGGGCTTGATCACCTCGCCCCGGGCAATCAGCAGATCGCCGTCCGCCGGTGACAGCAGATTAAGCTTGAATTCGACGGTCAGAACCCCGTCATCCGCAGCAAACAAGCTCGCCCCGGCAAAGCCGCCGGCTGTATCAATTACGGCACCAATACCGCCGGCATGATAGAACCCGTGCTGTTGCGTGAGCGCGTCCGTAAACGGCATCTCTATTTCGACGACACCCGGCTCAACTTTGGTCATGACGGCACCCAAGTGCGTCATCAATCCCTGCCGGCCGAAGCTGTGACGGATCCGCTCGGCGTAATCAGGATCGGCAACCTCGAAAACCGCCATGGCGTCAGGCACCGATCCTGAGGGTCGAGACCAGACCTTCCAGCGTCGTCATCACCGACAGCGGCGTCAGTTTTCCGGTCGCCGGATTTTCCTCGGTCGGCACACCGGCAATGGTGAATTCGAAGCGCGTGGAATCGCTGTCGAGCTTGACCGTGTGCGTGTTGCGATCAACAGCCGGGTCAGCCCATATCTCGTAAGAGGTATGATCGGGTCCCGGCCCGGCGAGGCTGAGTGCGACGGCCACGTTGACGTTGGCCGGGAACTTGGCAGCCGCATCACGAACCGTACCTTTATACAGGCAAAGCGGCTCCTTGAGGTCGGAAAGATCAATCCCCTGCTCGATCACAAACGGTGCCTTGATCAGCCCTTTGGGCGGCTTGCGCGTCAACATCACCAGCGAATGAATGGTCCCGTAGGATGCCGCACGGACCGCATCAAAGGCCATCAGCGCACCGGTCGGCACAATGATACGGGCACCGGTTTGCTTGGCGCGTTCGATCAACTCGATCCGTTCCAGCAATTGCGTAATCGTCACGGCGATCAGGATTTTGCCCTGCTCGATCGCTGGTACGGCGAGATCAAAATAACGCTCAGGCGGCAACCCTTCGACAATGATGTCACCCATCGACACCAACTCATCAAGATCGACAATCGGTGGCGGGTTTTTGAAATCCTTGATCTTCTCGGCGGCACGCGCCTTGTTGCCGGCGGAAACCGCAACGAGATCGAAACCGGGGACGCCCTGATCCAGCCATTTCGCAACCGGCAGACAGACTGCACCCAATCCGGCGATGGCGACTTTCAGGTTTGGCGTATGCGTCATGGTATTCCTTCCGGGCCGTAGCCGTTTTGCTGGTTTTACTTACGGGTTTGTTTTTGAGACAGCAGAGCGGCGCACTGCTTTTCCAAACGGTCCATTTCCGCCAGGGATTCCTCGATATCGTGTTTCTGGCTTTTCAGGACCGCCTTGCGGGCATGAATTACTTCGATGAATTGCCTGAGCTGCGTTACCTCGCTCGGGTCGACATCATACAGATTGATCAGATCGGCGATTTCGTCGAGGGAAAGCCCAAGCCGCTTTCCGCGCATGATCAGGCGCAGGCGGACCCGGTCACGCGGGCTGTAAATGCGCCGCTGGCCTTCACGCGCAGGCGAAATCAGCCCCTTGTCCTCATAAAAGCGGACGGTGCGTGTGGTCACGCCGAATTCTTTCGCCAGTTCTGCGATACCGAATGTTTCAGTCATGCCGGGGATGCTAGGCGAGGTTTACGTTTACGTAAAGTAGCGATGTGCCATCACAACAAGAACAGCGCCGCCAATCCGAGGAAAGCGAAGAAGCCGACGACATCGGTGATCGTCGTCAGGAAAACGCTCGATGCGATAGCCGGATCGATGCCGGCCCGTTCCAGCATGATCGGGATGGTCGTCCCTGCCAGTCCGGCGACAATCATGTTGATGACCATGGCGCTGGCGATGACGATCCCCAGTGTCGAACTGCCGAACCAGAGCCAGGCGACAAGGCCGGTCAGGATCGCAAAGGCGATACCATTGAAGCAGCCGACGATAACTTCCTTGGTGATAACCCGGAACGCGTTGGCACCGGTCAATTCCTTGGTCGCCAGTGCACGAACCGTCACCGTCAGGGTCTGGGTGCCGGCGTTACCGCCCATCGAGGCGACGATCGGCATCAGCACGGCCAGCGCCACAACCTCCTGAATGGTTGCATCGAAAAGACCGATCACCATCGATGCCAGGATCGCCGTCAACAGGTTGACGACCAGCCAGCTGAAACGTGCCCTGGCTGTCGAGATTGTCGCCTGATAAAGGTCATCCTCGATAACCCCGCCCATCCGCATGATGTCTTCTTCGTGTTCCTCATGGATAACGTCAACCACGTCATCGATGGTAATGGCACCGACCAGACGTCCAGCCGTATCAATGACCGGGGCGGATACAAGGTCGCGCTGACGGAACAGAAAGGCGATGTCTTCCTGGTCGGTGTCGACCGGGATTTCATGCATGTCCTCTTCCATGACTTCGCTGACCGGGGTTTGGCGGCGGCTTCTGAGCAGCGCACTCAAAGAGACGGCCCCGACCGGATGGTGCCGGGCGTCGATCACAAAGATGTCATAGAAAATGCTCGGCAACTCGTTTTCTTCGTCGTCGGCGCGGCGGCGGATATAGTCGATGCACTGACCAACATTCCACTGGCTCGGCACCGTCACGACTTCGCGCTGCATCAGTCGGCCGGCGCTGTCTTTCCGGATAGCTCAGTCCTTCTTCGATAAACGTCCGTTCAGTATCGGAAATATGGTCGAGCAGTTCTTTCTGCCGATCCTCATCCATTTCCTCGAGAACCATCAGCGCGTCGTCGCTGTCCAGTTCCGAGATCGCATTGGCGGCCCGTTTCAGGCCGAGCACCTCGAGCACATGCTCGCGGACCGTTTCGTCCAGCTCGGAGAGGACTTCCGGATCAAAAATATCGCGAATGATGAAAATCAGCTTCTCGCGGTCGTCGCGGCCCAGACGTTCCAGCAGGTCGGCGAAATCGGCATAATGAAGATCGGCGATCAGATCATGCACGCGCCCGGAATCGCCTGCCTGCATGGCATCGATGATAACCGTTTCCAGCCCCGGCGCATCGGCAACGACGTCTGCTTCGACGGGTGGCTGATCGGCGTCTTTGATGTCGCTTTCTGCCATACGTTTCCTGCGTGCAAGCGACACTGACGGCAGGTCCAAAAAAACGAAACCCGCCAATCGGCGGGTCATGGATGGATGATGATGGTGCCCGGACGCAATGGCGGCCCGGACCAATATTCATCTATGACCCGGTGTCGTCGTCTTGCCGTTCTCCCTGATTTCAGATTGCCGAATTAAAGATATTGGTGCGGTCGAGAAGACTCGAACTTCCACCCCTGTTACAGGACAGCGACCTCAACGCTGCGCGTCTACCAGTTCCGCCACGACCGCACTGCGCGTTCAACTATCAGGTCGATGACAGGTGGTCAAGGCACCTATTGCACTGAATAAAAACATGAAAAACGCAGGAAACCGGGGATTTCAGCCACCACCAACAGGAACCGGGGCGGTTGCCTCTTGCAGGGCGTCGGGACCTCGCCCATAAAACCCTTATGGACGATACTTTGGCCGACATCCGGAACCCGACGGCGACGGATTTACCCCTTGAATGGCGGATCAGCGATACGCTGGTCGCCTACCCCGATGCGCTCGCCTTCATGGAGCAGCGGGCCTCTGATATTCGCGCTGGTACGGCAGCGGAATGCGTCTGGCTGCTCGAGCACCCGCCGCTCTATACCGCCGGGACCAGCGCCGACGACGGCCGATCTCATGGATCCCGAACGCTTTCCCGTCTTCAGGAGCGGGCGCGGCGGGCAGTACACCTATCACGGGCCCGGCCAGCGGGTGGCCTATGTGATGCTCGACCTGAAGCAGCGCGGCAGCCGGATGTCCGGCGCCTTTGTCGCAGGACCTCGAGGACTGGGTGATCCGCGCACTTATGGGGTTCAACATCATCGGTGAGCGCCGGGAGGGCCGGGTCGGCATTTGGGTCCGCAACGGCGCGCCGTCCAATCCCGCGTCCCGCGAAGACAAGATCGCCGCCATCGGCGTCAGGATTCGCCGCTGGGTCAGCGTTTCACGGCATCAGCCATCAACGTCGAGCCGGACCTCGATCACTTTTCCGGCATCATGCCCTGCGGAATCGGCACAACACGGCGTGACCTCGCTCTGGGATCAGGGCGTCACCGCAACCATGAATGATGTCGATCTGCAGTTGCGGCAGAGCTTCCGCGACGTGTTCGGGCGGTGACGGATAAGCGCAAAATGTCTGTTCCGGAAGTTTTGATTTGGTAACAATGAGTTACAGAAACTGTATTAATAGTACCCCGTCATCCCCGCGAAGGCGGGGATGACGGTCAGGCGTTAGGTCCGCTTTCTCAGAATATGGATGGTGATGAATGTCATAACCGCTTCGCCCGTCTGATTGCTGATCGTGTATTTGATGCGTGCCGATCCACGGTCCGGTTTTGACGACGACGGTTTGCTCTCAAGCACTTCACCGACAACCCGCAGCGTATCCCCCGGCCGCACCGGCTTGAGCCAGCGCAACTCGTCGATACCGGAGCGACGCATCGAAGCCGTTTCCAGATAGCCGGTCGCATGGATCAACCGGAAGGCGACGCACATGGTCTGAAATCCGCTTGAGATCAGGCCGCCGTACGGTCCCGCTTCTGCAGCAGGCACATCGATATGAAACGGCTGCGGGTCCCGAGCATCGGGCGAAATCGAAGTATCTGCGATTCCGTCAACGTCATGCCGGCGCTTTCGAAACAGCGACCGACGGTGAAATCTTCAAAATACAGGTCTTTTTCCTGAGCCATGACGTTTCCTTATTCTGTAGGGCGTTTCTCGAATCCGGCGAAGGTCCCGGTGACATCATCATCAAGCGTGAGGGTATCGACACGAGCCAGCGGCGGGCCTTTGCGGCACCGCGCGATCATTGTGCTGATGCGGGTTTCTTCACCGCTGAAGACCGCTTCGACGGAACCGTCGCGGCGATTGCGAACCCAGCCGGAGAGGCCGAGTGCCGTCGCTTCTTTCACCGTCCAGCCACGATACCAGACGCCCTGCACGCGGCCTGTGATTGTGACGTGGACCGTGCGTTCGCTCACGCCGGCTTACTCGAACTCCATGATGATCTGATCAACGGCAAGATTGGACCCGGCCTCGACCCTGATCCCGGAAACGGTGACGTCCTTCTCGGCGCGGAGCACGTTTTCCATCTTCATGGCCTCGACAACGCACAATTCCTCGCCGGCCTTCACTTCCTGCCCATCGGAGACGGCAACCGAAACCAGCAGCCCCGGCATCGGTGAAAGCAGCAGTTTGGAGGTATCGGGTGGCACCTTGACCGGCATCAGCGCATTAAGTTTGGCCACATGCGGCGACAGCACCCAGGCATCAACCTCGATCCCGCCCTGGGCGATGGCATAAGCCACCGTCGAGCGTTTGACCTGAAAACAGACGGCGGCACCATCAATATCGGCACGGAACAGCGGCTCGCCCAACTGCCAGTTGGTCGACAGCGTCAGATCAACGCCGTCAACGTTGAGTTTGACTTCAGGCCCCACCGCATCGGTGACGGCAACACGGTATTTGGCATCGCCGAACATGACCATCCACTCGGACGTCACGCGCCGCTTGTGCGCGGCAATCTGGCCTGAGATCTGCGCCGCCCGTGCCTGATACGCGGCATGCATGACGGCGGCAACCGCAGCGAAATGCGCGGGTTCGCCCGGCGTGGTATCGGATGGATTGAAGCCATCCGGAAATTCCTCGGCGATCAGATTGGTGGTCAGTCGGCCAGAGATAAACCGCTCGTGGGTCATTAACGCATTCAGGAACGGAATGTTGTGGCGGACGCCGTCGATCAGAAATTCGTCAAGCGCGCGCTGCATACGATCCGTCGCCGCCTCACGGTTCGGTCCATAGGTGATCAGCTTGGCGATCATCGGATCGTAGTACATCGAGATTTCTCCGCCTTCATAGACACCGGTGTCGACGCGGACAGCCCCCTCCTCCTCGACTCGGCGGCCGGTATTTCACCAGACGGCTCGATAGACGGCAGAAAGTTGCGGAACGGGTCTTCGGCGTAAATGCGGCTTTCGATGGCCCAGCCGTTGAGCTTGATATCCTTTTGGGCGAACGGCAGCTTCTCGCCGTCGGCAACGCGGATCATCAACTCGACCAGATCAAGCCCGGTGATGTATTCGGTGACCGGGTGTTCGACCTGCAGACGGGTGTTCATTTCCAGAAAGAAGAAATTCTTGGTCCTTGTCGACGATGAACTCGACCGTGCCGGCGGAATGATAGTCAACAGCGGCAGCCAGCGACGACCGCTTCTTCGCCCATGGCTTTGCGGGTTTTCTCATCCAGGAACGGTGACGGTGCCTCCTCGATGACTTTCTGGTGGCGTCGCTGGATTGAACATTCGCGCTCACCCAGATAGATCGTGTTGCCGTGCTTGTCGGCGATGCATCTGGATTTCGATGTGGCGCGGGTCTGGTCGATGAATTTCTCGACGAAGACCCGATCGTCGCCGAACGAGGATTTCGCTTCGTTGGTGGCACGCAGAAAGCCGTCACGGCGCCTCGGCAGCGTTCCAGGCGATGCGCATGCCCTTGCCGCCGCCGCCGGCCGATGCCTTGAGCATGACCGGATAGCCGATGGCGTCGGAGACCTTGACCGCCTCGTCGGCATCGGCGATGGCGTCGGGATGTCCCGGCACGCACGTAGACCTTGGCGGCATTGGCGAGCTTCTTCGATGCAATCTTGTCGCCCATCGCCGTGATCGCCTTCGCGCCCGGTCCGATAAAGGCTACGCCCGCCGCATCAAGGGCTTCGGCGAATTTGGTGTTCTCGGACAGAAAGCCGTAGCCGCGGATGCACGGCATCAGCGCCGGTCTGCCTGATGGCGGCCAGAATCTTGTCGATGACGAGATAGCTTTCCGCCGTCGGCTGCCGGGCCGATGCGGACCGCTTCATCGGCCATCTGCGACATGCAGGGCGTCACGATCCGCGTCGGAATATACGGCGACCGTGGCGATGCCCATCTTGCGTGCTGTCTTGATGACGCGGCAGGCGATTTCACCGCGGTTGGCGATCAGTATTTTCTTGAACATGGTGTGCTCTTGCTCTCCCGGATACCGACCCCTGTTTTACGACCTCGCCACCGGGGTTTCGAGGCCTTTTTTTGCAGGCGCGAACAAAGCGGCGGGTTATTTACCGAACAGCCCGTCGAACAGCCCCATCACCCAGGCAACGTGTAACGCCAGCACACTGCCCCAGCCGACCATCGGCAAAACCACCCACGGATCTTCAGGCGACGTCATGTAATTGATGATGCCCAGTACGATGATGACGGCGAAATAGCCAAGCAGATGCAGCGCGAAACCGCGGAGCCGTGCTTTGCTGCGCGCAACGTTAGGATCGTCAGAACGATGAGGTTTTGATGATGTCATGGTGAGAGTGTAACCGACCCGTCCAGCGGTTCCAGTCAGATTCGCTTTTTTATCGCCGCAGCGCCAGCCACATGGCACCGCCGACAATCATGATTGCGCCGAGAATGGCGCTGGCATCCGGCCACTCGTCAAAGAACAACATGCCCAGGATGGCGGCGAAAATGATGCTTGAATAGCGCACAGGCACCAGCGCCGTGGCACTTGCAAGCCTGAAAGCACGGATATTGCACAACTGCCCGATAATGGCGATCGGCCCCATCGCCGAGATCAGCAGGAAGACTTCTAGGCTCAGGCTTTCCCAGAACCAGACGCCGACGACGAAGACCATGACCGCCGCCGCAACGTTGACCAGAAACAGGATACGACTGGCCCGATCGAGTGATGCCGTTGCCCTGAGCAAGACAACTTCCCCGCCCCAGAAGACGGCCTGGGCAAAGGCCGCCAGCACACCCATCAGCGCCAGACCCGCAGCCCCTTCTGTACCTGGCCCGGCGACAATAACGGCCCCCGTCAGCGCCACCAGACCGGCGATGATTTCTCTGAGCCCGACACGTTCGTGCAGGAAGACGATGGCAAACAGCACTGTGAAAACGCCGTTGGTCATGGCGATGGCCTGCACATTGGCCAACGGAATGCGTGTCACCGCATAGGCACCCAGCACCAGCGACGTGACGCCGCACGCCGCTCTGGCCAGGTGCATCAACAAACGGGGCTTTTTGACATCCCCGACACCCTGCGTGGTTGCCGGCGTCGCCCCCATGAAGAAAAACGGCGCAATACATACCGCACCCGCCGCGTATCGCAGGAAACCTGTCTGCAATGGCGATACCGCATCACCGGCCATCTTCGGCAACATCCACATGATGGTAAACAGCAACGACCCAGTCGCCGCCCACGCCATCGCCCTCAGAATGTCCACAGTCGGTTCTGTTGTATTCTCGCTTTGATTATGGTCAATACGAATAGGTTGGCTCCAAAAGATTGGCGATTGTGGGCTATTTTATGTATTTTTGAAGAGAATCCTTGAGCATTGCCGTCTGATCCGGCGACGACACTGTGGAATATAAAAACGACCCCCGTCACGGGTTTAATAAATTACAGGCGAGAAACATGGCAAAACAAGAAACAGGCAATGTTGCCGATGAAAACTGGGATCTGATTATCCAGAGCCTGGATCGCTTGTCCGAAGGTATCACGATCATCGACAGCAACGATAAACTGGTGCTGTACAACAATCAGGCTGCCGAATATCTCGGTATCGACAAATCCCGCATTGGCGTCGGCGTTTCATTGCAGGAATTGACCAAACACACCGGCAACAAGAACAGGAAAGCCGTTGATCCGGGATCACTGCTGATGCAGCAGCTTGATGCCTCGCGCCAGGGGAAACCCCAGTTTTTTGAACGCGAGCTTAAGGGGGGGCGCATTCTCAGCGTCCGCGCCAACCCGATCCCCGGCGGCGGCGTCATCACCCTTTATACCGACATCACCGAACGCAAGGCGTTCGAGAAGAAGCTGATTGATCTGGCGACCCGCGATGAGCTGACCGGGCTGGTCAACAGGCGTGAGTTCTTCACCCTCGCCAACCACGAGGAAGAACGTGCCAAGCGCGAAGGTCATGTCGTCAGCGTGATGATGGTTGACGCCGATTACTTCAAAAAAATCAACGATACCTACGGTCATGCAGCAGGTGATGAAGTGCTGCGCCATCTCGCCGACAAATGCCGCAATATTTTCCGCAAAACCGACGTCGTCGGTCGTTATGGCGGCGAGGAGTTCTCGGTCATGCTGCCGGGAGCGCAGGAAGATATGGCCAGGGTTATCGCTGAGAGATTGCGAAGCAGTGTAGCCGCCAGCCCTGTAAAAACCGACAAGGGCGAAGTGAATTACACAATCAGCATCGGCATCGCCTGCGCCAAGGGCAAGGATGTCAAGATCGAGGAATTGCTGGATCGCGCCGACCGCGCCCTTTATCTCGCCAAGGCGCAGGGCCGTAACCGCGCTATCTTTGACAGCGCTGCTGCCTGAGCATGGCCCGCCCGCTGACCATTGCCGTTGCCCAGTCCGGGGCTGTGCAGAAATCGGATCCCCGTGAAGCCACAATCGCCCGTCTCTGCAAGATGATGAGCGATGCCGCTGATCAGGGGGCCGACATTGTTGTGTTCACGGAAATCGCCCTGACCACGTTCTTTCCCCGCCATTACGCCGAAGACCGGGCCGAGATGGACCACTGGTTCGAACGTGATATGCCGAATGCCGGCACCAGACCCCTCTTCGATCTGGCGCGGCAACGCGGCGTCGGGTTTTATCTGGGGTATGGTGAGCTGACGCCGGACGGGCATCACTACAACACATCGATCCTTGTCGACAAGGAAAGCACCATCGTCGGCAAATACCGCAAGGTGCACCTTCCCGGTCATGATGAATTCGACCCCGAACGTGATTTCCAGCATCTGGAAAAGCGTTATTTCGAACCCGGCAATCTTGGTTTTCCTGTCTGGGAGACGATGGGCGGCACCATGGGTATGTGCATCTGCAATGACCGCCGCTGGCCCGAGACATTCCGCGTCATGGGGTTGCAGGGCGTTGAACTGGTCATGCTCGGCTACAACACGCCGTCCGCCAATTCGCAAAATCCGTCGGAAAGCATCGAGATGCGCAAATTTCACAATCGCCTGACGCTGCAGGCCGGCGCCTATCAGAATGCGACCTTTATTGCCGCCTCGGCCAAGGCCGGCACCGAGGATGGGCATCATATGTTCGCGGAAAGCTGCATCGTTGCGCCCAGCGGCGAGATCATCGCCATGGCGCAAACGGAGGATGACGAACTGGTGATTGCCGAAATCGATCTGGATGACACGAAATTCGGTAAATCCACGGTTTTTGATTTTGCGCGGCATCGGCGGATTGAGCATTACGGCATAATTTCGACACAAACCGGTGTGAAAAAAGCCTGAATCGGGACAGCATGTCCTCGTGCGCCTGATCATTGGCAGATCGGGTGAATATGACCTACACTTCTGCTTAGCCGGAACGGGCTTAATCTTTACAATCAGGGACCGCAGAGTCCTGAATAATCAACGGGCAATGCCCGAACGGGAGTCACGAACATGGCAGCAAACAAAGTCGTATTCAGACCTGCGACACGTGCCGATGCGCACACCATTGCGAAACTGTTCCAGATCGCATCCGAAGGCGTATCTGACTATGTCTGGAGCACCATCAAAGATCCCGAATATGCGTCTCTCAGCTTGCTTGAGCGCGGCGCTCAAAGATACCTGCGTGAAGGCGTCGATTTTTCATACCAGAATTGCGATTTGGCGGAAATCGATGGCGTGCCGGCCGGTATGCTGCACGCCTATGTGATGGGTGATGACGTTGGCCAGGCCCCCGCAGACATGGACCCGGTCCTGCTGCCCTATGTGGAACTGGAAGAACCGAAAAGTCTGTATATTTCAGGTCTCGCCCTGTTCGACGAGTACCGTGGTTCAGGCGTCGGCACCCGGCTGCTGGATTACGCCTATAAACGCGCCCGCGCCGAGGGTATGAAGAAAATCAGCCTGATCTGTTTTGAGGATAATGCCGGTGCCTTCCGGTTGTACGAACGCGAAGGCTTCAAGGAACGCAAACGCCGCACCGTTGTGCCGCACCCGCTGATCCACCACGCCGGCGACGCCGTGCTGATGGTCAGGGAAGAATAAGAGGCATTTCAAACTGCATCCTTCGAGACGCGGCACCGCCGCTCCTCAGGATGAGGACGGCATCATGAGGGTTCAAAACCCCTCTCCCTTCGGGAGAGGGTGGCGAACGCAGTGAGCCGGTGAGGGGTGGCGGGGACTACCGCCGGCGTGAAAATGACGAAAGCCTGCTTACAGCGGAATGTTGTCGTGCTTCTTCCAGGGATTCTGCAAATCCTTGTTCTTCAGCATGCGCAGTGACTTGCAGAGGCGTTTGCGGGTTGCGTGCGGCATGATGACGTCGTCGATGATAGCCTCTGGCGCCGGCGATGAACGGATTGGCGAAGCGGGTCCGGTATTCCTCGGTCCGTTTGGCGATTTTGTCAGCGTCGCCGATGTCGGAACGGAAGATGATCTCGACCGCACCCTTCGGCCCCATCACGGCAATTTCCGCGGTCGGCCAGGCGAAATTCACATCACCCCGCAAGTGCTTCGAGCTCATCACGTCATAGGCGCCGCCATAGGCTTTGCGGGTAATCACCGTCACCTTCGGCACCGTCGCCTCGGCATAGGCAAACAACAGCTTGGCGCCGTGTTTGATGATGCCGCCGAATTCCTGTGAAGTGCCCGGCAGGAAGCCCGGCACGTCGACGAAGGTCATGATCGGAATGTTGAAGCAATCGCAGAAGCGCACGAAGCGTGCCGCCTTGATCGGAAGAGCGTTGATATCGAGACACGCCGGCCAGCACCATCGGCTGGTTGGCAACGATACCGACTGTCGAGCCTTCCATACGGGCAAAGCCGATCAGGATATTGCCGGCGTAGTTCGGCTGCAGCTCAAAAAAATCCCCCTCATCGACGACCTTGGCAATCAGCTCCTTCATGTCATAGGGCTTGTTCGGGTTGTCCGGAATCAGGGTATCTAACGACATCTCGATCCGGTCGTGCGCGTCTGGCGTCGGGCGGACAGGCGGCTTTTCCTTGTTATTCAGCGGCAGGAAATCGACAAAGCGGCGCATGTACAAAAGCGCCTCCATGTCGTTGGTGAAGGCGCGGTCGGCAACGCCGGACTTGGTCGTGTGTGTGATCGCACCGCCCAGTTCCTCGGCCGTGACCGTTTCGTGGGTTACGGTTTTGACGACATCGGGGCCGGTCACGAACATGTAGCTGGTGTCTTCGACCATGAAGATGAAGTCGGTCATGGACGGTGAATAGACAGCCCCGCCGGCGCAAGGCCCCATGATCAGCGAGACCTGCGGTACTACGCCAGATGCCAGCACGTTGCGCTGAAAGACTTCGGCATAACCGGCCAGACTGTCGACGCCTTCCTGAATACGCGCACCACCTGAATCGTTCAGGCCGATAACCGGCGCACCGACTTTCATCGCCTGATCCATGATCTTGCAGATCTTGCCCGCATGACTTTCAGACAGCGAACCGCCGAACACAGTGAAATCCTGTGAGAACACGAAGATCGGGCGACCGTTAACGGTGCCATACCCCGTCACCACACCGTCACCCGGTGTAGAAGTCTCCTGCATATCAAAATCGACGCAGCGATGCTCGACGAACATGTCCCATTCCTCGAACGAGCCTTCATCCAGGAACACATCTATGCGCTCGCGCGCCGTCAGCTTGCCCTTGGCATGCTGGGCAGCGATCCGCTTCTCGCCGCCGCCAAGTCGCGCCCGTTTGCGGCGCTCTTCAAGCTCGACAATAATTTCCTGCATGGTGCTCTTCCTCAACGTGGTCTTGATATGATGGTCGAATGTTCCCGAATTTCAGGAACGGTGCAAGCTCAGGTAGCGGCTGGCCGATTCCATTTCATCCCTGAGCGCCTTGAGGCGCAATTCAGCTTCGCGGTCCATCCCCCAAAGCTCGCTCTGGAATGTCTCGTCCAGTTGTGCAGCCTTGGCAGCACTTTCCCAATCCAGATAGCCGTGCATGACGGCCAGCCCCAACGAGAGTGAGCCCATCGCTTGGGTCAACACCGAGAAAGCCGCCAATTCATGAGCATCAAAATCGGCGATCACGGCGCAGACTTTCGCCAAAGCCTGTTCGGATTGGGGCTCGGCGATCACTGCCGTGGTCACAGATAAATGGATAGCGTGATGCGACGCCATCCAGTCCAGTACCGGCTGCCACATCTGCTGCTGGCGTTCGGCCAGATCTTTGGGATTTTCCGCCCGGTAGCACAGCAAATCGGCTTCGGCGAAGCGGGCCAGTTGCTCCTCAATATCGGCGCGTCCGGTGACGATGTGATCTGTGACGGTGCAGGCGATTTGCGTCAGCGGCATGCTGTGGGGATTTATTTTTTCGCCCTGCGCTTCCCATTCGGCGGCAATTGCTTCGGCCAGTGGCTCGGTCGTTGCCAGCAGGATCGTGCGGCCCGGCGTCTTGAATGCCCGGCCATCCAGAAGCACGGCGTATCCACCCTCTTCCGCTTTGATGCTGACACCAGTGTAGAACCGCCGGCGCAAGCCGGCGGTTTTGTCGTCTGACATCGACTTACTTGCCGAACAGGGATTTGAGGCCTTTGGAAACGCCGTCGACGACGCCATCAGCACCACTTTCCTGTTTCTTCGGCTCGCCGGCTGTGCCGCTGGCGGGTTTACTTTCCGCCTGCTCCGGCTGGCCCGGCTTGACGGCCTTGCCGGCCAGGGCCGGGGTGCAGTAATCGGTTTTATCAATGCTACCGACCGCACGCTTGGCCGCACTTTCAACCAGCAACGACAGCCCCATGGTTGCAAAAGCCGCTGCGCCCTTGGCAACGGTGCCGGCGGTATTGCCAAGCAATGCCGCCTTATCGAGCGCCCATTCCGGCTCCAGGAAGGTCCCGGTTATTGTCACCGGCACGATGGCAGCGCTAGCCAGACTTGTCTGCTTGGCACGCGGATCGATCAGCAGGTTGAGCTTCTCATCACGCAGATCGACCGTGCCGGCACCAATTGCTGACAAACCGCCGGTTTCGAAAACCAGCGCCTTGGCATTGGCGATACCGTCCTTGATATCGAAGTTGACGACGCCGCAGCGCAGCGTCTTGTCGTCTTTGGAATTGAATCCAGGCAATGCTGACATGACATCCGAAGACACGATATTCAGGGCACTGCTGTCGATCCGACCATTTTCTGTTTTGACGAACAACTGGCCGTTCAAGCTGGCCATCAACGCCCGCACAGAGACGCCGGCGCCTTTGACATCAACGTCGGCATCAAGTTTGCCGGTGGCGATGTCTGTCATGCCGCGCTGTTTAAGCAATTCACCATAATCGAGACCAGCGGCGCTGACCTTGGCGAGCAGCGTCGGCACGGCAATTCCGCCGTTCAAACCGACAGTACCCGATACCTTGGTTCCCACCACCATGGCAGAGAACGGTTCGATTTGCAGATTGCCCCCCTTAAGGTTCAGACGGACCGAAACGTCATCAATTTGATTGCCCTGCATGACGATCTTCTTGCCGTCGAAAGCAACCTTGGCATCGACGGACTTGAGAGCTTCAAGGGGTAGCGGGTCTTTAGGAAAGACCCGGCCGTCGGCCGGCTTTTCGGCCGGCGTCTCGGCTTTTTTCTCGGAAGCCGGAAGCAATTCGTCGAGATCAATCAAATTCGATGTCAGCGTCACATCGATATTCGGTTTTCCACCGAGTGTGGCACGCACGTTACCGGCAAGATCGGTTTTCCCGGCGATCAGGGTCATCCCACCCAGCGTCGCGGTCTTGCCGTCAAAGGTAACCAGCGAAGACAGGTCAATCTTGTCGGCAGCAATCTGAGGCGCATCCTTCAACGACGGGACGATGTCCGCAGCTTCAGCCATGGTCTTCTTCACAGAAGCCACAGCTACGCTCAATTGGCCATCAACGGCTATGCTGCCGCCGGGTGTGCCGAGCTTGCCCTTGTAACTGGTTTTGACCCCAAGTGCCTCTGCCAGGATATCAACCGGATAGACGCCTTCGGAAGAGGTCATTTGCGCGACCGACCCGAGTACGCCAGAGATGGTAAACGTTTTTTCGTTCAGGCTGCCCTTGGCGGCAATTTTGACCGGCTCATTCTGTGAACCAGCAGAAGCCGTCAGTTCATCGAGCGCAACGCGATGCTCCTGACCGGTCATGCCGTCCTTGTAGGTGACACTGATATCACGCATGACAACCTTGTCGACTGAAGGTAATGCCGCGCTGCCGCCACCTGTGTCGGCTGCGGGCTTTTCGCCCGGGGCAAATTCCCAGTTGCCGACACCATTTTTGTCGGTTTCTGCAAGCAGATCGACGCCTTCAACCAAAAGTCGGTTAACAACGACCTTGCCGCTCAACAACGGGATCAGGGAAACTTCAGCCGCAAACCGCTTCACCGAAACCATTTCCGGTCTGGAACCCCACGCCGCATTCGAAAAGCTGACACCATCAACGGCAATCGCCGGATTGAGGGAGATTTCAAGTTTCAGATCGCCGGCGATCTGCAGATCACGCCCGGTCGCCTTTTTAGCCTGTTCGGCAATCAGGCCTTTGTATTGATTGAAATCCATCGAGCCAAGGATGGCGACACCGGCGACCACCACAGCAATCAGCACAACGCCAAGGCCACCGGCTATTTTGATCCATTTGCTCATTAGGCTACTCCTTCAAATCATTAAAAAAATGCATCAGCGCGGCAACGTCTTCAGCAACATGAATGGCGCCGGCCCGCCTTAAATCTTCCGGGGCATGATAGCCCCAGGCGACGCCGATTGCCCGGACACCGGCGGCAACCGCCATAGTAATATCATACGTCGTATCGCCGATCATCAGTGTATCGGCAGGCGCGGCATTGGTTTCTGCCATCGCCAGATGTAGCATCTCGGGGTCCGGTTTACCGCGGGCCCGGTCCGCCGTCTGCAGTGTTGAGAAGTAAGCACCCAGACTATGGTGTTCAAGTGTCGCCTGCAGACCACGCATCGATTTGCCGGTCGCGATCCCCATCATCCAGTATTCAGACTTCAATTGCTCAAGCAGGTTCTGCGTACCCGCGAATAGCGGCTCATCAAGGGTCCCACCGGCCCGCAGCTTCTGCCAGGATGACGAATAAGCAGCCACCATGTCATCTATCGGCGCATTATCGTTGCTGGCCAGCAGTTCGATTGCCTGTGCCAGCGGCAGACCGACAACGCGTCTGACTTCGGCAATCGTCGGGGCCTTTAGCCCAACATCTTCAAAAGCATCCGTCATACAGGCGTTAATAGCGTGCTGGCTGTCGACCAACGTTCCATCGCAATCGAATACCACAAGTTTTATCTTGTCAGGCAACATGGCCCCCCGGTTGCGTATATGGAACGTCAATGACCCAGCATATCTTCGCCACCATATAATCACAACGCGCGATCATGCTTGATTCTCCATGCCGATGACAGGCACAATGGACCGGTAAATGAAACCGTGCGGCGCACAAGCATCGCACAAATGACTGTTTTTCCGGGAGGGGGGTTTCTGCAGAGAGACTCTGTTCAACATCTGAGGGTTACACCCATTCGAATTCATCTATGCCCGGGTCGGCACATGACCCCACGGCTGGCTGGATTTGCTGGAGTGGCCCACAAGTAACACTGGATCACTCATCAACCTATGGGGACCTTAATTATGAAGTTTATCAAATTCACCTTAGCCATTGCGCTTTTACCGCTTCTCGCGGCCTGCGCAGCCGGCCCCGACATCGCCGCCACCAAAGCGATGGCAAACAAAGGCAGCGCCTTCCACATGGCCCTGCAGAACGAGTACATTGCGCTTGCCCAGTCAGAAGCTGACCAATGGGACACCGATGCCGCAATTTTCTTCAATAACAAAGCCATTGCCGCTGCCAAAGGCGAAGACGTCAAACCGCAACCGCTCAAGGAACGCAATATAAAGGGTGCCGCTGCCGACGAACTTGAAGCAGCCTACATCGGCCTGCGCGGCGAATTGCTCTCCGGTGCCAAGGACTGGGCCCCGCTGGAAGCCGCCAAAGCACAGGCAATGTTTGATTGCTGGCTGGAACAGCAGGAAGAAGGCGATCAGCAAAAGCACATCGATGCCTGCAAAATTGCCTTTGATGAAGCAATGAGCAAGATCGACAAGATGCGTCCGCGTCCGATGGCACAACCCGCGTCGGCTCCGAAAATGATGCCGATGCCCAGCCCGTACACTGTCTATTTCGACTTCGACAGTTTCGATCTGAGCGCAACGGGTGCTGCCGTGATCAAGGAAGCCGCCAAGGCGGGTCTTGATGCCGGTGCCAAGGGTGTCACCATCACCGGTCACACCGACAAATCCGGTAGCGATGCCTACAACGAGGGCCTGTCGCGCGCACGCGCAGCCACCGTTGCCAACCAGCTGATGGCTGAAGGCGTCGCCCGCACCATGATCAAACGGGAATATTCGGGTGAAATGAAGCCCGAAGTCGCCACCAAAGATGGCGTCAAGGAAGCCCGTAACCGTCGTGTGACGATTATGTTTACAAAGTAAACGATCCGTCACATTGAGATTTGGAGAACGCCGGGCCCTGGGTCCGGCGTTTTTCTTTTGTGCAACGGCCCGGATTGAACCACCGAATACCGCACAAAAAAGGGTCGCCTATGGCGACCCTAGGGGGAGTGTGACCGTCCCCGGAATAATCCGGAAGCGGTGATAGAACTAAACATCGGCGACCAGAATGGTCATCCGAATTAACGATAGCGATGCTAAATATCGAACCTGACGTCAGCCTGACGATATCCGGGTATCAACACCCGTGTCATATCGTCGACAACAATTTCCCCTGATTTTCATCAATGGGCGGGAAGATCATCGAAAATTCAGCGCCCCCGGAACGACTATGGCCAACCGCAACCTGCGCATCATGAATATCGGCAATCGTTTTCACGATATGCAGTCCCAGCCCGGCACCGGCACCCCTACGGTCGGTTCTCGTGAACTTTTCGAAAAGACGGGCACGGTCTTCCAACGGGATACCCCGCCCTTCATCGGCAATACGGATTGAGGCCGGATCCTTTTCAAGTCTGATCAGAACCGCCGAGCCGCGTGCTGAGTATTTGACCGCGTTCTCAATCAGATTACGGATCGCATGTTCCATGGCCGCAGCATCGCCGTGGATCATGATCGGCCCGACACTGCCTTCCAGTTCCAGTGACCGGCCTTCCTTGATTGCCAGCGGGGCCAGACTGCTGATGATATCAACCGTCACACCGTACAAATCACACATGGAATCACGTTGCAGGACGAAATGCTCGTATCGGGTCAGGGTCAGCAGTTGTTCGACCATGCGGGCCAGGGTATCGACTTCGTTCTTCAGCCCACTGACTTCTTCGTCTTCACGCAGGTTATCGAGATTGGCGCGCAACACGGCCAAAGGCGTTCTCAGCTTGTGTGCAACATTCGCGGCAAACTCGCGGTGCGTAGAGACACTTTTCTTCAAGGCCTCCATAGCCCGCTTCATGTCGGTTATATCGCGCGCCATCATGACGGTGCCACCGTCCGGCAAACGCTCCTCATCAACATAAAGCCAGCGTCCGGCACCGGCCTCAATCTCAAAGGGGCCGCTTGTCCTTTGGCGGCGGGCCAGCCTGCGCTTTATCCAGTCTTCACCCGATTCGACGGCTTCCGGATAGCGGCCGGACTTGACCTCGGCCCTGAGCAAATCCTCGAACAGGCTGCCCGGCCTTGTGACGTCGCCAAGATCCTTGTTCAACTGGCGAAACCTTGCATTCGATATCACGAGTTTATCTTGCTCGTCATAGAGGGCGAAATATCCCGAAAGCACCTCGATCGCATCGGCCAATCTGATATTGGCCCGCTCGACACGAATGAGGTCCGTATCGTCCTTGGCAATGCCTGTTGCGCCGATAAATTCATCTGTTAAGGGATCAAAGCGCGGCAGGCCGGATACGGCAAAATGACGGACTTCATTATCATGCCCATGCGCTTCAAAGCTGACATCGCGAAACGGGCGCCTGAAATCCGGAGACACGGCGCTTGCACCGTCATGCAACAGAAACGAGCCGATATCTTCGAATTTTTTACCGATGACCTGAACCGGATGTGCACCAAGCCGGTCGATGATACGTTCGGACACATAGGTAATCAGATTGTTTTCGTCGGTTTCCCAGACCCAGTCAGAAATCAGCCGCGTCATATCCTCAAGTCGACGAAAGGCTTCCGTGGCCCGCTCTTGCTGCGAGCCCGCTATGGAAGGCCAGTTTCTGGGCTTACGCTCGGCCATGGTCTTTAAGTCTCGTTTCCAGCTCCCTGAGGGCACCAAGATAATCAGACCCGCGATGCCACATCTTCAGAACATCAACCGCAGCCTTTCTCGGTGTATTCTTGTAAAATGCGCTCAGGGCCGGTATCTGCCCGTCGACCTCTTCCTTGGTGCCTGCCTTTGCAAGATGACAGTATTCATACAGTTGAAGGAATTCGCGCTCTGACATGCCGACACCGCGGCAGGCAATGGCCAACCCCTCCCCGCCTTGCTCAAAGACTAGACGCTGGATCAGATGTTCTCTCAGCTTGGATACCTGCGCGAACAACGCGACAAACAACGGCACCTCGCCTTCACGCAATGCCGTGGTCAGCATCTCGACCGTTACCAGTCCCTCTGCCTTGAGGGAGTCGGCCAGCTCCGAAACTTTTTTCTTTCCGCTACGACTGGAAGCGGCGATTTCCTCGGACGTCGCCAGCTCCAACAACTCGTCGACGGTTGATTTATCCAGATTGAAGTCGGCGATAATGTGCTGGCGCAATGCGGCCGAAACCCACAGGAACATTTTTTTCGCCAAATGCGGCGCAAGATCATCACGGTTCAGGATCGGTTCCTGAAAGCTGTCGACACGACGGGATTGCTCAACCAGATATTCCATCGTCTTGGTCGAGATTTTGGCATTGGCATTTTTCAGAAGCGATATGATGACCGGCTCGCGCTCGGTCTGCACGATCTCGTCCGAGACATTTTCCGAGATGGATTTGCGCATGGTGATTGCCAGCGCATGTTCCTCGGTGCGCAGCTTGATGACTTCGATCAAATCGGCGTCACGCAACAACCCGGATTTCGTCAGGATATCAAAGGCAACATTGATTTCATCGTTGGCCAGCTTGGCGATCAGATTTCTGGGCACATCGTCCATCAGCGCAAGCCTGCCGGCAACGGCCTGACGAACTGAAACCTCGATCTCGTTGATGATGGATTGCAGGATGGCATACATCTGCGAGCGTTGACGCTCGCCAAGCACATTTGACTGGTTATCGAACAGATCCAGAATCACATTGGTCAACTGGGTGCGGCTCTCGGCAGATTTCTGCCGCGCCAATGACATCAGAAATTCTGCATCAAAAGCCTGAGGCGTCACTTCAGACAACGTTATGCCTCCTCACCGGACAAAAGATAGCCAACGCCGCGGATTGTATGAACCGTTACATTGGCGCCTGCAGTCTGTAACCGCTTGCGCAGCCTCGATACATGCACCTCGACGGAATTGGATGAAACTTCCTCGTCAAATCCGTAAATTTTGTCTTCCAGAACATCCTTCGGCACAACACGGCCCTTACGCCGCAATAATTGCTCAAGGACTTCCATTTCTCGACGTGAAATCGGTGTCGTCTTGTTATTGACCCGAACTTCGCGCGCCGTGGTATCGAATTCGATGTTCCCTTCGCTCAGCACAATGCCAAGCACACCGCCCGGACGACGCAGCAAAGCCCGGACACGGGCCAGCAGCTCTTCCATGGCAAAGGGTTTCAGCATGTAGTCATCTGACCCGGCATTGAGGCCTTTGACACGGTCTTCCACCGCATCGCGGGCGGTCAGGATCAGCACAGGGGTTACACTGCCGTCATCACGCCATTTTTTGAGAACATCCAGGCCGTCCTTGTCCGGCAATCCCAGATCCAGAACGACAGCGTCGTAATTGACCGTTTCCATGGCGGCATCGCCATCGCCGGCCGTATAAACGACATCTACTGTAAAGCCACCTGCCTCAAGCCCCTCTTTGACGAAAGCTGCAAAACGTTCATGGTCTTCAACGAGCAACAGGCGCACGAATATCCTCCGATGTAACGACCAGATAATCGGACTGATAGATGACCGACATCAACAATGCTTTTTACAATGCTCATGGGAACGTTTCGCGGTATCGCATGATACCGGTTGAAAAGCTCCCCCCGTTAACCGAGAGGGTACAGAATTCTTCTAATAGGGCAAGCGCTGAACCTTTATAGATCAATCAGCTGAGCTTGTTCATCCTCCGGGTCAAAACCCAGGGTTTTCCACGTGTCCAGCATGTGCGCCGGCAGTGGCGCCGTGATCTCAATCGGCGGTCGGTTTTTGACCGGAATGCTCAGCATACGTGCATGCAGATGCAGTTGTCTGGAAATGCCTGCCTCGAAGACGGCGCTGTCCATCTCACCGTATTTTCCGTCACCAATGATCGAATTTCCCATCAGCTGGCAATGGACGCGCAACTGGTGGGTTCGCCCGGTCAGCGGTTCCAGTTCCATCCACGCGGCCTGTTTGCCGATATGATCGATCATCCGGAAACGGGTTTTGGCGGACTTCCCCATATTTTCGTCAACTTGCACCAGATCGCCCCGTTGTCCGGGTAATTTTGCCAATGGCGCATCAATCATGCCGCCTTCGTGCTCAGGCTTACCGGCGACCAGCGCCCAGTATATCTTTCTGGTTTCACGCGCCTGAAAAGCCTTGGTCATGGCCGTCGCCGCCACGGGTCCGGGCCAGCAACAGGACACCGCTGGTGTCCTTGTCGAGCCTGTGCACCAGCCTCGGACGATCCGAAGCACCAAACTTCAACCGATCCAGAGCGCCGTCGATGTGCGCATCTGTCTTTGATCCGCCCTGAACCGCCAGTCCCGGCGGCTTGTTCAAAGCCATGATGTGATCGTCGATATAGATCACGCATGCCTTGAGGGAATCGCCCAGCAATGCGGCCTTTTCGATATCCATCCCGCCGATGGTCTGCCGAGGAGCATGGTCTGTCGTGTTGTCTTCTATATTCGGCGGCACCCGGACGGTCTGGCCAACTTCGATACGGTCCCCCGCTTTGGAACGGGCGCCATCCAGCCGGATTTGGCCGGTACGCAGCAATTTCTCCAGCTTGCCCTGCTTGAGACCAGGGAAACGGTTACGCAACCAACGGTCGAGCCGCTGGCCGCTGCCATTGTCATCTACGACCAGATTGCGTACGCCACTCATGCCAGAATAGCTTTGAGAATAGCCATGCCTGCCCAGAGCGCACCGATACCGGCAACGATTGATGCCGTGACATAAAGCATTGCCTGCGCATTTTCACCACGGGTCAGCATGCTAACCACTTCCAGTGAAAAGGCTGAAAATGTCGTGAATGATCCAAGTATACCGATGACGATCATGGCACGCACTTCAGGGCTTGGGGACCAAACCAGTGCAGAGATCTCAATGATCGCGCCGAGAATGAAAGAACCGGCAATATTAACAATCAACGTACCGTAAGGAAATCCGTGTCCGAGCAGCGTACTCGCCAAAGAAACAACGCCATACCGCCCAATAGCGCCGATGGCACCGCCGGTGGCGATGTAACATGCCATAGTCAGATTCACGATTTTGTTTCCTTGCTTCGTTTCTGACGCAGTGTATCCCAATATTGCAGCCGCTTGGCAATCTCGCGTTCGAAGCCGGTGTCTTTCGGCTCATAAAGCCGGCGACGACCGAGATCGTCCGGGAAATAATCCTGCCCGGAAAACCCGTCCTGAGCATCGTGATCATAAGCGTAGCCGTCACCGTAACCGATATCTTTCATCAGCTTTGTCGGCGCGTTGAGAATGTGTTTGGGCGGCATCAGCGAACCGGTTTCCTGCGCCAGTCTTTTGGCAGCCTTTTCCGCCTTGTATGCTGCATTGGATTTTGGCGCCGTCGCCAGATACAGCACACACTGCACAATGGCCAACTCACCTTCCGGCGAACCAAGACGCTCATAGGCTTCCCACGCGGCTATCGACTGGGTCAATGCATTGGGGTCGGCCAGACCGATATCCTCTGACGCAAAACGCACTAGCCGGCGCGCAATGAAGCGCGGGTCCTCACCGCCCGCCATCATCCGGGCGAACCAGTACAAAGCCGCATCCGCATCCGATCCCCTGAGCGACTTGTGCAATGCCGAGATCAGATTGTAATGGGCTTCTTGCCCCTTGTCGTAGAGCGGCTGCCGGCTCTGCACGACATTGGCCAAACGCTCGGGGTTGAGCACGCCGTCGGCTTCGGTCAGCCCAATCAGAATATCTGCCATGTTCAGAAGATAACGGCCATCGCCGTCGGCCATGGCGCGCAAGGCGGTACGGGCATCGGCATCAAGCGGTAACGGCTTGCCCTCTGTCGCCTCGACCCGCTTCAGCAGTTCTTCAAGGGCTGCGTCGTCAAGGCGGCGCAGCACCAGTACCTGGGCTCTGGACAACAACGCCCCATTCAGCTCGAACGAGGGGTTTTCCGTGGTCGCACCGATCAGGATCACGGTGCCGTCCTCGACGAACGGCAGAAAGCCATCCTGCTGGGCACGGTTGAAGCGGTGGATCTCGTCCACGAACAGCAGCGTGCCCTGCCCCATCTGACGCTTCCGTCTGGCTTCCTCGACAGCCTTGCGGACATCAGCAACACCTGAAAACACTGCCGACAGTGGCGCAAAGGCCAGCTCGGTCTCCTTGGCCAGTAATCTGGCAATGGTTGTTTTGCCGGTACCGGGCGGCCCCCAGAATATGATCGAGGCAAGCCGGCCATTGCCGATCATGCGGCTGAGCGGCCCGTCAGGACCCAGAATATGGTCCTGACCGACGACGTCACCCAAGCTTTTCGGCCGCAAGCGATCAGCAAGCGGACGGGGCGCATCGGCTTCAAATAGCGTACTCACCGATGCGGCCTCCTTGCTTCCGCGCTACCCGTTCAGGTGCGCGGCAAAAAATTCGGCACTGCGCTTCCTGGCCAGAACTGCCGCCGCCTCGTCGTAATGCTCACCGCCCTTGCGGGCAAAGGCGTGATCATTGCCGGTGTAATCAAACAGCGTCGCCAGTGAATTGGGATCAAGGGCAGCATGAATCTTGGCCTGATTTTCCTTTGGCACGAAACCATCTTCTGTAGCGATGTGCAAAAGCACCGGTGCCTTCAGGGTCTCGCCAACATGCTCTTCCAGCATGACACCGTAATAGCCGACCGCAGCATCGATTTTGGTTCGTGTCGCGGTGAGGAAGGCAAGTCGGCCGCCAAGACAGAAACCGACCGAGCCGACCTTGCCTGAGCATTCATCAAGGCCCCGCAGGTGCTCGATGGTCGCATCAAGATCGTCGACACCCTTGTTCAGATCGAAACCGTTAAAAAGCTCGAATGCACGCGCCCATTCAGCCTCGCTCTGGTCGGTAATCTGAATACCCGGCTCCTGACGCCAGAACAGATCCGGGCACAATGCGACATAGCCGGCTTTGGCCCAATCATCCGTAATGTCACGCATGACGCCGTTGACGCCGAAAATTTCCTGAATGACAACGACGCCAGGCCCTTTACCGCCTTCAGGCAGTGCCAGATACCCGGTGAATTCGCCGCCGTCACTGGACTTGATGGTGATGTCCCGTCCGCTCATGGCTTCCTCCCTGTGATTGGTACTAAGGTTATTTTTGCGTTCTCGAAGATTAGCGCATCGCCGCAATCGGGCCAAGGAATCGCGCTTCAGCCGCGAAATACGAAATCGAATGTCTTGCCGGCCCGCTCGACACTGATGTGCCATTCTTCACCGACCTTTTTGTCGACCAGCTTTTTCAGCGCATCGACTGTCATCACCTTTTCGCCGTTAACAGCCCGGACAAAGTCACCAGGGCGGAAATCAAGCTGGTTGGCAATGCCGCCCCGTCTGATCCGGAGGATCACAACGCCATCGCTGAATGGATCAATATTGTACTGATCGGCCAGTGCCGGGGATACATTACCAATGACTGTGCCGGCAAGGGGATGACGCCCTTCCAGTTCCGTGATGTTTGCCGCCGGCGTTTCAGGGGCTGGCTTCAGCTCAACCGTCAACGGCACAACGGTGTTACCCCTGAGCACCCTGAGCACGGCCCTGTCGCCGTTCGGCAGGGTCGCAACCCGGTAATCCAGCTCTTCCGGCCCAGTGAGTTCATGACCATTGATCGCCAGAATGACATCTCCGGCCTTGAGCCCGCCGACACCCGCAGAGCCCAGCTTGTGAACCAGATTGATGATCACCCCTTGCGGTCGACGCATACCCAGCGACAGCGCGATATCGGCCGTCACCGCCTGCCCGTAGGCACCGAGCCACGGCCGGATCATGCGACCGTTCTCGGAAGTTCCGTTGATCACGGCGCGGACCATGTTCGATGGCACTGCAAAGCCGATACCGTGTGAGCCGCCGCTGCGGGAAAAAATCGAGGTGTTGATACCGACAAGTTGGCCATCCATCGACAACAAGGCGCCACCGGAATTGCCGGGATTGATTGCAGCATCGGTCTGAATGAAGGACTTGAGTTCGGTATCGGTGCCAACGGAACGGGCCAGAGCAGAGACGATACCGCTGGTCACCGTTTGCCCGACCCCGAACGGATTACCGATTGCCAGCACCAGATCGCCGACTTTCAACTCGTCTGAGTCCCTGAGCCGCAATGCCGGCAGTTCTTCATTACCGGCATCGATCATCAGCACCGACAGATCCGTCTTGTCATCGGACACCACCAGCTTGGCTTGAAATTCGCGTTTATCAGCAAGCACGACGATAACCTTGTCCGCCCCCTCGATGACATGCTGGTTGGTGACAATCAGCCCATCCGACCTGACGATCACGCCGGAACCCAGTGAATTTTGCTGCTCTGCCCGCGGACGGTTGAAGCGCATCCCCAGATCACCAAAAAACCGGCGAAAGAACGGATCTTCAAAAAGCGGCGGCACCTGACGGTTGGCGACGATTTTCTGGGCATAGATGTTGACCACTGCCGGTGCTGCTTTGTCTACCAGCGGGGCAAAGGAATACTGCACCTGGGCTCGGTTTTCCGGCACCTGGCGTTCCTGTGCGGTGACACCCATGGCGCTCAGCATCAGGGCAACAATTGCGGTTGGAAATATCAGTTGATTTCGCATGATCCTAGATAGGCTGTTCGAAATTACATGTCGATACCATTATGCCAACAAATCGCCCACACCTGCCCTCTCCCCATATGTCACGGGGCGGGAAACTATCAAGGGGCATATCAGATCGGCCATGCGGAATCAAAAACGGCGCCCTGATGGACGCCGTTCTTTAATCGCGATGATTGCCGGAAGATTACTCGGCTTCAGCGGCTTCGGCTTCGGCCTCGACGCGGGCCTTGTCAGCAGCGCCCTTGGCGTCCGGATCACGGTCAACTAGTTCGATGATGGCCATCGGTGCATTGTCGCCATAGCGGAAGCCGGCTTTCAGCACGCGGGAATAGCCACCCGGACGATCCTTGTAGCGATCAGCCAGAGTCGAAAACAGTTTTTTCACGGCGTCCTCGTCACGCAGGAATGCGTAAGCGCGGCGGCGGTCGCTGAGACCACCCTTTTTGGCAAACGAGATCATCTTGTCGATGAAGCGACGCAGTTCCTTGGCTTTCGGCAGCGTCGTCTTGATTTGTTCGTGGGTCACCAGCGACGCCGTCATGTTCGAGAACATGGCCTTGCGGTGCGTGTAGGTGCGGTTCAGCTTACGATAACCATTACCGTGTCTCATGTGTCAGGCTCCTTTTCATTTTACCCGCGCGTGCCATTTTACCCGCGGGACATTCATTCTTGTGTCTTGGGTCGGTGCCTTTGTGGCACCGCCCGGTTATCGGAAGATCGTCAGAACGGGTCTTCCAGCTTCTTGGCCATGTCTTCGATATTTTCCGGCGGCCATTCGGAGATTTCCATGCCCAGGTGCAGACCCATCTGCGACAGCACTTCCTTGATTTCATTCAGGGACTTGCGGCCGAAGTTCGGCGTGCGGAGCATATCGGCTTCGGTTTTCTGAACCAGATCACCAATGTAGATGATGTTGTCGTTCTTCAGGCAGTTAGCCGAACGGACAGAAAGCTCAAGCTCGTCAACCTTGCGCAGCAGATTACGGTTGAACGGCAGTTCATCACGGCTTTCTTCGATCACTTCACCGGACGGCTCATCGAAGTTGATGAACAGCTGCAACTGGTCCTGCAGAATGCGGGCTGCGAGAGCAACGGCATCTTCAGGCGTTACAGCGCCGTTGGTGGTCAGTTCAAGGAACAGTTTGTCATAGTCCGTATCCTGACCAACGCGCGTGTTTTCAACCTTGTAGGCAACCTTGCGAACAGGCGAGAACACGGCATCAATCGGAATCAGGCCAATCGGGCTGTCGTCCGGACGGTTTTGCGATGCCGGCACATAGCCTTTACCGTTTTCAACCGTCAGTTCCATGCTGAGCGATGCGCCATTATCAAGATGGCAGATCACCAGATCCGGCTCCATGATTTCGATGTCCGGACCGGTTTCGATCATGCTGGCGGTCACTTCACCAGGGCCCTGGGCCTTCAGCGTCATACGCTTCGGACCTTCGGCCATCATTTTAAGGCCCATCGACTTGAGGTTGAGAACGATGTCGGTGACATCTTCACGCACGCCTGAAATCGACGAAAACTCATGCAACACACTGTCGATCTGGATCGACGTCACCGCGGCACCCTGAAGGGACGACAACAGGATTCGACGGAGCGCATTGCCGAGTGTCAGTCCGAAACCGCGCTCTAGCGGCTCAGCGACGACACTCGCCTGACGGCTCGGGTCCGTACCCGGTACGACTTCGAGTTTCGACGGTTTGATCAATTCTTGCCAATTTTTCTGAAGCACTTCGGTGACCTCGCGCTCACAAATGATAACGGCGTCCTCATGCATAAGGGCGTCGTCTTTTTACCTGCCCGGGACTAATTCTCTAAATCTTGTAGAACCAGCCCGAAATGAATCTCACCAGCCTGAACCGGTTGAGATATGCCTTAGACCCGGCGACGCTTTCTGGCCCGACACCCGTTGTGCGGGATCGGTGTCACGTCACGGATGGCCGTAATCGTAAACCCTACCGACTGAAGCGCGCGCAAAGCGGACTCACGGCCTGAACCGGGGCCTTTTACTTCCACTTCAAGTGTCTTCATACCGTGCTCCATAGCGGCACGGCCGACGACTTCACCGGCAACCTGTGCGGCGTAAGGGGTCGATTTACGCGAACCCTTGAAGCCCTTGGCACCGGCAGACGACCAGGGCAATCGAGTTGCCCTGCGCATCGGTAATGGTAATAATCGTGTTGTTGAACGTCGAGTTGACGTGCGCAATTCCCGCCGCAATGTTTTTGCGTTCGCGACGACGGGGGCGCGCTGCTTGTGCTGCTTTGGCCATGATATTTCGCCCTTAAGCTTTCTTTTTACCGGCAATTGCCTTGGCCGGGCCCTTACGGGTCCTGGCGTTGGTATGGGTCCGTTGACCACGTACCGGAAGTCCACGACGGTGTCTGAGGCCACGATAGCAACCCAGATCCATCAGACGCTTGATGTTCATTGCGATATTACGACGCAATTCACCTTCAACCGTATACTCCTGATCGACCATGTCACGGATCCGTGTGACTTCATCGTCAGACAATTGGTTTACCCGGCGCTCATCAGAAATGCCGCAGGCTTCACATATTTTCTTAGCCGTGGTACGGCCGATCCCATGGATGTAAGTCAGCGCGATAATCGCACGCTTACCTGTCGGGATATTTACACCAGCAATACGCGCCAAAGCTCGTACTCCTTAAACTTTGGGTCGAAACGGACAGCCATCGGTTGATTGAAGAGCGCGGATTATATAAATCCTGATCACCAAGTCAACTCATCTGGCAATATATTTCAAACCCAATTCCTTGTTAATCCAAGATCGCATACAGGGATTTTGTAACTGTATCAATACCCTGCATGCCATCAACCGTCTTCAGCGCCCCTTTTTCCTTATAATAAGGAATTATCGGGGCCGTTTGCTCGCGATACACTACGAGCCGTTTTTTCAATGTTTCAGCGTTATCATCGCTCCGCGCGCCGCCGGTTTCGGCTGCCCGCTTCTCGATTCGCTGGAACAATGCCGCTTCATCGACTTCCATCGAGATCACATGATCAAGTTTGAGGCCCTTGTCAGCGAGCATTTTGTCGAGGGCTTCTGCCTGCGCAACGGTGCGCGGGAACCCATCAAGAATAAATCCGTTCTTGCAGTCAGGCTCAGCAATCCGGTCGGCAATGATACCAACGACGATATCGTCCGATACCAGATCACCCTGGTCCATCACGGCCTTGGCCTTGAGCCCCATATCCGTCCCGGCGCTGACGGCTGCACGCAGCATGTCGCCGGTCGATAACTGGATAATCGAATACCGTGCGACCAGACGCTCGCACTGTGTTCCTTTACCCGCTCCAGGCGGTCCTAAAAGAATAATGATCACGTCTTGCGCCCCCGCAGCTTCGACTTCTTGATCAGGCCTTCGTACTGGTGTGCCAGCAGATGTGACTGGATCTGGGTAACCGTATCCAGGGTCACGGTCACAACGATCAGCAGGCTTGTCCCGCCGAAATAGAACGGCACGGACCATCTGGAAATAAGCAATTCCGGCAGCATGCACAAAAGGGCCAGATAGCCGGCGCCGACAACGGTCAGGCGCGTCAGCACCCAGTCCAGATAATCGGCGGTATTCTTGCCGGGACGGATGCCGGGCACAAAACCGCCGTATTTCTTGAGGTTATCAGCCGTTTCCGCAGGGTTGAACACGACAGCCGTATAGAAGAACGCAAAGAAAACGATCATCAGCGTATAGCTGATCAGATACAGCGGCTGACCACGGCCCATGTATGCGGCGACCGTACTCATCCACTCCGGACCGGAACCGGCCGAGAACTGGATAATGGTGATCGGCAGCAACAGCAACGAGCTTGCGAAAATCGGCGGAATAACACCGGCTGTGTTGACCTTGAGCGGCAGATGCGAGGTGTCGCCACCCATCATTTTATTGCCGCGCTGGCGCTTCGGGTACTGGATCAGGATCCGGCGCTGGGCACGCTCGACGAAAACGATGCCGAAGATCACTGCAATCGCCATCACCAGTAAGCCGATGATGATTCCGGTCGATAGTGCGCCGGTACGACCGAGGTCGAGGGTCGAGGCCAGGGCCGTCGGCAGGCCGGCAACAATACCGGCGAAAATGATCAACGAAATACCGTTACCGACACCGCGCGCCGTAATCTGCTCACCCAGCCACATCAGGAACATGGTTCCGCCGGTCAGCGTGATGACCACAGTCATGCGGAAGAACATGCCCGGGTTGTGAACAGCCATATTGCCGCCAGAACCCATGCTTTCCAGACCCACCGCAATGCCGTAAGCCTGCAGAACGCAGATCATCACCGTCAGATAACGGGTATACTGGTTGATCTTCTTGCGTCCGGTTTCACCCTCTTTCTTCATCGCCTCAAGCTGCGGCGATACCGCCGTCATCAGCTGCATGATGATCGAGGCCGAAATGTACGGCATGATATTGAGCGCGAAAATCGTCATCCTGGACAGCGCGCCACCGGCAAACATGTCGAACATGCCGAGGATCCCGCCGCCGGTCTGATTGAACAGGCTTTGCAGGATTGTCGGATCGATGCCCGGCAACGGAACGAATGTTCCCAACCGGTAGACAATGAGAGCACCCAGCGTAAACCAGATACGCTTCTTCAGTTCCGTCGCCTTCGAAAAGGCGCCGAAATTAATATTGGATGCGAGCTGTTCGGCGGCAGAAGCCATACTGGGTTATTCTTCCTCGACCGAGTCCACAACCACGACGTCACCTGAACGCGAAGCTTCGTATTTAGCCTGCCGTTCAGCCGACAAACGGTCACGACGACGGCCTTTGCCTTTCGGACGCTCTTTCTTCTCGGCAACCTTGACGGAACCGCCGGCTTTTTCGACGACGGCAATCGCGCCCTTCGAAGCATAAGCGATGTCGAGATCAACCTGGCGCTCAGCTCGCCTCTGTTAAGAAGACGAACGCCATGTTTGGATTTACGCACGGCACCGGCTGCCAGCAATTCAACGACCGTAATGGCGGCCTTGGCATCGATATGCCCGGCATCGATCGCTTTTTGCAGCTTGCCCGTGGTCAGTTCGGCAAAGTCTTTGGTGAACGGGTTGTTGAAACCGCGTTTCGGCAGACGCCGATACAACGGCATCTGACCGCCTTCGAAGCCCAGCAACGAAACGCCACTACGGGATTTCTGGCCCTTTTGGCCCTGCCCTGAAGTCTTACCCGTACCGGAACCGATACCGCGGCCAATACGCTTGCGGTTTTTCGTCGCGCCGGCGTTATCTCGGATTTCATTAAGTCTCATCGCCAAATTCCTTTTGCGTGTCCGGGCTCTGTTGAGACCCGGTGATCGCGCCTGTCAGTGGAAGTAAGCCTGTCAGGCTTGTTCCTCAACCCGTACCAGGTGCTTTACCTTTTCGATCATACCGCGAACCGACGATGTATCTTCCAGCGTCTTGGTGCGGTTGATTTTGTTCAGCCCCAGACCAATGAGAGTCGCGCGCTGATCGCCATCACGGCCGATCGGACTGCGAGTCTGCGTGACTGTGACGGTTGCTTTCTTGTCAGTCATCTGTCGTTCCGATCCTATTATTCTGCGCTAAGGCCGGTATCGCCGCGACGGGCAACGATATCGCCAACCTTGAGGCCCCGACGGGCCGCGATTGAGCGCGGAGATTGCAGGTTTTTAAGCGCCTCGAAAGTCGCCTTGATCATGTTGTGCGGGTTCTGCGTGCCGTTCGACTTACAAACGACATCAGCAACGCCCATCGTCTCGAACACAGCGCGCATCGGACCACCGGCAATGATACCCGTACCGGCAGGTGCCGAACGAAGGATCACTTTACCGGCACCGAAACGACCATTGATGTCGTGATGCAGGGTCCGGCCTTCACGCAGCGGCACGCGGATCATCTGGCGCTTGGCCTGGTCGGTTGCCTTACGGATGGCTTCAGGCACTTCGCGTGCCTTGCCCGTACCGTAACCAACGCGGCCCTTGCCATCGCCAACAACGACGAGAGCAGCAAACGAGAAGCGGCGACCACCCTTGACGACCTTGGCAACACGATTGATGTGCACCAGCTTGTCGACGATTTCATCGCCCTCTTCGGTCCGGTCCCGTGTTTCGCGTTCGCGATTCTGTTCCCGGCCACCTCGGCCGCGACCACGCTGTCCGCCACGTTCCGATGTCTTATTGTCAGCCATTCGTCGCTCTCCCAGAAGCTCAGGCCGCCCTCACGGGCGCCGTCTGCGAGGGCTTTGATCCGCCCGTGATATTTATAACCGCCGCGGTCAAAAAAGACCTCGGTGACGCCCTTTTCGGCTGCCCGCTTGGCAACCAGCTTACCGACTTCGGTAGCGGCATTGCGATCGGCACCGGTCTTGAGACCGCTGCGCAGGTCCTTGTCGATCGTCGAAGCGGTTGCCAGTGTGGCACCATTCGCGTCATCGATGATCTGCGCATAGATGTGCTTACCCGAGCGGAACACGGACAGTCTGGGACGTCCGGAAGCCAGGCGTTGCAGACGAGCGCGTGTGCGGATCGTCCGGCGCTTAAAGAGGTTTCTTGAGTTCGACATGTTACTTCTTCTTTCCTTCCTTACGGAGGATGTATTCGTTGCTATAACGGACACCTTTGCCTTTGTAAGGCTCTGGCGGACGGTATGCGCGAATCTCCGCGGCCACCTGACCGACGCGTTGTTTATCGGCACCACTGATCAGAAGGTTGTTCTGATCCGGTGCTTCGATTTTGATACCTGCCGGAATCGGGTAACGGACTTCATGGCTGAAGCCGAGCTGCAGCACAACATCCTTACCCTGAACCTGGGCCCGGTAACCGACGCCGGTGATCTCCAGTTTACGGGTGAACCCTTCGGAAACCCCCGTAACCAGACCATCGATCAGGCTCCGTGCGGTACCCCACATTTGACGGGCGCGCTTGTGCTGCGCCAGCGGGGTCACGGTTACGGAACCGTCGGCCTGTTCGATTCTTGACGTCATCGGTCAGCGTGACCGACAGCTCACCAAGTTTGCCCTTTGCCGTCACAACGTTACCGTTCAGTTCAACGGTTACGCCACTGGGGACGGTTACTGGGTATTTTCCTACTCGCGACATGGTCTCAATCCTCGTTTCATTCCTGGACGTGTTCTTAGAACACTTCGCAGAGAACCTCACCACCGACGTTCTGGGCCCGTGCCTCGGCATCCGACAAGACGCCACGCGGCGTCGACAGGATGGCGATACCCAAACCGTTATAAACCCGGTTCAGATCGCTGACGCCGGAGTAGATCCGCCGCCCAGGCTTGGAAATCCGGCTCAGGTGCCGGATCACCGGGTCACCTTCGTGGTATTTCAGTTCGATTTTGATCTCGGAGATGCCTGGACGCACATCGGACTGGTCAAAGCCACGAATAAAACCTTCGCGCTTAAGCACTTCGAGAACGTTTGAACGCAACCGCGAAGCCGGGCATGTAACCGAGCTTTTACGGGCTTGTTGCCCGTTGCGAATACGGGTCAGCATATCGCCGAGGGGATCCGTCATTGACATTGTCGTCTCTCCCTTACCAGCTTGACTTGACCATGCCCGGAATCTGGCCGATTGCAGCCAGTTCCCGAAGCTTGATGCGACAAATTTTAAACTTGCGATAGTTACCGCGTGGACGTCCGGTCAGTGCACAACGCAGGCGCTGACGCACCGGTGCCGAATTACGGGGCAGCTGTGCAAGTTTCAGACGGGCGTTAAAGCGATCCTCCGGCGACAGTGCTGGGTCCTTTGCAGCTTCCTTGAGCCGCTCGCGACGTCCTGCATGCTGTTTTGCCAAACGGGTCCGCTTTTTGTCCCGTTCGATCGCGCTTTTCTTAGCCATTACGCTCTACTCCTCTTGCCGCTCAGTTAATGAACGGCATGTTGAACGCCTTCAACAATGCCTTTGCTTCGGCATCCGTTTTGGCGGTCGTGCAAATCACAATATCCATGCCACGGATCGCATCGACCTTGTCGTAGTCGATTTCCGGGAAAACGATCTGTTCTTTGATGCCCATGGCATAGTTGCCGGCACCATCGAAGCTCTTGCCATTAAGGCCGCGGAAGTCGCGGACACGTGGCAGGGTAATCGTCACCAGACGATCCAGGAATTCAAACATCCGGATATTGCGCAACGTAACCTTGCAGCCGACGATCATTTCTTCACGCAGCTTGAAACCGGCAATCGATTTCTTGGCGCGGGTAACGATCGGCTTCTGGCCGGAAATCAGCGTCAGGTCGGCAACGGCGCCGTCCATCTTCTTCTTGTCCTGGCTGGCTTCGCCAACACCCATGTTGATCACGATCTTGTCCAGACGCGGCACTTCGAAGCGGTTCGTATAATTGAACTCGGTCGTCATGGCCGGGACGATCTGGTTTTCGTACATTTCACGCAAGCGTGGGGTCATTTTCATATTCTCCACTGGCTCAGGCGTCGATGACTTCGCCGGAGCGTTTTGCTATACGCACCTTGCGGTCACCATCGAGCTGCTTAAAACCAACGCGCGTCGGCTTGTCGTCTTTCGGATCGACGTGGGCGAGGTTGGAAAGATGAATACTGGCTTCCCGCTCGATAATCCCACCCGCCGTCGTCTGTGACGCGGCCGTATGGCGCTTTACTTTGTTTACGCCGGCGACGACGGCGCGATTGGAGGCCGTAACGACCTTCATGACTTCGCCGATCTTACCTTTGTCACGTCCGACCAGGACGATAACGCGGTCGCCTTTTTTAATCTTCTGGGCCATTACAGCACCTCCGGAGCCAGCGAGATGATCTTCATGAATTTCTTGCCACGAAGTTCACGGGTCACAGGGCCAAAAATACGCGTGCCGACCGGCTCACCTTGCTTGTTGATCAACACGGCGGCATTGCTGTCGAAACGGATCGTCGTGCCGTCCTTGCGGTTGATATCCTTTGAGGTGCGCACGACAACGGCCTGCATCACATCACCCTTTTTAACGCGTCCGCGCGGAATGGCGTCCTTGACGGAGACAACGATAACGTCTCCGACCGACGCATACTTACGCTTCGAACCGCCCAGCACTTTAATGCACTGGACCCTTTTGGCGCCTGAGTTGTCAGCGACCTCTAGGTTTGATTCTGACTGAATCATCGTTCCGGTTCCTTTATCTCGACCTAAGCGCTCAAGCGCTCTCGGTCACAACTTCCCAACATTTACGCTTCGACAACGGACGGCATTCACGAATGAAGACCTTGTCACCGACTTTCGACGCATTCAGTTCGTCGTGCGCAGCGTACTTTTTCGATTTCTTGACGTACTTTTTGTAGAGCGGATGCATAACCCGGCGTTCAACCAGTACGGTGACCGTCTTCTCTTGTTTGTCGCTCGTGACGACGCCTTGCATGATGCGTTTCGGCATGATGTCGTTCCTTACCCTTGCGTATCGTCGGTAGCGTGACGCTCACCGAGAATAGTCTTGATGCGCGCAATATCGCGGCGCACGTGCCGCACTTGCGACGTTTTTTCCAATTGCCCGGATGCAGCCTGGAACCGAAGATTGAACGATTCCTTGCGCAGGTCGGTGAGCTGATCTTTCAACTCGTCGTCGGTTTTGGCACGGATGTCTGCCGCTTTCATGATCTTAACCCTCTTCACCAACGCGCATCACAAAGCGCGTTTTCAGCGGCAGTTTGGCCGCAGCAAGTTCAAATGCACGGCGCGCGACGTCCTGCGTCACACCATCGATCTCAAACATGATCCGACCCGGCTTAACCTTGGCAACCCAGTATTCAACGGAGCCCTTACCCTTACCCTGACGGACTTCGGCAGGCTTTTGTGTGACGGGCACATCGGGGAATACGCGGATCCAGACACGACCGACACGCTTCATGTGACGGGTCATGGCACGACGGGCAGCTTCGATCTGGCGAGCCGTGACGCGCTCGGGTTCTACGGCCTTAAGACCATAGGCACCGAAGTTCAGCGTCGTTCCACCCTTGGCCATGCCATGGATGCGACCTTTAAACGCCTTACGAAACTTTGTTCTTTTTGGCTGTAACATCGCTCTTTACCTCTTCTATCGCCCGCTTAACGCTGTGGCTGCTGCTCAAGTTGCAGCTTTTCCGAAGCCATCGGATCGTGGGCAAGAATTTCACCCTTGTAGATCCAGATTTTAACGCCACAGATGCCGTAGGTGGTCAGTGCCCGTGCTTCGCCATAATCAATGTTGGCGCGCAGCGTGTGCAGCGGCACGCGACCTTCGCGGTACCATTGCATACGGGCGATTTCAGCACCGCCGAGACGGCCCGAGCAGTTGATCCGGATACCTTCGGCACCCATGCGCATGGCCGACTGAACGGCACGCTTCATGGCGCGACGGATCGAAACCCGACGTTCCATCTGCTGTGCAACGTTTTCAGCAACCAGCTGCGCATCAACTTCCGGCTTGCGGATTTCGACAATATTCAGATGCACGTCGGCGGTCGTCATTTCGGCGATTTCGCGACGCAGTTTCTCGATGTCCTGACCTTTACGGCCAATCACGACACCCGGGCGCGCCGTGTGAATGGTCACACGGGCTTTCTTTGCCGGACGCTCGATGACGATCTTGGATACACCAGCGGCAGCAAGCTTCTTGCGAAGGAATTCACGGATGCGAATGTCTTCGTGCAGCAGCTCGGCATAATTCCGATCGGCGAACCAACGTGAATCCCACGTGCGGTTGATGCCGAGACGAAACCCGATTGGATTGATTTTCTGACCCATTAAATCGACTCCTCGCGCTCACGAACGACCAGGCGCATGTTGCTGAACGGCTTTTCGATGCGACCGACACGGCCACGGGCACGGGCGCGGAAGCGCTTCATGACCAATGCCTTGCCGACACTTGCTTCGGCGACATACAGGCGGTCAACGTCAAGCTGATGATTGTTCTCAGCGTTGGCGATGGCGCTTTCGAGCAGTTTCTTGACGTCCTGCGCAACACGACGGCGCGAGAAAATCAGTTGTGACAGCGCCTTTGCGCAATCCAGGCCGCGGATGCTTTGTGCGACCAGATTGAGTTTGCGCGGGCTGACACGAATTTGCTTGGCGAAAGCCATCGCTTCGTTGTCGCTCAGTTGGCGTTCTAAGGCTTTTTTGCCCATAATTAAGCCCTCTTCGCCTTCTTATCGACGCCATGACCGTAGTAGGTCCTGGACGGCGAAAATTCACCGAACTTGTGGCCGATCATTTCCTCGGTCACGAGGACCGGGATAAACTTCTGACCGTTGTAGACGCCGAACGTAAGTCCAACGAATTGCGGCAGAATGGTCGAGCGGCGCGACCAAGTTTTGATAACCGTACTGCGACCGGATGCACGGGCATCCTCTGCCTTCTTGAGCAGATAACCGTCGACGAACGGACCTTTCCATACGGAGCGTGGCACTGTTCCGCCCTCCTCTTATTTCTTGCGGACGTGCCGGCTGCGCATAACCAGCCGATCCGTCTTTTTGTTGCTGCGCGTTTTCTTGCCTTTTGTCGGCTTGCCCCAAGGGGTCACCGGATGACGGCCACCGGACGTACGTCCTTCGCCCCCACCATGCGGGTGATCGACCGGGTTCATGGCGACACCACGAACTGACGGGCGCTTACCGAGCCAGCGCTTGCGGCCCGCTTTACCCAGATTGATGTTCTGTTGATCAGGGTTCGACACAGCACCAACCGTCGCCATGCACTCGGAACGTACCAGGCGAATTTCGCCGGAACCGAGGCGGATCTGGGCATAACCCTGATCCTTACCGATGATCTGTGCGTAGGTGCCGGCCGAACGAGCCATTTGCCCGCCCTTGCCTACCTTCATTTCAACGTTGTGAATAATCGTCCCGACCGGCATGGCAGCCATCGGCATCGCGTTGCCTGGCTTAATGTCGACGCCGGTCTTGCCCGAGATCACTTCATCGCCGACGTTCAGACGCTGCGGCGCAAGAATGTAAGCCTGCTCGCCATCCGTATACGTAATAAGGGCAATGAAAGCGGTCCGGTTCGGATCGTATTCGATACGCTCAACCGTTGCGGCAACATCAAGCTTGGTACGCTTGAAATCGATCATACGGTAACGGCGCTTGTGGCCACCACCAATGCGACGCGCCGTAATGTGACCCTGGTTGTTGCGGCCACCCTTTTTACGCAGACCCTCGGTCAGCGACTTGACGGGATCGCCTTTCCAGAGACTTGAGCGGTCAACGAGGACAAGTCCGCGCTGGCCTGGGGTATCCGGTTTGTACTGTTTAAGTGCCATTGTTCATATTCCCCCGTTAGACGCCCGTGGTGACATCGATGGAGTCACCCTCTGCAAGCGTCACTACGGCTTTCTTGTAATCGCTGCGACGACCGGGCTGACCGCGGAAACGCTTGGTCTTGCCCTTTTGGCGCAGCGTGTTGACTGCCGTCACCTTGACTTTGAACAGCTTTTCTACGGCCGTTTTGATCTCGTGCTTGTTGGCATCGAGCGGCACTTCAAAAGCCACCTGATTGTGTTCCGACATCAGCGTCGTCTTTTCTGTCACCAGCGGGCGACGGATCAGTTCGAAGACTCGCTCGTTGCTCGGCTGGAAATGTACGGGGCTATAACGGTTCATTTCAGGCGCTCCATCAATTTCTCAACCGCACCTTTGGTCAGCACAAGCGTATCGCGGCGCAGAATGTCATAAACGTTGGCGCCGGCGCTCAGCAGCACGTCGATACCGACGATGTTGTTGGCAGCGCGGGCGAAGTTCTCGTCAATGCTGTCCCCGTCGATAACCAGCGTGTGACCCCAGCCGAGAGCGGTCAGTTTCTTGACCAGATCAGCGGTTTTCGGTGCACTCAGTTTGGCTTCGTCAAGAATAACCAGCTTGCCTTCGGCCTGCTTCGCGCTGAGCGCGGTTGCCAGGGCCAGCTTACGGACCTTTTTCGGCAGCTCATGCGAATGATCGCGGGTCTGCGGACCGAATACGATACCGCCGCCACGCATCTGCGTTGCTGCACGGAAACCCTGGCGGGCGCGACCGGTACCTTTCTGCTTGAAAGGCTTCGTCTTGGTTGCGCTGACGTCCGAGCGGCCTTTGGTCTGGTGGTTGCCGGAGCGGCGCTTGGCAAGCTGCCACTTTACGGCACGCGCCAGAAGATCCGCACGGGCTTCAAGACCGAACACTGCTTCGTCCAGATCGATCGAACCGGACTTTTTGTTGTCGAGACTGACCACGTCAAGTTTCATGGTCTTATTCCTTGTTCTCAGTTTCGGCGGCATCGCCGGAAACGGCTTCTTCGGCTGCAACCAGAGCAGCTTCTTCTGCGGCAACGTCCGGTGCCAGATCTTCAGCAACGACCAGACCTTCTTCACCAGCCGAAGCTGCGTTCTTGAGGCCGGCCGGGTACGGAATGTCACCGTGCAACGGGCGTTTGACCGCATCGGTCAGGTATACGTAACCACCTTTGGAACCCGGTACTGCACCCTGAACCAGGATCAGACCACGTTCGGCGTCAATGGCTGCGACAACCAGATTCTGCTGGGTGCGGCGCTTGTTGCCCATCTGACCAGCCATCTTCTTGCCTTTGAATACTTTACCCGGATCCTGGCACTGACCCGTTGAGCCGTGCGCCCGGTGGCTGACCGACACACCGTGCGATGCACGCATGCCGCCGAAGCCGTGACGCTTCATGACACCTGCGAAACCCTTACCGTTGGTGATCCCGGCAACATCGATGTGCTGACCGGCAACGAAGTGGTTGGCGCCGATTTCGGCACCGACATCGACCATGTTGTCTTCGGAAACACGGAATTCGACGAGCTTCTTCTTCGGCTCGACCTTGGCTTTGGCGAAGTGGCCACGCATCGCTTTCGAGACGCGCTTGACCTTGGCTTTGCCATACCCGAGTTGCAGGGCGGAATAGCCATCACGTTCCTGATTGCGCTGAGCAACAACCTGGACTTCATCAAGAGCCAACACCGTCACCGGGATGTGTGCTCCACCCTCGGCGAAAATGCGGGTCATGCCCATTTTCTTTGCGATTAAACCGGTACGCATATCACTATCCTCAATTACGGCGCTTAAAGCTTGATCTCGACGTCGACACCAGCCGCCAGATCGAGCTTCATCAGCGCGTCGACGGTTTGCGGGGTCGGATCGACAATATCGAGAACGCGCTTGTGCGTCCGGATTTCAAACTGTTCGCGCGACTTTTTATCGACGTGCGGCGAACGCAGGACCGTGAACTTCTCGATCCGCGTCGGCAACGGGATCGGGCCACGAACATTGGCACCAGTGCGTTGAGCCGTATTCACGATTTCACGGGCGGATTGATCCAGCACGCGGTGATCAAACGCCTTAAGGCGAATACGTATATTTTGTTGTTCCATGGCCTTCGACCCCTCATGCCGCCTCGCGGCCCCGTCAAAGACAGGACCGCGATATCGTATAAACCGTTACTCGAGAATTTTCGCGACGACGCCTGCACCCACGGTGCGGCCACCTTCACGAATAGCGAAACGCAGACCTTCGTCCATCGCGATCGGTGCAATCAACGTCACGTTCATCGAGATGTTGTCGCCCGGCATCACCATTTCCGTGCCTTCGGCCAGCTCAACCGTTCCGGTCACGTCCGTCGTGCGGAAGTAGAACTGGGGACGGTAGTTGGCGAAGAACGGCGTATGACGACCGCCCTCTTCCTTCGTCAGAATGTAGGCCTCGCACGAAAACTTCGTGTGCGGCGTGATCGAGCCCGGCTTCGCCAGAACCTGACCGCGCTCAACCTCGTCACGCTTGGTACCGCGCAGCAGGACGCCGATGTTGTCGCCGGCCTGACCCTGGTCAAGCAGCTTGCGGAACATCTCGACGCCCGTGCAGATCGTCTTCTGCGTCGTCTTGATACCGACAATCTCGATCTCGTCGCCGGTGTTCACAACACCACTCTCAACACGGCCGGTAACAACCGTACCGCGACCGGAAATCGAGAACACGTCTTCGATCGGCATCAGGAAAGGCTTCTCGACAGGACGCTCGGGCTGCGGGATGTACTCATCAACAGCCTTCATCAGTTCCAGGATCGAGTCATGACCGATCGTGTTGTCGCCATCTTCAAGAGCGGCCAGAGCCGAACCCTTGACGATCGGAATGTCATCACCCGGAAAGTCGTAAGACGACAGAAGCTCGCGGATTTCCATCTCGACAAGCTCAAGCAGCTCTTCGTCGTCAACCTGGTCGACCTTGTTCATGTATACAACAAGCGCCGGAACACCAACCTGACGAGCCAGAAGAATGTGCTCGCGCGTCTGCGGCATCGGGCCGTCAGCAGCGGAACATACAAGAATGGCACCATCCATCTGCGCCGCACCCGTGATCATGTTCTTCACATAATCCGCGTGGCCAGGGCAGTCGACGTGCGCATAGTGACGGGCCGCCGTCTCATATTCAACGTGCGCCGTCGAAATCGTGATACCACGTGCCCGCTCTTCTGGCGCCTTGTCGATCATGTCATACGCAGAAAACGTGGCTCCGCCCGTCTCCGCCAAAACCTTCGTGATCGCTGCCGTCAACGTCGTCTTGCCATGGTCAACGTGGCCAATCGTGCCAACGTTGCAATGCGGCTTCGTACGCTCAAATTTTTCCTTGGCCATCTTATTCAGTCTCCGTTCTCAATTAGCCTGCAAGCCGTTCTTTGATCTCAAGTGAGACCTGATTCGGTACTTCGGCGTAATGATCAAAATGCATCGTGTACTGGGCACGGCCTTGCGACATCGAACGAAGTTCGTTGACGTAGCCGAACATATTGGCAAGCGGCACCATCGCCGTTACCACTCGCGCATTACCGCGCTGGTCCATATCCTGGACCTGACCGCGACGCGAATTCAAATCGCCGATGATATCACCCATATAATCGTCAGGGGTAACAACCTCGACCTTCATGATCGGCTCAAGAAGAACCGGCTTGGCAGCTGCCATACCTTCGCGGAAGGCTGCGCGGGCTGCAATTTCAAACGCCATGACCGAGCTGTCGACGTCGTGCGAGGCGCCATCATAGAGCTTCGCCTTGAAGTCGATGCAGGGGAAGCCGCACATCACGCCGCTTTCGGCAGCACTGCGGATACCTTTTTCGACACCCGGGATGAATTCGCGCGGCACGTTTCCACCGACAACCTTGTTTTCGAATTCAATACCCGATCCCGGCGGGAGCGGCTCGAACTGGATCTTGACGCGCGAACTGGCCGGAACCACCGGTTTGTTTCTTGTGCGTATAGTCGCAGTCGTACATCTTCGAAATGGTTTCACGGTAGGCAACCTGCGGCTGACCGACATTGGCCTCAACCTTGAATTCCCGTCTCATGCGGTCAACAAGGATGTCGAGGTGCAATTCGCCCATGCCGGCGATGATCGTCTGGCCGGATTCTTCGTCTGACTTGACGCGGAACGACGGATCCTCAGCGGCCAGGCGGCTGCAGGGCGAGGCCCATTTTCTCCTGGTCAGCTTTGGTTTTCGGCTCAACAGCAACCTCGATGACGGGGTCCGGAAACTCCATCCGCTCAAGGATCACAGGCTTGGCCGGATCGCACAGCGTGTCACCGGTCGTGGTGTCTTTGAGACCGACCAGTGCAACGATGTCACCAGCCATTGCCTCGTCAATCTGCTCACGGGTGTTGGCATGCATCAGCAACATACGGCCGATACGCTCGCGCTTACCCTTAACGGTATTCTGAACCTGCGCACCCTGGACGACCGAACCGGAATAAATCCGGCAGAAAGTCAGCGTACCGACGTGCTGGTCGTTCATGATTTTGAATGCCAGTGCGGCAAACGGCTCGTTGTCGTCACTTTTGCGGACCATGGCGATTTCAGGGTCGTCAACATCGACACCCTTGATCGACGGCACGTCCAGCGGTGACGGCAGGAAATCGACAACTGCGTCCAGCATTGGCTGCACGCCCTTGTTCTTGAAAGCGGAACCACACAGAACCGGCACAAAGATATTGCCGATGCAACCCTTGCGGATGCAGCGCTTGATGGTCGCTTCGTCAGGCTCTTTGCCTTCGAGATACCCTTCCATCACGGCATCATCGACTTCGGCGATGACTTCGATCAGTTTCTCGCGGTATTGAGCAGCCTTTTCAGCCATATCGGCCGGAATGTCTCTGTATTCGAATTCTGCACCGAGGGTTTCATCTTTCCAGATGATCGCCTTCATGATGATCAGATCAATCAGGCCGACGAAATCGCTCTCACGACCGATCGGCAGCTGCAATACAGCCGGAATCGCACCAAGGCGATCGATGATCATGTCGACGCAGCGATAGAAATCGGCACCGATACGGTCCATCTTGTTGACGAAGCACATCCGGGGCACACCGTACTTGTCGGCCTGGCGCCAGACGGTCTCGGACTGCGGCTCAACGCCGGCAACCGAGTCGAATACGGCTACGGCACCGTCGAGAACACGCAGCGAACGCTCAACCTCAATCGTGAAGTCAACGTGGCCCGGTGTATCGATGATGTTAATGCGGTGTTCTTTCCAGAACGTCGTGGTCGCGGCGGAGGTGATCGTAATGCCACGCTCCTGCTCCTGCTCCATCCAGTCCATGGTGGCGTTGCCGTCGTGGACTTCGCCGATCTTGTAGGATTTGCCGGTATAATAAAGGACGCGCTCGGTAGTCGTCGTCTTACCGGCATCAATATGGGCCATAATGCCGATATTGCGATATCTTTCGAGCGGGGTTACGCGGGATGTCATGGGATTAATGTCCTGAACCGATTACCAGCGATAATGCGAGAAGGCTTTGTTGGCTTCCGCCATACGGTGCGTGTCTTCACGTTTCTTGACAGCAGCACCACGATTGTTGGCAGCATCAAGCAATTCCGAAGAAAGACGCTCCATCATGGTGTTCTCGGAACGCTTGCGTGACATTTCAACCAACCAGCGGATGGCCAGTGCCTGACGACGCTCGGTACGAACTTCGACCGGCACCTGATAGGTGGCACCACCAACACGACGGGAGCGCACTTCGATCATCGGCTTCACGTTGGAAATGGCTTCATGGAACACCTGCAGAGGGTCCTGGCCGCCTTTTTTCTGAACGATATCGAAAGCACCGTAAACGATACCTTCGGCCGCGGACTTTTTGCCGTCTTTCATCAGCGCGTTCATGAACTTCGTGACCACCAAATCTTTGAATTTGGCGTCAGGCAGCACTTTGCGCTTTTCGGCAGAATGGCGACGAGACATGTGTTCGCTCCCTTACTTCGGACGCTTCGCGCCGTATTTCGAACGACGCTGGCGGCGGTCGTTGACACCCTGGGTGTCAAGCGTGCCGCGGATGATGTGATAACGAACGCCCGGCAAATCCTTCACGCGACCGCCGCGAAGCATGACAACCGAGTGCTCCTGCAGGTTGTGGCCTTCACCCGGAATATAGCTGGTCACTTCGAAACCGTTCGTCAGACGCACACGAGCGACTTTACGAAGGGCCGAGTTCGGCTTTTTCGGGGTCGTGGTATAGACACGGGTGCAAACACCGCGCTTTTGCGGGCACGCTTCGAGAGCCGGCACCTTGTTACGGGTGACTGGCGCTTTGCGCGGCTTACGAATTAACTGGTTGATCGTCGGCATACGCTCAATCCAACTCCTAAAAACACTGGCCCACCATCGGGCTGTCAACATGAGTTGAGCCGAGGCCTAGCGCGCCTGCTATGGCGTGCTGGCTATGGCTCACACAACCGTCCCTGACCCATAAACCGGCTGGGGACTTTATAAATTTTCCTTCACCCAAGTCATCGATTGCGTCTAGTCAGTGAATGACTACCACCAATCCCTTGAGTGCCGCGGACTATATGGATGCGCCCTGTCCGCGTCAACCGGAAAGTTAGTAAAAAAAATACCGTAAAATCAGGAAGTTAGTCATAATGTGGTATGAGAGACGGATATTTTTACTACATTTAGGCGATGATCATGCTGCAATGCAAAATCATGAGTCGCAATTCGTATCTCACGGCACAAAAAACGACGGATTCTTGTCATTAGCGAATCAAAAAGGGCGCGCATTCCTTCGAATACGCGCCCTATTGATTCGGCTTGGCCCATTCCCCTCCCCTTAACAAGGGAGAGGGACGGGACGTTCTATCGACTTAGTCGGCGTCGGCTGCTTGCGGCGCTTCGATCAGATCGGGATGATCTGCCGGCAGCGTCTTGGCAACTGCCGCATCGCGCTTGGCGGCGATTTCGCGCATCTCGTTCATGACCGAGCCGGTACCGGCAGGGATCGGACGACCGACGATGACGTTTTCCTTGAGGCCGATGAGATCATCGACCTTGCCGGAAACGGCAGCTTCGGTCAGCACGCGGGTCGTTTCCTGGAACGATGCCGCCGAGATGAACGACTGGGTCTGCAGGCTGGCTTTGGTAATCCCCTGCAGCACCGGCGTGTATTCAGCCAATTTGCCGCCTTCGGCTTTCGCCTTGGAGTTGATCTTGTCGAATTCAACCTTGTCGACCAGTTCACCGACCAGCAGCGTGGTATCGCCGCCTGCTGTGATTTCAACTTTCTGCAGCATCTGGCGAACGATCACCTCGATGTGCTTGTCGTTGATTTTCACACCCTGCAAACGATAGACGTCCTGGATTTCGTTGATCAGGTATTCGGCAAGTGCCTCGACACCCAGAACGCGCAGGATATCGTGCGGCACAGGGTTACCATCCATCAGGGCATCGCCGATCTGGACGTAGTCGCCTTCCTGAACCGACAGGTGACGGCCCTTCGGCACCAGGTATTCGGTCGGCTCCATGCCGTCCTCAACCGGTTGCACGATGACGCGGCGCTTGTTCTTGTAGTCCTTGCCGAATTCGACGCGGCCTTCGCTTTCGGCGATGATCGCGTGGTCTTTCGGACGGCGGGCTTCGAACAGTTCCGGCAACACGCGGCAGACCACCGGTGATGTCACTGGGTCTTGGCGCTTTCACGCGGGATACGTGCGAGCACGTCACCAGCGTGAACTTCCTGGCCGTTTTCGACCGACAGAATAGCATCCACCGACAGGTAGTACCGTGCCTCGTGACCGTTATCCAACGTCACCACTTCACCTTTCTTGTCGCGAAGCGTGATGCGCGGACGCAGATCCGTGCCCTTCGGCTGTGATTTCCAGTCGGTAACAACCTTGTAGGAAATACCGGTGGCTTCATCGGTCCGTTCGGTCAGCGATACGCCTTCCATAAGATCGACATAGTTCGCCACACCTTCGCGTTCCGTGATGACCGGCAGCGTGTACGGATCCCATTCGGCCAGTTTGTCGCCACGGGTGACCTTGGCGCCGTCTTTGACGATCAGCTGCGCACCATAAGGAATACGGTGCTTGGCCCGATCGCGACCCTTGTTATCAACCAGGGTCAATTCGGCATTACGGCTCATGACGATAAGAACGCCGCGCGAGTTTTTAACGGTCGTGCAATTGAGCAATTTGACCTTCGCATCGGCGACCGATTCAATGTACGAACGCTCGGTTCCACGCTGTACGGCACCGCCGATGTGGAACGTCCGCATGGTCAACTGGGTACCCGGCTCACCGATTGACTGTGCAGCCATAACACCGACAGCCTCGCCCATGTTGACCGAGGTGCCCCGTGCCAGATCGCGACCGTAACAGGCGGCGCAAACGCCACCGGTCAGTTCGCACGTCAGCACCGAACGGATGCGGATGCTTTCGACTTCCGCTTCCTCGATCAGCACGCAATGCGGCTCTTCGATGATCATGTTGCGCTTGATGATGACTTCACCGGAAATCGGGTGAATGACATCTTCGGCTGCCGTCCGGCCCAGTGTCCGTTCCGACAGCGGCGACACAACGTCACCACCCTCGACAACCGGATGCACGGTGATGAATTCCTCGGTGCCGCAATCCTCTTCGAGGATGATGCAGTCCTGGGCAACGTCAACCAGACGACGGGTAAGATAACCCGAGTTCGCCGTTTTCAAGGCGGTGTCGGCCAGACCCTTACGGGCACCGTGCGTCGAGTTGAAGTACTCGAGAACGGTCAGACCTTCCTTGAAGTTCGAGATGATCGGCGTTTCGATGATCTCGCCCGACGGCTTGGCCATCAGGCCCCGCATACCGGCAAGCTGCTTCATCTGCGCTGCCGAGCCACGGGCACCGGAGTGTGCCATCATGTAAACCGAGTTAATCGGCTTACCGGGTTCGATCTTCTGAATTTCCTTCATCATCGCGTCAGCAACGAGGTCCGTGCAGTGCGACCAGGCATCAACCACCTTGTTGTACTTTTCGCCCTGCGTGATCAGACCATCCTGATACTGCTGTTCGTATTCCTTGACCTTGTCTTCGGTCTCGCCAACCAGCGTGACTTTGGAGTCAGGAATGATCAGATCGTCTTTACCGAACGAGATGCCGGCGCGACAGGCGTGCCTGAAGCCAAGACCCATCATACGGTCAGCGAAGATCACCGTCTCTTTCTGACCGCAGTGACGATACACCTCGTCGATGACATTGGTGATTTCGCGTTTGGTCAGCAGCTGGTTGATCAGCGAGAACGGAATCATCTTGTTTTTCGGCAGGATTTCCGAAAGCAGCATCCGGCCTGGCGTCGTCTTGACGCGGACGACGGTCGGTTCGCCTTCTTCGTCGACCGTGTGATAACGGGCTTCGATGTTGGCATGCATGGAAACCGCACCGGCATCCAGCGCCTGCTGGATTTCGCTGACATCAGCAAACACCATGCCTTCGCCCTTCTCGCCTTCACGGTCGAGGGACATGTAGTAAAGACCAAGCACGATGTCCTGTGACGGGACGATGATCGGTTTGCCGTTTGCCGGGCTGAGGATGTTGTTGGTCGACATCATCAGAACACGGGCTTCAAGCTGGGCTTCTAGGCTCAGCGGCACGTGAACAGCCATCTGGTCACCGTCAAAGTCAGCGTTGAAGGCGGCACAGACCAGCGGGTGCAGCTGGATGGCTTTCCCTTCGATCAGAACCGGCTCAAACGCCTGAATACCCAGACGGTGCAAGCGTCGGCGCGCGGTTCAGCAGAACCGGGTGTTCGCGGATCACCTCGTCCAGGATATCCCAGACCTCGGGACGCTCCTTCTCGACCATTTTCTTGGCCGCTTTGATGGTCGTTGCGCGACCATAAAGCTCAAGCTTGGCGTAGATGAACGGCTTGAACAGTTCCAGCGCCATCTTCTTGGGCAAACCGCACTGATGCAGTTTCAGTTCCGGACCAACAACGATCACGGAACGGCCGGAATAGTCGACGCGCTTGCCGAGCAGGTTCTGACGGAACCGGCCCTGCTTGCCCTTCAGCATATCGCTGAGAGACTTGAGCGGACGCTTGTTGGCACCCGTAATGGCGCGGCCACGACGACCGTTGTCGAACAGGGCATCGACCGATTCCTGCAGCATCCGCTTTTCGTTACGAATGATGATGTCCGGTGCACGCAATTCAATCAGGCGCTTCAGACGGTTGTTGCGGTTGATGACGCGGCGATACAGATCGTTCAGATCCGACGTCGCGAAACGGCCACCATCAAGCGGTACCAGCGGACGCAGTTCCGGCGGAATGACCGGAATGTGCGTCAGGATCATCCACTCAGGACGCGCACCGGATTCGATAAACGCTTCCATAAGCTTGAGGCGCTTGACGTATTTCTTGCGCTTGGCTTCCGAACCGGTTTCCTTGAGATCAACCTTGATGATCTCGAGTTCTTCTTCCAGATCGATGGCCATCATCATTTCACGCATGGCTTCGGCACCGATGCCGACCGTGAATTCGCTTTCGCCATATTCGTCCATGGCGTTCTGGTACTGCTCTTCAGTCAGAAGCTCATGCAACTTGAGCGGCGTCGTGCCGGGCTCGATGACGACGTAGTTCTCGAAATACAGAACCCGTTCCAGATCCTTCAACGTCATGTCGAGCAGAAGTCCGATGCGCGAAGGCAGCGACTTCAGGAACCAGATGTGAGCAACCGGCGAAGCCAGTTCGATGTGGCCCATACGCTCACGACGTACTTTCTGCAGGGTGACTTCAACACCGCACTTTTCGCAGATGATGCCTTTATACTTCATCCGCTTGTACTTGCCGCAAAGGCATTCGTAATCCTTTACCGGTCCGAAGATGCGGGCGCAGAAAAGACCGTCCCGCTCCGGCTTGAAAGTCCGGTAGTTGATGGTTTCCGGCTTCTTGATCTCACCGAAGGACCAGCTGAGGATGCGTTCAGGCGAGGCGATCGATATCTTGATCTGATCGAAACGCTGCGTTCCTTGCTGTTGACCGAAGATTTTCGAAAGTTCGTTCATAGCGTATTTCCTTTATTCGGAGCGTTTCGATTAACGAAGTTCAACGTTGAGACCGAGTGCATGAAGTTCCTTCACCAAAACGTTGAAGGATTCAGGCACGCCGGCTTCGAACGTATCGTCGCCACGTACGATGGCTTCGTAAACTTTCGTTCGACCGGAAACGTCATCCGATTTAACGGTGAGCATTTCTTGCAGGGTGTATGCGGCGCCGTAAGCTTCAAGCGCCCACACTTCCATTTCACCGAAGCGCTGACCACCGAACTGCGCCTTACCGCCCAACGGCTGCTGGGTAACCAGCGAGTACGGTCCGATGGAACGGGCGTGGATCTTGTCGTCCACCAGGTGGTGCAGTTTCAGCATGTAAATGTAGCCGACGGTTACCGGACGATGGAACTGTTCACCGGTACGACCGTCGAACAGTGTCACCTGACCGGATCTGTCGAGACCGGCCATTTCCAGCATCTCGACGATGTCGGGCTCACGCGCACCATCGAAGACCGGGGTGGCAATCGGCACGCCGGGTCGAAGGTTGTGGGCGAGTTCCATCACCTGTTCGTCATCGAGCGGCTGGATGTCGTCCTTGTAGTTCTTCTCGCCGTAGATTTCCTTGAGCTTGGTACGCATCGTCTGCACCGACTTCTTGGTATCAAGAAGCTCGCCGATCTGCTGGCCGAGACCACGGCAGGCCCAACCCAGGTGGGTTTCGAGAATCTGACCGACGTTCATGCGTGACGGCACACCCAACGGGTTCAGCACGATATCGACCGGCGTTCCGTCTTCGGTGTGCGGCATGTCTTCAGCCGGGATGATTTTCGAGATCACACCCTTGTTGCCGTGACGGCCGGCCATCTTGTCGCCCGGCTGCAGCTTGCGCTTAACGGCAACGAAGACTTTGACCATCTTCATCACGCCCGGGCTCAGATCATCACCGCGTTGCAGTTTTTCGACCTTGTCGTCGAAACGGGCCTGCAACAGGGCGATATCGGATTCGAATTTGGCTTTCAGGGCTTCGACGTCGCTCATCACCTTGTCGTTGCCGACAACGATCTGGGCGATTTGCCCAACCGTGTATTCGCCAAGCACTTCTTCGGTGATGACCGTGCCTTCCTTCAGACCCTTCGGACCGCTGACCACCTTTTTCTTGAGGATCAGGGTTTTCAGACGCTGCGAGAAGGAACGCTCGAGAATGGCGCGTTCGTCGTCACGGTCTTTGGCAAGGCGTTCGATTTCCGACTGTTCAATAGCCAGAGCCCGCTCGTCCTTGTCGACGCCGCGGCGCGTAGAAGACCCGCACTTCGACGACCGTACCGGTGACACCCGGTGGCAGTTTCAGAGACGTATCACGCACGTCGGAGGCTTTTTCACCGAAGATGGCGCGGAGCAGTTTTTCTTCCGGCGTCATCGGGCTTTCGCCTTTCGGCGTTACCTTGCCGACCAGAATATCGCCCGGCTCGACTTCGGCGCCGATGTAAACGATACCGGCTTCGTCCAGGTTCTTCAGGGCTTCTTCACCGACGTTCGGAATGTCGCGGGTGATTTCTTCCTGACCGAGCTTGGTGTCGCGGGCCATAACTTCGAATTCTTCGATGTGGATCGAGGTGAACACGTCGTCACGGACGATGCGTTCCGAAATCAGGATCGAATCTTCGAAGTTGTATCCGTTCCACGGCATGAACGCGACCAGCACGTTACGACCGAGTGCCAGATCGCCGATTTCCGTCGACGGGCCATCAGCGATGGTGTCGCCCGGTCAACGACGAGGTCACCGACCTTGCACCAGCGGACGCTGGTTGCAGGCAGGTGTTCTGGTTGGAACGCTGGAACTTCAGCAGGTTGTAGATGTCGACACCGGTTTCCGACGTATCGGTTTCCTCGGTCGCATTGACAACGATACGGGCACCGTCGATCTGATCGACAACACCGGAACGTCTGGCAACGATGGTTGCCCCGGAATCCCGGGCCACGGCTGCTTCCATGCCGGTACCGACGAACGGTGCCTCGGCGCGGATCAGCGGGAACCGCCTGACGCATGCATGTTCGAACCCATCAGAGCGCGGTTGGCGTCATCGTTCTCGAGGAACGGGATCAGCGCGGTTGCGACCGAGACGAGCTGCTTCGGTGAAACGTCGATGTAGTTGATGTCTTCCGGCTTGGACAGCAGGAAGTCACCACCTCGGCGGCAGCTCACCAGATCGTCGACAAACTGTCCTTTGGCATCCAGCTCGGCGTTGGCCTGGGCGATCGTATAACGCCCCTCCTGCATCGCCGACATGTAGACAACATCGGATGACACCTTGCCGTCTTTGACTTCACGGTAAGGGGTTTCGATGAAACCGTACTTGTTGACGCGGGCAAAGGTCGCCAGCGAGTTGATCAGACCAATGTTCGGGCCTTCAGGCGTCTCGATCGGGCAGATCCGGCCATAGTGGGTCGGGTGTACGTCGCGGACTTCGAAGCCGGCACGCTCGCGCGTCAGACCGCCCGGGCCAAGTGCCGAAAGACGGCGCTTGTGGGTGACTTCCGAAAGCGGATTGGTCTGGTCCATGAACTGCGACAGCTGCGACGAGCCGAAGAATTCACGCACAGCAGCCGCAGCCGGCTTGGCGTTGATCAGGTCATGCGGCATGACGGTATCGATCTCGACCGAGCTCATGCGCTCGCGGATCGCGCGTTCCATACGCAGCAGGCCGACACGATACTGGTTTTCCATCAGTTCGCCGACCGAACGGACACGACGGTTGCCGAGGTGATCGATATCATCGATCTCGCCCTTGCCGTCTTTCAGTTCAACCAGCGTCTTGACGACGGCAAGGATGTCTTCCTTGCGCAGCACGCGGAGTGTGTCTTCGGTTTCGAAACCAAGGCGCGCGTTCATCTTGACGCGGCCAACCGACGACAGGTCATAGCGTTCCGAATCAAAGAACAGGCTATGGAACAGGGCTTCGGCAGTTTCGAGGGTGGGCGGCTCGCCCGGGCGCATGACACGATAAATATCGATCAGCGCTTCATCGCGGCTGGTGTTCTTGTCGACAGCCAGGGTGTTGCGGATGTACGGCCCGACATTGACATGGTCGATGGCCAGCGTGTCGATGACATCGACGCCGGCTTCGGTCAGCATTTCCAGCGTATCTTCAACGATCTCGGCACCGGCTTCGACGTAAACCTCACCGGTCTCTTCGTTGACAATATCATTGGCAACGTAGCGACCGATCAGTTCCTCGTCGGCAACCAACTGCTCTTCCATGCCCTTCTCGACCAGCTGGCGCAGCAGACGCGGCGTCATCTTGGTGCCGGCTTCAGCAGCGACACGACCGGTCTTGGCGTTGATCAGGTCGGCCGTCAGCTTGACGCCGCGCAGCATGTCGGTGTTGAACGGCGTTTTCCAGCCGCGCTTGACGCGCTCGAAGCTGACCACATCATAGAAGTACTTCAGAATATCTTCCGGCGTCAGACCCGTGATGTCGGCAGCCGAAATCTTGCTTTCATCTTCAGCGGCTTTGAGGCGCAGCTGAACGGACTCGTCGCTGTCGAGGGCCAGCAGCAGCGTCGTTACCGGCAACTTGCGGCGGCGGTCGATGCGGACATAGGCCAGGTCCTTGGCGTCGAATTCGAAATCGAGCCATGAACCGCGATACGGGATGATCCGTGCGGCGAACAGGTATTTACCCGACGAATGGGTCTTGCCCTTGTCGTGATCGAAGAACACGCCGGGCGAACGGTGCATCTGCGAGACGATAACCCGCTCCGTCCCGTTGACGACGAACGTTCCCTTGCCGGTCATGAGCGGCATATCGCCCATGTAAACGTCCTGTTCCTTGACGTCGCGGATCGAACGCGCGCCGGTTTCCTCGTCAATATCCCAGACCACAAGACGGAGCGTCACCTTCAGGGGCGCTGCGTAGGTCATGCCGCGTTGCTGGCATTCCTCAACGTCATATTTGGGGTCTTCGAATTCGTAGGAAACGAATTCAAGAGTACCGCGTTCGGAGAAATCCTTGATCGGAAAAACCGACTTGAAGACTTCCTGAATACCGGTATCCGTGCGTTGGTTTCTGGGCGTGTCGCGCTGCAGAAACTGCTCATAGGAAGTGCGCTGAACCTCGATCAGGTTTGGCATTTCCACGGCGGCCTGAAGCCGACCGAAATATTTCCGCACGCGTTTGCGTCCCGTAAAGCTGCTCGCCATTACGTCCCTCAATTTCGTCTGCGTTCCGGTTCTGGCGTGTTGTGCCAGCAATCCTGGAACTGTTTCCAAGTGGGAGAGATCTAACGGCATGCCGCACCGACGATCCCGACCCGCGAATTCGGCGCTTCTACTTTCCCGGCCGCGGCAAGGCCTATGCGGGCAAAAGCGCTTCTGCAGTGTCGTGCCTGATATTCAGGCGGGGAACAAACGTGCTCCCGAAACAAAAGTCCAAACCAATTCACGCCGGGCAGGGTTTAAAATAATGATCCGCCCGGAAGAATGGCGGACGCAGCCTTGTTCAGGCCGCGTCCGCCAAACAACTTACTTCAGCTCGACGGTTGCGCCGGCTTCTTCAAGTTTCTTCTTGATCGCTTCAGCTTCGTCTTTCTTCACGCCTTCCTTAACAGGTTTAGGCGCGCCTTCGACGAGGTCCTTGGCTTCTTTCAGACCAAGACCCGTGATCGTGCGAACTTCTTTGATCACGTTGATTTTCTTTTCGCCGGCAACCGCGAGGATGACGTCGAAATCTTCTTTTTCTTCTACAGCAGCAGCAGCTTCGCCACCACCAGCAGGAGCGGCAGCAGCAGCAGGTGCTGCAGCGGAAACGCCCCATTTTTCTTCGAGAAGCTTGGAAAGCTCAGCAGCTTCCAGAACCGTCAGGTTCGACAATTCGTCAGCAATTTTTTCAAGATCAGCCATTTTAAGGTCTCCTTAGGCTCGAACTATTGACAATCGTTTACGGCCTCACGCCGCTTCACTTTGTTGGCTACGCGCGCTGAGCACCCGCGCGATCTGACCTGCCGGCGCCTGAAGGACGCCTGCAACTCTCGTCGCCGGTGTATTCAGCATACCCACGATCTTGGCGCGAAGTTCATCGAGTGACGGCAATGTTGCGAGTTGCTTGATGCTTGCTTCATCAAGGCGAACACCGCCCATTGAACCACCCAGAACGACGAGTTTGTCGTTCTTCTTCGCAAATTCGACGGCGATTTTTGCCGGCGCCACGGGATCATCGGAATAAGCGATGGCCGTGGGACCGGTGAACAAGTCACCGATCTGATCGTAGGGCGTGCCTTCCAAAGCGAGACGAGTGAGCCGATTTTTGGTCACTTTGAAACCGGCACCAGCATTCCGCATCTTCGTCCGAAGATCACTTATTTCGTCAACGTTCAGCCCGATATAATGGGTGACGACAACGATAGAAGTGCTTTCGAACGTTCCACGGAGAGATGAGACCAGTTCACTTTTTTCCGATCGGTCCACGGATCGTCTCCAGTCAAAAGCGGTTCATAATTGAACCCCTGTTGCACTTTGACCCTTGACTGCTTGCCCGCCTGAGGCGAACATTCGGTCAAGGCCGGCTCGCCCTGTTCCAGTATCAACAGTCCAAGCCAATCCATTGAAATTGCTTTCAAAAAACTGGCATCGACACTGTCTATGTAGGCGGGAACTCCCTTTAAGCATCAGCTGAAAGCCGATGTGCCTACGGTCTCGGACAGGTCTGAACGACCCCGAAACGTTCCGGAGCCGTTCATCTTCGACCGGACGAATAAACGTTTCGGTCGAATTCTTCAAGACCTGAATGCGTTAAAGCGCAGCCAGGTCCAGTTTAAGGCCAGGTCCCATCGTCGATGTGACGCTGATCTTTTTCAAATACGTACCCTTGGCACCGGTCGGCTTGGCCTGCTGGATGGCAGCAACAAACGCAGCGATATTCTCGCTGAGCTGATCTGCCGAGAAGCTCGCCTTGCCAACGCCGGCATGGATAATGCCCTGCTTTTCGACGCGGAACTCGATCTGACCGGCTTTTGCCAGCTTGATCGCCTCTGCGACGTTCATGGTTACCGTGCCCAGTTTCGGGTTCGGCATCAGGCCTTTCGGGCCCAGCACCTTACCAAGACGACCGACGACACCCATCATGTCCGGGGTCGCGATGCAGCGGTCGAAGTTCATCTCGCCAGCCTGAATTTGCTCCATCAGGTCTTCGGCACCGACCAGGTCGGCGCCAGCAGCGCGGGCTTCGTCTGCCTTTGCATCCTTGGCGAACACTGCAACGCGCAACGATTTGCCGGTGCCGTGCGGCAGCGAAACCGTACCGCGGACCATCTGGTCAGCGTGACGCGGATCGACACCCAGGTTCATGGCGACTTCGATGGTTTCATCGAATTTCGTCTTGGCGTTGTCTTTGAGAATTTTAACAGCAGCTTCAATGCTGTAGAAGGCATCGCGGTCAACGTTCGCGAGAGCGGCCTTATAGCGCTTACCTTTGTGAGCCATTTATGCGCCCTCCACATCAATACCCATCGACCGTGCGGAACCGACAATCATTTTTGCCGCCGCTTCGATGTCATGGGCGTTGAGGTCTTTCATTTTGAGCTCGGCGATTTCGCGGACCTGCGTCATCGTCACCTTGCCAACCTTGGTCTTGTTCGGCACGCCGGAACCCTTAGCGGCCTTGGCGGCCTTCTTCAGGAAGTAGCTGGCCGGGGGGGTCTTGGTGACGAACGAGAACGTGCGGTCGCCATAAGCGGTAATGACCACCGGAACCGGCATGCCCGGCTCCATGTTCTGGGTCTCGGCATTGAATGCCTTGCAGAATTCCATGATGTTCAGACCGGCCTGACCAAGGGCCGGACCAATCGGCGGCGACGGGTTTGCTTGCCCCGCCGGCACCTGCAGCTTTACGTAGCCAGCGATTTTTTTTGCCATATCTCTCTCAGTTTAACTGTTGGAACATGCGTTCCGTTGCTGAGTGCGTGGTTCGACCTTGGCGGGTCTTCCACACGGTGAACCGGAAACCTGAACCCCGGCGTGGCCGGTGTGTAATGGTTTCCGGGTTATTCTGTCAAAGCTTTTCGACTTGCGAGTATTCCAGCTCGACGGGCGTTGCACGGCCAAAGATGCTGACGGCAACCTTGACGCGGGCGCGCTCTTCATCGACATCCTCGATGTGTCCGTTGAACGAGTTGAACGGCCCATCGCAAACCCGGACCTGCTCGCCAATTTCGAAAGTAATCGACGGCTTCGGCCGCTCGACGCCTTCCTTGACCTGGAAAATGATACGCTCGGCCTCGGCATCGGTGATCGGCGACGGCCGACCCTGTCCACCCAGGAAATCTGTCACTTTCGGGGTGTTTTTGACCAGATGCCAGGTTTCGTCCGACAGTTCCATACGCACCAGGACGTAACCCGGGAAGAACTTGCGTTCGGCATTGTGCTTGGCACCCCGGCGCACTTCTACGACCTCTTCGGTCGGTACCAGGACTTCTTCAATCAGATCTTCGTAGCCGGCCTGACGGACCTGTTCTTCGATCGATTGAGCAACTTTTTTCTCCGATCCGGAGTAAACATGAACAACATACCAACGCATGGCCATGGGATTAGCCTCCGAGTCCGAACAGGAATTTCACGCCGTACTGCAATACCTGATCGACCAACAGGAAAAAGATCGCAGCGATAATACAGAAAACAAACACCATCGCTGTTGAAATACCGGTTTCACGACGTGTCGGCCAGGTCACCTTTTTGGCTTCCTGACGAACTTCCCGTATGAACTGGGCCGGATTGCTTTTTGCCATTACTCTCACATGCCTCGCAGTATCTCTAAGGATCCTGCTCTTAAGTCATCTCCTGGGAATATCCCCTAGAGATGTTGTTTCATTGCTGCCAACGCAACCCTTAATCAGCAGATTGGCGTGGCAGGGGCAGAAGGATTCGAACCCTCGGCCTACGGTTTTGGAGACCGTCGCTCTACCAACTGAGCTATACCCCTATGCCGCCTCGCGGCCCCGTCAAAGACAGGACCGCGATATCGTATAAACCGTTACTCGAGAATTTTCGCGACGACGCCTGCACCCACGGTGCGGCCACCTTCACGAATAGCGAAACGCAGACCTTCGTCCATCGCGATCGGTGCAATCAACGTCACGTTCATCGAGATGTTGTCGCCCGGCATCACCATTTCCGTGCCTTCGGCCAGCTCAACCGTTCCGGTCACGTCCGTCGTGCGGAAGTAGAACTGGGGACGGTAGTTGGCGAAGAACGGCGTATGACGACCGCCCTCTTCCTTCGTCAGAATGTAGGCCTCGCACGAAAACTTCGTGTGCGGCGTGATCGAGCCCGGCTTCGCCAGAACCTGACCGCGCTCAACCTCGTCACGCTTGGTACCGCGCAGCAGGACGCCGATGTTGTCGCCGGCCTGACCCTGGTCAAGCAGCTTGCGGAACATCTCGACGCCCGTGCAGATCGTCTTCTGCGTCGTCTTGATACCGACAATCTCGATCTCGTCGCCGGTGTTCACAACACCACTCTCAACACGGCCGGTAACAACCGTACCGCGACCGGAAATCGAGAACACGTCTTCGATCGGCATCAGGAAAGGCTTCTCGACAGGACGCTCGGGCTGCGGGATGTACTCATCAACAGCCTTCATCAGTTCCAGGATCGAGTCATGACCGATCGTGTTGTCGCCATCTTCAAGAGCGGCCAGAGCCGAACCCTTGACGATCGGAATGTCATCACCCGGAAAGTCGTAAGACGACAGAAGCTCGCGGATTTCCATCTCGACAAGCTCAAGCAGCTCTTCGTCGTCAACCTGGTCGACCTTGTTCATGTATACAACAAGCGCCGGAACACCAACCTGACGAGCCAGAAGAATGTGCTCGCGCGTCTGCGGCATCGGGCCGTCAGCAGCGGAACATACAAGAATGGCACCATCCATCTGCGCCGCACCCGTGATCATGTTCTTCACATAATCCGCGTGGCCAGGGCAGTCGACGTGCGCATAGTGACGGGCCGCCGTCTCATATTCAACGTGCGCCGTCGAAATCGTGATACCACGTGCCCGCTCTTCTGGCGCCTTGTCGATCATGTCATACGCAGAAAACGTGGCTCCGCCCGTCTCCGCCAAAACCTTCGTGATCGCTGCCGTCAACGTCGTCTTGCCATGGTCAACGTGGCCAATCGTGCCAACGTTGCAATGCGGCTTCGTACGCTCAAATTTTTCCTTGGCCATCTTCGTTCTCTCTTTTCCTTGTCGCCCTTGCCCCATCCCGGTGCAAAGCTAAAAAACCTAAACAAATGCCCTGCTGCCGTATTGCGCCGGCGTTGGAGCGGGTGAAGGGAATCGAACCCTCGTCGTAAGCTTGGAAGGCTTCTGCTCTACCATTGAGCTACACCCGCCAACACCACCTCGCATATTCGTACCCATTTCCGGCAAATCCGGGAATGGTGGAGGAGGTTGGATTCGAACCAACGTAGGCTTAGCCAACGGATTTACAGTCCGTCCCCTTTAGCCACTCGGGCACTCCTCCCCGAATACAGATCGAACCACCGCAGGGCGGTGGTTCGGGCGGTCGGAATATGAAGATTTCCGCACTATTGTCAACGCCTAAACGTCGCAAAGGTGGTGCTAAAGGTGATCATCAATTAGGCTTGCGGACCATCACCGGAAAAGATCATAAATGCCCCCATGAGCAAGCGCAAGAGACCTGCAAGAACAGCCAGAAGCCGCATCAACGCGCCCCGTCCGACCGGCACGTCTGCCAGAACCACTGCGCCTGCCGCGCACACCGCAGGTGCGGGCAAAGGACTTTGGCTTTACGGTTTTCACGCCGTCACAGCGGCGTTGCTGAACCCGGCCCGCAAAAGACACCGGCTGATTGCGACAAAACAGGCGGCAGATGCCCTCAAAGACACGTCCGGTAACGACTTAAGCGGTATTATGGATACCGAGATCGTTGATCGCTCCGAAATTGATGCCGTATGTGGCCCCGACAGCGTGCATCAGGGGCTGGCGCTGCTCGTCAGTCCGCTGGCCGATCTCTATATCGAAGACGTCATTGCCGATGCCGAACAGGCCACCGACACCCTTGTCGTGCTTGATCAGGCCACAGATCCCCGCAATATCGGCGCTGTGCTTCGCTCAGCCAGGGCTTTCGGTGTCAGCGCCGTTATCCTGCAGGACCGCAATGCGCCGCCTGAAACGGGCGCCATGGCCAAGGCTGCGTCCGGGGCACTGGAGTACGTCTCGATGGTACGGGTTACCAATCTGGCACGCGCCATGTGGGCGCTGAAGGATGCCGGATACTGGTGTCTCGGTCTCGACGGCTCAGCCGAATTCGATATCGGGGCGGTCGATCCGACGGGAAAACGGGTTGTGGTGCTGGGTGCGGAAGGCACGGGACTCAGGCGATTGACGCGGGAAACCTGTGATCAGCTGGTGCGAATCCCGATGGATCAGGCGGCCGAAAGCCTTAATTTGTCGAATGCCGCCGCGATTGCGCTTTATGTCGTGACCCGCAGCCGCTGAGCCAGGCCTTCAATAGCCGAGCGGCCCTTTTGCTTCGATGAACTTCCAGCCCTCGACGCTTAACGGGGATTGCCGTTTGGCCCAACTCTCGAACCGCTCCATATCGGATGCGGCGAAACCGAAATGCGCCGACAACTGGCTGATGATCGGCCGCTCATCCGCGTGGTATTCGCCGTCGGAATAGGCGATGACCATCAGCTCCAGCAGCACGATGGTCTGTGACTGCGGGGTATCGAAGACGTCAAAATTGGGATCCCCATAAATTTCATCGGGGGGGGCCTTGATGTCGCCGCCCATTTCGGCGACCCGCACATTCAGCGTGACATGTTCTTTGACGTTGACGCCGCCATCCGCCATGACGACTTTCGTCGCCAGTGCGAGAAACGACTGCTTTTGCCTTTCGGTCAACAGATTCAGAAACATCCAGCCTTACCCTGCCGTTATTGTCGCACAACCCTGCGGGCAAACCATGCTGGCACAGATCGACCGCCCTGCAAAGTCAAACGGGGCACTATCTTCCGTACTATTTCCTGTTGTTCAACTCGTCGCGGAGTTGCTTGATTTCCTGGGTCAGGATTGTCAGGTCGGCTTTTACATCGGCCAGCTCGGTCTTGATGATCGAACGGGTCTCGTTTTCGCTGCGCTCGTAGGAATAGTTCTGCTGAATAAGCTGCATGCTGTCGACCAGCACTGCCGTAAACAGGTTGAGGATCGCAAATGCCGTCATCAGCATGTAGGGAATGAACAGGAACACGGAATACGGGTGCGTTTCCATCACCGGGCGCACCACCTCGGCCGCCCATCCCTCAAGCGTCATCAACTGGAACAGGGTCAGCATCGAGCGCCCGATGGAACCGAACAGTTCCGGATAATCCACACCGTAAAGATGCGTAACGATGACCGCCGAAATGTAGGAGATGATGATCAGTAGTGCGACGATCGAGCCGATTTGCGGCAGTGATCCGATCATCGCCAGCACCACGTGGCGCATTCTCGGCACCAGTGAAATCACATGCAGCACTCGCAGGATCCGAAGGGCCCTCAGCGCCGAAAACGCGCTTCCCGAGGGCAGGAAGGACACCGAAATGATCACCACATCGAAGATATTCCAGGCTTCCTTGAAAAAACCGCGCCCGCGGGCAAAGAGACGCGCCGAAACCTCAAGCACGAATATGTAAGGGATGATGTCGTTAATCTCACCGATCCATGATCCATATGTGGTCATGATTTCATCGGATGTCTCGAGACCGAGAGTCAGGGCATTCAGGAAAAGCACGAACACGATGAATCGCTGCATCACAACGTGATCAACGAGATTTCCAACTTTCTCGCGAATGCCGTCCATAACTGGTCTTCCCTCTTGGCAGGCAGGCGCAACCCGGATTGCGCACCATATTCTTTCCGTCTTCGTAGGCAATCACAGGCGTGAATGCAACTCGGAACAGAAAGTTTGGTGCTTCTCCGGTTAAAAATCCGGTTTTGACGTGCCAGGCGTTTCCAAAAGCGCTGTCGGCAAGCCAATGCGGGCAAGGCCCGAATAACTTGAAGAAAACTTAATCTTGTCTGTCTTAAAGCGCAACGATATGTAATGGAAACGGCACCCTAAAACGCTATTGTCCCGGGTGCGCGTCGCGACTATGTTGCGGGCCTGATGATGCCGGCGTAGCTCAATTGGTAGAGCAACCGCTTTGTAAGCGGTAGGTTGCGGGTTCAATTCCTGCCGCCGGCACCACAATAACTCATATTAAGTTATTTATATTTGAATAACCATATTTCGGTTAATCCGATGCTGTTGCTCCCCCTGCAAGCCAGATGATTGCCCAGCTATGCGGAAACGTTTTGTAACAATTCAAAACCATAAAACGACTGATTAACGGATTTAAAAGCCGTAACATACGTGTCAGATAAACTGACTATTCTGGGCTCTGAAATGATGTCTCGATTGTTGTGAACCAGACGGGATGAAAAAGTGGGTTCATGGCGACCATTGATATAGTGCTGTGCACATCCGAGTCGGATAAATAAATATATATGTTTATCAATGACTTAAGTGGCTCGACAAAGGGCTGATGAGTGACGCATATCACTGTCGTAAATATGATAATTTAGTAAAATTGTACGTAGGGCGAGTAGTTTCACGGGGCAACAACGTTAAATGGCTTTGGACAACACATCAGATATTCCGGGCGATACACCCGGAAACGCTGGGGACCGGATTGTTTCCGGTACTGATGATGCGCGTCCGGCAGATGACGGCAATATCGTCGTCGCACAGGCCGAAGGTACACAGGCTGCTCCTGTAACAGATGGCGTTCCCGGCCTAGCCGCAGGTATCCCTGCACCGCCCCTGGAACTGGACCCCGAAGCGCTGGCCGCATTGCTGCTGGCCATCTCGCAAGGCCAGGATCTCGACACGGCGATGAACGAGATGCTGAAATCCAGTCTGGCGCGTGCCGCTGATCTCAACGCCTCGCCGGAATCCATCAGCGCCGCCATCGAGGCTTTCCGCGCCACCGTCGTCGACATCATGTCACAGGGCCTCCCCGCCGAGCAGGCCGTGCTGGAAGCCGACCGCGCCTTCCTCAGCAAATTGCAGGTTGCTCAGGAACAGCAGACCGGCGAACAGCAGGCTGCCGTCGCCAATGCCCTGGCGACCGGTGAAAACATCGACCAGGCCGTTGGCGAGGATACGCAAGCTTTCGAACAGGCGCTGCAAGCTGCACTTGACGGTGGTGCCGATATCGGCGAAGCCCTGGCCCAGGCCGAAGCGGCGCAGGCCGCACAGGCCCAGATCGATGCCGAACTGGCCGCCGCAACCCCTGCGGATTCGCTGATAGCGGCGTTATCCTCCGGCGAAAACATCGAACAGACGGTCGGTGCCCTGCAAGGCGATGGTGACGGTGCCGCCGCCACAGCTTTCCAGGACGCTCTGGTCGCTGCACTCGGCGAAGGTGGCACCGTCGGCGATGCCTTGCAGCAGGCAGGGCAGGGCCGCTGAAACCAGTGCACTGGTTACTGCCGAACAGCAGGCCGATGCTTCCCGGGCCGATCCCTTATTGTCGGCTCTGGCAACGGGCAACAACGATTCCGGCGCGCTTGGTCCCGATACCTCCGGCATGTCCCCGGCCGAAGCACAAGCTGCCAACGATGCCTTTCAGGCCGCATTGAACCAGGCGCTGAGCACTGGTCAGTCGATGGCGCAGGCGTGTGCAAGACGCCGGCAACGCAGGCAAGGCCGCTGCATGGTCGTCTGCGGAAGCCACCACCGGCGAACAGGGCTCCGTGCTGGCGCAGATGGCGTCCGGCAATACGGGTAATCTTGGTCCCGACACATCCGGCATGACCCCGGAACAGGCCGCCGCCGCCAATCAGGCGTTTCAGGATTCCCTGTCGAACGCACTGGCCGACGGCACGTCGCCGACCGCGGCACTGGCCGCAGCCTCAGAAACGTCGAGTGCGGCTGCCACAGCAACCGCCGAAGCCAACGCCGGTGAACAAGGCTCGGTGCTGGCGCAACTGGCGTCTGGCAATGCCAGCAATCTTGGCCCCGATACGTCAGGCATGTCGCCCGATCAGGCCGCCGCCGCCAATCAGGCCTTCAGCCAGCAACTCTCGAACGCCGTTGCCGACGGTGCGCCACCGGCAGCCGCCGCAGCAGCTGCGGAAACCGTCTCGAATATTGCCGCCAACGATGCGACGCCTGATGCAGGCACCACGACTGGGGGAACCACCTCGACAACGCAAACATCGACGCTGCAGCCCCAGCAAGCCTGCCGCAAAACACACCCCACCGCCGCCGGCTGACACCATTGCCGCGCCGCCGCCGCTGCCTGGCGGTACTCCTGCGCCACACGCACGACGCCGGCGAGATGCGGCTGCCGCCCACGCAGCCACCCGACGGCGACTGCACCTGCACCCCGACGAGCACGTCGGCGCGCAGCACGTCGCCGCCGCCGCTCGAGGCCTGCGCCGCCGACCAGCGCTGGGACAACTGCACCGACTCCGTCGCTAGCCCGCACGACGGCACCGGCAGCTGCACACCGCCTCCACGCCGACAGGCACAACGGCGTTCAGCCGCCGCCGCGGCGCCTGTCGTGCACCAGCGCTCCGACGCGCGCCTGCCGCACGCCGCCACGCCGCCCCTTGCAGCTGCCGCCGCCCGCGTTCACTCCTTGACGCCGCCGCCGCCCTGTGGTCTTGCACGCCCCACCACCAGCCCATGCGCAGCCGGCACGCCGCCACCCGCCACCGCCGCCGCCGCCACCACCGCCGCACCGCCGCCTCACCGGTTACCGAGGTACGCGCTGTCGCCAACCTGACGCATAACGAGGGCAGCGCGGTCAATCTGTCTCTGGCCAGTCTGTTCAAAGACCCTGAGGGGGATGCGATTACGCTGACGCTGGGCGGTCTGCCGGGCTGGGCGACGTATGACGCTGCAACAAAGACAATCAGCGGCACACCGGGTAGCGGCAGCCGTCAACGCTGCGCCGCCGCATCACCGTCAGGCCGCCTCAACGGCGGACGGCGATGACAGCCTGTGCGACCGTCAGCGATATGCCGCGCTCTCGGCTGCAGTAGGCGCTGTCGCCTCGAGTTCGACAACTCCTGCGTCGACCGGCTGTACAGTCGTCCAGCCCACCGCGCGCAACGGCGGCACGCTGCGCGTCGATCTTTCGTCAGATGCGACCGGTGTCGTCGGCGGCTCGCAGGTGATACGCTTTCGGTCAATGCACAGACGGTCGGCGGATTGGCTGTTGCCCTTTCCGGCAGCACCATCACCGTCGACGGGGTTGCCGTCGGCACCATCGACGGCACCGCTGACGGCGCAACCGACACCACCGTCAACGCCGATACAACGGGCAAGTCGCTGCTGATCACCTTCAACGGCAACGCAACGACAGCGCGTGTCCGCGCACGGTGCTGAAATCCCTGCAGTTCGAGAATTCCGCCGGCACCGTCGCTCGAGCAGAACCGGGCAATCACCATCACGCTGCGTGATGCCAACGGTGCCGAGGAACTTTCACAACCAACGTTGAAGCGTATAACAACGCCCGTCCGGAAACCGCCGACGTCGCGTTGAGCGTCAACGAAGACAGTCCGCTGACCCTGAACGCCGCCAATTTCGCCTTCACCGACAGCGATGGCGGCGATACCCTGCAGGCCGTCAAGATCACGCAACTGCCATCAGCGAGCACACGGCAAGCTGCAGTTGAACGGCGTCGACATTGCCGTCGATGCGGAAATCACCAAGGCGCAGATTGATGCCGGCAACCTCAAGTTCGTTCCTGCAGCGGACACCAACGTCGACAAAAACGGTGTCGTGTCATTCAAGTTTCTGGTCAGCGACGGCAAGCAGTTCACAGCCACGAGTGCGCAGCAAAACGGCAACCGTCACCGTCAACGCCGTTGACGATGCGCCACGCATCACAGCGAATACGGGCCGGAGCTATGCCACGCCCATGGCCCGGGCGATCCTCATTGACCCGGGCCTGGCCCTGATCGATCCCGACGCTGTCAACAACACGGCAACCGGCGTCTTTGCAGATACCGGCACCGGCTATCTGCAGATCAGTATCACCACGAACAAAACCGCAGGGGATGTACTGGCCATCAACAATGCCGGCACCGGCGCCGGTCAGATCAGTGTCGACGGCACCAACGTCCGTTATGCCAACGTCATCATCGGAACCATAGACGGAACGCTGGACGGTGGTGCCAATCAGGCCCTCAAGGTCAATCTGAATTCCAATGCAACGAACGATGCCGTGCAGGCTCTGGCCCGCGCCGTCACGATCCGCTCCGCCGATCAGGACTTCGGCAGCGCCTCACAAAAGACCATCACTTTCACCGCGTCGGACGGCCAGAACGCCAACACGGTCGGCGCGACACGCGTCGTTGATTTCGGTGATGTGCTTTTTGATAATTTCGCCAGTTCCAGCACGACCCGGCCGGTGATGTCCTTTGACGGCACGAATGACAAGGTCACGCTGGCTTCCAACTCGGTATTCCAGAGCGCCAGCAACGCCTTCACCATGGAAGGCTGGATCAACACGTCGCTCAATTCATCGGCGATCCAGACCATCTTCTCCGTCGGCAGCACGTCCGGCACGCAAAGCCTCATCAACTCCACGCTTTCATCGAGCAGCGGCCTGTCACTCTCGGGGAATGCGGTGGTCACCGGCGGTTCATTGCGACTGACATCCGCTTCCAACAACCAGACCGGCACGGCTACGGTCAATCCGACCGGCAATGCCGAAGGCGCACGTAACTTCACCGCCAGCTTCGATCTGAAAATGGGCGAGTCCACATCGCCGAATCCCGCCGACGGGTTCTCATTCAGTTACGGGAACGGCTCGTTCGGCGGTGCCGTACAGGAAGGCATTTCGGACGGCCTGACCATTGCCTTCGACACTTTTGTGAATGGCGGCGAAACCGTCAACGGCATCGACGTGATCGTGAACGGCACCGTCGTTCATTCAGCCGTCGTCACCGGCGGCACCCGGACCAGCCAGTCGACCCACGCCGCCTCGTTCGACGGCGTCAACGATGTCCTGACCCGGGGACTTGATACAGCCCTTCACCAGACCGGCGATGTTACCGTTGAAGCCTGGATCAAACCGTCAGCACTGACCAATTCAAGCATCGTGGCAATCGGCGGACCGTCCGGGATGCTGACGCGCCGGACAACAATTATCTATATATCCTGCAGATGACGAGCGCCGGTAAAATCACGATGCTGCATGAGGATTCGGACAGGGATTCAGGTAATCCCGGCGCAAACCAGACCGTAACGTTCGACCATACCGCCATTCCCGTGGACCAATGGACTCACATTGCCGTTTCAAGGGACATCTCGGGCGACGGCGGCACCTATCGTTTGTACCTGAATGGCCAATTCGTCGACAGCGGCACTTACGAATACGATCCCGATGGTAATGGTTCCAGCGCCGAGTTGAGCATCGGCGCTGAATTGGAAACCGGCGGTGCCATCATCAATGAATTTTCGGGGCTGATCGATGATGTCCGCATCTGGGACGACGTTCGGACCAGTGGTGAAATCTCTGCCAATTACGACAAGGAAATAACCTCCAGCGGCTCAAACCTGATCGCCAATTACACGTTCGACAATTCGCTGACAGCAGACGAATCCAGTTTCGATGGTGCGCAGACGCTGACCAGCAATGGCGTAACGCGTGTCGCAATTACAGATTCAAAGATCGAGGCCGAGTTCGTCTCCGTTACCATCACCCACAACGATAATGGCTTGACCGTCACCTATGACGGCGTGACGGAAATCAGCAATTATAATCTCGGTGGAAACTACGCGCCGCAAGACAGCGATGTGTTTACGCTCGCAGCGTCGACCGGCTCAGAAAACGATCTGCATGCCATCGATAACCTGGTCATCACGGCGACCGATCTCGGCACACGCAACGCCATCGCCGTTCAAAACGGCAAACTGGTCTTCGTTACCGAAGAGACCTATGGCAGTGCCGTCGGCAATGCGGCCAATCCGACGGTCTCCGATTCAGGCACCACGGTCGCAGGCGCATGGCATCACGTCGCCGCAACCCACGACGGCAACAATACGCTTAAACTTTATGTCGATGGCGCGCTGGTGCAGACCATCACGGGTATAGACAAGAACATCCTGACGGGCGGCGCCAACATCGGTTCGTCGGATGCCAACAGCAATTATTTCTCCGGACTGATCAGCGAAATCCGGCTCTGGAATGCGGAACGGTCAGCCAGCGAAATCGCCGACAGTTATCTGCCGGATTTATCAAGCCCGTCAGGCGTCACCAATCTGGTCGGCTATTGGAAAGCCGCCAACATCTCCGGCTCAAGCATTACTGATTCGTCGTCGAATTCAAACAGCGGCACCCTTTCCGGCGTCACCACAACAACGACGACAAGCCTCTATCCGGGACCGAACACGACTGAATGGACCGTCATTGAGGGGACCCATAGCGGATCCCAGAACGACATCGCCTATGTCGACACGACGACAGGAGAACTGGTCGTTCAGAACCGTGAGATTGTGCGCTCCGCAGATCAATTCAAACCCAGCAGCAACCAGCCGGTCCACGTCACCGGCACCTTCCAGTTCGACAGCGGCACCGACGGCTACATGCACGTGATGACCCGGGCCGATCCGTCCTCGACCGATTCCAGCGGCTTGCCGGCCAATGGCCTTAACTTCTCGGCCATCGAAGGCGATGACCGTATCCTGATTGATCGCTTCGTCGGCGGTGTGCTCTCGGCGAACCTTGCGAATTCAGGCAACGGCTCCATCGATTTCCGCAAGGACACCGCGTACAGTTTCGATGTCTATGATGACGGGACAAACATCCGCCTGACGATCTCCGAGGTCGGCAATCCGTCGAACACGGTCACGGTTACCGCCACCGACACAACCGATTTTACAGGGAACAACTACGTTGTTCTGACCAGCCGCGAGGATACGGAATCCGGCGGCGAACAGGTCGTGCGCTTTGACAATGTCGGGATCGATCATGACATCGTTCTCGATCAGGACGGCTCATTCACCGGCACCCTGCCCTCGACCGGCTTGAGCGGCACCCTGACCTTCGCCGCCATCGGCCAGCCCGAACACGGCACCCTGACGATCACCGATACCGCGACGGGGGCCTATACCTACACACCAACCAGCGGCTATCACGGCCAGGACACGATGACCATTCAGGTGACCGATGCCAACGGCGTGATCAACGTGCATCAGGTCAGCTTCGCCATCGAAGCCGATCTCGATGTTCAGGTTGCGGGCAAACACCTCAATTTCGATGGCACCAACGATTACGTCCACCTCGGTACTTCCGGCAGTATCTCACGGGCACCGGTGATTTTACTTACGAGGCATGGATCAATCCGGGGGCCAAGGGCAGCCGCGGCGAGATATTTTCCGTCGGAACGGCTTCTGTGGGCGCAGCCGTTTACATGTTCATCGACGAGAACGGCCGACTGGAATTCGACGTCCATGGCGAGGGCGGGCCTGAGGCCACGAGCGTGCTCACCGACGGCGACTGGCACCATGTCGCCGCAACCTTCGATGCCAGTTCAAAGACCCTCTCGCTTTACGTTGACGGTTTCCTCGAAGCCACGCAGGTGATGACCTCTACCATCAACATTGCGTCGGGCAATGCGTACATCGGCTCTACCAACAATAGCCTGACCTACCAGGGGCAAATCGACGAATTGCGGATCTGGTCCGAAGCGCGTTCCGCCGAGGACATTCAGCAGAACCACGACCAGCAGCTTTCGGGTTCGGAAACAAACCTTGCCGCCTACTACCGTTTTGATGATGTCCAGAACGGCACGGTGCAGGACGAAACGTCGAATAACAATGACGGTATTCTTGGGGCAAGTGATACCGCAAGGGGACAGTGCCGAACCAACCGTTGTCGATCCGGCGGAAAGCGCTGCACCGCCGATCTATGGCAATATCGTCGACACCGCCGAGAACGTCGCCGCCACCGGCGCAATGGTTACGGACAATACCGTCGTCGGTACGGTCAGTTACGCGATTGATGACGGCGCAACCGGCACATTGTCCTTCACGACCGCCAAGAACGGCACCGTGACGATTGATTCCACAACAGGCAACTGGACCTACACACCGGCCACGAACTATGCCGGCACCGACAGCTTCACACTGACCGCCAAAGGCGCGACGTCTGGAACGGACAGCGAAACCGTCACCGTCAACGTCGCCGGTGCCGGGGATGAAAATTCTGTCGGCATGCCGGACGGCATTCTGCAACTCGACGGTACGGGTGATTACATCAGCGTCGCGCACAACAATGCGCTCAGCTTTGGTGCCGGACAAAGCTTCACGCTCGAAACATGGGCCAATCTGCATGACGTCACCACCCTGCAGACGCTTCTCGACAAGTCGACTGCCGGCGATGATGCCAACTACCGGTTATTTGTGGAATGGCGAGGTGAAGTTCTGGTCGCCGGAAACCGGTGACGTGGACGTCAACTTCTCGGTCAGCGCCGACACGTGGACTCACATAGCAGTTTCTTATGACGCGAATGCGGACACGATGACGTTCTACAAGGACGGGACACAGGTCGGTTCTTCGGTGAGTGTCGCCAGTGTAGGTGATACCAACACCGATCCCCTATTCATCGGTCGTGACAGCCAGGGCCGTTACGTCGACGGTCAGATGGATGAAGTGCGTATCTGGTCGGATGCCCGCACCGCCGATGAGATATCGGCCAACTACCAGAAACAGCTCGCCGGCAACGAGAATAATCTGCAGGCCTATTACCGCTTCGACGACGACCCGGACGGCACGACTGTCGCCAATAAGGCGACGGCGACCGGCAGTGCGCTTAACGGCACGCTGACCGGAGACGCCGTGATTAATAACATACCGGCCCACGCCGCCGACTTCAGCGGCGGCAGCAACTACATCGAGGTCGAGAACCCGACCGGCGGCATCATTTCCGGCACCGGGTCGTTCACCTATGAAACGTGGATTCAGACCACGGAAACCACACTCAACACGATCATGGGCACCGGCGGCGATGGCGGCGGCGGTGCGACGATGCGCATCAATAACGGCATCATTCAGTTCAACAACACCGGCGAAGCCGCGGGCACAGGCGAAGTCTTCGGCACATCGAATGTCGCCGACGGGCTCTGGCACCATGTTGCCGTCGTCTATGACAGCACGACCGGACTGGCGACCGTCTATGTCGACGGTGTCGCCGAAGCGGTCGAGCGATGCGCAGATAACCGGAGATCTGCGACGCATCTGGCAATCTCGTCGTCGGCGATTCCAATAACCATTCCGGCAACAATTATGGTGGCCTGATCGCCAACACCCGCTTCTGGACCACGGCTCGAACTGCCGACGAAATCGCCGGCAACATGAACAATGTCCTCACAGGCGATGAAACCGGCCTCGCAACCCAGTATCTTTATGACGAAAAAGACGGCAGCACATTTATCGACAGCGCCGGGAACAATAACGCTACTGTCACCGGCACGGTCAACGTTGTCGATGCCGTCCCCACCGTTCAGGGGACTGCGGGCGAAATTCAGGAAAACGCCACCCTTTCAGGGCAGATGTCCGCCAATGATGTTGCAGGCACGCCGAGCTACTCGGTCGCAGTAACCGGAAAGACCACCAGTGCCGCAGATGCCGATGGCCGGGTCACGGTGGAGACCGCCAACGGCGGCACGGTCACCATCGACACGTCGTCCGGGCGCATGGACCTACAAACCGGCCAACAACTGGTACGGCACCGACAGCTTCAACCTGACCGCTTCCGGTGACAATTCAACATCAGACAGCGAAACCATCTCGGTCACCGTCAACAACGACGCCGAGAATTCGATTGTCATCAACGACGGCGTACTGCTCACGACGGGCGAGGCAGGCACGCATGCAAGCGGCTCCATCGGCACCAGTACGATCAGCAATACGGCCACCATGGAGTTCAAGGTCAACCTGTCGGAAATGACCGGTGCGATCCAGGCCATGGTCACCGTCGCCGACAGCGACGGCACCGGGCGTTTCCTTGCAGCCCTCAAGGCCACGGGCGAGCTCTATTTCTTCCTCAGCAACGGCTCCGGCACGTCGATCAGGTCGATACCGGCATTATCCTTGAGACTGACCAGTGGTACGACATTGCCACCACCTATGACGGTACCACGGCAAATATTTATCTTGATGGCGATCTTGTCGGCACCAAGGCGGTATCCGGCATTGCGCTGCCAAGCGGCGATGAAAAGATCATTATCGGATCGCGGTACGGACGGGGCCGCAACAATTCCACTGCCCTGTTTGACGAGGTCAAGGTCTGGTCCGAAATCCGCACGCAGGATCAGGATCAGGACGGCATCGATCAGCCCGTCGCCAGCGGCGCGGCCAACCTCGAAGCTTATTACAAATTCGACGATCAGGTATCCGGCACAGCCGTGCAGGATCAGTCCGGCAACAACCGCGATCTGACGCTGAGCGGCGATGCGAGGGTCGTCGACGACATCAAGGGCGGGGTGTCGTTCGACGGCACGGACGATGCCGTCACCATCGCCAATGATGCCAGCCTCGACGGTGCCAAGGGCACGTGGTCGGTGTGGATGAAGACCGATCTGGACTGGGGGGTCGACAACGCCAGCGGCGTCGGCTCGACCCGGGGCAATGCGCTGCTGATGGGACGCGCCGACAGCGCCAATTCCAATAACGGCATCACCCTGACCCTGAATGCGTCCGGTCATGTCGAGGCCGTATTCCGCGATGACGCACAGGAAGTCGCCGGTATCGGCGGCACGACAAATATCGCCGACGGCGCATGGCACCAGATTACGGTGTCCTATGACCAGGCGGCGGGCGGACTGCAAAAAGTCTATGTCGACGGCGTGCTGATCGGCATTGAAATGGCAAGCGGTGCCTGGAGCTTCAACGGTACCGATCTGACACTCGGCAAGTCGATTGATGCCTTCTGGGAAGAATTCAAGGGCGAGATCGGCGGCGTGCGCCTATACAATACGCAGTTGACCGACGAACAGGTCGCAGATCAGTTTACGAACGAGATTGATCCTGCAGCTACGGGCCTGATCGGGTCGTACGACTTCAGCGAAGGCACCGGTACCACGGCCGCCAATGATGCCAACGTGGGACGCAAGCCCCGGATGCGACGGTTTCCGGCGCGGCCGCAATCGATCTCGACAACGACACCACGGCGACGACGCTGATCATTCAGGAAGACGAGATCGCCACCGGTCACATGCTTGCGAATGACGTGCCCGGCACGGCAACCTATTCCGTCGCCACCAATGGCCAGCACGGCACCGTGACGATGAATACGGACGGCACATGGACCTACAAGCCGGTCGCGAATTACTACGGTTCAGACACCTTCACCCTGCGCGTATCCGGGACGGACGCGGACGGTACCGTCTTTAACGACGACCAGACCGTAACAGTCACGATCAACAGCGTCGATGATGGCAAAGCGGTACAGATTTCCGATGGTGCGCTTTCGCTCGACGGCACAGACGAATACGTCACGGTTGCGCACGCGGCAGAGAATGCGCTGGACGGTGATTTCACGGTCGAAACCTGGGTCAACATTTCCGGCACCGGCAATCTGGGCAATGCATCCGGCGGCCCGATCATCGCCAAGGAAGGCCAGTTCGCCCTCGGCCGATTCGCAGACGGCAGTATCAACGTCGCCATCGCCAGCGCCTCTGATGCGTTCAGTTGGGTCGATACGGGATATGATCTGGCGCTCAATACCTGGACGCATCTTTCGCTGACATATGACGAGAGCGCAGGACGAATTCAGCTTTTCGTTAATGGTGACCTGGTCAGTGAAATGACCCATGCCAACATTCCAACAACCGTTTACACAACAAGCAATCCGCTGACCATCGGCGCACGTCCCGTTCATTCCGATTACGTCCAAGGTCAGATCGAGGAAGTCAGGATATGGAATGACATTCGCACGGCAGAGGAAGTCCGCGCCAACTACGACCATCAACTTACAGGCTCGGAAGCCAACCTGCAGGCCTATTACCGCTTCGATGATGACACAGACGGGAACGTGGTTCAGGACATTGCCGGCAACAACAACGGCACGCTGACGAACGGTGCAGATATTGTCGATCCGGCCAGCGGGTCTGAGCCTACGGTCCTCGGTAATGCTATCGAGATACAGTCGAGCGAAGTCGCCGCCGGTTCAATGACCGGCATCGATGTTCCGGGCACACCCGCCTACTCCATCGTCGGCGGCACGACGACCTTTACGACAGCGAATGGCGGTAGTGTCAGCGTCAATGCATCGACCGGCGCCTGGACGTACGATCCGGCCAACGGTTATTTCGGCACAGACAGTTTCACACTGCGGGCAGCCTCGACACACAACAGCGTTAACTTCACTGATGACGAGACGATCACCGTCACCATCAAGTCCGACAACAACGTCGATCTGAACGAGGGCGTGCTGCAGGTCGACGGCGCAAATTCATGGGCCAATGTCGGCGATGTGAACGCTCTCGACATCACCGGAGACCTGACGATCGAAGCGTGGATCAATCCGCAGGGTCCGGGCTCGCACGGCTCGGTCGGCGGTGTTATCGCTGGGAAAGAGAACGCCTACCTGCTCGCCCGCTCTCCCGACGGCAGCATCAGCTTTGCTCTGAATGGGCCGGGTGGCACCTGGAACTGGACCGACACAGGGTACGATGCCCCGCTCGACACCTGGACGCATCTGGCGATGGCGTTCGATGGCAGCGAACGCACGGTCAAACTCTATGCCAACGGTGAACTGGCAGCGACCTCGACGAATGGCTTTATCCCGACGTCGCTAACCGCCGGCACCGGCGCCTTCGCCATCGGCGGGCGTCCTGCTGTCGACGAGGAATTCGAGGGGCAGATCGACGACGTCCGCGTCTGGAATGATCTGCGCACTGCCGATGAAATTCGGGAAAACTACGACCAGAAACTGAGCGGCAGCGAAAACGGCCTCGCCGGGTACTGGAACTTCGATGACGTATCCGGCAATACGGTTCAGGACGGCACGACCAACAACAATGACGCCACGCTTACCGGCAATGCCCGTGTTATCAACACTACCGGACCGGCGATGGAATTCGATGGTTCTGGTGATTATGTCTCGACATCCGGGATCAGCCTGGCCAACAAATCATTCAGTTGGGAATTCGAAGCGTACCGAGACTCAACGGCAAACATCGATCTTGCACTGACCAGCAACGACGGCGCCGGTGGTAACCAGCAGTTCTTCCATGCCGGATACCTGGACGGCAATACATTCCGCTACAGCTTCAACCAAGCAACCGGCAATTACGAGATCGATTATACGGACACGTCCGGACCGAACGGGAACGGTACCGATATCTGGAATCACTGGGCCGGTACTTATGACGCCGAAAGCAACGTTGCGCGCCTTTATCTGAACGGCGTGCTTGTCGCCACCGAAGTCTTTGACGGTGATTTCGTCGGCACAGGCGAACTGTTCATCGCGACCACGGATCCGGCGCAGTCCACGGATCATTACTATGACGGCAAGCTGGACAATGTCCGTATCTGGGATGGCGTCCGTACCGGCGAAGAAATTCAGGAGAACTTCAATACAGTTCTGACCGGCAATCAGGACGGCAAGCTTCTTGCCAACTACACGTTCGATGAAACGTCCGGGGCAACCGTTACCAATACGGCCAATTCCGGCACCCATGACGGCACGGCGACGGGTGATTACAACCACATAGACACCTCGCCCAATACGTACGGCAACACGCTTACTGATTGACGAAAGCCGTGGCCAGCAGGGCCAGCATGGAACAATGCCGGGGCCGACGGCTCGGCAACCTTCTCCGCCGATGCCACAAATGCACACGGCACGGTCACCATCAATGCCTCGACCGGGCGCTGGACCTATACGCCACATGAAAACTACAACGGCAGTGCCAGCTTTACCCTGACCGCAACCGGCGCCAGCGGCACGGTAGACACAGAAACCATCAACGTCACGATAACAGCAGATGCGGCGCAGCGCTCACCGGTATCGAACACGGCCGTGCTGGTGCTTGACGGTACGAATGATTATGTCGCGATCTCGGACAACGCTTCTCTCGATATGGCCGCAGGGCAGAGCTTCACGCTGGAGGCGTGGATAAACACCAGCAGCGTGACCGGTATCAGTACGATCATCGACAAGGCTGCAGATAACGCCGATGACCCGAACTACCGGCTCGCCATCATTGATGGCAAATTAGACTTCTGGACGCCGGAATCCGGCAATGTGAACTCTGGCGCTCTTTTAACGACAAATGAATGGACACATGTCGCCGTCAGTTATGACGCGGCAACCGACCAGATGACGTTTTATCTGAATGGCGATCAGGCAGGTGAAGTTCAGACCGTCACCAGTATTGGCGATGTTAATGCCGGCCCCTTACACATCGGTACCGACAGTATCGGCGTTCAAGGTGGTGACCGCTTCTTTGACGGTATGATCGACGATGTCCGCATCTGGCGCGATGTCCGCACCTCGGATGAAATCCGTGACAACATTGATCAGCAGGTCGCGTCAAATGCCGACAATCTGGCCGGCAACTGGATCTTCGACGGGTCGAACGGGACCACTGTCGAGGATCGCACGTCGAACAGCAACGACGGCACTTTGACCAACGGGGCTGAAATCAAGTCTCCGCCGACAAACGCTATCGAGTTGGATGGCGCCAATGACTTCATTTCCGCCGGCGATCTCGGCTCGACCTTCAACAGCGCCACGATTGAGACATGGCTGAAGCTCGACAGCCTCGCGTCAGGCCTTGATGTCCTGTTCATCAGCGACGGCACCTGGTCGAACGGCGATGCGGTTGCCCAGTTCAACACATCAAATGGCCAGTTGTTCTGGAGCGAGCACACCGGCGGCGGCGGTGTCGACGTCGCTTTTGACGAATTCGACTTCCGCACTGTGATTGGCGAGTGGGTGCATGTCGCCATCGTCAAGGACAAGACCGAAGGTACGATCAAGCTCATGATCGACGGTGAAATCGTCTCGGCAAAGGCTCTTCCCGCTTCGCTTGCATCGAGCACCTTCCACATGAACGATGCGCGCATCGGCGGCTGGAGCACGGGCGACCCGCGCACCATCGACGGTCAACTGGCCGATTTTCGGGTCTGGAACACGGCCCGCACGGATCAACAAATCGCCGACAATTACAACACGACACTCAGTGGCAATGAAGGCGGCGCACTGGTCGCCAACTATCAATTCAAGGACACGTCCGGACAGACCGTGACGGACAGCGCCGGCGACAATGACGGCACGCTGGGGGCAAACAACACCACCGGCACCGACGACCCGACTTATACCGATGCCACACCGCAGATTCATACCCTTAGCGTCGCCATACAGGAAAATCACACGGCCAGCGGCACCATGACCGCCGACGATGTCGTCCCGACCGGTGCCGTCTTTGGCGTCAATTCAACGAATGCCCACAGCGGCACGACCAGCCTGACCATCGCCGGCAAGGGCACTGTGAACATCGACAGTGCCACCGGGGCCTGGACCTTTACCCCCGTCAACAATTACAACGGCACGGCAGAGTTCTATCTGACCGCTTCGGGCGGTGGCCTGACGGATGCGGAACAGATCACCGTCACCGTGCAACCGGTCAGCGTGACGTCGAACGAGATCAACGTCACATCAGCCGTCTTTGACGGCACCAATGACGTGCTGGCCGCAACGCCGGCGGGCATGCAGGTCGGCACCGGCTCGTTTACCCTGGAAACCTGGTTCAAGACGTCATCCGCATCATCGGGTATCCTGATGGACCTTGGCCGCGAAGTGCCCGATGGCGCGCTCCGGCTGTTCCTGAGCAACGGCACGCTGTCCATCGCCGAACCGGGTACCGTCATCGCGCAGGCCTCCAGCGTGACCGTGAATGACGGCAACTGGCATCACACATCTGTCGTCTATGACGGCACCGCCGATGTATTGAACCTTTATGTCGATGGTGAGTTGGTGAAATCCGTCGGCAGCGTCAGCCTCGATATCCAGCACGGCGAAATCGCACTTGGTGACTACAACCCTGTGAATGCGAATAACCTGCCCTATAACGGCCAGCTCTCCGACGTCCGGCTGTGGTCGACGGCACGCAGCAGCGAAGAAGTCCTTGAGAACTACACCCAGAAGCTGGCCGGGAATGAAAGCGGTCTGCAGGCCTATTACACGTTCGAGGATCGCGACGGCACCTCGGTCAATGATGTCACATCGAATAACAATGACCTGAAACCGGAATCCGATGCGGCAAGTCCGACCTATTCCGACGGCGGTCTCGATCTTCTGGCGAACAGCATCTCGATAGAAGAAGACACCACGGCCACCGGCACCATGACGGCATCGGACGTTGTCGGCACGGCCAGCTACAGCGTCACGGCAGCCGCCCAGCACGGCACGGTCAGCATCAATGCGACAACCGGGGAATGGACCTATACGCCTGGCAGTAATTATTCCGGCAGTGACACCTTCCAGCTACAGGCGACGGACGGCACCTTCACCGATCAGGAAACGATCACCGTTACCATCGACGCCGATAATGATCCGAATGTCGCCGGCAGTGTCCTGCAGTTTGGCGGCAGCAGTCAGGATTACGCCACGGTCGCCCATGACAATGCGCTGAATGCCACGTCGAACGGCTTTACCGTGGAATTGTGGCTGAACGGCTCCGGCGGCGGTGTCAGTGCCGGCATTCTCGATAAAATGAACCAGCCAAGCGGCAGCATTTTCAACGGATGGAAGCTCAACATCGACGCTGCCGCCAGTTCAGCCGCCTTTTACATCGGCGACAATGATGCCTATGTCAGCGCAGGCCACACAACATCGGTCGTCGACAATGCATGGCACCATGTCGCGGCGGTTTATGACGGCACGGCGAATACCGTTACGCTGTATGTCGACGGCGTGGCAGGGACACCGGTGTCCACCGCCGCCTTGACCGCATCGCAATTTGCCAATTCCGTCAATTTGCTGATCGGTGATGATAACTACAGCACCAACCCGACCTACAAGGGCATGATGGACGAAATCCGCATCTGGTCCGATGCCCGCACCGCCGATGAAATTACCAACAACATGAACAAGCAGCTTTCCGGCAGCGAAAGCAATCTGGTTGCCTACTACACCATGGAAAGCCCCGACGGCACGACGGTTACCGACAAGGCCGGCGGCAACAACACCATGACCTTGCAGACGAGCGACGGCATCAACGTCGTCAACCTGCCGGTCAGCGCCATCAACCTCGACGGCACGGACGATCATGTCGCCATCGGCGCATTGTCGGAGAACATCTCCGGTGCCTATACGATGGAAAGCCTGGGTCAAACTGGATTCGTACACCAGCAACGGCAACGCGGTCGGCTGGTCGCGCATTTTCGATCTCGGTAAGGAGAGAACGACGACAATCTGCTTTTTACCTTCAAGGAAACGACGGGCGAGCTGGTCCTCAGTACTTACGTGGGGACCAATGGCGGCGGCGGCTCAGGCGACGCAAGTTGCCTCTCCGTCACCGGTGCCCCTCAATGAATGGGTTCATGTCGCCGGTGTGAACGACGGTGCGGGTAACGCCTACCTCTATATCAATGGCGTGCAGGTCGCGTCTGCGACGGGACAGAATGCCGCAGCGAATGTCGAACGCAACAGCAATTTTATCGGCAAGTCGAACTTCTCTGTCGACTCGTTTACAAACGGCCAGATCGCCGATGCGCGCGTTTGGAACGACGCCCGCACAGCAGATGAAATCGCCGCCAACTACAACCACGCCCTGACCGGTAACGAGCAGGGACTGGTGCTGAATTACAAGTTCGAGGAAATCGACGGCACGACGGTTTCCGACAGCAGCTCCAATAACAATGACGGAACCGCCAACGGTGGCCCGACCATCGTCGACCCGCGCCCGGACGCCAAGTGCAACACACTCGAGCCCGTCGACCGCCGATACCGCATCCGGCACCATGACCGCCGCCGACGTCACCGGTACCGCCACCTTCACCATCTCGGATCAGCCGGATCACGGCACGGTCAGCCTGCATGCCGATACCGGTGACTGGACCTATACGCCGAATGCCAACTACACCGGCGCCGACAGCTTTACCGTCCGCGCAACGGGTGCGACATCGGGCACGGATGACGAGACGATCACGCTGACCATCACCGCCGCCACCGAAGCGACGGTGTCGCCGACGCAATCGGCGCTGCAGTTCGACGGCGTCGACGATTACGTGAACATCGGCCCGATGTCGGAAAACATATCCGGGCTTATACGATGGAAGCCTGGGTCTACTTCAATCCGGCCGCCTTCACCGACAACAACTGGATGCGGATTGTCGAGTTGGGGAACGGGGCTGATTCAGACAACCTGCTGCTCGCCATCGATCCGGGCTCGTATGTGTTCTCGTTCGATACCCGAAACGGCTCAACTGCCAGCGACGTCAAGTCTGACACCACGGCACCGACCGGCCAGTGGGTCCATGTCGCGGGCGTGAATGACGGTGCCGGGAACGGCTATCTCTATATCAACGGTGAGTTGGTTAAAACCGAAACCGACCAGCAGGAAGCACAGGATGTCGTTCGCCTAAACAACTATATCGGCCAGTCCAACTGGCCGAACGAAAGCAACATGCACGGGTCTGTCGCCGATGTCCGCATCTGGAACGACGCCCGCACGTCGGACGAGATCAAGGCCAATTACAACAAGACGCTGACCGGCTCAGAAGACAGTCTCGTCGCCTATTACACCTTCGATGATGCCTCGACCGGCGTGGTCCGCGATGTCACCGGTCACGGCAATGACGGACAGGTCATCAGCAACTCCAACGATCCGGGTGTCGCCGCCACCGGCCCGACCGGCGATGTGCTGAAGCTCAATGGCACTGACGATGGCGTCGTTACATCGGTCGATGCGGCAGTACAACTTGCCGGTGACGTCACCTATGAAGCATGGATACGACCTGACTCGGTGAGCACGCGGCAGGGTCTGATATCAATTGCCGGAAATACGAACACGGACTCAAGTACCGAAAACATGTTGTTCCATGTCGAATTATGGAATGGGAATCTCCGCGTGATGCATGAATACGGGGCCGGCGGCCCCAACCGCGCGGACAACCAGTTCACCAACCACGGCATAACCCAGTCTGAATGGAACCACATAGCCGTCACGCGCGACGTTTCGGACCAGACCTACGAACTATTCGTGAATGGCGTTTCTATTGGAACTTATGATTACGGCACAGCTGGCGCGTCGGACCCCGATGGCGGATCGAATGCCAACCTGACAATCGGTGCAATGCGGGTGTCGGCGGGTGACGTCAACAGCATTGCAGTCGGCTTTGACGGAGACATGGATAACGTTCGCGTTTGGGATACTGTCCGAAGCGCCGAGGATATCCGTGACGGTATGTCGACGTCGTATGATTTCGACACAACTAACCTCGTGGCGCAGTACACCTTCGATGACATCGAAAACGGCACGACAGTGCTGGATGGTGCGCACTCTATGACGAATGGCGTTCGCAGCAACGACAACAATGGTACGCTCGTCAGCGACGCAACCGCCGCCGACAGCGGGTCCGGCGGCGGCGTTGCGGTCAGCCACCTCGACAAGGCGATCCGTTTCGACGGCACCAACGATTCCACAAGCGACCCGTCCGACACCATCGCACCGCTGGGTGCCAACGAACGGACCATCATGCTCTGGGCCCGGACATCAAGCGAGGAACCGCAGACCTTCGTCAGCTATGGTGCCGGGACACAAGGCCAACAGTTCATTTTCGGTCTCAATTCCTGGGATGAACCTGGCTCCAGCCTTGAAGGCGGCAAGGGTGTCACTATCGACATCGGGTCCGGTGCGATCACCTTCCAGCCGCTGACCGGCACAGACGACGGACAATGGCATCATTACGCGGTCGTGCTGCCATCGGACGGCGACAGCCTGCGCGATCTCAGGGTCTATCAGGACGGCGTGCTGCTGACGACGATCAGCGCCCTGTTCAACAATGAAGACGTCACCCTCGATACGCAGACGAGCGCCTTGCAACTCGGCCGTCATGGTACAAGCCGCTACTTCAACGGTGATATGGCGGAAGTCAGTGTCTGGTCGGCAGGCCTGACCACGGCGCAGATCAATGAATACATGAACGAGCAGCTCTCCGGCTCCGAAACCGGACTGAGCGCTTATTGGCGCGGCAGCGACAACGGCTCCGGCGCAGTGCAGGATTTCGCCGGCAACAACGATCTGACGCTCAACGATGGCGCATTCATTGTCGATGTCGCCCCTGATGTGACGACCAACAACATCCGTATCAGCGAAGACACCATCGCCACCGGCCAGTTGAACGCAAGCGGCACCAATACATCGGCAACGTATTCGGTCCAGACGGCTGCCGGAAATGGCACCGTCACCATCGACAGCGCAACCGGTGTGTGGAACTACGTCCCGAATGCAGGCTACTCAGGCACGGATACCTTTACCCTCCGCGCCGCCGGCACCGAAACCGAACAGGAAACGATTTCCGTCCGCGTCGGCCAGAATCCCAATCTGCCCAGCAACTATGCCCTGTCCCTCGACGGCACCAACGATTATGTGGATGTCGGCCCGCTGTCCGACGATATCTCCGGTGCTTTCACGGCGGAAGCCTGGATCAAGCTTGATGCGAATGCCTTTACCGGCACCCAATGGATGCGGATATTCGATTTCAGCGAAACAACCGGGGCCAACAACAACGGCTTTTTGCTGACGACGAACAGCACATCTGGCGAACTCGCCTTGTACACGTATAACGGTGCCGCAGCGACCTCTGTCACGGCGGATTCCCCGCTGCCGTTGAATGAGTGGATCCATGTCGCAGCCGTCAACGATGGCGCGGGCAACGCAACGCTTTATCTGAACGGCACGTCCATTAAAACCGCCGGCGGGCAAAACGCCCTCGCAAGCTCGACGAAGATCTACAATTATCTGGGCAAGTCGCAGGATGCTGCTGACAGCCCCTTCAAGGGCGATATCGCCGAAGCGCGGCTCTGGAACGATGCCCGCACGGCAACCGAGATCGCCAACAGCTATGACAAGCAGCTCAACGGCGATGAACAGGGGCTTGCCGGGTACTGGACGTTTGAAGAAGGTGCCGGCAGCATCGCCAACGATCAGTCCGGCAACGGCAACGATGCGACCATCGTTGGCGGCACGCATGAGGATCTGAACAACATCTCCATCTCAGCAGGTGCCAACTACAAAGGCCTGATTCTCGGTGCTGATGCGGATGCCAATGACACCCTGAGCTATAGCGTCAGCTCGGCTGCCAACGGCACACTCAATCTCGATACCGACGGCAGCTACGAATACACCAACACAACCAACGCCGACGACAGTTTCGACGTCACCATCACCGACAGTAACGGTAATCAAACCGTCGAAACCATACACATCGAGGTGACGTAGTCCCTGTTTCCGGGTGAAACCCTGCCATCCTGAACATGATTGGCTTTCACGCAGCCCGTTAATGCAAAGACTAACGGAAAAAGGCGCCCCAACCGGGACGCCTTTTTCCCATTTCGGGACAAGAGTAAGAGATCAGACCAGGCTTCGATCCTCGAAGGTGGCTTCGTTACCGCCTGTGTCCTCGACCGGGATCTGGATACCGCCTTCGTCTTCTTCGCGGGCAGCCTCCTCGGCCTTCTGGTCGTCATCTTCTTTCTGTTCCATCTCGGTCTTGCCGAAGACATCATCATCAACCGGCGTCTGGTCCTGTTCATCGAACCAGTTGCCGCCGTCATCACCGCCGCCACGGCCGGCACCGACATTCCGGTATGTATCACCGCCACCATCTTCATGGTTAGAGGAATCACCATTTGAGAATTTTTCAAGCGCCGCCATCAAGCGGTCGTTATCATTGCCACCCTGTCCAGAGGCCCCGGCAGCTGCAATCCCCTGCCCCGATCCGTGACCAGAGCCCCCACGACCATGGCCACTGCCGTGCCCGCTACCATGACCTTTGCCATAACCGGAGCCACTTTTGCCCTTGCCCTGATCACTGCCGTGACCTTTGCCGTGGCCGGAACCGCTCTTGCCTTTACCATGGCCTGAGCCCTTTCCGTGGCCGGAACCGCTCTTGCCTTTACCGTAGCCTGAGAACTTTCCGTGGCCGGAGCCGCTCTTGCTCTTGCCCTTGCCGTTATCGGAATCCTTGCCCTTGCCGTGGCCGGAGCCTGATTTCCCAACCTTGGAAACACCGCCTTTGCCATGTCCGGAAGCAGATTTCCCAGCACCGGACCCATGCCCTGTCCCGTGAGCAGAAGCGGCTTCGCGTGCCACCGGCACTTCTGCCGGCACACCATGATCTTCCGGCAGTTCGACCTTGAGGCTCAGATTGACGGACTCGCTGTCACCGTTTTCCGATTCTGTCGATGTGGCCTTGATCGGCAGATCAAAACCTTCGCTGACATCCGCTTCGACGGTCATCTGCAGATCCTGCAGGTCTTCCGGTTCCAACGACCATGTCCCGTCACCGTTATCGGTTCCGGCCGAGAACGTCACGCCGTCCGGCACCGGGCCCAAAGTGATGCTCAGGTTTTCCGAGCCGTCGACATCCGACAAGGCGCTTTCAATATCGAGATCATAGGTCGTGGATGCAGGCTCGCTTGACGTGTCACCCCCTGTATCCCGCTCAACCAGTTCAGCATTGCCGACCACTTCTCCATCACCAAACGATATGGCTTCGACATTATTGACGGTGATCGTCTGCCCTGTGCTGTTATCAATAATCTGGGTATTGATATGGCCCTGGTTGTTCGTGAAATTCCTGAACGTGTATTGATCACTGTTCCCTTCAAGATAGAGCACATCGTTGCCGTCGCCGCCGTCCATGGCGGTATTGCCGTTGATGTCCCCATTCAGTGTCAGGCTGTCGTCGCCAGACCCCATGTTGAAGTTATGGCCCTGGCTGGTATCACCGTTAACGGTAACCGTATCGTCACCATTCCCCATGCTGAAGTTTTCATTCATCCTCAGGTCACGATCGACGACGAAATTGTCATCACCACCGGTGCCCTGATGGTTCTGATTTCCGTTATCGACAAAATCGTTGGCGACTCCGGTGCCGTCACCTCCAGCGTTCTCGGCATTATTATGATCATTGGAATTGCCGGGGGCCGTCTGGTCACCGTTGCCATGACCGTTGTTCGCATGTGATCCCTGACCGCCGCCGTTTGCGGTATCGCCGTCATCACTGACTGACAGGGACGCATCCAATGTCGGCGCATCGGCGTCGGCTTCAACCGAAACCTTGACGTCTTCAGAGAACGTCCTGGTCTCCCCGGTCGCGCTTTCGGTCACAGCGACATCGACCTTGAGGTCAAAATCAACGTCCGAATCATGCGGCGGCGTGATGGTCAGCCCGTCCAGATCACCATCTTCCAGCGTCCATGTACCATCGCCGTTATCGGTGCCGGCCGATAGTGTCGCGCCTTCCGGCACCCCGGAAATCGTCACCGACATGCTTTCCGAGCCATCCGTATCCGTCAGGCTGATGTTGAGATCAAGCGGGATTGCGGTGTCCTCAAGACCCGACACATCATCAACCTGAATATCCGGGTCGGAAATGGTCATATCAGCCTTCTCGACTTCGACTGAGGTTCCCTGCAGGGTCATATTGTTGTCAAAAGTGATTTCACTACCGTCGAGATTGGTCTCAATCGCACCGGCAAAAACCTCGGCATTGATCGGGGTATCACCTGCGGGTACCGGACCGGTAAATGAAACCGGCACCGTGACGGCACCATTGCCGGCCTGAATGTCCGCCGCATCGACCTCTATCACTACGAAGGTCTGCCCTTCCGGCAGGCCGTTTTCGGCGTTGCCTTCAACGGTCTTCGCGTTCTCGTCAGTTGGCGTCATGCCTTCAGGGATTTCGACAAAGACGAAGTGCGCTTCTGAGCCGTCTTCAAAATCACCGAATGTCGCGGTGACGTCGATTTCAACTTCGCAGACCGGTTCGGGCGCAGGCGACGCAACTTCAAACTCGATTGCATGCACCAGGAAGTCACTGTTAACGCCGGTTGCTTCGAAGACCATCTGATCAAACGACCCGCCGTCATCGGCTTTGAAGGTCCCGAGGCTATCGACCCCATCCGTGCCGCCTTCGATGACAACTTCGCCGACCGGCTCGCCGTCTCGGTACAAGGTAATCCGGCAATCTTCGTTCGGATTCTGTACAGGCGATTGTTACATTGGCTTCGGATACGTCGGCATCGAAGCTGACAACGACCTGCTCGGACTTGCCGTCTTCATAGCCGATTTCACTATCGGCACCGTTCGATGCGTCACCCTTGACGCCGAACCCTGTCGGATAGCCGCTTGATTTGACGCTGATGTTATCCGTTGAAGCGTCAGAAAGATTGCCCTTACTGTCGAGCGTACGTCCTGAAACCGTAAATCCGGAATCGTCATCAGCGTAGTTATCAGCGCCGATCTTGACCGTTTCCGGCTCAGCGCCGTCATCTTCGCCGGGCACAATGGTTGCCTTGATTTCAGCCGACACCCCGACCGTATCAGCAACGGCATCAACCTCGACCGTGAAACTGGTCTCGACCGTATTCGTTTCGCCGGTTGATATTTCCGTTGAGGTAACGGAAACCGACAGATCGAAATCAACATCGGAATCCGTTGGCGGCGTCACCGTCAGACCGTTCAGATCACCTTCTTCGAGCGTCCATGTGCCATCACCGTTGTCGGTGCCTGCTGATAACGTTGCGCCTTCCGGTACGCCGGAAATGGTGATCGACAAGCTTTCCGAGCCGTCCGTATCCGTCAGGCTGGCATCGATGTTGAGCGGAATGGCCGTGTCTTCATAACCGGCGGCATCACCGGCAGTCAGTTCCGGTGGCTCAGCCGTCAGATCTTTGCCCTCAACCGTAACACTGGCGCTCGAGAACGAGGCATTGTTGCCCGTCGTCAGTTCACCGCCATCAAGATTTTCCTCAATCGCACCGGCGAACACGTTGACCTCTACGTTCTCGCCCGCCTCCGATACCGGGGCTTCAAAGGTAACATTGACCGTTACCGCGCCGTCACCGGCTTCAAGCTGTTCCTGCGTTACCGGCACCTTGACGAAATTGCCGCCTTCTGGGAGCTGCGGATAATCACCGTGATCTACGGTTTCCACCCCTTCGCCCGTCGGTGTCCAACCGTCCGGCACCGCAACAAATACGTAGTGCCCCTCGGATCCGTCGGTGTAATCGCCGAATGTCGCATCGACACTGACACTGACTTCACAATGCGCTTCCGTCGTCGGTTCATTAGGCGTCACTTCGACATTCATATTGACGTCGTTGAAATCGCGATCGCCGCCGCCCGAAAGGTCTTCCCAGTTCTGGTTACCATCAACACTGTTGTCAGTGGTGTAATCGAAGTTGCCTTCATTCAATTCGGGATCACTGAACAGCACCGGATCACCGGCACCGATAAGGCGATCTCCATCCGCATCAACTACATGCCATTCACCGCTCTCGTCCTGTTCGAACGTAACCGGATCGCCGTTGGCGAGGCCCGAATTCTTGCTGTCCCCATTGGGAACAAGGAAGTATCCGACCCGATCCGGATCGACATCCTCAATGGTGAAGCTATCGCCGACACCATCTTTGGTATCGGCAAAAACGATCTTGCCCTCGGTCGGGTTGCCATCCTCGTCTTTGATGTAATAGCCGTATGAATTGTTATAAGACGCGGATTCCATCCCTTCGTTGGTGATGGTTATATCGCTCAAACCGTCAGAGACTTCCCCCTCAACCATTGTCGTCTCAACCGTCGCGCTGACCGTGGTCGGATCAGCAACGGCGTCGACTTCAACCGTAAAGGTGTCTGTTACTGTCGAAGTCTCACCTGTCGATGTTTCCGTCGATGTAACGGAAACAGACAAATCGAAATCAACATCGGAATCCGTCGGCGGCGTGACCGTTAATCCATCCAGATCGCCTTCTTCGAGCGTCCACGTACCGTCGCCGTTATCCGTGCCAGCTGACAGGGTCGCTCCCTCCGGCACGCCTGAAATTGTGATCGAGAGACTTTCCGAGCCATCCGTATCCCCGAGGCTGGCCGCGATGTTCAGCGGAATCGCAGAATCTTCATACCCTTCGGCATCACCGGCCACCAGTTGCGGTGGCTCGGCCGTACCGTCGGAAACATTGATCGAAACCGTGGCCGTTGACGTATCCCCATCGCCATCGGTAATGGTGTAAGTGAAATTATCCATGACCGGCGTGCCATCAGCGCTTTCGATCCGGGTATCGCTTTCGAACGACCACGTGCCATCGGCATTGACCGTCAGCGTGCCTTGTTCGGTATCAACGGATTGACCCGCCTCAGCCGTCTGCGTTTCGCCGTTTTCATCGGTATAGGTAAATGAGGTGACTTCGGCACCATCTGCGCCCAGATCATCATTGGCGAGCAGGTTGTCGGCTCCGTTGCCGCTGCCGATCTTGTCGCCACCATCCGTGACGTTAAAGACGCCGTCATCGACAGCCTGTGGAACGGCATCGGCGATATCGATGTTCAAGGTCGTGTCCGTGGACTCGCCATTGCCGTCGGTTACCGTCAACGTTACCGGCATGTCGTTGATCAGATCGCCGCTGGGGCCGTCATGATCAAGGGGTGCCTGGAGCTCAACGGTATAGGAATAATTGCCGTCGTCCTCGTTCAACGTGATTGTCATGACCGAGGTCCCGTCAGGTGTCGACCCGGTGATGCTCTGGCCGTCTTCCGAGACCGTGAACGTCACCGGTTCTCCGCCCGAGGTCAGGCCCATATCTTCAAGTTCAGACGGCACGCCGATTGTCACCGTGCCTTCGCCGTCGGCACCAAAGTCGATATTGATATCTCCCGTTGCCGATGTCGCGCCATCTGTCAGATTATTTTCGTCTAGACGAACCTCACCGGCCTCTACCGTCGGTGCACCATTCTCATAACTGGCCGTGACCTGCGCGCCACTGAAACTGGTATTATTATCAAGGGTGATTTCACCGTCTTCAGGCGTTTCAACCGCACCGGAGAATACATCGAAGTTGATATCACCGGATTGCTGATCGTCGGGCACCGTAAAGGTCACCGAAACCTGTGCGGAACCGCCATTGTCGGCAAGTTCGGCGTTATCGACCTCGACCTTGACGAACTGCTTGTCGGGCAGGCCATCGAAATCACCGCCATCAACAACAACCGCCCCTTCAGGTGCTTCCCAGCCGTCCGGCACTTCGACCAGCACGAAATGGCTTTCCGAGCCGTCCTCGAAATCGCCGAATGTCGCGTTCAGATTGACGGTCACCGAATGATCGCCGTCACCGATACCATCCGCCTCGGCGCTGCCGCCAACCGTTGTGTCGTCGGCGACAGCATCGACCTTGACGTCGATGGTCGTGTTGACGGTTTTGGATTCACCGGTCGACTGTTCCGTCGACGTTGCCGAAACCGAAAGCGCGAAATCGGCATCGGAATCCGCCGGCGGCGTGACAGTCAGACCGTCCAGATCACCCTCTTCAAGCGTCCAGGTGCCGTCACCATTATCTGTACCCGCCGAGAGCGTCGCCCCTTCCGGCACCCCGGATATGGTGATTGACAGGCTTTCGGAGCCGTCGGTGTCGGTCAGGCCGGCATCGATGTTCAGCGCAATTGCGTTATCCTCATAGCCCTGGCTGTCCTCAGCCTCAAGCGTCGGGTCCTCGACGATGACGTCCTTGTGTTCTACCGTCACCGTCGCCTTTGACATGGTGTTGTTGTTGTCGAGCGTGATCTCGCCGCTGCCGACCGTTCCGTCAATATTGACTTCCTGCGCCACCGCAAAGACATCCAGATCAACCGACTCGTCCGCATCCGGTGCAGGCGCTATGAACGTTACCGGCACACTGACGGAGCCGCCGGTTTCCTGCAGATCCGCCTCGTCGACGGGGATGGCGATAAAACGGCCCTCGCCGTAGTTCGAACTGTCGACCTCGACGTATTCGCCTTCAGGCTCCCAGCCTTCCGGCACTTCAACGACGATGAAATGATTTTCCGACCCATCGGTGAAATCGCCGAATGTGGCGTCGACGTTGACCGTCACTTCACACTTCGGATCGCTCTCCTCGACCACGACCGTATCCTGATAGCCGAAGTCGATTTCCTTGATGAAGTAATCGGAACTATCGCCAGTCTGCGCGCCGTCACCACCGGAATATTCTGTGGCCGAAAAAACGATCTGATTGAACGACACGCCATCGGGCAAATCGATGGAGAACGTGCCCTCGTTCCCACTGTCGTTGTCGAACGTGCCTTCGGCAACGAGTTCGCCATCGTCATAGACCTGCCAGCGGCCCTGCTCGTTCCCCGCCGCATCGCCTTTGCCATCGCCTTCGTCGGCAAACAAACGGCTGACGGTAAAGCTGAGTTCCGTGACATCGTGATCAAAATCGATCACCAGTTGCTCGGACGTTTCCGTTTCCGGATTGAAGCCGAGCTGCGCATCCGGTTCGCCGTCAGACGCACTGCCCCTGACGCCAAGACCGCCGCCCTGCGACGTCACATTGTCGGATGAGGCATCGGAATGCGACCCGTCGGCGTTCAGCGTCCGTGCCGAAACCGTAAAACCCTGTCCCGGTTCATTGAAATTGGAAGCGTCGATACTGCCTTCGCCGGAGACAGTTTCCGTTACCTGTTCCCCACCAACAAGACGGGCTTCAACCGTTGCCGACACCGTTGTCGGGTCAGCCACGGCATCAACTTCAACGGTAAAGGTATCCGTCACGGTTGACGTTTCACCGGTGGCGATTTCCGTCGAGGTCACGGAAACCGAGAGATCGAAATCAATATCTGAATCCGTCGGCGGCGTGACGGTCAGACCATCCAGGTCACCCTCTTCCAGTGTCCAGGTGCCATCGCCATTGTCGGTCCCGGCGCTCAGCGATGCCCCGCCCGGGACACCGGAAATGGTGATCGACAGCCTCTCAGAACCGTCGTTATCGCGCAGGCTTGTCGAAATATTGATCGGAATGGCGTTGTCTTCGTAGCCGATCGCGTCACCGACGATCAGTTCAGGTGGTTCGGACGTGCCGTCAGATACATTAATGGTCACGTTCGCCGTGGACGTATCGCCATCACCGTCAGTAATCGTATATGTGAAATTATCCATCACCGGGGAGCCGTCTGTGCTCTCGATCTGCGCATCACTCTCGAACGACCATGTGCCGTCTGCATTGACCGTCAATGATCCCTGCTGCGTATCAACTGTCGCACCCGCCTCCGCCGTCTGCTGGTTACCGGCTTCGTCCGTATAGGTGAACGAAGTGATCTCGGCCCCATCAGCCCCCAGATTATCATTGTCGAGCAGATTATCCGCACCCTGTCCGGTGCCGATTTCGGCACCGCCATCTGTGACATTGAAGGTGCCATCATCAACAGCTTCCGGGGCATCGTCGATCACATTGACGCTCAGGGATGCCGTTGCCGTATCGCCGTCGCCATCCGTTACCGTCAGGGTCACCGGGATATCCGAGATCGTCTCGCCGTTGGCCCCGGTATGATCGAGGTTGTCGGAGAGCTCGACATTGTAGGAATATTTCCCGCCGTCCTCGTTCAGCGTGATCGTCATCACCGGGCTGCCGTCCGGCGTCGATCCCGTGATGCTCTGACCGTCTTCCGAGACCGTGAACGTCACCGGCTCACCGCCGGCGGTCAGGTTCATGTCTTCTAGTTCCTGCGGGATCGACAGTGCAACGCTGCCCTCGCCGTCAGCACCGAAGTCGATGTTCAGTGCCTGGCCACCATCCGTCGTCGAACCGGTTCCAAGATTGCCTTCGTCTAGGGTTACCGAGTATCCGTCAGCACCGGGCTCGCCGTTACCGCCGGTGCCCGGCGGCGGGCCGATGCTCGGGCCGTCATCCGTGATCGCGATGGTCTGGCTGGCCGTCGCCGTGTCACCGTCACCATCGGTGATGGTGTAGGTGAAGCCGTCCGTGACCGCGCCATCGCTGTGATCGGCGTTCGGATCGCTCTCGAAGCTCCATGAGCCGTCAGCGTTGACCGTCAGCGAGCCGTGTTCGGTATCGACGGTAGCGCCTGCCTCCGCCGTCTGCTGGTTGCCGCTCTCGTCCGTATAGGTGAACGACGTGATCTGGCCGCCATCAGCACCGACATCATCGTTGCTGAGCAAGCCCTGCTCAGCCGAGACCGAGAGGCTGTCGCCCCCTTCATCCAGCGTTACCGTCGCATCGTCGGCGGCGGTCGGGGCATCGTCCCTGATGCCGATCTCGAGATTGGTGCTGGCTTCCGTGCCGTCACCGTCCGTCACCGTCAGCGTCACCGGGATGTTCGACAGCAGATCATCGCCCGCACCGCTGTCGGCGTGATCGACATTGCCCTGCAGTTCAACCGTATAGGACATCGCGCCGGTCTCGGCATTGGCATCCAGCGTCACCGTGAACACCGGCGATCCGTCCGGCGTCGACGCCGTGATCGTCTGACCGTCTTCGGAGACGGCATAGCTGATCGCCTCCCCGCCAGACGTCAGGTTCATGTCCTGCAATTCCTGCGGCACGCTCAACGATGCCGAACCGAAGCCGTCAGAACCGAAGTCAACTTCAATCGCCTGCGTCGCAGACCCCATGCTGTCTTCATCAACAACCAGGTCGGCACGACCAAGGTCCGGGCCACCATCACCGCCGGAAGGCGGGGCGGATCGTTCGGCGGAATCTCGGGACCGGTATCGGTCACCGTGATCGACTGCGAAGCGGTTGCCGTATCCCCATCACCATCGGTGATGGTGTAGGTAAAGCCGTCCGTCACCGCGCCGTCGCTGTGATCGGCGTTCGGATCGCTCTCGAAGCTCCATGAGCCGTCAGCGTTGACCGTCAGCGAGCCGTGTTCGGTATCGACGGTAGCGCCGGCTTCCGCCGTCTGCTGGTTGCCGGCCTCGTCCGTATAGGTGAACGACGTGATCGCACTACCGTCGGCACCAAGATCGTCGTTGGCCAGCAGATTGTCGCCACCGTTGTCCGAGCCGACCACATTCCCGCCCTCTTCGAGCGTTACCGTCGCGTCGTCAGTGGCGGTCGGGGCATCGTCGATCACATTGACGCTCAGGGATGCCGTTGCCGTATCGCCGTCGCCATCCGTTACCGTCAGGGTCACCGGGATATCCGAGATCGTCTCGCCGTTGGCCCCGGTATGATCGAGGTTGTCGGAGAGCTCGACATTGTAGGAATATTTCCCGCCGTCCTCGTTCAGCGTGATCGTCATCACCGGGCTGCCGTCCGGCGTCGATCCCGTGATGCTCTGACCGTCTTCCGAGACCGTGAACGTCACCGGCTCACCGCCGGCGGTCAGGTTCATGTCTTCTAGTTCCTGCGGGATCGACAGTGCAACGCTGCCCTCGCCGTCAGCACCGAAGTCGATGTTCAGTGCCTGGCCACCATCCGTCGTCGAACCGGTTCCAAGATTGCCTTCGTCTAGGGTTACCGAGTACCCGTCAGCACCGGGCTCGCCGTTACCACCGGTGCCCGGCGGCGGGCCGATGCTCGGGCCGTCATCCGTGATCGCGATGGTCTGGCTGGCCGTCGCCGTGTCACCGTCACCATCGGTGATGGTGTAGGTGAAGCCGTCCGTGACCGCGCCATCGCTGTGATCGGCGTTCGGATCGCTCTCGAAGCTCCATGAGCCGTCAGCGTTGACCGTCAGCGAGCCGTGTTCGGTATCGACGGTAGCGCCTGCCTCCGCCGTCTGCTGGTTGCCGCTCTCGTCCGTATAGGTGAACGACGTGATCTGGCCGCCATCAGCACCGACATCATCGTTGCTGAGCAAGCCCTGCTCAGCCGAGACCGAGAGGCTGTCGCCCCCTTCATCCAGCGTTACCGTCGCATCGTCGGCGGCGGTCGGGGCATCGTCCCTGATGCCGATCTCGAGATTGGTGCTGGCTTCCGTGCCGTCACCGTCCGTCACCGTCAGCGTCACCGGGATGTTCGACAGCAGATCATCGCCCGCACCGCTGTCGGCGTGATCGACATTGCCCTGCAGTTCAACCGTATAGGACATCGCGCCGGTCTCGGCATTGGCATCCAGCGTCACCGTGAACACCGGCGATCCGTCCGGCGTCGACGCCGTGATCGTCTGACCGTCTTCGGAGACGGCATAGCTGATCGCCTCCCCGCCAGACGTCAGGTTCATGTCTTCAAGTTCCTGCGGCACGCTCAACGATGCCGAACCGAAGCCGTCAGAACCGAAGTCAACTTCAATCGCCTGCGTCGCAGACCCCATGCTGTCTTCATCAACAACCAGGTCGGCACGACCAAGGTCCGGGCCACCATCACCGCCGGAAGGCGGGTTCTTCGGAATCTCCGGACCCTCATCAGTGATCTGGATCCGTTGCGTCGCCTGTGAGGTATCGCCGTCACCGTCGGTCAGTGTATAGGTGAAGCCATCAGAGACCGCTCCCGCAGAATGATCGGCGTTCGGATCGCTCTCGAAGCTCCATGAGCCGTCAGCGTTGACCGTCAGCGAGCCGTGTTCGGTATCGACGGTAGCGCCTGCCTCCGCCGTCTGCTGGTTGCCGCTCTCGTCCGTATACGTGAACGACGTGATCTGGCCGCCGTCAGCGCCGACTTCGTCGTTGGCCAGGAGATTAGCACCACCGTTACCAGAACCGATGGTGTTGCCACCCTCTTGCATTGTGAGGGTTGTCTCGCCAACCGCTTCCGGCTGATCGTCAACGACATTGATCTTGATTTCTGCCGTCGCCTTTGAGCCGTCACCGTCGATAACTTCAAGGCCGAACGGCAGGTTCGACATCACATCCGACCCGGCATCCGGATGGTCCAGATTCCCCTGCAGCTCAAACGTATAGCTGAACTGCCCATCTTCTTCGGCAAGGGACATGGTGAACACCGGCTCGCCGCCAGCGGTGGCGATGATTGACTGACCGTCATCAGACAGCGTGTATTGGACAGCCTGGCCATCTGCGGTCAAACCCATGTCCTGAAGCTCATGGGGGATCGTAAGGGCAACCGATCCTTCTCCGTCAGCACCGAAATCGATACTGAGCGATTGCGTTACCGATGCTGTGCCGCCGGCAATATCATCTTCGAACAAGGTCGCCATATCGCCTTGTCCGTCCGGGTCGCCCTGTTCAGGCGGGAAGCTTATCTTCGGCCCGTCGTCGGTAATCTCGATGACTTGCGACGCCGACGACGTATCGCCGTCTGCATCGACGATGGAATAGGTAAAGCTGTCGGCGACAACGGCACCTGAGGAATGGTCAATCTGATCATCCGCTTCGAAGCTCCAGGAACCGTCGGCATTAACGGTTAGCGTGCCATTCTCGGTATCCACCGTTTCGCCGGCGCGCGCCGTCTGCTCTTCGCCGTTTTCATCCGTATAGGTAAATTGGAAAATCAGTGCCCCGTCAGCACCCAGCGCGTCATTATCCAGCAGATTGTCGGCGCCGCTGTCAGAACCGATGACATTGCCACCCTCTTTCGGGGTCTGGGTTTCATCATCATGGGCGATCGGCGCATCATCGACGATACCGGTGGAGAATTGCCACGACCGCCGCGTCGCCGTCGCTGTCGGTAACGGAAATCCCGATCGGCAAGTCAATCTGATCGGCATCACCATGATTGATCGAGCCCTGCAACTCGAATGTATAGCTGTACGATCCGCCGGACTGATTCAGGGTTACCGTGAAGACCGGATTGCCTTCACTATCCGTAGCCGTGATCTGAGCCCCGTCCCCGGACAATGTGATATTGAGGGGTGTCTCATCAGGGCCGACTTTGAGTTCCTGCAAGGCCTTGGGAATTTCCAGTCTGACCGCGCCGGCCCCGTCATCGCCGAAGTCGACCAGCCAGCGGCTGGGTGACCAGATCGCGCGTCGCGCTCGCCATCCGCACCGCCTGAAGGCCTGTCCCCGCTCGCGCCCCGCGCTTGCGCGCGACTCGGCCTGTCGGTCGCGTCATCAACCTCGCTTGGGTTCGTCGGTTCGTCATCGTCTTTCCTGGTCGGCTCAAGAATCAGTTCTTCATAATTTTTCTCGCGGTCCTCGGCATCGCTGCGAATCTCTTCCCTGTCTTCGACCCTGACTTCTTCTGCGAAGACACGGTCTTCGCGGAACTGGCCTTCACTGAATTCAAAATCAAGTCCGCGCTCCTCTGGCGTGTACGTGCCGCCGGCTTCCTGTTCGACATCAATTGGATCGATGGGGGGCGGCGGATCGCCCGGGGTATAGGAATCGGGTTCAACAATCAGCGGATCGGGCGGCGGCGCGCCTTCCGGCGGCGCTTCCATCATGGCACCGATATGAACTTCCTTGCTGCCGGTATGGATATTGGCGATCGACTCGTCGCGGCGGTCGCTATTGGCGCTGTCGCGCAGGATATCGTCTAGAGATTCCCCTCGTCTGGCCTGTGCACCATCTTTTGTTCCGCCACTGAAATAATCATCGGCATCTCCGGATTCGTCGTTAAAACCGTCATTGCCTGTCGTTTCCGCCATCTCGACCGCCCTCGTTTATTTTCGTCGGTGCCGATAAGGCACGCATTTGTTGAAACTCATCGCCGTGTGACATTTCAGGCAACTTTATTGAGCCAATACAAAACTAACATATTCGATCTGAAAATAGCCGTGATAAATCGTTACATGTTGTAACAGCCCGGGCAATTATGGGTGCCTGCTTTCCAACGATTATCCATGATTTTTTTGTTCATCGCGTACCCGGAACAAATTGATTGTTACAATTCAGGTAACGGTAAGGAAAAGCGTTACAATAAGTAACTTATTTTAAGTAGACTTTCGCTAATTGGGCTGATTCTAATGGGGGGTCAGCAATTCGAATGCCGTATAAACAAACGGTCGAATGTGTGCTAACGGGGGAATTGTAATGAGCCGCGAAACGAAGCGCGGAACGTGGCGCACGATCCGGCGTCTCGAACAGAGCATACCACAAATCAAGTGGTACAGGGGTGAGCTTGTATTGATGTCTTTGTTCATCAATATATTTGCGCTCGGCCTGCCGGTATTCATTCTGCAAGTCTATGATCGCGTTCTGCCCAATCTTGGGCTGACGACGATGCAATTTCTCGTTATCGGCCTGATCGCCGTCATGCTGATGGATTTCTTCCTGAAGACGGCACGCGCCGCCGTCACTACTTATACCGGTGCCCGGTTCGAACATCTGGCACGGGTATCTGCAGTCGATCATATCCTTCGCACGCCGCAAGATGTTTATGAAACGGAAACCCCTGGCGTCTATCTCGACAAGGTCAATGCCATCGGTGTTGTTAAAGATTTTTATTCAAGTCAGCTCGGTACCCTGATGATCGATCTGCCTTTCGCCATATTCTTCCTTGGCATGATCTGGTTTCTCGGTGGTGTTATGGTGGCAGTACCACTGGTGCTGCTGTGCCTGTTCGGAATCATGGCGATTGTTGTTGGCGGCAATCTCAGGAAAGCCGTTGATACACGGAGCCAGACGGATAACCGGCGCTACGACTTCCTGATCGAGATCATCAACGGTATTCACACCGTCAAGGCGCAGGCATTCAAGAACCTTTTGCAGCGCAGATTTGAACCTTTGCAGGAAATGTCAGCCCGAGCCGTGCGCGCTGTCGCGATGCAAAGTTCGATCGCACAAAGTCTTGGCAGCACGTTCGGACAATTGAATATGGCCTGTGTGATCGGCACGGGCGCGGTCCTTGTGATTGATGGCTCGCTGAGCGCCGGTGAGCTTGCCGCCTGCACATTGCTGTCCGGCCGCGCCATGCAACCGTTGCAATCGGCGATGGGGCTGTGGACAAACTTTCAGTCGATACGGGTCGCCTGTGAAAACGCCGCATCCGTTCTCGAGCTCCCTGCCGAAGATATGCGTAACCTGCCGGACATGAAGACGATCAAGGGCGATTTAGAATTACGCGACGTTACATTCGGTTATGCAGGGACCGAGACACCGCTGATTGCCAATCAGAATTTGCAGATCAAAGCCGGTGAAATGGTTGGCATCGAAGGGGACAATTCCTCTGGGCGTTCCACCTTGCTGAAACTGATGATCGGAATGATCAGACCAAACGCCGGGTCCGTGCTGATTGACGGCAACGAACTGACCAAATTTCAAACCAAAAGCTATCGTCAGCAGATGGCATTCCTGACCGCGGATTCCAATGTTTATTCCGGAACGATCCTCGACAACATGACGTATTTCAGGGGCGGGAAATACATCAACAAGGCGATCAAGATCGCCAGGGAACTTGGCCTTGATGACGAAATCAAGCGGCTGCCGGAAGGGTATGGGACACACGTGGGCGACGGTGCCGGGGGCGTACTGCCGGCTGGATTCGTGCAGCGGATAACGGTTATCCGCGCCATGATCGACGACCCTAAAATAGTCCTGTTCGACAATGCCAACCATGGTCTGGATCCCAGCAGCGACAAAACCCTGATGGACTACATCAACGGTCTCCGCGGGAAAACCACCGTCATTCTTGTCACCTCGCGCCCTTCATGGCTGCGCATGGCGGATCGTCGATTTGTCATGTCGAACGGCAATATAAAGCCGAAACCCGCTTCTGAAGATCAGCCAATGCTTGCAAAGCCGAATACTGCCTTGCCGGCACCAAGCGAGAAACCATTACCAGCCTCCAGTGCCCCGGAGCCCAAGCGTTCCGACACCACGCCCCCCGTCGCGCCTAAAACCATGCCGACAGCAACGCCCAGACCAAAAACACCCCCAACGCCTCAAGCCAAGCCAGCGCCTGCACCACAGGCACGCCCTGCACCACAAGCGGCGAAGCCAGCGCCTGCACCACAGGCACGCCCTGCACCAGTTGGCGCTAAGCCGCCCCCCGCTCCGGCACAGCAAGCAGCCAAACCTGCGCCTGCGCCTCAAGCCAGACCTGCGCCAGCACCAGCGCAACAGGCACGCCCTGCACCGGTTGCAGCAAAGCCGGCCCCCGCTCCGGCACCGCAGGCAGCCAAGCGGCACTTGCGCCTCAAGCCAAGCCAGCGCCTGCACCACAGGCACGCCCTGCACCAGTTGCCGCAAAGCCGGCCCCCGCTCCGGCACCGCGGGCATCCAAGCCAGCACCCTGCGCCTCAAGCCAAGCCAGCGCCTGCACCACAGGCACGCCCTGCACCGGTTGCAGCAAAGCCGGCCCCCGCTCCGGCACCGCAGGCAGCCAAGCCAGCACTTGCGCCTCAAGCCAAGCCAGCACCACAGGCCCGCCCTGCACCGATGGCAGCAAGCCAACCTGCGCCTCAAGCCAAACCAGCACCAGCGCAGCAGTGCGCCCCACTCCAGTTGCCACAAAGCCGGCCTCTGCTCCGGCCCCGCAAGCGCAAGTCTGCGCCCAAAGTGAGCCCGTACCTACACCACAGGCGCGTCTTTCACCAACTGCTGCCACCCCCGCACCTGCATCACAGTTAAAACCCGCGCCTGCACCGCAAACCAGACCAGCGCCACAACCGCGACCGGTACCTGCTGCCACCAAACCGACACCGCCTGCAGCAGCAGGCAAGACAGCCGTTTCTCCGGCGGCTCAAAAACCAGCGCCAAGGCTGTTGCCACGCTACGTCCGGCACCGAAGCCGGCACCAAAGCCGACGCCCGAAGCTGCACAGCCACGCGGCACTGCTGTATTGAAGCCCCAGCCGCCTAAACCGCGTCGGAGTGCGACATTCCAACCTGCTGCCCGTCCTGTCGCCGGAGGCTCGAAATGAGTGGCGCCGGGTTCCTCATTGCACGTCTGGCCGGCAACCATTCGCTGACACCAGCAGCAGCTTGTCTGGCACCATTGCTGGACGCCATGGCCTGGGTCGGCACACCGCGACAATTGGCCGAGTCCCTGACCGGCAGTTGGGAAAGCATGTCCGTACAGGCGGTTCGTAATTCAATGGCGAACATGAGCTACACATCGACCCGCCATCGAGCACGGCGCTCAAAGATCGACAAACGACTGCTGCCCTGTCTTTTTGAAGCCGACAATGGTGCCGTTCAGGTCATCACGCTGGCGTCAAATGGCGATGTCGTCATTTTTGACGGTACATCCCGCAAAAGCATCCGCAATCCCCGGGGCATCAGCCCCAAGGGAACCGCATATTTTTTTGCCAAGAACCAGCGCGGCGGCGCCATCCGCATTCAGGATGGCAGTTGGCTCAAAACGGTTGCAAAACGCTTTGACGGCTATGTCGGACAGTTGCTGATGCTGACTTTCCTGCTCAACATACTGGCCCTGGCGACACCGATGTTCGTGATGGCCGTTTACGACAAGGTCATTGCGACAGGCGACAAGCAAACATTGGTCTTTCTTGGGGTCGGCATCGGCCTGGCCCTGCTCTGTGACATATTCATCAGGCTTATCCGCGGCGCCCTGCTGGCGCATCTCGGCGGCCGTTTTGAAATGATCGTCGGTTCATCGACCGTCGATAAAATCCTCGATATGCCGCTGGCCCGGCTTGAGCGGGCAACGGTTGGCACGCAAATCGCCAGATTGCGGGAATTCGAGGGTATTCGCGGGTTTTTCTCGGGCCCGCTGGCGATGGCATTCATGGAAATGCCGTTCGTGATCATCTTTATCATCGCGATTGCCTTCATTGGTGGCTGGATCGCCCTGATCCCCGTCGGCTTCATGATCCTGTTCGGCATTCTCGGCGCGATCATCATCCGCTATGCGCGCGCGGCCGTGAAACAGAACATTGAAGGCAGTGCAGATGCACAGGGCATTCTGGTCGAGCTTTTGCAGAATGCCCATTCGATCAAGGCAGAAGCGGCTGAAGACTTGTGGATGAACCGTTACCGGGAACGATCGACCCGCCTTGCCCTGTCGTCGCTGAAGAATGCCCGCGTCTCGAACATGGTGCAGACATTCGGGCAGTTGATGATGATCCTCGCCGGCGCCGGAACCCTGACCATCGGTACCATTGCCGCTGCCAACGGTGCCATGACCGTCGGCGGCCTGATCGCCAGCATGGCCTTTGTGTGGCGTATCCTGTCGCCGATGCAGATGATTTTCGTCGCCATGACGAAACTTGAAGAGGTCAAGAACAGCATGGCCCGTGTTGACCAATTGATGGCGCAACCCACCGAAAGCCGCGTCACCTCGACATCGCACACAGTGACGGACGGTAGCCGCTTCAAGGGGCGGATCACATTCTCCAATGTCGTCATCCGCTACCAGCCGAACCACGACCCGGCACTGGCCGGTGTCAGCTTCGATATCAAGCCGGGCGAGATTGTAGCCATTGCCGGAGCGAACGGATCGGGTAAATCATCGATCCTCAAGCTGGTCGCGGATCTGTATCAGCCGCAGGCCGGTGCGGTATTTATTGACGGCGTCGACTCACGTCAGATCAACACCATCGATCTGCGCCAATCCATCGCGTACTTGCCGCAACAAACCGATCTGTTTTCCGGCACGATTGCACAAAACCTCAGACTGGCAAATCCGATCGCCAGCGAAAGCGAACTGAACCGGGCACTGGAAAAAGCCGGTGTTCTGGATGACGTGAATGAATTGCCAGAGGGCTTGAAGCGCATCTTTCGGAAAATTCCATCCAAACAGATGTCGGCCGGTTTCCGCAAAGGCCTGGCCATCGCCCGCACACTGCTGAACGATGCCCCGATCGTCTTGCTGGATGAGCCGGAAAACGCACTCGACATGGGATCGGATCACTGCATCATTGATCTGATCCGTGAATATCGGAGGATCGCACGGTGCTGATTATTGCGCACCGGCCCTCATACATTCGCGAAGCAGACCGCGTTATCGTCATGAACCGTGGATCCATCTCGTTTGATGGCACACCTGAGGAAATGGCCAAAGCGGCCGAGGCCGCTGAATAAGGGATCTGGAAAGATGGACACGTACACCCCGCATAAGGCACAGGCACCGGCACCGAATGGTCCGCCGCCGCCTATCCCCGGGGCCCCGATGGTCGCCGACGAGGGCTTTCTGGTCGGACGCGGCGCACTGGCCCAGTCACTTATGCTGGAAGAGCGCGGGCCGAACCATCTGATCCGTCTGGCAGCCATGTTTGTCTGCGTTATGGTCTGTTTGTTTATTGCCTGGGCGGCGATCACCGAAATCACCGAGGTTGTTGTTTCTTCCGGCGAAGTTTCCCCGATCGGATCCGTTAAACGCGTCCAGCATCTGGAAGGCGGTATCGTCAAAGAGATCTTCGTCGGCGAAGGCGACCTGGTGAAACAGAAGATCCGGCATTGTGCCCGAAGCGCGATCAGTTGCTGACCCGGCTCTCCAATCTGGAACTGCGCGCCATACAGTTGGCTGCTATCAGCAGTGGCGATGAATTGGACCTGAGCAAAGTAGACCCGCGTTACCGGGAGATGGCTCGGACCCAGGTCGGTGTTCTGGCCGCCAAGCGAGAAGCTTTTGAGGCGCAGGCAGAGGTCCTGAGAGATCAACTCGGCCAGCGCCGCAATGAGTTGCAGATGTTGCGCGATCAGGTTTCCGGCAACAGGCGGCAGATCGAAATACTCAAGCAGCAGGTCGAAATGCGCAGAACCCTTGAGCAAAAAGGGTTGATCTCCAAGGTCATCTTGCTCAATGACCAGCGCGAGTTGGCCCGCGCCGAGTCTGCGCTTGCGGAACTTCAGGGAAAGCAAAAGACGGCCCAGAATGCCATCGATGAGGCAGTCAGTCGCCTTGAAGAGACGGAATCCCGCTCCCGCATGGATGCTAGTGAGCAATATGCGCAAGTACTCGGGGAAATCGCCGAACTGAAGGACACGATTGAACTCAAGAACGATCAGATCAGACGGCTGGACATACGCTCCCCCGTTACCGGGATCGTGCAGGAGCTGCAGACCGAAACGGTCGGCGGCGTCATTGCACCCGGATCGACGGTGCTTGAGGTCATTCCGAATGATGCCGCCCTGTTTGTCGAAGCCCGTATTTCGACACAGGATATCGGCTTTATCTACGTTAATCAGGAAGCCACGGTGAAGGTGACGGCATTTGATTACACCCGCTACGGCGGCATCGATGGCACCATTCAGGGTTTTTCCGCCACCACCGTTCAGGATGAGGAAGGCAATACCTTTTACCGGGCACGGATCAAGCTGGCCAAAAATTATGTTGGTGACGATCCTGAACGGAACCGCGTTCTGCCCGGCATGGAAGTCATCGCCGACGTCAAGACCGGCAAGAAAACACTGCTCGAGTTCCTTCTGAAACCGGTCGTAAAGGCACTGTCCGAGAGCTTCCGCGAACGCTGATGTCCAATGGTTCGGTGTCCGCAGCACCCTGACTAATTGTCGGGTGCCCAAATAATTAACTTAACAAGAAGTCCGGGCGGACTTATCTGTGGTGCATCATTCATTCCAAGGAGGAACAATCATGCGTGGACTTATTGCGTCGTTTGCTGCCGTCACAGCCATTATCAGCCTTACAGGTGCCGTCAATGCCGGCGAAACCGTCAATTACGCATCAGGCACAATGGCCCTGGAAGGCTACAAAGCGCCCGCAAAAGGCACCTCGAAAGGTATGGTGCTGGTCATACATGACTGGGACGGCCTGACCGATTATGAACGCAAGCGCGCCGATATGCTGGCGGGCATGGGCTATGACGCCTTTGCCGTGGACCTGTACGGCAAGGGAAACCGTCCGACGGAAACCGGCGCCAAGAAAGCTGAAACGGGCAAGCTCTATAATGACCGCGAAAAGATGCGTACCCTCATCCTCGCCGGTCTCGCCGAAGCCAGAAAGATGAACAAGGGCAAAGCCGTCGTCATGGGATACTGTTTCGGCGGTGCGGCCACCCTTGAGCTCGCCAGATCCGGTAAAGCTGCCGATATTACCGGGTACGCGTCGTTTCATGGCGGATTATCAACCCCTGAAGGGCAGAGCTACGCCAAAGATACACCGCCCCTGTTCATTGCGCATGGCGGTGCCGATACATCAATCACCATGGATCATGTCGCGGATTTGTCGAAACAGCTGGAAACGGCCGGTGTAACCTATGAGATCGAGGTGTATTCCGGTGCCCCGCATGCCTTCACCGTGTTTGATTCGGATCGCTACCGGAAAGTCGCCAGACAAAAATCATGAGCCACGTTTAGTGAATTTCTGAAGACCAATCTGGGAAGCTGACGGAATAAAGGGGAACTGGCTATCAGCGCACTGCAGGCATTTTCTTGTAGAAATGCCAGAGCATGATTGAAGCCACGCTACGGTAAGGGCGCCAGCGCTCCCCTATTTCCTCAAATTCGATGGGCCCCGGTCGGCCTTCCAAACCCAGCAATCGACCCGCAGCACTTTGCAGGGCGATGTCGCCAACCGGCAGAATGTCGGGCTTGCCCAGCGCGAACATCATATAGATTTCCGCCGTCCAGCGACCGATCCCCTTCAAGGCCGTCAATTCACGGAAAATCTTCTCTTCCCGACAGCGGTGCAAATGCGCAAGGTCAAGCGTGCCACCATTAATCGTGTCGGCTATCCCGAGCACATAGCGTGCCTTGGCACCGCTCAATCCAGCCTGACGAAGGCCACTTTCCCCCAGCTTTTCAATCGTAGCAGGCGTGACCGCGCCGGCAGCCGTTTCAAGCCTGTTCCAAATAGCGGCACCTGCCTGCACGGAAACCTGTTGGTCGATGATGATGCGAACCAGCGTGCCAAAACCCGGATCCCGCTTGCGGGACTTTGGATTGCCATATAATCCGACCGCCTTGCGCATGTGCGGACACGTTTCGTGCAAATATCGCAATCCGGTGTGGAAGCCACGCATAGATAAGATTCTTTCAGTGCATTAATCTGGTTTGATGATTTATAGTGAGAATTAAGTTCAACGACTAACCTTATTTGACAGGCTTTAACCCGACATTAGTGTCAATAAGGGATTGCGTTATTTTTTGTATCAATGGGTTACAGTTATTAACCAAACACAACTCGTTATCGATCCGAAAATAGATTAAAATTTGCAAATATATCAAAAATCAGGCCAAAATGACCACATTGGATAAACAGAAATCAGCACACATGGTCAATCTGGGTCGGTTTGCAGCCCTTGCATTCTGTCGCGCCGATATTCTTTTTCAAGTTTCCCACGATCTTAAGATCAAATTTTGCACCGGACCGGCACAGGCTTTCTTTGGCAAGAAAGATGCCGATCTTATTGGCATAGATTTCCTTGATATCATCCATCCCGATGATCGTTCCGCCGTCAGCGATATTCTCACCATCCACAGCAAGGATGCACGGGTCGATGATCTGATCGTCAGGGCCGTTACTCCGGGCAAGGCTAGCACAGACATAGCAATTTCCGGATACCGGGTACCGGATTTTGAGAACGACTACTTTCTGGCGGTCAAGATCGCCCCAAAGCAGACGATCCCAATCGGACGCAAACCTGAAGACAGGGATACCGAATCAGGCGTGCTGAGCAGTGAAGCCTTTGTCGACGCGGCAACGCAACGCGTGCGGTCTTATGAGGCCGCCGGCGGCAAGGCCAAGGTCAGCATGATCAACATCGGTGATCTGGCCGAAGCTGGCATTGTTGCCGGTAGCGCCGAAGAGGCCGAAGTACTGAAAGCCATCGGCAAAACGCTAAGCGGCGAATCACTGGGCGGCGACACCGCCGGACGGATCGATGATGAGAATTTCTCGATCGTTCATGGCGACGATGTCGATGCCGTTGGACTGGGCCAAATATCCGATGCGATGAACTCGGTCGCCCCGAACGCCAAGTCTCTGGTGCCGAAAGTGGCTACCATGGATGCCGATGCCAGCGGCATGGACGACAAACAGCTGGCCAAGGCCATGCTGTACTCGTTGCAGGAATTCACCAAGAATGACGGCGAATTGCCGGAAGGCAATCTGAACGAGCTTCTCGAAAAAAAAATGGCGCAAAACGTCAAGGATGTAGAGCGCTTCAAGAAAATCTGCCAGCAAGGCAGCTTTGATCTGGTCTATATGCCGGTTGCCCGGTTGAGTGACGGCACTTTTCATCATTACGAGGCTTTGACCCGGTTTCGTCACGATGCCGGCGCCTCCCCCTTCCAGTTGATCACGCTGGCTGAGGAAGTCGGTGTCATTTCAGAATTTGACCTGGCTGTTGCTGAACGCGCACTGATGACGGTCGATGCCGCCCTGAAGGTCGGTCCTGTCATCCCTGTCGCCATCAACGTGTCCGGCCATTCAATCAGTGATCCGGATTTTTGCAAAAAGCTGATGAAACTGCTGACAAAACGCTTCGGTGTTGAAGAGCACATCAGTCTGGAAATCACGGAATCCGCCGAAATCAAGGACCTGCAAGGCGTCAACGACGCCATTCAGAAGTTCCGCCGCATCGGCTTCAAGGTTGCCCTTGATGATTTCGGTGCCGGCGCTGCCAGCTTCGATTATCTGAACAGCTTTGACGTCGACACCGTGAAATTCGATGGCCCGGTGGTCAAGCGGGCTGTTGCCACCAAAAAGGGCAAGGCCTTTCTGGCTTCTATGGCAACGCTTTGCCACGAAATCGAAGTCGAGACGATTGCTGAAATGGTTGAAGATGAAGCACTGGCCAATTTCCTGCGCCAATGCGGCATCGAATTGGGTCAAGGCTGGCATTTCGGCAAACCGTTGCCGACGGAACAGGCCTTTCCGGGAATTGATTTCAAAGCACCGGTACCTGCAAGCCCGCCTGCTGCGTTCTATCAAGGACAGTCCCTGATGGACCGCCTCAACAAGGGCAAGCTCTGAGAGTACGTCCTAGCGCAGCTCTTCCAGCGGCGTAACACCAATAACCTGAAGCCCGGAAGCAATCACCGTTGCAACAGCAGTTACCAGCGCCAGCCGCGCAGTGGTTGCTGCCAGATCATTCTCGTCAATGAAGCGCAGCCTTACGTTGTCCTTGCCCTTGTTCCAGAGGCCATGGAACAACGAAGCCAGATCGTTCAGATAAAAGGCGACCCGGTGCGGCTCGTGCGCTTCCGCCGCTGCCTCGACGGCTTTCGGCCAGCTGGCCAACATGCGAATGATCTCGATTTCAGATGTGTCATCGAGAACACTGAAGTCTGCTTTCACCAGTCGCTCAGCCGTTAACTTCGATGCATCGATGACCTCAGCAGCGTTGCGCAACACCGAATGGCACCGCGCATGGGCATACTGCACATAGAACACCGGATTATCGCGTGATTGCTCCAGCGCCTTGTCGAGATCAAAGTCCATCTGACTGTCGTTCTTGCGCGTCAGCATGATGAAACGGACCACATCCTTGCCGTTTTCACCCAATTCATCGATCAGGTCACGCAGGGTGACGAAATTGCCGGCACGCTTGGACATACGGAACGGCTCGCCACCTTTTTTCAGATGCACGATCTGGCAGAGCTTGACGTCGAGCGCGCCCTCGCCCCCGGTTACAGCCTTGACTGCTGCCTGCATACGTTTGACGTAGCCGCCGTGATCTGCCCCCCAGACATCAATCATGGTCGCAAAGCCGCGCTCGAATTTATCAAGGTGATTGGCGATATCGTTGGAAAAATACGTCCAAGAGCCGTCTGATTTTTTCAGCGGGCGGTCGGTATCGTCGCCGAAATCAGTCGCCTTGAACAAGGTCTGCTCACGCGGTTCCCAGTCTTCGGGCGCCGCCTTGCCCTTGGGTGGCTCAAGCACACCGCGATAGATCAATCCGCGCGCTTCGAGCAGGTCCTGAACATGTTCGACCTTGCCTGCAGCAACCAGTTCTCGCTCGGATGTGAAAACATCCTGGACAATGCCGAGCGCCGCCAGATCATCCTTGATGTCGGCCAGCAACCGTTCCATGGCGACATTCCGGAATGTATCGATCCACTCTTCCTCGGCCGCGCTGACAAGCCCGTCCCCGAGCGTATCCGCCAGTTCCTTGCCGATCGGGATCATATAGTCGCCCGGATAAAGCCCTTCCGGCACCTCACCGATCTCTTCGCCCAACGCTTCCCGGTAGCGGAGATGCGCCGAACGCGCCAATTGATCGACCTGCTTGCCGGCATCGTTGATGTAATATTCAGACGTGACGTCAAAGCCAGCCTTGCGCAACAGATTGACCAGCGCATCGCCAACCACTGCACCACGGGCGTGCGCAACGTGAAGCGGGCCTGTCGGATTGGCCGAAACATACTCAACGTTGATCTTGATGCCCTTGCCCATTTCAGAGCTGCCGTAATCGGTGCCGGATTTCAGAATATCGGCCAGACGCGCATGCCAGAAATCATTGCTCAGCCCGGCATTGATAAAGCCCGGTCCGGCAATGTCGACTTTCGTGACACCCGGCAAGGCGCCCAGTCTCGGGGCGATCAATTCAGCGATATCACGCGGCTTCATACCGGCGGGCTTTGCCAACACCATCGCGGCATTCGTTGAAATATCCCCGTTCGATGCATCCCGCGGGGGCTCAACGGTAATTCTAGAGACTTCAAGCCCCTCGGGCAGAGCCCCCGCCTTGATCAAATCCTTGATGATGGCATCGATATCATTCTGAAAGGCCGTAAATAAATTCATCAGTCTTCATCTCTTTCGACCCGCAATGCACGGACCTCATCGCGCAGCGCGCGTAATTCCAATTGCAGGCTCTCGAGTGTGGCTTCTGCCGGCACACCGGACGCTTCGCGCTCGATCCTGCCCTCCTCAGCCATCATTTCCTTGGCCGACTGCATGCTGTCGACGACGATAGCCACGACAAGATTAAGGACCAGCATCGACGTTATAATGATAAAGGGCACAAAGAACACCCAGGCGTAGGGATAGACGGCCATGACCGGCCTGACGATCCCCATCGACCAGCTTTCCAACGTCATTACCTGAAAAAGGCTGTAGATCGATGCCCCCAGATCGCCGAAAAACTCCGGGAAGGCTGTTTTGAACAGCACCGTCGTCATGACCCCACCGACATAGAAGATCAGCATCAGCAGGATCGCCGTCGATCCCAGACCCGGCAGGGACCGGATCAGGGCTTCAACGACCACGCGCATGGTCGGCACCTGTGAAATAAGGCGAAGCGCCCGCAGTATCCGCAGGGCACGAACGACCGAGAAAGCCTCGGCCCCCGGCGTCAGGGCAATACCGATGACAACAAAATCAAAAACGCTCCACGGCCGCTTCAGAAATCCGGAACCATAGGCAATCAACCGCATAATCAACTCAATGACGAAAATCGTCAGGAGCGTTGTGTCGAGAACATCAAGAATCCCGCCAATTTCATCGACAACCCCGTTGGAAGTCTGCAGTCCGATGACAATAGAATTGAGGACGATTATGCCAATAATCGCATTATTAAAGGTCCGGCTGTCGACGAGGCAAAGCAGCCTGTCACGCCATCCTGTTCCTCTGGGTGTGTCGTCACTCATGGTTGAGGTTGGTAGTCTGCCCAAGGCTTGCTGTCAACGAGGCTGCAAGCGGCGTTCCGATATATATAGGTTATATTCTGCGAGCCGGGAATTGTTTCGATTCAGCCACATGCGAACGATATCTTCGGTCAGGATAACGATCCGCCGCATTCCCCAAATTGTATTAAATGCAACAAAACATGCAGAAATGATGACAAAGCAGTTCCCGCCATATGCTTCTTGGGTGCACAGACATCAATATGCCTTTGGAATCAGAAAAGTAAGGTTTTATCGCTTTTAACCTCTGCGACCAGCCTCGCGGCCTGATTACCACTAATGTCATAAAATTCCGCTTGCATCCAAGGTTTCCAAGGTATTAAAACCCGCGTCTTGGTTTCGACTCTTGTTACACGCGGATTACCGCCGTGTGACACTTGGAATTGTGGAAGGGCACCGCATTGTCTAAGACACTAGCTAAAGCTCGCACGGACGTCCTCGTCCAACCGACATCAATGAGCGAGGGCGATGGAGACAAGGATTTCTTCATCATCCGTGATGGCGTCCGCTATGCCGGTACGCATCTTATCATCGATATTTATGGTGCAGAACGGCTGGACGAACTGCCGCACGTTGAAACCGCGCTGCGTGCTGCGGTGGACGCTGCCGGCGCGACCCTGCTGCATATCCATTTGCATCATTTCACGCCGAATGGCGGCATTTCCGGTGTTGCGGTACTGGCTGAGTCCCATATTTCCATCCATACATGGCCGGAATGTGGTTATGCCGCGCTGGATGTCTTCATGTGTGGCGAAGCCTTGCCCCATGAAACCATTGAAATCCTGCGCCAAGCGTTCTCGCCGGACCGGATTGCCGTTGAAGAGCATATGCGGGGTCGCGGCGTTTAACCGTGGCTATTGCTGACAACACGTTTACAGAAACGCTCTACACGGCATTTCAGACGACATACACGTGCGAAGACATCTGCTTCGACAGCGCCACAGATAATTTCCGCGTGGTGATTTACCAAAATCCTGTGCTCGGACGGTGCATGATGCTCGACGGCATCACCCAGACAACCGAAGCCGATGAATTCATCTACCATGAGATGCTGTCGCATGTGCCAATCTTCGCGCATGGCGCGGCATCCAGGGTTCTGATTATTGGCGGTGGTGACGGCGGCATGCTGCGTGAGGTTCTGCGCCATCCGGGTGTCGAACGCTGCACCATGGTGGAAATCGATCCAAGCGTCGTTGCCTTGTCGAAAGAATACCTGCCGAACCATTCCGACGGTGCCTTCGATGATCCGCGCGCTGATCTGGTGTTCGCCGACGGTGCTGTCTTTGTTAAGGAAACGACAGAAACCTACGATGTGATCATTGTCGACAGCACAGACCCGATCGGCCCGGGCGAGGTCCTGTTTCAAGATACGTTTTATGCCAATGCCAGAAAGTGCCTGAATGCTGGCGGCATTCTGGTCACGCAAAACGGTGTGCCCTTCATGCAACCGGATGAGTTGAAAAACACCGTATCCCACCTGAAGCACCTGTTTGCCGATGCATCATGCTATCTGGCGACGGTTCCGACCTATGTCGGTGGGCCAATGGCACTGGGCTGGGCAACGGACGAGCCGGCACATCGAAAGATTGACCTGGCCGTTCTTGAAGAACGCTTCAAAAAGGCTGGCTTCAAAACGCGTTACTACACCCCCGCCGTCCACAAGGCGGCCTTTGCCCTGCCCGTCTACATTTCGGATATTGTCGGCTGAGCGAGGCGTTCCAGCCGTCAGATGACCGGATCAGACGTCCATCATCTGATGGGCATGCTCGATAAGAGCTTCGCGGTATTCCGCCATTTCACCTTCAAGCTCGTCTTCTTTTATCTCGTTGAAGCGGGTTGCCCACTCGCCCATCGTTGACAACCATTCCTCGGGAAATCCCATGACTTCACAAACAGCCCTGACTTCGGCGATTTCTGCTTCGTGCACATATTCATCGGCATAGGCCAGACGCAGCAGTTCCAAAGCCGCGACAACGCGGGATTTGTGGGTATCGAAGGCACTGACATCTATATCCGCAAGAATCTTTTTCATATCGATGTCGTAGTAAATGCCCATTTCCTTTTTTAGCTCTTCGATCGCATCCATTTCTTCGCTTGAATCTTCGCCATCAGAAATGGCAACCCGGCTGGCAAGAATGAGAAACGATTCACGTTGCGGCGCATTCAACAGATCAAGAAACATCTCAAAACCCCATCACACGATACACTTATGCTGGTTGAGACTGAGGCAAACCGGCATTCTCTCCGTCCTCGTCCTTTTCCGGAACCTGCTGGACAGCGCCGCACAGACCGGCTTTTTCCAGCTCATCCCAGACGTTATCCCACACATCAGAAGCGATTTGCTCGCGCATGGAATAATTGGCGATCCAATACTGGATAGAGAACTGCCCGCCCCAATCGTTATAGCCGTCAACAGTGCCGTTATAACGCACCGTAGGCTTCGGTTCCTTGACCAGATTATCTGATTTCAGCAGTGCCTTCATCAGAACATCTTCGACACCACGCGGGTCGACATTGGGATCAACGTTCAGATTGAAAGACAAGCGGATCACCTTGCCAGCCGTATAGTTGTGGACCGGCCATTCAGACGCCTGCCCGTTCGGCACCGATATGGTAAAGCCGTTGCGCGTCTTCACACGGATTGTGCGCCATGTGATGTCGACCACCTCGCCTTCTTCGAGATCACCGATCTTGACCCAGTCGCCGACCACGAAAGGCCGCTCGATGTTGATGGCGATGCCGGAGAAAACGTTGGATATATTGGCCTGGATGGCCAGACCGACGATCATTGCCAGTAAGCCGGATGTTGCCAGCAGGCTGGTGATCTTCTGATCAAAGACAAAGGCGATGATGCCGAAACCGGCCAGAACGTAAATATTCAGCGAACCGAACATGCGGATGACGTTCGGCACCATGCGGCGGGTATGCTGCTCAAGCGGCACCCAAAGGAAGCGTTCCAGCGCAATGCCGCAAATCCTGGCCGGGATGATCCACCACAAACAGTCGTAAACCAGCACGATCATGTCGACATAGCCGGCCTGCAGTTCCTGAGCTGCGAAATCGAGCAAAAGATTACCGCCGGCAAGCAACAGGACAGGCCATGCCATAACCCGCAGCATCCATGATTGTGCCGACCAGAAACGGCCGTGTTTCTTGCGGTCCATCAGCACGGCGAAGATCGTGCCCAACACACCAAAGATCGCCAGATAGACAAAATACTCCTCAGGCACAAAATCACGTACATTGATCCGGGCTGGGCTCGTCAAAATCCCCATTGTGATGCGGGAAAACAGCGGATCAACCGATCCGTGCCCGACATAGGTCGGGTCCCCGCGGGTGCCGATAGGAACGATTTCCTGTGAAATCCAGGCGCGGTCGATATCCCAGTTCAATTTGGCACTGATGACCTGATTGCGTTCCAGAATGGACTGGAACGTTTCATTACCGGCAAGGCCGATACCAAGGACGTCCGTAACATACTGCAGGTTATTCCGGTTGAGGCGTCGGTGAGCGAAATCGAAGCCGATCAGGATTGTCCCGTAGGGGCGTTTGACCTTGGAGAAGTTGTAATTAAACTTTCCGGTTACCTCATAAAGCTTGTAATTCAGCCCGCGCGATATCTGCTCCTCTGCCGGCTTATCCAGAATGATCGGCTCTACGGCATTGGTGAATACCAGATCTTCGGGCTGAAAATCACCGCTGTAGCGGAACCAGAGCAGGAAATTCAGCGTAACCTGACCCTTTTCGATATCAAGTTCGGTGACTTCTTTGACCTGCAAGCCGGTATAAACGACGTTGGTTTTGTACATGAACCGGTCGTTCACGTAGAGAACCTTGCCCTTTTTCAATTCTTCGATGAAATTCGCCGCCACCCCGACCTTGATTGGCTGCAATTGCGTCAGGGCAGAAACCATGTCACGGCCATCGTAACGGCCCATGAATACAGGCGATTTAGCTTCACCCAGTTTGGTGAAGGCTTTTACGCCTGAAATGCCGCGAATACCGGTTTCGGCATCAAGAGCAGTGGCAAGCCGTTCCCGGATGATCCGCCGCCCGCCTTTAACGCTGTCTTCTCCATCCTTGCGCGTCTGGCTTTTGAAGCTCTCGACGATCAGATGAACCGTATCGAAGGCATAGGCTGAAACCCAATCGGATGTAGAGCCGAATTTGTTCTGATAGCGCGAGTTGAACACCTGCGCCTCTTCGTTGGCTGTATCGAACAGCAACGGTGTCGAGGTGACGATGCCGTTGGTATAGCCGGCGATCGTTTCGCTGTCCTTGCCAAGAGCGGACTGGAAGGCGCGTGTCGCGAGAATGCTGGTACCGACGACGGGGTTGCGTATTTTGTTGTCACGCAGCGCCATCAGCACGGCAGCGGCGAAATCCTCTTCAGCGGCAATAAATATCGTACCGACGTCAAGTTTCGGTTTCAAATCCTCGACAATTTCCTCAATCCGCGCCGCAACATCTTCGCTTTGGCTGTCAAAGCCCCATTTGTAGCGAATGCGCGTGCCGAACCGGTTATACGTCTCCTCAAAAGCTTCAGCCATTTTCAGGCCGCGCGGCGACAGATCATGAATAATCGAGGCTGTTTTCTGGCCAAGCACGTTGCGCGTGTAATTGGCAACGAAAGCCGTTTCATGGTTCGTGTCGTAAACGCCTGAGAAAATCGCCGGATTATCCTCGGCGATGGCCTTGTCCAGCGGTGCTGGTGCAATCATCGGCAGATCGTATTTCTGATAGATCGGTGCTGCTGCACTGGACGTATCCACGGTCCAGTGACCGATCACGGCCAGCGTCCTGCTGCTTGCTCCCAGTTCCTCGGCGATCCGGCGCGCTTCTACGGGATCGTTCTTGTCATCATATACATCAATGACGACCCGGCCCCCGCGGATACCCCCTTCCTCATTGATCCCCTCGGCATACAATTCGGCACCCTGTCTGAGGGATTGTCCATTGACGGCCAACGGCCCGCTGAGTGGTGCAACGACAGCAATTTTGACAGTTTTGTCTTCGTCATCGGATAAATAGGTGAAGTTGGCGATAATCGAGCCGATTACCGTCATAATCACCAAAAGTGCCAGAATGAGACCGAACATCTGTTTTTTGTTCAGTCTTTTCAAAAACTCCACGTTATCCCCCGATCCCGCCACTTAAAACTGGATGACAATTAAACCCGCCAAAAGCGCATAACCATAACAGATTAATCAGAAATCTACGATCCACCTAATTGAAACGCTTTGTGCCTAAATTGTTATGCGATTGTAAATTTTCGTAAAGCCCTCAAACGGCATTTGCATTTAATTCCCAAGATAAGGTTTAATCAGTGCCTGGAACAAAATGCAGTGCAGAATGCCTGCTATTTACGTCAACACTCTATACCGTTAGAAACTGGTTGTTGAAATTAATTCTTAATTTCATAAGTGATGACGAAACGACAATAATATAATTGCGGTCGCAACATAAGTGACCGCAGCCCGAGGACGGATGTTATAAAATGAAGGACTGGATTCCTTCAGTAAAGCTGGTCGCATGCACTGCGATTGCTACGCTTGTGGCATCGGTGAGTTTGCTTGTGTTACAGCCCAAGGTTGCCGAGGCCGAAAGCCTGGAAAACCTGTTGCCGTACGTGATTGAAAACCACGACCGTGTTCGTGCGTCCAAAGCCCGGCTGACGTCTGCCAGAAACCGAGCGCGCGAAGCTCTGGGCGCCTGGTACCCGACACTCGGTCAAACAGCCAATGCCGGCCACGAACGGCAACAGAACGATAACGGTGACGATTCAAGCACCGGTTTCAGTGAATGGGATGTCAAACTGACCCAGCTGCTATGGGACTTCGGGGCAACCAACGGTGCTATCGACAAGGCACGTCTGCAGGTGGAGGAAGCCCGCTACACCCTGATCGACACCCGGCAGTCCCTGATCCTGAGGCCATCACCGCCTACATGAATGCAATCCGCTCCAACGCAGCCCTCAAATTTGCCGTTGAATCCGAAGAAAACATCCGCCGCCAGACGGGCCTTGAAGAGGCCCTTGTCGGACTTGGATCCGGTTTTTCAACAGACGTGCTGCAGGCCAAGACACAGTTAGCCGGCGCTCAGGCCCGCCGTGCCCAGAGCGAGGGTGGTCTGGCCAGCGCCTTGAACCGGTTCAAGGCGGTCTATGGGCTGATGCCGAGTAACATCGAAGAACTGGAAAAGGTACCCTACCCGGCTGCGTACCTGCCCCAGACCCTGACACAGGCCAGTGACATTGCCTTTGAAACAAATCCGAGCCTGAAAAATGCCATCCTGGCATCGGATATCGCGTTTGAGGATGTTCGCATAGCCCGGGCCAGTAATTTCACGCCGAAAATCGAAGGTTCGGCAGAGCGCAAGTTCAAGAAAAACGTCGGTGGCACCATCGGTTCAGAACAGGAAACTCTGGCCAAGGTCGAAATGACCTTTGATTTCAATCTGGGCTTTACCGCCATCAACACTTTGCGGGCCTCCGAAAGCGATCTCAGCGCCACCACATACACAGCCGCCGACACCCGCCGCACGATCGAAGAACAGGTTCGCAATGCCTGGCAGCAGCTTGATACGGCCAAGAAAACCGCATCACATCTCAGCAATCAGGCGAATATTGCCGCCGCTTTTCTGGAACTGGCGCGCAACGAAAGGCAGTTGGGCCGCCGTTCGCTGATCGATGTGCTCTCCGGGGAAACCAACCTGATCAATGCCAAGTCCGATGCGCTTTCCGCCGAAACCGATGTGATTATCGCGGCTTACGGCTTGCTGGCGGCGACCGGGCAGCTTGAATATGACATCATCAAGAATTCCAAAGGCGTCCTGCCGCCGACAACGTTAGCACCATCAAGCCCACCTGCTGCCGAAACCCCGCTACCGGCACCGACACTGCCGGTGACACCGGCCACCGGCCAGCAAAACGGCGAGATCGAACCAGATGTTACAGTTGCAGGCGGGCGATCGCTGAAGGATATGCAGGCCGCGTTCTCTGCCGTTGTGACCCCGGACGTCAGCGCTTTAGCCGATACCATCACCTATTACGGCCCGTCGCAGTCCGGACAGAGTGTTACCAGACCTGCGAGCCTGCCACCGGCACCGAAATCACGGTTTGCATCCTTTGATTCAGGTATCAATGCTGGATCATTCATCCCGACTGTTGTTGCGCCTGAACCCGAATTTGCCAGCAGCCATGAAACTGCAGTCTACATCGCCGACAGCAGCACCCCATTGCCAAGCGACAGCGATACCGGTGTGACGACACAGCAGACACCGGTTGATGAAACGATTGAATTGGTTTCCGTGAAGCGCGCAGCGGTGGTCAATACCATATCTGCCCAACCCATACCTGATCCGGAAGTCACTGAAATTGCTGCATTATCAACGGCAGCCGGCAGTTCATCGGAAACCACGTTCAGCTTTTCAAATCTGGTAACGATCCTTGAAGAAGCGCATCAGGCTTCATTGGATCCTGCACAGGATTCCGGCACGCCCACCGCGCCAGCTGATCAACAGATCGCAAGCCTCAACAGTGTTACGCCGGAAGACGTCACGCCAGTTATTCAATCGGCGGCAACCGAGAATTCAGCGCTTGCCGATGATCCTCTGGCGACCCTCTTCAGTGATATCGTTACATTTTTGGAAACGGCACAGCCGTCGGACGCGCCCGAAGCAAAACTTTCAGCCCCGGCAAACAGTACGCCTGTGATTGCCGACATGCCCAAGCCTGCTCCGATGCCTGAACAGGTTGAGGTTGCTGCTGTCACCCCGGCCAGCCATCAGATTGATCAAGCTGAAAAAGAGACGATTTCTTCCAGCGCCAAAGCGCCTGATACATTATCCGATATTTTCACGTTTTTTGATGAAGCCCACAAGCGCTCCCAAGCGGCCGCGAAGAAGTTTAAAAGTGCTAATATCGTTCCAGAACAAAGCGTTACAGATTCCTCTGCTTCATTACCAGCCAAAAAACCGGCACCGGTACAAGCGCATCAGAAAACGGCTGAATTGCCTGATCTGTTTAAATTTCTGGGGGATGTTTTCAGCAGCGAAGGGGCGCTTGCCAATGCATCAATGGCGAGCGTAACCAGCGCCCCTTACAAAAACGATATCTTCGATAAATTCGATGGCAATTGATGGGTGAGTTTTTCAGACGGCTGAAGGCAAAACCAGGTTTGACAGCCGAGGTCGTAACCGCAACGTTCTTTGCCAACATCCTGGCTCTCGCCTCGCCACTTTTCGTCATTCAGGTTCTCAACCGTTACGTCGGCCATGGCGTCGATGCGACCCTTGCCGCATTGGCATCCGGCGTTTTGATCGCGATTGCCCTCGAGCTTGGTTTTCGTCAGGCACGAATGAAACTGGCTCGTGGTCTCAGCGCAACAAAGGATGACGAGTTATCAACGGGCGCATTCGGCATTCTCACCACGGCTGAAAGCATGGCCTTGATGAGCATCCCGCCGGGTGAACGCCGGGAAGTGGTTCGCGGGCTGGAACTTGTCGAAAACGCCTATAACCCCGGCAACATCACTTCTGTTATCGACGTCCCCTTCGCCCTTATGTTTGCGCTCGTTCTATTCCTGCTGAGCCCGCATCTGGCCCTGATCGCAATCGGCTTTCTGGTTCTCATCTTCATTTTTGCCGTATTGTCGCAGCGTAGCCTGCGTGGCCCGACAGCAACGCTGAGCGGAGCGCAGAACGAGGTGTCCGGCCTGCTCAACAACGCAAATGGTGCCGTCGACACGGTCCGCGCCTTTGGTGGTCGGGAAATTCTGATCAAGGCATGGAGCAAAGCCAGTGAACGCTCCCGCCTGCTGCGCGCCCTGATTGCCAAGCGTCAGGCGCTGGTTCAGTCGGTGACCCAGAGCGCCCAGGCACTGATGAGCGTCTTCATCTATTCCGTCGGCGCATGGCTGGTTGTTCATGGCAAACTTGATATCGGTATGTTGATCGGTGCCAACATCCTTTCCGCGCGGGCCCTGGGTCCGATGATCAAGTTCGCCCAACTGGGCGAAAGCTTCGCCAAAGCGGAAAATGCACTGGCCAAGGTGCGTGACTTTGCCAGCCTGCCCGTTGAGCCAGAGCGTGGCGCAAAACTCAGCCAGTTCAACGGCCAGATCGAATTTCGCGATGTTTCCTTTGCCTATCCCGGTGCCAATGCACCGCTATTGGAGGGCTTGAGCTTCAAACTGCCGCCCGGTGGCATCATGGTCGTGACCGGTTCCAACGGCGCCGGCAAATCGACGCTGGCTAAAATGGCTGCGGGATTATTACATCCGAGCCGTGGCCAGGTTCTGGCCGACGGCGTAGATTTGCATCAATTGGAACCCGGCTGGTGGCGGCAACAGCTGATTTATCTGCCGCAGGAACCGACCTTCATCAATGCATCCCTGCGCGCCAATCTGGAAACGGCAAATCCCGAACAGAACGAAGAGACCCTGAACAGGATCATTCACGAAGTCGGCCTCGGCCGGTTTGTCGATGAAAGCCCGGACGGTCTGGACCGGATGATTACGAACGGTGGCAGCAATATGGCTCTGGGCCAGCGCCGAAGGCTTGCCTTTGCCAGAGCCCTGTTCGTCGGCGGCAAGCTGGCTGTGCTTGATGAGCCGACCGAGAGCCTGGATGAAGAAGGGACCGCATTCGTCTATTCGGCACTGATTGATATGGCCCGACGCGGCAAGACCATCATCGCTTTCTCGCGCAATCCGAAAATCGTCAGCGCCGCCACACTGATCCTTGATCTTGACGTCAAACCGACGCCCAAACTGGTTCAGAACAAGCCGAAAGTCGTCAAAGCGGAGGCCCCCGCATGAGCGAGGAAACCGTAACATCAGCAAATGACGATGAAGTCAAAAGCGGCACGCACCTGTTTTTAGGTTTATGCGTCCTTGCCGTCATGAGCTTCTGGCTCTGGGCCACAAACGCGGAGTTGGATATCGTCTCAGTCGCCACCGGCGAAGTCGCACCATCCACGAACGTTCAATCCGTTGACCATCTTGAAGGCGGTATCGTGCGCGCCATTTTGGTCAAGGAAGGCGACCTTGTTACCGCCGGTCAACCGCTCGTTGAGTTGGAACAGACACAAAGCGGCGCCGATGTTCAGGAACTGAAGATCCGGCTGCGCTCCCTGCTCGCTGATATTGCGCGATACAATGCGGAATTGGCCGACGCGGACAAACCCGTCTACCCAGAAGCTCTGGCCAAGGCAGAGCCTGAGCTGATCCGCCAGTCAATCGGCCTGTTCGAGACCCGCAAGCGGCGCAAACAGGGCCAGATCCGCGCACAGGAAGACGCCATTCGTCAACGTGAGCTGGAAATCAAGGAAGTCCATGCCAGACGCATCAACGCCGAGAAAAGCCTCAACCTGATTACCGAACAGATCGAGATTTCCAAGCAGCTGTTGGCCAAGGAGCTGACCAACAGGATGATCCACCTGAACTTGTTGAAGGAAGCCGCCGATCTGCGCGGACGCATTGATGAATCGGAAGCGGCCTTGCCGCGCCTGCGCGCTGCCCTCGGCGAAGCACGCTCAAATATGGAAACCATCCGCGCATCGTTCCGTGAAGAAGCGCAAACCGAACTCGATAAAGTCACCCGTGAAATGGACGAATTGTCGCAGCGGGTCCGCAAAGTACAGGATAATCTGAACCGGACAACCCTGAGGGCCCCCGTCGACGGCATCATCAAATCGCTCTATGTTGTCAGTGTCGGCGGAGTCGTCAGGGCCGGGACCACCGTCGCGGATATCGTGCCGGCCGATGACCGCCTGATCATCGAAGCCCAACTGCCACCGCAGGATATCGGCTATGTTCGCGCCGGACAGTCGGCCAAAGTTACGCTGGCATCAGCTGACGCTGCAAAATTCGGCGATCTCAAAGGGATCGTCGATCGGGTATCACCGGACACACTGCTGACCGAAGACGGTCGCCCCTATTACAAAGTGCGGATCCTGACCGACAAAAGCTTCTTTATAGACGGCAAACTTCGCTATGACCTGTTCCCCGGGATGCAGGTCATCTCATCGATCCAGACCGGATCCAGGACCGTCATGGAATACATTCTCGATCCATTGGTCGGGCGCATGCAAGACGCGCTCAGGGAGCGTTGAGGTGGCGCTGACAAAACCACAGACAGCAAAATTCAAGAAACGCCTGCTGACCATGCGTGATGAACTGGATGAGATTTCGACGATATCCGCAGAGTCCAGAAAGCCGGTCGAACTGGATCAGACATCTATTGGCCGTCTTTCACGCATGGACGCCCTGCAAGGTCAGGCGATGCAACTGGAAACGGAAAGACGGCGCGGCATTGAGCGCCAGCGCATCGATGCCGCACTGGATCGCATTGAGACCGGCAATTTCGGTTATTGCACGATCTGCGATGAAGATATCGAGATCAAACGCCTGAATAACGATCCGAGTGTGCCGAACTGCATCGATTGCCAACGCTACACAAAATAGGCTTATCCCGCGTTTGCCAGGGCAGCGCTTTCCGCCGTGCGAATATCCTTCATCGCAAGATGATGGAAACGAAGGCTCAACCAGACGAGCGAGACGATACACCCGGCCAGAATGCCATGGAACAAGCCAACTGTTCCATTACCCAACGTGAACGCCGACAGATAACCGGCAGGCACCATGACGCCGAAGAAACTGACCATCTGAATGATGCTGGGCATCCAGACGTCCTTTCGGCCACGCAAGGCATTGGCCATGACGGCCTGACCACCGTCAGGGATGAATATCCAGGTGATAAAGCCGATGGTGACGATGGCTTGCAGTTGAAGAGCGGGATCATCGGTATAGAAGGCGGCCAATGTATCGGTGAAAACCAAAGTCAGGACCCCGATACCCGCCATGACGATGACATTCGCGCCCATTCCTGTCCAACCGGCCAAAGCCGCATCGGGTATGTCGCCGCGGCCAAAGGCTATGCCGACCCTGACTGCCGTCGCCGAACCAATCCCGATGGCCAGCATGAAAGCCAATGCCATGAAATTCAGTGTCAGGCCGTATGTCGCCAGCGGCAGCTTGCCGATCCACCCGGCAAAGGCGTTGAGACAGGCAAAAGCCAGGCTTTCGATGCCGACGCTGATGCCGATGGCATAACCGATCCGTCTCAATTCCTGCCAGGCTCTGAAGCCGCCCTGTAACCGGGCCCGAATGGCAAAGTCAGCATGATCTTTCAGATTCCAGACGATCACCCCCAGAGTGATTGCCATGAACCAGCGCGTGATCGTTGTCGCTCAGCGGCACCGGCGGCACCGAGCGGCTCAGCCATCCATGCCCCGTCGATCAGCAGCCAGTTGAGTGCGATGTTCAGCACGTTTGCCGCAACCATAACAATCATCGACAGGCTCGGCCGGCCAATCCCTTCCAGAAAATACACTGAACTCAGGAACAACAGATGTCCGGGCAAGCCCAGTGATACGATCCACATGATCGTGCCGCCGTGCTCTGACACGTCCGGACTTTGCCCGGCCCATTCCAGCAGGTATGCGCCCTGAGAACCGATGGCGATGCAGATCATCCCCAGTATGAGGGCATAGCTCAGCGAGCGCCGCCAGACAGGTCCGCAGTCCTGAAACCGGCCGGCACCGAATGAATTGGCAGTCAGGACGAGCGTGCCCATGATCATGCCGAGTGACGTGATCATCATCGGCATGATCAGGCCCAGACCGATTGCCAGATAGGCCAGTTCTTCGGCACTGAAATGACCGGTCATGACCGTGTCGGCCATGACGAGAAAAAGGAAACCGGACCGGGATACGACAATCGGTGTGCCGAGCCGGATCAGCTCGACGCTATGTCGCTTGAGACGTGCCGGGAACCCCTCGATCTCGATCCGTGTTGTCGGTGGCGGCTGTACTGATTCCATGGCGTCCTTAGACCGTATATAACCGGCCTGTGCATCACCTTTTTACTGACAGGTTGTCCGGGATGCTTAGAGTTACCCCATGAAGCCTGATATCCCGCAACCCGAGAACAATACACGCGCCGGTATCTTCTGGATGATGACGACCATGCTGCTGTTCGTCTCAATGGATACGTGTGCGAAGTATCTGGTATCACTCTATCCGACCATGCAGGCCGTCTGGGGCCGCTATTTCTTTCAGGTCGTCATACTGGTGGTCGTGCTGGCACCGCGTCTTCCAACCCTGATCAGGACACAAAGTCTGAAATTCCAGCTTATCCGCTCACTTTTCCTGCTTGGCGCAACGCTCTGCTTTTTTACCGGCCTCGGCACCATCCAGGTTGCCGAAGCGGGTGCAATCATGTTCACGGCGCCCCTTATGCTGACCGCAGCAGCCCCGTTCGTGCTGAAGGAAAAGGTCGGTATCCGCCGCTGGCTTTCCGTATTGGTCGGCTTCATCGGCGCCATGATTATCATCCGTCCGGGACAGGGTGCGCTCGCTGAAGGATCTTTCTGGGTGCTTGCCGCTGCGGCGTGTTATGCCTGCTATCAACTCAGCACCCGGGCCTTAAGCGGCCAGGATTCCGTGCTGACGACGCTTTTTTACAGTGCGCTGCTGGGCGCTTTGATCATGAGCGTGATCGTACCGTTTCATTTTGTCATGTTCGCACCGATCGACTGGGCAATCATGGCCCTTGCCGGCCTGTTCGGGACACTCGGGCATTTTTGTATGATCAAGGCATTCACACACGCCGAAGCCTCAAAGGTCGCACCCTATAGCTATACCAATCTGATCTGGGCCTCGATTATCGGTTATGTGCTGTTCGGGACGCTTCCCGATATGTGGACCTATATCGGTGCCGGAGTCATTATTGCCTCCGGGTTGTACATCATCCACCGTGAACGAAAAATGCTCAGATAACCGCCATTATTTTGCCTTATTTGATACAAATTATTACAATTAAACACGATCACGTAAGCCTCAGTTAAGCTTCAACATGTAGGGTCCCTGTCAATTGTTCTTGAGAGGGATTCCAAATGGCTTTGTGCCGTTATATTTTTGCTGTTTTTCTGTTTCTTGCTGCTGCGTCGCAGGCACAGGCTGCATGTTCACCGTTCCCCAGTAGTGAATATCTGGGAAGCTTTACGCATGCTCAGGTGCGGGATTATGTCGGCAAGGCGCATGGGGGCGACTGGACGCCCTATCTCGTGACATTGCAGAAAAACCTCACAGATCTTGAGAGCGTTCAGCGCACCGACAGCGGTACCGTTATCAATGTTCGTGGAACCCCGACGAAACTCAACGCCTCCGCGTTGGATCGTTTTGTCTATACCTCACGTCAGTGGCTGCAAGTCGCCCAGTGCCTTGCTGAAGAACAGAACATTGCATCCTTGAACAATTTTTCGACCGCTGCCGGTGGCGACAGCCATGTTGTTGCTTTGCAGAGCGAAGTTGCCAGCCTATCCGTCAATCCGCTGAAGGTGAAAATCTCGTCGACGTGTGAGGGCGGTGAAACCGTGTTCACGGTTGTGAACGCTGGCAGTGACTGGCCGGACACAGGTGTATTTTCAATGTTCCGTATCGATGGTGCCAATCGCCAGATGATCAGCGCCCGGCGTATGACCCTGACGGCTGGTGAAACTAAGACATTCAAAATCAGCAAGATACAGAACATGACCGGCGAAGTGGGCATGGCGATCGAGCCATCATGGTACAAGCGCCCGTTCCAGATTGACGCCAGCGCTCAATGCAAATAAGTCTGGGCAAGTAAGTCTGGGCAAGTAATTCCGGGTAAGTCATTCGGATAAGGGATATTTTCCCTCAGGAATTACTGCCGCTGCTTTCCAGGGCATCGACTTCAGCGAGCAAAGCTTCCAGTTCCCGGTCAATGACGTTCAGCTTCCGCATTTCATCAATAGTACCGGCCAGGTAATCACGGCACGGGCCATAGCTGCCCTTGGCTCCGGCCATGATGGCCGCCATATGATTGCTTGGCATTGGCCCTGCATAATGTGGATGATCGCGGTTGACGATGAACGTCAACGCTGGGACGCGGCCGTACGTATCAGTCTCAACGGAAACCCACGATGCCCGGTATACACCGCTGCCCATTTCGCGTTCCCACAGCCGCTCCCACGCCGTTTCAACATCATCCTCCACCAACCGGTAGGCGATGCCACGACACATCCCCTGACAATCTTCCAGGCAAAGGCCCAGGCCCGGATTGTCCGGTGTGCCCCGCGCACGCGTCGTCCAGATATGAAATTTGCGGTCATATCCCCTGAGCAAGGCCGGTGCCTTGACGTCGTAGTTGAAACAGGGATTCCACATCAACGAACCAAAACCGAATACCCACATCGCCTCGCCCTTCGGGCGACCGGCCCGGGTTTCCAGCAACAGACGGTGCGATTCTTCCGGGGGTAATTTGGTATATGTGAGGTTCGGCTTCATGACCTGATCATGCATCCATACATTAAACGATCTGCTCGCGTGTTTTCATGAACTGAAGTTCCGGCCAATCGTCCGTCGCCTTGTTCAGATGCCATGCATTGCGGGCCAGAAAAACCGGCTCGCCGTCGTGATCAACACCAACCGCGGCCCGGTTACCGTCGAGAAATTTCTTCATCATCTGTTGCTCACCACCGACCCAGCGGGCGGTCATCAGTTCCGTCGGCTCGAAACGGACCGGAATGTCATATTCAGTGCGGATACGATCGGCCATGACTTCGAACTGAAGTACACCAACCACGCCAACGATCCAGTCCGCACCAAGAGACGGCTTGATCACCCGGGCGGCCCCCTCCTCGGCAAGTTGCTGCAGGGCCCGGCCAAGGTGCTTCGCCTTCAGCGGATCGTCCGGGCGTACTTTCTGCAGCATCTCGGGTGCAAAACTGGGGATGCCTATAAAGTGCAGGTCTTCGCCCTCGCTCAGCACGTCGCCGATCCGCAGATTGCCATGGTTGGGAATACCGATGATGTCACCGGCAAAGGCCTCCTCGGCCAATTCTCGGTCCTGCGCCAGAAACAACACGGCATTATGAACATTGAGAAGTTTGCCGCTGCGGGAGTGTTTGAGCTTCATGCCCCGCTTGAAACGCCCCGAGCAGATCCTGACGAAAGCGATCCGGTCACGATGCTTTGGATCCATGTTTGCCTGAATCTTGAAAACGAAGCCGGTAAAGCTCTTTTCATCAGGCTCGACCGTGCGCTCTCTCGCTTCCTGAGGGCGCGGGCGGGGCGCACGATGGACAAGACCGTCCAGCAGTTCACGCACGCCGAAATTGTTGATGGCGCTGCCGAAATAAACCGGCGTCATATGACCGCCTGCAAAGGCTGCTTCGTCCAGTTCCGGGCAAAGGCCGCGAACCATCTCGACCTCTTCACGCAACTTGGCAACGGCATAATCCGGCAGCATCTTGTCCAGTTTCGGGTCATCAAGCCCGTTGCAGGGCTCACCCACATCCGGGCGTTCCCCCTTGGTCTTGGACACCAGTGCCAGCCTGTCGTTCAGCAGATCATAACAGCCGAGGAAATCCCGCCCCATGCCGATCGGCCAGCTGGCCGGTGTGACGTCGAGCGCCAGCGTCTGCTCGATTTCATCAAGCAGTTCAAACGGATCGCGGGCTTCGCGGTCCATCTTGTTGATAAAGGTGGTGATGGGCACGTTTCTGAGGCGGCAAACCTCAAACAGTTTGCGAGTCTGGGTTTCGATGCCGCGTGCCGCATCGATCACCATGACGGCGCTGTCGACGGCCGTCAGGGTCCGGTAGGTGTCTTCCGAAAAATCCTCGTGGCCCGGTGTATCCAGCAGATTGAAGGTGCAACCGGCATAATCATAGGTCATCACGGACGAAGCGACGGAAATACCCCGCTCACGCTCGACCTTCATCCAGTCGGAACGCGCACGGCGCTGCTCCCCCCTGGCCTTGACGGCGCCAGCCAGCTGAATAGCACCACCGAACAGCAAAAGCTTTTCCGTCAGGGTAGTTTTACCGGCATCGGGGTGTGAAATGATGGCGAAGGTGCGTCTCGACGCGATTTCGCTCACAAGGTCGGTCATACTCTCTCCGGGTTACTCAACCCGGAATGTAATGATTAAGCGGGAAATTTCCAGAGGATTCGGGATTACAGCAGACGTTTATCTTGTTGCAGGCCAATTACTTATTCACCTGATAGTGCGCCGAATTAACCGCTGAAGACCCATTAAGGGGTGGTCATCAGCGGTTAAAAACGGTCAAAGCGTGGCTTGGCGTCAAAAAGTTGACGCTGTGATCTCACCGCTTCCAGAACGGTTGTGCATAATCGGTCAGGCCATCACCCCGGGTCGGGCTCAGGTCCAGAAACGACGGGTTTTCTGAAATAACGGTCTTGCCTGCATCCTGCCGTGCATAAAGTGCATTCATGATTCTTGCCGGAATGCGTGTCAGAGACTGCACTATGGAGCCCCCTTGCGCATTGCCTGCGGGCAATGTGTTCGTCGTGTTTAAAGTGCTCATCGGTTTCTTCCTATTGTCTGGTAACGGCAAGTGCCGTGGCGCTCATGCGCCTGTTACCCCAGTCAATAAGCCAATCCGATTTCACCAACAAACGATCTTAATTGATCTGAATATTAGCAAATCTAATGTAACGATGATTATGGACAAATTGTACTAATAACAATTCGGAGCCTGACCAAACTAGCGGATTTCTTACTTACGGAAGCCCAGACCGACGAGAAAGATCGGACGTAAAATCCGCCACCAATCGACAAAGGGCCGCATCTTGGTATTGCCGATTTTCTTTGGCGGATAGATTTTTGTCGCCGGCGCTTCAGCGCATCGGAATTTAAGCTTGAGCAGTCGGATCAGCAGATAGACCTCAAGCTCATAGCTATCAAGCCATGGCTGGTTCAGATTGATGCGGGGATCATCCAGAACGGCCAGTCGCAAGGCGCGAAAACCGTTGGTGCTTTCCGTAATGCGGTGGCCACTGACCAGGCCGACAAGAAACGGATGCAGACGCGTAGCCAGCTTGCGATAGAACGGCATATCACCGCCGTAGCCACCGCCCGCAAGAAATCGTGATCCCATAACAAAATCCATTCCCTGATCACAAATCGGATCGAGCAAACGGGGAATTTCGGCCGGGTTATCCTTGTTATTGCCGGCAATTGTCACGGCCACATCGTAGCCTTCACGGCTGGCATAATCATACCCTGCCCTGATCGCTGCCCCGACCCCGGCGACGTGTCCCATGCTTATAATCTGATCGGCACCCGCCTTTTTTGCCGTTTCCGGCGTGCCGTCCGTTGAGCCGTCATCAATTACCAGTACACAGTCGACCACATCGCGCGGCATGCGTTCTACCACGTGACCGATTTTCACTTCTTCGTTGTAAGCGGGCGCAATGACGATGATGCGGAGCCCCTTGTACATCAGCGCACACTTCCCTGATCCGGCATCTTTCCGAACTGACGCCCGCAATCCGGACATTCATGGCCGGCATCAGCGTTTTTTGTGAGCGGCACACCGCAATGGCAGACCCAGCCCTTTTCGCGGGCCGGGTTGCCAACGACCAGGCGATGCGATGCGACGTCCCGGGTTACGACAGCCCCCGCTGCAACTGTTGCGTAATCCCCAACAGTGACACCCGGACAGATCACGGCACCAACGCCCAGACTTGCCCCTTTGCCGATGTATGTTCTGGCCAACCAGCGAGACTTGTCTGCATAGCGTTCGCCGATCTCGGTCACGTCCAACATGCGAGGGCTACGCGGGTATTTGTCGTTCGAAAACAAAACGCCGGGACCGATAAAAGCGCCATCGGCTATTTCGACTCCTTCCCAGATCATAACCCCGTTTTTAACGGTTACACCGTTGCCGATCACAGCCCCGCTTTCGACGAAAGCGTGATCACCAATGTTGCAATTTTCGCCCAGACGGGCATCGCGCATCACATGGGCAAAAGCCCAGATGCGGGTACCGGCACCAACATCGTCCGACTCGCATAATGCCTTCTCATGAACGAATACCTTGTCGTTCATACACCGGGCCTTTGAGGCAACGGCTTCAAGCTGCCGTCACAGTTGATATAGGCACCATTGCGGCGCAGGCTTTCTGTTGCCGCTTCAAGGATGCGGACAACTTCTGCCCCGTTATTGCCGTCTGACCGGGGTGCCGTACCTGAACGGATGCATTCCAGAAAATGCTCGCATTCGACCTGAAGCGGCGGCCGCGCTGCAATCTGGGGAATCCGCGTGTCACCCTCAACGCACAAGGTTTTAAAATCGATATACGTATCGCCACCCTGCCCCGGCGTCGGAAACTCAACATGCTTGTCGATCACCTTGACCGGTGCCTTCATTTCAAGATCATCCCACAGGATCATCTTCTTGCTGCCGACGACCGTCATATGGCGCACCTTGCGCGGGTTCAGCCAGCTTGCATGAACATGGGCCTGAGGGCCATCCGCATAGGCGAACGTCGCAAAAACAACATCCTCAATCCCCGGGTTCAGGAATGATTGCCCCGTTGCAGAAACGGCATCCGGTGGGCGGCTCATCAAATCACAGAGGATTGAAATGTCGTGCGAAGCCAGATCCCACAATGCGTTCACATCAGTCCGGACAGGCCCGAGGTTGCTACGCTCGAATGAAATGTAGTGAACGTCGCCAATTTCCCCCTTGGCGATCAGGTCCTTAACAGCCCGGATGCCAGCATTGTACATAAAGACATGACCGACCATAACAATTCGACCGTTCTTTTCAGCCAGCCTGGTCAACGCCTCTGCCTCGGCAGTGGTTGCCGTAATCGGCTTTTCGATCAGCACATGCTTGCCTGCTTCAAGTGCTGCTTTGGCAATGGCAAAGTGGCTTGATGTCGGCGTTGAAACAGCAACGGCCTCAACGACCGGGTCTGCAAGCATTTCGGTGTAATCATGCGTCGTCTTGACGCCTGGATGCCTTGCCGCCGTACGCTCCATGCTTTCGGGGTTCAGATCACAAAGCCAGCGGAGCTCCCCTTTGCCATTCTCAACCAAAGAACGGGCCACATTAGGGCCCCAGTAGCCGGTGCCAATCAATCCAAGCTGAACCGCCATCGGCTTAATTCCCGCCCAGTGAAGCACGCAGGACTGCGGCCGCGCGCGTGGCGGCTTCGGGGGGGAGTTCTGCATAGATCGGCAAACTGATGCAGCGTCGGCCCCAATCCTCAGCAGCGGGGAACTCTCCCTTTGCATAGCCGAGATGGGCATAGGTTTCGAGTTCGTGTACGGCGAATGGATAATGAATGCCTGCCCCGATGCCGGCATCATTCAAATCCTTGAGCACCGCATCACGGTTCTCGACACGGATCACGTACAGATGAAAGACGGTGCCGGAATCATATTGTGTCAGCGTAACGCCGGAAACATCTGCCAGGGCCTCGTTGTAGGCAGCAGCATGACGACGACGGGCATCATTCCACTGATCCAGGTGCGGTAATTTCACCCCCAGAAAAGCGGCTTGCACTGTATCGAGCCGACTGTTCATGCCGACGACTTCGTGAAAATGCTTTTTCAGTGAGCCAAGGTTGCGAAAACACTTGAGCCGCTCGGCCAGAGCATCGTCGCCAGTCACCACGGCACCGCCGTCCCCGTAGGCACCCAGGTTTTTGCCCGGATAGAAACTGAAGCAACCGTAGTCCCCTTTGGTCCCGGCCCGGGTTCCGTCCGGGAACTGAGCGCCATGGGCCTGCGCGGCATCTTCAACCACTTTCAATCCATGCTTGTCGGCAATTTTTTGAATGGCCGCCATATCGGCGCACTGGCCATACAAGTGAACAGGAATAATGACTTTGGTTTTGTCCGTGATGGCTGCTTCGATCTTTGCCGGGTCGATCAGTGCCGTACTCGGCTCTACGTCGACCAGTACAGGTGTGGCGCCGCACAAGCTTACGGCCAACGCCGTTGCAATGAACGTCATTGCCGGCACGATGACCTCATCGCCCGGTCCGATATCAAGCGCACGCAAGGCAAGATGAAGTGCATCCGTACCATTCGCGCAACCGATCACGTGACCGACACCACAATACGCGGCAAATGCGGACTCGAATTCGCCAACGCTTTTTCCTAATATGAAATCGCCTCGTGCCAGCACATTCAATACGGCGGCATCAAGTTCGCTTTTTAATGAATTATATTGAGCATTTAAGTCAACAAGCGGAATGAACTGACTTGTCATCGATAACCTTTCAATTGATAAATTCTATCGAAAATAGATACAAAATTTCCACGCCACGCCGAATTGACCGGCATTAAGACTGGTTTTGGCAGAATATCCAGAGCCTAACGTCAGAGCAAGTAACACAGCCAACTGTTGGCGATGCGAGTTAAATTGACCGAAATCAAAATACAAAAAATTATTCACTGGATTGTCGGGATTCTGGCTCTCGGCTTCGTCGGAATCCATATCGCGGTTTTGGTGAGATATGGAAGCATTCCAGCTTATTTTGATCATGCCGAACCAAACGTCGCCATCCGGACATGGCGATTGGTGAACGGCACGCCAATTTACGAATCGCTGAGCGCCGATAATTTTTTCCTGACGGCCTATGGCCCGGTCCTTTTCCTGCTCGACGGCATCTGGCTGAAATTATTGGGCGGGTCCATTACCGCGTCAAAAATTGGCGGTTTTGTCTCGTCAATTGCCGGGCTCGCCTTTTTTGCCCTTTATGTTGTCAGGGCCCATGGCCGCCAGTGGTTGCCATGGGCGGTCCTGATCTATGGATCATTTTTGCTGTTTGCCAATCCTTTCTCTTTTTGGGTTCGCCCGGATCCACACATCATCATGGTGGTGTCCCTTGCCTTGCTTGGGACAACCTTCACACGTGCATGGGCGTCGGTGATCTGGGTCGCAGCCTGCATCGGCCTTGCAATCAATTTAAAAATCCATGCGCTGGTTTATTTCTTCCCGATCTTCGTCCGTTTCTGTCACAAAAACTGGCTTCGCGTCTGGCCGGTCATGGCGCTCACCACGCTGATTTGCATCGGCCTGCCCTTTCTGTTGCCGGGTGTCCCGCTGGATGCGTACGTCGAGGAAGTCTTTGGCGTTGTAAAAACCCGCGAGATTGTGCCGGCACAACTAGTCCAGTCGATGCGCTATGGCCTGATATTCCTGTCGCCGTTGATCCTGTTGCCCGTGGTATTTGTCGCCGGCCGCCTGCAGTACCTGTCAAATGCCGACCGCGTTTATCTAGTCTCGCTCATCGTCACGGTTGGGCTGTTGCTCTACCCTTCTTCGGTGCCTGGAACCTTCTGGTATCATATGGTTCCGATATTCCCGGTTACGGCTGACCTGTTTATCCGTTTATTGAAATCGTTTTCCGACACCGGGCGCTGGCGCATCGTAACGTTCGCCCTGCTCGCAATACTCCTGGCCATTCTGCCAATCACGCGCCAGAAGCGGCTTTGGCGCACTTTTACAAGCATTGCCACCTGGTCGTACGATGCCGAAGCTGAAATCCGCAAAGTCATGCAGCAACACCCGGGCAAGTCGATTGAAATGGGCTACGGCAGAGACAATGCCCGCACCTACCACTGGACATTCCTGAAACCGATCATCGTTTATGCGGGTAATCCGCATACAATTGACGGCTTCTCGGACATGGAATCCTATTGGTCCGGCATCGCCATGCCGCCCGGCAAGGTGCGCCCGATTGAAAGCTGCTCAACCGATCTGTGGCTGATCCCGACCGGCGAAACGCCGTTCGAAATGAATAATTATTACCCGGGTCTGAAAGCATTCTGGCCGGAACTGCGTGAGGCCTTCCAGAAAAACCATATGCGGATCGAAACCGGCCGCTACTACGATCTTTGGGCCTGCCGGCCCTGATCTGACGAATATTCACCCCGTTGCAGGGGTATGCCGCCACCAGAAATATTTGTTGATGGAGAAAACCGGCTGGTAGTGGCGGATGGATGCGGCGTTGGCGATGCTCGGGATCTGGTTATCCAGCAACAACTGCAGAACCTGTCCGGTCTTCGGGTGTTTGAAAAAAACGACCAGCACGGCATGCCCGACCTTCAGATTGAGATCCTTGACCGCGACCACGCGTAGATCGTTTTCCTTCCACCCGAGCCTGCGCAAGGACAGGTATTTGAGGATCGCATAATCTTCGCAATCACCGAACCTGGACATGAATTCTGCCGGCGTCGCCCAATAGTCGTTTTGTCCCCAGTTCGTAGAATCCGTGATGTATTTGGCCTTATTGGCCCATTTGTTGACCTCGTTCAATTGCACTAACGGGTCTTTATCTTCCAGGGTTTTCAGCAGTTTGATCCAGTCATCGTAACTGCAGACATGCATTTCCTGTGACGTGCACTGGAACTTCACATTCTCCGACGCTTCCTTTGAATATCGGTCCAAGGCCGCGCGCCACTTGGTGAACGGGGTCAGATCCTGAGAGCGGACTTCAACGGAATTAAAAAAACTCGGTTCCTGTGATTCGGCATCTTTCGCAATCATGCCTGCCAGCAGGCACACTACGACGAGGGCGCAGCAGAACGAGCCCCGAGATCGCGATTTGCCCGGGACGATCAGCGGAATTGCCCGCACCATCCCAAGCAGCCCATTGATTACAAAAGGATTTTTCATATCCATGCGAATGAATATATAACGAAATCCGGCATCATGGAAGGACACAACGATCACGCACGCATCAAATTAAAGGTAGGGATTCCGCTTGGCTCGGGAACCGGTTATCATGCCGACTGAATGAGACAGACATTTCCAGGGGGTACGGCATGGCGCTAAAGCTTGGCCGCGGCAAAAAAAGCAAGGAAACGGAAGCATCCATGAAAAAGGAGGCCGTTCCCAGCAAAGCCATTGACGACACCAGTATCGACGCGATGCCGCCCCGCAAAATGAACAAGTTCGTCCTCGCCGGTGCCATAACACTGGTGGCGATGATTGCCGGTTCCGTCATCATGGCAAAAGCCTATGTGGCGGAAGAACTCAACCGGGAAACCCAGGCATGGCAAGTGCGCCTCGGCATTGTCGCCGATTCCCGTGTCAGCGCGGTTAACGGCTGGGTCGACGATAATTTCAAATATCTCCGCGAGCTCAGTCAGAATGCCTCCTGCAATTGTACATGTCTGAACTTGCATCAGCGTCCCCGCAAAAGGATGCCGCCCAGAAATCAGGCGCAAGCCCCCTTTCCGCTGCGGATTCTCTTCTGCAGGGGCTGGATGGCAGCAGTGCCGCCGGGGGCGGGATCGGTGCCAGTGCCTCATCAGGCTTTCTCCGGAATCTGTTGATCGCTACGGCTGAACGCTCCCCCTTCAAGGCGCCGCCGCCGGTCGGTGAAGTTGCCGCCAATATTGAACGTGTCGGCGTCGCCGGCCTCGGCCTCGTCGACAAGAATGCCGAACCCATTATTTCGACCCCGGATATGCCGCCGATCACCGGTCGCATCAAGGAAGCGGTCCGCAAGGCGCTGGACGGCGATCCGACCATTATCGACATGTATCTAGGTGCCAGTGGTGAGCCAACCATTGGCTTCGCCATGCCGGTCTATGCCATGCAGGAAGGCGCAGGTGCCAAGGGCATTGGCGTCGTCATCGGCATCCGCCTGGTCGACAGTACGCTTTGGGAAAAACTGGTGCAGCCGGGAACGCTGACAAAAACCGCCGAAACCATGCTTGTGCGTAAGGTTGGCGGCAAGGTCGAGTATCTCTCCCCGCTTCGCGACGGTACCGGTGCACTGAAGCGCTCGATGGCGCTGGCCTCGCCCAATCTTGCGGTATCCGAAGCCATCAACATCCCGGGTGCGTTCATCAACAACCTCGATTATAGCGGTGACCGTGTCCTGATGGTCTCAAGGGAAGTCGCTCAGGTGCCGTGGATATTGATCAGAAAAGTATCCCGCGGCGAAGCGCTCGGCCCGATCGAGAACAGGCTGAATTTCATTCTCGGCGTTTTCATAGCGATCATCGTCATCGTCACGCTGACAATCCTTTTCGTCTGGAAAAAATCAGCCTCGGCACGCGCATCGGAAGCGTTGCACAAGGCACAGGTACTGCTGGAGCGGTTTGAAAACCTGACCAAGTTCATGCGCATGGTTACGGACAACCAGCCGACGCAGATCGTCGCCGTCGACCGCAATTCGGTCTACACCTTTGCCAACATGCCCGTGGCCGAAAAGAACGGCATCCCGATCACCGACATCAAGGGCAAGACCATGGCCGCCGTGATCGGGCCGGTCAAAGCGCATGAGTATTCCACGCTGGTCAAACGCGTCATTGATGATTTTGAACGTCAGGAAAAGATTTTCACTTTCGGCAACCCCGATGTTCTTGACCCTGAAGACGAAAATGCCTTTCAGGTGGTCAAGGTGGATGGCCTGCCACTCCGGGGGGATCGTGATTTCCCGCCGGGCTGCCTTCTGGTGATCCATGACATCACCGAATTGCAACTGGCCCGCCTGAAGTCCGAAAAGATGATGAAGGAACTGATCGACACACTGGTCAGCGTTGTTGACCGGCGCGATCCATTCTCGGCCAACCATTCATCAAGGGTTGCCGAAGTTTCCCGCGCGATTGCAAATGAAATGGGCATGGAAGACATCGACGTCAAAACCGTCGACATTTCCGGCAGCCTTATGAATCTCGGCAAGATCTTCGTCCCCGAAGAATTACTGATGAAGACCGAAAACCTCTCCGAAGAAGAGCGCATGCTTGTCTCCAATGCCTACCTCACGACCGTTGATCTGATTGAGCATGTCACTTTCGAGGGACCGGTCATTGAAACGATCCGGCAGTTCGGCGAAACATGGGACGGTCGTGGGCCGCTCGGCCTCAAGGAAGAGGAAATCATCAACACGTCGCGCATTCTTGCCGTCGCCAACGCATTTGTCGGCATGGTCAGCCCACGTGCCTATCGGAGCGCCATGCCGTTCCGGAAGGTGTCTGATATCCTGATGGAAATGTCAGAGAAAAAATTCGACCGCAGACCGGTTACCGCACTCGTAAACTATCTGGAGAACCGTGGCGGCATGCGCCGTTGGGCCCACTTCCGCGTTGATCCGACACTGGAAGACGCAGCGGAATAATCCACGCCACGCATCGTCCCTGAAACGCAAACGCCTCTCTGAGCCCAGCCAGAGAGGCGTTTTGCTGTCCGTTATGACACTTATTGTGAATCGATGGTCAGCGTAACGTTGCCGTTGCTTTCGGTAACGGAGTAACCCTCGCTCGGGTCACCATCGCCGTTGCGATCCAGATCGTCCATGCTGACCCCGTTGAGGGTCACAGACTGACCTTCAACGCCTGCGAACGAGACGACAACATCCCCATCATCATTCTCATTGAAGATCATATCCTCGGCATGGAACTCCTGACCTTCGAAGACGATGCTGTCGTTCTCCATGATGTCCTGGATAATGTCATGACCGCCCTGCGCATCCATGACGAACTTGTCTTCGCCCCAACCACCGGTCAGAACATCGTCACCAGCCCCGCCATGGATCGTGTCGTTGCCGTCACCACCAGAGATCACATCGTTACCGGCGCCGCCGTACAATTGATCATTATCGTAACCACCGTCGATAGTGTCGTTTCCGTCACCGCCGGAAATAGTATCCATACCGCCGCTGCCAGCGAGCGTATCATTGCCCGCACCGCCGACCATCACGTCGTCGCCCCAGCCACCGAACATATCGTCGTTACCGGAACCGCCATCCATGGTGTCGTTACCGGTACCACCATCCATGGTGTCGTCACCGGTGCCACCGTACATCACATCATTGCCATGGCCACCATCCATGACGTCGTCACCGGCATCGCCGAACAACGAGTCATTGCCGGTGCCGCCATCCAGGATATCGTCACCGCTGTAGCCATAAAGCTGATCATGGCCGTCGCCACCTGAAATGGTGTCGTTGCCACTGGCACCACTGAGTGATTCATCACCCATAAGGTCCCGTTGATTTCGACCGGGTCATCAACCGCAACAGCGATATCAAGGGTCACGATTGGTGATTCTGCTGAATCTCCATCATTCTCCGTCCCGATTGCCACAACATCGATCGAGAAATCATCACTGACGCTCGCATTGACGGTCATTGTCAGACCAGCCAGATCGGCGGCGCTGAGTGCCCATGTGCCGTTGCCGTCATTGAGACCTGCCGAAAGGGTTACACCATCTGGCAAACCGCGGATCTCGAACGACAATGTTTCCGAACCATCGACATCGACCAGTGTCCCTTCGATGTCGAGGTCATAGACCTGAGCCTCGGCACCATTGTTCATCTGCTCGACACCGGCCTGATGCAGGGTCGCGATTTCATTCAGGGACAACGCGCGATCATAAACAGCGATCTTGTCCATCTGCCCTTTGAAGAAGTCCTGCAGATTGTCGGCAACCTGATTACCGCTCAACCACTGATTGGCACCGAAGATCAACGGCTCTTCGTTGCCGCCGAGACCACCGGTGTAGTTGTCATGATCAACCAGTTGGCCATCCAGATACAGGTTCATGCCATTTGGGCCGAACGAAAATGCCATCTGATGCCATGAACCGCTGGATACGTCTCCACCCTGCACCATGTAGCTTGAACTCGAGCTCTGCAGGCGGACCTGAAGCTGGCCATCATCAACGAACGCCGTAATATGGCCGCCGTCGTCATAGCCGCTTGAATCTTTCGAGAACAGGCCTTGCTTGTCTTCAGCGTTATCCGTGTTGAACCACAGCACGAACGTGCCGGAATCCGTTTCCAGATTGCTCCTGTGATCAACCTCGACGTAATCGTTGTTGCCGTCGAACACAGCCGATGATCCGCTCGGACCATCGCTGTCGTTATTGATCACGACGCCATGTAACTCGCCATCATTGCGACCGACGCTGTTGTCGATCTCGCCATTATCGTCACCCTCAGAGACTTCAAAGAAGGCAACCAGATCACTGCCTTCACCCGAACCCGAACCATGATGTGAACCGTGGCCCGAACCTGAACCAGAACCCGATGAATTTGACGGCGTAGATTGTGCGCCATGACCTTCACGCAAGGATGCTGTTGCTGAAACCGACGCGCCATCGGCGACACCCGTCACGGCGACATTGAAGCTGGCAGTTTGCGTCGCCGTTTCGCCGCTCTGGCTTTCTGTTCCTGACGCAGAAACACTGAGCGTGAAGTCTTCGTTGCTATCAGCAGGCGGCGTGATGGTCAGTCCATCCAGATCGTCCTGACCTGCGTCCAGGTGCCGTCATTGTTGTTGGTACCGGCACTCAGAACGGCACCGCTCGGTACACCGGAAATCGTGATCGACAGGCTTTCCGAGCCATCCGTGTCATTCAGCGTAGAGGCAATGTTTAGAGCAATAGCCGTATCTTCATTGCCGCTGACATTGCCGGCACTCAAGTTGAGACCGTCTGCAGTGTTATCGAGGTTATTTCCGGCCACCGGCAAGTTCACAGACGTCGTTGCCGTATCGCCATCGTTTTCAGTCGATGTAGCAACAACAGCAATTGTGAATGCGGCATGCCCGACCGGCACTGAATATGTCAGGCCAGACAGTTGTCCGGGGCTCAAAGTCCACGAACCGTCGCCGTTCTGCTGCCCGGCAGAAAGGCTCGCACCTTCCGGGAACCCGTCAACGGTGATCGACAGCGATTCAGAACCATCCAGATCGGTCAGTGCTGAAGTAATATCCAGCTCATAAACCATGGCTTCCGGTGCAACTTCGAAGCTTGCAGATTCCGTTGCAATCGTCCGTTCCCAGCCATTGCCGGTTTTGATCGTGAAGTTGTCGATCAGCATCCCTTCTTCGCTGGCCGTCGTGTCGACTTTCATCTCCAACGCGGCACGACCGTTCCCATCGAGCGTGACAGTCAACGTATGCGTGGTGCCGCTGGATGATGAATTCAGGATCTGCTGTCCGTTTGAGGAAACCTGCAGATAGTCCCGGGCGGAACCACTGGTGTCCCAGCCGCCGTAAGCCGTCGCCTCGAACGAGATTGTTACGGTCTGGCCAGCATGGCCGACACCGAAGTCGAATGTCTTCGACGCGGTATCGTTATAATCGATATCCATCTTGCCGTTGGTGCAGCCGACAGAGCTACCCCAGCCGGACGGGCCGTTGTTGAAGTTTTCCGATACCAGCGTTTGCCCAGCCGGTGTCGTTTCGGAAACAATGAAGTTATAATTGAGCTGACTGACATCACTACCATCACCGAGGCTGTTACGGTGAGTCCCGACAGTTGAGCCGGAGGCTGGTGTCCACGTGCCGTCGCCGTTATTGGTACCAGCCGAGAGCGTTTCACCGTGCGTGATGCCCTTCAACCACGGATCTGACGCGAACCACTGGCGCTCTGAAGGATGGAAGCCGGCACCGGAACGTCCGGCCCTCCCCCTGCATCCGTCACAAAATTATTGAGTGCAGAAAGGGTCGGCGTGTCGGCAACCCCCGTAACGTCAACGGTAAAGCTCGCGGTCTGGCTTGAGGCAGCACCACCTTCCGATTCCGTGCCCGTCGCCGTTACCGTGAGCGTGAAGTCCACATTGGAATTGGCCGGCGGCGTCACCGTCAGACCATCAAGATCACCCTGTTGCAAAGTCCAGGTGCCGTTGTTGTTGTTGGTGCCGGCACTGAGAACCGCACCGTTTGGCACGCCCGAGATCGTGATCGACAGGCTTTCCGAGCCATCCGTGTCTTGCAGAGAAGAGGCAATATTGAGAGCAATAGCCGTATCTTCATTACCACCGACATTCCCGGCGCTCAGATTGACGCCATCAGCAGCGCCGTCGGTTTCCGGAACAATGACATCGGCAGCGACGGATACGGATGCCGTATCGCCGTCGTTTTCGGTCGAGGTTGCGGTTACGGACAACTGGAAGTCATCGATACCGGCAACCACCGTCATCGTGAGGCCAGCCAGCTGACCCGGGGTCAGAGTCCATGTGCCGTTGGCATTCTGCGTCCCAGCGGACAGTTCCGTACCATCCGGCAGACCACCGACGGTGATCGACAGGCTTTCTGAACCGTCGGTATCGGTCAGTGACGACGTGATATTCAGCGGGTATTCGACAGTGCCCGAGCCGGCATGATCGCTGACTGCGACGTTGATGTTCACATCGTTGAAGTCGTTGTCGCCGCCGCCGCGCAAATCTTCCCAGTTCTGGTTGCCGGCCACAGCATTATCGACGGTGTAATCGAAGTTCCCGGCATTCAGTGAAGGATCATCGAACATCAACGTTCCCTCAGAGCTTACAAGCCTTTGACCGTTCGGGCCGACGGCGTGCCAGTTCCCGCTCTGGTCCTGGGCAAACGTGACCGGCGTTTCCGTACCGAGTCCGCTGTTGTTGCCGCCACCGTTCGGAATGATGAAGAAGCCGATGCTTTCCGGATCGACGCCTTCAATTGTGAAGGTGTCGCCGATATTTTCCTTGGCGTTCGACCAGATCACCATACCTTCGGTCGGGTTGCCGTCAGCGTCTTTCACATAGAAGCCGTAGCTGTTGTTATAACCGGCGCTCTCCTGCCCCATGTTGGTGATGGTGATGTCGCTGGATGCTGCGGTTTCGACACCGCTACCGACTGCGACACTCAGCGTCGGCGCGTCGGCGACACCGGTGACCGCGACGTTCATCGTTGCCGTGGTCGTTGCCGTATCGCCATTGGCTTCGGTTGCCGTGGCACTGATGCTCAGCGCCATGTCGACATTGCTGTTGTGCGGCGGCGTGACCGTCAAACCGTCAAGCTGCTCACCGCTCAGCGTCCAGGTGCCGTCATTGTTGTTGATGCCGGCGCTGAGAACCGCACCGGTCGGCACGCCCGATATCGTGATCGACAGGCTTTCCGAGCCGTCCGTATCGCCAAGCACTGCCGAGGATATCCAGCGCAATCGCCAGCAGACTTCAAGACCGGCCGCATCACCGATGGTGACCGTCGGGGCATCCGCATCGCCGCTGACCGACACCGTGAACGGAACCTGCGTGGTCGCCGTATCGCCGTCGTTTTCGGTCGCGGTCGCGGTCAGCGCCATCGACATTTCACCCGCGAAGTTTGCAGGCGGCAGAATGCTGACGTTCGGCAGATCGGCGGCAGGCACCGACCATACGCCGGGGCTGACTTGTGAGCCGGCGTTCAGTTGTGCGCCTTCCGGCACGCCGCTGATGGTGATGCTGAGCGTCTCGGAACCATCCGTGTCTTCAGACATGGCACTGTCCAGATTCAACTGGATCCACTGATCCTCGACACCGCTCTGGTTGGTTGCCGTCGCACCCGGCGTATCCGCAACGCCCGTTACGGCTACGGTGAAGTTGGCTGTTTGCGTCGCCGTGTCACCGGTCGCGCTTTCCCTGTCGACGTTGCCGTCACGGTCAGCGTGAAGTCCACATTCGAATTGGCCGGCGGCGTAACCGTCAGGCCACTGAGATCACCCTGCTGTAGCCGTCCAGTGAGCATCGTCATTGTTATTCGTACCGGCGCTCAGGACTGCGCCCTCAGGCACACCCGAGATCGTGATCGACAGGCTTTCCGAACCGTCCGTGTCACTGAGCGAGGATGCAATATCCAACGCAATCGCAGTGTCTTCGTCACCCGTCACATTGCTGACGGCGAGGTTCGGATCTTCCGCCGTTTGATCAGCACTCGGCACGCCAACATCAACATTCAACGAAACAGAAGCCGTATCCCCATCGTTCTCGGTCGACGTTGCTGTGACTGAAAGCTGGAAGTCATCGATACCGGCAGCCACCGTCATCGTGAGACCTGCAAGCTGACCCGGGGTCAGCGTCCAGGTGCCATCACCATTCTGGGTCCCTGCGGAAAGTTGCGCACCTTCCGGCAGATCGCCGACGGTGATCGACAGCGTTTCCGAGCCATCCGTATCGGTCAGTGAGGATGAAATATCCAGCGGGTATTCAGCCAGTGTCTCACCACCCTGCACCGTTTCAAAACTGATTGAGTTGATCAGGAAGTCATCATCATTTCCAGGTGCCGAGAAGACGATCTGATCGAACATTGATCCACCGTCAGCCGTGAAGGTGACAGGTGGGTCAATCGCATCAGTGATTCCGGTTATCAGACCTTCACCAACCTTGACGCCATCCAGATACAACTCGTACGTCGCTTGCTCTCCCGGATGCATCCATGCGAATGAGACATCAGCAGAAGATGCCGGCTGATCGAAGCTGACGATCATTTCTTCAGAAACACCATGCGCGTTGTCAAAACCAAGCTCTGAATTGGCACCCGAAGAGGCGCCACTAACACCAAACCCGACCGGATTGGTATTGAAGCTGATGCTGTCCGTTGATGCTTCGGCAAGTGTACCATCCGGATTGATGGAGCGGCCGCTGACGCTGAATCCATTGCCGGAACCGGTCACATTGCTGGAATTGATCGTGGTTTCCACGACCGTGCCGCCGGTCGTCGTCACCGTCGCCTCGCCAATCGCCGACACTCAGCGTCGGCGCGTCGGCGACACCGGTGACCGCGACGTTCATCGTTGCCGTGGTCGTTGCCGTATCGCCATTGGCTTCGGTTGCCGTGGCACTGATGCTCAGCGCCATGTCGACATTGCTGTTGTGCGGCGGCGTGACCGTCAAACCGTCAAGCTGCTCACCGCTCAGCGTCCAGGTGCCGTCATTGTTGTTGATGCCGGCGCTGAGAACCGCACCGGTCGGCACGCCCGATATCGTGATCGACAGGCTTTCCGAGCCGTCCGTATCGCCAAGCACTGCCGAGATATCCAGCGCAATCGCCGTATCTTCAAGACCGGCCGCATCACCGATGGTGACCGTCGGGGCATCCGCATCGCCGCTGACCGACACCGTGAACGGAACCTGGGTGGTCGCCGTGTCGCCGTCATTTTCGGTCGCGGTCACACTCAGCGCCATCGACATTTCACCCGCGAAGTTTGCAGGCGGCAGAATGCTGACGTTCGGCAGATCGGCGGCAGGCACCGACCATACGCCGGGGCTGACTTGTGAGCCGGCGTTCAGTTGTGCGCCTTCCGGCACGCCGCTGATGGTGATGCTGAGCGTCTCGGAACCATCCGTGTCTTCCGACATGGCACTGTCCAGATTCAACTGGATCCACTGATCCTCGACACCGCTCTGGTTGGTTAGCCGTCGCACCCGGCGTATCCGCAACGCCCGTCACATCAACATTGATTGTTGCCGTCGTCGTCGACGTGTCACCGCCGTTGGCTTCCGTCGACGTTGCCGTTACCGTCAACGCGAAATTTTCGTTGCTGTTTGCCGGCGGCGTGATGGTCAGATCTCCGAGATCGTCAGGGGTAACCGTCCATGTGCCGTCGTTGTTGTTGGTCCCGGCGCTGAGGGTAGCACCCTCCGGCACGCCGCCGATGGTGATCGATAACGTCTCTGACCCGTCGATATCACCAAGGCCGGCCGCGATGTCGAGCGGTATGGCACCATCTTCAAGGCCAGCCGCATCACCGACGCTCAGCGTCGGATCGGAAGCTGTTCTGTCTTGTTCTTCGGAAACATTGATGCTCAGCGAGGCAGATGCGGTGTCACCGTCTGCGTCCTGCATGGTGTAGGAGAAGACATCTTCACCGGCTTCGCTGGTATTGGTTTCAAACTGTACAGCGCGGATGAAGAAGTCGCTGGAGTCATTCTGGTTATTGTCGTTTCCGGTATCAGTCGCAGTAAATACGAGATACTGGAATGAGGCTCCATCAGGGAGTGATATTTCAGTCGTTCCAATATTGTTTGAACCGCTGTAGTCGACTGTGGATGAGTTCAGAACCCCTTCGCCAACCAGGTTGCCATCAGCATCGAACGCCTGCCAGTTCCCCTGTTCGCCACCATCCTCACCAGTAAACATGTTAGAAACGGTCAACGTGGCGGAGCGCGTTTCAGCGCCGAGATTAAGGCCAAGTGCTTCGCTCTCGCCAGTCTTGTTGTTGTGGTTGATCTGATCGGGGGCCGGCATTCCGTTAGCTGTGCCGTCGACACCAATTCCTTGGGCCGTAAACGAAATTTGTGCATCGGCAAGGGACGGATCAAATTTGCCATTGCCATCGACGAATGACGTACCAAAGTCAAATGCGAAAGTCTGCACACCGGACCATGCCTCTTCGACGGCACTTGGGCTAGCCGTACCGGTCAGACCGGCAACGTGCGAGACGGATTCACTTTCGTCCGCAGCATAATCATAGGAACCGTCGGCATACATCTTGAGCGTGCCGTGCTCACCGGCGATTTCCACGTAGCTGCCGTCCGCATCGCTTTGCACGTCATTAGGATTGCTGAAGCTCTTGGTAACGCCGCCGAAGCTGACGTCAACGACACTGTTGCCCTGGGCTGTGCCGACATCGGCAGCTGCTGACGGGTTGGCGCTGTCACCCTGACCGGTCAGAACGTTACCGGATGTCACTTCACCAATTTCAACCATATTCCGGTCGTCATTGGCTTGCGGATCAACATTGATCGAGGCCGTCACGACACTCGAAGCCTGATCATTATTGGACTGCTCGGTCGATGTCGCCGTCACGGTCAGATCAAAATCGCTGCTGTTGCCATCCGGCAGGGAGATCGCAAGACCATCCAGATCAGCAACACTGAGCGTGTAGGAACCATCACCATTATCGGTACCAGCGTTCAGACTGGCGCCAGCCGGGAACCCGGCGATCGTGATCGACAGGCTTTCCGAGCCATCCGTATCGTTCAGGACGCTCTGAATATTGAGCGGCACGGTCTGGCCAACGTCACCATCACCGTCACCCGCAGCAACGTCAGGTGCATCCGCAACCGCATTCACGGCAACCGCCAGCGTTCCGGTTGTTACAGCCGTGTCACCGGTGGAGGATTCACGTGAAGTTGCTGCAACTGTCAGCGTGAAATCAGTATCGGAATTTTCCGGTGGCGTGACCGTCAGACCAGTCAACTGATCCGGCGACAAGGTCCAGGACCCGTCACCGTTATTGGTTCCGGCAGACAGCTCGGCACCGTCCGGCATGCCGGAAATAGTGATGCTGAGCGTTTCTGAGCCATCGGTATCGGTCAATGCTGCCGAGATATCCAGCTCGATCGCGCTGTCTTCATTCCCCTCTGCCGCACTCACTGAAAGCACTGGCGCATCGGCAAGATCGTCGCCATCAACACCGACCGTCGTCGAAACACTGGCGGTATCGCCGTCGTTTTCAGTTGCGGTTGCGGTGATCTGGAAATCAAAGTCAGGGCTGACACCCAACGGCACCGAAATGGTCAGGCCGGTGAGTTGCTCCGGGGTCAGGACCCAGGTGCCGTCGTCGGCCTGTTCACCCGCCGACAAAGTCACCCCTTCAGGCAGATCGGAAATCGTGATCGACAGGGTTTCAGAACCATCCGTATCGTTCAGGGACGACGTGATTTCGAGCGGATACGTTGTCGACGTCGAACCGGGCTGCTGGATGGCCTGGACATTGATGTTGATATCGTTGAAATCCTGATCGCCACCGCCGACCAGATCTTCCCAGTTCTGGTTGCCGACGCTCTGATTATCCGTCGTGTAATCGAAATTGCCTTCGTTCAGCGTCGGCTTGCTGAACAGAACCGGATCACCGGAACCGACAAGATCATTGCCGTCAGGTCCGGTGGCAATCCAGTTGCCGCCTGCATCCTGATGGAAGGTTACTTCAGTTTGTTCGCCAAGACCCGGGTTGTTGCTACCGCCGTTCGGGATAACGAAGAAACCGATGCTCGCCGGATCAACCCCTTCAAGGGTAAAGGTGTCGCCGATATCCTGTTTGGTATCCGGCCAGATCACCATACCGGTCGTCGGATTGCCTTCTGCATCCATGACAAAGAAGCCATAGCTGTTGCTATAACCGGCGCTTTCCTGACCCATGTTGGTGATCACAAGGTCTGTCGTATCCGGCACTGAGATCGGATCGCCAATGGTCAGCAGACAAATTCGGCTGATCGGCAACACCGATGACATCGACGTTGACAATCGGATGTTTGCGAAATCGCCATCGGGTGTGGTCGAGGTCGCCGTTACGGTCAACGGGAAGTCGACGTTGCTGTCATCCGGCGGCGTAATCGTCAGACCCACGGCCTCTTCTGGCAGAAGCGACCACGTGCCGTTGCCGAGATCGGTACCGGCGGAAAGAACGGCACCTGCGGGCACACCGGAAATCGTGATCGACAGTGTTTCGGAAGCATCCGTCAAGGCGGCGTCGATATCGAGCGCAATCGGGGAATCTTCGTATCCAAGGGTGTCTTCAAGCGCCAGGTCAGGCGCATCCGGCGTGTTGATGACAATGCCGTCAACTTCGACGTCGATGAAGCCGATACTGACGCTGGTTTCCAGACCGGTCGGAATGACGTTATCCGGGTCCGTATCCGTCGCCGTTGCCGTCACCTGAAGCGTAAAGTTGCCGTCAAATCCCGGCGGCGGCGTAATCTGCAGACCGCTCAGCTGCGAAGGCTGCGGGTTGATCGAGCCACCGACAACGGACAATACCGTAGAACCGATATTCAGGATCGCGCCGTCGGGGATATTGCTGATGTTGATCGACAGGGACTCTGATCCATCCAGATCATTCAAGGCACCATGGATGTTCAGATCAACGGGAACGCTTCCTTCGACAGCAACCTGTGCTGGCACGTCCAGTGTCGGCTTGTCCGCAACCGCGGTCACCGAGACATTCAGCGCCTGTGTGGTTTCAGCGAGGTCGTCACCATCCATCGAGGTAACGGTCACGCTAAGATTGAAGTTGGCGTTGGAGTTTTCCGGCGGCGTGATTTTCAGCCCGTCGAGATCATTTGCGCTGAGGGTCCACGTCCCATCCGGGTTAGCCGTACCCGCGGACAATGTCGCCCCGACCGGCACACCACTGATGGTGACACCGACGATTTCATCGCCACCATTGGCGGCAGTAGATATTTCCAGCGGAATGGCATCGTCTTCGAAACCAGCCGCGTCATGCAGAATGAGTGTCGGTGCATCAGCAACGGCGCCGACATTGATGTTCATCAACCCGGTCACGCTGGCGCTGTCGCCATCGTTCTCGGTCGAAGTCGCCGTGACCATCAGCGAGAAATTACCTGATGCATCCGCAGGCGGGGTCATCGTCAAACCGGAAAGCTGAGCGCCGCTCAACGTCCATGAACCGTCGGCATTATGCGTGCCCGCAGAAAGCTGGGCACCTGCCGGCACACCTTCAATGGTGATGCTGAGCGTTTCCGAACCATCGGTATCGTTAAGATTGGCCGAGATATTCAGCGGGATGGCGCCGTCCTCGAGGCCGCTGACGGTTCCGGTGTTCAATGTCGGTGCATCCGCCACACCGGTTACACCGATGCTGATGGAACCGCTGGAACTGGCCTGCGTACCGTCTTGTTCGGTAGAGGTCGCGGTAATTTCCAGCTGGAAGTTTTCATTGCTGTCGGCTGGCGGCGTGATCGTCAGACCCTCAAGCTGAGCCGGGGTCAGCGTCCACGTACCATCATTGTTGTTGGAGCCTGCCGAAAGCATCGCCCCGGCCGGAACACCGGCAATGGTGATCGATACCGTTTCAGACGGATCGCTGACGATGGCGGAAATATCCAGAGCCAATCGGCAGGTGCTTCGTTTCACACACACCTGCAGCACCAGCGTCGGCACTTCTGCCACCGCCTGCATGTCAACATTGATCACACCGCTGACGCTGGAAACGCCCTGCCCGTTGCCGGTCAATGCCGCGTCAGCTTCGGTTGTCGTTGCCGTCACCAGAAGGGTGAAGTCGGTATCCATGCCGGATGGCGTGGTCAACGTCAGACCTTCGAGTTGATCGGAAGTCAGCGAGACAGCGCCGCCAACGACGGACAACACACTGCCGAGCGCATTGGTGAGGGTTGAACCCTCTGGAATGTTCGAGAGTGTGATGGAAAGCGTCTCGGAACCATCCGTATCGACAAGGCTGGCATCGATATTCAGCGGAACGGGTGTACCTTCATCGGCAGCGATGTCCGTCAGGTTGAGATTGGCGTCATCAGCAACACCTGCGATGGACACATTCAGCGAGCCTGACTTTTCGGCGAACGTGCCGTCATCGGTGGTCGAGGTTGCAGTGACCTGAAGCGTAAAATCAGCCGACGAGTTTTGCGCCAGGGTCATTGTCAGACCCTGCAGATCACCGGCTTCCAGCGTCCAGGTGCCATCGTCGTTATGGGTACCGGCGGAAAGCGTTACACCTTCCGGAATGCCAGACACGGTGACGCTCAGCGTTTCTTCTGTGTCGGTCAGAATGGCGGCAATGTTCAACGGCACCGGCGTGTCTTCGTTGCCGGAAGCATTGAACAGCATCAGTGCCGGCGGATCGGCTTGCTCATGGACGACAACACTCAACGTGCCGGAAACGCTTGAGACGCCCTGGCCGTTGGCGGTGATGTCGTTGTCGTTTTCCGTCGATGTCGCCGTTACCAGCAGATCGAAATCCTCGTCGGAACCGTTCGGTGGCAAAATGGTGAGGTCTGTCAGCTGTTCACCGGTCAGGGTCGCAACACCGTCCTGAATAGCGATCACATCACCGCCTGAAAGCAGGAATGCACCTTGCGGAATATTTGCAATGGTGATGCTGAGGTTTTCCGAGCCATCCGTATCATTCAGCGAAGCAGAAATGTTCAGCGGGATCGGCGTGCCTTCAAGGCCGATCACTTCGTTGGCAACAAGTGTCGGGTCGTCAGCGACACCCAGGAATCGTGACCGGGATTTCAGCCGTGGTCTCGATGAACTCGCCGTTGCTCTCCGTCGCGGTTGCGGTAACCGAGGTTGAAATCAACGTTGCTGTCGGTCGGCGGCGTGATGGTCAGGTTGGCCAGATCAGCGGGAGAGACATCCCATACACCGTTGCCGAGATTGGTGCCGGCGCTGAGGATTGCCCTTCCGGTACGCCTGCGATGGAAATGCTCAGGGTTTCCGACTGATCGACCAAGGCCGCATCGATGTTCAACGGAATGGCCGTATCTTCGTTACCCGTGATCGCGGTGACGTTAACGATCGGCGCATCCGGATCCGGGGTAATGCTGAGACCGATCTCCTGCGTCACAGTTGCCTTATTACCGTTCGCCGCCTCAGTCGTCGTCGCGCTGACCGTCAGATTAAATTCGCCCGACACATGCAGGCCCGGCGTGATCGTCAAGCCATCAAGCTGTTCGGGGGTCAGCGTCCAGCTTCCGCCGCCATTATCAATACCGGCAGAAAGCACGGCACCTTCCGGCACGCCGGAAATCGTAATCGACAGGCTTTCCGAATCGTCCGTGTCATTAAGTGACGATGCAATATCCAGCGGGATCGGCGTATCTTCAAGACCGAGCGCGTTCGACGCGGTCAGATTGGCAGCATCGGCAATCGCTTCTACGTCGACCTTAACTGTGGCTTCTAGGGTCAGCGTGTCTTCGTTGTTATCGACGTTGATAACAGTAACGGTCAGATTAAAATTTTCATCTGAATTAGGCGGCGGCGTGATCGATAGGGTGCTGAATTCTTCCGGGGTCAGCGTCCACGAACCATTGCTGTTTTCTGTCCCTGCAGACATGATCGTCCCATCAGGCACGCCGGAAATGGTGATGGAAATCACCTCGGAGCCATCGGTATCCGCCGTCAGCGCATCAATGTTGAGCCCAAACGTCCCGTCTTCGAGAGAATTAATCAGAATATTGTTGATCACCGCGGCAGACAAATCGAAATCAGGGTCGGAGTCCGGTCCCAGCGTCATTGTCAGCCCACTCGCTTCCTCTGGCGTCAGCGTCCATGTTCCATCCTCATTCTCGACGCCAGCCGACAGCAGCGCTCCCGCAGGTACACCAGAAATCGTGATTGATGCCACTTCCGAGCCCTCTCTGTCGGCAGTCAGAGCAGAGAGATCCAGAGCAAAGGCTCCGTCTTCGAGCACTGCAGTCGGCACGTCACCCTCGATCACAACGGGTTTGTTGTCGATGTTAACGCCCAACTCGTCGGCGACAGCCGTTAACGTCAGCGGCATATTGAAATTATTGATGGCCGTGTCGCCGTTGGTTGGCTCAGTCGACGTCACGTTCAGTTGCAGATTGAAAGAACCACTGAGATGAGGCGGCGGTGTCAGTGTCAGACCGTCGGTCGACATGTCCGCGCCGAGGAAGCCGATCGGAATCGTTGCCGAGCCGTTCTGCACCGGCAGCTGGATATTCATCGTCTCGCCGGTATCGGGGTCGGTATATTCAATGCTCAGTTTTGATCCTGCCGGAATACCGGTCAGGGTCACTTTGGTGATGTGCTCGGAGATATCGTTCTTGTCGATATCGAAGCTGATGTTGACCGGGTGGTCTTCGATGCCGGCTTCTGCGCCGCCACTGACCGACGGCACATCCGCCTTCGCAGCCAGCACGACGGAAGCCGTGCCGAATACCGTGGCTGTGGATTCACCGTCCTGAACCTGGGCGGAAATCTCGAGATCGAACCCGGCGCTGTCATCGGGCGAGCCGACAAGACGCAAGTTGTTCAACTGCGCCGCAGTTAGTGTATATGTGCCCGTATCGTTCGCCGGAAGCACAACGTCGTTGCCGCTGGCATCGGTATAAATCAGATGCGCGCCGACCGTGTTACCATTGATGTCGGTCACCGGCTCGAACACGGTCTGGGTCTCGGTCAGGGCAACGCCTTCTTCATCAAGAAGCGGCTCGCCATTTTCGTCCAGCAACGGCACTTCATAGCTGACTTCCTGGACTTCCAGTGTCGGCAAACCGCTGAGCGTCACGGAAAGCACTTCGCTGCCGTCCGTATCGGTCAGCGTATTGATAATATTAAGCGGCAGTGCCGTATCTTCAGTGCCGGCAAATGTAATGGTCGAAGCTGAACCATCCGCCGTCAACTCGACACCACCCATGGTCAGCGAGAACGGGTCAACAATGCCGATCACTGCAATACCGACAGAGCCGACACCACTCGGCTGCGGCAGGTAGGACTGTGGTATGGTTCCGGCCAATTCCAGCACGGAGCCGCCACCTGCAAGGAAATCCTCAAGTGTCTGCAGTGGCTGATTGGTTAGCGGATTCAACTGGTCGCCCAGATAATCCGCAACAGCATTTGTCATTGCTGTCATATAATCAGCGCCATAAGCCGCGATGTTGATTGAGAAATCAGCGGCTGAGTTGGCAGCACCGGTAATCGTCAACCCCTCAAGGTCGGCATTATCAAGCAGCCATGAGCCGTTCTCCAGAAGCGTGCCGGCAGAAAGCACGGCTCCTGCGGGAACGCCGTTAATGATGATGGACGCAGCACTGCCGGAAGCCGGCACATGCGCATCAACATCAATGCTCATCGCTGTATCTTCGAGTCCGACAATCAGGTTGGGATTGTCTGCAAAGGCAAAGTTTTCAACATTTTCAATGGTATCAACGCCATCAGGTCCGGTAACGGTCAAGACGCCGTCAACAATCCGGATGGTCGATTGGCCATAGGTGCCGGAGAATACGGCGGTGTCCTGACCGCCTCGACCATCGATGAAATCGTCACCGGCACCACCCCGGAGGATGTTTTCATATTCGTTGCCGATAATCGTATCGTTGCCGCTGCCGCCGATGACGTTTTCAATGTTAAGGATGGTATCGCTGCCGATGCCGTCTGCACCCCGAGCATCCCTTGCCGTGCCATCGCTCAGATTGATAATAAGATCGTCATCAGATGCCGCAAATGTGATCGTGTCGTTTCCAGCGCCGCCATCATATGTGTCGTCACCCAGTCCCGGTGCCGCGATAAACAGATCATCCCCTTCACCACCGATCAGGACATCATCGCCGCCGGCGCCATTCAGCGTATCGTCACCGGCGCCGCCAATGATGAGGTTGTCACCATCATCGCCCGTTAGAACAAAAGTATACCCAAGGCCGCCTGCATCGAAATCACCCGGTACGCCTGCCGTTACAGTCTTCTTATCCGAAGAAAGCGTGATATTTGTCAGAATACCTGCGTCTTGAAGGGCTTTCAGGTCATCTGGCAGTGGCTCTTCGGTAATGACCTCGTCGAGTATCTCATCAACACGCTTATCGGTGATCACTTCACCTGTTTTTTTCTCCTCAACGACAATCTCTTTCTCATCAACAAATTTGTTGACGTCGGTCAGGTTGCCCTTCGCCTGCTCAATGATTTTGAGCTTCTGCAAATCACCGGTAACTTTGATTTCGCCGGTCTCACCTTGTTGCGGACCACCGGCATCGGTCTGGAAGTCATTCAGGAAGTTGAGGGAGTCACGGTTTTCGCCCTGTACTTCCTCGGTGTTCTGATAGGTGTTGGCGCTGGTGCGCTCGCCATCGCTGTTGCGGGTCGGCAGATACCGGAGCGTCTGCTCACCATAGGAACTGATGATGTCATCAACGGCGACGATCGAGAACGGTGACGGTGCTGAATCAAAGCTCGAAATGGACGAAAATGCGTTGGCGTCGTTCAGCACCTGCACGCCGCCATCGTTGACGATGACGACTTCACCGACGAAACCGAAACGCTCTTCCATCAGGTGAACGTTGAGGTTCTCACCATCACGCAAATCCAGACCAACCTGGGTGCCGCGGATACCAATGGTCGCCACGGGCGTATCCAGGGTCATGGCGTCGGGATCGGTCTTGGCGACCTGACCGGACACGAACGTAAACACGCCCTGCAACACCGACATCGACACGGAACCCTGCTGGGTTGCCGGGTCGTAAATCATTTCATCGAGAACCATGCGGCCTTCAGGGCCCATGGCGAATGTCGTCTGGTCGGCTAGCAGAACACCGACGTTGCCTTGAGGACCGGATTCCAGGATGTCGCCCGGAACACCTGATCGCCCAACTCGAGACGGACACGCGAACCATCGGCACGGATTGCAAAGACCTCACCGTTCAGGCTTTCGACGTTACCGATCGGCTCCCCGTCGGTACCGGCAATCACGTTCGGATTTGCGGCGATGTTACCGCTGCTCTGTTGCCCGGTCGCCGGCTGTTCCGGTTGAACAAAGCCGAAAGGCCCACTGCCCTGGGCTGCATCCGTACCGGCATTATCCATGGTCAATGCGGAGACGACATCACTGCCGACCTGCGCACCGTCAGATGAAACCAGCGTCGGCGGGTTCGGATTGTCTGCATACCCCTCAACCGTGACGGTGGTTCCGTCCGGGAAGGTCATGACAAGGTCGCTGCCGTTCATGGAGAAATCGGCTTCTGCGACGGATAAATTATTGGGGAGCGTTATCTCACCGGATTGCGATCCGTTGATTTCGAACGCATTGGTACCGGTTTGGACGGCACCGCCGCCTGCTACAGTTTGATCGGCCATTTGTGTGCAACCCTATGAACGATAACGTTTTTATTCGTTCAATGCGGTTGAAGCTTTTTATTATTGTTCTTTTATGAGGATACTTATGCGTCAATTAAGGGTGCCGGGTCAACGGCTACAAGCATCAAGATCACGTTTGTGAGCTTAATTCAGGCTGATTTGGCCCCATAATACAGCGTCACGACATGGCGGGCTTCGGCGAAAAACAGCCAGCGCTCGACAATGATACCGACGCTCATGCTCAGTGCTGCAGCGAAACAGGCCATAACGACCAGATTTCCAGTCATCAGATATGCCATGACCATTAGCACGACAGGCAGCAGAAACCCGCCGACATGGGCGATCCGGCGCAGTCTGGCAGCATGTTTTCGACCTATCTTGAAGCCCATTTCGCTGAGCAGATAGTTCTCTTCCGTATGCGGTCCTTCAAGCAGGGTGATCGTCTCCCCCTTCAGGCCGGTCGCGGATTTCGGTGTCGACGGGTGCTGCGTTGTGTCGATCAGCTGCCAGTACATCCGTTTGACGCGCCATGCCACCAGTACGCAGATTGCCACAAAGGCGAGGTAGTCTTTTTCAACACCGGTCGTTACAGACATCAGGGCCGCAACCCAAACGGCACCGGTCGCGAGGCCCAACACCAGATATACCGGCACGGTCCACTTGTTGGCCCATTGGTGAATGGTCGTCAGGCTACGATAGATCATTGCCGTACAATGGATCGTGACCAGCGCCAGCGCCGCAGTCAGTCCGGCAACAATGCTGCCGGCATCTCCGAGTTGCCCTTCATATATCCAGAAATATGCCAAAGCCATCCATGGGCCGAAGGTAATGATCGACAAAACCCCTTCCCGCGACAACCAGCTTGAGCGCCATTGCGTTAGCGCCCGCCAGGCCCGTTCAGGGTGCCCAAGATGGAAGGTTGATGACAGCAAACCGGCTACAACCAGAACGAAGGCAAGGCCAAGCCCGGTAACCCCAAGTGTCCGGTCCAGCGGCACGATGCCCCAGGTTGCCATGATCGATAGCACAATCAGCATGCCGTAACCGGCGCCTGAAGCAGTCGTGAAGAAAATGACGGAAAATGCTGGATGCATGGCTTACCTCGACAACGCGCGGTCGATCCAACGCAGGATCGGATTTTCATTGCCCACCGTTGCAGGCAAGACGCTCGGCATACCGTTGCTATCGGCCTTGTTGCGGCGCGATCTGGGCGGCAGATATTTGTTGGTCGGCTTGTAACCCATTTCCGGCATCAGATCATACCCGAGACGTTCGACAACTAGCTTCGAGACATTCGAATTGGCATCGGCAAAATCGCCGAAATGTCTGGCACTGGCCGGGCACGTCGATACACACGCCGGAACCCGGTCCACCTCGTCCATGTTTTCATTGTAGATGCGATCGATGCAAAGCGTGCATTTCTTCATGACACCTTCATCGGCGTCATATTCACGCGCACCATAAGGGCAAGCCCAACTGCACAATTTGCAGCCGATGCATTTGTCTTCGTTAACCAGAACAATGCCATCCTCTTCACGTTTGAAGCTGGCTCCCGTCGGGCAAACAGTCACACAGGCGGCATCTTCGCAATGCAGGCACGATTTCGGAAAATGGACCGTTCTGGAAGGCTCGCCTTCGCCGGCTGAAGCTTCAAACGTATGGATGCGATTGAACCATACGCCGATTGGTTTAGCGCCGTACGGGTCCTTATCGGTCAAAGGTGCCGCGTGGCCGCCGGAGTTCCATTCCTTGCAGTTCACAGCACAGGCATGACAGCCGACACAGATATCCAGATCAATGACCAGACCAAGCTTCTTTTGTGTGGTTGCGGGAAGCATAGTCATGATGAACGACCTTTGCGGAAATCTGCACCATACGACAGCTTAACCGGTGCCGGCTTGATCCCGGCCGGTTTTGCCGTCGGATCAAATTGCGGAAAGCTCTCGGCATCCTCGGCGGGGTCTGCTTTGCGGACACGAACCCTGAGATCGTACCATGCCGCCTGACCGGTCACCGGGTCAGCATTGGCATAGCGATAACCATCGTCGCGCGGCGGCAGCAATTCCGAGATCACATGATTGAGCAGGAAACCTTTCTTTGATTCCCCGGCATCATCATCCAGATTCCAGGCACCGGAACGCTTGCCAATGGCATTCCATGTCCAGACTGTCGACGGCTCTACGCCGTCCATCAGTGAGACCTGCACCCTGATGCGTCCGTGATGACTTTCGACCCACGCCCAGTCGCCATCGGCGATCTCAAGGCTTCGTGCCTTTTCACCGTTCATATAGAGCTTGTTGGAGCCGGTGATCTGTCTGAGCCAGGCGTTCTGCGATCCCCATGAATGATACATGTGCATCGGCCGTTGTGTCAGGGCATGCATCGGGTACTGATCAAGATCGATCATTGAATGTTCGAACGGCGGATACCAGATCGGCATCGGATCGAAATAGGCATCAATCCGCGCCCGTTCACGGTCCGGCGGCTGGATCGAGCCGTGACCTCGGGCGGCGTTGCGGAACTTCTGCATGATTTCCGAATATATCTGCAGCACAATCGGCTCGGTACTGCCGATGAAGCCGACGCTTTTGGCCCATTCCAGATAGGACTTGTTGGCGAACTTGAAAAATTTCTGATCGTCCGAAAGGTGATGCGACCAGAAGCAGCCGTTTTCGATATAGCGTTCAAGCTGATTCGGATTAACCGCACCCTTGCCGTGCTTTTCACCGTTTTCGCCGCGCCATCCGGCGAGTGGTCCGATCCCCGGCGCGCGCTCGTGATTGACGATATAATCAGGATAGCCGCCCGGGTATTTGGCCTCTCCCTCATCATTGACCATGCCCGGCAGCTTGAGCCTTGCACCAAGCTCAAGCAGCACCGTCTGGAACGGCCGGACATCGCGGTCCGGCTCGATCACCGGTTGGCGGATCGCATCCTGGGCTGCGTCCGCTTCACAGATCGGCCGATCCAGCAGCGAGATGCAATCCCAGCGCTCGAGATATGTGGTATCGGGCAGGATAAGATCGGCGTACGGGATCATTTCCGAGAAATAGGCATCTGAATAGATGATCCGGGGGATTTTATATTCACCGGTCTGCTCATCGACGTCGGTCAGCATCTTCATGACGCCTGACGTGTTCATCGACGAATTCCAGCTCATGTTGGCCATGAACATGAACAAGGTATCAATCGGGTACGGATCACCCTTCCAGGCGTTGGTGATGACCATGTGCATCAGGCCGTGCGACGACAGCGGAAATTCCCATGAAAATGCCTTGTCGATGCGACCGGGTTTGCCTTCGGAATCTACAATCAGATCTTCGGGACCTGTCGGGAATCCCAACGGCGGCCCGCCCAGTGGCTGACCGGCATGCACGGAACCGGGTTTCCCGGCCGGCTTGAGCGCGGGTGGAATGGCTTTCGGAAATGGTGGCTTGTTCCGGAATCCGCCCGGACAGTCGACGCTGCCGATGATGGTTTGCAGCAGATGGATGGCACGGCAGGTATGGAAACCGTTGGAATGCGCGGAAATTCCCCGCATCGCATGCATGGCGACCGGACGACCGATGAACTTGTCATGCTTGCGGCCATACGCATCGACCCACGGCGTATTGATTTCAATGGTTTCCTTGAAAGCGACATGGGCAATTTCGGCAGCGATGCGGCTGATAGTTTCAGCCGGCATGCCGGTCTGTGTCGAGACGGCTTCAGGTGTGTATTTGGCATCCAGATAACGCGCCGCCATCAATTGGAATGACGGCACCGCAGCGCGCCCGTCGGCCAGGGTAATGTTACCGGCAAGGACCGGATGCGCGGTGATGTCACTGGCTGGCACAAGGGCTTTCTTTTCGCCATCCCACATCAAGGGCTGACCGGCGTCATCGCGGGCGAACAGTCCGTCATCGGCACTGCCCGGCGACTGGATCACCAGCCACGGCGCATTGGTGTAGGTGGCCAGATACTGTTCGTCGATATTGCCGGTGCGCAATAATTCATGAATGAGCGCCATCACGAACAATCCGTCCGTGCCCGGCTTGATCGCCAGCCATTCATCGGCAATCGCCGAATAGCCTGTGCGGACGGGATTGACGGAGACGAATTTGGCACCGCGGCCCTTGAGCTTGCTCAGGCCCATCTTGATCGGATTGGAATCGTGATCCTCGGCAACGCCAAACATCATGAAATACTTGGCCCGCTCCCAGTCCGGCTCACCGAATTCCCAGAACGAACCACCAATTGAATATAGTCCGGCCGCAGCCATGTTGACCGAACAGAAGCCGCCGTGTGCCGCGTGATTGGGTGTACCGAACTGGCTGGCCCACCAGCCTGTCAGGGATTGCGACTGATCGCGACCGGTAAAGAACGCCAGTTTTTTGGGATCCGTCTCGCGGATCTTGCCGAGCCAGTCCGTCGCAGTGCCGAGCGCTTCTTCCCACTCGATTTCCTCAAACTCGCCGGAACCGCGCGGCCCGACCCGCTTCAGAGGCTTGGTCAGTTTAGCCGGCGAATGCTGCGTCATGATCCCGGCAGAACCCTTGGCGCACAGCACGCCCTTGTTCACCGGATGATCGCGGTTGCCTTGAATGTATCGGATTTTGCCGTCTTTGAGGTGCACTTTGATGCCGCAGCGGCAGGCACACATGTAGCACGTTGTTGTTTTAATCTCGTCGGCGACGACCGGGGACGTATCAACTGCATTATCTGATCCGCTCATGGTGCCGTTTTCCCCGTCTGATTTTTTTTGTGCCGCTTGAATGATTGAGGGGTTGTTTGTGCCAAAGAACAAATCATTAGTCTAATGAGTAATTATTGTCATATTAATCGATTTATCTTATTGATTAATCATGACGCTTACCCAACTGAGGATTTTTCTCGCCGTCGCCGCATCGGGGCATATGACCCGTGCCGCAGCAGGGCTGGGCATCACCCAGTCGGCGGCTTCGGCAGCCATCGCAGCCCTTGAAAATCAGTATCAGGTCAATCTGTTCAACCGCGTCGGCCGATCAATACAGATTTCTGAAACGGGGGAGTTGTTCATCAGCGAGGCGCAGGCCGTCCTCGACAGGGCTGAGGCGGCGCAACGGACGCTGCGCGAGCTTGGCGGCATCACCGTCGGCCATCTTGAGATCGCCGCCAGTCAGACGATTGCCAATTACTGGCTGCCGCGGCATCTGGCCAATTTTCATGAGCGTTTTCCGGGAGTCATGCTCAACGTTTCGATCTCGAACACCCGCGAGGTTGAAAATGCCGTCGTCACCGGTGCCGCCGATATCGGTTTTGTCGAAGGCACGACCCGCGCTGCGCAATTGGTGCTGGATATCGTCGATCAGGACCAACTGGTCCTCGTCACCGCACCGAAGCGCTGGCCTTACTTGAACAACACCGCAATAGATATAGCAAAAATCCCATGGATCGTCCGCGAGTCGGGTTCCGGCACCCGTGAAGTTCTGGAGACTTTGGCAGATCAGAGCGGGCTTAAATGGTCCGATCTGCAAATCGTCCTGGAATTACCGAGCAACGAGGCCGTCAGGGAAGCCGTTGAAGCCGGCGCCGGCGTGACACTCATTTCCAGCCATGTCATCGCCTCGTCGTTGAAAACGGGAACGCTGAAGACCCTCGATCTTGAAGTGCCGCCCAGACGCTATCACATGGTCCGCCATCGCGACCGTGTCGCCAGTGCGGCGCGCAGATCTTTTGTCGAAATGATTCTGGCAGCGCATTCAAATACACCCAAAGAGGCGTAAGAAAGATCAGCTTTGCCCCGTCGGTGCATACCGCTTCAGGAAAGCTTCTACGCTGGCGGCATGAAGATACTCAAGCGCACATCCCAGCATCCGGTCCTTCGCTTCGCCTATTTCCGGACAGGCGCTTTCGGCGATCCGTGGGCGCTTGCGCATTTCGCTGCCGTTTTGCGCCGGAATGGCGCCCGGCAGGTCCGCTTCGCGGGTGTCTGCTTCGGGATTATCCTTATCGACCTCGGCAAAAATGCTGATGTCGGGCATGACGCCCAACGCCTGCAACGTCTGATTAGCCGGTGAATAGTAAAGTGCCGTCGTCAATCGCAGGGCACCTTCGAGCGGCATCGGCATGATGGTCTGCACGGAGCCCTTGCCAAAGGTCCGCCGACCCATAATTACGGCGCGCCCGTGGAACTGAAGCGCACTGGCGACAATCTCGGAGGCCGAAGCCGATCCCTGATTGACCAGAACGATCATCGGCACACCGGCAATCTGATCACCCGGGTCGGCATAGAACGCCCTTTCATCTCGACCGTTGCGGCCTTTGATGGCAACGATCTTGCCTTTATCAAGGAACGTATCTGCTACGTAGACCGATTGATTGAGCAGACCACCCGGATTATTTCTGAGATCAACAATAACACCACGCAATGCACTGCCGGTATTGGCGCGGATATCTGCAATTGCCTCATTGATCCCGTCCCGGGTTTTTTCGTTAAACCGGGTAATGCGGATATAGCCGATATCGCCTTCGATTTTATGTCGTACAGATTTCACTTCGATAATATCGCGCACGATCCGCACATCGAAGTCATCGGCCCCTTTCCGGCGTACCGTCAGCGTCACCGCTTCACCCGGCTTGCCACGCATCAGGCGAACGGCTTCCCGCAGGCTTTTCCCTTTGATCGGTATACTGTCACAATGGGTAATCAGGTCGCCGGACAGCATCCCGGCACGTTCAGCCGGCGTATCCTCGATCGGGGCAATCACCTTGACCAGGTCTTCTTCCATCGTGATCTGAATGCCGAGCCCGCCGAATTCCCCTTTGGTACTGGCAAAGCTTTCGCGAAACTCCTCCGCATTCAGATACCCGGAATGTGGATCCAATCCTTTGAGCATACGGTGAAGAGCATCTTCGACAACTTTTTCGGGTTCCATCGAACCCGGTGCTAATTTTTGTTCCTTAACGCCGGCAATGGCTTCATTGATCAGTTTTGCATCATCGACATCATAGACGTAGCTGGCACGGACACGCCGATAGGCGAAATTGAAATAATCCAGCCGTTCACGGTCGGAAGCATCCTTGACGTAGGTATCATAGACCTGGGCAAAACGGTCCAGTTCGACCCGGGTCTTTTGCGGCAGCGGTGTCGCTTCCTCGTTCATCGCCGTGACGACACGGCCGATCGCTGACTGGTTCGTCACACAGGCCGTAATCAGCGATGCCACCATCACACCCAGAACGCCCGCCAGAACCACGCCCGGCAAGCGCCGGCGGTAGCGTGGTTCGGGCTTCACGTTCGGAAAAAATGAGGGCAAAGATTATCCGTCCTTTGTGATTTTAGTGATCAATTCGTTGAGAACGCGCTCGGAATCGTCATTTTCAACCTGACAGGTACCGGCATTCTCGTGGCCGCCACCGCCATAACTCAACATCAGCTCGCCAATATTGGTTTTCGAAGTCCGGTTGAGAATGGATTTGCCGGTGGCCAGAACGGTATTCAGCTTGTTCAGACCCCACAGGACGTGGATCGAGACGTTGCAGTCCGGATACAGCGCATAAATCATAAACCGGTTACCGGCAAAGATGGTCTCTTCGTTGCGGAGGTCCAGGACAACCAGATTGCTGTGCACCGTCGAGCAGCGCTTGATCTGTTCCTTGAATTTGCCCTCATGCTCGAAATACAGATCGACCCGTTCCTTGACGTCCGGCAGCGCAATGATTTCCTCAACGCTATGATCACGGCAGTAATCGATCAGCTGCATCATCAGCTGGTAGTTGGAAATGCGGAATTCCCTGAAGCGGCCAAGGCCGGTGCGGCTGTCCATCAGCATATTGAGCAAATCCCAACCGGCTGGTTTGAGCACTTCCTGTTCGTTGAAATTGGCACTGTCGCCCTTGTCGACGGCAACCATCATGTCATCGGCAATCTTCGGGAAGGCTTTTTTGCCACCGTAGTAATCGTAAACGACCCGTGCCGCCGACGGCGCATCGGGATCGATGATGTGGTTATCGGGCTTTTGGCCGATGCGAATGGTTTCGCTGAGATGATGATCAAAAGCCAGATGTACGCCTTCGACATACGGCAAGTTGGTGGTGATGTCGTTATCTGAAATGAGGATCGTGCCATCCTGCATGTCTTTCGGATGCACGAATTTAATATCGTCGATAATACCCAAATCTTTTAAAAGCACGGCACACACGAGGCCGTCAAAATCACTTCGCGTCACCAATCGGTATTTCTTGTCACTCATGCGTGCCCTCCCTGGCAAAAGCTGGAGCCTTAAATTGTGTCTGTGTACTGGACTAAATGGATTTTGGTTCGGCGCGGGTCGTTTATGCAAGGGTCTATTGCATTTTGCTCAAACCCGGACGCTCTCCATGCCGTGCCGCAACCAGACGGCACACAGGAACAGTGCAACGGCGCCCGCCTGATGGGCAGCTGCCAGCGGTACCGGAACCATCAGCAAAAGCGTTGAAATCCCCAGTGAAACTTGAACAAGTGCAATCATTATCAATACATTGGACCGTCTGCGCGCAATGTCGCCTTCGCTTCTGGCGAGCCACCAGGTAACGATAACAATCAGAAACGTGCTGATCGCCAGCCATCTATGATCAAATTGTACGGTCGGGATATCTTCGAAAAAATTCAGATACCAGGGCGTCATCTGGAAGCCTTCGGCAGGAAAGAACGCGTCCAGCATCAGCGGAAAGGTGTTGTAGATCAGACCGGCGTCAAGACCAGCCACCAGTGCGCCGGAAAATACCGTAACAAAAATCAGACACAGGACGAGCGTAGCCGTACGGCGCGTACCCGGTCTGACCGCAACACGGTCCGTACGCAGTTGGTCCAGCGCAATCCAGAGCCCCAAACCCAAAATCAGAAAAGCCATCATCAGATGCACGGCAAGTCGGTACTGGCTGACATCGGGATGATCAACAAGGCCGCTTTTAACCATCCACCAGCCGATCAGGCCCTGCAGACCACCCAGTGCAAAGAGTACGCAAAGCCGCAACATCAGCGGCTTGTTGATCCGCCGTTGCCATAAAAACACGGCGAACGGCAACGCAAAGGCCAGACCAATCACCCGCCCCCACAGACGATGCAGATATTCCAGCCAGAAAATGCCCTTGAACTCATCAAGGCTCATGCCGTGGTTGATTTTCAGGTACTCAGGCGACGACCTGTATCCGTCAAAATGCACCTGCCAGGCAGCGTCGCTGAGGGGGGGCAGCCACCCCGTAACAGGCCGCCAGTCTGTCATCGAAAGCCCTGATTCCGTCAGACGTGTGAAGCCGCCCAGCACAACCATCAGATAAACCATCACGCATATCGCCAGCAGCCAGTAGCCGATCAGGCGGTCTGATGCGATTGCTCGTGTCGATGTCTGTTGCTGGCTCACGGTCACTTCCCTTTTGGCTGCCAAGCAGGTAGTAGATCGATCCTTGTTTGTCCATGCCTGATCCGCGATAAACGCAATGATGACATTGACCGTCCACCGGCAGATAAACCGTATAAGATTATGAGCACACCTGAAGTTAACATAAATCCAGTTATGCTTGTCGGCGCAGGCCCCGGCGATCCCGACCTGCTGACCGTCAAGGCGCTGCGGTTACTGAACAGCGTTGATGTCATCGTCTATGACCGTCTTGTCGCCAAGCCGATTTTGGAACTTATCCCCGAAGCGACAGAAAAGATTTTTGCCGGAAAGCGGGCGTCAAACCATTACATGCCCCAGGAAGACATCAATAATCTTCTCGTTGATCTGGCCCGGGTCGGCAAAAAAGTCATGCGCCTGAAAGGCGGCGACCCGTTCGTTTTCGGACGTGGCGGTGAAGAAGCCCTGCATCTGGTTCGCCACGGCATCCCATTCGAGGTTGTGCCGGGAATTACCTCCTCAGCCGGGTGCGCAGCCTATGCCGGGATCCCGCTGACCCATCGCGGCCTTGCCCAGGGGGTACGCTTTGTCACCGGCCACAGTAAAAGTGATGAGCCGCTGGACCTTGACTGGCGCAGCCTGGCCGACCCGGTAACGACGTTGGTTGTTTATATGGGTATGGCCAATGTGCAGGAAATATCTGACAACCTGATCGCCAACGGGCTCGATAAGGCTACACCGGTCGCCGTCATCAACATGGGCACGCGCCCATCGCAACGAACCTTCATTACCACGCTGTCCAAACTGCCAGCCGTCGTCAATGGTGGAGAAATCAAGGGCGCAACCCTGTTCGTGATCGGACGTGTCGTTACGCTAGCCGACGAGTTGTCGTGGTTTGCCGAGGCCGTGAACCGATAATACTCACATATCCCGGTCAAGCGCCCGGGCCAGCACCATGTAAACCTTGCCCATATCAGACGACAGGAACGTCGCGTGCAGCATGCTGTTCGGATCGCGGCGGGCGGCTTCGTCCAGCAAGGTTTCAAACTCTTCCAGATACCGCGTCACGTAATCGCGGAATGTGCCGTCTTCCTGGTACGTCTGCCGGATTTGCTGCAGTTTCGCTTTTTCGCGGAAGCCCAAAAGTTTACGGACAAAGATACCCTTTTCACCCTTGTTGAAGCGCTTCCAGTCTTCTTCCGAAACCTGCGTTTCCAGAACCCGGCTGATATCGACAGCCAGCGACTGCAGACGTTCGGAAATGAACGTCGCCTGACGGGTGAATTCTTCCAGTCCGGTTTTCTCCGTACGCTCGGTCAAAGATGCCAGCAGCGCCGACGCTTCGTTCGACGCCGTGCGCACTTCTTGCGTGCGTGAGTCCAGAACCTGATTGATCTCGTGTGATTTACGCGCGACGTCCGATGTTGCTTTCGACAGAGCATCGATATGCGAGCGTACGGATTTGTCCTGCAGGCGACCGACTTTGCCCAGCGCCGCATCGGTGGTGGATGAAAGTTCTTGTGCACGGCGGCCCAGCGCTTCACCAAGTGCTTCCAGCCCGCGTTCCGCCCGGTTGTAGGTGGTTGTCAGGTCCTGCATCTGGCGGCGCATGCCTTCGGTTCCACCTTCCAGTTGCTCGACAATCGTATCCGCTCTGTCCCCGGCTTCGTGGATTTGCGTCCTCAGCGTTTCCGATGCCCGTGTCAGCTTGGAGACATTGAGATCAGCCGCCATCGATGCTTCCGAAGCGCGCTGACCAATGATTTCACCAACCCGTTCCAGCCTGTCGACGGCATCGTCGCTGGTTGTCACCAGAATATTGCCACGATGCTTGAGTCCGTCGGTCGCTTCTTCAAGTTGCGCTGTCGCTTTACGGGCTACAATGCTGACCTCCTGGAAACGTTCACGCAGCGCCTGGCTGACTTCCGACATTTCCTGCACACCACGCTGGGATGCGTCGCTGAGATCGCGCGCACCATCACGCAATTCCGCATTAACCGTTTCGACCTGGGTGGATGCGCGCTCTGCGGCCTGAACCACCTCACCGGTGTGGCGTTGTAGTGCGTCGGAAACGAGGCTCATGAGTTGTGATGCACGATCTGCCGTCGTGCTCATTTCATGGGAACGAGATTGCATTTCCTCGCCGACACGGCTCAACCGGGCCGCAGCTTCGTTCGAAGAATTGGTCAGACCGGACGACTGCTTGTTCAGAAGATCGGCAAAGCGCTGCACATGCGTGGTCGCGGACTCGTAAGTGCCGGTCAGATCTTCCGAGCTCTTGTGGAGAATCTGGCCGACATCGCTCATCCGTTCGCGGGTCTTCTCAAGCGAGGAATCCAGCTCGATATGATGCTGTTTCAGCGAGCTGGAAATTCCCGCAAGATTGTCAGCAGCCCGGTCCGTAGCGCCGGTGGCCGTTTCGACTTCACGCATCAGGCGACGGCCGATATCTTCAAGACGGTTCAGCGCGTCAGAGGATGTCTCACGCATCTGCGCGGCACTTTTCTGCATTGCATTGTTCGTCAACTCAACCCGGCCGGTAGCATGGTCGGCGGCGGACGACAGTTCGCTGGAACCCGCCTGCAGGATTTCACCGGCATCAACCAGACGGCGCCGGACCGTATCACTGACCGCATCGACCTGAAGGGCGCGTTCCTTGATAACATCGCCGACACCTTCAATTTCCGCGTAGGCACGGCCGGAAATCGTCCCCAGATCCTCGGATTGCTTATGCAACAGGTCGGTCACCAGATTGAGAAGCTGCGCGGCCCTGTCGGAAGCTTGAGAAACCTGCTGTGCCCTGCCTTCCAGTATACGGCCTACCCTGTCGACATCTTCAATCGCCACTTCGGAATTTTTGCTCAGCATATCCGACTGTCCGGCAAGCATACCGGACACGGCGTTGATCTGTGCCGATGCCTGATCAGACGCAGACAGAAGATCGCGCAGGCGTTCACTCATGTCTTCGCCGACAGCAAGCAGGCGCGCTTTAGCGGTCGAACTGGAATGATCGATATTGGTCGTTTCCCGGCGGATCACTTCACCGGCGTCTGCAAGTACATTGGCTGACTTGGCCGATACCAGCGCCAGGCGGTCTGCGTGGTTCTGCAGGCTTTCGGTGACCCGCTCCATGCTCTGCTCAGCACGCGCAGAAGCAGCCCCCAGTTCCTGCACCTGATCTTTGGCCTGCCCGCCAAGCTCGGCGATACTGCGTTGGGCACGGGTTGTGCTTTCGGTAACGTTGGCCAGATCTTCACTCGTCGTTCGAGCCGCTTCAGCTACGCTTTCCGTTCCCTGCCGAACCGACGTTGCGCTATGGCTCAGCGCGTGCGCGGCGCGGGTCACATCGGCAACCCCTTTGTCCGTTGATTGTGTAACGGCAGCGACGGTATCGCTTAGCAATTCACCAAGGCGCGACAGTCTGGCATCGGCAATGTCGGCGACGCTGTCAATGTCCGCCGAACGGCGGCGCAGGGACTCGCCTGCTTCATCCAGCCGCAGGACGCTCTGATTGGCCGTCCTGGCCATGTTGCCCGCTTGCTCTCCAAGCGCCTCGCCCGCTTCAGAAAACCGTTCGATCGAGCGATCTGTCGTCTCATCGACCTGTTCTGAGCGGCGGCGCAATTCCTCACCGACCCGGGCAACCTCGCCCAGCACCCGTTCCGTGATCGTCGACAATTCGTCGGAATCCCGGCGCAGCACATTGCCGACATTCTCAGCCCGCTCGGCAGCTGTATCCGCCGCCTCGGACATTTCCCGGGCCTGCAGACGAAACGCCTCGCCGGTGCCCCGGACCCGATCTGTGACGTGCTGCGACATGGCTTCCAGCCGCCGCGTATCCTCACGCAGTGCATCACCGACATCCTGTACATCGGCCACCACCTTGTCGGATGTCTTCGAAAGGACATGCGTCTGATGTGCGAGATTATCCTCGATATCCTTGGTCCGGCTTTGCACCCGGTCAGCCGTTGCCACCAGATCACCGGCCTGACGTTCCAGCAGATCCTTCATCCGTTCTATTTGCGACAGGGCAACTTCATTGCGCTTGCTCATGTCTGCGGCGCTGTCGCCAAGCATGTCGGCACTGCTCCGCATTTGCCGGTCAGCATCGCTGGAAATATCAACCAGTTCGGCAATCCGGTCGCGCACCGCATTGCCGATTGCCTGCAATGCACTGGTCGTATCCTCGGCACGGGAATTCGCTTCGCTCATGCTTTCCCGCAGGGAATCCGTGCGCTCGTCAAACACGGCCGCCGTTTCCTGCGCCCGCTGTGATGCGGTATTGGCAGCCAGATACAACTCCTGCGCCCGCCTGCCGATAACATCCGTCAGGTCTTCTGCTCTGGATGATGCGCGGTCCGACGAAACCGTCAGGTCATAGGCGTGCTTCTGTAATTTCTCGCCCACATCGCGGGCGCGTTCGGTGGCATTATCGGTCGCCTGTGCCAGGTCTTCGGTCTGGCGGCGCAGCGCATCGGCAACGGCGTGGGCGCGCAAATCGGCGTCTTCCGAAACCCGGGATAATTCGAGCGCGCGTTCACGAACCAGCTTGCTGACCGCTTCACCGCGACGCATCGCTTCCTCGGTCGCACGGTTGAGGTCCTTGGTCTGCTGGCGCAGCGAGTCCGTGACCTCGCGGAGACGCGATTGGGCATGATCACTCGGATAAATCATCTGGCGCATCTGCCAGCGTAACGCGGCTGCTTCGTGCTGAATATTGGCTCCCCGGTGATAGGAAATCACCACCACCCACAGCAAGGCCACGGGCGTCGCAACACCGGCTGCCAGCCCACCCAGTTCATGGGGCAGCAGGGCCGCCAGATTATTCCAGCCCAGATTTGCCTCTACGAATACGTAGGAAAACCAGAACCATGTCACGGTCATCGCCGTAGCACCCAGCGGCAACAGCTTCCATCGGACCCAGAACGGTGAAGGCGGCACCATGGGGATATCTTCAAGTGCACCGGACGATGGTGGCAAAAAGGCCTGATCACCAGCAGCAATCAGTGCGTCAAGAGACTCAGCCGGGGCATTCTCGGCATTGTTGCCCGCGCCATTTGGCGTTCCGGCAGCTCGTTCAGCCATGTTCCCAACCTCCAGACGAATATAGGGTCATCCATGTTAAGGCCCTATATCATGCGTCGCAAACACGATTTTGTAACATATATTGTGTTTTAAGTGGATAACTCCGAAATCAGTTCCACCATCCGTTCCGCTGTTCGGCCGTCCATCGTCTCGCCAAACAGGGCATCGCGGTAGCGTGCCCTGAGCTCTTTTCCCGCATCCGGGGTTTTCAGCGCCAGATCCACGGCCCTTGCCAGATCATCTATGTTCAGGATTTCACGGCCGATTTCCCGCCAGCGCCATTCAATGCCCTGCGCATCATAGCCCGCTTCATCGGCTGTATGCTCGGGGTTGCCCAGCAGCAGTATCGGCCGATCAACAGCCAGAAAATCAAATATCGCACTGGAAACGTCACTGATCAGCACATCTGCACTTTTCAGATACGGCAGGATATCGGCGTCCGGATCAGCGACAAAGACGACCTTGTCATGATCTTTTGCCGCCTTGGCCCATGTTTCGATCCAGCGTGGCTGGAGGGTGAATGTCTCTGGGTGCGGCTTGATAACCAGCGTCACGTCGCGTCTGCCACCCCTGATCAGGTTGACGAGTTTATCATCGAGCACGGCTGCCGATGATAATTGCGCCCGGTGGCCCGGCGCATAGAGTACCGTCGCCGTGGCATCGGTCAGCGATCTGGGTGTGGCAATCGCTTCACCGCTAAACAAGGGATCAAGCGGCAGATGGCCGGTGACCCGCACCTGTTCCGCTTCAAGCATCCCCATCTTGACCCAGGCATCCCCAACCAGCTTGCCCGGTGCGCAAACAATGTCTGCCCCGTCGAAAGCTGCCGGAAAGCGTTTCTGGGATGTAAGAAAGGCCGGTGCTGAAATGATCAGGGCATTGGGGACAAGATCGCGTACCAGCGATGTCTGCGTACCGCCGACGACCACAACATCGGGTTTGAATTCTGCCAGATCGCGACCATCAGAGGTCAAAAGGGGCCAATGGGTATTCGCAGCCTGCCGGAACAGCGAAGCCAATGGGTGAAACTGAAATCCGCCATTGAAATGCAGGGCTACTCTTCGCGCCGATGGGTCCCGTTCTGTCAATTTCCGACCATCACGTTCGACGCCGAGGCTCATTTCTCCGGCATGGGCGATCAGGTTGCCAGGTGCCAGTTTAAGCGCGTCACGGAAGGCCTGCAGGGCTTCGGCACGGCGTCCGGCACTTTTCCTTGCATACCCCAGATGCACCAGCGTTTCGATCCGTTTCGGGTTCAGCCGGAGGCTGCGCTCCAGTGATTTAACAGCTTCGTCGGCAACTCCGACCCGCCTGTAAGCCGCCCCCAGCAAATAATGTGCGTCGGCATTTTCCGGTGCCAGATCCGTCGCTTCCTGCAAATAGGCGATCCCGCCCTGTTGATCCCCCCTGAGAAACAGCGCCTTGCCAAGATCAAGCCTGGCATCAACCGCCGTCGGGTTGCCGGCGACCGCCTGTTCGAAATAACTGACGGCACGGTCCAGATCTTTGGCTTCTGCCATCAGTTCGCCCATCTGCTGATTGGCAAGGGCATCACCCGGATTTTGCGTCAGGGCATTCTGGAAATATTCAGCAGCCGCCTTATCCGACCCCTGACGGCGTGCGGCCATACCCAGATCGGTTAGCGACACCCCGAGCGGCGTGTCTGTCTCTGCGGGTTTCGGCTGTTCCGTCGATGGCAAAAGCCTGACAACGCCCATTTTGGCCAACCAGCCGATCGTTCTTGGCAACCGGTAACGACGTCTCTCGGGCAACAGTTCGGCTAACTGGATGATTTCGACACCATCCCGCTCCGACAAATGAGCCAGAACATGATCCTGTTCTTCGGCCTCAAGCAGTGCGTGAGCAGCCGTGTCATTGATCGGGTTGGCACGCAGCCTTGCCAGCCTTTCGGAAATACCCTCCCCCCTTTTGAGGCCAGGCGAAAGGATCACTTTGGTATGCTCATCGATGACATGGCGCGTATACGCACGATACACCGAATAGGGGTCATCGAGATGCGGTACTGCCGGACGTCCGGCAATCGGCGGGGCAATCTCGGCAGCATCGCTACGAATGCGCCTGAGCTCTGACCAAAGCGCCTGATGGCGGCGGATCACCACCGGCCAGTCATACGTCTGGTTCGCAGTCTGCCGTGCCTGCGCACTCATCTTTCTGCGATGCTCCGGATCACCGGCAAGCGTTTCAAACGTTTCGGCAGCTGCGCGAATATCGATTGCCGTGGTCTGGCTGACGGTGCCGGCCAGAAAAAGATCAGCCCTTGGGCCATCGGCACCCATAATACAGTTTTCGGGCGCGAGTGTCAGATCGCCGCCGCTTTCGGCCAGCGGCAGCCACGTCGGGATCAGATAGCCGTTTACGCCGTTCGCCACGATATCACGATTGCTGCCCCAATCGGCAGCAACAACCGGAAGACCAGCCGCCATGGCTTCGAGCATTTCAGTATCAACACCATGCTGGACGGCATCATCAAAGGCGGCATAGGTATCGGCGGCGAACCATACGCGATCGCGGATATCGGCTTCACGACCATCCAGAAAAATAGCATTCACAGCCGGTGCGAATTCCTTGATGGCGTCCCGGTAGGCCCGTTCGATCTTTTCATTGTCGAACCAGCCGGCCTGCAACAGATGAATGCGCACGCCTGTGCGTCGGGCTGCCGATTCCAATGCCAGATACAAAGGTGTCGGATGGGCACGCTGGTAAAAGGCGAAATTTCCGGTCGTCAGCACACAAAAATCATCTTCCCGGATGCCCAGTCTGCGTCGCACCCCTTCGCGCATACTTCGCGTATCTTCGGTTTCAGCGAAAGCCGAAGCATTGATGCCTGGTGGCACCACGAAGCTGACACCGCCGAATTCATGCGTTCCGCCCATACGGAAGCCGAGATATTCCCCCTGCACCCGAAACAGACGCTCAGCCGCCGACTTGATGGTCTTTGAAGGGAAGACCAAAGCATCCCAGTGCTGTGCCGGTGCGATCAGCAGTTCACACAGGGCTGCCTGTGTCGCTGCGCTGCCCAGATGTTCAATTTCGCCAACAACGGCATAGTGACGCTGCCCCAGCGTTCGACGGCGCCACATCAAGGGTGCTATTTCAGCGCCTGATAGCCTGAGCACCGGCGCATCAGCAAACCCCTTGCGATCACCAGGCGCGACATATCGGCATTCGCGATTATTCTGATCAGCCTTGCTGACCCGGCTGACGAAATCATCGAAATCTTCCGGATCATGGGACTGGCAATAAAAGCCGGCGACGTCGCTGTACTTGACGAATGCGCCCAGAAATGACCCGGCAGGCCGGGGTCTGGCATCAATATCACGGCGATAGAAATGAACGGCGTTCTCGGCACCGTCCTGTTGCACCTTGCTGACTTTGACCGGCTTTACATGAACCGCCATGAAGCTTCCCCCGGCCCCTGCGGATCAGAACAGATGCTGGCCACCGGTCACCCAGATTTCGGTGCCGGTGACGTATTGGCTGTCTTCAGAACAAAGATAATAGATCGTGCCGGCGACATCGGCCGGTGTGCCCATGCGCTGCAAGGGGATGCGGGGAATCAGCAGATCATATTCCGGCCCGACCATCTCGGTTTCGATTTCGCCCGGTGCGACGGCATTGACGCGAACATCAAGCTCGGCAAATTCATTCGCCATCTCGCGGGTCAGACCCGACAGCGCAGTTTTCGAAATCGAATAGGCCGAGCCTGCAAACGGATGAATAAAGTGACCGGCTATCGAGGTGATATTGACGATGGCCCCCTTGCCCTTGTGCAGTTCACTGGCAAACCCACGTGATAGCTTGAGCGGGGCGAAGAAATTCAGCTCAAACACGTCTCGCCAAGCATCCAGATCCCCGTTAAGGATGCCGAGACGCTCCTTATATGGCGTCTTGGGTGACATCCCCGCATTATTGACGAGCGCATGCAGCGGTGCGCCATCAAGGGCTTCCTTGGCTTCGCTGATGAAGTTCTGAATACTGGCGTCGTCACCAAGATCCGTCGGGATGTGACAGGTCCATTTTGGTTCACGCTTGCAGGCTTCGGGCGTATCCTCGCGCGAACACGTGATGATATTCCAGCCCCGATCCAGGAACAGCCGCGCCGTGTAATGGCCGATACCGCGGCTGGCACCGGTTATGATGACGGTCTTGCGATCCGTCGGCAGTTCTGCTGTTTCGTTCATGGCGAGACGGTACTTGAAAGCAAACCCGCTGGCCAGTGTCTGAACGTAAAGCCAGTGCTTGAATGTAAAATTGTGCCTTGTCTTGACGCAATATGGCGATGACGCAATGGGTAAAGCCGGTATGATGCAGACATGTGCTCAAATTTCGAACTCAAAACGAAACCGGGAGATTTGGCAGAGGCCTTTGGTCTTGATGACGACCCGCCCGTGCCGAACAAGGACAATCTGCGCCCGACCGATCTGTCCCTGATCATCGGCAAGAAGAAGATCGCCTTGCTGCAACCCTGGGGGCTCAGCGTTGACTGGTCAAAACAACCGATGATCAATGCCAGAAGCGAAACGCTCAGCGAAAAGCCGACATTCCGGGGGTTGCTCGAGAACCGCTGCGTGGTGCCGGCCAGCGCCTATTTCGAATGGCGGCAATCGGACGGCGGCAAAAAACTCAAAAACACCATTTATGCGCCGGGAACGCCGGTGATGGCGATGGCCGGACTGACCGACGGGGAACGCTTTACCATCATCACCTGCCCGCCTGCAGCGGGAATCGCACACATCCACAACAGGATGCCGGTCATCCTGACGCCTGATGCACAGGAAACCTGGCTCGGGACGGCACCCTACGCTGATGTTGCCGGATTGCTTACGCCTTACGAAGGGGATTTGGCATTCGAGGAGGAGATTCCGCCCAAGCCTGTTCAACGCGATCTTTTCGGATAATCCAGATCTAGCCGCACTGGCCGCGGTGACGCAGAAACTGATCGGCCAGGACACAAGCCATCATCGCCTCGCCAATCGGCACGGCACGAATGCCAACGCAGGGATCGTGTCGGCCTTTGGTCGAAATCTCGGTCTCGTTGCCACTTTTATCAATGGTCGCACGCGGCGTCAGGATCGAGCTGGTCGGCTTGACGGAAAAGCGTACAACCACGTCCTGCCCGGTTGAAATACCACCAAGCACGCCGCCATTGTTGTTAGACGTAAAGACAGGTTTGCCGTCCTCGAAGCGCATCTCGTCGGCATTTTCCTCACCGGTCAGCCGCGCGGCATCCATGCCGGCGCCAATCTCGACGCCTTTGACGGCATTGATGCTCATCATCGCCGATGCCAGTTCGGAATCCAGCTTGCCATAGACAGGTGAGCCCCAGCCTGCCGGCACACCGGAAGCAACGACTTCAATGACGGCACCAACGGATGAACCGCTTTTGCGAATGCCATCCAGATAATCGGCAAACTGCTCTGCCGTGGCGCGATCAGGCGCGAAAAACGGGTTCTGATCAACCGCATCCCAATCGCGGACATCGGCCGGCACGGCCTTCTCACCCATACGGATCAGGCCCGCCTTGATAACAATACCAGACCCCAGAATTTTACGGGCAACGGCACCGGCGGCGACCCGCATCGCTGTTTCCCGGGCCGACGAACGCCCACCACCGCGATAGTCACGGAACCCGTATTTGGCATCATAGGTATAATCGGCATGACCCGGACGGAACTTGTCCTTGATGTCGCCGTAATCCTTGGACCGTTGATCCGTGTTTTCGATTAACAGGCCAATCGGCGTGCCGGTCGTCTTCCCCTCGAACGTTCCGGACAGGATCTTGACTTCGTCTTTTTCCTGCCGCTGGGTCGTGTACCTGGACTGACCGGGACGACGTTTGTCTAGATAGGGCTGAATGTCAGCTTCGACCAGATCCAGTCCCGGTGGGCAACCGTCAACGACACAGCCCAGCGCCGGCCCATGGCTTTCACCAAAGGTCGTTACCCGAAAAAGGTGGCCGAAGGTATTATGTGACATGACCCCGGCCTATTGTCAGACGACGGAAATATCGGGCGCATCGACGGCTTTCATACCGACAATGTTATAACCGCAATCGACATGGTGCGTTTCCCCGGTGACACCGCTTGAAAGCGATGACAGCAGATACACACCGGCGCCACCGATGTCGTCCATGTTGACGTTGCGCCTGAGTGGCGAATTGTATTCGTTCCATTTCAGGATGTAGCGAAAATCACCAATGCCGCTGGCGGCCAGTGTCTTCATCGGGCCAGCGGACAGTGAGTTGACGCGAATGCCGGACTTGCCCAGGTCTTCGGCAAGATAACGCACGCTGGCTTCCAATGCTGCCTTGGCAACACCCATGACGTTGTAGTGCGGCATCACCCGCTCTGCGCCGTAATAGGTCAGCGTCAACAGGCTTGCCCCTTCATTAAGAAGTGGCCGCGCGCGCTGGCAAACTGCCGTGAACGAATAACAGCTGACATTCATTGTCAGGGCGAAGTTTTCGGGCGACGTGTCAATATAGGCGCCTTTGAGTTCTTCCTTGTTGGAATAGGCAACTGCATGCACGAGGAAGTCGATCCCTCCCCATTTCTGCTTCAAAACTTCAAAAACGGAATCGATACTGGCAAGGTCGGTGACATCACACGGCAGGATGATGTCTGAACCGACCGATGCGGCCAGTGGCTCAACGCGCTTTTGCAAGGCCTCACCCTGAAACGTGAACGCAAGCTCGGCGCCCTGTTCGTGCGCAGCCTTGGCGATACCCCACGCTATCGAGCGGTCATTTGCGACGCCCATAACCAAGCCGCGCTTGCCTTGCATCAATGGTGAAGTTTGCCCCATTATTTTTTTCCTCGTCGTTGTCTTCGTCGTTTCCCCAGAGCGGGACTCATTATCACGGCAATGCTACACGCAAAATTCTGATCAAACCATGTCGGTGCACAATATGTTTCGCCAAAGAGGCTTTGCCATATAATAGGACGGCGGAAGCGTCAATCGGATGGAGTATCCAGATGTCGGAAAACACAAACGAAACGGAACTTGTCGATGACGGTTTTACCAATGATTCCGCCAATATTCTGCCAAATGCCGATGAAAAGGAGAACGAAGCCGGGATTGAGGTTGTTTTACGTGAAACCGGTGCTTTTGTGCGGTTTGTCGCCCATCGCTTCGTTGAAGATCGTTGTTTCAAAATGGCCGCCGGACTCAGCTACACTTCCCTGCTGGCCATTGTCCCGCTGACCGCCATCGCCTTTTCTATGCTGGCGGCATTTCCTGTATTTTCCGGTGTCAGGGAAGCTTTTCAGGAGGCAATGTTCTCCAATCTTTTGCCCCATTCCGCCGACGTCACTCAGGAATATTTCACAAAATTCGTCCAAAATACGACGACATTGAGCGCCGTCGGCATCGTCGCCCTGGCCGCAACCGCCGTTCTGCTGCTGGGCACCATCGAAGCTGATATGAATGCGATCTTCCGTGTGGCCAGAAAGCGCGCACTGGCACCGCGATTACTGGTATTCTGGGCGTTGCTGACGTTGGGCCCCTTGCTGCTCGGCGCCAGCTTCTCGCTCTCGACGTATTTCTTTGCCGCAACGAAACTGATCGGGATCGATACCGGCGGCGGGTTTGTGGCCTTTTTCGGCACGTTTCTGCCGACAATCATGATCATCGTGCTGTTGACGGTGTTTTACATCATCATCCCGAACAGACCGGTCGGCTTCACAGCAGGGTTGGCAGGCGGCATCATCGCCGGCGTCGGGTTTACCATCCTGCGCAAGATTTTCGGCTGGTATATCGTTTCGTTTCCAACCTATCAGAATATCTACGGCGCCATGTCCGTTGTCCCCATTTTTCTGGTCTGGATGTATCTGTCGTGGCTGCTGGTCCTGATCGGCGCACTCCTGACCGCCAGTGTCAGCGAATGGCAATCCGCCGGCGGCAAGCCGCTTTCCTCAAAAGTTGGAACAAGTATGCGGCTGATTATTGCCGTGCAGATTTTGGCAGTATTGTACGAAGCCAGTCGTGATGGCCTGGGTGCCGTACACCGTAGCCGGATTCTGCGCTCCACCGGCGGTGGCGGCGAGGCCGTGGACAGGATTCTCAACCAGCTTCGCGCGGCAAATTACACCGACCGCACCTCAGCCAATCGCTGGGTGCTGGCGCGTGATCCTAATACGGTCACGTTATTCGATCTGTATCAGGTGCTCGGCCTGGGATTTTCCGGCTTTGATTTCATGCGAAGCAACGAGCCGTGGCGGCAACGCCTGTTAGAGCGCGTGGATGAATTAAGGGAAACGAACCACCGCGTGCTTGATGTCACATTGCAGGATTTGATCGAAACCGAAATCGACAAACCTGCTGTCCACGAAATAGCCCGCTAAACCAGCGGATAGCCCGGATTTTTCATTCACGATCTTCAGCGCGTTTGCGGATGAATTCTGTGAGTTCCGGATCAGGGTTTTTCGGCAAGTTGAGCACAAGCGTCACGTAATGGTCACCGCGCTGGCCGCTCTTGCGCCCACCATCGGCAAGGCCACGCCCCTTGAGCCGCAATCGGGTCCCGGTGTTGGCATTGGCAGGCACGTTGACATTGACCATACCGTCGATGGTTTCAACCTGAATTTTACCTCCAAGAATAGCCGTTTCGAGACTGACCGGCGCGTCTGTGAAAATATCCCTGTCCTTGCATTGGAAGATGGCGTGGGGTGCGATCTCGATCTCAACCAGTGCATCACCATCGCGCCCGTTACCGAAACCACGCATCCCCTGTCCCTTAAGGCGCAAGACCTGACCGCTCAGCGTGCCCGGCGGCACGGTTACATTCAAAATTGAATCGTGGGTTGTCTTTAGTTCCTTATTCGTGCCGCGTGCGGCATCAAGGAAGTCCACTTTCAAGGCATAATTCACATCAACGCCATCGATATCCAGTCCCGAACGCTGGCGAAAGAAACCCTCAAATCCTTTTTTCCTGGGCTTTACATCGGGGGCGGCTTTTTCCCGGCGCTTGTTGCCATCAGGTGTCAGTTCGCCTCGATCGTATTGTGATCGCCTGACGGGATCGGACAGTATCTGATAAGCCGCCGATAACTCTTTGAAAGCGTCCTCGGCCCATGGATTGCCGGGATCCAGATCCGGATGCATTTCGCGGGCCTTGCGTCGATAGGATTTCTTGATTTCTTCCGGGCTGGCATCTGGCGCAACCCCCAGAACCCGATACAGATCATTGCTTTTCTGTCTAGCGGCCATTGCCATCCTTTAAGCCGCGATGCCCGCAGCAGCAGCCTTGGCAAGGGTCCATGGGTTTTTCGGCAGTCGGCCAAGACGCTCGGAAATCAGCATTTTAGCAACCGGGATGCGCCCTGACTTGAGTGCGGAATCAATCAACACCATGGAGAACAGATCCCGTTGTGCATGTGAACCACCAAGACGATGCAGATTATAGCGAACCGGCAGCAACGTATCGACAACGGTGCCATATTCACCGGCACGGTGCGCCACCAGTGCCTGCGCCAACGGCAGTCCCAGAGTTCTGGTGATCGCGGCATTATCATCAGCCGATGCCTTTGTATCGGCATAGCTCTGCATGGCTTCCAGCAGTTCACGGGCGTCATTTCCCCCCGCAGCCGATAATGAAATGGCATGATGCACATCGATAAATGCCAGCGATTGATCGGTTTTGTGGCGGCGGCATTTTTCGGCCAGTGCCTCCCACCGTTCACCGACATTCTGGCCGTGCAATTCCAGGCGCAACAAAAGCGCCGCATCGTTGACAAGATCCAGGTATTCCTCTGATTCAGGATCCCACAGATCTTCATCATACATCTTAAGGACCGTGTCATATTCTGACCGGTCTATGTGCATCAGCATACGATGCCACCAAAGGTGATAGCGGAAATTGTTCGCGGTGATCCAGCCGGGCTGATTTTTCTTGATCCATGCGATCCCGGGCTCGGGGGTATCGCGCATTTCGTATACATGCGCTACGGCATGTATCGCCCAAGGGTTTTCCGGGATCAGGTCAACCGCCTCATGACCAGCCCGAAGCGCTGCTTCGTAATCATGGGTTTCTTCATGACCGAAGGCTTGCATCCCTTTGACATAGCCGTACCCGGGCACATCCGGTGACCATGCGTACAGGCGGCGCGTTATCGTATCTCGGAGATTCTGGCCGTCGCCTTCATAAAAATGCCCGTGATGTGCAAGGCGCAATGCCAAGGCATCCGTTGGAAATTCAGCCAGAATGGCTTCCCAGCAAGCAATCGCCGCATGCTTTCGCCCATGTGACCAATGCTCAGCGGCATCGATATGCCGGCGCTCTCGTGGATTGGCGCTATCTGCACGCTTGCGGGCTTCCGCTGCTGCTTGCTGAGAACGCGCCTGCAAAGGCGCCGTTGCCATCAGCATGAAAAAATAGCTTTTGATGACGTGTGCCAGTGGCATATCCGGATCGGCATCCAGCGTTGCCTTCAGGTTCGGTCCGGCGGACGGATTGATGCTCAAATAGGATACGATGGTCGCATCAAAGGCTTTAACTGCGTCTTCAGACGCAGCGGTGATATCCAGTCCACGGCAATCCTGAAACATCGGCATCCTCCTGTTCGCTAGAACTTAAGGCTCCGGGGCTTGTCGGTAAATGCCCTTTGACGACAGGGATACCGTGCTTCGGTTTGGTAGAAGAACGATCCAGATCAGGAATAAGTTGAACGAAGCCGGTGCGTGAGTGTTTTGATAATCATCGACAACACTTTGTCGGAACGGTTGACGCGGGCTAAATAGTCTTCGCGCGTTAAAACCATGGCCTCACCATCTTCCGTTGCCATCGCCGTCACGGAATGGGGCTGATTATCAATAAGCGCCATTTCACCGATGATCCCACCTGCCTCGACGGTTGCCACCTGCTTGCTCCACCCCCCATGCATTTTGCGGGAAAGCGTGACGGATCCCTTTTTGATGATAAACGCGACATCGTCCTTTACCCCCTCTTCGAAAAGGATCTCGCCGTTCATAAAATATTTTGCTTCCATGACTGACCCGCAAAACAGTGTTACCAACAATCTTGTTGCTGAATTCATATACACCTATCGTGCGTCATTGGAAATCTGCCCGCTCGCAAAGGAAATAGAAATGTCATCCGACACTCCCACTGTTCAGGAAATCGACGCAGCAACGGCCAAAGCTTGGCTAGACGCCGGTGATGCGGTGCTGATCGATGTCCGCGAACAACCGGAGTTGAACGAAGCCAGCATTCCCGTCGCCGAGCACAATCCTATGTCATCATTTGATTTCGACAAGGTTCCCCGCGACGGCAGCAAAAAAGTGGTGATTATGTGCGCACACGGCATGCGGTCCTATCAGGTCGCCGATTATCTGCTGAGCCAGGGTATGCTGAACGAAGTCTATTCAATGGAAGGAGGCATCGTCGCCTGGGCACAGGCGGGTTTCCCTCACGATTAACTGTTGTAGCCTCAAGCTGATTTATAGGCGACGATCAGGAATTCAACATTCCCTTCCGGTCCGGTGATCGGGCTTTCGACGATTCCTGAAACTGTCCAGTCTTCCAGTCCGTCCAACCATGTCCGGATGTTTTCGCACACGGCGGCATGAATGTCCGGATCGCGCACCACGCCCCCCTTGCCCACATGTTCCCGGCCGGCCTCAAACTGCGGCTTGATCAGGGCAACCAGGGTTGCGCCCTTTTTGGCGAGCTCCAGTGCCGCCGGCAATACGGTTTTCAAGCCAATGAAGCTGGCATCGCAGACAACAAGATCAGCTGGTTCAGGGATTTCCGTACTGCTCAGATACCTGGCGTTGGTTTTTTCGAGCACGATGACCCGATCATCGGATCGCAGTTTCCAGGCCAGTTGACCGTGACCGACATCAACGGCGTAGACCTTTTTCGCACCATTCTGTAGCAGGACATCGGTGAAGCCGCCGGTCGATGCGCCGACATCGATACAGACCGCATTTGCAGGATTGATCGAAAAATGCGCGATGGCATGGGCCAGCTTCAAACCACCGCGAGAGACCCAGGGATGATCCTGTCCCCGCACTTCAAGCGCCAGATCATCGGCGACCTGTTGCCCGGCTTTTTCAAGTTTACGTTCCTTGGAAAAGACCAGTCCTGCCATGATCAAGGCCTGGGCTCTGGACCGGCTTTCAACAAGCCCACGGTCCACCAGAAGTTGATCGAGGCGTATCTTGGCGATGGCCTTTATGCCCTGACGGGGGAGCTTAGCTCGGCTTCGCGGCCAAGCGCCGTCATCACAGTCTCGACAATATGCTGGGCATTCAACCGCGCCCGTTCGTACTGCTTGGCAGGCTTGTCCTGATCAAAGAACTCGTCGGGCATCATCATGGCGCGGACCTTGAGGCCGTTTTCCAAAAGCCCGTCATTGGCCATGAATGTCAGAACGTGTGAACCGAAGCCGCCGATAGAGCCTTCTTCGATGGTTACCAGCACTTCGTGATTGCGCGCCAAATCCCGGATCAGGTCATGATCAAGCGGCTTGGCAAAACGGGCATCGGCAACCGTCGTCGACAGTCCTCGCGATGCCAATTCCTCCGAGGCTCTGATGCATTCCTGCAAACGCCCACCGAAGCTGAGGATCGCGGCGGTTTTCCCTTCGCGGACAATCCGGCCCTTGCCGATTTCGAGAATCTCCCCGCGTTCCGGCAACTCGACGCCAACGCCTTCGCCACGTGGATAACGGAAAGCCGAAGGACGATCGTTAATCGAATGCGCGGTCCGCGTCATGTGCATCAGTTCCGCTTCATCGGCGGCGGCCATGACCACGAAATTCGGCAGCGTTGCCAGATAGGCAATATCAAAGGCACCGCAGTGCGTCGATCCGTCATCGCCAACATAGCCGGCGCGGTCAATGGCGAAGCGTACCGGTAGCGACTGGATCGCCACATCATGCACGACCTGATCATAAGCCCGCTGCAGGAATGTCGAATAGATCGCGGCAAACGGCTTGTAACCTTCTGTCGCCAGTCCGGCTGCAAAGGTCACGCCGTGCTGTTCTGCAATACCGACATCGAAACTGCGTTCAGGATAAACATCGCCAAACTTGTCGACGCCGGTACCGGATGGCATGGCAGCGGTGATCGCGACGACCTTGTCATCATGTCTGGCTTCCTCGATCAGGGCCTTGGCGAAAACGTTTGTATAGCTCGGCGCATTAGGTTTCGGCTTGTGCTGCTTGCCGGTGATCACGTCGAATTTTGAAACGCCGTGATACTTGTCGGCGGATTCTTCGGCCGGTTTATAGCCGTGCCCTTTTTCGGTGACGATGTGGATCAGAACCGGTCCATCTTCCTGGTCATCGCGCAGGTTTTTGAGAACGGGGATCAGATGTTCCATATTGTGGCCGTCGATAGGGCCGACATAAAAGAAACCAAGCTCCTCGAAAAGGGTCCCGCCGGTGACCATGCCACGGGCATATTCTTCAGCCCGCGCCGCCACCGTCTCAATCTGACGTGGCAGCCTTTTCGAAACGTTTTTCGCCAGATGGCGGGCCGACCGATAGGTCTTCGACGAAATGAGCTTTGAAAGATATGCCGACAGGGCGCCAACCGGCGGTGCGATCGACATATCGTTATCGTTGAGAATGACGATAAGTCGGGCATCCATCGAGCCGGCATTATTCATCGCCTCATAGGCCATACCAGCGGTCATCGCACCATCGCCGATGACCGCAACGACGTTGTTTTTCTTGCCGGAAAGTGCGCTGGCAACTGCCATGCCCAAACCGGATGAAATAGAGGTTGAGGAATGCGCAGCCCCGAACGGGTCGTATTCACTCTCTGTCCGCTTGGTAAATCCGGAAATACCGTCTCCCTGACGGAGCGTCAGCATCTGTTCGCGCCGACCGGTCAAAATTTTATGCGGATAACACTGATGGCCGACATCCCAGATCAGCCTGTCTTCCGGCGTGTTGAAGACGTGATGCAACGCCACCGTCAATTCAACAACACCCAGAGAAGCTCCAAGATGTCCGCCGGTAATAGAGACGATACGCACCGTGTCACGCCGTACTTCATCGGCAAGCTGGCGCAGCTCGTCCATCGACAGATCTCGCATATCGGCCGGAAATTTGATCGTATCAAGAAGTGGTGTTTTGTTTACGTCGTCCAACGATGCCGTCCCTTTATCATTCTTGTCCGTCGTTTAGTATAGATTCGCTGATAAATCGCCATAAAGCACACGATTATTCGGCGTTATGGCGATTATTTGCGCCGAGTCACGATAAAATTCGCAAGTTCTTTTAAATACTCGCCTTTTTCAGCGAACATTTCAAGGTGAGTGGCGGCCTGGTCAGCTAGGAGATGGGCCTGTTCACGGGCTCGTTCAATGCCCATAAGCGAGACAAACGTTGCCTTTCCGGCATCTTCGTCCTTGCCGGTGCGCTTGCCGACTTCATCGGCATCCCCTTCAACATCGAGCAAATCGTCAGCGATTTGGAACGCCAACCCGATATCATGGGCATAATGCTGTAGCGCAAGGCGGGCCTGTTCGGACGCTTTGCCCATGATGGCTCCCATCTCGCAGGCAACAGCGATCAAGGCCCCTGTCTTCATACGTTGCAGCCGGGTGATCTCGGGAATATCCAGATGGGATTGCTCGGCAACCAGGTCCAGCATCTGCCCGCCAACCATACCGTGATCACCGGATGCCTTGGCCAATACCAGGCAAAGCTCTGCCCGAACTGTCGCGTTCTCGTGCGTGTCCGGGCCTGCCAGAATCTCGAACGACTTGGTCAGCAAGGCATCACCGGCAAGGATTGCCGTCGCTTCATCGAATTTCTTGTGAACAGTCGGCCTGCCGCGACGCAGATCGTCGTCATCCATAGCCGGCAGGTCGTCGTGAACCAGCGAATAGCAATGCACCATCTCGAGTGCTGCAGCGGCACGAAATGCCCGGCTTTCCGACACGCCGAACAGGCTTGCGGATTGCGTCAGCAAAAACGGACGTATGCGCTTGCCTCCATCCAACGTTGCATAACGCATGGCATCGATGACGCGCGCTTCCGGCATGTCAGACTTCGGCAGCAACCGGTCCAATACCGTTTCAATGTTTTCCGCACACGCTTTCAGCGCGCTTTCCAGATCGCTCATAGGGATATCCTTCAGGCGTCGTCGAGAGGTTCGGTGGCAACACGACCGTCGCTGCCAACGACGATTTTCTCGATCCGGGCCTCGGCTTCCTTAAGCTTCATCTCGCAATGCTTCTTCAGGAACACGCCGCGCGTGTAGCCGTTGATCGATGTATCAAGATCACCATCGCCGGTTTCCAACTCGCGGACGATATCTTCCAACTCTTCGAGAGCAGCCTCGAAGCTCATCTTGGCGATATCGTCGGGGAGTGTTTCCTGCCCGGCAGTTTTATCCTTAGCCATACGGCCAGCCTCAATTCTTAACTTTGAAAACGGCGCGCAGTCTAGGCGTCGGGGCCGTTACGGGCAAGCCGTCAATGCTCCATCAGGGATTGCACGTGTTCGACGACGCTGTCCCTGAGCGCATCCAGGTCATAGCCACCTTCAAGCATCGACACCACGCGCCCGTCGCAGACCTCATCAGCAAGATCGAGCAATTGATCGGTGACCCAGCGGTAATCCGCGGTCTCAAGCATCAGTTGCGCCAGCGGGTCATTTTTGTGCGCATCAAAACCGGCGGAAATGATCAGCATTTCAGGCTTGAAGGCACGGATCGCCGGCAACATGACCTCGATGTAGGCTTCCCGGAAGCCGCTGGACCCGGTGCCCGGTGCCAACGGCACGTTGCAGATGTTGGCGTATTTGCCCTTTTCCGACGTTGAGCCGGTCCCCGGATATGCCGGGAATTGATGCGATGAGCCATAAAACAGGCCTTCAACCTGCTCAAAGCTGTGTTGCGTACCGTTTCCGTGATGAACATCGAAATCGAGCACGCAAACCCGCTCCATGCCGTGCTTGGCGCGGGCATGAAAGGCGGCAGCGGCAGCGGAATTAAACAGGCAAAACCCCATGGCCTGCGATGATTCCGCATGGTGCCCGGGCGGACGCACGGCGCAAAATGCATTGCGGGCCTGCTTGTTAATGACAGCATCGATGGCGGCGATGCCGGCGCCGGCAGCCCGCTGGCTGGCTTCACCGGATTTCGGTGACATCGCCGTATCGGGATCAAGCCTGACCCGTCCCTCACTTGGCACGCTGTCCATGATCATGTCGACATAATCCGACGTGTGGACCCGTTTGACGTCGTTCAGATCGACAATCGGCGCTTCCAGACGGTGCAGATGCTGAAATTTTTCAGCTTCCAGGCCAGCCATCACGGCACGCAGGCGATCAGGCCGCTCCGGATGATATTCGCCGGGGTCATGCTCGATACAGGCCGGATGGGAATACAGAAACGTCGTCATCAGGTTCTCCTGTCGGGAGGGTCAGTCGCTTTTTGTCGTCAGGTCGCGTAAATAGTCAACCAGTTCGGTCAATTCCTTGGCATCGGTTACCCGCTGCACCGGCATTTTCGTACCGGGCAGCATCTTGTCAGGTCCGTCAGAGAAAAGCCTGAACAGATTTTTTTCATCCCAGCGGAAATCGACCCCGGTCAGCGCACTCGAGTACCGATAATTTTCCACCGAGCCGGCCTTGCGGTTAAAAAGGCCGGCAAAATGTGGCCCGGAACGCGCCGGCGCGTTGACGGACAAGGCATGGCATTTGGCACACTTGTTGAAAAGTCTTGCACCGGGATGGCTGCTTTGCAGCCAGGGCTTGGGTTCACTCCCGGCAACTTCCGTCATGCCGATGCGATCACCGGTTTCAAGATGCCAGATACGGGCCTGTTCATCCGAGCTTGTGGAAACGGCAAAACGGCCATCCGGTGTGTAACTTGCCGACCAGGCAATCCTGTCGTGGGCATGAATTTCATGCACGGGCGCTCCAGTGGCGAGATCCCATTCAACGATATAGCCGTCCTTGCCAGCCGTCAGCGCCCGTTTGCCGTCGGGGGAAAATTGCACGTCATAGACCTGACCATCGCGCACATCGATTTTGCTGAGCTCGGACATAGTTTCGATATCCCAGAGCCTGATGGATTTGTCGATGCTGGCAGAAAGCAATCGCTTGCCGTCCGGCGACCGGCTGAGGGCTGTAATACCCATCTGATGCCCTTCAAGCTTGCCAGCAACATCACCGGTTTCCACGTTCCATATTTGCATCACCGGGTGATGGCCGCCGCTGATCAACCGCTTTCCATCTTTCAGAAAGACAATGGCGTTGACCGGACTGTTCGTGGCAATCGATCTGCTTTCCTTGCCGCTTTGTAAATCCCAGAGCTTGATCGACTTGTCCCACGCGCCGGTCGCCACCAATTTTCCCGCAGGTGAATACGCCGATGTCATGACCTTGTGCTTGTGGCCGGTCAAACGGTGGACCAGTTTGAATGTGCTCATATCCCAGAGAATGGCTGTGAAGTCGTCGCTCGTCGTCAGGGCCAGCTTGCCGGTTGGATCAAACCTGACACTTGTGACCGGCCCTTCATGCAGATCAAGCACGGCAACCTCGCTCTGATCTCCGAAATTCCAGACACGGGCCGTGTAATCGAAACTGCCGGTTATCGCCCGCATGCCGTCCGCAGATACGTCAACGCTCCGGACCATACCACCGTGACCGATCAGGTCCGCTTGTGCACTAACCGTCAGGGCCCCGACAAGGGGCACCGCAAGAGACGTTACAAAGGCTGCCGGTGAAAACAGATCAAAAAGCCTACGCATGTGAAGCATTTTGGCGGCTGATTGCATTATTTCAATGCTCATGATCAGTTTATCAGGCTGATTTTTCTTCAATTTTGTGTGCCCGGATGAATATCTCAACAACCGAGCGCGCATAGTCGGTTATTTCATCCGTGTCCGGCTTCTCTCTGAGCGCGAGGATGCATCTCAGATACAAATCCCCCCGCATCATGGCGAAAAATATACCGGCGGCAGCGGCCGGGTTATCAATTTTCAAATGCCCTTTTTCGGCCATTGTGCTCAGAAACCTGGACAGCCGCTCTGTCGCCGTCCTCGGTCCGGCCCGATAAAAGACCGTCGCAAGTTCGGGAAAACGGCCACATTCACCAAGTATCACCCGGTACAGCGTCATGCTTTCATCACTCAGCACAATGTTGAGAAACTGTTTTGCCGTCTCGAAAAGGACGGCATAGGGATCATCACCCTGCCCGAAACCGGCATCCTCGGTACCCAGTAATTCAACGCATTTTCCGCTGATGATTTCTTCAAACAGTGCGTCTTTGGCACCGAAGTGGCTATAGACCGTCTGCTTTGAAACACCGGCTTCGGCTGCGATCTGATCCATACTCGCCGCACCATAACCGGCTTTCATGAATACCTGAGCGGCGGCATGGACAATAGCCTCTCGCTTCGCCGCTGATGACGGCGACAAGTCGCTGGGCATTCTGTCAAATACGGCTTCGGATCGCAGTGACATTCCGATCACCTTGATGTCAAAAGATCGGGACAATTCAATTGCTTGAAATCACAAACTAAATTAAATTGGACTAGACCGTCCAGTCCAATTTCAGGACAGTCTAATAATCAACCTGCGAAGGCATATCATTCGTGGGTGTTTTTTTGCATTTTATTAATGCCCAGGTTCAGCAGTCAGGATTAACGTCGATGCAAAGTTCAGGTTTTCACGTAATGGCGGCAAGCGTACTGGCTCTCATGCTGGTATTGCCTGTTCATGCACAGGAAAAACCTGCGGCACCTGCTGCGAAAGCCAAAGCCGTCGGCATGGATACCGTTCGCACCGAACCCCTGCGCCAGACCGTTCCCGTTATCGGCCGGTTCGTACCGTACCAGTCCGGCGTCGTTGCTTCGCGGGTTTCGGGTCCCGTCGACAAGTATCTGGTTGAAGTTGGTGATCGCGTTGGCGCCGGTGACGAGTTGGCCATACTGGTCGACAATGCCTTCATCTGGGAACGCAACCGCCGCCAGGCTGATGTCGATAGCGCCAAGGCCGCATTGCAGACCAGCCGTGCCAGCCTGCAATTGCTGGAACAGGAACTGGACCGCCTCAAGGGGCTCAAGGACTCACCGGCTTTTTCCCCTGCCCGGCTCAGCGATAAAACCCAGGAAACGATCCGTGCCAAAAGCGAAGTCAGCAGATCATCCGCACAACTGAAATCTGCCGAAGCAAACCTCCAGCTTGGCGAAATCGCACTCGCCAACACGGTCATTCAGCGCGCCTTATGCCGGCGTCATCATTGACCGGCATTCCGAAGCCGGCGCCTATGTGCGCGAAGGCGATCCGGTTGTTTCGCTGCTTGATCACAACAATCTTGAAATCGAAGCTGATGTCCCGGCCAACCGCATTGCAGGCCTCGACGAGGGGCGTGAGCTGTCCGCCGTGATGGAAGATGGCAACACCCTCAAGGCCACCGTCCGTGCCGTCATTCCAAACGAAAACCCCCGCACGCGGACCCGCCGCGTGCGTTTCACTTCGGAATTTCCGGGCACCGTGAAATCAACTGCGGCCAATCAAACCGTTACCGTGCAGATCCCTGCCGGAGAGATCCGCGATGTGCTGACCGTACATAAGGACGCTGTGCTTAATCGCGGTGGTGCGCAGTTGGTTGTCCTCAACGAAGACGGCAAGGCAACCTTCAGACCCGTCAAGCTGGGTCAGGCAATTGGCCAACGATTTGTCATCGATAGCGGCCTTGTAGAAGGCGACATCGTCGTCATCCGCGGCAATGAACGTCTGCAGCCGGGCGAAATGATCAGGGACAGCAAGACAGCCGCGCCAAAGGGTAATGCGTCATGAACGGACTGATCCGCCTATCCATCGAAAGACCGATCGCTGTACTGGCAGCGGTGCTCATGATTGTCATGTTCGGCGTTGTCGCTTTCGCAAAAATCCCGATCCAGCTGACGCCTGATGTGCGCAAGCCTATCATCAGCCTGGAGACCGTCTGGCCGGGTGCAGCACCAGCTGAGATCGAGCGCGAGATCACCAATGAGCAGGAAGAGGTTCTGAAGGGCATCGAAGGCCTTGAACAGATTTCATCGGAAAGCCAGGACGGCCGCTCGCGAATAACAATGGAATTTACCGTCGGTCAGGATATGAGCCGTGCCCTGCTGTTGACGGCCAATCGCCTGGACAGGGTCAGCAGTTACCCCGCAGAGGCTGATCAGCCTTCGATCCGCACAGCCAGTTCAGAAGACAACCCGATTGCATGGATCGTTTTGCTGCAGACAGACGACAACAAACAATTGATCCACACCTTTGGTGATTTTGCCGAGGACGTCATACAGGACAGACTGGAACGCGTCAGTGGCGTTGCCCGCGTCAATGTTTATGGCTCGTCCAATCGTGAAATGGTGGTGCGCGTCAATCCGGATTTAATGGCCCGCTATCGGCTGACCGTCACCGATGTTGTCGACACCATGCGTGCCGCTAATTCTTCCGTCTCCGCTGGTGACGTCGATGAAGGCAAACGGCGATATGTCGTCCGCACCGAAGGTGAATTCAAAACCCTCGAAGATGTCTCCAATGTCGTCGTTCGCTCGCAAAGCGATGAAGCGACAGGGCGCGTGGCCCGGGTCACTATCGGCGACATAGCCGAGGTTGCCTTCGATTATTCTGATCCGACGGCGCGCATTCGGGTCAACGGCCACCCGGCCATCGCGATCAATACCGTTCGTGAAACCGGTGCCAATGTGATCGAAACCATGAAGGGCATTCGGGCTGCAATCAAAGAACTGAACGAACAGCGCCTGCCGGCCAAGAAACTGAAGTTGGTTCAGGTTTACGATGAAACCGTCTACATCGATTCATCAATCAATCTGGTGCAGCAGAATATTGTTATCGGCGGCCTGCTAGCTGCTCTCGTGTTGCTGGTTTTCTTGCGCTCATGGGGGGCGACGCTGATTGTATCCATGGCCATCCCGGTTTCAGTCATCGGCGCTTTTGTCGCCATGGCATTTCTGGGCCGGTCGCTGAACGTCATCTCGATGGCCGGCATTGCCTTTGCTGTTGGCATGGTTGTCGATGCGGCGATTGTTGTTCTGGAAAATATCTTCCGGCTTCGCGAAAAAGGACTGAGCCGTGTCGAGGCCGCTTTTGAAGGGGCCAAGCAGGTGTGGGTTGCCGTACTGGTATCCGCACTGACCACAGTGATGGTTTTTATTCCGATCCTGGTTATGGAACTGGAAGTCGGCCAATTGTTCCGTGACATTGCTGTCGCCCTGTCTGTTTCCGTCATGCTGTCACTGCTGGTTGCCATCACCGTCATCCCGGCGTTGTCGAAAAAGCTGCTCGGCAATCCTGACGAAACCTCGATTACCCGCATGCGCATTCCCGTCATCGACCCATTGGCGGAAGGCTTTCATAGTTTCGTTGTCGGCATGACCCGCCGGGTAATTGCCAGCAAATTACTCTCGATCACGTGCATCCTGTCGCTGACCGGGATCTGCGCATTCATCACTGTTGCGCTGCTGCCGAAGCTGGAATACCTGCCTGACGGTAACCGCAACCTTATCTTCGGCATCGTCGCGCCCCCCCCCGGCTACAACCTCGACACCACCGAAGAGATTGCATCAAAATTCGAAGCAGAAATGATCCCCCTGCTTGCCGTCAACAACCCTGATGGTAAGCGTGCCGATGGCAAGCCACTGGTCGACCGGTTCTTTTTTGTTGCCACCCGCGGCATCACATTTCTTGGCGCACAGGCCGATGACCCGAACCGGGTAAAGGAACTGATCCCGATCCTCAAATCCGCCGCTCTCAAGGAGCCCGGCACCTTCGGCCTCATTTCCCAGCGCTCGCTGTTTGGCCGCGGCATCGGCGGCTCGCGGTCGATTGAACTCAACGTCATGGGTGAGGATCTCGAAACAATTCTCGGCACTGCCCTGAAAGCCGTCGGCCTGATCGAAGGCGTCATGCCCCGAAGTGAAGGCACCCAGCTTCGTCCGAAACCCGGCCTTGAACTCGGTGCACCCGAAGTCCGCATTTATCCGAACCGTGTCAAACTTGCCGACAACGGCGTCACGGCAAAACAACTTTCAGATACGCTTGATGCCTTCAACGACGGCCTGCGTGTTGCAGAAATCACGGTCGGTAACAAACGTATCAATCTGATGATCAAGGGCCCGGAATTGCAGGTGAAGGAAACGCAGGGAATCAATTTCCTGCCGGTGTCGACACCGTCTGGCATTATCCTGCCGGCAAGCGAGTTGGCCGATATTATCGTCACCGCGGGCCCGACACAGATCAATCACCTTGAGCGGCTCAGAACGGTCACGCTGGAGATCCGCCCCCCCGATGCCGTGCCGCTGGAAACCGCCCTTGAAACGCTGCAAACGGGTGTCATCGACAAGCTGGAAGCGGCCGGATTGCCGGCCGGTGTCCAACTGCGACTGACGGGCACGGCAGACAGCCTCAATCAGACGTGGGCGCATATGAAGTATGATCTGCTGATCGCTGTTGTCATCGTCTATCTGGTCATGGCCGTTTTGTTCGAAAGCTTCATCTATCCGCTCGTCATCATGCTGTCGGTGCCGTTAGCAACCGCGGGTGGTGTTCTGGGACTGGCTGCCATGAATCAATTCACATTCCAGCCTTTGGACATGCTGACCCTGCTCGGCTTCGTCATTCTGATCGGGATCGTCGTCAACAACGCGATCCTGCTGGTTCATCAGACACTCTATCATATCCGTGATGAAGGTATGGCCGTCACCGAAGCGATCCTGGAATCCACATCGAACCGTATTCGGCCGATTTTCATGTCGACGACGACGAGTGTGTTCGGCATGTTGCCGTTGGTGTTGTTCCCTGGTTCCGGTTCCGAACTTTATCGGGGGTTGGGGTCGGTCGTGCTGGGCGGACTATCCTTGTCGGCCATTCTGACACTGGCGATCATCCCGCCCCTGATGGCGTTGTTCTGTGCCGCCGTGGAAAAGAATCGCGATGCCCGTATGCAGCATAAAGCCGAACGTGATGCGGATGACCGAAAACCCCGGCTGCCGGCAATTGAAGACAAAACCGGCAAAAGCGAAACATTTGGCTCTTCCGTAACGCACCCTAAAGCAGAGCCCAATCCGGCGGAATAATCGGCTAAATGACCCGTAAACGTTTCACCATTATCGGCGCCGGTATTGCCGGTGCTTCGCTCGCCTATCGGCTCAGTGAAGCACTGGGCAGCGCGGCTGACATGGTCATTCTGGAACGCGAAGACCGGCCGGGATATCATTCGACCGGCCGTTCAGCGGCTGTTTATACCGAAACCTATGGCCCGCCTGCCATCCGGGCCCTGACGGCGGCATCCAGACGATTTTTTGACAATCCGCCCGCCGGATTCGCTTCCCAACCACTGCTGCATCCGTTAGGGGTCTTGTTGATCGGCGGAGCAAGCCGGCGGAAAAAAGCGGAAGAGCTTTTCCGGCAGTGCCAATCCCTGACCTCGAATATCCGCCTGCTTGAGGGGGCTGACGTTGCCGCCCTTGTTCCGGTTCTGCGTCCGGAATGGACCGCCGTCGGCGTATTTGAGCCTGATGCCATGTCGATGGACGTGGCACAGCTCCATGACGGTTATCTTCGCGGCTTCAAGGCAAGGGGCGGCAGCATCATAACCGATGCCGATGTGATCGGTATCGAGCGTACCCGGGGCCGTTGGGTACTGAACACCCGCAATAGCGTGGTCGAGACCGACGTCATTATCAATGCGGCAGGCGCATGGGCTGATGAGATTGCCGCCCATTCAGGCCTTGCCCCCCTCGGTCTGGTGCCGAAGCGTCGAACGGCACTGGTTTTCCAGGCACCGGCAGAGCACGACACGTCACAGTGGCCGATGATCAATGACATTGACGAGACGTTCTATTTCAAACCGGATGCCGGGCGTATTCTGGCCTCGCCCGAGGAAGCCACGCCCATGCCGCCTTGCGATGTCCAGCCCGATGAATACGACATCGCCGTCACGGTTGAACGTATTCAACAGGCGACGACGATGGATATCCGCCGCATCGACAACAAGTGGGCCGGTTTGCGAAGCTTCTTTGATGACGGCGTACCTGCACTTGGCTTCGATCCCAGAGCCGAAGGATTTTTCTGGCTGGCCGGTCAGGGCGGATACGGCATCACAACGTCCGAAACGCCATGGCCCGACTGGCGACGCTTCAGTTACTGGAACAGACATCGACGCAGGGCATATCTGATATCGCAGTCGATGCGGTGGAACTCTCTCCGGCCAGGCTGATCGGCTGATACCGACACGCCAGGCAGGCCTGTTACCCGGCTTTTTTCAAGGACAAGCGGAACCCGCCGTCGAATTCAGTACTTTCAAGCAATTCATGGCCTGTGGTGACACTATAGGTCTCAAAGTCCTTCGGCGCCGCCGGATCCGTGACCTCGATCTCAAGAACATCGCCCGCCATCAGTTCTTTCATTTTCTTGTTCGCACGCAGTACGGGCAACGGACAGTTCAACCCTTTGAGATCAAGATATACGGTATTCATTATTGAGCCTCTGAGCAGTTTCACCTGATATGAAAATCGTTTGATTTACGCTGCATTGCAACAGTTTAGCGTCTTTTGGCCGACTCGAGGTAACGAAACTGTGTTTGGCCAAAGTACACAAAAAAGGGATAGAAATAAGCAACACTGACAGCAAGTCGTGACAACAACTTGAGTATTTGATGCCTTCTTTAGCTACACGCCCGCGCACAAATCCCCCTGTTTTCAAGCCACAAGACCGCGCCAGCGCTGTTCTTAAAGCGATGGGCAACAGTCATCGGCTGACGATTCTCTGCCATCTATCCCGCTCGGAAGCTTCGGTTTCTGAATTGGAAGGCATTGTTAAGCTGAGCCAGTCCGCGCTGTCACAGCATTTGGCAAAATTGCGTCAGGAAGGCCTGGTAAAAACCCGGCGCCATGCACAGACCATCTATTATTCCCTGGATGGCACGATTGCCGCGCATGTCCTCAAGGCCCTGCGATCCGCTAATCTGATCTAGGCGCTCTATCAGGCAAAACGCGAGAAGATCTCAACGCCGTCTTCGCGTCGTTCGCGCGTAATGCGCCCCTCAGCCATCAAGTGATGCAGATGCGCCAGCGTTTCGCCGATGGCGAAAAACGTCTGATGTTCATCCAGTTGACGCTTGAAGAGACGATACGAGAACATCAACGCCCGTGCTTGGCTCGTGCAGCGACTGGAATGTCTCGTCCAGTCGCTCGACATGATGTGCATCAAGATCATCCAGACGCGCGTGCAGGCCCTTGAACGGCCAGTTATGGCTTGGCAACACCAGTGGATCGCCCGGCACCTGGCGGCGAATATGGTCAATGGAATCGATGTATAACCCCAGAGGCGTCCCTTCCGGTTCCTGCGGCCAGACACTGACATTGGGGCTGATCTTTGGTAGCACCTGATCGCCCGAAATCAGCACATCGGCCTCTTCACAGTACAGGCAGGCATGTTCCGGCGAGTGACCGCGGCCGACAATCATGCGCCAGGACCGGCCACCGATTTCGATACACTCACCGTCTGATATTCTTTGGAATGCCGTTGGAATTTGAGATACGGCATTTTTATAGCCGCCGACCCGTCGACTGACCGTTTCCATCAATTCCGGCGTAAACCCGGCCCGCTTGTAGAAAGCCCTGAATGTTTCCAGCGATTGGTCTGGCCCGTCCAGATACAGCATGCGACCGAATGTCCATTCGGTGAGCGGCATGACCAACGGCACCTTGAAGCGCTCGGTCAACCAGCCGGCAAGGCCGGCGTGATCGGGGTGGAAATGGGTCACGATGACACGCTTCACCGGCCGGCCTTCCATGGCGCCCTGAAACAGGGTTTCCCAGGCAGACTTTACGGCATCCGTGCAAATTCCAGTATCGACGATGGTCCAGCCATCACCGTCTTCCAGCAACCACAAATTGATATGATCAAGTTTGAACGGCAAAGGCATGCGGAGCCAGTGAATGCCCTCTGCCACTTTGATGGTTTCGCCGATTGCCGGCTCGCCTTCGAATACATAATCAGGTGTGAAAGTCATGAGCGTTTGTAGCGCCTGACCGGCGTTTTGCAAGGGTCGAAACGGCTTGGAATGACCGGTTACAGGGTGAATTTAGGGCGCGGTCTTTCTGGGTGCTGTTCACCCGGAAACGGCATTGGAAAATCCTGCGGAACCGATTCCTGAGGCGAAGGAATGTTTCCTGCGACAATCGTTTTCGGTGCCGGTCTGCCGTTGATGTCATGACCTTCGCGGATCATGCGTTCCTGTTCGATAATATATTTCAGCTCTTCCTTGATGATTTCCGTATGCCGTGTCGGTTCCGCCTTGAGCACCGCAGACACGATCCCGAGCTTTACGGATTTTGGAATTCGTTCGAAATTTTCCAGCATCAGGAACTTGATCGACGGACGCACCGACGATGACAAAAGCAGGCTGAGGATAAGTTTTTTCCGAACATCGTGACGCAGATTGCCGGCCTCGGTCAGCTCGAAAAATTCCCGGACGAATTGTCTGGGCGCGATTTCACCCTCAAGCAGCGATTTCAGGTTTTCCCGCAAAGCGGCGGTAAACTGCTTCCGGCTTTCCGTGACGATCCTGGAGGCATGCTGCCGTACCTTGCCGATGCTGTCCGGCTCAAACGCGTGATCCGTCACATAGTTCAGGCATTCTCGGACCAGTTCATGACGTGAGGTGTCGGCGATGATCTGGATGACGCCGCGCACCAGCTTGGTTGAATTGCCGAGCGGGCAGAGACGCGCCGTCGCTGCCAGTGCCATCGGCCCTTCCGGGTCTCTGGAACAAACCATGGCAAGGGCCAGCGGATCTTCGAACCCGGACAGATCGATCTCTTTATTCAGGAGATTTTCAGGCACCAGCAAGCGCTCGTCTTCGCCCGGAATAACCAGCGGCTCATGCGCTTTATAGCTCTGCTTGATCCCAAGGGCTGTTTGCAAGCCTTCCCGGGAAATGCCGAGCGCGTTGTAAGCGGATCCCGTCAAGCGACGATCCTCACGCTTTGCGGGCGCACGGCCTGCACCGGTATGCCGGTACGCTCCAGCCAATCCTTGAACCATCCGTGCACCGTCCCGCAATGCGATCGGTTGCAGGACGCGGTTGATGGCTTCCTGTTTGAAAAGTGATTGCCGCATGGCCGCCAATTCACTTTCCCGGCCCAAACGCCAGGCCAGCGGCACGCCGTCCATGGCGTCCAGCGTCCGTTCCTTGGCACCGATCACATCTGCCAGGATCAGGGTTAGAAACTGAATGGCATCTTCATTGGGTCGCGCTGAGCCGCGGCGCCATTTGCTGACGGTTGACGGTGCAACACCCAGCATCATGGCGATTTCCTTGCCGGCAATCCCGCCGTCGGCCAATCCCCGGAACACCGGGCGGACATCTACCATGTCAGCGTCCCAGGCTGTTACGATGTCATTGTCCGGAAATCCGGACATATTCATGTCTTCCATCATCGCAACACCCCAGAATGCCCAGTTAACGCCCAAAGCGAATCAACGCATACTATTCTTGGATATAATGGTTAACAAAAAACCCACATATCGTACAACCATCAAAATATTGTGTTTTTTAGTAATTCGGAGGCTCCCATCCGACATGCGGATGCGATAGAGTTTTTGCCATGAGAATTGGCATAGACCTCGGCGGCACCAAAACCGAAGCCATCGTCCTTGATGATCCCGGGCGCGAGCTTGCGCGTGAACGTGTCGAAAGCCCACAGGGGGACTACGCAGCGACCGTCAGGCAGATACAACATCTGGTCGATCGCGTTGCGACGAAGGCCGGCTGCAATGCCGACGTTCCGGTCGGCGTCGGCATTCCGGGTGCGATTTCACCCAAGACTGGCCTTGTCAAGAATGCCAATTCGACATGGCTGATCGGCAATGCCCTCGACCGGGATCTGGAAGCTGCCCTGCAGCGCCCCGTGCGCATCGCCAATGATGCCAACTGTTTCGTCGTGTCGGAAGCCATCGATGGTGCAGCCAAGGGGTACGGCATGGTCTTTGGCGTCATTATCGGCACCGGAGTCGGCGGCGGCATTGCCATCAATGGGCAGACACACACCGGTATCAACGCCATTGCCGGCGAATGGGGACACAATCCCCTGCCCTGGCCCATACCGGGTATCGCGGAACAGCCCGGCCCCACATGCTATTGCGGCAAGCATGGCTGTATCGAGACGTTTCTGTCCGGCCCCGGCCTCAGCAGGGATTATCAGGCTTCCGGAGGGCGGGCCGCATCAGCCAGCGAAATCGCCACCGATGCGGCTGCCGGGAATGCCGTTGCCGTTGCCGTCCTGCAAAGATACACGGATCGATTGGCCCGAGCCCTCGCTGGCGTCATCAACATCCTTGATCCCGATATCATCGTCTTCGGCGGCGGGCTTTCCAATCTGGACATCATCTATCGCGACTTGCCAAAATCCCTGAAGAACTATGTCTTTTCCGATGCCTGTGACACCCCATGCGTCAAAAACCAGCATGGTGACAGCTCCGGGGTCAGGGGTGCGGCCTGGTTGTGGCCTCAATAATAAACACAAGGGAATATCCGAATGAGTGTGAGCGTAAATATTTCAACACAAGGCGTCGCCACGATCTCCATAGAGCGGGACGAAAAGCGCAACGCCTTGAACACGGCGACCGTCAACGGCATCGCCGATGCCGCCGAAAAGCTTACGCTCGATAAAACACTTCGTGCCGTTGTTCTTCGTTCTGCCGGCACGAAGGCCTTTTCGGCCGGCGCTGATATCGGAGAGCTCTCGTCGCTCGACCAGAGCACGGCCTTCGGTTTTATCGATAACCTGCGACGCGCCATTCAGGCGATATTCGATCTGCCGGTACCGGTGATCTGCCGCATTCAGGGTGCCTGCATCGGCGGCGCCATGGAAATGGCTGCTGCCTGTGATCTGCGCATTGCGTCCGACAACGCCGGTTTCTGCATGCCGGAAGTCCGGGTCGGCATTCCATCTGTTATTCAGGCGGCATTACTGCCCCGCATCATGGGTCGCGGGCGGGCCGGATGGCTGGTGCTGTCGGGAGATGTGATCGGTGCCCGGACCGCCTTTGACTGGGGGTTCATTGAACAAATCGTTGCCCCTGAGCAACTGGACAGCGCCGTCGATGAAGCGGTTGCATCGATCCTAGCGTCGGCACCGGAAGCCGTTCGCACGCAAAAACGATTGCTGAAAGACTGGGACTCCCTTCCCCTTGATCAGGCGATCACGGCCAGTATGGAGACCTTTGCCGCTTCGTATAAAGGGGACGAGCCGGCGGCCTACATGGCGCATATCGTCAACAGGAAGGCCAAAGCCTAATTGGCGACGACCGGCAGCAGAAACATCAATGCGACACCGCCCACAGCCGCCAGTATGCGTTGCCCAGACCGGACGATCGGCAATCACGGCAGGGCTGAGCAGCCACGGGCGACGCCGACTTTCACCATCGCCAGCACCGCCAGCATGGGTGAGTCCTTGAGCGATACCAGCGCCGGATTGGCAACGAAGGCGAGCGGAATCAGGTAGAGACCGAGTCCAAGTCGCATGGCGACCCCGGCCACCTTGAGCCATGGTGCCCCGGCCATGCCGGCGGCGATAAACACCGTGCCGCAGACCGGGGGTGTGATCGTCGACAACAGCGCGAACCAGAACACAAACAAATGCGCGTGCAGCAACGGCAGACCCAATTCCTGTAGCGCCGGACCGGTCACTGAAACACAGATCACATAAGCCGCTGTGGTCGGCACTTCCATGCCCAGAATCAGACAGGCCAGCGCCGTCAGCAGCAATGCCGCCCATAACTGACCGCCCGAAAGCGAAATGATGGTCGAGGTTACCTTGACGCCGAGGCCTGTCATCTGCAGCACGCCGATGACTATACCGGCACACAGGATGATCGACGCGACCATGGCGATCTGGCTCGCCGCATTGATCAGCGCATCGCCAAATCGTTGCCACCAACGCGGGATCGAAAACTTGCCTTCGGCATTGAATGCCAGCAATACGGCAGAAACACTGATCGCCACGGCCGATGCGTATTGCGGCGTATAGCCGCCGATGAACAACCGCTCCAGCAGCACGGCAAAAGGTATGGCAAAGAACAGGCCCGTGATCAGCAGTGTGCGCCGGTCCGGTTGCTCGTCGGCATCCATCGGTCGCAGGTCGGTTTTACGAGTGCATAAGGCACGTTGGGGCAAACAAGCAACAACAGCGATGGCAGCAGGGACTGCCGCCATGATGTCGGTGTACGGCACGCCCAGCAATTCGACCATGACGAATGCCCCGGCCCCCATCAGCGGCGGCATGATCTGTCCGCCACATGGACGACGACCGCCTCGACCGCGGCCGGCAAAGGCAGGGCGGATAGCCGAAGCGCTTCATCAGCCGGCGGATCGTGAACTGGCCAGTCGGTGACGACATTTGCGACGCCCGAGCCGGAGATGGTGCCCGATCAGGCCGGAAGAGATGACCGAGACCTTGGCGGGCCTGCAGCGCGTGACCGTCCGGCCACAGCGATGTGCCAGGTTCGCGAACCCTTGTCCGGCCTCGCCGGCGTTCAAAACAGCGCCCAGGATCACAAAAACAGCAACAACATTGACTGAAACACCTGTCAGCGGCCCCCAGAACCCTGCCTCGGCAATTGTCAGATTGCCCAGCAGACTGGCCAGCGGCAAAGGCGGATGGCCGAATTCTCCCGGCACGTACTCGCCGAAGACGCCGTATGCGAGAACAATCAGCGCAACCATCGGCAACGGCCAGTTGATGGCGCGTCTGGCCATCTCCAGCACGATCACGATCAGACTGACCGCCATCAGCATCTGCCAATGCCCCCGCAGTGCGCCGTATTGATCGCCGAGCGCATTCTCAAAAATTGCGATATAGGCACAGATCGCAACTCCAACCGCGGTCATGACATAACCGATCATCCGTTCGACCGGGTGATCGGACTTCGCGAACACGAACACCCAGGGCAGCGCTAGGGCCATGTGCAACGGACGACTGATCAGATTGGGAATCAGTCCTGAAAATATCAGATAGATGTGAAATGCCACCGATACGCCCGCGAGCCCGAGGAATAATACCCCCCGGACTCGCGACGCATCATCGGTCTCGGTTGAAGTCTGCTCGTTCACGAAATCACTTCAGCGCGTCAGGAACACTCACGCCCGCTTCAGCATAATATTTGAGTGCGCCGGGATGCAGCTTGCCGACCATTGGTGCAAGCATTGCCGGCTTGACGCCTGACCACCATTGTCGTCGGCGCCCATGCGGGCCTGTTCCGACCAGTATGCCTTGGTCAATGTTAGGCAGCATCGTTCGTCATTCCCGTCGTCGTATAGGCCATCACCGGCAACGACGTCGTTGCGGTATCCTGATCTACGCCCGGATATGTACCGGCCGGAATGACCAGCTTCGTGCTTTTGGTCTGCTCGATCTGTGCGTCGGTCATGGAAATCAGGCTGATTGCAGTACCGGCAGCCGCTTCCATCACGTTTGGTGCCGGATAGGAGCCAGCCGTTGCAAAGCCGTCAACCTGCTTGTTCTTCATCGCCGCAACAGCCGCATTCAATTCAACGTCAATCAGCTTTACGGAATCCTTGATGCCGAACAGCTCGAAGTATTTTTCGGCTTCCTTGGCACCAAAGCTGCCCTTGCCGATCAGATAGGATTTACCGGCGAGGTCGGCAAAGGTCTTGATCCCGGAATCAGCACGCACGACAAAATGCATCGTCAGCGACGGGATTGGAAAAAGCCCTCTGATCTCATCAAATTTGGGTTCTTTCGGCTCGAACATTTTCAAGCCACCCTGAGCCAGCTTGACCAGTGACGGCGGCGTGGTGAACACGTAATTCTCGGCCCGAACAGCGGCTTCCTTGACGTTCTGGACCGATCCCTGGCTTTCCTCGATGGTCAGAATCATGTCGCCACCGGTCGCACGCTTGACCGCTTCGGCAATCTGCACGGCCATTTGATAATATGATGATGTGGACTTGGCGGATTTATAGGTAATGCGGGTTTCTGCATCGGCCATTGAAGTGCCGAACAGCACGGCAATAGCCGCAGTGCTTGCGACTGCGAGTTTCTTGAAAGACATGGATGTCACCCCTGATTGATAATTATCCGGGCATTTTACCTGAACATCGTCAGGCTTCAACTGCCGTTATGATAACCCTCAATGCGCCATCAGCATCGGCAATTTGGAATGGCCGAGCACATATTTGGTGACCCCGCCCAGGATAAGCTGACGCATGCGGCTGTGTGTATAAGCACCGCTGACGATCAGATCCGCACCAAATTTATCGCATTCTTCCAACAGCCGGGGGCCGACACTGCCGGCCGGCGCTTCGAAGATTTTCGTATCCGGCACGATACCGTGCCATTCAAGATAACTGGCCAGTTCCGCACCTCTGGCACCGGACGTCCGGAAACTGTCGGCTGTCAGCACCATGACGGCGTCGGCTTGCTCCAAAACCCGGATTGATAAGGAAACTGCCCGTGCCGACTGCACGCTGCCGTTCCAGGAAATTGCAATGCGCTTGCGTGCGGAGGTCGTGCCACCGGGCGGCACCACCAGCACCGGGCGACCGCTTTCGAAAATCGCCGCATTCAAGGTCATCGGCGTCAGCACGTCATCGGAATCACCAGGTCTGGCGACGACGATCAGATCATTCAGGCGGCCAAAGCCTGGCGACCACTTCGTCTTCCCGACCATGCTCATGGCGCCAGGCAACCGTCATCGTTCGCTCACCACTCGGTTTATCCGAGATGGTCGCACCGTGCCGTTTAACGCTATCGTCGAATAACTTCCGTGCCCGGGCAGCCCTTTGCTGGGCCTCCTTCTCGGCCATGCTGATCATGTCTTCAACCATCGCAACAGACATGCCCTCACCCAGCAAGGGAATGGACTCTTTTGCTTCCGGCTCGACGTGAAGCACTTCAAGGTGACTGTTCAGATCCTTGGCGACTGAATAGGCCTTGTCGAGAACGACTTCATTTTCAGGCGCGCCGCTCAAGGGGCACAAGATCGTATTGACCATGGAATACCACTCCCTTCCTGCACGTATCGTTATTTAATATGATGCGCTTTTTCCCCGAGAATCGCAAAGGGTCGATTACAGGCCCAGAACCTTCAGGGCTTGCCGGATCGTCTCTTTCTTTTTTCCGGCGCTGCTGATCTCAGACCAACTGACAGCCCCCAACTGATAATCTGACTGCTGACGCGCAATTTCCGTTGTTACGTCAGAAACGTTTCTCTCACGTGTTTCAACTCGGTGCACGCGCACATCTTCGGGCGCATCAACCCATAGTCCCTGAAACGGCACGCCGCATTCAACGGCCAGCGCCTCAGCCCGTGTCCGGTGACCGTCACTGGCGAATACTGCATCCAGCACCGCACATTGTCCGGACGCCACCGCCGTTTTCGCTTCGGCAAAAAACTGCTGATAGGTTTTTTCCGTCATTTCATGGGTATAACCCTCAGCGCCGAGACTTTCATTCGGATGAATGCCGCTCAACCGTTTGCGAACAACGTCCGTCCGGACAACCCTGGCACCGGGCGCATTTCCCAGATAGGAAGCAATTTCCCGAGCCAGTCTTGATTTTCCCGACCCCGACAAGCCGCCGACTGCAACCAGCTTGGGTGGTGACGGTTTCAGATACGCAAGTGCATAATCGAGATACCGGCTGGCCGTCGCCATTTCCCGTGCCCGGTCTTCTGCATTGTCCTGTGCGGCGGCAATCGCCGCGCCGACGTGCGCCCTGATCTGCGCCCGCATGGACAGGAACATCGGCAGCACACTGAAGGCATCGGCACTTTCGTCACCGACGTCAAGATAGCGGTTCAGCAAAAATGCCGACAGCCGACGCAAGCCGTGGAAATCCAGATCCATCAGCAGAAAAGCCAGATCATACAGAACATCGATTTCTGAAAAATCCGGTGAAAATTCGATGGCGTCAAACAGCGTCGGCTTGCCGTCGACCAGACAAATATTCCTGAGATGCAGATCACCATGGCAGGCGCGCACCCTGCCTGCTTCACGTCTCGCTTCGAGCACACTTTGGCGAGCATCGATATTCTGCAATGTTCTTTCCGTCACCGATTTCACCAGATCGGGGTCAAAAAGACCGGACGGCAACGCATCGAAAGACTGCACATTGTTCTCGGCGATTTTACGAATACCTTCAAAGCCGCCGCGCGCGCTGCTGATTTTCCCCTGGGCATGAAATACAGCGATCACATCGGCGAGGTCTTCGATGATCGGGCGCCGCAGGCCGCGCTCGATGCCGGCCAGCCGGTCAAACTGTGTGTCTTCATCAAATCGGTTCATTTCCACCAGCCATTCGACAGGTTTACCCGCGCCGCCAAGTTCGAAACCGTCATTACCGACCGTGATCGGCACTACGCCCAGATAGAGGCTCGGCGCCGTAAGGCAATTGATTTCAATTTCCTTTTCACAGGCTTCGCGTCTGGCCGCAAGGTTTTGAAAATCAAGAAACGGGAATTTTACAGCGCGCTTCATTTTGTAAGCTTTGTTGCCGCTCAGGAAGATCACGGAAACATGTGTGGTGATGACTTTCAAAGAACCGTTTGTGGCCCTGAGATGAGTACCAAGATAATCGATAACGGGTTTTTGTTCGTCAGACAAAACACTCACCGGAATGTAACACGCGCCTCTTCGACGCCTTCAGGGTCTTCATGAATAATGACTTCGGCATTCGGAAAGGCTTCCATCAATTCCCGTTCAACTTCTTCGGAAATATCGTGAGCCTGCTTCAAGCGCATGTCGCCGTCGAGCTCAAGATGGAACTGGATGAAGACATGAACACCCGATGACCGGGTCCGGAGATCATGCAGACCAAGCACTTCCTTGTGTGCCATGACAATCGACCGGATTTTCTGGCGATCTTCGTCTTCCAGTTCCCGGTCCATCAGGATAGCCAACGCCGACTGTCCGATGCCCCAGGCACCCTTGACGATGTATAAGGCGATCAGAATGGCAATCAGCGGATCGGCATACACCCACCCCAAAGAACTGGACAGGAACAATGACAGCATGACACCCAGATTGATCAGCACATCCGTCTGGTAATGCAGGCTGTCAGCGTCGATTGCGATTGAGCCTGATTTCCTGACCACATAGCGCTGGAATGCGACCAGCAGGACCGTCAGCACAATGGAGAACACCATCACATAGTAGCCGATGTCGGTGTTTGCCAAAGTTCTGGGGTGCGCGACCCGTTCGCCCGCCTGCACCATCAGAAAGGCCGCCGAGCCGCAGATAAATGCGGTCTGGGCCAGACTGGCCAGCGGTTCAGCCTTGCCGTGTCCAGATCGATGCTCGCGGTCAGCCGGCTGCAGGGCATGATGAATGGCCAGAAGGTTAACCAGTGACGCAGCCGCATCGAGAATGGAATCGATCAGCGTCGACAGCAGCGAAATAGAATCCGTCATCAACCAAGGCGGCGAACTTTGTCACGATCAGGATCGATGCCACGCAGACAGAAGCAATAGCCGCCGTCCGCATCAAATTTCCGCCATCTATGACCGGATGCGTGGCGTGCAGACCGGCGTCAGATTTTGGTGGCTCGTGAGTAATGCTCACGGGAACAGCCTCTCCGTCGTCCAGCCATTACCCTGGCGATGATAAACTATCCGTTCATGCAGACGGAATTTGCCGTCAGACCAGAATTCAATCAGCGACGGATCGACCCGGAAGCCTGACCAGTGCGCCGGTCTCGGCACTTCACCGATACCGAATTTCGCTGTGAACTCGGCAACGCGGCGTTCCAGAACAAACATCCCTTCCATTGGACGGGATTGCTCGGACGCCCATGCGCCGATGCGGCTACCACGGGCCCGCGACTGGAAATAGGCATCTGCTTCTGCGTCTGTAACCGGAGAAGCAGCTCCTTCGATCCGCACCTGCCGCCGCAGGCTTTTCCAATGAAAATTCAGGGCAACGTTGTTGTTTTCGGCCAAGACCTGACCTTTTTTACTTTCCAGATTGGTATAGAAAACGAAGCCCTCAGGATCGAAGTCCTTCAACAGAACCATACGCGACGAAGGCCGACCATCTTTCGTGGTGGTCGCCAAATTCATCGCATTGGGGTCGTTGGGCTCGCTTTCTTTCGCTTTATCGAACCACGCTGCGAACAACTTAAACGGTTCTTCAAGGTCTACCATGTCGTTATCCGTGATAATCGTCACTGATTTAGCATGTGGCATGCTATACAATCGCCTAAATTTCGCCACAACCTACAGATATAGGGATAAACGGTGAAAGTCGACCATGCGTTCACCACGGTCATCCAGGTTGTCTCAGATGGTCATCATAGGGGCAGCATTTCAAGACCGAACTTATGAAGATAGAAAAGGTTTCACGTTTCATGAATATGTCTAAACCGCTTATTGCCGCCGTTGTCTGCATTTCCCTGACGGCCTGCGAACAGGGCCACGAAAAACAGACTGTGGGAACCCTTGCCGGTGCCGGTGTGGGCGCCTTGATCGGCTCGCAATTCGGTGGCGGTAAAGGCGCGCTGGCCGCCATCGCGATCGGTACGCTTGCCGGCGCCTGGGGTGGCAGTGAAATCGGCAAATCCCTCGACAAAGCAGATCAACTGTACTCGCAGCGGACCACACAGGACGCGCTTGAATACAACAAGGCCGGGCAGGTCTCGACTTGGCGCAATCCCGATTCCGGTCATTCCGGTACCGTCACACCGATCAGCACCTATCGTGCCAGTGAAGGCGCCGATTGCCGGGAATACGAAACCTCAATCTACATCGACGGCAAACAGGAAAAGGGCATCGGCAAGGCTTGCCGCCAAGCTGATGGCACCTGGAAAATCACAAGTTGAACGCAACAACCATAATGGGTCGCATGACGACCTTGATGCTTGTCGGGCTGGGATTTTTTACGCTCGCAACAGCATCGGCCGAAGAGCGGTTAAGCTATAAAACCGCTGAAGGCGACACCATTGAGGCGATCTACTTCCCGGCCCCGGATGGCACGGCGAAGCCCTCAGCCGCTATTGTCATGCTGCACGGCTGCGGCGGTCTGTACACCAAATCCGGCAAGATCAGTTCCCGCGAAGTATCCTGGATCGAACGGTTTCAAAAAGAAGGATGGGCCGTTCTGCTACCGGACAGTTTCGGCTCACGCGGGTATGGCAGCCTGTGCCAGACCAAAGACCGACCGGTAAAGCCGGAAAAACAGCGGATTTATGACACCCTTGGTGCGCTTGAACTCCTGCATGGCAACCCGGATATCGATCCCAACCGGATCGCCCTGCTGGGATGGTCGAACGGTGCCATGGCCGGACTGCATGCGATACGCGACGGCTCACCGGCGGCACCGCCGAAGGGTGCGAAGGATTTCAAAACCGCCGTTGTGTTTTACCCGGGCTGCATCGCAATGAAGAAGGATCATCCGGATTATCGTCCGCGTGTGCCGACGCTTATTCAGATCGGCGCGCTTGATGACTGGACACTGGCCAAGCCCTGTCAGGAGCTTGTTTCCGAAGTGGCCGCGCGGGGCGACAGTCCGCCGATGTTCATTGATGTCTATGCTGATGCCTATCACGGCTTTGATCATCCCACTTCCAAACTGAAGACGATCATCACGAAACATTCCGGTTACGCATCCGGGCAAAGGGAAGTCCACGTCGGCGCAAATCCGGAAGCCCGTGAAAAGGCCATTGTCCGGACCATGGAATGGCTGCACACCCATCTTGCCGCAGGACAGTGATCGGTTTTACGAACTTGAGCGCCATCCGGCCGCGTCTTAGGATGCCGCCATCATGACCAGTAAAAACACGCCCAAACAACCACCGATCCAGGCCGCCATCGTACCGGTGACTCCGCTGCAGCAGAATTGTTCCATCGTCTGGTGCACTGAAACCAACAAGGGTGCCTTTATCGATCCGGGCGGCGATATCGATCGTCTGCTGGCAGCCGTTGACGAGATCGGCTGCGATATCGAAAAAATCATGCTGACACACGGCCATGCGGATCATGCCGGTGCGGCGGATGAACTGCGCGAACGGTTGGGCGTACCCATCGAAGGACCGCATATCGACGATCAGTTCTGGATCAAGGACATCCCTAAATCTTCGGCCAAGTACGGCTTTCCCGGCGGTCGTGCTTTCGAATCGGACCGATGGCTTGTCGGTGGCGACACCGTCACACTCGGCAATGTCACATTCGGCGTCTACCACTGCCCCGGGCATACGCCCGGGCATGTGGTATTCCATCAGCCAGATGCCGGGGTCGCCTTTGTCGGCGATGTGCTGTTTCAGGGATCAATCGGTCGTACCGATTTTCCGAAGGGGGATTATGATCAGCTGATCCGCTCGATCACCCAGGAATTATGGCCGCTCGGCGACGAAACTGCGTTCGTGCCCGGACACGGGCCGATGTCGACGTTCGGCGATGAACGCAGGACCAACCCCTATGTCGGCGGCACCTGATTGCCGGCGACCGGGTGACGTCAGATAGACCAGGGAATTGAAACGATGACCGATCCGATCCTGAATGAATGCATCAATCCGCTTTGTCCGTTTTCCGGCAAGCCGGTCGAAGCGAATAGCCTGACCACATACAACGGACATACCGTCGGGTTCTGCAACCCCGACTGCCGCGACAAGTTTGCCGCCGATCCCGAGGCATTCCCCGAAGCCAGGGCGCAGTTCGACGAACGCATCCAGGACATCAAGGAATGAGCGAACACCTGATCGACAGTATCGAAGCGCTCGAAGCGATTTACAGCAACCCGTCCGAGGCCTCGCAGGTCAAGGAAAGCCCCGTCGTCACCGACGAATACCGCCAACTGATCGCCGCCTCGCCGTTCGTCACCGTTGCCTCCAGCGGACCGGAAGGGCTCGATTGCTCTCCCCGTGGGGATCTCAAGGGGTTCGTCAGGGTACACGATGATAAAACACTGATGATCCCGGACCGGCGCGGCAATAACCGGGTCGATACCCTGAGGAATATCGTCAACGATCCGCGGATCGCCCTGCTGTTTCTGATTCCGGGGTCCGGCACGACGCTGAGGGTTAACGGCAGCGCCCGGCTGAGCGTCGACCCCAAACTACTCGAAAGCTTTGAGGAACAGGGCAAGCCACCCCGCTCGGTCATGATTATCGATATCGACACGATCTATTTTCAGTGCGCCCGGGCCATCCTGCGCTCGAAGCTCTGGGATGCCGATATGCAGACCGATCCGAAATCCCTGCCCTCGCCGGGCGAAATCCTTGCCGCACAAACCAAAAGCCGCGAAGACGGCGGAATTGACGGCCACGCCTATGAAGCCGAATGGCCGGGACGAGCTGCGAAGTCATTGTGGTAAGCCCCCTCACCCTCCCACGCGAAATCACGTGGGCCCCTCCCTCTCCCGGTGGGAGAGGGGAAAATATATGGGAGTCCCCTCTCCCACCGGGAGAGGGACAGGGTGAGGGGCAAACCCCTTGCAAATCCGGGGTTTGGCCCTTAAACCTCCCGCCTGAACCACCGTATCCCACCTACCCTCGGAGAGCGCCGTGACCGACACCATGCACCCCTATCGTACGCACACCTGTGATGCGCCGCGTCCCGAGCACGTTGGCCAGACCGTACGTCTTTCCGGATGGGTGCATCGCAAGCGTGACCACGGCAATCTGCTGTTCATCGATCTGCGCGATCACTACGGCATCACCCAGTGCGTTATCGATACCTCGAGCGAGCTATTCCCGACCGTCGAAGGTGCCCGCCCTGAAAGCGTGCTGACCATCACCGGCGAAGTTGTCGAACGCTCCGCCGAGACCATCAACACGAACATTCCGACCGGTCAGGTCGAAATCCGCATCCGTGCCGTCACCGTCGAAGGCCCGGCGGAAATCCTGCCGATGCAGGTCGCCGGCGATCAGGAATACGGCGAAGACGTCCGTCTGCGCTACCGCTTTCTCGATCTGCGCCGCGAGAAGATGCAGAAGAACATCAAGCTCTGGAACGGCGTCATCGCCTCGATCCGCCGCCGCATGACGGATATCGGTTTTCTTGAATTCCAGACCCCGATCCTGACCGCATCGTCACCCGAAGGTGCGCGCGACTATCTGGTGCCGGCGCGCAACCATCCGGGCAAGTTCTATGCCCTGCCGCAAGCGCCGCAGCAGTTCAAACAGCTGCTGATGGTGTCGGGCTTCGACAAGTATTTTCAGATTGCGCCGTGCTTCCGCGACGAAGATGCCCGCGCCGACCGTTCGCCGGGCGAGTTCTATCAACTCGATTTTGAAATGTCGTTCGTCACGCAGGAAGACGTTTTCCGCACCATCGAGCCCGTCATCGCCGGCGTGTTCGAGGAATTCGCCGACGGCCGCACCGTCACAGCAACGCCGTTCCCGGAAATCCCCTACCGTGAATCGATGCTGAAATACGGCTCTGACAAACCCGATCTCAGAAACCCGATCATTATCTCAGACGTCACAGAATGCTACCGCGATGGCGGCTTTGGTCTGTTTGCCAAACTCGTTGGCGAAAAGGGTGCGACCGTTCGTGCCATTCCCGCCCCCGGCGCCGCTGATCGTCCCCGCTCGTTCTTCGACAAGCTCAATGACTGGGCGCGTGAAGAAGGTCAGGGCGGCCTCGGCTATATCGTTTTCGGTGCCGACGGCGAGACCAAGGGCCCGATTGCCAAAATCTGGAAGCAGATCGTCAGGCCAAGATCAAGGAAGCGGCCGGCCTCAAGGACGGCGATGCCGTGTTCTTTGTCTGCCAGACCGGCGATGCCGGTGCCAAGTTTGCCGGTCAGGTTCGCGACCGGGTCTGCGATGAGCTTGAGATCCGTGAAAAGGGCTGCTTCAAGTTCTGCTGGATCGTCGATTACCCGATGTACGAACTGGACGACGACGGCAAGGTCGAGTTTTCGCACAACCCGTTCTCGATGCCGCAAGGTGGCCTTGAATCGCTTGAAACCAAAGACCCGCTGGATGTACTCGCCTATCAGTACGACATCGTCTGCAACGGCATAGAGCTGTCATCCGGTGCAATCCGGAACCACCGCGCCGACATTATGATCAAAGCGTTCGATATCGCCGGTTACGGCATGGATGTGGTCGAGGAAAAATTCGGCGGCATGTTGCGCGCCTTCCAGTTCGGCGCACCGCCGCACGGCGGGTCAGCGCCAGGCATTGACCGCATCGTCATGATGCTGGCCGACGAGCACAACATCCGCGAAGTGATCGCCTTCCCGATGAACCAGCAGGCGGAAGACTTGCTGATGGGCGCGCCGACCGTGGTTGAGGAACGTCGCCTGAAGGAACTGTCCATCAAGCTCGACCTGCCGAAGCCAAAGAAACCCGCAACGGAATAACCGGTCGCTTGCTAATTATTTAGTCTTGCCGGTTTCAATCCCTGCTTTCAGGTCCGTGTATTCCTCGCAGGTGAACAGGCATGCCTTGTCGATCCGGGCCAGCAAGGCGTTAGCTTCTTCCAGACGTCCGGTTTTGACATAAAGAATACCCAGATATTCCATCGCACCGATGTGCTTGCTGTCGATGGCCAGCGCCTTCAGGTAATACTCTTCGGCTTCCTTGAGCTTTTCCTGCTTGCGGGTCGAAAACCCAAGCAGGTTCCAGGCATCGGCACTGCCCGGGTCTTTGACGACGGCCTTCCTGAGTAATCCTTCAGCGGTGACATAATCATTTTTCTTCAGGGCATCTCTGGCCTGACCGATCTCCGGTACCTCAGTGGCCACAGGCTCACTGCCTGCCGCAATGGCCAGACTTGGGTTGGACATCAGAAACAATGAAACCAAAACGAAACCGATCGCGCGCATGTTCAGCCTCCAATACATCATTCAGTGACTAAATGGTATTGAGTTACAGACAGCAGCTAAATGCACAAAACCGTGATCTCTGCATACACGCGGACTGCACTCAGGCGCTTTTCTTCAGTTTGCGCTCAAGATAAGCCATCAGCCCGCCCGCCCCGACAATTTCCATCAGATGATCCGGGATCGGTTGGCAGTGGTACTTCGTACCCTGGGTTTCATTAATGATGACACCGGTTGAAGGATCGACCACCAACTGGTCGCCCATGGCAATATCCCCAGCATTCGGGCAAACCAGTGACGGCAAGCCGACATTGAAGGCGTTGCGATAGAAAATCCGGGCGAATGACTTCGCAATGACCACACGAATGCCGAGCTTGTGCAGAAAAAGCGGTGCGGTTTCTCGGGAAGAGCCGATCCCCATGTTATCGGTGGCAACGAAGACATCGCCCTCACGGACGTTTTTGGCAAAATCTGGATCCATGTGCATCAGGCAATTCTTGGCGCCTGCCGATAAATCCCCGGTACCCTGATAGGAGCCAATCGGCGCCAGCGCGTCCGTATCGATATTCGCCCCGTAGGCCCAGGCGCGGCCGTTTATTGTTTTCATAGGAATTCCCTCGGATCGGTAATGGTCCCCTTGATTGCGGACGCTGCCACAGTATAGGGCGAGCCCAGAAACAGTTTTGATGATCTGGGGCCAGCCCGGCCGACAAAATTTCGATTGGTCGACGAGATGCCGACCGCATTTTCCTCGAGCCTTGATGGCCCGATCCCGATGCAGCCGCTACAGCCCATCGGCAGGATCACCCCACCGGCATCTTCGATGATCTGAAGCGTGCCGTCGGCTCGGGCTTCAGCCGCCATCGACAGCGACGACGGCGATACCATGAACTTGAAGCCGCTTTGAATTTTGCGCCCCTTGAGAACCTTTGCTGCCATTCTCAGGTCGTCCAGCTTGGCCCCGGTACAAGCGCCCAGATACGCCTGATCCAGTTTGGTCCCGGCATGGGCTTCGACGGGGGCGGCGTTTTCCGGGCTTGAGGGTGCGGCGACTTGCGGTGACAGGTTTGCCCCATCAACCGTGACGGTAGCAGCGAAAGTCGCATCCTTGTCAGAGCGCCAGGTTTTGATATCAACACCGGAAGCCCCCCACCCCTTGAGCACCCGTTCGGTTTTCTCATCAGGCTCGCAATAGCCGGCCTTGGCACCCAATTCGGCAGCCATGTTGGCCAGCGTCATGCGCTCTTCAACGGACATCGCACTGACAGCCGTCCCGGTATATTCAAGGGCCTGATAGTTGAAGCCCATGATGCCGTGATCGCCACACAGTTTCAGGATCACATCCTTGGCGGCAACACCGGGCTGCAAAGCCCCGGTGACGTCAATTTTGACGGTTTCCGGTACGCGCACCCAAATCTCGCCGGTAGCCAGAACGCCGGTCATCTCGGTCGCGCCGATACCGACCATGAAGGTACCAAAAGCGCCACCGGTGACGGAATGGCTATCGCCGCCGACAATGAACATCCCTGGCTTCACATGCCCGCCTTCTGGCAGAACGATATGGCAGATGCCCTGCTCCTTGATGAAATGCTTCACATTGTGACTTTTGACCCAGTCCTGAGCGTGTGACTGGATCCCCTGATGATTCACGTCATCATCGTTGATGTAGTGATCGGTAATGACCACCAGCTTATCCAGATCCCAGATCGGCACGCCCAGTTGATCAAGGCTTTTCCCGGCCTGACGCGGTCCGGCACTGTCGTGCATCATCGCCAGATCGACGTGACAGGTTACAATTTCACCTGGGGTAACGGTACTGACCCTGGCGGCCTTGGCGATGATTTTTTCGGCGAGAGTCTGAGCCATTCTTAACTCCAATACTGACTGGCGAATTTCATATTATTTTCTTGTCGCGTAACGCAGCAATCGCGGCATCGTCATATCCGGCATCGCGCAACAGGTCCGCCGTATCCGCACCCAGTTTCGGTGCAGGATTGGCCGGTGCCGGCGCACCCCCTGCACGAACCGGCGGCGCGACATAGCGATAGGTACCATGCCCTTCCAGTTCGATATCCTGCAGCCGGCCTTCGTCGACGACAAACGGATTATCAAGCGCCTGCTTGACGTCGTTGATCGCCGATGACGGCACACGTCCGGAAAACTGTTCCAGCCACTCTGCCGTCGTTTTCACAGAAAGTGCATCATCAAGGATTTGCTCGACGAGCGCCCGGTTCTCCAGACGATCCTTGAAGGTCTTGAACCTGGGATCATCAATCCATTCCGGTCTGTTCAGTTCGTTACAGAGTGCCGGCCAGAACTTTTCCTTGTTGCACATCAAATAGATCCAGCCGTCCTTGGTCTGGTAAAGTGCACAAGGTGTCAGCGACGGATGGGCAGAACGCGGCAGTCGGCCCTGCACATGCCCTTCGTTCAGATACCAAATCGCCGGATAACCCAGATTGCACAGCGCAATGTCGAACAGGCTAACGTCCATGTCTCGTCCTATACCGGTTGCCCTGGCCCCGGTAATCCCGGCCAGCACGGCATAGGCAAGTGCCAGACCGGTCATCTGGTCAACCACCGAAAGCCCGAAGCGGGTTGGTGGATTTTCCGGCTCGCCGGTTAACGAGAACCAGCTCTGCTTCCGCCTGCATCAGATAATCAAACCCGGGCCATGCCTTGCGAGGACCGGTGCGCCCATAGGCTGACAAGTGCGCGCAGACGATCGCCGGATTGGCCGACTTGAGATCGGCGTGGTTGAGACCGAGCTTGTCCGGCACATCACCGCGCAGGTTGGATGCCACGGCATCAGCATTCCTGACCAGGTCAGTGCAATGTTTTGCCGAGGCGTGGTCAGATCAAGGGTGATGCTGCGCTTGTTGCGGTTGTAGGCATGGAAAAATTCGGACGAGCCATCACCAAACCAGTAAGGGCCGATGTCTCGGGCGAAATCACCACCGACCGGATTTTCGATCTTGACCACATCGGCGCCGAGATCGGCCAAGAAACATGGTGCCGAACGGTCCGGCGCCATACTGCTCAACGGCAAGGACGCGGACGCCTGCAAGCGGTAAATCGCTCAAGAGCTGCGCTCCACCAATTGCCGGGCAATGATAATGCGCTGCAACTCGTTGGTCCCTTCGCCGATGCACAGCAGCGGCGCGTCCCGGTAATAACGCTCGATATTATATTCCGGCGAATAACCGTATGCGCCATGGATGCGCATTGCCTCGGCGGCGTTTTCCATCGCGGCTTCGGTGGCGAACAGCTTGGCCATACCGGCCTCCATATCGCATCGCTGGCCGGTGTCATATGCCACCGCCGCATCTTCGACCAGCTTACGTGCTGCCTGCACCCGGGTCGCCATGTCGGCAAGTTTGATCTGGATTGCCTGATGCTCACAAATCGGTTTGCCGAATGTTTTACGTTGCTTGGCATAGGCAATTGAATCTTCGAGCGCTGCGCGGGCTACACCGACGCCACGGGCAGCGACATTGATGCGGCCAAGCTCAAGACCGGCCAAAATCTGTTGCAGACCCCGGCCTTCTTTTTCACCAATCAGATGCGACTTCGGCACTCTGACGCCGGAAAACTGGACTTCGCCCGTATCGATGCCACGGTAGCCGAGCTTCTTCAGCTTGCTGGCCTTGAAGCCTGCTGATTTCGGCACCAGAAGCAGGCTCATGCCGCGATGCGCGGGTTCTGCCGTCGGATCGGTTTTGACCAGCACGGCCAGCATTTCCCCTTCGACCGAATTGGTAATCCAGGTTTTAGTCCCGTCAATCACATAGTCATCGCCATCCTTGACCGCCCGTGTGCGAATACCCTGCAGGTCGGTGCCGGCGTCAGGTTCGGTCAGCGCGATCCCGCCACGGATTTCACCGCTGGCAAATTTCGGCAGGTACGCACGCTTCAGCTCTTCAGACCCGAACCGCTCAACGGCAGCTGCCATGATCAGGTGCGAATTGAATAACCCGGATACAGACATCCACACAGCCGAGACCCGCTCGACGATCTGTGAGTATGTCTTGATGTCGAGTCCAAGGCCGCCATATTCACTTGATATTGTCGCACCATACATCCCGAGATCGGCCAGCTTGTCGGCGATGTCGTGCGGATATTTGTCGGCGGATTCAAACTCGCGGACATAGGGCGCGACATCCTTTTCAAGAAACTTGTCGATGGCGTCGAGTATCAGCGTGTTGTCGCTGTCGTTCAGTGCGTCGGGCATTCTCTTTCTTTCCTTTTCGTCATTCCCGCGACGGCGGAAAACCAAATCTTCTGTCGTTTGGGCCCCGCCGCAGCCTGTGCCCGCAAAGGCGGGTGCGGGGGTGACGATTAAATTAAATCATCAATAATCCGCTTTATCGTCGACTGCATGACCGCGCTTGGGCACCAGCATGGTGCGCTCGAATGAAATCACCACGACGCCGTTCTGGTTTTTGGCCAGGGTCTTGACGATGACGATGCCCTGGGTCGGGCGGGATTTGCTTTCACGGACGCCCAGCACTTCGCTTTCAGCATACAGCGTATCGCCATGAAACACCGGCGCCGGCATGACGATCTTATCCCAGCCCAGATTGGCGATGTTCTTCTGACTGACGTCTGAAACGCTCATTCCGGCAACGATGGAAACCGTCAGGCACGAGTTCACCAGCGGCTTGCCGAATTCACTTTTCTTGGCGTACTCGTGATCGAAATGAATCGGGTGCTGGTTCATGGTCAGCAACGTAAACCATGTGTTGTCCGCTTCTGTGATGGTACGGCCCGGTCGATGCTCATACACATCGCCGACTTTAAAGTCTTCCAGGTAGCGTCCGTAGGATTCCCGGTACCGGTTCGGTCCGACTTCCTTCGCTTCTGCGACCATTACTCGGCCGCCTGCAACTGCGGCTTGCCGGCAGCCAGTACCGACGAAACCGAGTTTTGCGCTTCCAGACCAAGGATTGCTTCGGCGAAGCGATTGGCACCATCGACGCCCAGATACGGCTCAGCCAGACCGGTAAACTTGCCCCGGAATTCCTCGGCGCTCATGAAGTTGCCAGGCTCGCCCTTGGGCATGTCGATCAAGACAGAGAACGTACCACGCGGGGTTTTCACCGTCGCCTTGCCGGCCATGTTGGTCGGGAACAGGGCTTCGACTTCAGGATCGTTGACGCAGGTTACTTTCTTGGTCAGCGCCAGCGTTGCCGGGTCGGTCAGGTGCGTCGCGTAGTGATCCCAAAGCATGGTCCCTTCGCGCAGGACAACGGCAGCACAGAACGGCATTGAGAACTGGCCCTCGACGACGCTTTTCGGATTGTGCTTGGCCTCTTCAGGGAAGCTGACGATCTTCATGCCGGTCATCGGCAATCCGATTTCGACGCTTTCCACTTCGTCCGCTGTCACCCCATGGTCATCGATGATCTTTTTCAGCGCATCCATGGCGGCGTGGGTATACCGGCAGCTCGGGAACGGTTTGACGGCAAGTCGCATGGTTTGCCAGTACTCGCCCAGTTTGGCATCGGCCTTTGATGCGTCGGCGTTGGGTGCATAGGCATGCAGGAATCCCCATTTGCCTTCAAACGCTTCTTTCGGACCCTTGAAGCCTTCACGGGCCAGGACGGCACACATCAAACCGTTCTGCGCCGCCTGACCGACATGGGAACGCTTGGACCAGGCACCGTCGGCCAGGAACTGCATCGAGCCCGCCGACTGGCTGAGCGCGATCCCGAAAGCGCTTTCGATCTGATCAGCGTCCATGCCGAGCAATTTACCGGCCGCCGCAACGGCACCAAAAATGCCGCAGGTTGCCGTCGGATGATAGCCCCGGTCGTAGTGATCGGACGGCCCCAACGCCAGGGCCAGTCGGATTTGAATTTCATAGCCGGCGACGCAGGCGACGATCATGTCCTTGCCCGACGCCCCCATCATTTCAGCAGCAGCCAGCGCCGCCGGTACGATCGGCGCCGATGAATGCAGCGACGCTTCGGCATGGGTATCATCAAAATCGAGGGAGTGCGCCAGCGTACCACCCAATAGCGCCGCTGCCGATGGGGCATAGGTATTGCTATCACCCGGTACCGCACATTCACCGGAAGCGAGACCGAGCACTCCAATCGCCCGGACCATCGACGGTGTCGATTCTGAATCGTTGCGGGCCCGCACCATGATCCCTGCTGTATCCAGGATCAAAAGCTTGGTCCGCTCGACCACGTCGGCAGGCAGGTCTTCATATGCGAGATTGACGGCAAACTCCGCAAGACGGCGGCTAATTCCGGTCATCGGATGGCTCCCAATAATAAGATTTTCACCGGATACACCGGCTCTTGGTAATCATTCCATCACACAACATTCAATTGAACAAATAGAAATATATGCACTATATTTCTGATAATAAGATCAATAGTGAGGCATCATGCTCCCGATTACCTTAAAGCAGCTGGAGACATTTATGGCCGTCGCCGAAGCCCGCGGATTCCGCCGCGCTTCGGAGCGCCTCAATCTCTCGCAATCGGCGGTCACCGCGCATGTGCAGCAGCTCGAATCTACGCTCGGCGTCCCTCTTTTTCATCGCACCACCCGCTCCGTACGATTGACCGATGCCGGCACCGAACTGCTGGACCGTGCCAGCAGGACCGTTACGGGACTTGAAGATACAATTCGCGCCTTTCGCGATGAGGCAGCGATGACACGCGGGCGCGTACTCGTCGCCTGCGCACCAAGCTTCGCATCGTCAATCCTGCCGCCGGCACTGGCAGCGTTTCAATTGCGGCATCCGGAAATTTTCATTCAGGTGCGCGAAGCCTATGGCAGCGAGATCATCGAGGCCTTGCGGACAGACACTGTGGATTTCGGCATTGGTCCCCTGGACCGGGACGACAAGGACATCGTTTTCACGCATCTGCTATCAGACAGTTTTGTCGCCGTCATGAGCGGCGATGCCCCGCTGGCAAAAAGAAAATCACTGACCTTTGCCGACATCATGGACGTCCCTATCCTCGCCATGCCGAGACGATCGGCAACCCGTGATCTTCTGGAAAGGCATTTTGAAAAGAACGGGCGCGTGCTGGAACCCAAATACGAAATGCTTCACCACCAGACGCTGATCAGCATGGCCGATGCTGGGCTCGGGATTGCCGTGCTGCCAGAAACCGCCGTGCCGCCGGCCCGTGACGGTTCTTACGCCGTCATCCCTCTTGACGAGCCCGGCATGGTCAGGCGCATGGGCATTCTGATGGCACGCGGGCACAACCCGTCGCCGGCTGCCCGTGCGGTTGCCGATATGCTGCCGGAATTCGTCGGCAACTGGGTCAGTGCTGCTTGAGCGCGTTACTTCGCCGCGTATTGCTTTTCCGCATCGTAGTATTCCGGGAAGCCGACGATGGCCTGTAACTCCTGGAACGTAATCCGGTTCGACAGGTCCTGCTTGCCAGACTTGATCATCTGCAGTGTTTCCTGCATCGACTTGATGGCGCTCATCAGCAGTGCTGCGGGATAGATTGCGATCTTGTAGCCGATTTCCTCGAGCTCTTTCGGTGACAGATACGGCGTCGCTCCCTGCTCGACCATGTTGGCCATCTTCGGGCCATCGACTTCGGCGCAATAACGGCGCATTTCGTCTTCGTTCTTCGGTGCTTCAAGGAAGGTGATATCGACACCGACTTCCCTGAACATCTCACAACGACGGATCGCCTCGTCCATACCATCCGTGGCATTGGCATCGGTTCTGGCCATGATCAGAATATCGCCGCCACGGTCCCGCACTTCCTGGCGGGCATCAACGGCTGCCTGCAGATGCTGCTTCGCCTCGGCAAACGGCACCACCCGCTTGCCCAGCGTGTGACCGCAGCGTTTCGGCGACACCTGGTCTTCAATCATAACGCAAGCAAACCCGGCCTGAGCGTATCCCTGCACGGTGCGTTTCACGTTGATCGGATTGCCGAACCCCGTATCGCCATCGCCGATGACCGGAATATCAACCGCATTACAAAGATTGCGGCCCTGATCGACCATTTCCGCATAACTGATCAGGCCAGTATCGGGCATGCCGATACGTACAGCTGAAACCATGAACCCGCTCATGAAGGCAGCGCTAAAACCGGCCTGCTCGGAAAGACGCGTTGAAATAGCGTCAAAGACACCCGGCGCAGAAATGATTTCCGGCTTGTTGAGCAAGGCTTGCAATTTGGCAGCGGCGGTCATGTTGGTTCTCCAGATTTTCTGATTTGATAATGCATACGGACGTCTGTTTTTAGGCCGATCCGGTATCTCCGGAAGACGTAAAGCGTGCACGTTGAATAAACTAATTCATCTTGGCAACGCCTAATCGCACGCGCATCCCGTTCAAAAAATTATCCCGCAACGCAGCATAATTATCGATATTCATTTATATTTAATATCTTATGCATAGTGCAATGCAGCATAAACATGCTATATATACAGCGTGGGGGAGATTCGTTTTTTAACTTTTGAATTGGTACGCCCAATGTCATCCCTCAATATTCAACAACCACTTTACAGAATCGTCTGGCCCAGCGAGACGCACCTCATCGAGGCGCATCTCATTCGTCTGGCACCGGAAGATCGTAAAATGCGGTTTTGCGGCACTCTCAAAGATGAGGCCATTCATCTTTATTGCGCTGGATTAGACTGGTCGAGAACCACGGTGCTTGGCGGATTTATCGATGGCCAATTGTGCGGCATTGCTGATCTGGTGCTGATGCCGGCAAGCTACAAATACGAAGCCGAGTTGGCCATCACCGTTGAGAAACCATTCCAGGATCAGGGGATCGGCACGGCATTGCTGGGCAAGTCTCTGGATCTCGCCCGCAATCGATTCATCACGACCGCGCATTTGTACTGCCTGCGCGATAACGTCAAAATGCGTCACATCGCAAAAAAATTCGAAGCGACATTCAACCTCGACGGCCCGGATGTCGACGGCACACTCACTCCGCCCTGGCCGACGTATCGTTCCTTGATCGAGGAAGCTACCTTAAGCAGTCAGGCGATCTGGTCCGCGACGTTCAATACCGCCGCGCAACCAAAACCCGTTACCGCCCCTTGAACACCGGCGGGCGTTTTTCGAGAAACGCCTGATAACCTTCCCTGTAATCCTCGCTGTCGCAGGGCGCATAGGCCTCGCGTGTTTCGGCTTCAGAAATCGGTGCCGGATCATCCAGCAATCGGTTCAGGACTTTCTTGGTCATGCGCGCCGCCAATGGTGCACCGGAAGCGATCCGCTCAGCGGTTTCCATGACTTCCTTTTCCAACGCAGCCTCGCTCACGACCCGGTTGACGAGACGATGCCGCAATGCTTCTGCGGCATCGATAACCTGCCCTTCCAGAAGAAATTCAAGTACCAGCGCCTTACCGACGAGATCCAGCAGCGGTTTCATTTCCGAGGGCGCGAAAGCATGACCGATGCGCTTTATCGGCACACCGAAGCGGGCAGTCTCGGATGCGATCCGCATGTCGCAACAGGCTGCGATCTCGAGCCCACCCCCGGTGCAGGCACCGCGGATCATGGCGATTGAGGGATGACGGCAGGCCAGTATCTTCTCCAGCGCTTTGTCGGTGGCTTCACCATAAACATATGCCTGCTCTGCAGTACTGCGGGATTTCGGAAATTCCGAGATGTCGGCACCGGCAGCGAAAGCCTTGTCACCGGCGCCCCGATAGACGATGCAGCGGATTGTCTCATCCGCATCCAGTGCGCTGACCGCTTCCGTCAACCAATGCCATGCCGCCAGAGTCAGGGCATTGCGCTTGGCCGGATTGTTGAGCGTGATGACGGCAATATCACCGGTACGTTCGACGAGGATTGGATCGTTGCTCATTGATCGTTCAGCACCCGAACCGGCGTGCCCTCCATCCAGGTTTTGACGTTGTCGACGGATTGCCCATAGACGACGTCGTACAATTCTTTGACCACGTATCCGGTATGTCCGGTCAGCACCGCATTATCCAGCCCGCGTAACGGATGATCCGTGGGCAGCGGTTCAACATCGAAAACATCAATCCCGGCACCGGCAATTGCATTGTTCTTCAGGGCATTGATCAGTGCCGCTTCATCAACAATGGGACCGCGCGATGTGTTGACCAGATAACTGTCGGATTTCATCTGTTTGAATTCCTTAGCGCCGACGAGCCCGGTGGTCCGCTCGCTCAATATCAGATGGATCGAGATCACATCGGATGTTTTGAAGAATGTATCCCGGTCAACAAGACGCACACCCACCTCGGCGCAGCGTTCGGCGGTCAGGTTCTGGCTCCAGGCAATCACATCCATTTCCATCGCCAGACCAAACTTGGCAACTCGGGCGCCGAGTTTGCCAAGGCCGAGCACGCCCAGCGTTTTCCCATTCAGACTTTCCGACACATAGCCCTGCCAGCCGCCATCCCGCATGACGCGGCTTTCCTTGGATATTTTCTTGTACAGATCCGTGATCATGGCGACGGCATGTTCTGCTGCGGGGTATGGCAGCATGTCGGTGCCGGAAATTTTTATCCCTTTGCTTCTGGCATGATCCATATCGATGGCCAGGTTGCGCATGCCGGTGGTGACGAGAAACTTGAGATTGGGCAGCTTGTCAATCTGCGACGCCGGGAACCGCGTCCGTTCGCGCATGCAGACGAGCACGTCGAAGGGAGCCAGCGCCTTGGCGATCACGTCCTCATCCCATCCCAGATGCTTATCGAAGACGGTGATGTCGACGTCTTTCAGCACCGACCAGTCGGCCGAGCCAAGAGCCGCATTCTGATAATCGTCGAGAATTGCCAGCTTGAGTGTCATTTCGCTCCCCTAAATTATTCAAAACCCGCATTGATGCGGGCCTAGACCTTCCAATATTCGTCGGCCATTGTGAAACCAATAGCCGCGTTCCTTACAGGAGAGATTATGCCCGAGGTCGTTTCATTCAAGCGCGAATATCAAAAAGCTGCAGATACTGGCAGCAATTCATCGTATTCAATCAGCAAGGCTGGGGTTATCGGTCTTGGCACCATGGGCCAGGGAATCGCCCTGGTGCTGGCCCGGGCCGGCATTGAGGTGATCGCCATCGAGGTTGAGGAATCAAGGCTGGATGCGGGATTGGACTCCATCCGTATCGGGCTTGAAGACCGGGTCAAACGCGGTCGCATGACCGATGAACAGATGACTGCTGAGCTTTCATGCATCAGTGGTGCGACCGATTATGCGGCGCTTGATGATGTTGATCTGGTGATCGAGGTTGCACTTGAAGACATGCAGGTGAAGAAAGCGATTTTTGCAAAGTTGGATACGCACTGCAGAAAAGACACCATCCTTGCCACAAATACCTCAAGCCTGAATATCGATGAAATCGCCGCCGCGACATCGAGACCCGACAAGATTGCAGGCGCTCATTTCTTTGCCCCTGCACAGGTCATGAAATTGCTCGAGATTGTCAGAGGGGCTGCCACATCGCCGGAAACGATTGCCGCCATGATGGCGCTTTCGGATCGGATCGGCAAAGTCGGCGTAACCGTCGGGAACGGCCCCGGGTTTGTCGCCAATCGCATGTATCACCGATACACCTGGCAGGCCTATTTCCTTCTGCAGGAGGGGGCGTTGCCCGAGGATGTTGATCAGGCCATGCAGGCATTCGGCTTCCCGCTCGGCTGCCTCGCGGTCGGTGATATTTCCGGTCAGGATGTCGCCTGGCAGGTCCGCAAGGGCCAGATTGCCAGTGGCTTTATTGATTTGAACGCGCCCTATCCGGTGATTGCGGATCGAGTGTGTGAAAACGGATGGTTCGGTCGCAAGACAGGGCGAGGATGGTATCTTTATGAAAACGGTGAGCGTCTTCCCAACCCGGATGCAAATGCCCTGATCGAGCAGACATCCGCAGACCTCGGCATTGAGCGCCGCAACATCTCAGCTGACGAAATCCGTGAGCGTTGCCTTTTTGCATTGATCAATGAAGGCGCACGTCTGCTCGGCATGGGCATGGTATCAAGTGCTGCGGATATCGATCTGATCTGGCGTTTCGGCTATGGCTTCCCTGAAGCTAAAACCGGCCCGATGCACACCGCGCATGAAATCGGTCTCGATACTGTCCTTTCCACTCTCCGGCGTCTGCATGACAGGCACGGCTGGATGTTCGAGCCTGCCCCCCTGATTGTCGAAAACGCCGAGAACGGTCGACACAGATTATTTTCGTGACTTGCACGTAAAAATGAGCGATTAACGATAAGTTTCACAATATTTTCTTGTGTTTAATACATGCGCATACCGAAAATCGTGACAACGCTCCAGACGTACAGCTGGCCGCAGTTCGGTGCTGATGCTGTGGCCGGCGTAACCGTCGCAATGGTTGCAATCCCCCTCAGTATCGCCATCGCCATTGCATCCGGCGCTGACCCTGCCAAAGGTCTGGTGACGGCGATCGTTGGCGGGTTCTTTGTCTCGTTTCTGGGCGGCAGCCGGGTCCAGATCGGCGGCCCGACCGGGGCCTTTATCGTTGTCGTCTTCAGCGTCATTGCCGAACACGGCTACGACGGCCTTGTCGTCGCAACGTTCATGGCCGGTATCATCCTGCTGATCGCAGGATATTTCAGAATCGGCAGGCTGATTGCCTTTGTGCCTGAATCCGTCGTTAACGGATTCACCATCGGCATCGGCATTATTATTGCGACCAGTCAGATCAAGGATTTCCTGGGCTTGTCCATCGACAAGGTTCCAGCCGATATCATCGCCAAGATACCGGTTCTCTGGAAGGCTATGGATACTTTCAATCTGGCAGCGACCGGCGTTGCCGTCGCCACACTGATCCTTATCGTCTACTTGCGTAAATGGCTGCCGCGTTTTCCGGGACTGATATTTGCCGTCGGCATCGGCTCTGCGATCGTTGTTTTTTCTGACCTGCAGGTCGACACCATAGCTTCACGCTTTGGCGAATTGCCGGGAACGCTGCCGATCCCATCCCTGCCCGACCTTTCGTTCGGCAGGTTGGTGGAACTGCTCCCCCAGCCCTTGTCATCGCCTTTCTTGCCGGGGTCGAATCCCTGCTCTCGGCAATGGTCGCCGACCGCATGATTCAGGGCCATCACCGTCCCAATGCCGAGCTTCTGGCGCAAGGCGTTGCCAACGTTGCCTCATCACTGTTCGGCGGTCTGCCCGCAACCGGTGCGATTGCCAGAACGGCAACCAACGTCAGCGCCGGTGGCAAGACCCCGGTCGCGGGTATTGTCCACGCCATTGTTATTCTGATCGTCATGATGATCGCGGCACCGCTGGCCGGGTATCTGGCGATGCCGGCGATGGCAGCATTGCTCATGCTGACGGCCTGGCGCATGAGCGAGCCGCACAAGTGGGCAGGATATATGGCAGAACCGGTTTCGGACCGGGTGCTGTTGCTGATTACCATGGCTTTGACTGTTCTGGTTGATTTGTCCGTTGCGATCGGAGTTGGCGTTGCCATCGGACTGGCGCTCAAGTTCTGTAACGGAAAGCCGCCACCCAACGACTGGACGTTGCCAGACCGATAAAACAGTGATCCATGTCTGGTTTCCAATTCCGTGCTTTGCCTGCGATCAAAGCAATCGCTATATATCATAGACCGCTGCTAGGAATGGATGGAGAAAACAGATGACATGGCTCGAAGGTCCGACCCGTAACGACAAACCAGCCGGTGTCCGGCTACGTGAATTACTCGCCCGTGACGAGATTCTCCGCGTGCCCGGCACACACAATCCGTTTGCAGCCCGTATCGCCATGCGCGAAGGGTTCGAGACGCTGTATATTTCTGGCGGCGCCGTCACCACCAGTCTGGGCCTGCCCGATCTTGGCGTCATGATGCTGGACGAGCTTTGCTTCATAACCCGCATGGTCGCACGGGCTACCGACCTGCCGCTGATCGTCGACGGCGACGTCGGTTACGGCGGCACTCTGAATGCCATGCGCACGGTACGCGAGCTTGAACAGGCCGGCGCTGCTGCGGTCCATATCGAAGATCAGTTGCTGCCCAAGAAATGCGGCCATCTGAACGACAAACGCCTGATCCCTGTTGAAGAAGCGGCGGCAAAAATTGCGGCGGCCAAGAAAGCCGCCCGTGATCTGGTCATTATCGCCCGCACCGATGCTGCCGGTGTTGAAGGTCTTGATGCCGCCATCAGCCGCGCCAATGCCTACAAGGCCGCCGGTGCCGATGTTGTATTCCCGGACGGATTGGCAACGGAAGAGGAATTCCGCCGTTTCGCTCAGGAAACAACCGGCTACAAGATGGCCAACATGACCGAATTCGGCCGCACACCGCATTATACCGGCCAGCAGTTTCAGGACTTCGGATATCAGATTGTCATCTGGCCTGCGACGTCGATGCGTGTCTCGGGATACGCCATGCGCGATCTTTATCGCCACATCCGCCAGAACGACGGCACCGCCGCTTTCGAAGACCGGATGATGACCCGTGCCGAAAGCTATGAAGTCATCGGCTATCACGATTTTGAAGCGTTGGATGAAAGTGTCGCCAGATCTGTGGCACCGGCGTTCACCGGCGAAGGTGCTGTGAATAAACAGATGGCCGGCGAGTAATCGCCGGTTATCTGCCTTTCAGTTTGCCGACCAGGAAAACGATAAGCCAGACCGGCACGACAATGACAGCGCCGATCAGCACATATTCAACACTGCCGGCGACGAAATCACCGGCCCATGGCAGCAGACCGAAAGGTTTCACCGAAATTCAGGAGCAGATCCTTGGGATTGATTTCCAGAAATTTCAGGATGAAGCCGAGCACAAGCGAGGCCAGTAAAATCTTGAAGACGGTTCCGATAACATTTTGCGGCATCAATAACGGCCCCCGGTTCGATGTGGCATTCAGCGTGCCCAAAGACTACACCGTGCACGGACCGTATTCAATTTCAACAAGCATACGATGGGGATGCTTATGATCGAGATTGAACGCAAGGAAAACGTCGGCCCGCCACATGCTATCCGCTGGCTCGCCTTCATCGGCTGGCTGGCGCTGCCAATCGTGGCAACATGGCTTGTTGTCATGGCGACGGCATTGATCGTCTTGTGGTGGGGTGTGATCTGGTTCTGCTTCGCGCTCGTCTACATGATCGTATATTTCCGCTGGTCCAGACGACGCTATCCGAAACCCTGATTCAGAGTTTCTTCGGCAGATAACGCGACAGCCAGGACATGCTCAGCATGCATAACCCTCCGGCGACAAAGACCGCCGGTAATGCAAATGCGCTCAGGATGACCGAGAACACGCCCGGCGTGATTATCTGTGCCGTGTGGCGATAGGTCACGAAGACGGACGTCATCTCTGCACGCTCATATGAATGAACGGATCGCAGGAACGGAATGTTCCCGGCACCGTCAACTATCGCTGCAGCAAAAGCGGACAGCACGATCAACGCAACCACCAACGTCGGCCAGTCTTCGGCAAAAATAATTGAAATCGTGACCACCCCTGCGATGGCATAGCCAATGATCAGCAACAACCGCATGCCATACCTTCTACCGAACGCTCCCCAGATGATGGTTAAAAATAACGACACGGATCCGAGAGAAACGATCAATCCGGCCGTTTCTGCCGGATATCCGGCACTTGTCAGGTAGATCGGGGCATAAACGAAGAACATCACCCACCAGGCGGACCGGCCGATTGCCAATACCCAGGCGAGCCTGAGACGGGGTTGGATAAAAAATCTGGGCAGATATCTGAGCGGATTGGGTGGTGTTTTCAAAGGCATCGTCACGGCCGGGTTTTCGGTTAATCGTAAAAACCAGAAAAAACTCAGCAGCAATATGATGATGCCTGCAACGATCAGGCAGGTCAGCTGTAACGAAGTATTTTCAGCCAACCACACGCCCAAAAACGGCCCGAAGGTAAAGGGGGCAGCAACAGACAGCAGGCGCTTGGGTTCAAACTTTGCGATCTCTGTACGGGGCACGTGATCAAGCACAAACAGGTTCATGACAATTTCGAGGAAGGTGGTCGCCACAACCTGACAGCCGAGAGCAATCGGGAACAGCCAGGGGTCTGCTGTGGCATACCCTGCGAGGGCTGACAGCAATAAAGTGCCACCCAGCGTAAACGCCCACCGCCGCCTTATTTTGTGAACCACAACCGGGATCACCATCGTTGAGAGCAGGCCGCAAATTGATACGATGAAATAGACAAGACTGACGCTCTGGGCATCGCCGAGCAGCTTGAGCGCTTGAAGCGGGATGAGCGTTATCAGTATCGTCCTCGACCATGCTTCGATCGAAAACAGTGCGATAAACGCGCCGGCGCGCGGTTTTGATGCAGCTTCGAGCCATAGCGGCACATATGTTCGACGCATGGTTCCCCCCTCGACGGGCTGAGCCTACTCTGCCCGGACCAACATCCGCCATGTTTAATGTGCATGGCTAGCAGCCATTCAGCTCAATGCTGACAGTAAAAGAACGGTGCTTGTCGACAGGCGCATGGTCGCTAGTATTCGTGTGCAGAAATTTCAACAAGGATCCGGAAATGAACAAGTGATAGTGCTGGCTACGCCGACAGGCTGAAAATGCTCGCGACATCGACCATCGCCAATGCACTGGACCGCGTCGGCTGCATGAACTGCACGATGATCAATCTGAAGCCGGTTCGGCCAGGTATGCGTTTTGCCGGCCCTGCGGTGACCGTCCGCGAGGAAAGCGGCCCGTTCGGCACCTTTGAATCCGAAGACTTTCGCGTCGGTGCCATGATTGATGCCGCCGAGGCGGGTGACGTCATCGTCGTCGCGGCCAACGGCGTACCTTATTCAACATGGGGTGGGATGGCGTCGCTGGCAGCCAGCGTCAAAGGCATTGCCGGGATTGCCATCGATGGCGGCGCGCGCGATGCCGACGAAACGGTCGACGCCGGTTTTTCAGTTTTTACCCGACACCTGATCCCGACCACCGGCCGCTGCCGCCTGAAAATTGCCGACATCGGCACAACCATTGTCGTTGACGACGTCACCATCCATCCCGGCGACTGGATCGTTGCCGATGACACCGGCATTTTATCCATACCGGCCGCTTCTGTCGGCAAGGTCATCGAACTGGCCGAAGCTTTTACCCGCGAAGACAATAAAGCCGCCGATGCCATTCGGGGCGGCATGCGGTTTTCCGAGGCTATGAAAAAATTCGGAAACATCTGATGGCGACACTGGCAGACGAAATTGCCGCGGTGCTGGCGGCGTACAAGGTTGAACGGATATTCGGCATTCCGGGCGGCGGCTCCAGCCTTGATCTGATCGACGCCGCAGCCAAAGTGGATATTCCATTTATCCTGACCCGCACGGAAGCGGCGGCAACGATCATGGCCGCCGTCACCGGCGAGTTGACGGGCGCACCCGGCGCAGTACTGGTCGGCGTCGGCCCTGGCGCATCGAGTGCCACCAACGGCGTCGCCTATGCCAGTCTGGAACGCTCCCAGATGGTGCTGTTTATCGATGGCCCGGCGTCCAGCCTGCATCAGCATTTTGATCAACAAGCGTTGTTCGCCCCCATAACCCGAGGCACGGCCCATCTGCAGGCAGAAAAAGGCGCAGCGGACCTCGACCGACTGTTGGCGACGTCGATCACAGCGCCGGAAGGCCCTGTCATGGTGGAAATGACCGCCGGTGACGCTGCATCACTAGCGAGCCGTTATCAACCAGGTGAACGCTCACACCAGCCGATGCCTGCAGTTGCTGATATCAATACTGCGCGCAGCATGATTGCCGGCAGCGAACGGCCAATCATCATCGTCGGGCTTGAAGCACGCCGGCATGCGGATAAAACGCGAGCCTTCGCCGAAAAGCTAGGCGCCGCCATCCTGACGACCTACAAGGCGGGCGGTGTGGTTTCCGCCGAAGCCTCGGGATTCGTCGGCACCATTACCGGTGCCGCCGGCGAAATGCCGATTTTGGCTATGGCTGATCTGATCATCGGCGTCGGTTTTGATCCCATTGAATTCATTCCGGGCGCATGGCCCGAAGTTTGCCCGCCGGTTCTGCTGCTGAACGAGGGGGCACCAGAAAATCCGCGTGTGCCGCTTGATCTCAAACTGACTGGACCGCTTGACGGCCTGCTCGAACAATTGACAGCGCAGATCGTCAGCAAATCTTGGCCGGCGATGGCCCTTGATCAGCTCAAGGCTGTCATCCATGGCATCTACAAGCCGCAACACGGCGGTTTCAATACCGCCGCCGCCGTCGACATCCTTACCGAAGAACTTGATCACGGCACAAGGATAACAGTTGATGCCGGTGCGCATATGTTTGCGACAATTGGCCGATGGCCTGCAACCCGACCGTACGGCATCCTGAAATCCAATGGGTTGTCGACCATGGGGTATGCCCTGCCTGCTGCCATTGCCTCTGCGTTAGCTGACAAGGACACACCCGTCCTTGCCGTGACGGGGGACGGCGGCATGTCCATGTGCATCGGCGAATTGGCAACGGCCCGAGAGTTGGGCCTGGACTTGACCATCTGCGTCATGAACGACAGTGCGCTCTCGCTGATCGATATCAAGCAACAGCGCCAGCAGAGAAAGAGCCTCGGCGTTCGCTACCCGGAACATGATTTTGCCGCCATCGCCAGAGCCTATGGCTGGCATGGAGAACGGGCCGATAATCCGGAACAACTCAGGGCTGCCCTCAGGAAACCCGGACTGAAACTCATCGACGTCCGTATCGACGCTGCTGGTTACGGCGACGACATGGCACGTCTCAGAGGGTGAATCAGTTACTTGATTGGGGAAAAGCTCGTCGGCGTGAGAATCTTGTTACGCTGATCGACCAGCATACCTGCTGATTTCCGTTTGTATTCCGCCCACGCCGGATCTGCATCGCGCGCGTTACGGCGACGTTCCATATCGGCGAAATCCTCATACCCCCAAATGTGTACGACTTCGTTGACCGGGCCGATTGCTGTCGTAAAATAAGCGATCAGATTACCGATATGCTTCATTTGTACGGGCAATGCCTCGGCTTCGAAGAGTGCCAGATATTCCTTATTGCGGCCGTGAGCGATGATATACGTACGATGATCGATAATCATTGAATGCCTCATGTCGAGCTAGGGTTGAATTCATTTTTATGGGGTTGCCACCCCGTCTGCAGACCGTTATAACCCGCCCGCTCCTGCTTGAGGGGCTTTCTTTTTGAGCAGGCCGATTTTGATCGGTGATTTGTTTGTACCTTTAACCGAAACAACATTAGGAGCGAGACATGGCCGTAGAGCGGACACTCTCGATCATTAAACCAGACGCCACCCGCCGCAACCTGACGGGTAAGATCAACGCCCGTTTTGAAGAAAACGGATTACGCATTATCGCGCAGAAGCGCATCCAGCTGACCCGCGCACAAGCCGAAGCGTTTTACGCCGTGCACAAAGAGCGTTCTTTCTTCAGCGACCTCTGCGACTTCATGACGTCCGGTCCGGTCGTTCCGCAGATTCTGGAAGGCGAAAACGCCATAGCCAAGAACCGCGAAATCATGGGCGCCACGAATCCTGCAAACGCGGATGAAGGCACGATTCGCAAGGATTTCGCTGAGAACGTCGAAGCCAACTCGGTTCATGGCTCCGATTCGGCAGAAAATGCCGCGATCGAAATTTCTTTCTTCTTCTCGGCAACCGAAATCGTTGGCTGAGAGGCCTGACACGGCCTGCGCACGATCTGCAAAGGCCCTGACACGGTATTAAAAAACCCCGCTCTTTGAGCGGGGTTTTTGCTGTCACATCTGGAAATTAATCAGTGCACCATCGGGCGACTTGGCACCAGTGACCCGCGTTGTCTCGCCAGAGATCCTGACCCGACCTTCGGCGATCCACTTTACTGCGAGTGGATAGATGATGTGTTCCTGCTCGAGAATCCGTGCCGCCAGTTTATCCGAGTCATCGCCCGGATGCACCGGCACGGCCGCTTGGGCGATGATCGGGCCGGTATCCATCTCAAAGCGCACATAATGCACCGTGCAGCCGCCAAACCGGACCCCCGAAGCTATCATGCGTTCATGCACATCAAGCCCCTTGAACGACGGCAACAGCGAGGGATGGATGTTGATCAGACGGTCACGCCATGTTTCACAGAATTCCTCGCTCAACAGGCGCATGAACCCGGCCAGCACAACCAGCTCACAGCCAGCAGCCTTGATCTCTTCGGTTACACGCCGATCAAAGCTTTCACGGTCGGCAAAGTCGCTATGCGGAACCGTAACGGTTTTGACTCCCGCCGCGTGTGCCCGATCAAGCGCCGGTGCATCTTTGATGTTGGAAATGACAACGGCAACTTCGGCCGGGTAGTCCTTTTTCGCAGCAGCATCGAGAATCGCCTGCATGTTCGATCCACGACCGGACACCAGAATGGCGATCTTCATCCGCGCCATAAGGCATTCCCGTTTTCTACAATAACCTGCTCCGTGGCATCAGAGGCCGTGATCTTGCCGATGACGTGCACCTCTTCGCCGGCAGCACGAAGCGCCTCCGCCACAGTCTCGGCATCTTTCGGTGCGGTGACCACAACCATGCCGATCCCGGCATTAAAGGCGCGGAACATCTCATCATTTTCAATATTTCCGGCTTTTTTAAGCCACGCGAAGACCGGCAGACCGGGCCACGCGGCAGCATCTATGGTTGCCCCCATCCCCTTCGGCAGTACGCGCGGCAGGTTTTCCACGAGCCCGCCCCCGGTGATATGTGCCAGCGCCTTGACACCACCGGCCTTGATCGCGGCCAGGCACGGCTTCACATACATGCGGGTCGGTGTCAGAAAACCTTCGGCGACGGACTTGCCCACGGCAAACGGGGACGGCGCATGCCAGTCGAGTCCGGCCCGAGCGACGACCTTGCGAACCAGTGAAAACCCGTTGGAGTGCACCCCGCTCGACATCAGGCCCAGAATAACGTCACCGGCCTCGATATCGGTCCTTGGCAGGATATCCTCCCGCTCAACGGCGCCAACGCAGAAACCCGCCAAGTCATAATGGCCCGCACCGTACATCCCCGGCATTTCAGCAGTTTCGCCACCGATCAGGGCAGCGCCGGCCTGCAGGCACCCTTCGGCAATACCGCCGACAACCGCCGCGGCAACCCCGACGTCAAGTTTACCCGATGCGAAATAATCCAGAAAAAACAGTGGCTCAGCGCCCTGCACCACCAGATCGTTGGCACACATGGCAACCAGATCAATGCCGACCGTATCGTGATGACCGCTTTCAATCGCTAAAATAAGCTTGGTGCCAACGCCATCCGTACCGGAAACCAGAATCGGATCCTTGTAACCGGCCTTGGCGACGTCGAATAAGGCACCGAATCCGCCGAGATCAGAGACCACACCGGTGCGCGCCGTCTTGGCGGCAATCGGGCCAATCCGCCTGACAAGCTCATTACCGGCGTCAATATCAACGCCGGCGTCCTTGTAGCTCAGTCCTGAAGCTGTTTTTTCAGTCGATGTGTCCGTCGGCTTGGTAATGGTCTTTCTCCTTGGCGCTGGTATGCTAAATTACGCGCAGGCCCCTTAGACAACAAGTCACATCGGGGCCGAAGCGGCCCTATCGGTCAGAGAGATTAAACCCCATGCGACCAGCATCAATACCGGCCCTGTTCTCCCCTTCGCGCTCACTGGGTGCGCTGTTTATCGCCGTCACCCTGTGCTTACCAGCGCAAAATGCCCTGGCAGACGCCTTTGAGGTCAAGAATATCGGCGTCGACGTCAAGGCACAGACCGCTTCTGACGCCCGTCAGCAGGCACTGGCTCAGGCTGAAAGGCGCGCATTTTACGCATTGATCGCCCGGTTGACGCTCAGCGAGGACGACGAACGAATCCCAGAATTATCCAACAACGACATCGCCTCCTATGTGCGAGATTATTCCGTTGCCCGCGAAAAAGCGTCGAGCGTCCGCTACATTGCCAGACTTGATTATCGCTTCAAGCCGGACGCCATCCGCAACCTGTTGCGGTCCTATAACGTGCCCTTCGCGGAAACACCTTCCAAACCGATGGTCGTGCTGCCCGTCTACGAGGTCGGGGCCAATCTGGTCCTTTGGGACGAACCTAATCCATGGCGCCAGTCCTGGAGCACCCGCGATATGCCGACCGGGCTGGTACCTCTGATCGTGCCGATCGGCGATTTGACGGATATTTCCACCGTCGGCGTTGCCGAAGCGTTGGCTGTCGACGTCAATCGTCTGGGCGTCATTGCCGAGCGCTATTCAGCCGTCGGCGCCATCGTTGCGCACAACAATCTGACCATCGACACCGCAACGGGCCGGCAAATGGCAACAGTGACCCTGTCACGTCCGGGTGAACCGATTCCGATTGAAGCCAAATCCAGATCCTACGTCCAGACCGAGCAGGAATCCCTTGATGTCATGATGAAGCGGGTGACCGAGGCAACGGTCCGACGCATCGAAAACCTGTGGAAGAAGCGCAACCTGATTTCGCAATCCGGCACCGGCATACTGGCCGTCACTGTACCAATTACGGGATTGAAAGACTGGCTGGCGATCCGAAGTCAACTGGCCAAGGTCGGCATTATCCGGCAATCGGAAATCGTTTTGATGTCGCGCGAGCAGGTTCGCGTCAATGTCCACTATGTCGGCGAAGCCGACCAGTTGTCGACAGCCCTCGAGCAGGCCAACCTATCCATGCTGCAGGAAAGCGGCGAGTGGATCATCATGCCGATCGGTGTTTTTCAACCGCCAAAGACCTGATCTGCCGCCCCGTAAAAACCGATGAATATTGCCAACGCCATCACGCTGACCCGCTTGTTGTCGGTCCCGATTTTCGTCTGGCTTGTCCTTCTGGATATGATCGGGGCGGCATTCTGGTTGTTCCTTGCGGCAGCGATCAGTGATGCCGTTGATGGCATTATTGCCAAAAAATTCAATATGCAGACCAATCTCGGTTCTTATCTGGACCCGCTCGCCGACAAGACTTTGCTGGTTGTTGCCTATATCGTGCTGGGCAGCAAAGGGCTGTTGCCGGCATGGCTCGTCATCACCGTCGTCTCGCGTGATGCCTTGATTGTCGGCGGTGCCCTGCTGTTCGACAAGTTGACGGGTGATCTGAATATGGAACCCCTGAAAATCAGCAAACTGAATACGGTCGTGCAGTTACTGCTGATCCTGTCCGTCTTGGCACCTGCGGCATTTGCCTTGCATCAAGAGGCCATCGTAACCTTGCTCAGTTTTGCGGTATTGCTGACGACACTGGTATCCGGCGCTGCATATGTATACATCTGGACCCATCGAGCGCATGTATTCGAGCATGCATCCAAAAGTGATCAACGTGAGGAAGAACCGTGAGTCGTGAAAAACGCGTTCTGATCTGGCTGGTAGCACTGATTGCAGCAGGATTGTTACTACACCTGCTGAGCGATGTGCTGCTGCCGTTTGTCGTCGGCATCACCATTGCCTATTTCTTTGACCCGGCAGCCGACCGTCTGGAGCGCATGGGCCTGTCGCGCACAGCAGCCACAGCATTAATCCTGCTCGGATTTTTTATGACGGCATGTGGAATTATCGTGCTGATTTTCCCACTGCTGCAAGATCAGATTGCCGCCGCAATCAAATTGATCCCGGTGATCATTGACCGCATGCAGGTGTTGCTGACGCCGCTGATGGAACAACTCCGCGCCGATTTCACTTCGGAAACCGTCAGCAATCTGAAGGAAGCTGCAGGCGATTACGCCGGCACGGTCTTCAAGGGACTCTCATCGGTCATCGCCAAGATCTGGAGTGGTGGCCTTGCCATCCTGAACCTGCTGTCCCTGATCCTGATCACGCCGCTGGTGGCATTTTATCTGTTGCGGGACTGGGATGAGATCGTCAAAAAAGTCGATGGCTGGCTGCCCATTCAATCCGCCGACACGATCAGGGAACAGGTCCGCAAAATAGACGAAACACTAGCCGGTTTCGTTCGCGGACAAGCCAGCGTCTGCCTGGTGCTGGCCATCATCTACGCTGTGGGTTTAAGCCTGGTCGGCCTGAAGGCTGGATTATTGATCGGCATCGCAGCAGGCGTGCTGGCCATCATTCCCTATATCGGTGCGGCTGTCAGTTTCATCATCGGGTTCGGACTTGCCGTCGCCCAGTTCCATACGGACTGGGTTTCCATCCTGATGGTCTCTGCCGTTTTCCTGATCGGGCAGACACTGGAAAGTTATTTCCTGACGCCGAAACTGGTCGGCGGGCGTGTCGGCCTGTCTCCAATCTGGATCATCTTTGCGATGCTGGCCGGTGGTTCGCTATTTGGTTTGACCGGGGTCTTGATCGCGCTGCCCGCAGCAGCCGTCAGCGGTGTTCTTGTGCGGTTCGGACTTGAGCAATACCTCGAAAGCGATCTCTATCATGGCAAAAACGACAAACCCAAGGAGGGAAAGTGAGCCCTAAACAGCTCGCTTTCGATCTTGAACACAGGCCGGCACTCGGCGAGGACGATTTCCTCATCGCCCCCTGCAATGCCGAAGCTGTCGCCTGGATCGATCGATTTCCTGATTGGCCTTCTCAGGCTTTGGTGATTTCCGGGCAGACCGGTGCCGGAAAGACGCATCTTGCCCGTGTCTTCATGGCAAAAGTGCATGCCGTCGAGATATCCTCGCAAACCCTGCGCAACAATGCAGCGCCGGTCTTGCCGGTTGCCGCGGCGGTGGTTATCGAAGATGCCGATGCGCTGGCAGGTGACATCGTCGCCGAAGAGGCGTTGTTTCATCTGTACAATCAGGCCAAGGAACACAACACCGCGCTCTTGCTGACGGCCAAATCACCGGCTTCGCGCTGGCCAATCAAGTTGGCCGATCTGTCATCCAGACTGCGTACCGCATCTTCAATTGAGATATCCGGTCCCGATGACGCGCTTTTGGCTGCCATTCTGGTCAAACTGTTCGCTGACCGTCAGATCACGATCGATCACGCGGTGCTGGATTACGTAGTCCCCAGGATCGAAAGGTCGTTCGCAGCACTGCAGGAATTTGTCGCTATGGCAGATAAAAAAGCGCTTGAAGACAAACGCCGGGTCACCGTGCCGCTTGCGCGTGCGGTTCTTCAGCCGCAAGGGCAACTGCCGCATCTGGAGTGAGCGGCTGCAGATAGTCGAGAAACTGATCTGTCACCTGATCCCACGAAAACCCGAGCGCCCAACGACGACAGAATTCAGGCGAGATATCGAGTGCCTGCATCGCCGCTTGGGCCAAATCCTCATCAAGCACGCCAGGCCCTTCTGCACCGATCACATCCAGAGGACCTGTCACCGGGAATGCCGCGACCGGCACGCCACAAGCCAGCGCTTCCAGCATCACCAGACCGAAAGTGTCGGTTCTCGATGGAAACACAAAGGCGTCAGCCGCATTATAGTAACGCGCCAGTTCCGCATCATCCTTGGCAATGAAGAACGGTGTTTCCGGATAGCGTTTCATCAGTTGCTCGCGGGCCGGACCGCTGCCGACCACGACTTTGGTGCCGGGAAGTTTGCAGTCAAGAAAAGCCGGTAAATTTTTGTCGACCGTCACCCTGCCGATAAACATGAAAATCGGTCGCGGCAAATCCAGATAGTCTTTCGCCATCGGCTTGAAGACATCCGTATCAACCCCGTGCGACCAGAGCCTGAGATTACTGAAGCCCCGTCCTTCCAGTTCGCGAAAGACCGCAGGGGCAGGTATCATCACCGCTCCGGAAGCAGCATGAAACTTCCGCGCCCCGCCATACAGCCAGTCGAGCGGCAGACCGGTCCGGGCCTTCACATATTCCGGGAACTTGGTATGGAATGCCGTCGAGAATGGCCAGCCATGCTTGATGCAGAATGCTCTGGCGGCGCTGCCGACCGGTCCTTCGGTCGCGATATGAACCGCGTCAGGCTGCACGTCTTTAAGCCAGCGTGAAACCTTTCTGGAGGGCAGCAAAGCCAGTCTGATTTCTGAATACGTCGGACACGGAATGGTGTTGAACTGGTCAGGCGACATGACCAGCACTTCATGGCCGCGCGATACCAGTTTATCCCTGACCGTGCCGACGACGCGGACCACACCATTCGGTTGCGGGTACGCAGGCTGTCGGTGGCAATGGCTATACGCACATTTTTGCTTTCATGGTTGATGTAAAACGACTTTCGCGTCACTACATGCAAACTCAAGTGACAATAAAATGACGCGCCGAAAGCCCCGCTTGACCGGGGTTTTTGACGCCATAGAGTAGTCACAACTTTTTTTCTACAATGGGAGGATCGAATGGATTTGGGAATCGCTGGCAAAACAGCCATCGTTTGTGCGGCATCAAAAGGCCTCGGCAAGGCGTGCGCCACATCATTGGTGCGCGAAGGGGTCGACGTCGTCATCTGCGCACGGACTGAGGAAACCCTGAACGCAACCGCCGACGAATTACGCGCAATCGGCGGTGGCAAGGTTCAGACAGTTGCCTGCGACATCACATCCGATGCCGGTCGAGCAGCCGTGCTTAAAGCATGCCCCTCGCCCGATATTCTGATCAATAACGCAGGTGGTCCGCCGCCGGGAGATTTCCGGGACTGGGATCGCGATACCTGGATCAAGGCCGTCGACGCGAACATGCTGACGCCGATCTTTCTGATCAAGGCAACGGTTGACGGTATGATCGAGCGGAAATTCGGCCGGGTCGTCAACATCACCTCAAGCTCGGTCAAAGCGCCCATCGATATCCTCGGCCTTTCCAATGGCGCTCGCGCTGGCCTGACCGGCTTCATCGCCGGACTGGCACGCAAGACCGTCGCCAGCAACGTGACCATCAACGGCCTGTTGCCGGGTGCGTTCTATACGGATCGACTGACTTCGAATTTCAAGGTCCATGCCGAGAAAGAGGGCGTATCAATTGAAGAAATGGCCAAGCGCCGCGCCGCAAGCATCCCAGCAGGTCGTCTCGGCGATCCGGCAGAATTCGGGGAATACTGCGCGTTCCTGTGTTCCCAGCAAGCCGGCTATATTACCGGTCAGAACTGCCTGATTGATGGCGGCAATTACCCCGGCACACTGTAAAACCGGTCACTCGCAAGGAAATGCGACTTTAAGCTCAACTGCAACAAGAACTGCCATCGGCTGTCCGATCCGCTTTTTAAGCTGACCTTTGGCACTAAGACGGCCGATGGCTTCTTGCAGAAACTCATCAAGAAATTTCGGCGACACCGGCAGTGTGTCAGGCATACAGAAATGCAGTTTACTGCCGGCCGATGTCGCTGGCGCCTGAACCGCCTGAATACCGTCCATCAGCCCGATAATATAATAGCGCCACCGGGCTTCAGCGCCCTTGTTCCCTGTATGCGCCTCGGCCCGGAGCGCCATGTATTCCGCCAAAGTGATATTCGCTGATGCCGGCTGGGCAAACAAAGCTATGGTGAGCACGAGAATTGACGCAATGGCCAATACAGTGGGCTTGAATTGACTATTCGGGTGATTCATCCGTAACCTCGGTCGCCTGGCAGATTACTCAACTGCTGATTAAATCATGCGTACGAGGTCAGGCAACATCAGATAACGGCATAATTCGGTTTTAAAACTGTCACATTTCCGTTCAGTGACAGAGCCTGACCAAGGCTGGTATGATCGCATTACATTAGGCATTTATACGGTTATGACCATGGATGAGAATACCACAGCAATACAAGCTGACGATATTGACGCAGCGAAGTCGAATAAGGCGTCATCCGCCGTCGATAATGTTATTGTACCAGCTGATGAAACGCACCTTCTGAACCGTGAACTTTCATGGCTGGCTTTCAATACCCGCGTATTGGAGGAAGCTGAAAACAAGGCCCATCCACTTCTTGAGCGGTTACGGTTTCTGTCAATTTCCGCAGCCAACCTGGATGAATTCTTCATGGTCCGCGTTGCCGGCATCCGCGGCCAGATCAAGGCCGGGGTCACGCAGAGCAGCGATGACGGCCTGACGCCGGCCCAACAGATCGAAGCAATCCAGAAGCAGGCCCAGGCTGTGATGCACGAGCAGCACGCCATCTGGGGACGTTTGCGTAAAGAACTGCGCGACAAGGACATCTTTGTCCTGAACCGGGACGAAGTCTCCAAAAATGACCTTGTCTGGCTCGAGCAGCAGTTTATGGAGCATGTCTTTCCGGTCCTGACGCCCCTTGCCGTCGACCCGGCTCACCCTTTCCCGTTCATTCCGAATTTCGGTTTTTCCCTTGTGATCTTGCTGGAGCATCGGGATTTTGAGGAGCACCTCCGCGCCCTGCTCCCCATTCCGTCACAGCTCGAACGCTACGTTCGCCTGCCCGGGCCGGCCATTCGCTTTTTGGCGCTGGAAGACTGGGTTCTGCTGTTCATCGATAAACTCTTCCCTGATTTCTCGGTTGTTGAGAACGGCGCGTTCCGGGTTATTCGCGATAGCGAAATGGAAATCGACGAAGAAGCGGAAGACCTTGTCCTGACCTTCGAAAGCGCACTCAAACGCCGCCGCCGTGGCTCAGTGATCCGTCTCACGTTCAATGCTGACATGCCGAAACAGCTGCAAGATATGATCATCGGTGAAATGGGTGCGGAATCCGGCGTTGCCATGCCGATGGAAGGACCGCTCGGCCTCGCCGACACCAAGCAATTAATTCTGAGCGAGCGGCCGGATTTGCTGTTTACCCTTTCAACGCCCGCTTCCCGGAACGGATCCGCGATTTCGGCGGGGATGTATTTGCAGCGATCTCGAAGAAGGACATCATCGTCCATCATCCCTATGAAAGCTTTGACGTGGTCGTTCAGTTCGTCCGTCAGGCCGCTCGCGACCCGGATGTCGTGGCGATCAAACAGACGCTTTACCGGACCTCGAACGATTCGCCGATCGTCGCCGCACTGATCGAAGCTGCAGAAGCCGGAAAATCCGTCACGGCGATGGTCGAATTAAAAGCTCGCTTCGACGAAGAAGCGAATATCCGCTGGTCACGCGACCTTGAGCGCGCTGGCGCACAGGTTGTCTATGGGTTCGTCGACAAGAAAATTCATGCCAAGGTTAACCTGATCGTCCGTCGAGAAGGCCAGACCCTGAAATCCTATGTGCATTTCGGGACCGGTAACTACCACCCCATCACAGCCAAGGTTTATACCGATCTTTCGTTCTTCACCTGCGATCCGGCCCTTTGTCGGGATGCCGCCAGATTATTGAATTACATGACCGGATATGCGCAGCCTGCCCAGATGGAAAAACTGGCGTTTTCCCCCCTAACCCTTCGCGGCACGCTGGACAAGCTGATCGACGTCGAAATCGAGAACGCCAAAGCCGGGAAACCGGCCGCGATCTGGATGAAAATGAATTCCCTTGTCGATCCTGATCTGATCGAGAAATTCTATGAAGCATCCAATGCCGGCGTACAGATCGACTTCATCATTCGCGGCATTTGCTGTCTCCGTCCGGGCATCAAAGGCCTGAGCGAAAACATCCGCGTCAAAAGCATCGTCGGCAGATTCCTCGAACATTCGCGCATTTACTGTTTTGCTAACGGCAAGAAAATGCCGTCCCCTGCAGCAAAGGTCTATATCGCCTCAGCCGATCTGATGCCCAGAAATCTCAATCGCCGGGTCGAAACACTGGTTCCGATCGAGAATCCTACCGTGCACAAGCAAGTTGTCGAAGAAATCCTGATTGCCAACCTGCGTGATCAGGCGCAAAGCTGGATCATGCAATCCGATGGTTCATTTCGCCGTGTTGCGACCGGTGAAGGATTATCGGCGCAAGAGTATTTTATGACCAACCCGAGCTTGTCCGGCCGCGGTTCTGCGCTTAACGTCGGGCAGGAATTTGCAACTCAGGACGGCACATCTAAAAAACCAGCAGCCGAGTAAATTTCATCAGCGTTGTCGTCCTAACAGAAATTAGGATCACTGTGTGATCGAGAAAGCATTACGCTTGTCTACGGACTTGATCACCGTTTCAGGTCGAATCGGGATCGTTGATATCGGATCAAACACGGTCAGGCTCGTGGTCTATGACGTGCCGGAACGCATGCCTATACCGATGTTTAACGAAAAGGCCGAATGCCGGCTGGTTGAAGGCATGTCAAAAACAGGCAAGCTCTCGCCATCAGGTGTGAAGAAAGCAATCAACTCGCTGCGCCGCTTTGTACGCCTGTCCGTTGCCATGGGCGTTGAGAAACTGGATCTGGTCGCAACCGCTGCTGTACGCGATGCCAGTGACGGCCCGGCTTTCGTTCAAATGATCAACACTGAATTCGGGATTGATGTCTGCGTACTCACCGGTTCCGAAGAAGCTGAGCTTTCCGCCCTTGGTCTGGTTGTCGGTGTTCCGAAAGCCGATGGCATTATGGGTGATCTTGGCGGGGGTTCGCTGGACCTCGTCTGCCTTGAACGGGGGCAATGCACATCTTACGGCACCATGCCGCTTGGTCATTTACGACTGCAGGAAATGGCTGATGGCAATATCGGAAAAGCACACACCATCATTGCGGATCATTTCTCCAAATCGGAATGGCTGCGCCAATCAAAAGGCAAAAACCTGTATCTGACGGGTGGCATCATGCGGGCCATCGCCCGTATTTTTATCGAGCAGACCAATTACCCCCTGCACGTCGTCGATAACTTCACCATTCGCGCTGAAGAAGCGCTGAGCCTGTCAAGATTAATGGCCGGTTTGAGCCGAAGCACGCTGGCTAAGGTTTCCTCGCTTTCGCCGTCCAGAGTTAAAAGTGTCCCGTACGCGACTGAGGTACTTGGCAGCCTGATTGAAATAGCCCAACCGTCGCATGTGGTTTTTTCCGGTTTCGGCATGCGTGAAGGCCAGATGCTGCAACACCTGCCTGAAGAGATGCGCCATCAGGATCCGTTGATCGCCGGGGCTGAAACGCTGGCCGAAAAAACAGGCCGCTTTTCACTGAACGGTGCCGAAGTGGCCAACTGGGTCAGCCCGTTGTTCCCGTCATCAGGCGAGGAAGATCGCCGCCGTATTCTTGCAGCCTGCCTGCTGTCCGATATCGGCTGGAATGAGCACCCGGACTACCGCGCCGAGCATTCATTCTACAGATCGCTGGAGACTGCCTTTTGCAGGCCTTTCACACGCTGATCGTGTGTTCATCGCGGCGACCGTGTTTGTCCGTTACAACGGTGATCCCAATGCCAAGGTCGTGAACGAAGTCCGCACACTGCTGGAACCTGAACTTCTGGCCAAAGTCGACGGGATCGGCCGCGCCATCCGCTTGGCACATACCCTTTCCGGTTCCGCACCAGGGCTGTTGTCGTTGACCAGCCTTGAACGTACCGACACGAGATTGATATTGCATTTGCCGGGTTATAGCCGCGTCTTCCAGTCTGAAACCGTTGACCGGCGTTTTCGCGGGCTCTGCAAAAGCCTCGGCATCCGGGGCTCTATATCAAGGAATTAATCAGCAGCGGCTTTCTGTAGAGAATGCTCAACGATGGCAAACGCGCTCGCCTGCCAGAAAGTAGTGCGCATACAGCCGTCTGAGGCGCAGCGCATCTTCTCCGAAGACACTGAACCGCCATCCCTTGATCGCCGGCACGTCGGCTTTTTCACCAAATGCCGCAATCAGTTCAATATCCGCTGCGCTGGCGACCAGTTTTGTCGCCACGTCGGCATCCGCACACTTCATCTTCAGTAAAACCTTGAGTAAATCTGCAGCCGCTGCCGTCCAGGGCGGCAAGTCGGGTCTGGCAGGCGGTGTCGGCCACGATGATTTCGGCGCGTCAGCCCCTTCAATGATTGCTTTCAGCAGCGAGCCACCCGAAGAGCCGTCTGCAAGGCGGCGCCCCAGACCACGTGTTTTGGCCAGATCATCCACGGTTTTCGGTATCCGGTGCGATATCTCCAGCAAGGCCTCATCCCGGAGAACGCGATTGCGTGGGATGTTGCGATTTTGCGCCTCCCGCTCACGCCACGCTGCGACAGCCCGTAACACCGAAAGCTGGCGGCCCTTGGCACCGCGCGTTTTAATCCGCTCATAGGCTTCATCGGGATCGACCAGATAGGTTTTCGGGTCTTCGAGGATGGTCATCTCGGCCGTCACCCATGACTGCCGTCCGGACAATGCAAGTTTACCGGCCAGAATTTCATACGCTGGCCTGAGATGAGTCACATCAGCAAGCGCATACTTGATCTGCTTGTCGCTTAACGGGCGCAGTTTCCAATCGGTGAATCGCGAGCCCTTGTCAATCGACGCATTCGTCAGTTTGCTGATGAGGTTTTCATAACCAACCGAGTCGCCGAATCCGCAGACCATGGCCGCGACCTGGGTATCGAAAATCGGCTTCGGCAAGGCTCCTGAAAGATGTAAAAAAATCTCCAGATCCTGTCTGGCGGCATGGAAAACCTTGAGAATCGATGTGTTCGCCATCAAGTCGAAAAGCGGCTTCAAATCGATCCCGGGAGCCAGCGCGTCAATACCCTTTGCCTGTTCGGTGCCGGCAACCTGCACCAGGCATAATTCCGGCCAGAACGTGCTTTCACGTATGAATTCCGTATCAACAGTCACATAGGACTCATCGACCAGGGACTCGCAGAATGCACGCAGGGTTTGGGTATCTGTAATAACATCGGTCATGGGGGCAGACGTTACACGTTCCGAAGCGGTCTCGAAACCTGCTTTTTATCCTTCCATGAAGGGATTGATTCTGAATGCGGGCAGCACCTCTCCGGCTTCCCTTATTGCGGCAAGTTTCGGCCACGCCTGCAAATCTGAGAATGCGTCAATTTTTCCAGACAGATGCGTCAAAGCCGCCGTTGTGGAGAAATCAGCCTGCGTGAGCGTGGAACCTGTAATCCAGGGGGCCTCGGCCTCTCGCTCGAGAAAATCCAGACTATCCCTGATCGACCGCAGATACCCGTCAGCGAACTCCTTGCTCTGCAAATGTGCCGGTCTGCGTACTGTCTCTATGCGTAACTGAACGGCCCGCTCGGAAATGCCCATGGCTATTGCTGCAAGCCTGAGCACTCTTCTGCGTTCAACCCCTTCGCGTGGTGTCAATCGACGCTCTTCGCCAGCACATTCATCAAGGTGATCGAGAATCATCGCGCTATCGATCAAAGTCTCGCCTTCATCAATGATCAACGCCGGTACTTTTCCCAATGGATTGAGATGCGCAACCTCGTCCCGATCACCGAAAACAGACAATACGTGCCGGTCGAACGGCATTTCGTAATGGCTCATCGTCGCGGCGACACGTCGTACGAACGGCGAATCGAGTTGTCCAACCAGGATCATCATGGTGCCGCATCCCTCAAAATCATAATCGGTCACAGCTTAACGCCTGAACGGTAAAATCCTCAATCCCTGACTGAGCAAGGTATTCCAGCGTGGTTTTCAAAACGTCAACTGAATATGACACACATCGTCTGTAACCCGGTCCAGGGCATGATATATTTTCCCGCACCATGCACCATGATCGCCAATTACGTCCGCTGACCGAAATTCGTCCGCGAAAACTGCCAGTGATTGTCGTTTCGGCCCTGTTGGGATTGTTGTCCCTCGGTCTGATTGCGCTGCGCCGTGATCTGCTCATTTTGCTGGGTGAGCCGGGTTGGATGGCACTGGCCGTGCTGATTTGTAGCAGTTTGGCGTATAGCGTCGCCAGGCTCATGTATCCGGAACCCTTGATCCGCATTACGCCCGATGGGATTGAATTACCGAATATCCTAAGCCAATCCCTGCAGTGGACGAATATCAAAAAAATCCAGTCGACGACACGCCGCAGCACGACCGGTGATATTCACGACAGATTACTGGTTCATCTGAAACAATCCCAGATCGTCGTCTGGAAATCTTCAAAATTGCAGCGGCTGCTCGGCGATACCCCACAAGCAGCCATAGCCGTCGATATCGGCTTTAACTGGCCGGTACGCGCAGATGACGTCAAGCGGGCCGTACACGAAGCGGCTAAGATTTATGCCAAAGCACCTGCCCTGCGAACGGACACGCCCCCCGTACGATCGCGTCATCCGAAACGGGTCCTGTACGCGTTCCTTATTGCCGGCTTTGTTGCGCCCGGCTTTGCCCATTTGTCAGATGCCGGGCTGTCTCGCCAATTTTCGGCTGGGCTGGATTTCTATCGCAAGGGGGACATCGAACAGGCTATTCCTTTGCTCGAACATGACGCCCGGTCAGGCGACCCGGAAGCTGCCTTTACGCTTGGCAGTCTATATCTCAACGGCGACGGTGTGACCCGCAACACGGCAATGGCTGCGGGCTGGTTTCGGCGTGCCGCAGATGCCGGGCATGGCGAGGCCGCCTATAACCTCGGCAATGCCTATAGACTTGGGCTTGGCACACCCGAAGACATCGCATCGGCTCTGTCTTGGTATCAGTACGCCGCCGGTCACGGTTCTGCCATGGCGGCCTATACACTCGGCAAGATCTATCGGCTTGGTGATGGCGTAAGGCGTGATTATCCGCTGGCGCTCGAATGGTTGCATAAAGCGGCAAAGCGGCAATTTGCACCGGCCGAACACGACCTTGGACAGCTTTACCAGGAAGGCATTGCCGTGCCGCGCGATCTGGACAAGGCCCTCGATTGGTATCAACGGTCCGCCTCTCGCGGCTATGCCCCGGCCAAGTATGATTTGGCCCGCCTGATGCTGGACGGCGATACCGCACAACGTGGCATCGGACTGAGCTATCTGGTTCAGGCTGCCGAAACGGGCTATGCGCCGGCGCAACGCCGTTTATCGGCCGCATATATGAGCACTCAGGTCCAGAACCCCGATCCTGTAATCGCCTATAAATGGATCGCACTGGCTGAACGATCATGGCCGGCCGCGACCCGGGCCGACCTGGTGCGGGAAAAAGCCCGCATTGCCGCCCAACTCAATTCTGAACAGCTTGATGCTGCGAAGGTACTTATTCGGGCTTGGCGCCCACAAAAAAATTGAACGGCGCTCAATCCCGGTTTTTCAGTCGGGGTTAAATCGTCCGCCCAGAGGGGAACTGGACAAAAGCGGTTGTCCCGCGATCAGGCTCGCTCTCAAGATAAAGATCGCCACCATGTAATCTGACAAGCTCTCTGGAAACGTGCAGACCAAGACCTGTACCGTGAGATCGGTGTTCGATGTCTTTATTGCCGACCTGAACAAAGGGCTGAAAAAGCATCGTCAAATCTGCTTTGGAAATACCGACGCCCTGATCTTCAACGCTGATACAGATACAACCATCCTTGGTGAAAGCGCGGATCACAACTTCCTTGTTGTCCGAAAACTTGCTGGCATTAGATAACAAATTCAAGAGCACCTGCTGAACACGCAGCTTGTCGGCCCGCAACCGGGGTAGTCCCGGAGCAAATTCGTGGCGCACCGGATGTTTTGTGAATTCCCTCACCTCCAAAGTCGGCATCTGATTAGAGAAAGCGGGTAAATTCTTTATCAGGTTCTCAACATCTATTTCAGATTCATTCAGTGACAACTCGCCGGCTTCTATGCGGGAAACGTCGAGAATGTCTTCAATGATTGCCGACAGGTGTAATCCGCACCGATGAATATCTTCGGCATAACCTCTATAAACCGGCGAGAGCGTACCCAATGTTTCATGTGACATGAGATTTGCAAAACCGATGATCGGGTTGAGCGGCGTTCGTAATTCGTGGCTCATTTTTGCTAAAAAGCGGGATTTCTCTTCATTCGCCTGTGACGCCGTACGCCACCAGGCGAAAAAGACGATAAGGGCCACCAGGAAAAGCATAATGGAAACGAGTGAAATTCTAGGCATCAGTTCCTGAAAAAGCAGGTCGCCGGGCTTTGCCGGTTTCCAACTGATATAGGCGATCGTATCGCCGCTACTATCGTTAAGGGAAAACACCCCTCTTTTCCTGTAGGGGCGTCTTTGGTAATCGTCAATTCGTTGAGGAGAAACTGCGTGGCCATTTCGTCAATGACACTGCCACTCAAGACCTTGTACAGGATCAGTACTGGGCGTGGGGTCGGAATCAAATCCTGACCGGTGGGATGTTCTTTTGTGATCGGCGCCGCTGCAACAAGGAAAAGTTCATTGCCAGAGTAAACATATGTGACCATCGGTGTGCTTGTAGACATATCGGTAGATTGAACTTGCTTCAGAAAGTCACTGCCTTTTTTACCAATGAATGCTACTGCATTTTTTTTAGCTTCGGCATTTCTTGGCGAATAAAAGACGGTTTCCAAATCCGGTGTCACGACGAATGATCCGGATACGCCAAAAGAATTCTGCATATACGTGCCGATATTATCTTCGGCCCACAGTATGTCGGTCGAAGCCTTTTCAACGGTATCATCCCACCAGGCATAATCCTTGGCCCAGTTTCGCAACTCCTTCTCCGTCAAGGAAAAGGCCGTTTTCACGATATGCAGGGAATCCCGAAAGGCGATCTCATTTTCACGAGCTGCTGAAACTCTCAAAAAATATGTAACAGACCCAATCGAAATGGCCAAAAACAGAAATGACATGATTGCGGCGAATACAGGGAAAGGTGCCGCATAAATTTTTCTAAAACTGGCGCTTCGCAGGAGGAACAAATGGGATACTCACTTTGAGATGGAATCACGTTGAGCAACAGATCCCGCCAAAAAGCTTGGGACAGATAAAGCTTAACATGAATAATCTGAATGTATCGTCATAACTAACGCATTCAACAAATGTTCGAAATGCAGTTTCCGCGGAAAATAAACTGATAATAACACCCATGCGATAGTATTATTTGGTTTCGTCGCTGCAATCTTCCTTTTGCAGAAACCACTCACATGCTAAGACCCGCGCCATGTTAAGCATTCAGGACATCACATACCGCATCGCCGGCAGGGTATTGCTTGAGGGATCATCCCTGAGCATTGAGCGTGGGCAGAAACTGGGCCTTATCGGTCGCAATGGTACCGGGAAAACGACCCTGTTTCGGCTGATCACCGGTGATGTGCATACGGATGGCGGCATCATCCAGATGCAGAAGGGTGTACGCGTCGGTGAAGTTGCCCAGGAAGCGCCTGCAGGCAAGGGTAGCCTGATCGACACAGTGCTCGCGGCCGATACGGAGCGGGCTGCTCTGATGACAGAGGCTGAGCACGCAACCGACCCGATGCGGATCGCAGAAATACACAGCAGGCTTGTCGACATCGATGCCGACCGGGCACCTGCACGGGCTGCACGGATCCTTGCCGGTCTCGGGTTTAATGAAGCGGCACAGCAACGGCCCTGTTCGGATTTTTCGGGTGGTTGGCGGATGCGGGTTGCCCTTGCGGCCGTGCTTTTCGCCCGACCGGATTTCCTTTTGCTCGACGAGCCGACCAACCACCTCGATCTGGAGGCAGCGCTCTGGCTCGAAGCCTATCTGAAGGCATGGCCGGGCACCCTGCTGGTCATTTCACACGACCGCCGATTCCTGAACGAAGTCGTCGAAGGCATTGTGCATCTGGCAGAACTGAAGCTGACCAGGTATGTCGGCAATTATGACCGCTTTGAGCGGACACGCCGTGAACGGATGATGCACGAAGCCAAACAGCGCGAGAAACAGGAAGACGAGCGGGCCCGGATCAAAAGCTTCGTCGACCGGTTCCGGGCCAAGGCATCAAAAGCCAAACAGGCGCAAAGCCGCCTGAAGATGCTGGAACGTATGGAGCCTATCGCTGCGGCGATGGAAGACAGATCAATTACCTTTTCGTTCCCGGAAGCCATTGAGCTGCCGCCACCGCTGATTGCCATTCAGGGCGTGGATGTCGGCTATACGCCCGGAGAGCCGGTACTCAGGAATCTCGACCTGCGCATTGACCCCGATGACCGCATCGCCCTGATTGGTTCAAACGGCAACGGCAAGTCGACACTGGTAAAATTGCTCAGCAATCGACTGAAGCATCAATCCGGTCAGATCGTCAAAGCACCGAAACTGGAAATCGGCTATTTCGCCCAGCATCAGACCGATGAATTGCATATGGACGAGACACCATATTTACATATCGCCCGGGCTCTCGGCGACAAGAAGGAAAGCCAGGTCCGTGGACATCTGGGGCGTTTCGGGTTTTCCGCGGACAAGGCAGACACCAAAGTCTCGAACCTTTCAGGCGGCGAAAAAGCGCGGCTTTTATTCTCGTTGATGAGTTGCGGCAAGCCGAACATTCTTCTGCTCGACGAGCCGACCAACCACCTGGATATTGATGCGCGTGAAGCACTCGTACAGGCACTGAATGCCTTTGAAGGCGCAGTTATTCTGGTTAGTCACGATGCGCATCTGATCGAACTGGTGGCCGAACGCTTGTGGCTAGTTGCTGACGGCACATGCACTCCATACGCCGGCACACTCGATGAATACGCAGCCGAATTGCAGGCATCAAGACGGACGCAACGGCAAGCCAACAAGCAGGTCACAGACGGCGATCACAGCCGCGACAATCGCAAGCAGGCACGTAAGGAACGCGCCGAACAGCGTCAGGCCACCGCGGAACTGCGCAAAACCGTCAAAAATGCTGAAACTCGCATGAGCAAGCTCGAAGCCGATAGAAAACTGATTGAAGACAAACTTGCCGATCCAAAAGCCTATAACGGATCAACCCGTGACGTCATGGACCTGCAACTCAAACATGCCAAGATCAAGGAAGCGCTGAATGCCGCCGAGGCTGAGTGGCTAAAAGCACAGGAAGTCCTTGAAGGCTCAGCCTGAGCACCATGACCGGGCCTTTCACGGATTATCTGGGCCACCCACATTCGCCGGCTGCAGATGCCCGAATTCTGTCTTTGGTGCCGAGCCTGACTGAACTGCTGTATGATCTGGGTCTTGCACATCTCCTGGTCGGTCGTACCCAGTTCTGCATTCATCCAGCAGACAGGATCACGACTGTGCCCTCCGTTGGCGGCACCAAGAAAATAAAAATGGACCGGGTTGCTAAACTGGCACCCACCCATGCCCTTTTGAACGTCGATGAGAATCCCAAAGAAATGGCCGATGCCTTGCAAGCCATGGGTATTCAGATCGTCGTCACGCACCCTGCACACCCTGATGACAACGTCGCCCTATACCAGCTCATCGGCGGTATCTTCGGGGCAACGGAGCAAACGGCCAGATTGATCGACGATTACAAGACTGCCCGTGCACGTCTGCTTGATCCAGCCACCCGCCCCCCACGCCGTGCCCTCTATCTGATCTGGAAAGATCCCTGGATGGCCATATCGGCGGGTACCTATATTGCCAACATGCTGACATTGGTGAATTGGCAAACCCTGTCACCGGGCGCTGATCCAACCATTGTCGGGGATTCGGGCCGCTACCCTGAAGTGGTCATCGACGACAGCACGCTTGATGAGGTCGATCTGGTGCTGTTTTCGACCGAGCCGTATGCATTCAAAAATACGGATATCAAAAAATTTCAGAAAGCCTATCCGAGGCACGCCGGCAAAGCCCATCTGATCGATGGTGAAATGACGTCGTGGTATGGGTCACGGGCCATTCACGGCCTTGATTATCTCGGTGAATTCGCCGGCAAGGTGGCGTGCTCATGACAGCCGCTGTTCGTCTTTCACTGCATTTCGGCGGTATGTTCCTGGTGATCGGCATCATGATGCCATTCTGGCCGGTGTGGCTATCCCACAAAGGCCTTAACCCGTCCGAGATCGGACTTGTTCTGGCAGCAGGCAGCATTGTCCGGGTTTTCATCAGCCCCGCAGTCGCAAGTATCAGCGACCGGCTGGGCGAAAAGAAACGTCCGATCATCATTCTCACGATATCTGCATTTCTGATGTTTTTGCCCTTTGCGCTGCTGGATGATTTTGTCCCGATCCTGATGCTGCAAGCTTGCTTCGCCAGCCTGCTCGGCCCCTTGATGCCGCTCAGCGATAGCCTGTCGATGATCGGTGTGAAGAAGCACGGCATCGATTACGGTCGGGTCCGGCTTTCGGGGGTCACTGACGTTTATCCTCGGCGCATCCGGTGTCGGTTTTTTCTCAAAGGCGCTGAGCCCGAATTGATCTGGACCTGCATCGCCGCTGCAATCCTGATTTCAGTTTTGTGCAGTTTGTTATTACCGGACTTCCGCTCGCCCCCGGCCAAAAAGGATTCCCAGCCGATAACCCGCGTCCTGACGGACCGGACGTTTCTGGTTTTTGTTGCAGCGACCGCCTGCATTCAGGGCTCACATGCCCTTTACTATGGGTTCGGCACCTTGAACTGGTTGCGCATGGGGCTGGGCGAAGGTGTCATCGGCTTGCTGTGGGCTGAAGGCGTCATCGCCGAAGTGATCCTGTTCGTGTATGCAGCAAAAGCCATCCGTCGTGTTGGCCCGGCCAGGCTGATTGCGCTTGGCGGTCTTGCCTGCCTGATCCGCTGGTCACTGACAGCCTATACAGACGACCTGGCAGTGATTGTCGTCCTGCAAATCCTGCATGCTTTCACGTTTGGCGCAGCGCATCTGGGCGCGATGTATTTCATTGCCGATCGTATGCCCGAAGACGTATCTGCAACGGCACAGACCCTCTATGCACTGCTGGTATCAGGCCTCGGTATCGGCCTGACCAGCTATCTGTCGGGCCATCTGTATGGTGCGTATCAAGGGCAAGCCTACCTTGCCATGGCCGCCATGGGGGGTATCGGCATGATCCTCGCGTGGAGCATCCGCCGACGCTCGTAAAGTCGCGCCAAGCGACGACCCGCCTGACGCGAAGTACGGTGATTACTTCTGCATCTTAGCCAAGCCAAGATCATCATTGGCCAAATTGACAAGCACGCCGCTGGACCGGGGCTCAGATCGTCGCAATCGGCGTTGACGGCGAGCCGACAGCACCCGGTAATCTCAATGGCGGTGCCGTCAGCAGGAAACGGGACCGACCACGTTCGCGCAGCGCCTTGGCCAATGCCGACAATTCCCACAATTCGCCCAGATGCACACCAAGCCGGAACAGACAGTGACGATGCAGCGGCAATCTTGAACAACCGCCCTGGGTTTCGCCATATCCTTGTGAATCTTCAACTGCCATGTTGTCGGAGATCAAGGCGACAACACCGCTATCCGTAACCCACTGCAACAACTTCGGATCGTAGCCATCAAGCACGGCACCATTGGCGTGTAGTTTCTTGGCGTCGGGCTTGCCGTTCATTTTCAGGATCATGTCGTCCCAGCCGGTATGAAATAAGAAAAAATCCCCCTCTTCGACGACAATTTTATCGGCATCAAGCATCCGCATCAGAGCGTCATAGCCGACCACGGTACGTCCGGTACCAACATGTGCGACCATATCCAGCATAACGCCGCGACCCTGCATACAAGCCTTGGCCATACCGGCGACAGACAGTGCGCGGGCACCCATACCTTCCGCATGTTCGGGGCCAAGTACTTCTTCGCCGGCACGGAAGCCGTTATAATATACCCGCTCAGGCTCACCATCGCCGTTAGCGTCAAACTGACTACCAACGTGCGCGAAGCTGTCCCATTGCGTCGAATACTGATTCCAGAAAGTTGTACATTCATCGGAAGACACATCCATGTTGCCTTCCTGCACTTTGTTCCAGTCCATGTTGTAGTAAACTGAATCACTTCCCGGCGGATGAAATACAGGGCCAAATTTGGGCGGATGCCGCTTCGGATTGACGCTATTACCGCCAGGCATGTCCAACGGCAGGGACAGGCAAAAGGTCAGCCCTTCCTGCACTTCGGCGACAGCCGCCTTGACCCGTTCAGGAGTCAGCAAATTAACGCGCCCCAGCTGATCGTCGTCGCCCCAGTCGCCCCAGGTCGACCCTTCAGGCCTGTTTACCCAGCGTTTGGTCATCTCGCATCCTCCAGCTTTTTTATTCAGAATTAGAATTCAGGCCTTCTTTTCCCAGCCCCGCTCACCCTGTTGCCAATAAGCCAGTTCGTGGCCGGCTTCTTTATGCGTCTTCCAACGGGCACGGGCATCAGCAACGGCATCGTCATCATGGCCATCGAATAAATCGAAGCATCGTTCGAAATCCCCGACCCGGTCCGACGTGCCACCGTCGCAGAGAAACAGAAACTCGGCTTTGTTCGGATTATCATCGCAGACATCCAGCCAGATCGGCTGCGCATCTGCATCGCCCTCTTTCGGTGTGCCATGCGGCATCCACGAAGCGGCATCAAAGGTCCACAGGTGATCATTAAACCACTGCACACGCGGCTCCGAGCCAAGCACAACCAGCGCCCGCTTACCCGCTGCCATTGTCTTTTGCAGCAGTTGCGGCAGCGCCTGATCCAGCCCGGACCGGGTCAGATGATAGAAGCCGATGTCGGTCATCGCATGCCCCACATAGCTTCTACCCCTGCTTATTCGTAATGATCGGCGACGAAACGCTCCAGCATCCGGACACCGAACGAGGTGCCGCCTCTGGGCACGACAGCGCTGTCTTTTTTCGACCAGGTCACACCGGCGATATCCAGGTGCGCCCAGGGCGTATCGCCGACAAAGCGTTTCAGGAACTGGGCCGCGGTGATCGATCCGGCACCACGACCGGAGCCGATGTTCCGCATGTCAGCGGCGTCCGTATCCAGATCCTTGTCATAGGCATCACCCAACGGCATCCGCCAGACCTTTTCACCCACGGTCTCACCCGCAGCAAAAATCCGCTCCGCCAGCGTATCGTCGTTGGCAAACATGCCGGCACGTTCGCTGCCGAGTGAAATGATGATGGCACCGGTCAGGGTCGCAAGATCGACCATGAACTGCGGCTTGTATTTGTCATTGACGTAATGCAGCACATCACAGAGGACCAACCGCCCCTCGGCATCGGTGTTGAGGATTTCGATGGTCTGACCGGACATTGATCTGACGATGTCACTTGGTCTTGTAGCGTTGCCATCTGGCATGTTTTCAACAAGGCCAACGGCCCCGATCACATGACATTTAGCCTTGCGACCGGCGAGCGCCATCATCAGGCCGGAAACGACACCCGCGCCGCCCATATCCCATTTCATGTCTTCCATGCCACCAGCAGGCTTGATGGAAATACCACCGGTATCGAAACAGACACCTTTGCCGATGAACGATATCGGTTTGGAGTTTTTCTTCTTGGAAGCCGGCAGGCCGTTCCATTCCATCACCACCATCTGGCTTTCGCGCGAGCTGCCATCGCCGACCGACAACAGTGAATTCATACCAAGCTTGCGCATCTGCGCCTCACCCAACACCGTCACCTTGACGCCCAGCTTGGTCAGTTCGCGTTTCAGACGACGCGCAAATTCGGCAGGATAGAGAATGTTTGGCGGCTCGGACACGAGATCGCGGGTGAAATAAATTCCCTCGGCGATTTTCGCCAGTTTTGCATAAGTCGCTTTTGCCTTTGCCGTATCCGGGCTGAAGACGCTCAACGATCCGATCACGGGTTTTGGGTCCTGCTTGGCTTTACTTTTGTATTTTTCAAACTTGTAGGCGCGCAGAAGAGCACCATACGCCAGCGCAGCTGCACTTTCTGATGCCGACAACTTGGATTTATCGATCGCATCGACATGCAGGGCAGCTTCTGTGCCGGCGCCCTTTAGCGCAGCGAAGATCGTACCGCCCAGTTCGGTCATGCTTTCGGCAGATATATCCGCAGGCTTGCCGACGCCGACGCAGAGCACCCGGTCCAGGCTTGATCCAGCAGGTGCAAGCACCGTCATTGTCTGGTTTTTCTTGCCTTCGACTGGCCGCCTTGGCCGCACGCTTCAAGGAACCTTTGAGTTTTTTGTCGAGAGCGGCTGCCGTTGACGACCACTTACCACCTTCCGCTGCAAACACAACGGCAATGCCTTTGGCAGGCTGGGCAGAATTGGCGAACGAGACTTTCATGGAGGACCTCACTGTTCAGAACGGTTTCAGCGAGTGTATAGCTCAGCGTCCGACGTTCAAGAGCCGGGTTTGACGCTGAAGGCGTTTCCTAGGGCTTTCCCGGGTTATTTTCGATGGCATGGTCCAGTTCTTCCTCAACGGCCGCTTCCGCTTCCGCAGCAGTTACCGCGCCGCCGCGTCGGCGTCCCAGCAGCCAGACCAGGCCGGCAGGCGCCATAATGACGATGGCCAGCAACCCCATCGACAGGGACAATACAACAGCCCCTCCCTGAGACACACCAACTAGCGAAAAAGCAACGGTCATCGCACCTTCGCGAACACCCCACCCCGCAATGGAAATTGGCAACGTCGTGACAAGGATGACAGGGGGCATCAACACCATGCAATCGAGCCACGTAACATCAATTGCCAGACTTTGTGCCAGCAGGAAAACGCAGTATGAAATATTGACGTGGGTTAGTACGCCAAACACGATAGCCAGCCCTGCATGCACCGGATGCAGGAAAAGCTTCCGCGTATCATTGGCCAGTGTATGCATGCCACGCACGATGCGAAACCGCGTCAGCGATTCAGGCAGCCGATCCAGACACATCAGGACAATGATCCCGAAAATCGTCCCGGCGGCGAGCAAGGCCAATCCCCAAATCGTCAGCATTCTGGCATTTTCGTCGATTTTCGGCAGGAATGACGGCTGTACGAGTGCCACCAGTACGACCAGCCCGACAATCGTCACAATCCGTTCCAGCATGACGCCGTTAATCGCCTTGCCCAGTGACATGTCACCTTCTTTATAAGTCATGTAAATGCGTATTGGGTCACCACCAACTGAAGATGGCAGTGCCTGACTGAAGAAACCGCCGATCCAGAAAAGACGGGTTAAATCGATCAGACGCATTGGCGTTTCGATCGCCCGCATCACGACCCACCAGCGTGCACCGCCTATCACAACTTGAAAGGCAAGCGTCGCAGCAGCAGCCATCAACAGCCCCATATCCGCTGCCATGATACGATCACGTTCCGCGCCAAGGTCGATGCCGCTGATCAGGACACCCATCAATCCGACCGACACGACAATCTTGAGTGCAATGAGCAACTGCTTTTTTGACATTATACGCGCGTCCAAAATCCGTATGCTGGCCGCGCGTTTAGCAGGTCGCACCTGAATTGTCACGTATCACCAGGAAAGATGGAAAATCACGCGATTTCAGGTTTTGTCCGGAATTTGATCGGCATGCGTTTACGGCCCCATTCTCCGGGCTTTTCCTCGAAGTGCCCGGCAAGCTGTGTGCCGCAGTGGCTGCAGTCAGACAGGTGATTACCCCCGAACACCAAATTCCACTCCGACAGCTGATGCCAGTCGCGGCCGATTACGGCCTGGCCGCAGTTGTGGCAATACGTGCTCTGAGTCTGCTTGTGGTGGATATTGCCGGTGTAGACATATCGGATTCCGTTCTTGAGCGCGATGTCGCGCCTAGCGCAGCAGAGTTTCCGGCGGTGTCCCAGGCTTGTCCAGCATCTTCCAGTCCGGATGAAAGGCGGTAAAATGCAAGAGGCACGTCAGGGCCCAGATTTTCCATGATCCACTGGGTCATTTCCTCGACCTCATGCTCGGAATCGTTTTCGCCCGGGATCATCAGATCGGTGATCTCGAACCAGACGTCGGTTTCATGCTTGAGGTACTTAAGGGTTTCCAGCACTGCTGACAGATCGGCGCTGCAAAGCTTGCGGTAAAATTCCTGGGTGAACGCCTTCAGATCGATGTTTGCCGCATCCATGTGCGAAAAAAATTCCTGCCGGGGTTCTTCACAGATATAGCCCGCCGAAACGGCGACGTTCTTGATGCCATTGGCCCGGCAGGCTTCGGCAACATCGACCGCATATTCGAGAAAGATCACCGGATCGTTATAGGTATAGGCAACCGAACGCGACCCGGTCTTGAGTGCCGCTTGCGCGATCATCTCGGGTGAAGCCTTGGACTGCAGTTTGTCAAAGGCGCGGGATTTTGAAATGTCGTGGTTCTGGCAGAACGAGCACGTCAGATTGCAGCCGGCAGTGCCGAAGCTCAACACCGGCGTGCCGGGCAGAAAATGGTTCAGGGGCTTCTTTTCAATGGGATCGACGCAGAAGCCGCTGGACCGGCCATAGGTGGTGAGTACCACCTGATCGCCCTGCCGTCCGCGCACGAAACAAAGACCACGCTGACCGTCACGTAACTTGCAAAACCGGGGGCAGACATCGCACTGCAGCCGCCCGTCATCCAGCGCATGCCAGTAGCGGCCAGGCACGGCATCGGCAAAGGTTTCGTCAACGTTGGGAACGGCGTCGCTCATGAACCCAGTATAGGGCGAATAATCCTGCCCCGGTAGGGGATGAAACGTACTTGTCTGCCGGGTTATTTATGGATGATCAAATCAACATCACAACCGGTTCGGGATAAACATCACGATATCCGGGAAAATCCAGATCAGCAGGACTGAAAACAGCATGATCGCAATGAAGGGCAAAACGCCACGGACAATCTCGCCCAACGGCGATTGTGCGATGGCTTGTATCACAAACAGATTCAAGCCAACCGGCGGCGTAATCAGCGCAATTTCGATCAGCACCACAAAGAATATACCAAACCAGATCGGATCGACATGCAACGCCAACACTGTCGGGAACAGTACGGGCACCATAATCAGCAGCATCGACAGGCTTTCAAGAAACAACCCGATGAACAACAAAATGGCGGCAACAATCAACAAGAACAACCAGACACTGCTGACATGCGTATCGACCAGTTGTGAAACCTGCATCGGCACCTGGTATAGCGTTACCGCCTTGCCGAAAATCTTGGCGCCGATAACCACCAGGAACAGGACAACCGTCGTCGACAGTGTCGCCCGAACCGCTTGAACGAAATCGGGCCATGTCAGGGTTCTCAGTACGAACACCGTCAGAAATAGTGCCGCAGTTGCACCAACGGCAGACGCTTCGGTTGGCGTGAAGATACCGGCGTAAATCCCGCCAACCATGATGACCGCCAGCATGCCGGTCGGAATCGCCCGTATCGTGGCATTGCGGCGATCAAGCCAGCTCGCCTTGGCAGAGCGCTCATAGTCACTTGTCATAACGGCATTGAGAACGGCATAGACGCTGAACAGAAAGATCAGTAATAGCCCCGGGCCAATCCCGGCCAGGAACAGCTTGCCGATACTTTCTTCGGCAATAACGCCATAGACAATCAAGGGTATCGACGGTGGAATAAGAATGCCAAGGGTGCCGCCGGCTGCCAGCAGACCAAAAGTAAATGACCGGCTGTAGCCGCGCTTGGTCATTTCCGGGATCGCCACTGTGCCGACGGTTGCCGCCGTCGCCACAGAACTACCTGAAATCGCCGAGAACAAACCGCATGACAACAGCGTCGCAACGGCCATGCCGCCCGGCCAATGCCCTACCCAGCTTTGTACGGCATCGAACAGATCGCGCCCGACACCACCCTTGAGCAGAATGTTCGACATCAAAAGAAACAGCGGCACCGACAACAGAATGAAATTATCAATCGCGCCATGTAAATTCTGCGCAACCATGATCAGGGGTAGGCCCTTGATCATCAGCATTACCGTCCCGAGTGCGGCCAGCGAGAACGCTACCGGCAGGCCGCTGAACAACAGCAGCAACAAGACAACAACAACAATGGCGAGGGTCATGGCCGGCGTTCCTCGCTCAAGGCATGTTCGGCAGCACCATCGATGGAAAATTCAGGTGCTGGACGGAATGGCAAACGAATCAATTCCGCTAAACTCTGCAGCCCGAGCAAAAAGAAACCGACAATGACAGGCACTTCAGATATCCAGTTGGGCATTTCAAGCATGGTCGGCTGGCGGCGACCGAGGCGAATGGAATCAAGAACGGTATCCGTTCCGTAAATCGTCGCAATAACGCAAAACGCACAAATCACAGCCAGGGAAAATGCTTCAAGAATCTTGCGGTACGTCGGCCCGAGTTTGACCAGAACGGCCGTGATGCGGATCAATTCGCGTTTCCGCAGCACATAAGCCATACCCATGTATGTGAACCAGACCTGTGCGGTCACGGCGACATCCTGCGTCCAGCTGGTTGGTGCCTTGAACACATAGCGTGCCACCACTTCGTAAAACATCATGGCAGCGATCAGCACGACAAGAATCTCGCCGGCACGCGCGCTGATGTCGGCCGTCCAATCGACGGCCGACATCACACGGTTTGCACAGGTCTTGAGCATCACTCAGATCACGTCCGCTTACTTGAGGGCGCGAACGGCTTCGACCAGCTTGCGGCCTTCTTCGCCAGCACCGGCAATGTAGGCTTCGGTGGCCGGCTTGGCGGCAGCTTGCCAGGCGGCAATCTGATCTTTCGTGAGGTTGATGACCTTCATCGTCGTTGTTTCGGCGATGAATTTCTCTGCGGCCAGGTTTTCGTCCTTGGTCTCAGCACGCATTTTGTTCTCTGCGGCGACAGCGGCGGTCGTCATCCAGGTCTTTTCCTGCGCACTCAACTCGTTCCATTTCTTGTCGTTGACGACGATCAGGAACTCGGTTTGTGCGTGGTTGGTGATCGTCACGCTGTCCATGACTTCGAACAGTTTACGCGACTTGATCGCCGTCGTGCCGGTCATACCGATGTCGACGGTACCGCGCTGATAGGCCATGAACTGCTCGGAGCCACCGATTTTCACCGGAATGCCATCAAGCGCCTTGATGAAGTCGCCGGACGGCTTGCCCAGAACACGGACTTTTTTACCCTTCATGTCAGCGGGATTAACGGTCGGCGTGCCTCTGGAAAGCAGTTGAATCGGGCCGTAATCCTGCCACCACAGCACGCGGGCGCCGGTGGTGCGGATGGCTTCGTCGATGGTCTTGCGGATCGGGCTCGACGGTGATGCAGCTTTTGCCAGCACATCGTAATCCGGGAACATGAACGCAACGCTGAACAAGCCGGTTATCGGCAGCGTGCCGGCGAATTCGTCGATCAGCACCAAACCCATGTCGATCGCGCCAGAGCTAACGGCCTGCGGGATCTCGCTGCCTTTGTAAAGCTGGGCTGAATCGTAAACTTCAACCTTCATGGCGCCGCTGGAAATCTTTTCCAGCTCGTCTTTGAAGAAGACGATGTTCTTGCCAACAGGATGGTTGACGGCCACTTGCAGACTGAGCCGAAGTGTACGCTCAGCAGATGCTGGCACGGCAGCGGACGTAACCAGACCAACGGCCAATAGTGCCGCGGTAAATAGCTTATTCATTGTGATCTCCTTGGACCGGACATAGCCGGAGTTTTGTTCTCATCCCACAAATCGCTCTCGCGACTGGTCAGCGCGGCCAAGAACTGGCGAAGGCGCTAACGGATATCGGCTGTATACAGTTCATATATCACTGTCAAATTGTTCCGTTAAGCAGGCCATATGTTCCTGCTCTTCATCCATGAAATGGCGTTAATTTCCGCCCTGCTATCCAACCCTAACGCCAATCCTTCGATTTTGGAAAAGCTGGAACCTCTAAACGGTTTCAGTATGCATTTAACTATATTTTAAGTATAAATATTACGAATCAGCAACTTGGGGTAATTTTAATGCCCAAATACTACGTAAACAAAAATGCACAATCGAATGGCGACCACGAAGTCCACACGACGAATTGTCCAACCCCGCCAAACCCCAAAAATCGTATGAGTTTGGGTGAGCATCCGTCGTGTCATTCCGCTGTCCGCGCAGCAAAGAAGATCTATCCGCAATCTGATGGATGTGCGAATTGCTGCCCGGATTGTCACACTTCCTGATTTGGTTACAGCACAGCAATACCTTCTGGTTTTGATTTTCACGTTCATACGTTAAAATTGATGTGAGAATCAGGAGCCAGTTAGCATGACCGCTATCCGCAAAGCCGCCGTCGCCGGGACGTTCTATCCGAAAGACGCCGCCGCACTCAGGGCCGAGGTGCAGGGGTACCTGTCTGCTGCCGGCTTATCGTCCGGATCTGTGCCGAAGGCCATTATCGCGCCGCATGCGGGATACAGATATTCCGGTGCCATCGCTGCAAAGGCGTATGCGCGGCTGAAGCCGGCTGCGGGTAAAATCACCCGTGTTGTTTTACTGGGGCCCTGTCACCGGGTTGCGGTCAGGGGGCTCGCCCTGTCAGGTGCCGATTATTTCGAGACGCCGTTGGGTCGCATAGAAATCGACAAAGCCGCCGAAGCCGAGATCGCTTCCCTGTCCCAGGTCAGTATCTCTGCACCGACCCATCTGGCAGAGCATGCCCTCGAAGTGCATCTGCCGTTTCTTCAGGAACTGCTCGGTACCTTCAAGCTGGTACCCATGGTGGTCGGGGTCACGTCACCTGAATTGATTGCCGAAGTCCTGCAGAAATTATGGGGTGGGCCGGAAACGCTCATCGTCATTTCATCCGATCTCAGTCATTTTCTTGATTATACCGCCGCTCAGGAGATCGACGGGCGGACTTCGGCGGCAATCAGCGCACTCGATCCCGGCAAGATCGAAAGCGCAGGCGCCTGCGGGCGGTATCCGGTCGGCGGCTTGCTGCATCTGGCGAAAAGCCGCGGCATGACCGTTGAAACGATTGAGCTGAAGAATTCAGGCGATACCGCCGGCACCAAGGACCGGGTTGTCGGATACGGTGCTTGGGCGTTTTTCGAGCCGATGCCCGTCAAACGCAAAGGGCCTGTCATCACAGTGCGCCGCCAGGAAGCACAAAAACCTCTCGTCTCCGCACAGGATTTCGAAGCGCAGACCAAGCAGCTGCTGGTTGATCACGGTGACCGCTTACTTGAAATTGCCGATACGGCGATCCGCCATGTCTTGAAGCACAAAAAACCGATGCCGCTGGATATCACTGCTGAACCGGAAGCCCTGCAGGCAAATGGCGCCTCCTTCGTCTCCCTGAAGACGGCAACAAAACGGCTTCGCGGCTGCATCGGGTCGCCGACCGCGCATCAGGCACTGGCATTGGATGTCGCCGGCAATGCCTGCAAAGCAGCCTTCAATGATCCGCGTTTCAAGCCGGTCATGATCGATGAGTACGAGACCTTGCGCCTGTCTATTTCCGTGCTCAGCCCGCAAGCCGCCATGTCGATCAGGGACGAGGCTGATCTGCTGGCTCAATTGCGCCCTGGAATAGATGGTCTGGTGATTGCTGATGGCCCCAAGCGTGCACTCTTTTTACCCTCGGTCTGGGAACAATTGCCCGAACCATTGGTGTTTCTGTCACATCTGAAGCAGAAGGCCGGCATGGCAGCCAATTACTGGTCACCGACGTTCCGCGCCAATCGCTTCATTGCCGAGGAAATTCACGCAAAATCCTGAGGCCCCGGCGTTGACTATTCCAAACGGGAGCGTAATTGTCCGCCTGAATACGCATTTCTCTCCCTGAACTCGAAGTAACCGGAGACAGTACAAGATGGTCCTTAACGTCAGCATCAGCCTTGCCGAGCAGATCGGCGAGGTCGCCCGCCGCGCCGGACGCGTCATCATGGATGTCTATCACTCTGATTTCGATGTCGAAGTGAAGGACGATGCGTCACCGGTAACACGTGCCGACCGGGAGGCCGAGGATATGATTTTCCGGATGATCCGCGAAGGGATCACCGGCAAATACCCGCTTGTTGGCGAAGAATCCGTCTCTGCCGGTAAAACGCCTGTGGTTGGAGACCAACCGTTCTGGCTGATTGATCCGCTTGATGGCACCAAGGAATTCATCTCAAGGAACGGCGAGTTTACGGTCAACATCGCCCTGATCGAAGCGGGCATTCCAATACTTGGCGTGGTTCATCTGCCAGTCAGCGACGATACCTTCATCGCCGTCCGGGCCGGTGTTTTTGCCCAATACGGTGGCGTCGGCAAGGCATCGCAGATTTCCTGCCGCACGGCACCAAAGGACGGTCTGACCGCCATCGCATCCAGAAGCCATATGACGGAAGGAGCAGAGACCTATCTCGCCGGGCTTCCCGTCAAGCAACGGATCAGCGCCGGATCGAGCCTGAAATTCTGCCGCCTTGCCGAAGGGAAAGCCGACGTCTATCCGCGCTTTGGCCCGACCATGGAATGGGATACAGCAGCGGGTCACGCCGTGCTGATGTATGCCGGTGGCCAGGTCATTACAGAAGACGGCATGCCGTTGAAGTACGGCAAACCCGAATTCCGCAATCCGTTTTTCATCGCCCGGGGACCGGGTGTTCCCGACCCAGTAAAACCGAACTGAGACGATGCCGGCGAAAACACCGATACGCATTATGGATAAGGCTGCAATTGACGAAGCCGCCAGCCTGATCCGTTCTGGTGCGCTGGTAGGGTTCGCTACGGAAACAGTCTATGGCCTCGGCGGTGACGCCACCAATGGCGAAGCCGTGGCCAAGATATATGCGGCCAAGGGCCGTCCAAGTTTCAATCCGCTGATTTCACATGTCGCCGATATGGATGGCGTCAAAGCCATTGCCCTGCTGGATGCCCGCGCGGACGCGATGGCACAGCATTTCTGGCCGGGTCCGATGACACTGGTTCTGGCTAAACGTCCTGATTGCGGCATCTCGGCCCTGACCACAGCCGGACTGGATACCATCGCCGTCAGAGATCCCGGCCCGCGAAAGTGCGCGCTGCTTTCTGGATGCTTGTGGCGTGCCGGTGGCGGCACCGAGCGCCAATGCATCGGGGCAGGTCAGTACAACCACAGCCCTTCATGTCCAGACTTCCCTGCCCGGCCCGGATCAGGGTGGCCCGGCAATGATTCTCGATGACGGCCCCTGTGACGTCGGGCTGGAATCAACGGTCATTGATCTGACGACGCAAACCGCAACCCTGCTGCGACCAGGCGGCCTTGCGCGTGAAGATATCGAACGCGTTCTGGGACCCGTGGCGATGGCTGGCGATGACGATCATGCGCCAAAATCACCCGGCATGATGAGCCGGCATTATGCGCCACGCGCGGCCCTTCGCATGAATGCACTCGCCCCCGAAGCTGGAGAAAGCTTTCTCGGTTTCGGCCAGCATGCTGAACCGGGCGCGATCAATCTCAGCAGCCGGGGTGATCTGCTGGAAGCAGCCGCCAATCTGTTTCAGATGCTCCATGCCCTTGATGACAGCGGTGCCACAGCGATAGCCGTTGCCCCAATTCCTGAAACGGGTCTGGGTCTCGCCATCAACGACCGCTTGCGCCGCGCCGTTCGCACTTGATCAAGCCAGAACTGAAAGCCAATATCCGAACATGACCGACAAACAATCCGCCATTGATAAAATCAAACAGACGCTCGGCCCGCAGGGATATGTCGACGATCCGGGCGCACTGGATGCGTACAACGTCGAATACCGTGGCTTGTATCGTGGCACGGCAAAATTTGTCGCCCGCCCCGGGTCGCCAGAAGATGTCGCATTCGTCGTCAGGACCTGTGCCGAAGCCGGCGTCGCAATGGTTCCCCTTGGCGGGCACACCGGACTGGTCGGCGGCGGCATCGCCAATGACGAGATCATCATTTCAACCGAGCGGCTGAACAAAATTCACGCCATCGACACCCTGAACGGTACCATGACCGTTGGCGCCGGCTGTATCCTCGCCGACATCCAGAAAGCCGCCGATGACGCCGACAAACTGTTCCCGCTCAGCCTCGCTGCCGAAGGCAGTTGCCGGATCGGCGGCAATCTCTCGACCAACGCCGGGGGCACCAACGTGCTGCGGTACGGCAACGCCCGTGATCTGGTGCTGGGTCTTGAGGTCGTGTTGCCGTCGGGCGACATCTGGAACGGGCTCAAGGGACTGCGTAAAGACAACACCGGCTACGAGATGAAGCATCTGTTCATGGGCGCCGAAGGCACGCTTGGCATCATCACTGCCGCCGTCCTCAAACTGTTTCCGAAACCACGCCAGACGGAAACGGCCCTGATCGCCCTGAATGACGTCGAAAGCGTCATGAAACTGTTTGCGCGGGCATCCGATGCAGTCGGCGATGCCTTGACGGCTTTCGAATACATGAACCGAAACAGCCTCTGGGTTTCGTGCCAATATACCGAAGGTCTGCGCGATCCTTTTGAAACAGAGCACCCGGCTTACGTCTTGCTGGAACTGACCTCCCCCCGGCCCGGCACCGATCTTCGTGATGCCATCGAGAATTTTCTAGGTGACGCGCTGGAAGCCGGAGAAGTCGTTGATGCTGTGCTTGCCGAGAGCGAACAGCAGCGCCATGACATCTGGCATATTCGCGAGGCGATTTCCGATTCCCAGGGGAACGAGGGTGGCTCCATCAAGAACGATCTTTCGATCCCGATTTCAAAAATGACAGAATTTCTGGTCAAGGCCGATGCGATTGTCGAAGACGCGGTTAGCGGCATCCGACCGATGACATTTGGCCATATTGGCGACGGCAACCTGCACTACAACCTGACCCAGCCGAAAGGCATGGACAAAAAAGCGTTTCTCGACAAGTGGCATGATGTCACTGATCCGCTCAACGATCTCGTCGATGCGTTGGACGGCAGTTTTTCCGCTGAACACGGTGTTGGAAAACTGAAGCGCGAGGAATTGGTCCGCTACAGCACGCCCGTGGAAATGGATCTGATGCGGAAGATCAAGGCTGTTCTCGATCCCGATGGCATCATGAACCCCGGCAAGGTGCTCTAGGCCCGGCTACCAACTCATGCCCTCGGCGTCGATGCCGATGACCCAGCCGCTTTCCACCCAGATGCGCAGCAATCCGGCGGCCCGCACTGCCGCTTCATCAGCTTCTGTACAATCGGCAATGATTTCACAAATCGCATCAAACGTCTGCCCTTCTGCCGCAGCGGCCAGTGCCGCAGCTTCGTCGATTTCGAGGGGCCGGTATGTGACCATCAGGCTTTCCGGATCGCGCCAGGCGGCCCAGGTGACAGGGCTGTCATAAGGTATGGGCGGCGCATCCGGATCGGCTTCGGCCTTCACCGCCTGATAAAAAGCGGACACATCAAAATCGAGCTCGGCCGTATTCAAGGCCGGATGGAATGTCAGGGTCAGCATCGGCCATGCTTCAGGGGGCACCTTGCCAATATCACGGATCCCGACAGTTGCGGCATCCGGCGCATCAAACGCAAGGCCGAGCATCCATTCAAATGCCGCCATCGAAATAACCATCGCGTTGTCGGACCAGTCTTCAGAAGTCCGTAACCACGCCACAAGTCCCCGTCCCAACCAGCGGGCGGATCTGGATGTCGATGGATTGGCATCGACATAATGCTGCATCGTCGTGAAAAACTGCTCATCACCCAACAAGGTGTGCAGGCCTTCCAGGTCATCGGTCAGAATTTCCACCAACCTAGCCCGGTAGGCATGATCGTAGACCTTCATGAATGGCCCACCACCGGTCAGATGCGGGTTTATGGCCGTATCGCCTTCCAGCATGCGGGCCTGAAATTTTTCCTGCAGGTTTGACAGCGAACTGCTCATGCCGGGAATCCTGTCGTGTTTTCAGCAATACGCCGCACGCCATTAAGCTCACGGACAAGCTCGGCAAACGGTGGAATATTGGCATCGCGCTCAATCATTGTCGGCACTGCGCCGAGACGGTGGATGGCCTTCGCGTACAGCTCGAGGACGTCGCTGGGCACCGGCTCATCATGCGTATCGATGATGTGGTCACCATTGTGCTCATGACCGGCAAGGTGAATTTGCCGGACCCTGTGCTTCGGGATACCGGACAGATAATCATCGGCTGAAAATCCGTGATTGAATGCGGATACAAAAATATTATTCACATCGAGCAGGATATGGCAGTCCGCCTTGTCACAAATTTCCGACAGGAATTCCCATTCCGTCATTTCGTCTTCGGCAAACGTCACATAGGTCGAGGTGTTTTCCAGAAGCAACTGCCGTCCCAGAACATCCTGCACCTGACGGACACGGCTTGCCACATGATCGACGCTTTCCCCGGTTAGCGGCAGCGGCAAAAGATCGTGCATGTTTAGCCCATGCACACCGGTCCAGCACAGATGATCCGAGATCAATTCGGGCTGCACCAGATCAGCGAGTGCCTTCAGGCCCTGAAGATACTCCATGTCGAGGGGATCGACCGATCCGATCGATAACGATACCCCATGCATGACAAACGGAAATCGTTCACGCACCGCCATCATGTTCCGACGCGGCGGCCCACCGGCACCGATAAAGTTTTCGGAAATGATTTCGAACCAGTCGACACCATCAGTCGCAGCCGGGTCATCACCAAGTATGTCCGGAAAATGTTGCGGCCTGAGACCCAGACCAAATCCTTCGAGCGTCATCAATCGCTCCCGATGAAAAAGAAACGGAGGGTCGGCTTGTGCGTCCCTCCGTCTCACAATAACCGATTAGATGTCGAGCGTCAGCTTTTGACGGCTTTGCCACCCTTGCTGGTGCACTCAGCTGCGTCTTTGGTGCTGACCCAGCCCTTACCCTTGCAGCCGTTCTGACCTTTGCAAGCGTTGCCCGCACCGGCGCATGCGCCGTGGCCTTTACAGGCATTGATACCTGCGCATTTGAATCCGTCAGCTTGTGCTACCGTCGGGACCGTGGTCATGGCGGCACCTGCGATAAACATTGCAGCGGCTGCAGTCGCCAGTGATGCACCAACGGTTTTCTTTTGAATGGACATATAAAGCTCTCCTGAAATGAAGTTAAATTCCCTACCGGTTTATACCGGCAACTGCATACTAGCGAACTATCATCAGAGCAGGAGTCACGTTGATCTAACGCCACGTCACGATCTTGTGAGGGTTTTACTTCCACTTTTAATAAAATGGCGCTATCAATTGCGCCTCGGGCCAGAGGCAGTCGCCCGGAACTTTCAGACGCAACATCGTCCAAGCACTGCCCTCGCTACAAACCATCGGCAAAGCCGAATGTGAGGGACAATGGACGATATCAAAGAGAATACCTCCCCTATTGCAAACGCTGGCCAGCCAACCTTTGGCGAAGCGGCCCGCTATTGGGTCAAACTCGGGTTCATGAGTTTTGGCGGACCGGCCGGGCAGATTGCCATGATGCAAACTGAATGCGTCGATCGGCGCGGCTGGATCAGCCAGGGTGCCTTCCTGCGCGGATTGAATTTTTCAATGCTGCTTCCCGGACCTGAAGCACAGCAACTCGCAGCATATATCGGATGGCGACTGCACGGCATCAAAGGTGCCCTGTTCGCCGGAACAGCTTTCTTTGCACCGGGTGCGCTCTTGATGATCGCCCTCGCGTGGATCGCTGCGGCTTATGGCGGTGACGGTCCCGTCGCTGCCATTTTCGACGGCATCAAGCCTGTGGTCGTCGCCATTGTTATAGCTGCCGTCTATCGGATTGGCCGCAAGACATGCAAGGGTCCGGTTTCTCTCGCGCTGGCCTTTGCAGCCTTTGCCGCTCTCCAGTTTGCTCATCTGCCTTTCCCTTTGGTGATCCTGGTCGCGGGCATTGCCGGTATCATTATCGCAAAATTCCTGCCGCATGCACTGAGCTTCGGACATGGCGATCATGCCGCTGACAGCGCAGCATCTGAAGCAAGCACAGAGCCGTCCGCCATCAAACGACTTGCAGTCATCACCACCGTCTTTCTGATCGCGCTTGCTGTGCCTTCTGCCATCACCATCGCCATATTCGGCTCTGAGCCTTTCATCGATGTGCTCAAGCTGTTCATTTCAGCCGCCTTCGTCACTTTCGGCGGTGCCTATGCCGTCCTTCCTTATGTCGCGGATGCCGGCGTCAATACGTATGGCTGGCTGAGCGGGGCGGATATGATCAACGGTCTGGCTTTGGCCGAATCAACACCGGGGCCGCTGATCCTGGTGACAACGTATGTCGGATTTTTCGCGGGCTGGAGCCATAGCGGTATCGGCTTCGGAATCGTTGCCGCACTGCTGACGACCTACGTCACGTTCCTGCCGTCACTCTATATGATTATCGCCGGTGCGCCCTATGTGGAGAGTATCCAGCGGTTTGCCTGGGCCAGAAACGCGCTGTCTGCAATCACCGCTGCCGTCGTCGGCGTTATCCTCAGCCTCGCCATTTTTCTCGGCCGTGCTGCGTTCTTTGAACAGAGCGGGGACATTCATTGGTTTGCCGTCGGCGCAGCTGCTGTGTCGTTGGCGTTATTGGTCACGAATAAACTGAGCATTCCGATGATGGTCGCTATCGGCGCCGCATTCGGCCTTGCCAAAATGCTGATTTAGCTATTTCAACGCATCCTTCACCGCGTCCGTGAAGCCGACCGTGACCGTACCGTTTTGCACAAATACCGGACGCTTTATCAGCGCAGGATGTGCGGTCATCAATTTGACAGCCCCCTTCCCTTCGCCCATGGCCTTATCCGCATCACTTAAGCCGCGCCAGGTGGTGCCCCGTTTATTGAGCAGCGAATCGACACCGATTGCATCGACCCAGCTTTCGATATCGCTGGTATCGATGCCGTCCTTGCGGACATCGACAAAAGCAAAGGTGATGCCCTCAGCCTCAAGCCATTTCAATGCTTTGCGGCAGGTATCGCAATTTTTCAGGCCATAGATGTTCAACATGGATATCTCATAAAGTTTGAATGACGGGTTTCAGCCCTTATATGTAAGGGCAACATTAGAAACGGTCAAAGTTGGAGCCACACGGAATGCTTGCGATCATCTCACCAGCAAAAAAGCTCGACTTCGAGAGTGAGCCGATCACCGATGTGCACACGCAGCCGATACTGATGAAACAAACGCAGGCCCTGACCAAGAAAGCCAAGAAACTGACGCGCAGTGATCTCAAGTCGATGATGGGAATTTCCGATACCCTTGCCGAACTTAATCACCGGCGCTTTCAGGATTTCAAACCACCCTTCACTCTTGGTAATGCGCGTCAGGCGGCGCTTAGTTTTGCCGGCGATACCTATGTCGGACTAGAAGCGACCACATTAAGCAAAGCGGACCTTACCTACGCGCAGGATCATTTGCGGATACTGTCCGGTCTATATGGTCTGTTGCGGCCGCTTGACCTGATCCAGCCTTACCGGCTCGAGATGGGAACGAAATTCGCCATTAACGGCAAGGAAGATCTGTATGATTTCTGGGATCGGCGGGTCACAGATGCCCTGAACGAAGCGACACGCTCTCACAAAGACCGGCGGATCATTAATCTGGCATCGAACGAATATGCCAAGGTTGTGCACAAGAAAGCCCTGACAGGCGGTATCGTGACCCCGGTATTCAAGGAAATCAAAAACGGCCAGGCGCGCGTACTTGGTCTGTTTGCCAAACGCGCCCGCGGCATGATGGCCCGGCACATGATCATCAATCGCGTTGAGACCGAACAGGGCATCAAGGCCTTCTGTGCCGGTGGGTACACATTTCAGCCTGCACAATCTGATGCTGCAAACTGGGTTTTCACGCGGCCTCAACCCTGACGTCATGGGCACACCGCTCCCCTTTGATAAAATCGGCGGCTGGATGGTCGTTGTCGTCACGGACACCAAGGGGCGGATAACCGCGCATCCCATTCAGGGACGCGATCAGGACATCGCCTTTCAGGCGGTTAAACAGCAACACCCCGTATCCGGGGGCCTGAGCCTAGTCTATTGGGAGAAAGGTTTCACCAGTCTGGCCGATGCGGAAATGCGTGTAGCCGGCATCTTGCAAGAACTCGGGGCCAAACAATCCCTGACGGGCAGCAAGCCTCACTGACCCTTCACTCCCGCGTCGCCGTTCCTAAATCAAGCCGCAGATTATTCGGCGGAATGTAGTAATTCTGATAATAGATCGGCTCGCCGTCGTGGGAATAGGCGGTAACGTCCAGCACCATCGCCAATTGTCCGGCGACGCAATCGCTCTCGGCTGTCACATAATCCGGGGGCACTTCAAAGCGGACGGATTGCACAACCTTGTGAACCGGGACGTGATGGTGCTGTGCGATCAGCAACTTGAAATCGGCACCTTTCAACGATTGAAACGGCAGACTTTCCAGATCCGGAAAACGCCCCGACAGGGCATAGAAAACCGAATAAACAGCAAGCTCTTCATTGATCGAAAAAATACGATCAATCCGCACCACCGTTCCGCCCTTTTGACCGAGTGCCAAAGTCCAGGGACCAGTCTGCCTGATTTTCTGGCGCTTCAGAACATGGGTAAAAACCGGCAGGAAAGAACCGCTATCATCATCCGGTCGATAAAACCGCATGTGCCAGGGCTCGGCGATCCGTTCATTCGTATCGGCGACAATCGTACCGCTGCCCCTTTTCCGCTCAATCACCCCGTCTGAGACAAGCTGACGAAGTGCCCGCTGCACGGTGCCAAGGCTGCATGGTACGGCATCGACCCAGTCCCGCTCAGCCGGCAGACGGGAGCCCGCCTGCCAGTATCCGTCATGAATTGACGTCCGGATCGCACGCCGCAACCGCTCATGCTTGGGGGCCGCATCGTCATCGGTCCAATATCGCTCAACGAACTCGGAGAAACGGCGCTGCTCGTATGACGGGATCATGACCTACTCTCTTGTCCTGAGATTATCGGCACAACGCTATCAATCAGAATTGTGATGTTTACCGGCGGGGCCGTTCTGATCCACGACATTTTAGCGTTGACTCCCTTTCTGTAACTATAGTGTAATTGCACTATAGCAATTTGCCAATCAACAAATATCAAAAGTGCCCGGATATCACCGCCGATCTGAGTCAATCTGCTCACCATCAACGCGCCGGCACCACACAGGAGACGTCATTGTGAAGCTGACAGATATTGAAAAAGCCATGCTCGCCGGCGAAATGGGCGAGCCGAAACGATGGGCCATGGATCATATGATCAAGGTCGGCGGCATGTTCGATGCAGCTGATCTGGTGCCGGTAAGCCAGGCGCACATGATGGCCGACCCCGAATCCGTCGGCGAGCCCGGTGTTGAATTCCTTGAAGGGCTTGCATCGCATTCAGAAAAAGACCGCCGTGTCGCCATACCGATGATTACCGACCCCCGAGGCGTCGATCTGAATTACTACAGCCCGCTCGGTCAGACCGAGGCCATGGCAAACATCGACCGGCGCACGATTGCCGCCTGCACCAAGCTCGGTATTCTGATGACCAACACCTGCATCAACTATCAGACAATCATGCCGCCCGTGCTGGGGGATCATGTTGCCTTTGGTGACACAGGCGTAGTTATCTACTGCAACAGCGTACTCGGCGCGCGTTCCAACTTTGAAGGCGGGCCGTCCGCTCTTGCCGCCGGCCTGACCGGCCGCACGCCGCGCTATGGTCTGCACCTGGATGAAAACCGCATGGCGACCAAACGCTTCGTGGTGCGTCAGCAACCCAAGGGCCTGACCGACTGGGGCGTTCTCGGCGCCGTCATCGGTCGCATGGCCGGTAGCTATTGGGAAGTGCCGGTCGTTGAGGGCCTTGAGTCCATACCGACTTCGGATCAGATGAAACACATGGGCGCCGCCATGGCCAGCTATGGCTCGACACCGCTGTTCCATCTGGTCGGCATCACCCCGGAAGCCCTGACCATCGATGCCGTCAAAGGCGGCGCATTGCCCGCACAGGAAATCACCGCAAAGGATCTCGACGCCCTTCGCTCCGCTTTCGGCGGTAAAGGCGACAAGGTCGACGTCGTCGTTTTTGCAGCTCCGCAACTTTCGCTGGTTGAAATGCAACAGGTCGCCGACATGGTTCAGGGCAAGAAAGTCCATGCCGATACGGCCCTGATCGTCTGCACATCGCCCAGCGTCTATGCTGACGCTACACGCATGAACCTGGTGCAGACCATTGAAGCGACCGGCGGCAAGGTCCTGGAAGGCACATGCTTCTATAACCAGTACGCCCGCGAAATCGGTGAAGCAAATGGCTGGAAACGGCTACTGAGTAACTCGGCTAAAATCGTCAACATCCTTGGCGGCTATGGATATGAACCGGCACTGGCAAGCATGGAAGAATGCGTCGCCGCCGCCGTATCGGGAGAAATCGTATGACCACTGAACTCAAATGTCACAAGGGTATCGGCCCGAAAACCGAGGGTGAGGCACTGGTTGCCGATGACAATTTCTCGGCCCGCTATGACCTCGACCGCATCAATGGCGTCTTCTCCCGCCCGCAGCACAAACTGGCTGGTCAGTCCTATGTTGATAAAATCCTTGTTCTCAATACCGCCAAGGGCGGCGTTGCTTCGGCGTGGATGCTGCACGAAATGAAATCCAGAGGCATTGCCCCCAAGGCGATCCTGTTCAATGCCGCCAATACAATTCTGGCACAGGGTGCAGCACTGGCCGACATGACCATGTGTGATCGTTTCGAATCCGGCGATGTCACCAAGCTGATCAAGACCGGTGACAAGCTGAGCATCGATCCTGAAAAAGGTGTGGTCATTATCCACGACTGATAACCAATGAGCGAACAGGATGACTGGACTGCTTTCGGGTCCGGTCATCCCCCTCTCCCGGAACTTTCCGGTTAATCTGTAAGTTGAATCCCCTCCCCGGCGCGAATGATCCGGCCCAGACAATCCCTTGCCGTACGCGCGGTCGGCAGATATCGTCCGTGTCAATAAGCATGAGCACGACGGGAACATTCGGATTATGAGAAAAGCCTTTCTATTCAGTGGCTTGGCGCTGACAGCCTTGATCGTTGTTGTTCTCGCATCCGTAACTTACGTCCTTTTCGACATCGACACGCTGATCAAGGAAACCGTCGAAAGTTCGGCGTCCAGAGCCTTCAAGGTCCCGGCCACGGTTGCTGGCGCCACAATGTCGCTAAAATCGGGTGATGGACAGATCGTCGGGCTTATCATTGCGAACCCGCCGGGGTTTACGGCCCCAGAAGCCATGCATATCCCGCTGATCGATATTCAGGTCGATACCGGTCGCATCGCTGCCAGAGCCATTGCTCTGCATAAAGTCGTCATTGAGGGACCTCATATTGTTCTGGAAGTGAAAGACGGCCGCGTCAATCTTATGCGCCTGAAAGAAAGCACCCAGGCCTGGGTCAATCGCGCAAAAAGCGGCGATCCGGATGCGGTCAGCGGCCAGCAACTCCTTATAGACGAAGTTGTCATGCTGAACGGCAGGATGACATTTCGCGCCGACTTTCTGGATGGCGGCGAAACTGAAGTACCGATGCCCGACAGCCGGGTGACGAATATTGGCAAGGAAATGCATGGTGCCCTGCCCGCCGAAGTTATCGACACTGTCATGAAGATGATGATAACCGCAGCCGAACGGGCATCTCGCCGGATTGACCTGAAGGCGCTTGCCGAAAAAAGCAATGCCACCGCACCGGATATCGATCTTGGTCAACTCTTGAAGGTCGAATAGGAGGATCACATGTCCGTCTATCGCGCTCCTGTCGAAGAAATGCTTTTCATCATGAACGAGATCGGCTCGTTAGATGAAATCGCTGCCCTTCCGGGTTATGAAGAGGCAACGCCCGATCTGGTTGCAGCCATTCTTGACGAGGCCGGCAAGCTCGGCAGCGATGTTCTTGATCCGATCAACATCACGGGTGATCAGCAAGGCTGCACGCTTGAAAACGGTGTTGTACGGACCCCGGACGGCTTCAAGGAAGCCTATAAGCAGTTCATCGATGCCGGCTGGAATTCAATGCCTTTTGATCCCGAATACGGCGGTCAGGGACTGCCCTGGCTGATCTCGACCGGTGCATCAGAGATCTGGCACGCAGCCAACATGTCGTTCGGCCTTTGTCCACTGCTGACCGGTGGTGCCGCCGAATTGCTGTCAATTCATGGCTCCGAGTCGTTGAAAAAAACATATCTGGCAAAGATGGTCAGTGGCACGTGGACCGGCACCATGAACCTGACAGAACCGCAGGCTGGCTCAGACCTGGCTCGGGTTCGGACAAAAGCCGAACGAGAGGACAATCATTATCGCATTTCGGGCCAGAAAATCTTCATCACCTACGGTGAGCATGATTTTACCGAAAACATTATTCATCTGGTTCTGGCGCGAACGCCGGACGCACCGGAAGGCATCAAGGGCATTTCGCTGTTCGTCGTGCCGAAGTTTCTCGTCAATGCAGACGGGACACTGGGTGAGCGGAATGACCTCCGGTGCGGTTCTCTGGAGCACAAGCTGGGAATCAATGCCAGCCCGACCGCCGTGATGTTGTTTGGCGAAAACGATGGTGCGGTCGGCTATCTGATCGGTGAAGAAAACCGCGGCATCGAATACATGTTCACGATGATGAACAATGCCCGCCTCGCCGTCGGCCTTGAAGGTGTCGCCATCGCCGAGCGCGCCTATCAACGGGCCCGGGCTTTTGCCGAGGAACGCACACAGGGCCGTGACAGCGCGTCGGCAAGCAAGGAGCCCGTCAGCATTATCCATCATCCGGATGTCCGCCGCATGCTGCTGTCGATGCGCGCACAAACCGAAGCTGTTCGGGCGCTGGCTTACTGGGTCGCTTCAAGGCTTGATATCGCACATCGCCATCCGGACCCGGCGACCGCCAGGAAAGCGCAGTCATTTGTCGATTTGCTGACCCCTGTCGTCAAGGCTTGGAGCACCGACACAGGCGTCGAAGTTGCCAATACCGGCGTTCAGGTGCATGGCGGCATGGGCTTCATAGAAGAAACCGGTGCCGCACAGCACCTTCGCGACGCCCGAATTGCCCCCATTTACGAAGGAACAAACGGCATTCAGGCCATAGATCTGGCCGGCCGCAAGATTGCCCGCGAAGGCGGGGAAACGATGACCGCTCTGATCGCCGAAATGCGCGCTTCGGTCGCAGCTATGGGATCGCCCCATGCGCGGCTTTCGCAAGCCATCGACTCCCTTGAGCAGGCAACGAACTGGATCGTCGATACGTTTGCAGCAAACCCGGTTACGGCATTGGCAGGTGCCGTGCCCTATCTTCGCCTGACCGGGATCGTTGTCAGTGGCTGGCTGATGGTCCGCACCTATGAAGCAGCCAAACGTGACGCAGAGAAGTTCCCATTGTTTGCCAAGCGTCGCCAGACATCGGTCAGCTTCTATGCCAGGCATTTTCTGGTCCTGGCCCCCGGGCTGGCCGATACGGTCCTGCACGGCAGTTCAGTGATCGCCGATACGGCACCGGAACTGGTATAATTCATTAACCATACCAAGTGCTAATTTACGGAGATTCCTTGATTTTTTGCTGCCGATACCACAATTTGGGCTGTCCCCGATGAGAGGTTTCGAGCGCATGAACAGCTACACACATTACGTGCTGCGCCAGCTCTTCGCCGGTATGCTTCTGGTAACCGCCGGACTGACGTGCATTATCTGGCTTTCGCAGTCTTTGCGCTTCGTCGAAATGATCGTCAACCGCGGCCTGAACGCCGGCACTTTCGTTTACATGACGATGCTGTTATTGCCGAATTTTCTGACTGTGATACTGCCGATTGCCCTGTTCACCGTCATTGTCTTTACCTACTCAAAGATGGTCACCGACCGCGAGCTGGTGGTGATGCGCGCTGCCGGAGTCGGACAGTTCGGATTGGCCAAACCGGCTTTGATCATGACGTTTGTGACGCTTCTTTTCGGCTATGTGCTCAATCTTTACCTGCTGCCTGAATCCTATCGCGCTTTCCGACTGTTGCAGTGGGAAGTCCGGAATACCTATTCGCACGTCCTGTTAAAGGAAGGCTCTTTCAACAATATCTCGGACACCATTACCGTCTATGTTCGTGAACGCGCCCCAGACGGCCAGCTATTGGGAATTTTGGTTCATGATGAAAGGGTCGCCAAGGCACCTGTCACCCTGATGGCCGAACGCGGCGCTCTTGTTGACACCGGCAGCGGCCCTCGGGTCGTCATGTACAACGGCAACAGGCAGACCGTTGGTGCCAACGAGAAACTCTCGATCCTGTACTTCGATCGCTATGTATTTGAAGTGCCGACCACACAGGAAAGCATTACCCAGCGATACCGCGAGCCGCGAGAACGCTCGATGAGCGAATTAATCAATCTTGAGGATTCTGTCGGTATCAATGATGCAGACTGGGGCAAATACAAGGTCGAGCTTCACAAGCGATTTGTCTCACCCATGCTCGGCGTTGGTTTCGCCATGGTCGGTCTGGCTTGTTTACTATATGGCCCAATAACCAGGCGCAGCCAAACACTCCGAATTATTACAGCGGTCAGTATCATGATTGCCCTACAGGGCGCTGCCTTGGGCCTTGAAAACATCATTGCCAAAAACCTGACGCTGGTACCCTTGCTGTATGTTTTAGCAGTAACGCCAATGATCGTCGGCACATTCATGCTGCTGACACACCCGAAGGCACCGCATTCGAAGTCCGACAAACAACGCAGAAAATTCAAGGCGGCGTGAGGGCAATGCGTATATCAACCACCCTTTTCGTCTATATCGGCCGTCATTTTCTGGTGTGCTTTCTTACCTGTTTCATGGTTTTCCTGCTGGTTGTGATGCTGTTTGACAGCATTGAGCTTTTGCGCCGATCTGCATCTCATCCCGAAATCTCTTTCACAGACATCCTGGAAATGTCCTTCTTTCGTCTGCCGCACATGGGGCAGGAAACATTTCCTTTTGCAATCCTGTTCGGCGGCATGGCGGCATTCTGGCGGTTGTCTCGTACCCATGAACTGGTGATTACAAGGGCCGCAGGTGTTTCAGCGTGGCAATTCCTGCTGCCCGTTCTGTTGTTGGCGGCAGCCCTTGGTGTGTTTCACATTACAATCTTCAACCCACTGGCATCGACATTGCTGACCCGGTATGAACGCCTTGAAGCCAAATATCTGCGTGGTCAGGAGAATTTCCTTGCCGTGTCACCATCGGGTTTGTGGCTGCGGCAGTCAAATGCACTCGGACAGTCGGTTATTCATTCGAATGCAGTCCTGCAACAGGGCTTGGAAGTTGAACTGGATGATGTGGTGGTCTTTGTCTATGAAGGCACTGACCAATTCCGGGAACGGATTGATGCCTCCTATGCCCGCCTCGAAGACGGCTTTTGGTACATGCGCAACGTGAACATCCAAAAGCCCGAGGAAGGCACAGCTTCTTACGAGGAATACTGGCTGGAAACAGACCTAACCCTGACAAAAATCCAGGACAGTTTTGCGCCGCCGGAAACGATGTCGTTCTGGGCATTGTCCGATTTCATCAAAACCCTCGAAGCGGCCGGGTTCTCAGCAGTCCGTCACAGGCTGCACCTCAACACGCTTCTGGCCTCGCCACTTCTGATGTGCGCAATGGTCCTGATTGCGGCAACATTCACCCTTCGGCAAAGCTCCCGTCGGGGCGGAACGACTTTTATTATTTCAATGGGTGTTTTGACCGGCTTTTTGCTCTATTTCTTCTCCGATGTCGTGTATGCACTGGGCCTATCGGATAGCATCCCTGTCACGCTTGCGGCATGGACACCATCAGGTGTCGCAACATTGCTTGGGCTTGGGATGATCTTGCATCTGGAGGATGGATAACGTGTTACCGGCAAGACCAACACGCATAAAGTGCTTTCTCGCGGTACTGCTCTCCGCGACGGCCCTTTGTGTGCTGTCCGGATCAATCCCGGTAGCACAGGCGCAGGATGCTGAAAGGCCGTTGGGCATTCTGTTTCCTGGCATCCAGCAACCGCCGCCGCAGGTTCGCTCGCCGATCCCGACTCTCTCGACCAGCACCGTGCCGTCAACGACGTCCGCTACCGCCAAATCGCCAACCACGACGACAGCGCCAGCCAACCGCCCGCTCGGGACACTTTTCAATCCGGCATCAAGCGCGCCACAGGGGGGCGGCTCTGTGTTGCCGCAAAACTCGGCAGCCGCAAACCACCGAACAGCCGGCACCGGTTTCTCAGCCGACGAATAACAGCGTCAATTCATCGACCCGTCCACTGGGTGTGCTCATTGATCTCCCAGCCCGCCGACAGTCGCCTGCCTCCACAGCTGCCCGAACCCAATCCGTTCAAGCCAGGGAAATCCAACCTGCGGCACGTGTACAAGGCCAAGCGGGCTTGGATGCCACGGGCAGCAAACCGCTCGGTACTTTGTTCGGAAGTCCGCCAGACGCTGACGTACAGCCACGAACAAACGTGAGAACATCGCAGGCAGCCCCTGAGGCGGCGGCCAGCCGCAACGCCGCCAGCGGCGGCACGGACAACCCCGTTCCGGCTAAACTCAGTGCTGATTCCATGACCTATGACAGGGATCTGGGCCTGATTACTGCGACCGGACATGTAGAGATCGAATATGGTGGCAGAACGCTGCTGGCAGACAAGGTCACCTACAATCAGAAGACCGATGTTGTGCTGGCCGATGGCAATGTCTCGATGTCAGATTTGACTGGCAAAGTCCTTTTTGGCGATAAGATCGAAATTACCGGCGACCTGAAAGACGGTGTAATCTACAACATTGGCCTGGTCCTGGAAGACAAATCAAGAATTGCCGGTACCGGGGCTCGACGCTCCAACGGGACGATTACCGAGACCAACAATGCCGTTTATTCACCCTGCGAACTGTGTGCGGAAGACCCCTCAGCTGCGCCACTTTGGCAGTTAAAAGCGATAAAAGTCGTTCATGATTCCGAGAAAAAACAGATTACCTACCGGAACGCATGGCTGGAAATGTATGGCATCCCCGTTGCATATACGCCTTACCTCAGTCATCCGGATCCAACGGTAAAACGCCGCTCCGGCTTTCTGGCACCAAGCCTTGGTAATTCATCGGATCTGGGTTCTCGCGTATTTATACCCTATTTCTGGGCTATAGATGACTATCAGGATGCAACGCTGACACCGATGCTTTCGACAGATGGCGGACAAGGCGCTATCGCGCAATATCGTCGGAACTATAAACGCGGCCTCATTGAGATGAACGGCAGTTTTGTCGGTGACGACCCGGATCGTGGAACCCGCGGATATATTGATTTCGAATCAGAATATCATATCAATAAAACTTGGCGGGCCGGCCTGAATTTAGAAACGGCATCGGACGACACCTATACCAGACGTTACGGGTTTACGACGGAGCCTGTGTTGGAATCGCGCGCCTACCTTGAAGGCTTCCGCAATCAGAATTATCAGGTCCTTAATGCTTATTCATTCAGGGACTTGCGGCAGGAAGATGGCCTGGATGAATCTCCCCTGGTCATTCCCATGTATGATTTCAATTATAACGGCAAGCGGGACAAACTCGGCGGTTTTGCTGCTTTTGATTTCAATGCGCTCAATCTTTATCGCGAGACCGGGACAGACACTCGACGGATGGCGTTCCGTCCCAGGTGGGATCGCCCCTTTAACGGCCCCTTCGGCGAATTGTATAACGCCTCAGTATCTCTTGCTGCTGATGCTTATCATGCATCGAACGTCATCAGGGATGACGGGACCAGTTTTACCGGCTCAAGTGCTCGGGCCGTTCCCCGTGCCGCCTTGTCATGGCGATTGCCGTTGATTAGTCCAGGCGAGAACTACAGCCAGACGATTGAGCCCCTTGCATCGTTTGTTGCAGCCCCAAATGGCGGCGATTCTGATAAAATTCCGAACGAAGATAGTCAGGAGCTTGAGTTTGATGAAACGAACCTGTTTCAGGACAATCGTTACGATGGCTTTGACCGCGTTGATCGCGGCATGCGCCTTAATTACGGTGTAAACTGGGTTTTGACAGGGAACAAGCAGGGCAGTTCTTCTGTATTCCTGGGCCAATCCTACCGGCCCGTCGCCGATACGTCTTCCACTAAAAAGGTCGGCGTTGAAGAAAACTTCTCGGATTATGTCGGTCGCATTCAAATTACTCCCCACAAGTACTTGAACCTCTTATATCGGACCCAATTCAGCCCTGACAATTTTACGCCACAGCGAAATGAAATCACATCGACCATCGGCTCCCCCGCGTTGAAATTGAATACCAATTATATTTTCATAGATCAGCAGCAAGGCAGTGAGTTCGCAGGCCGCGAGGAAATTTATGGCTCCCTCAGTTCTCAAGTAAACCGGAACTGGTCAACGTCAATCAGCGCACGGCGTGACATGACGGCCTCAGAAATGCGCTCCCTGGGATTGCGTCTCGTTTACGAAGATGAATGTGTAAGATTTACGACGCAACTTGCGAGGTCGTTCTTTGAAGACAGAGATTTGCAGCCGTCTGACTCGATTACATTTACACTATTGTTGAAAACGCTCGGTGAAATTCATACCGGCGCTTCCATTTCTCAGTAAGGTCAGTTTTTCTATGATCATGACAAGAAAAATCATATTCCGAATAATGATCGTTCTCGCTTTATTGATAAGCGTGCATGCCGCATCAACAAGGCTGGTTCATGCTCAGGCAACATTAAATATCGCCGCCGTTGTGAATGAGGACGTGATTTCCATTTATGATTTATCGCAACGTATCTTGATGGTGATTGCGTTATCCAATCTCCCGAATACAGCGGATACACATAATAAAATTGCACCGGATATCCTGCGCAGACTGATCGTGGAAAAGCTACGTTTACAGGAAGCGAAGAGACTCGAAATTGAGGTTCCCGAAGAAGCCATTAAAAATTCAATTTCCAATCTAGAACGTCAAAATAACTTACCGGCCGGGGGCATGAATCAGTTTCTCTTGTCTAAAGGCATCGACCCGGAAACCCTCAAGCAGCAGTTGAATGCTGAGCTTTCCTGGATTGACGTTGTCCGCGCACTGTTCAGACGTTTGGTCACTGTATCTGAACAGGAAATCGATGACGTCATTGCCAAAATGAAAGCGGACGCCGGAAAGACTGAATACCTCGTGGCGGAGATATTTCTTGCCTTTGATGAAAAACCTCGCAGCGAAGTTGAAAAGGTTGCCCAACGCATCTATGCCGAACTTGGCGCCGGCGCTAGCTGGGAGCAGATGGCGCAAAACTTTTCTGAATCTGCATCCGCTTATAATGCGGGCGATTTAGGCTGGAGTCTGGCATCCGATCTCGGGCCCGTCATTGGTGGCGTTATCACCAGAATGGAGCCGAGACAAATATCCTCGCCAATCACCACAGATGATGGGGTCTACATTATTCTCCTGCGTGAAAAGCGAATTGCTAAGGGCCTGGAGATCACGCCTGAAGATGTTACGCTCGGCATTCAACAACTTCATCTGGCCGTTCCCGGGAATGCGGACGCACAAACCGTTACACGATTGATGACCAGGGCCAAACAACTCGCTTCGAGTGCTGACACGTGTCAGGCTTTTGAGAGTATCGCCAAATCAGAAGGCAGTCCCAGCTCCGGTTTTCTGGGAAAACTGAATCTGTCTCAACTTAATCCACAGCTCCGATCCATGGTACAATCACTGCAGGTCGGAGAATCCAGCCAACCTTTCAGAACTGCAGATGGCGTCATTGTGCTGATGGTCTGTGATCGAATATCACAAGGTCAGAAAGACCCCCTTGCCGAAGCCAGAAGCGACATTGAAACCCGTCTTCTCAACCAGCGCCTGAGCCGGATGGCGTCACAGCACGAAGAAAAACTGCGCCGCCAAGCCTTTATCGACATCAGGCTGTAAACCTCACCATGTCACACAAGACACCATCTGTACTAACGATGGGTGAACCTGCCGGTATTGGCGGTGAACTTACGTTGAAGTCGTGGCTTGCAAGTCGAGAGGCGCTCTCGCCTTTTTTTGTTCTCGATGATCCGGAAAGACTGAAGCGGATTGCCACTAAACTGAAAATGCAGATCAGTATTACAGAAATATCTGACCCGTCTCAGGCCATCGACATTTTCCAGGACCAGCTTCCCGTGCTGCCCTTGAAAAACAAGGTGAACGCCATTGACGGCAAACCATCTGTTGAGACTGCACCTGCTGTGCTGGAGTCTATTGAACGCGCCGTTGCTTTCACACTGGAGAATAAAGCACATGCGCTGATAACCAACCCGATACAAAAAGAAACCCTGTACGATGCAGGTTTTCTTTTCCCGGGCCACACGGAATATCTTGCTGAGTTGGTTGGTGGCGGCATGCCTCCCGTAATGATGCTGGCCTCGCCGTCGCTTCGCGTCGTGCCGGTGACCGTCCACATGCCATTACGCGATGCCCTGAACCATCTCACGACCGATGCCATCATTGAACAGGGGCTCCTTGTGATTGCCGCGCTCAAGAATGACTTTGCTATTGAGCACCCGAGATTAGCCGTAGCCGGGCTTAACCCACACGCGGGTGAAGGCGGCAAACTCGGCAAAGAGGATATGGCCATCATCGCACCGGCGATACGAAGATTACAGGGCCTTGGCGCCGAGGTATTTGGGCCCGTGCCGCCAGACGCCCTGTTTACCCCGCGCGCCCGTAAAAGTTATGACGCCGCACTCTGCATGTATCACGATCAGGCTTTGATCCCGATCAAGGCTCTGGATTTTGATCGGGCCGTCAATGTTACCCTTGGCCTGCCGATTGTCCGTACATCGCCGGATCACGGCACGGCACTGGACATTGCCGGACAAGGGCTAGCCGACCCAGCCAGTTTGATTTGTGCACTGCAGATGGCGACAACCATCAGTCAAAGCCGCCTGAAAGCATCAGGTGGATGACATGACTGTGCAAAGCGACTTGCCGCCACTCCGCGATGTTATCAAAGAATTCGGTTTGGGGGCGAAGAAGTCACTTGGTCAGCATTTTCTTCTGGATGCCAACCTGACCGATCGGATTGCCCGTGCAGCGGGCTCATTAGAAGGCAAGATCGTGCTTGAAATCGGTCCAGGTCCCGGTGGCCTTACCCGGTCCATCCTGGCACAGGGCCCGGCCAAGCTCTATGCCGTTGAACGCGATCAACGCTGCATCGATGCCCTTTCAGGATTGCAAAGCCGTTACCCGACAACCCTGGAGATCGTCGAACAAGATGCACTCAGGCTCGATTTTTCATCCCTGTCCCCAGCGCCAACCATCATTATATCCAACTTGCCATATAACATCGGCACGCCCTTGTTGATCAAATGGCTGGGGAATATCGATGGCATCGAGCGTATGATCCTGATGTTCCAGAAAGAAGTTGCCGAGCGGATATCAGCTCCTCCCGGCACCCCCGGATACGGGCGACTTGCCATCATTTCGCAATGGCTGTGTCAGGCGCATTTCCTGTTCAATGTCGATAAACGGGCATTTACCCCGCCACCAAAAGTCATGTCTGCGGTTATCGAGTTGATCCCGAGAGAAAAGCCATTGGTCGAAGCGGACATGTCAAAACTCGAGCAGGTGACGCGGGCCGCATTCGGTCAACGCAGGAAGATGCTCCGCAGTTCATTGAAATCAATTGGCATTGATCCATCAGACGCAGGCATTGATCCGCAACTACGTGCCGAACAATTGACCATTGAACAATTCTGCGCGCTCACGCACCTGATCAAAGACCCTGTTTAATCATCAGACATAAAGCTGTTCAGATGAAGGCTCGGTCCTGTTACTGGCCGATTATTGGCCGACACCCATGCCGCGAAGCCACTCCGAAAGGCCGATACGACGGTCCCGCTTCAATCGCTCAGCGTCCAGTATTGCTTCAGCCTCTGCAACACTTTCCGGGATTTCCTCGTTGACGATAATGTAATCGTATTCCGCCCAGTGACTCATCTCCGATGTCGCCTTGGCCATGCGTCGCTTGACGACATCTTCAGGGTCTTGTGCGCGGGCATATAGCCGCCGCTCCAACTCATCAACAGACGGTGGCAGAATGAAGATGCTGGCCAGATCATCCCGTGCATTCTGTCGCAATTGCTGGGTGCCCTGCCAATCAACATCAAACAGTACGTCCTTGCCGCTTTTCAATGCGACCTCGACCGGTGCCCGGGGTGTGCCGTAATAATTATCGAAGACCTTGGCATGCTCGAGGAACTGTCCTTTCCGGACCATGTCTTCGAATGTTTCCGTGTCGATGAAATAATAATCCTTACCTTCTATTTCGCCCGGGCGCATCGGACGCGTCGTTGCCGACACCGACATCGTCAGGTCTGGATGCTTTTCAAGCAGGGCACGGGAAATCGTCGATTTGCCGGCACCGGAAGGTGACGACAACACCAGCATCAAGCCACGCCGTGTTTTATGAACGGGATTTTTCACTGCTTCATTCAATGTTTTGAACCTGTTCGCGGAATTGCTCAATTGTTGCTTTCATTTCTAGACCGATCCGGGTTAATGCCATTTCATGCGCTTTCGAGCATATCGTATTGGCTTCCCTGTTCAATTCCTGACAGAGAAAATCTAGTCTGCGCCCAACGGCACCGCCCGCAATCAACAATTCTTCTACAGCCGTGATGTGCGATGCCAGGCGGTCCAACTCTTCGCGAATATCCGCTTTGCTCATCAGCAAGGCGATTTCCTGCTCAAGCCGACCCGCATCAAGGGTTGAGGCATCTTCAAGGATTTTTTCGAGTTGTTCCTTAAGTCGGGCCCGGATTATGTCACCCTGTGCTTCTGCGGTGCCGGATGCCTGTGTGCGAAGGTCGCTCAGTTGGGAAACAAAACCGCTCAATACATCGGCAAGTTTTTTCCCTTCTTCCGCTCTTGCCAGAGCCAGATCACCAGCTGTCGCATACAAGGATTTCAACAAGGCTTTTTCCAGATCCTGTCGGGTATCGTCATCGGCATCATCTTCTTCGGGTTCGATAACGCCGCGGAGTCCAAGCAATCCATCAATTGAAGGGGGACCGGCTTCTGGCATTTTTTCGTGGAGTTTACGCGCGGTACCAATCAGCGTCTGCAGATGCCCTTCATTGATACGATAGCCGGCGCCGGATTCTGTGCGCTTCAGCATCAACCCGACGCTGATATTTCCACGCACGAACGTTTTCGACAAATGCGCACGTGCGAGCGGTTCAAAACTGTCGAACCCCATCGGCACGCGCAGACGTATGTCCAATCCCTTTGCATTGACGCTCTTAAGCTCCCAGGTCCATGACCAGGCATCCTGTGTGCCGGTGCTGCTGGCAAAGCCGGTCATTGAATTGATCGTCAACGCGCATCCTTCCTATCCGATGGCAAAACCTTACCCGCCCACCTCTGAACCGACAAGATCACGCCTTACATAAGGATCGTCGTCATCGGCTTATTGCTGGTTTATAAACGATCTATGACGAAAAGCTCTTTTAAATCCGTCCTGATCACAGGGGCCAGCAGTGGCATCGGCGCTGCGCTGGCGATGGAATTGGCCGCCCCTGGCGTTGCCATTACGATCACCGGCCGCGATCCGGAACGTCTTCAAGACGTCAGGCGCTCCATTGAATTAAAAGGGGCGACCGTCAACGCACGGACCATAGACGTTACAGATATTACAGCCATGTCCGTATTGATTGCTGATATAGAGTTGACCAATCCGCTGGATCTGGTGATCGCCAATGCCGGTATCTCCAGCAGTGCCGGGGCCGCTGATGGAGACGGGGCAACGACGCGTCAGGTCTTTGCTGTCAACCTGGCCGGCGTCCTGAATACCGTCCTGCCTGCGACAACGGCCATGCGTAGTCGCAGCCGTGGCCGCATCGCCATTGTCAGTTCGATAGCTGGTTTTCGCGGATTGTCGACCGCACCGGCATATTCCGCCAGTAAAATCGCTGTCAAAGCCTGGGGCGAAGCGATACGGCCGCAACTGTCAAAGGACGGGATCGGCCTCAGCATGATTTATCCTGGTTTTGTCGAAAGCCGCATCACCGATTCCAATTCGTTTTCGATGCCGCTTATTATGCCGGCCCAGCGTGCCGCTCAAATCATCGTCAAGGGCTTGCGTCGCGGCAAACGAACCATCGCCTTCCCGTGGCAAATGGTCTGGATGATGCGGTTGTTGGCGACATTACCCGGGCCTGTCTTTGATGCACTATTGTCGCGCGCACCGAAGAAATCCACTTAGGGGCTGATTAATTCTGACGCTGAAGCTTGCGCCATGCTTTGACGTTACGATTGTGCTCATCAAGAGTTTTGGCAAAAGCATGTCCGCCACTGCCATCAGCAACAAAGTATAGCGCATCCGTTGCCACAGGTTTGAGCACGGCGGCAATCGAAGCCTTGCCGGGATTGGCAATCGGCGTCGGGGGCAACCCGTCTATTTGATACGTATTATAGGCCGTATTGGCATCCAGATCGTTTCTGCTGAGTGGCCGACCCAAAGGTCCAGCGCCAAGCGTAATGCCATAAACCACCGTCGGGTCCGACTGCAGACGCATCCCTTTTCGCAACCGGTTGATAAAAACGCCGGCAACAAGGCCGCGCTCGGACTGAATGCCCGTTTCCTTTTCAACGATCGACGCAAGGATTACCGCTTCAACCGAGTTCTTGAACGGCAAGGCATCAACGCGTTCATCCCATAACCTATGAACCTCCTCAGCCATTGCTTCGCGCATACGTCTGAGTATTTCCTGACGGCTTTCGCCACGATGGAAGTGATAAGTCTCAGGGAGCAGCGTCCCTTCATCGGGAGTCTTGCCGATGTCGCCGGTCAACAGCGGCTCATCACGCAGCAAATCAACGATTTCGATGCTGCTTAGGCCCTCGGCAAAAGTTTTCTTGTGGACGATCTGCTGGCCGGATTTAAGAATCTTTGCGATATCTGCAGCACTGGCGTTTGCCGGTATCAGATATTCACCAGCTTTGAGGGGCTGATTATCCCCGACCAGACGCTCGCCAAGACGGAATACCCTGGCAAACCGGATCAGACCTTCGCGCTGCAGATGTGCAGCAATAGAGGCGACACTGCTGCCGCGTTGAATAACAATAACTTTATCCGTCTGCGTTCCGGAAGCCGCTTCATATGTTGATTTAAGCCACAGAAACCCGCCAATGCCTGCAGCAAAGGCAAGGAAAACGAGCACAGTCAAAAAGATGGAAAGACGGCGTATCATGCCGCCGCCCGCTAATCGACCTGACGGAAAATCAACGACGCGTTGGTTCCGCCGAACCCGAATGAGTTTGAAAGGACAGCTCTGATCTGCCGCTCACGAGGCTGTTTGGGAACCAGATCAATCGGCGTCACGACAGAAGGATTGTCGAGATTAAGCGTCGGCGGCGCAACATTATCGCGAATGGCCAGAATTGAATAAATCGCTTCAACCGCACCAGCAGCACCCAACAAGTGGCCAATTGCTGATTTCGTCGACGACATCATCAAGTTATTTGTGTGTCCATCGAACACCCGTTCGACGGCCCGCAATTCGATTTCATCACCAAGCGGCGTAGACGTGCCGTGCGCGTTGACGTAATCGATTTCTGACGGATTCATGCCGGCGCGTTTAAGGGCTGAATTCATACAGCGAAATGCGCCGTCACCGGATTCGGCAGGTGCCGTGATATGATGCGCATCACCGGACATGCCATAGCCGACAACCTCGGCATATATCTTGGCACCCCGTGCCTTCGCATGTTCATATTCTTCCAGCACAACAACCCCGGCCCCTTCGCCCATGACAAACCCGTCACGGTCCTGGTCATAAGGTCTGGACGCTTTTTCCGGGGTTTCATTGAACCCGGTGGAAAGGGCCCTGGCTGCACAGAAACCCGCAATGCCAACCCGGCAGATTGCCGCCTCGGCACCACCGGCGATCATGACGTCGGCGTCTTCCCACATAATAATTCTGGCAGCATCGCCGATGGCGTGTGCGCCTGTCGAGCAGGCCGTCACCACGGCATGGTTCGGACCTTTGTATCCGTGCATGATCGAAACATGCCCGGAAACCAGATTGATCAGGCTCGCAGGAATGAAAAACGGGCTAAGGCGTCTGGGGTTTCTCTCGGCATCGACCTTGATCGCCCCTCTGGAAATTTCCGGCAGACCACCGATACCCGATCCAATCAGAACACCGGTCTTCCAAGCGTCTTCTTCGGTTTTCGGTTCCCAACCGGAATCCTGAATGGCCTGCTCGGCAGCGCACAAGCCATAGACGATAAAATCATCCATGCGGCGGCGGTCTTTGGCCGGCACCCAGTCATCTGCATTGAACGTGCCGTTGGAACCATCGCCCGGCATTACGCTGCCGGCGATTTTGGCTGGAAGGTCTGATACGTCGAAGCTGTCGATCGCCCGAATACCCGAACGGGATTCAAGCAAATTCTTCCAGTTTAGCTCGGCACCAACGCCCAGCGACGTAACTGCTCCTATACCGGTGATGACAACTCGTCTCATCGATAGCGCCCGCCATTCAGTGGATCGCGGCCAGGCCCGTTAATGTCCGGGCTTGGCCGCTGATCGGGTCAGTTACTTTGCGACTCGATGAAGTCGACCGCGTCCTTAATAGTCAGGATTTTTTCGGCCGCATCGTCCGGAATCTCAATACCGAATTCTTCTTCGAACGCCATAACCAGTTCAACGGTATCAAGGCTGTCAGCGCCCAGGTCGTCAATAAAGCTTGCGCTTTCAACGACTTTTTCTTCGTCTACACCGAGATGCTCAAGAACGATCTTTTTAACGCGATCTGCAACATCACTCATTGTCGAATTTCCCCGATCTTTACGGTTTAAAACTTGAGAGCTTCGCTCCCTGACCCTTATGGCCCATAAAACAACGGTTACCCGCCACTATATCCCCCGAAAGGTGGGGGTAACTAACATACTCTTTTCGGCATTACCAGAACGTTGGCACGGAAAAAAACTGCATGCCGAATGACTATATCATCGCCATCCCGCCGTTCACATGCAAGGTCTGTCCGGTGACATATGCCGCCTCGTCACTGGCCAGATAGACGCAGGCTGCCGAAATATCATCAACATGGCCCAGCCGACCGGCAGGAATCCCCGCCAGAAGCCGGGTTTTGATGTCCTCGGAAAGTACATCGGTCATCGCCGTTTCGATAAAGCCCGGTGCCACGCAATTGACCGTTATCCCCCTGGATGCAACTTCCTGTGCCAGGGATTTCGACATCCCGATCAACCCGGCCTTGGATGCCGCATAATTCGTCTGACCGGCATTCCCGGTCGCACCAACAACCGACGTGATGGCGATGATTCGCCCGGCGCGCGCCTTCATCATGCCGCGCAGACACGCCCTTGAAAGCCGGAAAGCCGCTGTCAGATTGACATCCAGAACCATTTGCCAATCTTCATCCTTCATCCGCATGGCCAGTTGATCGCGGGTCAGGCCGGCATTATTGACGAGAATATCGATACCGCCCATGGCCGCATCGGCATCCTTGATCAGTTTATCGGCACCTTCGGCACTGCTGAGATCGGCTGGTGTAACATGCGCATTTGCGCCAAGCACGTCGGCGACGGCCTGCAGAGCCGCTTCGCGCGTCCCCGAAAGAGCGACGGTTGCCCCTTGTCTGTGCAACGCCGTAGCAATGGCACCGCCAATGCCGCCGGAGGCGCCGGTCACCAGCGCCCGCTTCCCTGTCAAATCGAACATGACGCTTTCTCCCGCACCGTTCCGGTTAAATCGTTTTCAAAAATGCTTCGATATCGGCCGGCAAACCGATATTCAACGCCGAAAGCTCCTTGTCGATTCGCCGGGCCAGGCCGGACAACACCTTGCCCGAGCCGACTTCGACCAGTATTTCGACTTCCTTTTGACGCATGGTCATGCAGCTTTCCCGCCATCGCACCATGCCGGTGACCTGCTCAACCAGCAGCCTGCGAATTTCCACCGGATCCTCGACCGGGCCCGCCGTCACGTTGGCGATCAGCGGTATGATCGGGGCGTCGATATTTACTTCGGCCAGGGCTTCGGCCATGACATCGGCTGCAGGCGCCATCATCGGACAATGGAACGGCGCACTGACCTGCAGGAGCATGGCCCGCTTTGCACCCTTTTCCTTGGCCACTTCAACGGCGCGCTCGACCGCTTCACGCATGCCGCTGATCACGACCTGACCAGGTGCGTTGTCATTGGCCGTCGCCAGAACATCACCCTTGGCGGCTTCGGCAACGACTTCACGGGCTTGTTCCAGATCCAGCCCAAGCAGTGCCGCCATTGCGCCTTCGCCGACCGGAACGGCCCGCTGCATGGCCTGGCCACGAATTTTAAGCAGTCTGGCAGTATCGGCGAGCGAGAACGAGCCGGCTGCAGCCAGCGCCGAGTACTCACCCAGCGAATGGCCGGCAACGAAAGAAGCGACTTTCGGCAATTCAATGCCACCTTCGAATTTCAATACAGCCATCGCGGCCATGCTGACCGCCATCAAGGCCGGCTGCGCATTTTCTGTCAGCGTCAGTTCATCTTCCGGACCTTCAAACATCAACTTGGACAGTTTCTGTTTCAGGGCTTCATTAACTTCTTCGAATACCTGCCGGGCGATCGGAAACGCATCGGACAATTCCTTGCCCATACCGACAGCTTGCGAGCCCTGACCGGGAAAAACAAAAGCGCGGGACATTCGGTGCCCTCCTCATTGGCAATTTCTTATTGGGTGTTCTCCGCAAATTGGCCGTAGGTCATATAGCTGTCAAGCATGGCCGCCTCAGCCTGTTACTCTTTATTACAATACATACATACCCAGATTACACACCCGCGCTAGTTTCCGCATGCAAGGTAGGCATATAGCCGGAGACAAAAATGCACATGAACGCTTGGGATGAGCTCGTAAAAAACGACGTGACCGCGCTTTTCAACAATGTTGAGGGTGCCCATAACGATGATGAGCCTACGCGCCCATGGCCACCCGTCATGATTCGCGACTTCATTCGCGCTTATGGGATCAGCACCCGCGAAGTCGATGCCAGTGTTACCATCGGATATATCGCCGATTGCTCTGGCTGAAAGTCCGTGGGCTTCCATTGCCGTTTACGATGAGAACAAAGGCTTTCTCGGCATTGCCGTCGACGAGGACGTCATGGCGCTGGTCAAGCGTGACGGCGTGCGTGCGCTGGACTACCCGATTGCCGAAGCGGTGCAGCGGAACCGTCCGGTATGCAGCGTAACTGACAGCCCATATGTCATTTTACAGATGATGCGGTCCCATGGCTGGGACCGGATTGGTGTTTCCGAGCATGGCAATTTGATTGGTGTTCTGCATCGCCGTGATCTGGTGAAATACACCGGCGGCTGATCTCTTCTTACATTCTGACCGACAGTCCGGCGTCAACAGTCAGTGTATGGCCGGTGACATAACTTGCGGCATCGGAGACCAGAAACACCACGGCACCGGCAACTTCACCCGGCTTGCCCCAGCGCTGCATCGGGATGCGGCGCTGCACATAGTCATTAACCGTCGCATCTTCGACCCATTCCTGATTGGCTTCAGTCGCGAAAAAGCCCGGGGCGATCGCGTTGACGCGAATCCCGGCAGGAGCGAATTCCACGGCCTGCGAGCGGGTCAGCGCATCCATCCCGCCCTTGGCTGCCGTATAACCGGGATCGCCCGGTCTGGCCAAAGGACCGGCAACCGAGGTGACGTTGACAATGGCACCCCGGCCCCTGGCCATCATGCCGGGATAAACCAGCCGGGACATCCGGTAAGCCGACGTGATACCGAAATCCAGCAGTCTGGCAAAGGCCTCGGCCGGCAGATCAGGCGTGCCGCGCCGGTCACGCATACCGACATTATTGACCAGAATATCAAAATGCCTATCGCAGGCCGCGAACCAGGCATTGACCGCCGCATCATCGGTCATGTCGAGCGCCAGACCTTCAACCTGCAATCCCGCGGCCCTCAGGCCTGCCGCCGAGGCTTCGACTGTATCCGCCACCCGTCCGGTAATGACCACAGAAGCTCCGGCTTCTGCCAGTCCCCGGGCGATTTCCAGGCCCAGACCACGCACACCACCGGTCACCAAAGCATGGCGTCCGCCCAGATTGAATTGCGAAAGGATCACTTTTTCTACCATTCCAGATATTTAGCCGTATTTAGGCCCCGACCCAACCGGAAATTCCCGGCCATCCATGACATTGAGGGAAGCCCTTGCAGGTGCGGCGAAACTCTGTATATTGCGCCGCTTCGTTACTCCTTGCCGGGATTGTCCTGGCTATGCTCGGTCGATTACCGGGTTGAGATAAGCCGAAGGGAGCAAATTATGCCCTGTTATGAAAGCGTGTTCATCGCACGCCAAGATATCTCTGCGTCCCAAACTGAGGGTCTTACCGAGACCTTTTCTCAGATTATTACCGAACAAGGCGGCAATATCGTCAGTGTTGAAAACTGGGGTTTGCGGTCGATCGCCTATCGCATCAATAAAAACCGTAAAGGTCATTATGTTCTGATGAACATCGATGCACCGGCACCGGCACTCCATGAAATGGAGCGTCAAATGCGCATCAACGAAGACGTGCTGCGCTATATGACCATCCGCGTCGACGGTTTCGAAGAAGGCCCGTCGGCCATGATGCGTAACCGAGACCGTGACGATCGTCCGCGTCGCAGCGACCGCGGTGACCGCGCTCCCCGCTACGACGAAGACGACAGCGGTTCGAAACTTGACGCTGCCGACAGTTCGGAAGGAGATCTATAATGAGACGCGGTTTCTTTCGCCGTCGCAAGACGTGCCCGTTCTCCGGTAAGAATGCACCGAAGATCGATTACAAGGATCTGAGACTGCTCGGCCGCTATGTGTCCGAGCGTGGCAAGATCGTCCCAAGCCGCATCACTGCGGTTTCAGCCAAGAAGCAACGGGAATTGGCCCGCGCCATCAAGCGCGCCCGCTTCCTCGGTCTGCTTCCTTACGTACTGAAGTAAGGCCTCGGCGCTTTATTGCGCCGGTCCGGACGGATCGATATGCCCATTACTCCAATCATGGCGCTCAGCGCCGGTATCTGCAGCGCGGTGGCGGTTTTCTCCATCCTGTTCGGCACGATACTGGCGTTCCCGCTGTTCTATCTCGCACCTTTGCCACTTTATCTGGCTGGGCTCGGGATCGGCAGCAAGGGCGTTATCACCGCCGGTATAACCGCGGTGTTCACGGCTGGATTAATCGGCAATGCCTTTACGGCCCTTCCGTTTGCATGTGCCTATGCCATACCGGCAATTATGATCTGCCAACTGGCTCTGCGTACACGACCGGGTACCAACGGTAATCCGGTCTGGTATCCGGCAGGAAACCTGATCGGCACACTGACCGTTGTCGGTGCCGTTGGTTTGGTGTTCTTTGCCATGATGTCAATCATGGACGAGAGCGCTGTCACGCTGCAGGAGTCTGTGGCCGGGCTTATCAACACGGCGCTGGATAGGATCGGGGGTGGTATTCCCGCCGATTCCAGAGCCACGATTGCCGGAAGCCTTGCACCGTTCTTCCCGGGTATGGCGGTTGCCAGCTGGGTTGTGATGCATCTGGTAAATGCTGCTGCGGGTCAGGCTGCACTGGTAAAATCGGGCCGTAACTTACGACCCGGTGTTGCCTATGCTGATATCAGCCTGCCGGACTGGTGTTCATGGCTGCTGGTCGGTGCGGGTGTGGTTGCACTCGTGGTGCCCGGTGACTGGAGCTACCTCGGACGTAATATGGTTATCGTCGCGCTGGTACCGTTTTTCCTTCTTGGCCTCGCTGTGGTGCACACGTTTGCCCGCAGGGTTGCCAACGGAACACTGTTACTTGTCGCTTTTTATGTACTACTCATGGTGCTGGGTTGGGCCACTTTCGTGGTCGCCGGTGCTGGTGTTTTGGAACAATGGATCGGTCTGCGGAAAAGAATGCAGCCGGTCAATGACCAGGAGAGTGAATAATGGAAGTCATTCTGTTGGAGCGTATTGAAAAGCTCGGACAAATGGGCGACGTCGTTTCCGTTAAGCCCGGATTTGCTCGTAATTTTCTGCTCCCACAAGGTAAAGCCTTGCGTGCCACCAATCAGAACAAAAAGCAGTTCGATCAGCAGCGCGTACAGCTCGAAGCCGAAAACCTCAAGCGCAAGAGCGAAGCTGAGGCCGTAGCCGCTAAAATGACCGATATGAAGGTCATCGTGATCCGTCAGGCCGGCGATGCCGGTCAGCTTTACGGATCGGTTACGGCGCGTGATATCGCCGACGCGGTTGTCGCCGATGGCGTCACGATCCGCCGCGCCCAGGTCGTTCTCGACACCCCGATCAAGACCATTGGTCTGCATCAGGTGCGTATCGACCTGCACGGCGAAGTGTCGTTGAAGATCACGGCCAACGTCGCGCGTTCCAGGGACGAAGCCGAAACGCAGGAAAAGACCGGCGGTGCAGTTCTTTCCCTGGCCCAGCAGGAACAGGCCGAGATGGAAGCTGAAGCAGCCGCTGACGTTGCCATGGTTGAGGCTGAGCAGTCCGGTGAAATCTTCGAAGACGGCGCTGTCGATAGTGCCGATGACGACGCAACGGATAAAGAAACCACCTCTTAAGGTCTCTCCGCAGCATCTGTGTTATCAGAAGGGCGTGTCCGTATGGGCGCGCCCTTCGTGTTTCAGAAGTACCTGACAGGGACTAATCAGAGTCCAAAGTCCGGATTTTAAAAGTCAACCGGGCTTATTTTTCTTTTGTCCACGTTATCCACATTTATCCACATACGCCTTTTTAATTTAGGCGCGTATTGTCCCCGGCATGATCACAAATAAAGCCAGTGGGTCGCTGCAGCATGCTGCGGACGACGAAGAGTTTGACGCCGAAACGCCAACATATCGGCAGTTGCCGCGGAACATTGAGGCTGAGCGTGGCTTGCTGGGGGCGATTTTCGTCGACAACCGGGCGCTTGAGCAGGTTTCTGAATTCCTGGTGGCTGAGCACTTCGCGCTGACAGCGCATGCCCGGATCTATGAGGCAATGATGAAGCTGATCGACCGTGGTCAGATTGCCGATCCGACGACCCTGAGGCCCTATTTCGAGGCGGATAACTCCCTGCAGGATATTGGCGGGGCCCAGTATCTTGCCCAGTTGGCTGCCAGCGCCATCAACGTCATCAACGCCCGGGAATACGGCCGCATCATCTATGACATGCACCTGCGCCGTGAGTTGATCTCGCTTGGCGAACGGGTCGTCAACGATGCCTATGACAACGATATCGATCTGGAGGCAACGACACAGATCGAAGACGCCGAACAGGCCCTTTACGATCTCGCCACGACCGGCGATTTCGATGGCGGTTTCCAGCCTTTCAAGACCGCTGTCATGGAAGCCATCAAGGTCGCGGATGCGGCCCATTCCCGTCAGGGCGGCCTTGCCGGTGTCGGCACCGACATGATCGATCTGGACAAGCTTCTGGGCGGTCTGCACCGTTCGGATTTGCTGATCCTGGCCGGTCGTCCGGCCATGGGTAAAACCGCACTGGCCACCAACATCGCCTACAATGCCGCCAAGAATTTTCTCGACAGCAAAGGCAATGAAGGCGCTGTCGTCGGCTTCTTCTCGCTGGAAATGTCTGCCGAACAGCTGGCCGCGCGTATCTTGTCCGAACAGTCGAACGTGCCATCGGACCGGATGCGCAAGGGGGAACTCACCAACGAAGAGTTTTCCCGTTTGGCGCAGGCGTCCAATCTTTTGCACGAAGTACCAATCTATATCGACGATACCCCTGCCCTGACGGTAAGCGCCTTGCGGACCCGCGCCCGCCGGCTCAAGCGGCAGAGCAATCTGGGCCTGATCGTCATTGATTACCTGCAGCTGATTTCAGGCAGTTCCAAATCCAGAGCCGATGGCCGGGTTCAGGAAGTCTCGGAAATCACCCGGGGTCTGAAAACGCTGGCCAAGGAACTCGACGTTCCGGTGCTGGCGCTTTCGCAGCTCTCCAGACAGGTCGAGAATCGTGAAGATAAGCGCCCGCAGTTGGCCGATCTTCGCGAATCTGGATCCATCGAACAGGATGCCGATGTCGTCATGTTCATCTACAGGGATGAATATTATCTGGAAAAATCGAACCCGATGCAGCGTGGCGACGAAGGGCCGGATAAATTCGCACAACGCCAATCAGACTGGGAAGCACGCATGGATCGCGCCCGCGGCAAGGCTGAAGTCATCGTCGCCAAACAGCGTCACGGCCCCGTTGGCAGTGTCAAACTGGCGTTCATCGGTGAGTTCACACGATTCGGCAACCTTGACCCGCATCACGAAGATTACTGATTATACGTGGCATGACGATCTCTGACGATCTATACGCCACGCGCCTCACCATTAATCTTGATGACGTCGCCTGGAATTACCGCCTGCTACAGGGCATGCTTGATGCTGCCGGAACGCGAGCCGGTGCAGCGGTCAAGGCCGATGGCTACGGGCTCGGCGCCCGTCCTGTGGTCCGTGCGCTCTGGCAGGCCGGGTGTCGGGATTTCTTCGTTGCCCATCCCCATGAGGGTGTGGTGGTCCGGGAAGAGCTTGCAGATGCCCGCATACATATTCTGAACGGTCCTTTGCCGGATGCCGTCGACGCATACCTGCGTCACAACCTGATCCCAGTTCTGAACACGCTAGGCGATGTTCAGCTATGGCAGGATGCCGCCCGCAAGCACGATACCGAACTGGCCGCTGATCTGCACATCGACACCGGCATGTGCCGCCTTGGCCTTGATCTCGGCGAAACGGAAACATTTCTCGGCAATGCCGAGCAATACCTGCAGGGCATAGATCTGCAACTGGTGATGAGCCATCTGGCCAGTGCCGATGATCCTGCAAGCGATCAAAGTGCGCGTCAGCTCAATCTTTATCAGACCGCCTTTAAGCGCCTGGGTCGAGGCTCAGGCTCGTTCTGCAATTCATCTGGCATATTCCTGGGGCCCGATTATCATTTCGATGTGGCGCGCCCGGGTATCGCGCTTTATGGCGGGAATCCGATCCCCTATACCGACAACCCGATGCGCAATCCGGTCACGCTGCAGGCACGCATTTTACAGGTGCGCCATGTCGATGTGCCTGAAACGGTCGGCTACGGCGCGACCCATCCGGTCAGCGGCCCGAGACGAATCGCCACCGTTCCCGTTGGTTACGCGGACGGCTTTCATCGTCAGGGATCGGACACCGGGGCTGCCTACATCGACGATTATCCGGCCCCGATTGCCGGCCGGGTTTCGATGGATCTGATCACTCTTGATGTCAGCGACGTGCCGGAACATCTGGCTCAAGCCGGCACGATGGTCGAGTTTCTGGGTAAGCACCGGACACCAGACGATCTAGCGCGGGATTGGCAGACCATTCCCTATGAAGTATTAACCGGTCTCGGGCAGCGTTATGCCCGGACGTATACAGCATCACGGTTTTGTCTGCTGTGAAGTGGAAGGGTGACGTCGCGTTTCTGGCGTTCCTTGCACGTACCGGGGGGGCCATGTTCACGATCGGTGGCGGATCGCATTGCGTGCGTCCGCCGTTCTATGGCCGGCAGCTTCTCAGGCAGATCATCGAGATCGGTTTTTTCACCCTGCCCGTGGTCGGCCTGACGGCGATCTTCGCTGGCATGGTCCTGGCCCTGCAGAGCTATACCGGCTTTGCCCGCTTTTCCGCCGAAGGCGCCATCGCCAACGTTGTCGTGCTGTCGATCACCCGAGAGCTTGGCCCGGTGCTGGGCGGTCTGATGATTGCCGGACGCATCGGTGCCGCGATGGCCGCTGAAATCGGCACCATGCGCGTCACCGAACAGGTCGACGCCCTGACCACGCTTTCAACCAATCCGATGAAATATCTGGTGGCGCCACGCCTGATCGCCGGCACGCTGATGCTGCCCCTCGTCGTCTTTATCGCCGATATCATCGGCGTCTTCGGCGGCTACCTGGTCGCGGTCTACAAGCTCGGCTTCAACCCGTCGAACTATCTGCAGAACACCTGGGAATTTCTGACCGCACTCGATATTATTTCCGGCCTCGTCAAGGCTTCCGCGTTCGGCTTCATCACAACACTGATGGGTTGCTATCATGGCTATTATTCGGGCGGCGGCGCACAAGGTGTCGGCAAGGCAACGACCAATGCCGTAGTCTCGGCGTCGATCCTGATCCTGTGCTTCAACTATATCCTGACCCTGCTGTTCTTCACTAAAGATGTCACAGGATAACGCCCCCAAAATCCGACTGGCGGGTGTCCGCAAGACCTTTGCCGACGGCCGCAAGGTTGTCCTCGATCATGTCGATCTGGACATCGGAAAAGGCGAAAGCGTGGTCATCATCGGTGGCTCAGGGACCGGCAAGTCGGTCACGATCAAATGCATGCTCGGTCTGCTGAAACCCGATAGCGGCTCAATCACCATCGATGGCCAGGAAGTCACCACCATGTCGCCCGGCGAGCGTGAAGTCGTCAATCAACAGGTCGGCATGCTGTTTCAGGCGGCGGCGCTGTTCGACTCACTCCCGGTCTGGGAAAACATCGCCTTTGGCCTGATTGCCCGCAATCAATGCCAGCGCAGTGAAGCCCGTGACATTGCGGCTGAAAAACTGCGTCTGGTCGGCCTCACCCCGGATGTGCTGGACCTGTCGCCGGCCGAGCTTTCTGGTGGTATGCAAAAGAGGGTCGGTCTGGCGCGCGCCATTGCCTCCAACCCGGAAATCATCTTTTTCGACGAGCCGACGACTGGCCTTGATCCGATCATGGCCGATGTCATCAACAACCTGATTGTTCACGTCAACCAGACGCTTGGTGCCACCGCGATTACCATCACCCACGATATGAACTCAGCACGCAAAATCGGTGACCGCATCGCCATGCTTTATGATGGCCGCATCATCTGGGCCGGACCGACGGATGCCATCGATCATACCGAAAACGAGTACGTCGATCAGTTCATTCACGGACGCACGGACGGCCCGATCAGGATGGCGGTACGGCGCTAAGGCTCAAGCTTATCCTTCGAGACGCTCACGGTGTTCGATCATCAGGATGAGGAGAGGCTGAATGCCTCATCCTGAGGAGCAGCGAAGCTGCGTCTCGAAGGATGGCTGCTACTAAACCAGTTCATCGAGCTCGCGCATATTGTATGTTTCGAGCAGCGCCCCCACCTTTTCCCGATTTCTGACATTGGCGCAAACCCTGGCGATCTTGGGTGAGCGGGCCAACAGGGCCGGTGTATCAAAGTGCCAGCACACATGTTCCACCAGAAAAATATCCAGCAGCGAATAGGCATCTCCTAAAAACCATGGGCCCTTCGGAGATCCCGTCTTCAATCACGTCGAACGCCCAATCCATGCGTTTGGCGGCAGCTTCCTTAACCCCCTGATATCCGTTCGGGTCCGTCGTATAGCGGTCCGTGTATGAGTAGCGGAGGTCTGATTCATAGTGATTGCACTGCATATGCATCAGCCAGCGGTAAACCAGTGCCCGTTCATTGCTTGCTGATGGTGGCAAAACACCGGCTTCCGGATGGCGTTCCGCCAGCGCCAGACTGATCGCAACCGATTCGCACAGCACCGTACCATCTGGCAAAACCAGTGCCGGAATCTGCTTCATCGGAGAAATTGCAGCAAATGCCGGGTCATCGACCCGTCCGGCTGATCGTTTGACCAGATGTCGTTTATAATCAGCGCCGGCCTCGCTCAGCACCACTTCCGGCGCGAAAGCAGCCGTCCGGGTCGACCAGAAAAGCGTATACATTGTGCAAGACCTCCATTTTCAATGGCCCGAAGTCTAAACATTGGCTGCCGGAAAAACGAGGCCGCTTGCGACAACGCCCGGATTGGCTTAAGCCTCTTTCTCTCAGGGCTGAGGGAGCTTGGCTTGGCCAAAGCAAAATCCAGTTATGTCTGTCAGGAATGCGCCGCCATTCATCCGAAATGGATGGGGCGCTGCGATGCCTGTGGTGCCTGGAACAGCCTGACTGAAGAATCGGGTGCAGAAAGTGCACCCAAGGGGCTTGGCGCCAAGCGCGGCAAAAAAATCAATTTCGTCGGACTGGACGGTTCTGAAAAGGACCCGCCTCGGCGCGTCGCCGGCATGCCCGAGTTTGACCGCGTTCTGGGTGGTGGCCTGGTACCGGGCTCGGCGGTACTGGTCGGCGGCGATCCTGGGATCGGCAAATCAACCCTTTTGATGCAAGTCACGGCTAAGCTCGCAAACGGCGGCAAGACCATCTACATCTCGGGCGAAGAAGCGATTGCGCAACTTCGCCTCAGAGCCCGCCGGCTGGGCTTCGACAAAGCCCCCGTCTCACTGGCGGCGGCAACCAGCGTCCGCGACATCGTCGCCACCCTTGATGCGCCGGATATGGTCGACGTTGTCGTCATCGATTCCATCCAAACCATGTATCTCGACAATCTCGAAAGTGCGCCGGGAACCGTTTCTCAGGTTCGGGGCTCGGCCCAGGAACTGATCCGCCTCGCCAAGCGGCGTGGCTTTGCCCTCCTGCTGGTCGGTCATGTCACCAAGGACGGCAGCATCGCCGGTCCCCGGGTCCTCGAGCATATGGTCGATACCGTTCTGCATTTCGAAGGCGAACGTTCGCACCATTTCCGCATCCTTCGTGCCGTCAAGAACCGCTTCGGCCCTGCTGACGAGATCGGCGTGTTCGAAATGTCCGACGAGGGTCTGGTCGAGGTTGAAAACCCATCCGCACTGTTCCTTGGCGAGCGCGAGGGCGATGTTTCAGGCGCCGCCGTTTTCGCCGGGATTGAGGGCACACGCCCCGTCCTTGTCGAAATACAGGCACTGGTTGCGCCCAGCGCCCTGGCCACACCCAGACGTGCCGTCATCGGCTGGGACGGTAACCGGCTGGCCATGGTCATGGCCGTGCTGGATGCGCGTTGCGGGCTTGCATTAGGGCCACTGGATGTGTACCTCAACGTCGCTGGCGGCTTGAAGATTTCCGAACCCGCTGCGGATCTTGCCGTAGCAGCTGCATGCTCTCATCGGAAAGCGGCGAAGCTATACCCGGACCCACCGTCATTTTCGGTGAAATCGGGTTGTCCGGCGAAATCCGGCCCGTTTACGTGGTCGATGCCGAGCTCAAGGAGGCCGCAAAATTGGGATTTACCCGCGCCATCGGTCCACGCATGCGAACAGCCAAAGGCGCGAAAACCGTCGATTACGGCCTGGAGATGATTGAAATCACCCACCTTCGCGAATTGGCCGATGCGATCATGCCCGCTTCCCGATCCCACCAGGCGATAGGCTGAGGAACCGGGATGGACGCCATCAAAGACTTGCCGGTAAACGTCGTCGATATCGGCGTGCTGCTTATTCTTCTGGTGTCCGCCGTTCTCGCTTATGCACGGGGCTTTGTTCACGAAGTGCTGTCGGTCGGCGGATGGGTCGGCGCGATCTTCGCAACTTTTTACGGGTTTCCCTACGCAAAGCCGTTTGCCCGCAAGTATATTTCCCTCGATCTGGCCGCCGATCTGGCCGCCGGCACCGTCATTTTCATCATCACACTGGTTTTTCTGTCCCTGCTGACACGGGCCATCGCCAAACAGGTCCAGAACAGTGCCTTGAACGTGCTCGACCGTTCACTGGGGTTTCTGTTCGGTCTGGCCAGAGGCGCTGTGCTCGTCTGCGTCGCCTATATCGGCCTTGCGCTCATCATGCCTGAGGAAGATCAGCCGGCCATCGTCCGCGAGGCCAGAACCATGCAGTTGATAAAACCCGGCGCCGCACTACTTGAACAACTGGTGCCAGATCATATTACCGGGCAGACGAATAGCGGCAGCAAGACGAGTATCGATGTAAAAAGCTTGCTGTCACCCAAGCCGAAACAGCAAGACGTTCCAGCCCGGGATGGCTACAACAAGGATCAACGCAAGAATCTTGAGCGTTTGATCGACGGTACGTCTACCAATCAATGATTAAAAACGCTAGGATGCCCGCATGACCCAGCAAATTGACGATTTTCAGGATGACGACCATCCCCATGAGGAATGTGGACTGTTCGGCATCTACGGTCATATCGATGCCGCTGCACACACAGCGCTCGGTCTGCACGCCCTGCAGCACCGGGGACAGGAAGCGGTCGGCATCGTGTCGTACGATGGCGAGCAGTTCAACAGCCACCGTGCACTGGGACTCGTCGGCGATAACTTCTCAACCGAAGAGATCATCAAACAGTTAGCCGGCAACACAGCCATCGGTCATGTCCGCTACTCGACCACCGGCGGCACGGTCATCCGAAATGTTCAGCCGTTGTTTGCAGAGTTCAAATTCGGCGGTCTGGCGGTTGCCCACAACGGCAACCTGACGAATGCCTATGGCGTACGCCGCTCCCTCATTGAGCGTGGCAGTATCTTCCAGTCGACCAGCGACACCGAAACCATAATTCATCTGATCGCCCGCAGCGAATACGGCCGTGTCGTTGACCGACTGACCGACGCCATCTCGCAACTTGAAGGCGCCTACTCGCTGGTCGCCATGACCGGCAAAAAACTGATCGGCGTCCGCGACCCTTATGGGGTCAGACCTTTGGTCATCGGTCGCCTCGGTGATGCCTACATCATTACCTCGGAAACCTGTGCGCTCGACATCATCGGCGCACGTTTTGTCCGCGACATTGATCCAGGCGAGATCGTCATCGTTGACGAAAGCGGCCTGCACTCCTTGAAGCCGTTTACCAAGAAGCCGCGGCGCTTCTGCATCTTTGAATATATTTACTTTGCCCGCCCCGACAGCACGATCGAAGGCAAACACGTCTATACCGTGCGCAAGAACATTGGCCGCGAACTGGCACGCGAGAGCAACATTCCGGCAGACGTCATCGTGCCGGTCCCGGACAGCGGCGTGCCGGCAGCCATCGGTTATGCTCAGGAAGCCAACATTCCGTTCGAACTCGGCATCATCCGTAATCATTATGTCGGCCGCACATTCATTGAGCCGACGGCCCAGATCCGGAACCTAGGCGTACGCCCCAAGCACAATGCCAATCATGGTTCGATCAAGGGCAAACGGGTAGTGCTGGTCGACGATTCCATCGTCCGCGGCACCACCTCGACGAAAATCGTCGAAATGGTCCGAGCCGCCGGCGCGACCGAAGTGCACATGCGCATATCTTCCCCGCCGACGACCCATTCATGCTTTTACGGCATTGATACGCCTGAGCGCGAACAACTGATGGCCTCGAACCACGACGTTCAGCAGATGGCCGATATCATCGGCGTCGACAGCCTCGCCTTTATTTCCATTGACGGATTGTATCGTGCAGTCGGCGAGGCCAATCGCAACAAGGAAACACCACAGTATTGTGACGCCTGCTTTACGGGCGAATATCCGATCCCGCTTGTTGATCGGGATGGTGGCGGCATGCCAAAGCAGTTGTCGCTGCTTGCCGAACGGGACTAACCGGGAACTTCTGATTATGCAAAAACGACTCGACGGACGTATCGCCCTGATTACGGGCGCATCCCGCGGTATCGGCCGCGCCGTAGCCAAACGCTTCGCCCTTGAGGGGGCGCATCCGATTCTGATCGCCCGCACCCAGGCGGCACTTGAAGAACTCGACGATGAAATTCGCAGCGCCTGCGGCGTTGAAGCAACGTTGGTGCCGATGGATCTGAAGGATTATGCCGCCATCGACAAGATTGGTGCCGCGCTTTATGAGCGTTTCGGCAAACTCGACGTGATGGTCGCCAATGCCGGCCTGCTCGGTGTACTGACCCCGATGCACCAGATCGACCCGAAAGTCTGGGACGAAGTCATGTCCGTCAATTTGACGGCTTGCTGGCGCCTGACCCGGTCCATGGACCCGCTGTTGCGCGCTTCTGACAGCGGCCGGGCCATTTATGTAACCTCAACAGTTGGACAGCAGCCGCGCGCCTTTTGGGGCAGCTATGCGGTTTCCAAGGCTGCACTCGACATGATGGCCAAGGTTTATGCTGAAGAAACCCAGAAGACCAATATCCGCGTCAATATTCTCAATCCCGGCCCGACCCGGACCGGCATGCGCGCATCCGCCATGCCGGGTGAAGATCCGAAAACCCTGAAGACCGCAGACAGCATTGCCCATGAATTTGTCAAACTGGCGGAAAAATCCTGCACGCGGCATGGGGAAATGATCGTCGCCCAGCCTGAAGACTCCTAAGCGTTATTCGTCAGCGGCGATCCGGACTTCGGCTTTGAGTTTAGCCAGTCCTGCCTTCATTTCCGGCATCAGCGCTATATCTGTAATGATGATATGAACGCCTTCCAGCCCCGCCACCTTGACCGGTGCGGTCTTGCCGAATTTCGTGTGATCGCAGAGCAGAACCTTGGTTCGTGCCTGTGACAGCATCTGCGTGCGCAACTCTGCGGCCTCGCGGCTGTAATCCATCAACCAGGGATGTGCCACCATTGCCGTCGCGCCGACAAATGTGAAGTCCGGATAGTAATTGGCCATCATTGCCGTCGCATCGCGCCCCAGCAGCGCACCTTCACTGGCGAGAAACTCGCCGCCCGTCAGCAGGACCTTGTTGTCGTTCCTGCCGCCAAGACGCTGGGCGATATGGATATCGTTCGTCACCACCGTCAACCGGCGGCGGTCCGTCAGATAGTCCGCCATGCACAGGGTGGTGGTGCCGGAATCGATCAGCAGCGTTGAATCATCGGGCACCATTTCCGCCGCCAGTTTGCCGATTGCACGTTTTCCGTCGATGTTAACCGTCATGCGCTCATCGAAAACCGGTTCCGCATGATCAAGCGCCAGTGCACCGCCATGGGTTTTCCTGAGACGGCCATCCTGATCCAGACGCGTGATGTCACGGCGCACGGTTTCCTGGGATACTTTCAGTCGGCGATGCAGATCACTGACCGAGACCGAGCCCCGCTCACTGACAATCTCCAGAATTCTTGCACGTCGCTGTTCAGCCAGCATGACTTTGGTCCCGTTAACCCTTTGGCTTAACCTTTTAGGCTATCTCCTAATAAGCGCAGAACCTTACTTTCATCAAACTTTCTTTACAGATTACTTTTGCCCTACCCCTGAACCCGCCGATTGGCTAGTGTTGATGCAGAAGGCAACCAATTGGCTCACCAATGCAAACAGCGTTGCATGCAGCTTTGAACATAAGCGGATAGTGATAAATTATTATTTTGACCGGTTTTGTTGACAATATTGGATATTTGCCTGTTTTATCCTTCTATAAAACCAAGCAACCAGGGAGCTAGGAGTACACAAATGAACGCAGGATTTAACAAATTCCTTAAAAGTCTGACCTTTGGCGTCGCAGCCATCGGTCTCATGGCAACGTCTGCCGTCAAGGCTCAAGAGCTGACCGTTTATACCGCCGTTGAAGCGGACGAACTGGCCGGCTTCAAGAAAGCCTTCGAAAAAGCCACCCCCGGCGTCACCATCAACTGGATCCGCGATTCCACCGGTATCGTGACCTCGAAACTGATGGCCGAGAAAAACAACCCGCAAGCCGACATCGTCTGGGGCCTCGCTGCCACCAGCCTGATGCTGCTCGGCAACGAAGGGTATTTCCAGGGCTACGCGCCGAAGGGCCTGGATAAGCTCGACAATAAATATTACGACACCGTCAACAAGGCCCCGCAGTGGGTTGGCCAGCGCGCATGGATCGCGTCGATTTGTTACAACACGGTCGAAGGCAAGAAGCATAACCTGCCGATCCCGACCGATTGGAACGATCTGACCAAGCCTGTCTATAAAGGTCACCTGATCATGCCGAACCCGAACTCATCGGGAACCGGCTTCCTCGACGTCTCGAGCTGGGCACAGATGATGGGCGAAGATGTCGCCTGGAAATACATGGATGCGCTGCACGAGAATATTTCGCGCTATACGCATTCCGGTTCTGCGCCTTGCAAACTGGCAGCCCGCGGTGAAATTCCGATCGGTATTTCTTTCGCCTATCGTGGCGCCAAGTCGAAATCAGAAGGTGCACCGATTGAAGTGATTGCGCCGACACCGGGTGTTGGCTGGGATCTGGAAGCCTTTGCCATCGTCAAGAACACCAAGAAGCTTGCCGCTGCCAAGAAACTGGCCGACTGGTCCGTCAGCGAAGAAGCCATGGCAATTTACAACGAGTCCTATGCCGTAGTTTCCATGAAGGGCAAGTCCAAGCCGGTGCCGAACTTCCCGGTCGGGATCGAAGGCAAGATGATCAAGAACGACTTTGCCTGGGCCGCGAAAAACCGCATTCGTATTCTCGACGAATGGCGGAAGCGCTATGACAGCAAGTCCGAGCCGAAATAACTTCGGATTGCGTTTGATACAGGAAAGTTCCGGGCGCCTCGGCGTCCGGAACGATCCAACCAGATAAAATAATAAATCGACCGCTCGTAGGGAGTGCAGAAACTATGTCAGCGGAGAACCGTGAGCCGTACCTGAAAACCGTCAACGTCACCAAAAAATTCGGTGACTTCACCGCGCTTCATAATATTTCGCTCGATATTTTCGAAAAAGAATTCGTCTGTTTTCTCGGCCCGTCCGGTTGCGGCAAAACGACATTGCTGCGCGCGATTGCCGGCCTTGATATCCAGACCAGCGGGCAGGTATTCCAGAAGGGGCGTGATATATCGGCCCTGCCGCCGGCTGAACGGGACTTCGGGATCGTATTTCAATCCTATGCCCTGTTCCCGAACCTGACCGTACGCCGCAATGTTGCCTATGGCCTCGAGAATCAAAACACACCACAAAAGCAGATCGAGCAGCGCGTTACGGAACTGCTGCAACTGGTCGGTCTGCCCGAACAGGAAGACAAATACCCGGCGCAGCTTTCCGGCGGCCAGCAGCAAAGGGTCGCGCTGGCCCGAGCCCTGGCGACAGAGCCTGGTTTGCTGTTGCTTGATGAGCCGCTTTCGGCCCTTGATGCCAAGGTGCGCACCCACCTGCGCCACGAAATCAAGGAATTGCAGGCCAAGATCGGTATCACCACCATCATGGTGACGCACGATCAGGAAGAAGCATTAACAATGGCCGACCGTATCGTCGTCATGAACCGCGGTATTATCGAGCAGGTCGGCACGCCCAACGAAATTTATAACGAACCGGCATCGCCCTTTGTTGCCGACTTCATCGGCACGACAAATTTCATCAAGGGCAAGCTGGTAACCAGACAGTCCGTCATGGTCGGCAGTATCGACATTCAAGTCAGCGATGCCGCTGCAAACCTGCCCACCGGCAGCGACGTACTCCTGTGCATCCGTCCGGAAGATATCCTGACCGGCGAACGGGCGCGCAACGTCTCCAATCAGGTCGAATCCGTCATCGGGCATGTTGAATTTCTGGGATCGTTCCATCGCGTGCATATGAAACCGCTGGCCGGCGACGGGACCGAATTGATGATCGACGTTTCGGTGGCCAGAGCGCGCGAGATCGATCTGACCATCGGCACAACCCTCAAGGTTGCACTACCGTCCGATCATATGAACGTCTACCCATCAGGCCGTTGAAGATTTCCATGACAGACGTTGCAGCCACAGCACCCCGCGCCATCAAGCCAAAGATCAGCCGAGATGATGTGATCATGCGTCTGGCGATGGCGACCATCGCCCTTTATCTGCTGTTTGCCATCGCCTTTCCACTGTATGCGCTCCTGTCAAAAAGCTTCCAGAGTGCTGACGGCACGTTTATCGGCCTCACCAACTACATCACTTATCTGACGACCCCAGCGCTGTCGTGGTCGATTGGTAACAGCTTCAAAGTGACGATGCTGGCGACCCTGATCGTGCTGGTGATTGCGTTTATCTATGCCTACGCCCTGACGCGGTCCTGCATGCCCTGCAAAAGCATCTTCAAGGGTGTGGCGCTGATCCCGATCCTGATGCCGTCATTATTGCCGGCGATTTCGCTGGTGTTCTTCTTCGGCAATCAGGGGATCATCAAGTCCTCTGGCTTTTCGGGGCCGAGATTTACGGCCCCATCGGCATTGTCATGGGCGAGGTGTTCTTTGTCTTCCCGCACGTCATGACAATCCTGCTGATCAGCATGTCATTGAGCGATGCCCGCCTGTATGAAGCCTCCGAAGTGCTGGGGGCCAGCAAGATCAAGACTTTCTTCACAGTCACCCTGCCCAGCATGCGCTATGGCCTGGTGTCCGCGTTCTTCGTCGCCTTCACGTTGATCATCACTGATTTCGGCGTCCCCAAGGTCGTCGGCGGGCAGTACAACGTGCTCGCGACCGACGTATACAAGCAGGTCGTCGGCCGTCACGATTTCCAGATGGGTGCCGTTGTATCCATGGCCTTGCTGTTTCCTGCCGCCTTCGCCTTCATCGCCGACCGGCTGGTACAACGCAAACAGGTCGCCCTGCTGTCGGCACGCGCGGTGCCGTATCAACCGGCCCCTGACCGCACCTTCGATATGATCATGCTCGGGTTTTGTTGCCTGATCGGTTTCATCATCATCGCTGTGCTGACGATGGCAGCCTTCTCGTCCGTGGTCACCTTCTGGCCTTACAATCTGACGCTGACGACGAAGCATTATAACTTCAATCTGATGGATGGCGGCGGTTGGTCGTCCTATTTCAATTCCATCGAGCTGGCGACCTGGACCGCCATTTTCGGTACGATCACCGTCTTCTTCGGTGCCTATCTGGTGGAAAAAAGCCGGGGTTTCAAAACAGGCCGCACTGCCATGCAGGCGCTTTGCATGGTGCCGATGGCTGTTCCGGGACTGGTTCTCGGCCTTTCCTATGTCTTCTTTTACAACCACCCGGATAATCCGCTCGGCTTTCTGTATCACACCATGCCGATTTTGGTGATCTGCACGATCACGCACTTTTATACGGTCGCACACCTTTCGGCAGTCACGGCCCTGAAACAGATGGACCCTGAATTCGAAGCCGTTTCACAGTCCCTGAAAGCGCCATTTTATAAAACCTTCTGGCGTGTCACGGTGCCGGTCTGTGTGCCGGCGATCCTTGATATTTCGATGTATCTGTTCGTCAACGCCATGACGACAGTTTCTGCCGTCGTCTTTCTGTATTCAACGGATACCAGCCTGGCATCAATTGCCGTCCTCAACATGGACGATGCCGGCGATCAGTCGCCAGCAGCGGCCATGGGCATGATGATTGTGATCACGGCAGCCGGCGTCAGACTGCTGCATATGCTGCTGACTCGCGGCCTGCAACGCCGCACCCAGGCTTGGCGGCGCCGCTAATTGCCATAAGAGTTTATTAATTTTTTTGTGGACTTTTGACCGTTTTTGACCGATATAGTCCGTATTCGTTGACCGATTATATCCGGAGGATTTCCATGCCCACCCAAGAACATGATCCCTGGCTGCTGACACCCGGCCCTCTGACGACCAGTGCCGCGACCAAACAGGCCATGCAGCACGATTGGGGATCACGCGATGCAACCTTTATCGAAACCAACGCCCGCATGCGGCAAAACCTCCTGAAAATCGCCAACGCCGAAGAAACCCACGTCTGCGTGCCGGTCCAGGGCAGCGGCACGTTTGCCGTTGAAGCGACGTTGGGCACGTTGATCCCAAAAAACGGCAAAGCACTGATCCTGATCAACGGTGCCTATGGTCAGCGCATGGTCAAAATTCTCGGCTACGCCGGCCGCGCCTGCGTTGCCTACGAAACGCCGGAAGACACCCCACCCAGCACCGCCGAAGTCGAAGCCATCCTCACCAAGGACAAGGCCATTACCCACGTGCTCGCCGTTCACTGCGAGACCACATCCGGTATTCTCAACCCGATCGAAGAAGTCTCGGCACTTTGTGCACGCATGGGCAAAAGCCTGATCATCGACGCCATGAGCGCGTTTGGTGCGATCCCGCTGGATGCCGAAAAGATCACCTTCGATGCCGTCATGGCATCTTCCAACAAATGCCTGGAAGGTGTACCCGGGATGGGCTTTGCCCTGATCCGGAAATCGGTGCTAGAAGGCTGCAAGGGCAACGCGCATGCGCTGAGCCTCGATCTTTATGACCAATGGAAGGCCATGGAAGGCAACGGACAGTGGCGCTTCACACCACCAACCCATGTCATCGTCGCCTTCGACGCCGCCATCACCCAATTCCTTGAAGAAGGCGGCGTTGCCGGGCGCAACAAACGCTACAGCAGCAACTGCCGCATCCTCACCGACGGCATGCGCCGCCTCGGCTTCGAGACATTGCTTTCAGACAACCTTCAGGCACCGATCATCGTCACTTTCAAGATGCCCAAGGACGACAAGTTTCACTTCGAGACTTTCTATGATCGCCTCAAAGATCTTGGCTATGTGATTTATCCTGGCAAGTTGACGGTCGCCCCCTCGTTCCGCATCGGCTGCATCGGTGCTCTTGGGACCGAGCAGATGAATGGCGCACTGAAAGCCATCGAAACGGTATTGAATAAAATGGGCGTGCGCGACGGTTGTCCCGCCGTCGCAGCATAAAAGGAAACTGACAGTGAACAGCATCAACAAGACAGTGTCCGTCAATGGACGAAGCTATAACTGGCCCAAGGCCCCGCTTGTGGTTGTCTGTATCGACGGCTCGGAACCGGATTACATCGAACAGGCCATTGCCGGTGGGCACATGCCTTATCTGGCCAGGGTGATCAAGAACGGCGCGGATCTGCGCGCGCATTGTGTTGTGCCGAGTTTCACCAACCCGAACAACCTGTCGATTGTTACGGGCCGCCCGCCTGCCGTTCACGGCATTTCCGGCAACTTCTTTCTCGACCCTGACAGCGGCGAGGAAGTGATGATGAACGACCCGAAATTCCTGCGCGTCGACACCATCTTCAAGGCCTTCCACGATGCCGGAGCAAAAATCGCCATCGTCACCGCCAAAGACAAACTGCGCCGCCTGCTTGGGCACGGGATCGACTTTTCATCGGGTCGCGCGGTCGGTTTCTCATCCGAGAAATCCGATGAGACGACGCTGGCCGAACACGGTATCGACAACGCACAAGCGATGGTCGGTCGCCCGGTACCGTCGGTTTATTCCGCCGATCTGAGCGAGTTCATTTTCGATGCCGGCGTCAAGCTGATGAAGAGCATGCGCCCTGATCTGATGTATCTTTCGACCACCGACTACATCCAGCACAAGCACGCCCCGGGTACGCCGGTCGCCAACGAGTTCTATGCCATGATGGACGGCTATTTCGCTCAACTGGACGCTCTCGGTGCCACGCTTGCATTGACCGCCGACCACGGCATGAACGCCAAGTTCAATGCCGACGGCAAGCCTGACGTGATCTATCTGCAGACCGTCATGGACGACATGCTCGGTGCCGGCAAGGCACGGGTAATCCTGCCGATCACCGATCCATATGTTGTGCACCACGGCGCGCTCGGCTCGTTTGCGACCGCTTATCTGCCGGGTGGTGACAAACCTGCTGACGTTGCCAAGAAGCTTGCCGCCATTCCTGGTATCGAAGCCGTCTACGACCGCGCCGAAGGCTGCCGGGTGTTTGAACTACCGGAAGACCGGCTAGGCGATCTGATCATCGTTTCCACGAAACACAAAGTGCTCGGCACCAGTGCCGACCGTCACGATCTTTCACAATTGAAAGAGCCACTGCGTTCGCATGGTGGCGTTTCCGAACAGACGGTGCCGCTGATCGTCACCAAACCTGTCCGCGAACTTGCGGCCAGCCATCAGCTTAGAAATTTCGACATCTTTGATGTCGCCCTCAATCACGTTTCCTGAATACGGAGAACTTCGTTATGGATGCTCAATCAAATCAAACTTTTGTCCCCCGCCACGAAACCATGCGGATTGCCGGCGAACACGTCGACAGCGCCGATCGTATCGAGGTTTTGAACCCTTATGATGGTTCGGTCGTCGGCACCGTGCCGAACGCTGATCCCAGCCAGATCGCCGATGCGTTCAAGAAGGCCGCTGCCTACAAGCCCAACCTGACCCGCTACGAGCGTCAGCAAATCCTGATGAAGACCGCTGAGATTCTGGTCAAGCGCAAGGAAGAAATTTCCGACGTCATCACCGCGGAATGCGGCATTTCCAAGAAAGACAGCCTGTACGAAGTCGGCCGTGCCTTCGACGTATTCCATCTTTCCGGTCAACTCTGCATCATCGATGACGGCGAGATTTTCTCCTGCGACCTGACGCCGCATGGCCAGCGCCGTGTAAATCTTCACCCAGCGCGAACCGCTGCTGGGTGTGATCAGCGCCATCACGCCGTTCAACCACCCGCTGAACATGGTCGCGCACAAGATCGCGCCGTCGATTGCCACCAACAACCGGATGGTCTGCAAACCGACCGAACTGACGCCGTTGACAGCCTTGCTGCTGGCCGACGTTCTGTATGAAGCCGGACTGCCGCCGGAAATGTTCAACGTCGTCACCGGGATGCCGTCAAAAATCGGCGACTCCATGATCACCGACCCTAACATCGATCTGATCACCTTCACCGGTGGTGTGCCCGTCGGCAAGATGATCGCTGACAAAGCCGGGTACAAACGCTGCGTCCTCGAGCTTGGCGGCAATGCGCCGTTTATCGTCGTGGAACCTCGCCGACATCGAACGCGCCGCAACGCTGATCGTGCAGAGCGCCTTTACCACTGCCGGCCAGCGCTGCACCGCCGCCCGGCGGCTGATCGTGAAGGACAGCGTTTTCGATGATCTGATGGCCGAGGCCTGTGTCGAAAAAGCCAAGAAGCTCAAGGCCGGCAATCCAACTGACCCGGACACCGACATCGGCACCGTGATCACTGAAAAGGCTGCCATGACCTTCCAGCGCCGCGTCGTTGATGCCGTTGCTGCCGGTGCCACGCTGTTGTACGGCAACGACCGCGTTGGCGCGGTGTTCCCGCCAACCGTTGTCGATCACGTGCGCCCGGAAATGGAACTGGTCACCGAAGAAACCTTCGGCCCGGCCATCCCGATTATGCGCTTCAAGGATATTGACGATGCCATCAGCATCGCCAACGGCACCAATTTTGGTTTGTCGTCCGGTGTCGCCACCAACCGCTTCGATTACATCACGCGGTTCATCAACGAATTGCAGCACGGCACGGTCAATATCTGGGAAGTACCGGGCTACCGGATCGAGATGTCCCCGTTCGGCGGCATCAAGGATTCCGGCCTCGGCTACAAAGAAGGCGTGATCGAAGCGATGAAGAGCTTCACCAACGTCAAAACCTTCTCGATGCCCTGGCAGTAAGGCCCTCTGCCGATCGTCGCCACCCTGAATATGCTTCGGGGTGGCGACGCCGGATGAGAATATCTGGCAAACCCTGACATCTCCCCCTAAGTTTGCAGGGCCGCTCACCCAAAGGTCCTGCCATGACGAATGATCTCCTATTCGGTATCCAGACCAACGGAATCCGACATACCCACGCCGATCCGATGCCATCCATCGATACCCGGTTCGCCATGGTGCGCGATGCGGGCGTCTTCGATTACATCGACAAAACCCCCGCCCCAGACGAAGTTGAACAATTCATGGCAGCGCGCGACAAGTACGGCCTGCCGGTGCGTGCCGGTGGCTGGTTCTATGCGCTCGGCCAGGACGAAGATTTACTGGAAAAGAATTTGGCGACCGGCCGCGATCTCGGCTCGATCATTCACAACACGCAGATCAAGAATAACCATGCCCTGGGCCACATCGTCACCAATGACGAGGTCGTTGCCGCCTATCTGAATGCGGCAGAACTTGGCGATAAATACGGCTGCACGCCCTGCTTCGAGGTGCATGTGAATATGTGGTCGGAAGATTTCGTTCGCGTCTCGGAAGTCGGCCGCATGATAGAAGCCCGGGGCGTTGAATTTAACATCACCCTTGATCATAGCCATGTGATCTTCAAGATCGATAACCCGCGCGAACAGAAAATATTCGACACCGACAAGAAAATTGCATCGGGCCAGTTGATCCTGGATCCCTATCAGGACGGAAATGTGATTGCCGAATGGGCTAATGCAGGATGGATCAAGCACTGCCATGCCCGCGCTTCGATCCCGAACAACCCGCTGAATACGCCCGGCAAGCACCCGGACGGCAGACCCGGTCGCGGAATCCAGTATCCGTTCAAGAAACCCGGGCCCGGCGAATACCACGCCGAATGGAATGAAGCGCTGCTCGATCCCTGGAAAGAAGGCATCCGCATTCTGATGCGTTATCACGCCCGCGATCCGAAAGGGAAACTGGGACAGATTTCGACCGAATTCATTCCCGGTACCGATTACGGCGAAGGCTGCAAATATTCTCTGTTCGAGCAGGCCGTTGCCTGCGTCGAATGGATGCGTGAAACGTGGTCGGCAATCAAAAGTGAAGCGGCTTAACGCTCAAGAATTTCTGTCACGCGCGTGAAAACGGTTTCCCAATCGCCGAATGCCGGTTGCCGGATCAGGGTCATCGTCGGATACCAGGGCGAGCGATCGCCCGCCTCGCCCCAGCGCCATTCCGCCACATGCGGCAGAACCGCATAACACGACACACCCAGCGCCCCGGCCAGATGCAAAGGCGCACTGTCGCAAGACACAACCGCATCCAACTGGCCGATCAGGGCGGCGCTGTCAGCGAAGTCGTCGATATCAGCAGTTGGATCGATAACCATGGCGGCATCCGCCAGCATGGCGATTTCCTCCGCGCCACCATCCTTTTGCAGCGAAACCAGCGTGATATCAGCAATCGACGCCAGCTTCAGAAAAAGCGCCAGCCCCGGCGAGCGGATCGCATCGCGGGGGTGATCCGGACTACCGCGCCATGCGATGCCGATGCGTCTTCCCTTGGGCCAATCAGCGGCGATCTTCTGCCACTTCCGCACCGCTGCTTTTGGCGCAACCAGATACGGCACGGTGGCTGGTATGGTCTTAGCTGTCGTTTTGAAAAGCCCGGGCAGGCTCATCAACGGCACATGACAATCAAGGTTCGGCAGATGCCCGCCCGGCCGGACCACCGAACGCACCCCCTGCATCATTTCAAGCAACGGCTTCAGGCTGTCGGCGCATTCAACAATGACTATAGCGCCCTCCGCTTGCAGCAAGGACAGGTAGCGGCAGAACTGCAGCGTATCACCCAGCCCCTGCTCCGCATGCACAAGGATCCGCTTGCACGTGATGCCTGCGCCGTCCCACATCGGCACCGGCCAGTCCCGGCGGAGCCGCTTGAAGCGCGGTGTCTGCCAGCGAAATTCATAATCGGCCCACCCCTCATCGAAGCGCCCCACCGCCAGCAGCGCCATGCCGCGGTTACGGCGGATGTTCGGCTCATCCGGGACGAGCGCGATGGCTTTGTCATAGGCTGCCATGGCTTCCGCCAACTGTCCCGCTTCCTGTAATGCGACGGCAAGATTACCCCATACCAACGGCTGTTCCGGCTGGCAATCGAGCGCATTTCGGTAATGCCCCACAGCGGCCTCGAAATGCATCGCATCCCGCTCAAGATTTCCCAGATTGCAATGCGCCTCGACATAACCGGGGTTATAGCGGATCGCCTGACCATATGACTGGATAGCACCCACGCGATCACCCTGTTCATGCAGGGCGACACCGAGGCCGAGATAGGCGCCGGCCAATTCCGGATTGATGGCCAGGGCACGGTGGAAGGAGGCGACCGCCTCGCCATGTTCGGGGCCAAACAGCGCTTGCAGGGCAAGTCCCAGATTCAAATGCGCGTCGGCATAATCGGGATCGAGTTCAAGCGCCAGATTGGCGCGCGCCCGGGCTGCGTCGGCATCTCCGGCCGCCAACAATGCCGAGGCCAGATCGGCATGCAGGACGGCGTTTTCAGGCTCCATCAGCACCGCATCGCGGAAGGCCCGGACCGCTGCCTTGTCATCGCCCGCAGCCTTGCATACCCGGCCCAGGTTGCCGTGATAGAGCGCAACCTTGTCATCCAGATCAATTGCGCCCGTAATCAACGCAATGGCGCTGGCGTGTTCGCCCCGCTGATAGGCAATCAGGCCGCTCAAGTGCATGGCATCGGCGTGCCCCGGCGCAATGGAGAGGATTTTCCGGTATGCTGCATCGGCAGCGGCAAGGTCGCCGGCTTGATGGGCGGCAATCCCCTGTTTCAATGTTTCGCTCAGATCGATCTTCATGGTCAGCGGGACGCCCTGAATGTGTCTTGCCGGTTTATTCGTCGCACTCTGCAAACCTACCCTTGGCGCACAGGCCCAGACAGCCTTAAAATAGCACAAATAACAGGGGACTGCTCATGGATGCGCGTAAAGTAAAAACCGTTGCCGACGCCAAGGCGATCATTGAAAAATGGGGTCTGGAATACGTCAAGGTCGGCGTCTTCGATATCGACGGGATCATGCGCGGCAAATACATGAGCAAGGACAAGTTCCTGTCCTCGCTGGAGAAGGGTTTTGGCTTTTGCGACGTTGTCGTTGGCTGGGACTCCAACGATCAGCTCTATGACAACACCACCGTCACCGGCTGGCATACGGGCTATCCCGATGCCGAAGTCAGGATTTTGCCCGGAAGCTGCCGCGAGATGGCATCCGAGGAAGGTATGCTCTTCTTCCTGGGCGAGTTCTCGGGCAAGTATGAAGAAGTCTGCCCGCGCGGTGTATTACGCCGCGTGCTGGAGCGCGCAGATAAAATGGGCTACGCCGTCAAAGCCGGATTTGAGTTTGAATTCTTTGTTTTTGATGAAACCCCCGACAGTGTGCGCGAGAAAAACTACCGTAATCTGAAGCCGATCCAGCCCGGTTATTTCGGCTACTCGGTTTTGCGCAATACGGTCGAGAGCGATTTGTACCGTGATATTCTCGACGCCTGCATCCAGATGGACATGCCTCTGGAAGGTCTCCATGAAGAAACCGGCCCCGGTGTCCTCGAAGCAGCCATCACGGTTGATGAAGCACTGGCTGCCGCCGACAAGGCAGCGCTGTTCAAGACGTTCGCCAAGATCCTGTTCCAGAAGCGTGGTCTGATGGCGACGTTCATGGCCAAATGGTCACCGGACTGGCCCGGTCAATCCGGCCACATCCATATTTCGCTGACAAAAAAATCCGGCAAGGACAAGGGCAAGGGCGTCTTTTACGATTCCAGCGACCCTGACGGCATGAGCAAGACGATGAAGCATTTCGTCGCCGGCCAGCAAAAACTCATGCCGGAAATCCTGGCCATGATCTCGCCCACCGTGAACAGCTACACACGGCTCATTCCGGGCTTCTGGGCTCCGACCGAAGCAACCTGGGGGGTTGATAACCGAACCGTCGCACTCCGCGTCATCAAGGGTTCTGAAAAGTCGCAGCGCGTCGAATTCCGTGTCGCCGCCGCCGACTGCAATCCTTATACAGCACTGGCTGCGGCCATTGCGTCCGGTCTGCACGGCATCGAAGCCGGGCTTGAGCCGGAACCAAAGATCGAAGGTAACGGCTATACCCAGAAAATACCCAAGCGGCTGGCCTTGCCGACGACGCTCTGGGAAGCAGCCCAGCGATTGAAGGCATCGAAAGTCGCCAGAGACCTGTTTGGCGATGTGTTTGTTGACCATTATGCTGCAACCCGCGAATGGGAAGAGCGTGAATTCCGCAAACACATCACCGACTGGGAGATGCAGCGGTATTTCGAAATCATCTGACGCGTCATCTGGGACTTGTCAGCAACAAGCCTTGGGATCAGTCTGGCGAGCGAAAACAGGAGGATTGTTCATGCGTAACGCATTCATTGCTGCCCTGTTTCTGGTTTTTTCCCTGTCTGCCAGCGCACAGCAGCAGAATTCCGATGTTGTCGCAAAGGTCAGCCGCCTGCAGAACGCCGCCGTCGCCATGCAGGATGCATTGCCGAGACCATTGAGTGTCGGCAGCGAAGTGCAATTGGGCGATATCGTCTCGACCGGCAAAGGAACCCGGCTGGAGCTGACGTTCAAAGACGGCACATCCGTTTCACTTGGTGAGCGTACACAGTTTTCAGTTGTCGAATTCGTGGTTGAGCAGAACGGCGGCAATGCCGTGATGCGCCTGATGAAGGGCGCATTCTCGATGACCAGCGGATCGATGATGCAACTGGCCGATGCCTCGATGATCGTGCAGACGGAAACCGCAACCATCGGCATTCGCGGCACCACATTCTGGGGCGGCATGCTGGATGACAAAATGGAAATCGCCCTGCTGGGCGGCAAGGGTGTCTATGTGGAAACCAAGGCCGGACGGGTTGAACTATCCCGCGTCGGCACCGGCACGTTGATTTCGGGCGCCGGGGAGCCCCCCTCCCAGCCTGTTGCATGGGGCAAATCCAAACTTGATCGTGCCAAGGCAACCACGGCATTCAGCAATTGATGAACCACAGGCAGCCATGATCCCCCGCTTTATCATTGAAGAAATCATGCTGCTCGAATTCAGCTTTGCACAGTTGTTTGTTCCCGCTACAACCTCCGTCGCATCGACGTACAGAAATCACCCCGCCAGGAGATCATTTTTATGAGCACCGCCACCGTTCCCCTTTCCGGCAACTGGAATTACCCGACCGCGGTGCGTTTCGGTGCCGGTCGCATCAAGGAAATCGGCAAGGTCTGCAGCGCTGAGGGAATCACCCGTCCGCTACTGGTTACCGACCCGGGCCTCGCCAGATTACCGATGATCCCCGCAGCGTTGGCCGAACTGGAAGCAACTGGCATTGCCGCCAAAGTGTTTTCCGACGTCAAGGGCAATCCGATCAGCGCCAACGTTGCAACCGGGATTGATGCTTATCGATCCGGTAATCATGACGGTGTCATCGCATGGGGTGGCGGCAGCGCCATGGACTGTGCAAAAGTCATCGCCCTGATGGTCGGTCAAACCCTGCCGATGTGGGATTTCGAAGATATCGGCAGCAACTGGAAACGCGCTGACGCTGACGGCATCGCCAAGATCATCGCCGTGCCGACAACTTCCGGCACCGGCTCAGAAGTCGGGCGCGCCGGTGTTATCACCGACGAGCGGACGCATACCAAGAAGATCATCTTCCACCCGAAACTGATGCCAGCCGTCGTTATCTGCGATCCGGAACTGGTGCAGGGACTACCTGCCAACATCACGGCATGGACTGGGATGGATGCGCTGGCGCATTGCCTCGAGGCTTATTGTGCACCATTCTACCACCCGATGGCCGAAGGGATTGCCGTCGAAGGCATGCGGCTGGTCAAGGAATGGCTGCCGCTCGCGGTCAAGGATGGCTCGAACCTTGAAGCCCGCGCCCACATGATGTCAGCCGCCGCCATGGGTGCAGCCGCCTTCCAGAAAGAGCCTGGGTGCCATTCATTCCCTGTCGCATCCGGTCGGCTCCATCTTTGATACCCACCATGGCCTGACCAATGCCGTGTTTATGCCTTATGTGCTGGCCTTCAACAGAAACGCCATTGATGACAAGCTGGCCCAGCCTGGCCCGCTGGCTCGGCATTGGCGACAGCTTCGACGATGTGCAGGACTGGGTCATCGACCTCAGGAAACAGTTCAACATACCGCACACGGCGGAAGAGCTTGGTGTTGACGGCTCCAGACTGGATGAACTGGCTAAAATGGCTGCTGAAGATCCGACGGCTGGCGGTAACCCTGTGCAGGTCGGCGCTACTGAAATGCGCAAGATGTACGATGCTTCAATGGCGGGTAAGGTATAAATCTGCCGGCTCAGCCAAGGCACGTCTCAATCACCCGTTGCCATAACGCCATCTGGTTATAAGGTCGGCTGATGTCCTTTTTGGCAAACGCCGGGGACCAGCCGATACATTCCAGGTGATCGGCGCGCTCGGTCCCCATGAACGTGCCCCAGGTCGCCGAACGCACCGAGACCAGCCCGTCATTGGGACCTTCAAGTTCGAAAATGCGCTGCTGTCGTTTTTTGAAAAGCGCAGGCATCTCGGCGCCATCGCGGGCAAATGCCCATGAAAGATATCTGATGTCTTCGCGATCCGGGGTTCTTGCATTAAAAATTTTTGCTTCGGCCAATGTCAGATCATGAAGCACTGGCCGGAACTGATTGACGAGATAGCCGGGCAACCGAGACTTTCCGCTCAGCGTGCGATCTGCCTGCGGAGAACCGTGATGCGGCGTCGCAATGGTGGCAACGGTTCTGATCCGGTGGTCCGGGTCATGCCGGGTGGCCAGCGCCCGCGCCACCAACCCGCCCATGCTGACGCCAACCAGAACAACTTGGGATGCCGTTATCGTTTTGAGCAGCAACTGCACATGTTCGGCCCGATCCTCAATCCCGGTGATCATCGGCATCTGCGGCACATGTGCATTGATGCCCGTCTCGGCAACAACGGCACTGAGACCACGGAAATACTCGAAAGTACGCCCGGCGAAACGGGTTTCCGCGCGACCGAGAAACCCATGCAGGAAAATGAAACTGACGTCCTTGGAATCCATACTCAAACCTAGCGTTTCAAAACCGGATGGCAAACGACGTTTGTGTTGCAATACCGCCCTGCGGCATTGACCAAAACCGGGTTTCCGTGTTCCTTGGACTGGGGAGTGCTAGGGGAGCACGTGGGGGAAAAATGGATATTTCGCCAAAAGTCATCGAAACCGGGCTGGTTGCTTTCACAACCTTCTTCGCCGTAATCGGGCCGATTGATGTGGCGGCGATCTATGCCGGTATGTCCGCGGGCATGCCCTCTGCGCAACGCCGCCGCACCGCCATCAAGGGTGTCCTGGTGGCGGGCTGCATCCTCCTCGCGTTCGCATTCTTCGGCAAATCGGTTCTGAATTATCTCGGCATCACCTTGGCCTCGTTAAAAACAGCCGGCGGCATTTTGCTGCTTCTGGTCGGCATCAACATGGTGCTGGCGCATTCATCCGGCCTCAGTTCAACCACCGACGACGAGAACGAGGAAGCATCTCACAAAGCCGACATATCCGTATTTCCGCTGGCCACGCCGCTGATTGCCGGAGCCGGCACAATGGGCGCCGTCGTGCTGCTGATGGCCGATGCACATGGCGACGCTCTCAGAACGTCGGCCGTGCTCTTGGCCCTATTTGCCAATTTGTTGCTCTCGCTCATCTTCCTGCTGATGGCGACGCAAATTCAGAAACTGCTCGGTGTCACCGCACTCAACGTAATTTCCCGCGTGATCGGCGTGTTACTGACGTCGCTGGCCGTGCAATTCATTTTCGACGGTATCCGCGCCAGTAAACTGTTAGGCTGAGCCCTCTGAGGGTTGCTCTTTCCCTAGAGTTTCTTCATCCAGTCTGCGATTTCCGATTTGCCGATGCCGGGCGTTTGTTTGTGACCGCCCGAGACGACGACATAAGCGCTTTTCGGGTGCGACGGGAATTTATTGAAAATCAGACTTTCGCCGGTTGGCCTCAGAAAATCATCCTCGCCGATGATGAACAGAACCGGTGTCCCTTCCTTGAGCTTGCCGGCAGAATTCTGCATGACCACCAGTCCGTCTGGATCGAACCAACTGACGGCGACATCTGCTGCAACGCTTCGGGTGAATAATTTTCCCTGATCCTTGTCATTGATGTCGACGCGATCTTTCGGGTTGCCGGATGCAATGAGTGCCCTGGCGTTCTCAAGCGCAGACATGTTTTTCCGCGCCCACAAATCCGGGCGATGCCCGGCAGCGATCATCAGAACCCCTGCAAGATCACTGCGCTGCGTCGCATAAGCCAGCGCCGCTGCTGCCCCCATACTGTGCCCGCCAATGACGATCTTGCTCGCCCCGGCGCTTTTCAATCGCTCGACAGCCAGATCGATGTCTTTGAATGACTCCTCTAAAGTCTTGTTCAGGCCATTGCTTCTCGACCACGGCATATCCGGCGCATCGACCAGAAAATCAGTTTTCAGAAATTCGATCAGTTCACCAATCGGCGATTGGGGTTTCGCCGTGCCGTCCTTGCCATGCATCAGCACGATACCCGTTTTACCTTCGGCCTGCGCCAAGGGCGGCGTGCCCAAAGCAAAAGCGAACAAGACCCCTGCAACGAAAATGAACTTCCGCATCATCGACTGTCTCCGCAAAGTGAAATGAGCCGTATCAGATTGCACCTAAATCCATATTCCATCCAAGCGAATTCAGGGTTCAGAAGCTGGTTACCCTTGACAATGAGCTGTGATATTTGCATCAATCTGCGCATGGGGCTTGCGAGCGCCCCGTGAGGCGTCAGCCCAAGATTCGCGTCCTTGAACCCTTGAATTAGGAGGACGCGCTATGGCGTCAGTCGATTCTATCACAGTTTCCCAGCTTTCCCGTCTGATCGGCACACCGGATGCCCCGGTGATCGTCGACATCTGCATTGATCCTGATTATCAGGCCGACCCCCGGCTTGTTCCGACCTCGTTTCGCCACCCCTATGATGATATCGCCGCACTGGCACCCAGACTGGCCGGCAAAAGAACGGTTATCGTCTGTCAGAAAGGCAAGAAACTGTCACAAGGTGCTGCCGCCATTCTCAGAACGCTGGGTATTGCCGCAGAAAATCTGGAAGGCGGAATTTTTGCCTGGCGTGATGCCGGCGAGCCATTGGTGCCGGCAGCGGCCATCCCTGCGCGCAACGCGCAGGGCCAGACGCTCTGGGTGACACGGCACCGACCGAAAATCGACAGACTGGCCTGCCCCTGGCTGATCCGCCGGTTTGTTGATGCGGATGCACAATTTCTGTACGTATCCCCGGCAGAAGTTCTGAGTGTTGCGGAACGCTTTAATGCAACGCCGTTCGATATCGACGACACGTTCTGGAGCCACCGTGGCGAGAACTGCACGTTCGATACGATGATTGAGGAATTTGCGCTCGGGACCGGTCCCTTGCGGCATCTGGCAACCATCGTCAGGGGTGCCGACACCGACCGGCATGATCTGGCACCTGAGTGCGCGGGGTTGCTGGCGGCATCGCTGGGATTATCCAGAATGTACCGGGACGATCTGAAGCAACTGCAGGCCGGCATCGATCTATATGACGCTTTTTATCGCTGGTGCCGGGATGCCACCGACGAAAGCCACGACTGGCCGGCCAGTTCGCCCAAGCCGAAAGCTTGAACGCTATCCATTCAGGCTATTGACCCAGTTTCTGATTTCCCGGCAGCGCAGATCGGGATCTAGAACATCATCATCGATCCCGAGTCGCCAGCGCAGATCAAGGCGGCTCGGGTCCTGATGCAAGGCGCTTAATTCGTTGGCATACGTCTCGAGCGCATCCTTATCGATGAAATAGCCCTGCGAAAGCATGTCATCTGCATACCGTCTGTACAGATTGGCGAGATGCGGCAGGTCGAATTCTGGGTGGTACTGCACCCCCAAAACACCCCGGCGCCACGGCGTATGACCGCTGCCTGCACCGCTGAATGAGCGTTCTGCGCAAGCACGACAGCGCCGGCCGGAAGGTGCGTCACCTCGTCATAATGGATACACGGGCTGTCGAATACGGCAGGCTTGTCCTCAAACAGGGCATGGCCTATCCCCGCTGCGGTCAGGGCCACCTTGCGGGCGATGCCGACTTCGCGGCCACGTGGGCTTTGCGCGACGCAGCCACCGGTCGCCGCCGCGGCCACCTGCAAACCCCAGCAACTGCCGAGCACCGGCATGCCCGCATCGAGCGCCGAGCGCATCAGATCAACCTGCCGTGTCACTTCCGGAGCCTGATCAAAGGCATGCAGACCCGATCCCCCCATCACCATGCCATCGAAGTCCGAAAGCGCCGTGCCTTTCGGCAGATACGCATCGCTGTCACCGGGATAGATCGTCACCATCTCGGCCTTTGGGAACATGCGGCGGATTTCATTGGCGTAGCGTTCAGCCCCAAGCTCGCCACCGACCGCCTGCATGGCGTCATTACGGTCTTTGGTGTTGCCGTCGGCGATCAGGATTTTTGGGGCACGTTTCATGATTTCAATCCTTGGAGAGTGCATCGATGATACCGGCGAGGTCGCTGTGCTTGGTACAAACCGCATCCGCCGACGTACTAAAGCGATCGGCATCGCGTTTGGCCGTATACAGGATCGCTTTCATGCCGACGGCCTGCGCCCCTTTGATGTCCTTGTTGTCGCGATCACCGATATGCACCATTTCGTCGTATGGAACATCCGCTGACGCCTGCACGCAAGCAAACATGGCAGCATCCGGCTTTGAGCGCCCGACTTCATCGGAAAATGCAAAACCGCTGAAATACTGCAATAAATCGTGGTGCGCTAGGAGTTCCCTGAGCCCGGATCCGGGCGTCACGATGGTATCGGAAACCACACACAACGTGTATCGGCTTGCCAGCGTCTGAATGGCATCCTTGACGCCCGGCAGGATGTCCGGCGGCACATCGACTTCAAGCCTGCCCATGGCGGTGGCCAGTGCGGCCAGTTCATCGTCCGGCAGGCCCTTGCCGAGCCCGCCCAAAAGGACCTGCAATCGCTCCCGGCATGTCCAGGTTATACTGGCTTCCTGCCAGACCTTGTAGAACGCGGCATTGGCGACAGCATAAGCGAGGTCGACCTCGGCACGGCTGACCTGATGATGACGGCCGAGCGCATCCAGCAAAAGCCTGTGGCGGGTTTCTGCCTTGCTCTCAAGGCCAAGGGCCGAGCGCTTCGGCTCGTCGGATTCGTCATCAAAGACGGTATCCCAGAGATCAAACGTGACGGCCTTGATGGTCATCGGCGGATGGTGCTGTTTCGGTTCGTTTCCGTCAATGCCCTTCCCGGGAGCCTGGCTGGCTATTTTGCAATTTCCGCCAATCGTTTGACGGCAACGTCGTGCTGGCTCTGGTTCATCTGCCGGTTAACCCGATCAAGCGCCTTCTGAACATTATAATCCGCTTCATGCTGAGCAACGATGTCGGCTTTCGGCAGGGCCAGTTTGTACCAGACCCAGGCTTCAATGATATCCTGCGTCACACCCCAGCCGGCCTCGTACATCGAACCGATCAGGTACTGCGCCACCGGATGGCCCAGTTTGGCTGCCGTCTGGTAATACGTCAGTGCCGAGCCATAGTCCTGTGGTACGCCGAGACCGCGAAAATAGCCCTCACCGACCTTGAAATAGGCATCCGCGTTCCGCGACAGCCGTGTTGCAAGAACGTACCATTCCTGTGCGCGGTGATAATCCTGCGGCACGCCCAGACCTTTGGCGTGCAGATCGCCGATCCCAACCTGTGCCGGTGCATAGCCCTTGTCGGCGGCCTTGCGGAACCAGACCATCGCAGCTTTTGGGTCCCGCAGGCGCATCGGCCCGGTGACCAGCGAACGTGCATAACGGGTCCAGTCCTGAACGTCCCCGTTCTCAGCAGCGCGTTTTTCGGATTCCAAAGTCAACTGATAGGCTTTGAAGGCGACCTCTTCAGGGTCGGGTTCGCGCTCACCGAAGAAAACCCAACCGGCAGCCCCCGAAATCACCAGGCAAGCCAAAATCGTCACGAAAATAAAACGGAATGTCATCAGCGCTCAGCCGGCCGCAAGCAGGTCCGGTATCCCCTTGATACCGGCCGCAAGCGGATTACGGTCATTTCGCCAGATTATGTGCGTTCCGGTCAACCTGCTGTTGTTGCTGGTTGGGCCCGTGCGGATCCACGCGGTCATAGCAGGTGACGCCACCGAGATCACGGTAGCAATATATATTCTGCCTGATTTTAGGCATATCCTCGACGCAGTAGGTCAGGCCCTGCTCTTTGCGAATGGTCGAACAGTTCTTGCCGCTGCCGATGGAAATCATGTGATCAACGACCGTTTTGTCCGATCCCATGACGGAAGCGGCCTCAAAAGTGCCTAAAGTCACCGGATCGCAGGCAGAAACCCCAAGACCGAGCGACAACACAAAACTGACGAGCAGCCATCTGGCATACTTTTTCATGGCACGGAGGCCTCCTCTTAACATTTCCCATTTTGCCTCAATAATGGTTAACACAGGGTTAAAAGTTATAGCCTCCCGGCACCAGATAAGCACCCCTAAGCCGCTGCAATCGTTTGCCATACGGGTGCCACCCCGATATGTTTGGGCGCTTTTCATATGGGTCCGGCCATTGTAGCCGGATCAAGCTGACGGAGACGACCTTGGCCGAGACCGACGACGACGCCCTTATTCGCGAAATCAACGACGAACTGCGTCAAGAGCAGGCCCAGAAGCTGTGGCAGACATACGGCAAATACGTAATCGGCGTTGCCGTTGCCGTGGTTGTTGTTGTTGCCAGCTATCAGGGATGGCGGGCCTATGACCGCAACGCGCGGCAGAGCGCGACCGACCGGCTGATCGGGGCCTCGACACTGGCTCAGGATGGCAAGGCGGAAAGCGCAATCGAAAGCCTGGCCAAGCTGGAAAATGAAAATCTCGGCAACATCGACGTTCTGGTCAAACTGCGCCATGCCGCACTGCTGGCAAAAAGCGGTGACGCCCAGAAAGCCGCCGATATCTATGCCGCCGTGGCCAATGACACCAGCGTCGATGCGTCATTCCGCGACATGGCAACCGTGCTGGGCTCGGTAGAGATGCTCGATGTCAGCAAGGATAATGCGGAAGCCGTGATTTCCCGCCTGCAGCCGCTGACATCCCCGAACAATAACTGGCGCCATTCTGCCCGCGAAACCATTGCTGTCGCAGCAATTTCGCTGGGTAAACTCGACCTCGCCCGGGAACAGTTGCAGGCGATCGGACTGGACCCGCAAGCACCGGGCGGCGTACGCTCACGTTCACAGGAATTATTACAAGCAATCGGCCAGTGAGTTTACGAGAGAATTTACGAGTGAGTTTACGCATGCAACAGCCTTCCACCTTATCCGCGTCACGTCTGCTGATCGTCACGATGGTGGCCGTGCTGGCGCTTGGCGGTTGCAGCACCTTCAAAGACTGGGATCCTTTCAGCAAGAAAGAGAAACCGCTGGAGGGTGAACGGATTGCCGTACTGGCGAACGAGCGCAGCCTGCGCGCTGATGTTGCACCGGAAAATCTTGATATCATCCTCCCGGCGCCCACGCCGAATGCCGAATGGCCGATGTCGGGCGGTTATGCCAACCATGCCATGCATCATGTCAGCGTCAACGATAACCTGGCAGAAGTCTGGAGCCGTGATATCGGCAAAGGCGCTGATGACAAGCTCCGCTTTATCGCTACGCCGATTGTCGGTGAAGGCACCGTCTTTGCGTTGGATACGGAATCCCTGTTGAGTGCCTATAACCTGCAGAATGGCGATACGCTGTGGGAATCCGATCTTGAACCAAATAACGATGACGAAGGCCATATCGGTGGCGGGATCGCCTACGAACGCGGCCAGGTCTTCGTGGCCACCGGCTTCGGCGTGGTCTTTGCCATTGATGCCAAAACCGGCAAAATCAACTGGTCAGAAAAAGTCGGCGTGCCGCTTCGGGCTGCACCGACCGTTCGTGGCGGACGGGTTTTTGTCATTACCGTAGAAAACAATCTGATCGCCTTTGATGCACGCGACGGCAAAACGCTCTGGACCCACGCCGGCAGCCAGGAAACGGCTGCACTGCTGGGCTCTGCCAGCCCTGCCGTCGATAACGGCATCGTTGTCGTGCCCTATTCATCGGGTGAGCTGTTTGCCCTGAGAGTCGATACCGGAAAGGTATTGTGGCAGGAAAACCTGATTTCGATCCGCCGCACCGACGCCGTCGCTTCACTGGCGCAAATCCGTGGCCGGCCGATTATCGACCGAGGCCGGGTTATCGCCATCAGCCATGCGGGCATTATGGCGGCTATTGATCTCAGGACCGGCAGACGCGTATGGACCCGGGAAATCGGTGGTACGGAAAGCCCTTGGGTTGCCGGAGATTTTATCTACACGATCACCAATGATAACGAGTTGATCTGCATTTCACGTGACGACGGCAAAGTGCATTGGGTTATCGGCTTGCCCCGCTATGAAGACCCAAAAGACCGCGAAGATCCGATTGTCTGGTCCGGCCCTGTGCTTGCCAGCGACCGACTGATTGTCGCAGGTTCGGATGGCGAGGCGCTGGCTATTTCACCTTATGACGGTCGGCTGATCGGTGTCGTCGAAATGCCTGATGGTGTTTCCGTACCGCCGATTATCGCCGACGGAACGGTAATTTTTCTCGCCAACGACGCCGATCTCGTCGCGTATCGGTAACGAAGACAAACGGCCGGATACATAAATGACGTTTACGCTAGCCATTATTGGCCGACCCAATGTCGGCAAGTCGACGCTGTTCAATCGGCTTGTCGGCAAACGTCTGGCTATTGTTGACGACACCCCCGGCGTCACACGTGACCGGCGCGAGGGCGAAGGCTCCATTTCCGATATCCACTTCCATCTGATCGACACGGCAGGCCTTGAAGACGCTGACGATAACAGCATGGAAGGCCGGATGCGTCTGCAGACAGAACATGCGGTCAATGATGCCGATGTTGTCCTGATGCTGATCGACGGCCGGGCCGGCGTCACACCGACAGATGCGCATTTCGCCCAATGGCTCAGAACGCAAAAGACGCCGGTACTGCTTGGCGTCAACAAGTGTGAAGGCAAACAGGCCGATAGCGGTCTCTACGAATCCTATAGCCTTGGCCTCGGCGATCCGATAGCGATTTCGGCCGAGCACGGGCTTGGTGTTGACGCTTTATACGATGCCCTGTTGCCTTTCCACGAAAAGGCACTGGCTGATATTGCCGAGCAAGAGGCATATAACGATACCGGTGATCTGGTCCCACTCGCCGACAGCGGTGAAGAGGACGATGACGCAACCATTCTGGCATCCCCCCTGCAACTGGCCATTGTCGGCCGTCCGAATGCCGGCAAGTCGACCCTGGTCAACCGCCTGCTGGGTGAAGACCGCATGTTGACCGGGCCTGAAGCGGGCATCACGCGCGATGCCATCGCCACCACATGGTCATTTCAGGGTCGTGATATCAAACTGGTCGATACAGCGGGACTGCGCAAACAGGCGCGGGTTCAGGAAAAGCTGGAATATCTCGCCGTCAACGACACCTACCGGGCGATCCAGTACGCCCAGGTTGTCGTGCTTGTGCTTGATGCCGATCAGCCGCTGGAACGGCAGGATCTGAATATTGCCCGCAAGGTCGTCGATGAGGGCCGGGCCCTGATCATCGCCGTCAACAAATGGGATACGGTCAAAGACAAATCTGCTGCCATGGAGCAGATCAATGCGCGCTTGCAGACGTCCCTGCAGCAAATCAGGGGCGTCCGCGTCGTCACCATGTCGGCATTAACGGGCCGCGGCGTCGACAAACTGCTGCCGACCGTGTTCGAGATTTTTGATCTCTGGAATGCCCGGGTTCCGACCGGTGCGCTCAACCGCTGGCTGTCACGCATGCTGGAATCACATCCGCCGCCGATGGGCTCGCACGGCAAACGTCTGACGGTCCGCTATGTCACACAGGCGAAATCGCGCCCGCCGACGTTCTATCTTTTTTCGGCAACCGCCGTAAAACTGCCGGAAAGTTATCTGCGTTATCTGGTCAATGGTTTGCGTGATGACTTCGGTCTCGAAGGCATACCGCTCCGCATCCATACCCGGTCCGGTAAAAACCCCTACGCCAAATAGCACGGTTTTCGACGCCGATTGCTTCCTGTTATACTCCGTTCACACGCTTGAACGGGAGGTTTCAATGAAACTGACAGGGATCAACCATCTGGCGTTCATCATGCCTGACATGACCCGGACCATCCGCTTTTATCGGGACCTGCTCGGTATGGAACTGCATGCGGGTATCGGTCACGACGGTTTTCGTCATTATTTCTTTGAATGCGGTACGGCGCAGGTCGCCTTTTTCGAATATGAAGGCGCGCAGATCATGGAAGAAAAATTCCACGGTAGCCCGACGAGCAAACCGCTCGGCTTTGATCACGTCTCGTTCACGGTGTCGAGCCGGGAAGAACTGTTCCAGTACAAGGACAAGCTGGAAGCCGCCGGCATCGAGGTCACGGGCGCCGTTGATCACGGCACGCTGTGGTCGATCTATTTCTTCGATCACAATAACATACCGCTCGAGATCACATGGGACTGCCTGGAAATCACCCAGCCACCGGCAATCGAAGACGACACACCAATGCTGATCGCGGCGGAAGGTGCAGGACCACAACCCGGCCACTGGCCAGAGGTCACCAAACCGACGCCCGCATCCGAGATGATTGCCCGACCCGGCAACGGTCACGCCATGCGGGATTCATTCTGAACGCGGCATTGCCCGCAAGAAAGACGACTACGCGGCGCTGACCAAAACCATGAAACCGAGCGCAGCCGAGTAATCCGTCACCCCGGCGAAGGCCGGGGTCCAGCCTTTCCTAAATACGCAAAGAAACTGGATTCCGGCCTTTGCCGGAATGACGGTAAGCGCCTTTAGCCGCCGCCTCGTTGATAGGCGCGTTCGAAGCGTTGCATCAGGGTTTCACGCTCAGAGTCGCTGAATCCGCTGAATGTCAGCGTTACCGGCATTGTCGGCATGCGCATCAGGGCAATCTGACGGACACTTTCCGGGCCAAGGGTAATGTCCAGAATTTTCATTTCCGCCATGACATAGCGGATGTGTGATCCCGAAACGTCATAAACTTCACTGTCGAGGGCTCTTGGCAGCAGACGCAGGAACTCACTCTCGGTAATGCCCATCTGCTTTTCGATGACGACGGTCATATCCGGGAACCCATCAGGCGGCTTAGCCGCCGGCAACCGGCGGCCAGATGGCAAGGTGGTCGCTTTCTTCAAGGGCTCGGGTGCCGCGATCAGCAGGCGCGATATAAACGCCGTTGATCAGCACCATGTGGCACATCTTTTCAGGCAGCCCCAATTTGTGAATGACCTGGGTCGGCGTTGCCGTCTCGCCGACCTCAAGGTCGGCCTCGTTCTTGACGGCATCCGCCGGCAGGTATTCACCCAGCGACGCGTAAAGCTTGATCCGTATCTTCATGCGTGATGCGGTCCCCTGTTAATGGGAACACGCCACATAGGCATCGGCGATCAGATGCGGATCGGCAATCAGCTTGTCTTTCCATACGCCAAGCTTGATCTCGGTCTGGATCAGACCCCGCAGCACGCCGATATGATCGGTACGACCGAGTGATAAAGCACCGACGATCTTGTCGCCGTCGAATTCCAGCCGCATATAGCGGAAATTATCTGCATCAATGGCTTCGGCATGATCGCCGCCCTTGACGCCGTCCCACTTGCCGAAGCTCGCCGAAATCAGACCGACCGTATCAAGGACGTTCATGTTCAGGCTGCCTTTGAAGGGCGCACTTTTACCGGCCATATTCATGCCTGCAATGCGTCCGTGATCGACCGCCGTCGGCTGCACCGCATGAACCGCCCAGCCGCCGGTTGAAAAATCAGGCCCCTGTGCGCAGTCGCCCGCAGCATAGATATCGTCAACACTTGAGCGCATGAATTCGTCGACAAGAATACCCTGATCCGTCTTCAAGCCGGTCCCTTCGACAAAGCCGATGTTCGACTTCACGCCGGTGGCGACCACGACCAGATGCGCCGGGATACTTTTGCCGTTGTCGAGGTCGACTTTCAATGTATCCGTCTTGTCGCCCGACACTTCCAGCTTTGTGACTTTGGTCGATGTATGGACGTTGATGCCCTTCTGTTCGCACCAAGCCTTGACCATGTTGCCTGCCGCTTCGTTCATCATGCGCGGCACCATCCGGTCCAGCGCTTCGACGACCGTCAGGTTAACGCCACGCCCGGCCAGGGCTTCCATGATGATGCAGCCGATGAAACCGGCCCCCATCAGCACCACGTCGGCACCCTTGTCGGCGTATTTGATGATGTTGCGGCAGTCTTCAAGCGTCCAGCAATGATGGACACCGGGCAAATCAAGACCTTCGATCGGTGGCCGAACCGGGCTGGCACCGGTGGCGATCAGCAGTTTTGTGTAGTCTTGCGTGCTGCCGTCCTGGAGTTTGAGGGTTTTCTTTTTCGGATCGATGGACGCGACCACACCCTGGCGGTACTTGATGGCGTTGTTGTCGTAGTGGCCGTCATCCTTGCGCAGATACGTGCCTTCCTCGGCGATAATGCCGGTCAGCACATACGGGATCGCCATGCGCGAATAGGGCGGCTCGGGCTCGGCACCGATCATGACGATCTCCGAACCGGGATCGGCCTTGCGCAGGGTATCGGCGGCAGTGACGCCAGCGGGGCCGGCACCAATTATCACATAAGTCATCTCTGTTCCTCCGGGAAGGCGGGTGGGGAGAGGCGAAAGCCCCTCCCCTCGTCCGTTAAAGCCCGAGACGGTTCATGGTCTCGTTGGTCGGCACGCCATCCTTGGTCCAGCCACGGAGTTGGTAATACTCCGGCAGCATCGTGGCGAGTTGGTTTGTCAGCCCCTTGGCAGGCCCGGTTTTAGCCGCATCCTTGAGCAACCTTTCGGGCAGCTTGTCATCGGCGGCGGTGAACCCGGCGGCGTTGTTGAAATTACGCTCCAGATTCCAGATACGCTCACCCACTTCAAGCAGTGTGTCGACCGACCAGTCCCCTTCACACGCTGCATCAATCTGTGGTGCAACGTCTTCGAGCGACCAGGCGAAAGAGGTAAAGACGCAGATACCGGCGCTGTCGAACACAGCCGTGGCATCCTGGAACGCCTTGACCAGTCCGGCCTTGCCTTCTGAAACCAGCGGATCGGTTTTTTCCGGAATGCCCAGCACTTCGGATGCGACGGTATAGGAGCGCAAGTGGCACGCCCCCCGGTTCGACGTCGCATAGGTCAGCCCCATGCCCTGAATACCGCGTGAATCGTAGGCCGGGAATTCCTGGCCCTTGACCGACATGGACAGTTCCGGCTTGCCGTATTTCTCACACAGCAGTTTGGAACCGAGACCGATTTCCGCGCCAAAGCCTTCACCCTTACCGGTCAATTCGGCCAGATCGGTGAGCGCCCGGGCGTTGCCGAACTTGAGCTCGATCCCGCCGGTTTCCTTGTCGGTGATGACGCCGTCCTCATACATTTCCATCGCGGCACCGACAGTGGCACCGAACGAAATCGGATCGAAACCCTGCTCGTTACAGATGAAGTTGGCGAACGTCAGCGCATCAAGATCATCAACGCCGGTCGCAGCCCCCAGGGCCCAGGCGGCTTCGTATTCAAGGCCGCCCGATGCGATCTGGTATTGCGGGCGCTCGGCAACCGTATAATGGGTCCGGTCGACCGTCGAAATCCGCCCGCAGGCAATGGTGCAGCCAAAGCAGGCTGCATTGCGGACCAGGTTCGGCTTGCCGTCCGATTTGCGCGGCTCGGCCATCGCTTCAGCCGAGATCGCGTGCGCGCCCTCGAACTGGATATCGCGGTGGTTACGGGTCGGCAAGGCGCCGGTTTCATTGATCACGTTCATCAGAACCTGGGTGCCGAAAGCCGGCAACCCCTGTCCGGTGACTGCATTATCAGCCAGTACTTTCTTGCCCGCAGCAACGGACTCGAAGAATCGCTTCGGATCCTTGACGCTCACTCCCTTGGTGCCGCGGATCGCCACCGCCTTCAGGTTCTTCGATCCCATCACGGTGCCAACGCCGGAACGGCCGGCGGCGCGGTGGTAGTCGTTGACGACGCAGGCGTATTTGACTCCCTTCTCACCGGATATACCGATCGAGGCAACGCGGATTTGCGGATCGCCGTGGATGGTTTTGATGTGATCCTCGGTATCCCAGACACTGGTGCCCCACAGGGCGGATGCATCCAGCAGTTTGGCGTCATCGTTGTCAATGAACAGATACACAGGTTTTTTTGACGCGCCCTCGAAAATGATCATGTCGAGACCGGCGTTTTTCATCTCGTTGCCGAAAAAGCCACCCGAGTTGGAACACGCAATGGCGCCCGTCAGCGCACCTTTGGTGATCACCGAATAACGCCCGGCGGTCGATGCCGAGGTGCCGGTCAGCGGACCGGTCGCCATGATCAGTTTGTTGGCGGCACTCAGGGGATCAACCTTCGGGTCAACTTCCTCAACGAAATATTTGGTCGCCAGACCGCGCTGGCCCAGATACTTGTTGGCCCATTCCATATTCAACGGTTCGGTTTTGCAGGTTCCCTCGGTCAGATTGACGCGGAGGAGTTTTTTTGCCCAAGCCATGATGTCATCCTCCCTATCAAGCTGTTGCTGATTGACCGGAATCGGTCTTTTCCGCCCAGGCCCGCATCTTGTCGAGACCGGTCCAGTTGGCGTCGACATAGGTGATGGCATCAGTCGGGCAGGCTTTCGCGCATTCCGGCTCGCCTTCACAAAGATCGCACTTGATGACTTTGCCGGTGTCGGCGTTGTAGTTCACGGTTCCGAACGGGCAGGCAATGGTGCAGACCTTGCAGCCGACACAGAGATTGTTATGCACGATCTTGGCCCCGGTCGCCTTATCAAGGGTGATGGCGTCGACGGGACAGGCGTGCATACACCACGCTTCGTCGCATTGCGTGCAGGTGTAAGGGACAAATCTGCCCTTATCATGGAAAGAAAACACTTTTATGCGGGATTTTGCAGGATTGAAGGCGTTTTCGTTGTCGTACGAACACGCCAGTTCGCATTGCAGACATCCGGTGCACTTATCCGGGTCAATGTTCAGTGATTTTTGCATGAAGTTTCTCCCTATGGTCGCGATTGGCGGCGGCAAGCCTTTGGTTTGCACCCGTTATGCATACCATAACATCTTGCTCGGACGGAATGAGATACATTTTTCTGAAAGACCATACAAATTATCGCTAGACTGTGTGAATTTTCAGTTTTTCCAATGCGGGTTTGAATATCGATACAATTTCAGGGACATTCTGTTCGGGTTTTTAACGTATTCGGGTGCACAATGACTTCACCGCTGCCATCATTTGAAGAATTCCGCAAACTACCGCACGCGGTAACACTGCTTGGGATGTCGGGTGTCGGCAAGACCACGCTGTCGACGGCGCTGCGCCGCAGTGCGAACTGGTTCCATTATTCTGCAGATTACCGCATCGGCACCGGCTATCTGGCTGAACATATTCTCGATAACATCAAATTCAGGATCATGCGCACCGACCCGTTCGTCGCCGATCTGCTGCGTTCAGATTCGATCTATATCAACCACAACATTTCCGTCGACAACCTGGATCCGGTTTCGACCTATCTTGGTATGTATGGCGATCCGGCATCAGGCGGACTCGACAAGGCGTCGTTTCTTGAGCGCCAACAGCAATACCGGGACGCCGAAATCAATTCGATGCGCGATGTTGCCCGGTTTCTCGAAAAAGCCTGGAAAATCTATTCCTGCAAAGACTTCATCAACGATGCCTCTGGCAGCCTGTGCGAGATCGCCGATATCGACAATCCGGAAGACCCGGTAATTTCCGCCATCCGCGATACCTCGATGATCATTTATATCCGCGCCAATGCCTCAGGCGAAGAGGCGCTCAAACGCCGTGCCGTCAGCGATCCAAAGCCGTTATTTTACCATCCCCGGTTCATCGAAAAACATCTGGCCGGGCAACCTGATAACGGCATCGGCGTTGATCGCAAGGATTTTGCCAGAAAGCTGTTCCCGCTCTTGCTCGAAGACCGGAAACCCCGTTATGAGACCTTCGCCGCCAAATACGGATTTTCCATCGACGTTGATCAACTGTTTGCCGGTGGTGTCGATAGCGGCAAACCGGTCGACAGCGATGGCTTCATCCGCCAACTCTATGATCTCATTGATGAACAGGCGAAAACTTCCAAGGTTGCGCATGCCAACGCCGAGCGCTATTTGAAAGTCTGCAAGGATCGCGCTACCGGGCGCGGCAAAGACGTTTAAGGATAGCCAGTCAATGCCTATCAAAATTCCATCAGAACTGCCGGCACACAAGGTGCTTGAAGCCGAAGGTGTGCCGATCATCAAGGACGAGGACGCAACCCGTCAGGATATCCGTCCGTTGAAGATTGCGATCCTCAACCTCATGCCGGAAAAGATCAAAACCGAGACGCAGTTGGCGCGCGTTCTGGGCGCGACGCCGTTGCAGGTCGAAGTGACCTTGCTGGCCCTGACCACGCACAAGCCGAAAACCACGTCAGAACAGCACCTGCTCGATTTCTATCATCCTTGGACGGAAATCCGGGATCAGAAATTCGACGGACTGATCGTCACCGGTGCGCCGATTGAAAAGCTGCCCTTCGAAGAGGTCAGATATTGGCCGGAACTCTGTGAGATTTTCAACTGGTCCCTGACGAATGTACATGGCTGCTTCAATCTGTGCTGGGGCGCGCAGGCCGCCTTGCATCATTTCTACGGCATCCCGAAGTATCAGCTTCCCGAAAAAGCGTTCGGCATTTTTTGGCACAGCGTGCTGGACCCCGCGTCACCGATGATGCGCGGTCTGAACGACGAGATCCCGATACCGGTGTCACGACATACGGAAAATCATCGGGAAGACCTGGCGAAATTCCCGCATCTGAAAGTGCTGGCGGAATCCCATGACGCCGGTATGGCGCTGGTGATTGACCCGGTGCTCAACCACGTCCACATGTTCAATCATCTGGAATATGATTCCAACACGCTCGGCGACGAATATTCTCGTGATGTGGCCAAGGGTGCGGCCATTCAGATGCCCAGAAACTATTACCCGAATGACGATCCGCGTCAGGTGCCGGTCAATACATGGCGATCCAACGCGCACATCCTGTTCGGCAACTGGGTCAATTCGATATACCAGACGACACCGTTTGACATGTCAAAGATCGGCGACGATCGTCCCGCAGTGCCAAAAGCTGTCGACGCCGCTTAAAACCGCATCGGAATGGCATGCACGACGTGCGGCAGATTTTGCACCTGTTGCACGACACTGGTCGGCGGCGGCCCATCGATCTCGATCAGCGCAATCGCATCTCCACCCTGATCGGCCCTTCCTAGGTTGAAGGTCGCGATATTGACCCCGGATTGACCCAGGATGGTGCCGAGCGCACCGATCAAGCCCGGTTTATCATGGTTGGCAAGATACAGCATGTTGGGCCCAAGCTTGGCATCGATGTGGATGCCCTTGATCTCGACCAGACGCGGCTCGTTATTGAACAGGGTCCCCTTGACGGAACGCTTCTGATTTTCGGTCGTCACCGTCACCGTGATCAGGGTGTGGTAGTTCCCTGCCGTATCCGATTTGGCTTCCAATATCTTGATGTTGCGCTCTTCGGCGATCACCGGCGCGTTGACCATGTTGACCCCTTCGAGCAGCGGCCCGAGCAAGCCTTTGACGACAATCGCTGTCAAAGGCTTGGTGTTGAGGGTCGATACATCGCCCTCGTAACAGATTTCGATCCCCTTGATGGCACTCTGCGTTGCCTGACCGGCAAAGCCGCCCAGCTGTTCGGCTAGCACCATGTAGGGTTTCAACTTGGGTGCCTCCTCGGCTGAGACCGAGGCCATGTTAAGCGCATTGGTGACGGCACCGGTCAGCAGATAATCGGCCATCTGTTCAGCGACCTGAACGGCGACCTTTTCCTGCGCTTCCGAGGTCGAAGCGCCGAGATGCGGTGTGCAGACGACCTGTGCCATCCCAAACAGGATGTTTGCTGTGGCAGGTTCTTCGGCGAACACATCAAGTGCCGCACCGGCAACATGGCCGGTCTCAAGTGCAACCTTGAGCGCCGCTTCATCCACCAGGCCACCACGCGCGCAATTGATAATGCGCACACCGGCCTTGGTCTTGTTCAACGCCGTGGCATCAATGATATTGCGCGTCTGATCGGTCAGTGGCGTGTGCAGCGAGATAAAATCAGCTCGCTTGAGCAAACCGTCCAGATCAACTTTCTCGACACCCAGCACCTGCGCACGCTCTTCAGACAGGAACGGGTCAAAGGCGATGACCTTCATTTTCAGTCCCTGTGCGCGATCGGCAACAATGGCGCCGATATTGCCACAGCCGATGATGCCCAGTGTCTTACCCATCAGTTCAACACCCATGAAGCCGGATTTCTCCCACTTGCCGGCATGGGTCGAGGCATTTGCCGCCGGAATTTGCCGTGCCAGCGACAGCATCATGGTTATCGCATGTTCGGCTGTGGTGATAGCGTTACCGAACGGCGTATTCATGACCACGATACCGGCCCCGGTCGCAGCCTTGGTATCAACGTTATCAACACCGATGCCGGCACGACCGATCACTTTCAGAATACCCGGTTTGGCCAGGATTTTTGGCGTGATCTTGGTCGCTGAGCGGATCGCGATCCCGTCATAACCACCGATTTTTTCGGCCAGCGTATCCTTGTCCATATCCGTAATGACATCGACTTCAATGCCACGCGATTTAAAGACGTCAGCGGCAAGCGGCGACATCTTGTCAGAGATCAGAACCTTGACCATGTTCAGCCCCCCTGCAAATCGGCTTTGACCCGGGCGAATGCCCAATCGAGCCAGGGACCGAGTTCGGCCAGATCCGAAGCCTCTACCGTCGCACCGCACCAGATTCTCAATCCCGGGGGGGCATCACGGTGCGAGCCGACATCAAATGCTGAACCTTCATCGTCAAGCATACCGGTCATCTTCTTGATGACATCGCGCTGCCGGCCTTCATCAAGCGACGTGAACCATGGATCCGTGACGACCAGCACCACCGAAGTATCGGAACGGGCATCAGGGTTCTGGCAAATGAAATCAATCCACTCGGCTTTCTCGACCCAGGCGCTGAGTGTCTTGAAATTCGCTTCGACCCGAGCCAGCAACCCTTTCAGGCCGCCAATGGTATCGGCCCAGCGAAGACCATCGAGCGCATCTTCAACGCACAGCATGGAAGGTGTGTTGATGGTGATGCCTTCAAATATTTCCTCGTTCAGCTTGTCTTTTTTCTTGAGCCGGAAAACCTTCGGCAACGGCCAGGGCGGATCATAGCTTTCGATTCTGGCAACCGCACGTGGGCTCAGCACCAGCATACCGTGCGCCGCTTCGCCGCCCATTGCCTTCTGCCAGGACCAGGTCACGATATCGGTCTTGTCCCACGGAATATCCATGGCGAACACGGCCGAGGTTCCGTCGACGATTGTCAGACCTTCGCGGTTATCAGGAATCCAGTCACCGTTTGGAACCCGCACACCACCGGTCGTGCCGTTCCACGTAAAGATCACATCGCGGCTGAAATCAACTGCGCCAAGATCGGGAAGTTCCCCGTACGCGGCTTCGGTGATTTTGACGTCCTTGAGCTTCAGATGGTTTTTCACATCGACCGCCCACTGTTTACCGAAGCTTTCCCAGGCCAGCACCTCGACGTCGCGAGGACCAAGCACAGACCAGAGCGCCATTTCAACAGCACCTGTGTCCGACGCCGGCACGATGCCGATGCGGTAATCATCAGGAATGCCCAGCATGGCACGGGTGCGGGTAATGACTTCCTTGATCCGCTCCTTGCCTGTCTTGTGGCGGTGCGAGCGGCCAACAAAAGCATCAGCCAGAACGTCAGGACGCCAGCCAGGACGTTTGGAGCAGGGACCGGACGAAAAATTTGGATTTGCCGGACGGGTGCCCGGCTTCTGAAGGGTGTTCATGGTGTCTCCTTTCCTCACAGAAAGGTCGCATCTCGTTGGGGAGATGTGGCCCGCCGTCAAATTACGATTAAAATTGGAGAAAGCAAGCGGGATTTAACGGCCGATTAAAAACAAACGGGCTACCGCTGACACACATGTGCCAGACAAGCAGCCCGTAATGGAATGACAATTAAAGTGGCGCAGAAATCAGAATGCACCGGCCTTATTGCTCGGCAAAGCGGGACCACGACCAATGGGTTCAAGCGTCGAATGACCAGCTTCGGCACGGCGTAAACGTTCTCCCATACCGAACAACCCGTACAAGACAAAACCCGAAACAATGACAATGCCCGATGTAACGCATAGCGCCACTGCGACGCTCATGCCTAAGGAGTAGTACGCTTGCACTGTCGCTGCCGACGCCGCAGAAATACCGGTTGTCATCAACAAAGCTGTAAATTGGGAAAATCCCTCGCTATTCACCCACTCCGGATTATGCGGATTACGCAGCACCAGAATAGCCAACAGGAAAGCTGCAACAGCAAGGGTGATGCCACCCGTAATGGCCAGCACCATTAAAATCGACGACATTCTCAAGTACTCCAAAGGCGGCAGACGCAGCTTCTACAAGCCTGTCGTGCCAATAAGGCCAATGACCGGTCTATGATTTTGACATTGCATATTGCAATACACCCACGCAGGCATCCGCCAAATCATGGCGTTCTCCGGCGTGCCGCAATGCGACGTCAAAAACATGGGAGCGGTCCATGGTCGACGGCGTTCATTCGTCGTGAATGCGCTCGTTCAAACCAAATGCACATTACAGCTTGCAGGTCATTCCAGACAAGAACGAGGCATGAGTGACTGCATGCCTGACTGCGCAATTCAGGCCTTTGCAACAGAAGCACCTGAGCCGCAGCCGGTTCATATTATTATTATTTATCAATATATTGAGAAGCTTCGTCCACTCGGCACAATTAACACCATGATCTTCCTAATGTTATTTTTGCAGGGCTGATATGCATCGACACCCCCTAACAGGAATGCGCTTTCAGCAGTAGATAATTGCTGATCGTTTGCCATTCGACGCAAACAAACGCCGTTTCGAGCAACCCGAAATGGATCATTTCAACCTTTAAGGATATACCAGAATGACAACGACGGAGGCCGCCTCGCAGCAGACGCTGAGCGCGGTTATCGGTAAAGAAACAGCGCCCGGGTACAGCGTTGGATTTGCTGCAAGTGCCCTGCTTACCGCGCTTTCCGTTGGCGTGTTGGCATTATCGGCCATGGGGTTGATGCTTGGCGGTATTGTCGGGGTTGGACTGTTTCGATTGGGGCTGCCCGAAGCCGTCATTTGGCCAGTCATCGGCGTGGCAGGCCTCGTTTCACTGGTCATTGCCTGCCGACTTGGCCTCAAGGTTTGGCGTTTTGAAATCAGTCAGGCTGACGAATCCCGAAGCCTTTCAGCGTGAAGGCGTCATAGCCCCCACAGGAACTTGGCGATAAGGGTGAAGGCGATCCACATGATAAGGATGAGCGGAATCCCGGTCCGCACGAAATCCTGAAACTTGTAGTGCCCCGGCCCCATCACCAGAAGATTGGTCTGATAGCCCATCGGTGATGCAAACGAGCAGTTCGCGGCAAAAACCATGGCAATTGCAAACAGCATCGGCTGTGCGCCGACTTCTATTGCCAGGTCAACGGCAATGGGCGTGAACAGGACGGCAACGGCATTGTTCGATATCACGTTGGTCAGCAACGCCGCAATCAGGAACAACATCGACAGGATGACGATTGGCCCCTGATCTTCCAGCATGGAAACAAGTCCATGTGCAACAAACATGGCACCGCCGGTTTCCCTGAGCGCGATGCTCATCGCCAGTGCGGCAGCAATTGCCGTGGTGATTTTCGGGTCTACTGCACGAAACGCCTGACGCAGGTTCAAGACACCCGTTGCCACCATGGCAATAGCGCCAACGAATGCAGAGACGACAATCGGTAAAATGCCGAGCGCAGCCAGCATCACGGCCCCCAGAAAAATAATCGAGGCACGTTTTGCATGATCAAGGCTGGGCAGATCTTCTCTGGATGACTCGATCAGGATGGCATCACGCGCATTGCGTAATTCGCGAATATCGTCACGCTGGCCCTGCACCAGAAGAACATCGCCCGCTTCCAGACGGATTTCCGTAATTCTTGCACGGATCATCCGGGCACGGCGCTGGATGCCGAGCACGATGCAACCGGTCTTGTAGCGGAAACCGGCTAGCCTGAGGGTTTGGCCGACCAACCTTGATGCCGGCGCAATCATCACTTCGGCCAGCACCTGATCTTTTTGTCGCCAGGGCGCGTCCTCGTCATCGTCTTCAAGGGCCTTGCCGTCACGGAGATCAGGATGAAACAACTCTCCATGTGCCGCGATCGCTTCCTTGAGGATGGCCCGGGTCGCGGCAACAACAATGACATCGCCCTGAATGACGGCAATATCCTCAAAGGGCGGCAGTATCGCGCGTTCACCGCGTTGGATCAGCCTGACCGTCATATCTGGCAGATCACTGAAATATCCGCCCGGCGCCGTCTTGCCGATCAACCCGGAATCTGCCGGTGTTTCAATCTGGACGATGAACTGTTTACCGCCCTGCCCGGTTACGCTATCGGCCATACCGGCACGGTCCGGCAGCAACCGCGGCACAATGAACACAGCATACCCGATCCCGGTCAGCGCCATGATGACGCCCGGTATCGTGAAGTCGAAGAAGCCCAAAGGCTTTTCACCTATTTCGATGAGGGCCGTATTGACGAGCAAGTTGGTGGATGAGCCGATCAGCGTTGTCATGCCGCCGAGAATTGCGGCAAAACTGAGCGGGATCATGACGCGGCTAGGCGAAATGCCATAGCGATGGGCCATCGCCTGCATGATCGGAATAAATATTACCACCACCGGCGTGTTGTTGAGAAAGCCGCTGATTGCACCGACGATGAAAAGGACGATGAACATCGCGGCGATGGCCGGAATTTTGGCACGCATGTGATCAAGCATCCACTGCGCGGCACGGTCAAGAATACCGGTTCGGATCAAACCCTGCCCCATGATCAGCAGCGACAGCACGGCGATCAAAGCCGGATTGGCAAACCCTTCAAGAATACGTGACGGCGTCAGTCCACCATTTTCAGAAGACGGCTTTTCAACATAAAAGAACTGAAAAAATACAAGGATGACGCAAATGGTACCGAGCGAGGTCAGCTCCATCGGCCATTTTTCTGCAACGTAAGCAGCAAGGGCGATCAGGATAACCGCGAAGATTGCCCACATCTGCAGCTCAGCACTAATTGCATAGGCCATTGATCCTCACACGCGTTTGATAAGATGGTGCGCGCATTACAAGTGCACACGGCACGCAGGTCACTTTGCTGATGGGCCCCAGCCTGCGAACCCGCATAGCGATGTCAGGAAATCGTTATCAAGAATCTGCAATCCCATCGCATCAAGATAAGCCGGCAAGGCGAGCAAGGTCCCGCCTATCAGAACTGCGCCGACAGCCCAGAACGGCACCCTGCTCACGTCATTCTTGCTTGCTGCGTTTTGTGCATTATCCATGCGGCCATTATGCCGCAGTTTAAGGATTTACCCAAGCCTTCCGCTTGATATCAAATCCATACAAAACAGAATGGAAACCAAGACTCGAAATAATTTTCAGAAAAATCGCAAGATGTGACCGGCATCACTGTAAAAGTTACTACAGACAGGTATTTTGAAGATGCTTCTAGTCTCCTCCCCGGAGACTTCTCTCCCTGTTAACTCGCCGGGTCCTTTTGGACCCGGTTTTTTTTGGCAGGGATTACGGGGGATTTACCCCCGGCGGTCATCCAGAATCATGTCAGAGGCTTTTTCTGCAATCATGATGGTCGGGGCGTTGGTATTGCCGGAAACAATCGTCGGCATGACCGATGCATCGACGACCCGCAAGCCGCGCAGGTTATGAACGCGCAATCTGGCATCGACTACCGATCCCGCATCACTGCCCATTTTGCAGGTGCTGGTCGGATGATAGATCGTCTGCGCGATCTGCCGTGCGCTTTCCAGGACATCCTCGTCCTTTACAATATCGGGACCCGGTAGCCGCTCGCGGACGATAAAATCTTTCAAGGGCGCCGTTGAAAAAATCTCCCGCGATTTACGAACAGAGGCGATAACCGTTTCCTGATCCTTCTGCGCCGACAGATAGTTCGGCTGGATCGACGGGTATACTGAAATATCCGGAGTGGTTATGGCGATCCTGCCCCGGCTTTCAGGGCGTAGCTGACAGATCGACGACGTCACGCCTGAAAACTTGTGCATCTTGATGCCCGGCTTGTCAGCGCTCAATGGTTGGAAATGGAACTGGATATCCGGCGTTTCCATTTCCGGCCGGGTTTTTGCGAAGATACACACCTGCGACGCCCCCATGCTCATGGGGCCGGTGCGTTTCAGCAGATATTCAATACCCATCATGGTGCGCCGGATCGGGCTGTTGATTTCGTCATTCAGAGTCGGCACATTGACTTCGTAGATCATCCGTATCTGCAGATGATCTTGCAGATTTTCACCGACACCCGACATTTCATGCCGCACAGGAATATTGAGCCCGGACAGCAGGGGGCCGGACCGATGCCTGAAACCTGCAATATCTGGGGTGAGCCGATGGCACCTGCCGACAGGATCACCTCTCCGCCCGGCTTCAGGCTGGCTTCATGGCGCTCCCCGTCGCGCAGGAATGCAAAACCGCTAACGGCCTTCGGATCGTCGGCAGCGAACAGTATCTCCAACGCCAGCGCGTGAGTAATAACCTTGAGATTGTCACGATGTTCAACCGGGCGCAGATATCCGACCGCCGTCGACCATCGTCGGCCCTTGTGCGCCGTCATCTGAAAATAGCCGGCACCTTCCTGTTTTGCGCCGTTGAAATCATTGCTGCGCGGAATGCCGATGGCCTCGGCAGAGGCAATCAGCGCATCGCAGACATCACGCTTGGCGCGCATGTCGGATACCTTCAGCGGGCCATCGCCGCCATGGAACTCATCACCGCCCCGTTCCTGACTTTCGGCGCGTTTGAAATACGGCAACACGTCCGTATGCGACCATCCGGCGTTTCCAAGCTGGCGCCAGTGATTGTAGTCCTCAGCCTGACCACGGATATACAGCAAACCATTGATCGAACTGGAGCCGCCGAGAACCTTACCGCGCGGCCAATCAAGCCGTCGCCCTCCAAGCCCCGGGTCGGGATCGGTTTTATAACACCAGTCGGTCTTCGGATTGTGCAAGGTCTTGAAATAGCCAACCGGCACATGGATCCAGGGATTGCTGTCGCGTCCTCCCGCTTCCAGAAGCAGAACCCGCAGGTTGCGGTCAGCACTCAGCCGATTGGCAAGAACACACCCCGCCGAGCCGGCTCCGACTATGATATAATCAAATGATTCGCTGAGCTTTTGCATGTCAGAAACTAACCATATCGCAAAAAAGTTGCAACAATGAAACTTTATGTTTCATAAATGGGACTTAGGGTCATTTATGGATGATTGCTACATGGAGGAGTGTTGCCGTGAACGACGACGCCACTGCCGGTTCCCGCTCCGTCCGGGTTCTTGAATTGCTGGAAGTCGTCTGCGCCATGGACCGTCCGGCGAGCGCACTCGACATCGAAATTGCTTCAGGTTTGCCCAAGGCAACCGTTCACCGGCTCTGCAATCTCATGCTCGAAGAAGGCTACTTGCGGCGCGACATCAACGGGCGCGGTTATGAAGCCGGAGAGCGGGTTTCAAAACTGGCGATGAAATTGCTCTCCAATCAGAGCGGCAACAATGAACGACATGCAATTCTTGACGCTGTTGTCCGCGACATCGGAGAGACCTGCAACATCGCACTGCCGTCGGCGGGCACCATGCTGTATCTGGACCGAGTCGAGTCTGAATGGCCATTGAGAATTCAACTGCCGACCGGATCCAAGGTGCCCCTGCATTGCACGGCGAGTGGTAAACTTTATCTCTCATCCCTGCCCCGGGCGCGCCGTCAGCGCCTGATTGCCAACCTGTCGATGGACAAAAAATCAGACAACACCATTACCGATCCAGATGAACTGATGGCCGAAACCGATCAGATCGCCAAGTCGAAAGTCGGCACTGATAATGAAGAATTCATCCCGGGCATGGTCGCAGCCGCCGTGCCCGTTACGGACTCCAACGGCAAATTACTGGCCACGTTGGCCACCCATGGGCCGGTTGTACGCATGAATTTTGATCAAGCGATCGGCCATGTCGCACGCTTGCGCCGCGCCGCTGCTGACCTGGCCTGTGTCCTTGCATGACGATCCCGAATGACATTCTCGATGCCTTGCGACGGGGTGGGCTGGTTGCGCCCAGGGAAACACCTGCCTTTACCGCACTGACCGGTGGCGTCAGTTCCGATATCTGGCGCGTTGATCTCAAAACCGGGCCGATTTGCGTCAAGCGGGCGCTGGCAAAACTGAAGGTTGCCGATAATTGGGAAGCGCCGGTCAGCCGCAATGCCTATGAAGTTGCCTGGATGCAGGCTGCCCAGGCCATAGTCCCGGACTGCACGCCGGAAATCATTTTGCACGATCCCGATGGCGGCCTGTTTGCGATGGCATATCTCGACGCCGGTGACTACCCGCTCTGGAAGGCGCAACTTAGGGACGGTATCGCCAATGCCGATGACGCCGCCGCAGTTGGTGCCACCCTTGGAAAAATTCACGCGGCAACCAGCCAGGATAAGTCCATTCCGCCACGCTTTGCCACCGACGATATCTTTCATGCGATCCGACTGGAGCCTTATCTGCTGGCCACTGGCGTACGCAGACCCGAGGTCGCAGGAAGGCTAAAGGAACTTGCCGACATTACCGCTGCCCACCGGCTTGCCCTGGTGCATGGCGACATCAGTCCGAAAAACATTCTGATCGGTGCCGATGGCCCGGTGTTTCTTGATGCCGAGTGCGCCTGAGTACGGTGATCCGGCCTTTGATCTGGCGTTCTGTCTCAATCACCTGCTGCTCAAGTGTCTTTGGACACCTAGCGCCCGCCCGGGGTTCAAAGCTTGCTTCGAAGCACTCTGCCATGCCTACGAACATGAGAGTGTGGCCATAAACGATCCCGCTGTGTTGAGCCGCACCGCCCATCTGCTACCGGGCCTGTTGCTCGGCCGTATCGATGGGAAATCACCGGTAGAATATGTAACCGATGAAAATGTACGAAACCTTGTGCGTGACTTTGCCCGACAATTTTTGACAATGCCGGTCAATCATCCGATAGACATCTCGAACGCTTGGCAGCAGCATCTCGACAACGACTAAGCGCACGACCGGCAACAAGGGAACGACACATGGCCAAATTCGCAATCAAGAAACTTCATGCACGCCGGGTCTGGGATTCCCGTGGCCGCCCGACCGTTGAGGTAGAGGTTTTGCTTGAGGGTGGTGCAAAGGGCATCGCCATTGCGCCGGCCGGTGCGTCACGTGGACGTTTCGAAGCGATTGATCTCAGAGACGGCGGCAACAGTTTCGGCGGATGGGATGTCACCCACGCGATCAAGGCCGTTGACGTCGAAATCGCCGAAGTGCTGACCGGCCAGGATGTTCGTGAACAGGCACGGCTCGACAAATTCATGATCGAGCTCGACGGTACGACCAACAAGAAACGGTTAGGCGGTAACGCCACGGTCGCCGCCAGCATGGCCATTGCCCACGCCGCTGCCGCCTATGAAGGCCTGCCGCTCTGGCAGTATCTGCGGCAGGACGACAAGGCCGACGTGACTTTGCCGCTACCGGAAATTCAGATTTTCGGTGGTGGTGCCCATGCATCCCGACGCGTTGATGTGCAGGACTTCATGGTCATCGCCACGGGCGCATCAAGTTTCTGCCAGGCACTCGACTGGACCGCCGAAGTGTATCTGCATGCCGGCAAGATCATGGCTGACGCGGGCAAGCTGGCCGGGGTCGCTGACGAGGGTGGTTTCTGGCCTGATTTCGACACCAACGAAGAAGCCATTGAAACCCTGCTCCGTGCCATTGAGGCCGCCGGCTTCAAGCCCGGTGCCGAGGTTGCAATCTCCCTCGACATTGCCGCATCCGAGTTCGGTGAAAACGGTCAGTATCGGCTGGCCAAGGACAACAAGACGCTGGACAGCGATGCGATGTGCGCGATGTTGATCGACTGGATGGAACGCTATCCGATCGTTTCCATCGAAGACCCGCTCGGCGAAGATGATCCGGACGGTCTGATGAAATTCACATGGGCGGTCGGTGACAATGCGCAAGTCGTCGGTGACGACGTACTGGTAACGAATGCTGAGCGGGTCAAGGCAGCGGCCAAGGACAAACTCTGCAATTCCTTGCTGTGTAAACCCAACCAGGCCGGAACGCTGAGCGAAGCCAAAGCCGCCTTCGATGCCGCTCATAAAGCCGGCATGGGGCGCATCGTTTCTGCCAGGTCAGGCGAAACCGAAGATTGCACCATCGTGCATCTGGCCGTCGGCTGGGGTGCGCCGCAACTCAAAGTCGGATCTTTTGCCCGCTCCGAGCGTATGGTGAAGTGGAACGAGGGTATCCGCATCGCCGACACGCTGGCCGACAAGGACGGCCCTCTGCCTCCGAAATCAGCATTCCACTGGCGATAAGGAACGTCAAAATGGCCATCAAAATTTCCGGCTCATGTCTCTGCGGCAACATCACTTTTGATTATCAGGGCGAAATGGCGGATGCCGCCTATTGCCATTGTACGGACTGCCGCAAGACGACCGGCAGCGCCTTCAACATCAGCGTCGGATTGCAGGCGGCGCACTTCAAAATTACCAAGGGGAGCCCAAAGGGGTATACCAAGACCGCCGACAGTGGTCGTGATTTGACCCGGCACTTCTGCCCGGACTGCGGCACACCGCTGTTCACCAGCTCGCCGTCGCGTCCTGGAATGATCTATGTGAAGGCCGGTGCGTTGAATGATCCCTCGGTGATTACCCCAGCTTATCAGAGCTGGACGGAATCATCCGTCCCCTGGGCACATATTCCTGAAAACCTGCGCGCATTCGGCAAAGATCGCTAAAGCCAATGTGTCAGCGTGGGGTGGTTGCAGAACGGCAACCACCTTGGCCAAACAATGGAAAAAGCCCGCTTAATCGAAATGCGGATCGACACCAGGGGGCATGCTGAAGCCCAGGTCTCCTCTGGCGATAACCACTTCGGCGCCACCGTTTTCGGCCAGCATAATGGCCTGCTGCTCCTTGGCGCGTGCATCGATTGCTGCCGGATCGACGATCTTCTCAAGTTCCGCCGTTAATTCGGCAATGATCAACTGCATTTCGGGATCGGCAGCAAGATCATTCAATTCCTTTGGGTCGTCTTCCAGATTAAACAGCTGCGGCTCGTAAGCGACGTAATGAACCAGCTTCCACGGCCCCTTGCGAACAAGGAATGCTGCCGTTTTCGATCCCATGGCATGATATTCCGAAAACGCCACCTTGGCTGCATCCTCACCTTTCAGGTAATGGGCAATACTGACGCCAGGATTTTCACCACTCACGGTTTCGGAATCTCGAGCGCCGACACAGTCCATGATGAACGGATACATATCGACAAAACTGACGGGGGTTTTGACAACCGTGCCGGCAGGAATGTCCGGACCGCTCAGGATCAATGGCACGGCTGCAGCCTCCTCGAACATTGTCGACTTGCCCCAAAGGCCGCGCGCACCATTGTTGTCGCCGTGATCAGACGTGTACAAAATCCGCGTATTACCGGCTTGGCCAGAGTCATCAAGCGCCGAGAGCACGTTACCCACATTGAAATCCATGAACGTGCAAAGCCCGAGATATCCGGCCTGTGCGCGTTTGACTTCTTCGTTGGAATGGAAGTGTTCGTCATAGGCAAAGGCGCCCCGGTAATCCTCCAGATACGGATGCAGCTTCTTGTGCCGTTCCGCATATAATTTCGGCAGAGGCAGATCCTGATCGTAGTAGTGATAAAACATTTCAGGCGGTGCCGTCAGCGGGAAGTGCGGGCACACGAATGACACGAACAGTACCCAGGGCTTATCGGTGTGCTTTGGCGCTTCTTCGCGCAGCCAGACCTGGGCCCGAGCCGCGATTTCACGGTCGTACGTGGTATAGACAGACTCACCCGCCCCCGCCATCCGGGCCATTTTATAAGACCCGCCGCGCTTCGGCATTTGTTCGTCGCGGATCAACCCCATCAGGTCGCCCTTGCCGTCGATGATATGCATGCCGATCTGCTCATCGGAGAAGCCGTTATCGTCCTCGGACGACCGGAAATGCAGCTTGCCGATGGACGCTGTATGGTGGCCGCGTTCCCGCAACAGGCTGTGCCAGCTCGGGATCGAGCCGTCGAACGCCGTGGCATTGTCCCAGTGCTCAGTCTGATGAACATACTTCCCGGTCGCAAACGAGGCACGGGCCGGGACGCACACGGGGCATGTCGTATAGGCTGAGTCGTATCTGGCCCCGCCGGCTGCAAGCTTGTCCAGGTTTGGTGTTTTGACGATATCGTGTCCATAGCATCCCGTGACACTGCGGGTATGCTCGTCGGACATGATAATGAGCAGGTTGGCTGGTTTCATGTTGCTTCACTCCAGAGGGTCGATGATTTTTTATAATTCAGCATGGTTGTCCAGGGCCGTGTCGATAACGAATTCCTGTGCGTACGACGGGACAAATATTTCATGATAATAAAGCGGTCCATCCATGGAATGAACGTAAATACGCTTCCGTATCAGTGGCGCACCCACATCAATCCCCAGAGACACGGCGATTTCCGTCGTGGCTTCAACAATGCTCAGATGGTTAGAAATTCTGGTGATTACCAGATTGAATTCTTTCGATAACGTGCGCTTGAAATTAAGGCCGTTCAATGCCCGTTTCGGCGTTTTCTTGAACACGGGATACTTGTCGCCATCGACATAAAACGTGCTGAAATAGCAAAAATCGCCACCTTCTGATTTCGGGCGCTCAACAATGAGACGGCGTTTGATATTCAGCAGATTGGGACCCGGTTTAAGAAAGTCGGTCCACACCCCTTGATCCTTGACGCGACGCCTCGACAGGACTTCGGTGTAAAGCGGCAGTATATTACCATCCGCATCAAAAAATTTTGTATGGATCGGATTCTCGAGTTCACGCCGCCACGGTGCGACAATGGTGCCAACACCCGCTTTGCGCACGATCATGTCGGCAGCCACAAGATTTTTTAGCGCCCGCTGCACAGTGCCGAGACTGAATGGTGAGATAAGGGTCAACTCGGTTTCGGTTGGCAGCAATTCATTGTCACCAATAACGCCGGTGCGGATCGCGTCGAGAAGACCATCTTGCAGAATTTTATATTTGGGCTGACCAAGTCCCGCGGATTGCTTGATTCTGCGGCTCAGGAATTGCGTCAACTTTTCCCAGCCGGGCTTTTGCCTGGCGCGTGCATCTTCCCACTTCGGCGCGTTAGCCGTGGCAACTCCGCCCTTAGTCATCAAAGAATTTCCTACTTAAACGCCGTTATTTTTCCGCGTTGACAGAAATATCAAAGTCATAACTATATAGAAAGTCAACTACATAGTTTTGTCCATCTAAATTCATGAAACGCCAGAAGATCGTGATGGCGGTTTATGCCGTCATGCCTTTTCATCTATGGTGTGATTTGAAACTGAATAAAGGATCGCCGGATGAGCGCTGACACAAATACGACTGCTGATGGCCGTCAGGGGCCGCTCAGGAATCTCCGCGTTCTCGATATCGCCACCATCATCGCCGGCCCGCTTGCCGCCAGCCTTCTGGCCGATTTCGGCGCCGAGGTGCTCAAGGTGGAATTACCCGGACAAGGCGACGGCATCCGCGCTCTGGCGCCGCACAAGGATGGCGTGCCGCTTTGGTCAAAAGTGATCAACAGAAACAAACGCGGCATCACACTTGATCTCCGTCAGCCAGAAGGCGTTGAGATCATCAAGAAGCTGATCGCTGACCATGACGTGCTGATCGAAAACTTTCGCACCGGCACTCTGGAGCGCTGGGGTCTTGCGCCTGACGTGCTTTGGGAAATCAACCCAAAGCTGACCATCCTGCGCGTCTCCGCCTTTGGCCGCGAGGGACCTTATGCGCAAAAACCCGGCTTTGCCCGTGTTGCCGATGCCATGTCCGGTTTTCTCAATCTGTGCGGCCCTGCTGACGGTGCCCCGATCCATCCCGGCTATCCCGTCGCCGATTCCGTGACCGGCCTGTTCGGTGCCTTCGGTCTTCTCGCAGCCCTGATGGAACTCCGTGATAATCCTGACGCACCGGGTCAGGTTGTCAGCGTATCGTTGTTCGAAAGCATGTTCCGGATGCTGGATTTTCTTGCCGTCGAATACGATCAACTGGGCGAAGTGCGGGGCCGTTATGGCAATCGCAACCCCTATGCTGCACCCGGCAACGTGTTCCGATCAAAAGACGGCAAATGGATTACTCTGGCGGCCAGCGCTCAATCAATCTTTGAGCGCTTGTGTCATGCCATCGACCGCCCCGACATGCTGGAAGACCCCCGCTTTACCAATAACATCGCACGGCTCAAGAATACCGACGATCTCGACGCCATTGTCGCCAAGTGGTTCCAGGATCGTGATGCCGATGACGCGTGTGCGCACATGGAAAGCTACGATGTCAGCGCCGTACGCGTGCGAACCATCGACGAGCTTTTCAAAGAAGAGCAGGTCCGCGCCAACAATATGCTCATTTCAATTGACGATCCGGAACTCGGCCCGTTGAGGATGCAGGGCGTCACACCAAGCCTGTCCCGGACCCCCGGCGCCGTGCATTGCAGTGGCCCGAAACTGGGTGCCGATACCAACGACGTGCTTCAGGGCGCGCTCGGCATCAGCACAGAGGACATCGCTGCGTTGAAAGCCAAGGGCGTCATCTGACCACGGCAAGCCGATGTCTGTGCCAGTTCGTCAGGTACCGCAAAAGGTCTTGCTGACGACTTCGTGTGGCGCGGGTTGCTGGACGTACAGCGAATGCGCCGGGCGCGGATCGAACGGCTGTACGACTTCATCAACCAGATCATTAAACGGCTGGAAGTCACCGTTATCCCCGGCGGCGCGGATTACGACCTCGACCTAAGATAGCAACAGATGCCTTCACCGCCGGGTTGGCGCGACGCATTGCGGCGGCGCACGCTGCCGGTTCTGATTTCTCGTCACGCAGACGTGCCTGCCAGCGCTCTGTCCATGCATCGAAGGCGGCGGCATCATCGAACATCCCGCGGACGTCTGTGCTATCAGTGCCGTCAACATCGATGGCATTGGCAAGTTGGCGGAACGTGTTGGTAAAATCCGCCTTTCCTTCAGCCATGCATTCCAGAAGATCGAGGCCGAGCGCCAGATCGCCGTCCTGCTCGGTTTGCAAACCGAGCTTGGCACGCATGACCGCACTCAGCGCCAATTCAAACTGGCGTGGATACGCATCGATTTCGGCCTGCGCCAAGCTGAGCGCGGCATCCGTATCTGTTGCGAAGAGTGGCAACAGACATTGTGCCAGTTGCGCCAGATTCCATTGCATGATCGACGGCTGATTGCCGAACGCATACCGGCCCATCTGATCGATGGAACTGAAGACCTTTTCAGGGTGATAGATGTCCATGAATGCGCAGGGCCCGTAGTCGATGGTCTCGCCGGAAACGGCGGTATTGTCCGTATTCATCACACCGTGAATGAAGCCAAGCCCGAACCACTTGGCGACCAAATGCGCCTGCCGGTTTACGACGGCTGCGAGCAGCGCGACATAGGGATTCTCGGTCGCCTGCGCATCCGGATAATGACGGTCGATAACGTAATCCGCGAGGATACGGATGGCGTCTTCGTCCTTGCGGGCGGCAAAATACTGAAAGGTACCGACGCGAACATGGCTTTGCGCGACGCGGGTCAGGACACCGCCCGGCAGATAACCCTCACGAATGACTTCTTCACCGGTCGTCACCACCGCCAGTGCGCGGGTCGTCGGCACGCCGAGCGCATGCATCGCTTCCGAGACAATGTATTCCCGAAGCACCGGCCCCAGTGCAGCGCGGCCATCGCCGCCGCGCGAAAACGGGGTCCGGCCCGAGCCCTTGAGCTGAATATCCCGGCGCACGCCGTCGCTGCCGACGACCTCTCCCAGCAGCACGGCGCGGCCGTCACCCAGTTGCGGCACCCAGCCGCCAAACTGATGCCCGGCATAGGCCTGAGCAATCGGCTCGGCACCGGATGGCACCGTGTTCCCGGCAAAAATCCAGGCGCCCACGTCCGATGACAATTGCTGCGCGTCGAGCCCCAATAAATCGGAAAGCGACGTGTTCAACCGGATCAGGCCCGGGGCCCGCACGGGGTCCGGATTCTGGCGCACGAAGAAGCGCTCCGGCAGGGCCGCGTAACTATTGGCGAACGGGATCGAGACGCTCTTCACGTCAGCGGTGGCGGGTGCGTTATCGGGCATCGTTTAATATCCTTCCGCGCCGGCGGACAGTCTTTCCAAAAACATCAGGCCGTATTCGTCGAGTTTTTTCGGGCCGACGCCATTGATATCCGCCATCTGCTCAAGGTTGCGCGGTCGGCTCAAGCACATTTCGCGCAGTGTCGCGTCGGAAAACACCACGTAGGCCGGCACATTTCGGGCTTTTGCCAATTCCTGACGCAGTTTCTTCAAGCCACTGAGGATTTCGGCAAGCTCATCGGGCAACGCAGCTTCGGCGGCACGAACCGGACGCGACCTGGTTTTAGCCTCGGTCGCCGGATCCACTTCACGGATGAAAAATTCAGTCCCGTTCGTGAGAACGGCTTCTGCCAAGGGCGTCAGTTTCAAACTGCCGTAACCTTCGATATCGACCGACAGATAACCGCCGGCGACGGCCTGGCGGATAAAACTCTGCCAATACCCCTTGTCATGTCTGGCACCGACGCCATACGTCGGCAGCTGATCGTGACCGCGTTCCTTGATTTTCTTTGTCTGCGCCCCTTTCAGGATATCTATCAGATGTGCGCCGCCGAAGGCCTGCCCGGTGCGCATCGCTGCCGAAAACAGCATCTGCGCCTCGGTGGTGGCATCAATCAGCTTCGGCGGGTTCAGACACACATCACAATTGCCGCAGGGCTTCGTTGATTCGTCGAAATAAGACAGCAGCGTGACCCGCCGACACGTGGTTGCTTCGCAATAGGCAAGCAATGCGTCGAGCCGTTTGTGTTCACGCCGCCGGTGATCTTCGGCCTCGCCATCCTGATCGATGAACTGGCGGCGCATGCGGATATCGTCGAGGCCATAGATCAGTTTGACGTCGGACGCCGCGCCATCACGCCCGGCGCGGCCGATTTCCTGATAATAGGCTTCCATGCTGCCCGGCAGATTGACGTGGAAGACATAACGAATATCGGGCTTGTCGATGCCCATGCCGAAGGCAATGGTCGCGACCATGACGACGCCAACCTCGGCCATGAAGATTTCCTGATTCTCGCGGCGCAGCTCGGCGCTGAGGCCGGCATGATAGGGCAGCGCCCGATGCCCCTTGTCGTTGAGATAAATGCTGACCTCTTCGGTCAGACGTCTGGACAGGCAATAGACGATGCCCGATTGCCCGGGCCGTTCGTCGATAAAGCTTGCGAGCTGGCGCTTCCAGTCGGATTTCGGCTCGACGGCCAGGTGCAGATTGGGACGGTCGAAACCGTACACCATGATCTCGCCACGGCCATCGAACAGCTTGGCGGCAATGTCGCGCCGGGTCGCTTCGTCGGCCGTCGCAGTGAAGGCGGAGAATACCGCATGCGGAAAGGCATCTTTCAGCGCCGTCAGCTGTTCGTATTCCGGCCGGAAATTGGCCCCCCACTTGGAAATACAGTGCGCCTCATCGACGACGAACATATCGGGCCCGATTTTTTGCAGTGCCTGCAGCATGCGGTCCGTCATCAGGCGTTCCGGCGACAGATACAGCAGTTTGCAGGCGCCGCTCTGGACGCGCATCCAATCCTCGACATTCAGGGTGCGGTCGCGGCCGGAATGAATGCAGGCGGCATCAACGCCGAGCGTACGCAGCGCCGCAACCTGATCGTCCATCAAGGCGACGAGCGGCGAAATGACAACCGTGAGTTTGTCGAAAATCAGCGCCGGCACCTGATAGCAGAGCGATTTTCCCGAACCGGTCGGCATCACGGCCAGCGTGTTTTGCCGGGACAGCAGACGCGCGACGATATCCTCCTGCCCCGGGCGGAACGCTGAAAAACCGAACACGGAATGCAGGACGTCTTCCGATCTGCTCTGGTTCAATGTCGCGACCATACGTTTTCGGAAATCCCCGTCAAAATAATCAGCAGGCCAGACTTGCCGTCATCGGCCTGTTCACCATGGATATAGTCCCGGTGAGCGCAACTGCCAAGGCATGGCCCCCTCACCCGTCACGCTGCGCGCGCCACCCTCTCCCGCGGGAGAGGGAAAGCGATTGATAATTTCCCTCTACCTCGGGAGAGGGTCAGGGTGAGGGGTTGTATTTATGTGAGTGGTGCGGGCGGCCGGACTTGAACCGGCACGAGCTTGCGCTCGAGAGATTTTAAGTCTCTTGTGTCTACCATTCCACCACGCCCGCACGGCGCAGAAGTTACCTGCCTCCGTTACATACGGCAAGCCGGTTTCCCGGTCCCGGACACCTAAGTCCCGGTCCCCGCCACCAGTCTTGCCTAGTCCGGCGGCATCGTGCCAAGGTCCGTCGATGAACGCGCATGAGCCAAAGCCCCCTGCCCAAAGCAGCACGCCCGACTTCGATACCGGGTTCCATGAAACTCTGGAAACGCTACTGGCGTGGCGTCGTGACGTCCGCAGATTCCGGCCGGACCCTGTCGCGCCGGCGTTGATCGAACAGCTTCTGCATCTGGCCGCCTTGTCCCCCAGTGTCGGCAATGCGCAACCGTGGCGTTTCGTTCTGGTCGAGGACAAGGACCGCCGGGCCGCCATCATTAGCAATTTTGAAGCCGCCAACGCCGATGCCCTGCAGGACTATGACGGGCATCAGGCGGAACTCTATGCCGGACTGAAACTCGCCGGATTGAAAGAGGCGCCGGTGCATCTGGCGGTTTATTGCGATCATGCCAGTGAAATGGGTTACGGCCTTGGCCGCAAGACGATGCCGGAAATGCTCGCCTATTCCGTGGTCGGCGCGATCACGACGTTGTGGCTGGCGGCGCGGGCGCACGGCATCGGTCTGGGTTGGGTATCCATTCTTGATCCGGACGCGGTCAGCCGGACACTCGACGTCCCCGATGCCTGGAAACTGGTCGGCTATCTGTGTCTCGGCTATCCGGTTGAGGAACATATCGACCCGGAACTGGAGCGGGCCGGATGGCAGGCGCGCAGCGATGCCGGGGATTTCATCTTCAAACGATAGTGCGGGAGCACTCTATATTCAGGGCGCTTTGCCATCGTCAGCGGCAACCTCAAGGATCGGTTCGCCGCCAAGATCGATCAGCATCTTCATGACATCTTTTACAGCCGCGTCGGCCTTGGCCGGATCTTCGGCGCGGATCACAACCTGCGCACCCGGACGGTCGTTGCGATAGAAAGGATACGAGCCGATTTCCGTATCCGGATGGCGCGCCTGCAAATCGGTCAGCGGCCCGCCGGCTTTGCCTTCCGGTACATGCGAGGTCACGGTGCGACTGACCATCGGTGTGCCACCGATCAGGCGGTGACGCATACCGGCGAACATCGCCTGCATGATGCGCGGCACACCCGGCAGCACGAAAACGTTCTCGATCTGAAAACCCGGTGCCTTGGAAACCGGGTTATCGATCAGGACGGCATCTTTTGGCGTGTTGGCCATGCGCTGACGCGCCGGTGTGAACTCATCACCGCGTTCGCCGTAATATGCTGAAAGCAGCGCCACCGCTTCCGGGTTCGGACCGAAGTCGAGGCCGAACGCCTCAGCAATGCATTCAGACGTGATGTCATCGTGGGTCGGGCCGATGCCGCCTGTGGTGAAAACATAATCATAGCGCTGGCGCAGCGTGTTGACCGCTTCGATGATGGCGGCCGGTACATCCGAGACGATCCGCACTTCCATCATACGGATTCCGAGCTTGTTCAACTCGTCGCCCAGATATTGCAAATTGGCGTCACGGGTGCGCCCGGACAGGATTTCATTGCCAATGATCGCAAGTGCAGCGGTTACCGGCTTCGACGGGGGTGTTGATGGTTTTGACATGCAGGGAATGTAGGCAACGTCATGGCGCTTTGAAAGCACGTTCAGTGATAAATGCGGATCGGGCGGACCGTAAAGGCCCGCCCGTCTCGCATCGCGCGCCGCAAGGCCGGAGGAGTACCCCCGGTGCGCGACGCTGGGGGACACGTCAGCTGGTGATCTTCCAGTCGCCGTCCGGCATCCGGCACGCCGTGCCGTAACCGACCTGCGCCTGACCACCAACGATCACTTCGGACTGGTATTCCCGGCAATAGGCACCGGTTGCAACATCCTTACCGACCCGGGTCGGCGTCACGCTGCCGCGGTTGCCGCTATCGGGATTGGACCAGGAAATGGTCTGCCCGACCGGCGCATTGAGGGCGGTACTCTGAGCTTTGTAGGCATAGGCCTGATCGGCTTTATCCAAAGACTGGCCGATCGAGTTGCCGAGCAAACCACCGAGCACGACGCCGGCTGCGGTTGCCGCCAGCTGACCCTTGCCGCCACCGATCTTGGAGCCTGCGAAGCCGCCAACACCTGCACCCAGAAGCGAGCCCATGACCTGCTTGTTGCCCTGATCGGTGACACACCCCGACAGCATGCCGAGGCTGAGAACGGCGGCCATCATGTAAGCAACTGGCCTGCGAACGTAAGTTTTCCTTTTAAGGTTCAGTTCGGAATTCATTGTCTTCCTCCTTGAGTGCTGATCGCCTGCAGCACTGTTTCCGTGGCGATGGGAGAATGTTATTTAAAATCATTTTTAAGGTCAATTATATAGTTATAAATAAGTGTATCAAAATATGTCAGTGATTTTACTATGTTAAACAATGACTTATCGGATGTAGACACACCCCCCAATAATATCTATGTTTTTAAATGTATAATTATGGATAATTGAATTGCGGAGTTCCGGCGCATGCCCCTCACCTATAATGATCAGCAACGACGCGCCTATCTGACCTTTACCGATAAAGTCGGTGCCGGCTGGGTTCAACTGTTTGCCGGTGATACGGCATTCTATTCAGCCGCCTATTGGGATTTGTTGACGCATCTGTGGCGGATCACCGATCCTGTCCGCAAGACCGACGCAATCGGTGCCATCACCGGGGTCCGCAGCCCGTTGACGGCGTCCAAGTATATTGAAACAGCGTTATCGCGCGGCCTGATCATTGAAAAAGATAATCCCCGCGATGCGCGTTCCAAACTCCTGACCCTGTCGCCGCAGCTGCGCACTCAGATGGACAGGTTTTTCGACGATGCCGTTGATGAGATGAAGAAAGCGGTGGATAACCTCTAGTCACCGTCAACCATACCTTCAGAGATAATCCCTGAGCAGGGCGACCAGCGGCTTGTCGGCCGGCGGCATCTGGTAATCACCGAGACGCACCGGGCGGACCCATTTGAGTTCCTGACCTTCCAGCGGTGTTGGCTGGCCTTTCCAGATGCGGCACAGATAAAGTGGCATCAGCAGATGAAAATCTTCATAGACATGGCTGGCAAAGGTGAATGGCGCCAGGCAGGATTCGGTGATGTCGAGGCCCAGTTCTTCGGCAAGCTCGCGCACCAGCGCGGTTTCCGGCAATTCGCCGTCGGCCACCTTGCCGCCCGGAAACTCCCATAGCCCGGCCATCGTTTTGCCTTCCGGGCGTTTCGCAATCAGGACCCGTCCATCGGCATCGATCAAGGCCGCAGCGGCGACCAGCACGGTCTTGAGCCCCGCTCCCGTTCCCGGAAACGGCGCTCCCCAGCAGCCACTATCAGGACCGGTAGTCGGCATTGATATCGATATAACCGTGCGTCAGATCGCAGGTCCAAATGGTCGCGGCACCATCACCAAGGGCCAGATCGACTTCGATATCGATTTCCTGACCCTTCATGTGTGCGGTAACCGGTGCTTCGTCATATCCGGCGACAGCAGCACCCTCTTTGGCGATGACGATGCCGCCGACACTGATCGCCAGCTTGTCCCGCTCGGCTTTCTCGCCGGCCTTGCCGACAGCCATGACAATCCGGCCCCAGTTGGCGTCTTCACCGGCGATGGCGGTTTTGACCAGGGGTGAATTGGCAATCGACAGCGCGATCCGCTTGGCTGCCGCGTCGTGCTCAGCGCCGCTGACCATGACTGTAATGAATTTGCTGGCCCCTTCCCCGTCACGAACAACCTGCTTGGCCAGATCGATACAAAGATCATCGAGAGCCACTTTGAAGGCATCAAGCGCCGGGTCATCGTATCCGGTGATCGCCGGGTTACCGGCTGCACCGGTAGCGAACGCCAACACCGTGTCGCTGGTCGACGTGTCGCTATCGACGGTCGACCGGTTGAAGCTTTTCTCTGTGGCGGCACTCAGACACGCCTGCAGCACTGCTGCCGGTATCGCCGCATCGGTGCCGATAAACGCCAGCATCGTCGCCATATCCGGTGCAATCATGCCCGAGCCTTTGGCAATGCCGTTGATCCTGACTGCCATACCGCCGATTTCGACACGCCGCGTCGCCCCTTTCGGAAACGTATCGGTGGTCATGATAGCCTGCGCCGCATCGGCCCAGCGATCACCGTCCAGATTGGCCGCCATGGCGGTAATGTGCGGCTCAAGCTTGGTAGCCGGAAGCACCACGCCGATAACACCGGTAGAGGCCGCAAAAATGCGGCTCGGCCGGCACGTCAGCGCGTCCGCCACCGAGGCGACAACCGCTTCGCAGGCCTCGGCACCGGCTTTGCCGGTAAAGGCATTGGCGTTGCCGGCATTGACGATGACACCCCTAGCTTCGCCGCCGCCCAGATGCTGACGGCACCAGTCAACGGGCGCCGACGGACAGAGAGAACGGGTAAACACGCCCGCAACCTGTGTGCCATCAACAAATTGCATCAGCATCAGGTCGGGCCGACCTTTATAGCGTAGACCACTTTCAACCACGGCAATGCGGATACCGTCCAGGGCTGGCAGTTCCGGGAAGGCGTCAGGGGCGAGTGGTGAGCGTGCTGTCATCGTCAGGTTTCCGTCTTATGGTTTGCTGCCATCAATGGCGAAGCGTTCTATTTTGGCTTTCGTGCGCAATTTGTCCACATATGCGGTGCCGGCGGCCTGAGCTGCCTGAGCCCGCAATTCCTCCACACTGTCTTCAAAGCTTGGCGCTGGCGCATCGCGACGCGCTTCGACCTTTATCACGTGGAACCCGAATTGGGTCTGCACCGGTTCGCGGGTATAGCTGCCATCCTTGAGCGCAAAGGCTGCTTCTTCGAACGGCGGTACCATTTGCCCCTTGCTGAAGAAGCCGAGATCACCGCCCCTTGGGCCGGACGGACCGGTTGACTTTGTTTTCGCCAGTTCAGCGAAATCCCCGCCGTCATCAAGGCTTTTGATCACCGCCACTGCTTCATCGGCAGTTTTCAGCAGAATATGCCGGGCATGAACTTCAACCGCCCCCTTTGCAGCTGATGACGCATAAAGCTTGCGCAGTTTATCCTCACTGACCGCTTCTTCGATGATCTTCTGCATGGCATAGCGCTCAAGCAGCTGGTCCTTGATCTGGGCCAGACTTTTCTTGAAATCTTCTTCCTGATCCAGCTTTTTGGCCTGGGCATCTTTCGCCACAAGCTTGGAATCGATCAGACTGCTGAGCAGCATCGGGTAAATCTTTTCCATCGGAATGGCTTGATATTCCTGCGGCAAGTTGGATTGAGCCTGTTCAATATCGGAGCGCATGATTTTCGATCCGTTGACGATCGCAACGACCGGGTCATCGGCGATGGAGGGTTGGGCGATCAGAACAAGTGCGCCGGAAAGCAGCAATCCGGCGGTAATCTTACGAATTTTCATCATCGACTCCTTATTGAGGACCGGATGGCAATCCACCACACGGCCATTTAAGCGATTAAGCACACCACGCCCATCCGGAGCAAGCCCGCCGCATGGGAATTCTGCCGAAAACCTGTATCTAACGGGTGTGCTTTTAACATGTTGATACAAACTGAAAACAAATGAATCCAAGCAGAAAAACCCCTGAAATAGAAGCACGTCATAGTTGTTTCCAAGTTGAAGCCGTAAATGTCGCGGCATTGAATTAATCAGGAATACTTGGAGTTCTCATGGCTTTCTTTGCAGATCCTCAATTCATCAAACTGGCAGCCTTGGGCTGCGCCTTCATTGTTGGTGTCGGTGTGTGTTTTTATGTCGTGATCAAGGAAACGGCAGAATTGAAACAACGCCGACAGGCAAAGAGGTTACTCTATACCGACGAAGTGCAACGCGAAGTAGAGCGCAAAAAATACATCATGCAGAAAGCACAGGGATCAGACCCCGAAGCTGCACAGATCGATACGCAAACCAATATGCAGCGTTCAAGTAATCAGTCATTCGCCTGAACTTGTATATCGATCTGTGAACGGCATATTGCACACCCCGCTCGACTGAGCCGGCCTTACAAGGTCGGCTCTTTTTTGTCCACTTCACGCCCAAAAGCTTGCAAGGCCGCTCCGCCAACGTCATGTTGCAACTGCTAACGGCAAGCAAGGAATGTCATCATGAGTTTTACCCTCGTCGAACAGGCCCCGGCCCGCCTAAACCGCTCCGAACTGGCGGTTCCGGGCTCCAGTACAAAGTTTCTGCAAAAAGCATGTGAAAGTGCCGCGGACATGGTTTTCCTCGACCTTGAAGATGCTGTTTCCCCTGATGACAAGCCGCAGGCACGCAAGAACATTATCGAAGCCCTAAACGATCTGGATTGGTCATCAAAAACCGTATCCGTCCGCATCAACGGCCTCGACACCCATTATTGCTACCGCGACATCGTCGATATCGTCGAGCAGGCCGGAGACAAGATCGATCTGATCATGATCCCGAAAGCCGGCACCGCCGCCGATATCTATGCCATCGACATGCTGGTGACGCAGATTGAGACGGCGATGGGCTTCAAGAACCGCATCGGCTTCGAGATGATCATCGAAACCGCACTCGGCATGATGAATGTGAACGAAATCGCCGCTGCATCGCCCAGAAACGAATCCCTGCACTTCGGCGTTGCCGATTATGCCGCCTCAACGAAGGCCCGCACGACCAATATCGGCGGACCTAACAAGGATTATTACGTACTGACGGACCCGCTGGCCAATGGCGAACGGGAAACATACTGGGGCGATATGTGGCACTATCCGATCACACAGATGGTCATCGCCGCCCGCGCCCACGGTTTGCGCCCGATTGATGGCCCGTTTGGTGATTTCAAGGACCCGGACGGGTTCATCGCCCAGGCAAAACGCGCTGCCGTGCTCGGTTGTGAGGGGAAATGGGCGATCCACCCGTCGCAAATCGAGCTCGCCAATACCGTATTCAGTCCGTCCGAAGAAGATGTTCTGCAAGCCCAGCGCATCCTCGACGCCATGGCTGAAGCCGAAAAGGCAGGCCGGGGTGCCGTCGCACTGGATGGCAAGCTGATTGACTATGCCTCCATCAAACAGGCGCGGGTGCTTGTCGACATGGCGGAAAAGCTGGCCGGGCTCTGATTTTCCAACAGCCGATTTTAAAACGAAAATTCGCCACGGTGTCTCGCCAAGTGCGATTGTAGATGGTATTCACGATATCATGCAGGCCTATCTGGACTTTGAAAAACCGATCGCCGATCTTGAAAGCAAGATCGAGGAACTCCGCCATTTGTCGAGCGAGGGTGAGGTTAATATTGCCGACGAAGTCGGCAGGCTGCAGGAAAAGGTTCATCGCCTTCTGACACAGACCTACGGCAGCTGACGCCTTGGCAGAAGGCACAGGTTGCCCGCCATCAAAGCCGCCCGCACGCGCTGGCCTACATTGATGCCCTGATTGACGACTTCACACCTTTGGCCGGTGATCGGGCGTTTGCAGAAGACAACGCCATTGTTGGTGGACTTGGACGGTTCCGTGGCCGTTCCGTGGTCGTAATCGGCAACGAAAAGGGCGACACGACGGAATCCCGCATTCGGCATAATTTCGGCATGGCCCGTCCGGAAGGCTATCGCAAGGCGCAACGTCTGATGCAGTTGGCTGACCGCTTTCACCTGCCGTTGATCACCCTGGTGGACACTCCCGGCGCCTATCCCGGCGTCGATGCCGAGGCCCGCGGTCAGGCAGAAGCAATTGCACGGTCTATCGAAACCTGTATTTCAGTTCAGGCCCCGTTCGTTTGTGTGATTATCGGTGAAGGCGGATCGGGTGGCGCCATCGCCCTGGCCGTCGCCGACAAAGTGATGATGCTTGAGCACGCCATTTATTCGGTTATTTCGCCTGAGGGATGCGCTTCTATTCTGTGGCGCGATTCCGACAAGGCACCGGACGCGGCAGAAGCCCTTAAGCTGACATCACAGGATTTGCTGAAACTGGGCGTTATCGATCAGGTGATCTCTGAACCGCTGGGCGGTGCACATCGCGACCCGCAGGGTATGATGACACGGACCGCCGACATGATCGAAAAATCCCTGAACGATCTGGCCAAGACAAGCGGCAAGGATTTAATCCGTCAACGCCGTCAGAAATTCCTGAATATGGGCAGCAAAGGCTTGAGCTGATTGAGCGCCCTCAGCCTTCAGGTCGCCTTGCCATGACAGTGCTTGAACTTCTTACCGGACCCGCAGGGGCACGGTGATACGCAGCACCCGTCCCACCAGGCGTTAGGGTCTTCCGGGTCGCGCCCTGCAGCTGCCTGACGGTTCGTGTCAGCATGACCGCTGTCGCTGCCAAGGGCCGGGTCGGACCGGGTTTCATACATTTCCTGCTCGGAACGCTGGAATGCATCCGGTTCCGGTGTTGCCTGGAACTGCACTTGCGCCAGCACCGTCGTCACCCGGGTCACGCAATCCTTCGAGCACTTCTTCAAACAGATCGAAGGCTTCGCGCTTGTATTCATTGAGCGGATCACGCTGCGCATAGGCACGAAGACCAATCCCCTGCCTGAGATGATCCAGCGTAAGGAGGTGTTCTTTCCAGCTTTGATCAAGCAACTGCAACAGCAGGCTCTTTTCAACCATACGCATGACGTCAGGGCCGACGTTCGCCGCTTTTTCCGCCATCTTGCGGTCGGTGATATCGCGCAGCCGTTCAAGGATTTCCTGATCGGCAATCCCCTCTTCCGCAGCCCAATCCTTGACCGGCAGATCAAGGCCAAAGACGCGCCGGATTTCCTCGTGCAGCAAACTGATATCCCACTGATCGGCATAGGCCTTTGGCGGAATGGCAGTGCCAACCAGATCCGACACCACCTGATGACGCATATCAATGATGTCGTCGGCTACATTGTCAGCCGCCATCAACTCACGGCGCTGTTCATAGATCACCTTGCGCTGATCATTCATGACGTCATCAAATTTCAGGAGGTTTTTACGGATGTCGAAGTTCCGCGCCTCAACCTTCGACTGAGCTTTTTCCAACGCCTTGTTAACCCAGGGATGGACAATCGCTTCGCCGTCCTGCGAGCCCGAGCTTTCTGCAGCATGCCGTCCATGCGGTCGGATGCCGAAAATGCGCATCAGGTCGTCTTGCAGCGAGAGGTAGAATTCTCGAATGTGCCGGGGTCGCTCCTGACGGCCGGAGCGGGCCGCGCAACTGGTTGTCGATGCGGCGGCTCTCGTGGCGTTCAGTACCCAGCACAAACAGGCCACCGGCGGCCAGCACGATATCGCGGTCGACCTTGATTTCCTGTCTGATCTTTTCTGCTGCCTTCTCATAGGCATCGGTGCCGGGTGCCGCGTCAACTTCGCGAGCCAGACGCATTTCCAGGTTGCCGCCTAGCTGGATGTCCGTGCCACGACCCGCCATGTTGGTGGCGATGGTGACGCCGCCGGGCACGCCGGCTTGCGCGATGATATGCGCCTCCTGCTCGTGATAGCGCGCGTTCAGGACGTTGTGCGGGACTTCGCCTGCTTCAGCAGCTCTGCAAGCTGTTCCGGATTTCTCGATCGACGCGGTGCCGACCAGCACGGTGCTTGCGCTTGGCGCAGATCTCGAATCTGCAGCGATGATCGCCGTCGTATTTCTCGTCGACGCGGCCGGTAGACCTCGTCGTCATAGTCTTTTCTGGCAATAACGACGTTGGTCGGAATTTCAACGACTTCGAGCTTGTAGATTTCAGAAAATTCACCCGCCTCAGTCATCGCCGTACCGGTCATCCCGGCAAGCTTCGGATACAGTCGGAAGTAATTCTGGAATGTGATCGAGGCCAGCGTCTGGTTTTCGTTCTGGATTTTGACGCCTTCCTTGGCTTCAAGCGCCTGATGCAAACCCTCGGAATAGCGTCTGCCTTCCTGCATTCGCCCGGTAAATTCATCAATGATGATGACCTGGTTGTCCTTGACGATGTAATCGACATCGCGCTCGAACAGGACATGGGCCCGCAACGCCTGATTGGCGTGGTGCACAAGACTGACATTCTGGATGTCATAAAGTGAGCCTTCTTGCAAAAGCCCCGCTTCACTCATCAGAATCTCAAATTTCTCGATCCCGGATTCCGTGAACGTTGCTGAACGGGCTTTCTCATCCTTTTCGTAATCATCAGGCTCGAGTTTCGGAATAAGCGCGTTCACAGATGCATACATATCGCCGAGATCTTCAGTCGGACCGGAAATAATCAGCGGCGTTCTGGCTTCGTCGATAAGAATACTGTCAACTTCGTCGACAATGGCGAAGTTGAACGGACGCTGCACCATGTCTTCCAGCGTGAACTTCATGTTGTCGCGCAGGTAGTCGAAGCCGAACTCGTTGTTGGTTGCCGTAGGTGACATCGCAGGCATAGGCCGCACGCCGCTCGTCATCGTTCATCCCGTGCTTGATAACACCGACTGTCAATCCGAGGAAATTGTAGACTTTCCCCATCCAGCCGGCATCACGTTCGGCCAGATAATCGTTGAC
>CBDIRN010000004.1:0-517497 GCA_965284225.1 uncultured Rhodospirillales bacterium
CAATATTCTCATGCCTGCAATGCCAGATTATTGAAAAAATAGACTATTTTGCCATTATATGTTGTTAAAATTAAACGCAGGCTAAGGCTTGGTCGCGATTACAACATACGAAGTCGCTTGCCGGTCCCCGAACCAAGCCGATTTTATACCGATCTTTATATCTTTAAAAATAGGATGAAGATAATTAGATATCTCATCTTCTGAATTAAATACGAAGAGCTTCTCATTCAGACGAAAATCCTGAGTGTGTTTCACAATTCTCATGTTTTCAGTCTCGACAAGCGCACCTTCAAGTAACCAGCTCTCCGGGTGGATAAATTCCGCAAACATCTTGCCTCCGTGTTTTAATACGCGGGCAAACTCGGATAGGGCCACAAAAAATTGCTGTTCAGTATCTGCATAATGTGCGGCATTAATTGATAATAGTAGCTTGTATGACTCTGACACAAACGGTAGCTCTTGTCCTCTTCCGACAACTACATCTGCATCAACATCGTAAATTTTTAAATTTTCTTCTACAATTTCAGCGATTGTCGGGTGGATCTCAAGACCACATGCAGACCACCCCAGCATCGACAGGCTTACGAGATTGTAACCATTACCACATCCGACATCGAGAGCCGCGTGCCCCGCACCGTCAATAAATTCGGCCCCTAACACCCCACCCTTTAACAACTGGATTAAGTACTGGTAACCGGGACTGGCGATTCTAGATCGGTTTCCAATATCATTTTGATACCAGCGGGCAAACTTGTCAGTAACCGGCATAAATGACGGGACCTACATCAATACATATATATGAGAAAAGCGTGATATTCGACTTATTCCTGAACATGGAAAAAGCGATTGCACCGATTGCACGCTGGCATCGTTGGGTCATTCTTAACGACAGATCGGAAAGCCTGTGCTTCTTCAGAGTTCCAAATCTCAGTGAACGGCGTATCCAGAATATTGCCAAAAGACGGGCTGACGCAACGCCCGTTCACACCAACCTCGCCATCGAAAAATACCTGAGCAATTGTCCATGGGACATAACAAGGTGCCCCCGGTTTAAAGAAGTTAATTGGGTCGTACCACCCGTTAAACTCTTCCCTCGTTTTCAAAAGTGGGTTGAAGTGATTTTTGTATGTGTCTGCAGGAAACTCTTTCTTGATCGCCTGGAATTGCTGCCACAATACATCCAGATCAATTTTGTCCAATTCAACGCCCAGCAAGCTACTTTGTGTTAATGGAAAATATTCTTGATACTTCTCATTGTGTAAGATTGCTTCTTCAGCCGTGTTGTATTTCAGATGATTGAAAGCAACGTAAATGTCTCGCGCTATGCCTTCGCGCTCCAACTCTCGATAAAATTCTAAAATCCGGGAATGATTGTGATCTTGTATGGTTAGGCACACGCCTAATAAGGGGAGCGTTAAGTTTCGTCTCTTTTTCTCCGCAACAAGAAATTTTAATCCTTCAATCGCTCGTTCATAGCTATCGTCGATTCCGCGAATTTCGTTATGTATGTCTTTTGGTCCATCAAGCGAGATGCGGATTGAGTACGTTCCAGCGTCAAGCAGATCCTTTGCGCGCTTATCAAGCAGATAGCCATTTGAAATTATGAAGAACTTTAAGCCACGTGACGTCGTATAGTCGGCGATATCCGCTATATCGTCGCGAATAAGCGGTTCTAGAAAATTAGCCCTGATCATCGGGCCATAAGGTGCAACATTATCTACAAGATTTTTAATCGCCTCAAATGGCAGAAATGTTGCCCGCTTTTTCCCTGTCTGTCGCTTAAAGAAGAACAACTCATCGTCGCGTAGACCTTTGTCCTTAATCGATTGTCCAACATCACACATTGCGCATCGCATAAAACAATAATTGTTCACCGCCAGACATATTGTATGCGGTAAAGCGGCAATCTTACCGTCTCCCTGATAGTAATAAGCGCTCTTTTCTTCGAACTGCTCGCGAATACCCTTCCATTCGCGGCGGTTGATAATTACGCTTTCACTTAATTCTTGATTTTTCGCCATTCGATTAATCCACCGCACTTAGCTGTTCAAAAACTCGCTTGAGCTCGTTAGGGTCCATCGATTTCTGCTCTCGCTCGCGGATCGGCACAATGGCCTGCATCAAATCGCGGTACCACTCATCTCTACTAGATTCCAAATACTTATGCTTTTCCATTAATTCTTTTGTTCGTTCATGGCGCCGGCTCACACGGTCAACAGCGGATGACAAATACCCCTCCATCCGCTTGATTTCCGCATAGAAATCATTGGGGATCTGGTAATTACCCTGCCAGGGAATTGTGCAATCTGAGCAAAGCTTTCCGTTGCCTTCGTTCTTTTCCACCTCATGTGTTAAAAGGTTTCGGCGGAAAGCCTGCATTCTAGGACTATTCCAGATATCGTTGAAACTCTCCTTGTACAGATTGCCGATTACATATCGGCTGTCAAAATCGTATATGCACGCAACGACATCGCCATTCCATCGAACGCCGACCACGTCCCAAGGCGAGTTGCATGTTGGCCATTTTTCACGGGGAACAGAAAAACGCTGGGCGTACTTTGTATTGGCCTCTTCAACAGAACCCATATAGTTGAAGAGCTCATATACGACTACATGACCGATAGGAAGTTTCTCAAATAGTTCCCTGATTATAGGAATGTCATCACGATTTTTTTCTTCCTCAACAAGGAAAATGTCGCACGCAAAATAATTCGGGTATTCACGAGGGACACTGCCCCACAGTTCAAGGTAATCAAGCAAGTTATGGAGCACTCGCTCGAAGTGTGGACGCCCTTTGACTTGCAAGTATGTTTCAGGCGTAATCGAATCGATTGAAAACACCAGATAATCTAGGTTGCTGGTAATCAGCCCTTTGCTGAGTTCTCGATTCAGATTAACGCCACTTGTGTTCAATTTTGTGAAGAAGTCGAATTCTATCGAGGATAACCTTACAAACTCTAATATACCGGGGTGTAGCAGAGACTCGCCATGCTGATGGAGCACGATCTCAGTCGATCGATTCCAAGGCTCTATCTGTTCCATGACATTCTTAAAGAGCTCTATCTCCATAAAGCCATGACTACGTGTCCCGCTGCCGTTATGCATAGCGCAGTGGCCACAACGTAAGTTGCACGCATTTGTCGGTTCAAAATATATACGTCTAGGAGGAAAATCACAGACCACGTCTCCGGCCAGAGTCGTCTCGATGTACTTGAGTCGCTCTTTTTGCTTTGTCAGCTCAAGGTCGATCCAGTTATCGCGATTTCTCATTTGTTGCTCCTAAGAACTTTACAGTCATGATCGGTATCTGAAGCGGATCATTGATTCAACCTCGCATCCTAACTCATGAGCAGATTTTTGAGATTCTGCTCCAGCAATAATATACCCGGCACGGTCCGAACCTATCTTAACTAGTTCAATTTTATCCCCCGGCTTTTTAAAAACATCTGCATCCAAAATTCCTTCAGTTTCTCTCGCGGCTTCCAACCCGTCAACGCCGGCGACCACTCCAGGAGAAGGAGCTAAAAAATGATAATTACACCCTCTTAATCGCTTTGGCTCTGGTGGATTAGTATATTGCCCGGTGTAAAGTCGAGCTATTTCCCCTAAAATATCCAAACCTGTAACGTATGAAACGATAGGTTCTGGGGTCCCACCCCCTCCAGGGCGAGCGCTAGCTTCAAAAAACATGACATGATTGCCTGAAGTTGCAAATTCAATATGAACTGCACCGAATTTTATACCTAATCCAGCAACCGCCTTCGATATTGCGGATTTCACACTACCTATCATAGAAGGTACTAATTTTGTTGGATAAAGTACATTTATATCAACTCGATACGGCAATGGTGTTTTTATTTTATCACCGATCGCCAAGACTTGGGACTTCCCATTATGCACCAAAACTTCTGCACTGTGCTCTGTGTCGCCTTCGTAAAACCCCTCAATGAGTACTGCGCCGCCGTTACCAGAGAATCGACGGCAAAATTTATAGGCATCCAAGCATAAAGATTTCGACTCTAATACCACAACGCCTCTGCTTCCACCGCCAATTTCAATAGCCGGTTTCAAAATACAGGGATAGCCGATACGCTCCAATGCGACTAAATATTCCTCTTGATTCATTACCAGTTCAAAAGGTGGGCACGGGACACCAGCAGCTGTCCACGCTTTTCGCATACTATACTTCTGCGTAACCTGATCACTGATTGAGGGATCGATCCCCGGCAAACCAAGTATATCTGCCACATATGCTGCGACCGGCACGCCAAAATCATTGAGTGGTAACACACCGGTTATACGATGCTCAACGGCAACACCCAAGGTTGCCGAAAAATTACTAAAGTCGATAGGAACAGCGACGTCAGCCTCTCTCAACCCGGGCGCGTGCGGGTCGCGATCCATTACAACTGCTCGGAAGCCTGCACGGCGAATAGCTAATATTGTCTTTAGGTAATACTTCCCACCACCAAGGATAAGAATACTATCTACCATGATTTATCTTCGTGATGCATATTCTATTAAAATACTACTCAAGATAAGAATAAATCAGCAGCTGTTTGCCCGAATATTTTTTTAGTATCAGAATTCAAGAGCTTAGCTTGCATTTCCTGAGCACTCCAGAAATAGCTATCAATCGGCATTTCCGGAAAATCCGAACCGTAGATCACTTTCAAATCGAGCTTACTCATTATATACTGAAAATCTGCCTCCAAGCTTGACCCTTTAAAATATTCCAGAACATGGGATAACTCCAGATAGACATTCTTGTGACTTTGAGCCACAGCCAGCGCATCCAATGGTCGGTAGCTCCCTGAGTGCGCAAGAACAATGCGCAATTTCGGATACGCTGAAGCGATCTCGTCGAAAACAAGCGGCGTCAGATTGCTCATGGGTAGCTTTGGCCCACGCATATATGTGCAAAAAACAACGGGTATACTTTTGTCCTGTGAAAATTCAAGAAAACGCGCCAATGAGGGCGATGTGGGCAATATTCCAGACTGCCTTGGATGAACTTTGACAAACCTAAACACTCCTTGCTCGTAGCAAGCCTTAAGGTCGTCAAACTCTGCATCATCGGTCGCTGTTAGAGTATAGCCAGAATAAAAGCGATCGCTGTATTTGAGGGACGTTTCAATACAAAACGCTCTGTTATTTTTATCCGCTATCGGTATGACGCCCGCCATTTCGATACCGGCAGCATCCATCTCCCTAAGCGCACGCTCGACGGACGCATCATAGGTAGTTTCGAACCATTTTCCATCTTCTGTCAGATGGATGTGACTATCAATCAGCATAGATTCGCAACCTCAATTAATTTTTCTCCAAAAAAATTGGCTCTTTTATCAAAACCTCTGCAGCGCACAGCCCAATCCCGGGATTTGGCGCCAGCCTGAGCACGATATTGATCGTCACGAAGTTCGTTCAAAACGGTAACAACTTCACTTATCGAAAACGCATGCAACAAGGGAGGCCTCTCCAGCCCCGCCGTGTCCGAATGCGGTTCCTCAGTATTCATCACCACAGGCTTTCCGGCTGCAAGCGATTCAATAACAGAACTTCCAAATGAAGCCATAACAAGTTGGTCAATAATTATATCTGCTGCACGTTGCCGGGCACGAACGATCGGTTTAGACCCTATTGGCAACCACAGGACCAAGTTCTTTATACCAAGTGCATTGATCAGCGCTTTAGACTTTTCCAGGTCTTCGCCCCATTCACTCAGTACGAGGCGAGCCTCCGGATTATTCATCTTCGAAAATGCAGTGATAGCCTTGTCGACACCTTTCCAATGCCAGTCTTGTCTGCAAACGCATAAAATAAACAAACTACCGCCAACTTCGGACTTCCACTTAGCACGAAGGGACAGTTCTTCTCCTGGGCGATACACAGTAGTATCAAGTAACTGGTGCACTCTGACGTCTTTGTCGAAAACCCCTAGTCGCCGAAGATACGTTGCCCATACCGGCCCACCAAGAAAGATTCGCTGGCAACGGGCATACGCCGCACGAATGAGCATTCCTTCCAATGAGGTTTCATCGAACGGCGACATAAATAAATCTCCCCCGGTTGGATAAACTACAAACGGACAGGGTGCAAAGGGACCTAATGCCATTGCTGCCGATGACAACATAACGATGTCGTATCGCTTCATCTCGAGAAGCAAATCCCAATGCCCCATATTGTGAGCGAGCAATAGTGCCAAATCATCTGGTAACCGGCGCCCAAAATAATCGAAGTACAACGCATTAACTTCTTCGACTGCCTCAATTCGCCCATGATATTGTGCTTGGCGTTCTTCACTCCAACTAACCTTACGGACGAATTCCGGGCAAGCCCATTGCGACCTATATGCGCGCGCATCTTCGAAGGAGTTGCATTCAATCTCAAGATCTTCCCAAAATGGGGAGGCCAACGGGTGACTGTCTATTCCCTCTTCCTGAATAACTAATTCAGCATCAATGCCCACATGCCGCAAACCTTTGACATTGGCATAATGATTATTCGCGATATTGCCGAACAAGCCTATCTTTAAGGCGGAAGGGTTGTCCTGCTGATTTTCATTCGCGATTTGCTGCGATGGCGGACGAATGATACTGGCATCTCCGAACGCTGCTATCGCCCTGGCTGCAATCTGGACATTCAGTGCCAGTAATGAAGCATCTTTTCTTGCGGATTCGCCGGAAACTCTGGCCCAAGCTGTGAACGGGCCACGACCCAATAATCTTTTCAAGAACCCCTGAAAGTTCATCTTGCCCCTCTTGGAGAGCCCCTCTCAGGTGCTACTCTCTTCCCTTTTATCTCGCCTTTAAGCACAAATGCGACAATCAATAAGCCTTGTCAGCAAGAACTTCGAGCACACCATATTCCGCTGGATAAATAGGATTAACAGGCTCAGTTGATGAATCAATAACGATGCCGCCTTCTGACCCTACGTCAATGATGATAAAGCCTTCTTGAGTAAGGATTGCGACAATTTGGTCGGCTTGAAAACAATGGGACTGGGAAACGATCTCGTATCTGACAATTTTCTGTTTAAAAATCGCAGATAATATTTCCCTTAGTCGAGTACGCTGAGAATCATTGCCATGTTTTCTAACAAGCGCAGCTGACTTTACAAAAATGTCCAAATCATCAAAATTGTTGAATTGATTTGTTAATTGTACGGCAAAATCCTGAGGCTCTAATTGGATATTATCATCCAGAAGAGACAGCACGCTGGAGTCGTATTCTGATACCAGATGGCCTGCTAGATTATTTTCGTTGGCAAGCCGACAAGTGAAATTCAGCAAGGTTTCGCAACTTTTTATGATGCAGGATGGATCTATTACTCCCATGTTCTCTATCATGTGGATCCACCAATCAAGACTATTGAAACTGATGTAAACTCGTCCTCCAGGCTTCATAACCCGGTTAAACTCCACGAGCGTTTTCTGATAATCAGTAACATAGAATACGCCAGCGCACCAAATCGCATCAAAAGTGTCATCGCCGAATGGAATCTCCGTGACCGGCGCGTTGCAAATTTTCACATTCTCGGCAAAATTTCGACACGTGCCCTCGACGATTGCAACCATTCCTGGATCTTGATCTAGCGCAACGACCTCATTGAAACGTTCAGCCAAAGCGAGCGTCCAACTTCCTACCCCACAGCCCGCGTCAAGAACCCGTCCACCTGAAAAACCAAGCCTAGCCAGACGATCACGGTAATAGTCTATTCCGCGTTCTGTCTGGTATGCACCAAATGAAATTATAGATTCTGAAACACCCGCAATTTCAATTGCATTCTTCCAATGGCTGTCATCAACGGAATGTTGTATCAGGTTACGGTTTAATCTTCCCAATATTGGGCTAACGTCGATCCGGTGCCATTTGAACCCTGTGTAATGTTTGCCATCAATTATCCAATTTTCCAACAAGCGACGTTCGCCATTCAGAAACGCATAATTTTTTGATCCTGGCAGGGCGCGCATTGTCCAGCCTGCAAAATCTTTCCAGGAAAACTCCACACTAACGTCATCGAATTTAACTGTGTGGTTAAACGAAACCTCAATATTTCCCGATAGACCGTGCTTGATGCGCCAAGGCTTCAACCTCATCATTCGTGCATGACGAAGTAAGCGTTCCGTTGTCGACATAAGGATCGACCCATTAGCCTGACTTGACGCAAGCCTGTTCAATGTTTGCAATCCATCAACTGAAAAGTACGGCGGCTTCAACTGAAACGGCCTCCCCTCTGGAGTACGATCAACACCAAGATGCTGATAAACAACAAGGTAGCCACTTGCCTCTTGGTCAAGAATTGGCTGCAATTGTTCAACGATGCATCCAGGCCATGGGCCAAGAGCAACGGGACCCATGTATCTTTTGAAACGAAGTATCGGGTTCCCGTCTCGTGAAATCTGGGTCTCAAAGAGCCCCCTCTCCCCGGACTCTTTAGTGCGAAAGGCGGCATCCAGATGCAGATCAGCATCCGTCCAAAAAAATTCAGCACCTTGAGCAATCGTCAAATCGAGGTGATATCTTTCAGCGCCTGGCAAATCACCTTCTTGGTAATAAGCTTGCCCGGCAGGACCAATATTCTGCGTATCATCAACGCTACCGTGATTGGTATATACAGTGAAGCCAAGCCCGCGACTCTTAAGCTTCTCGAATGCTCGGGAAATATCGTCGCGCCCGAAAATAGCACCTTTCCCTGCTTGTACGCCGGTGAAACTATGCAAAGTATCGATGATACCCGAACGCATAAATTCTGCGGCAAGCTCAGCTTCGGCTGAAAACTCCCCATTCTCGTCGAACAGTCTCCAAGTGACTTCCGGGTCCCCAAACATCCACGCACTGAAGGAGCATTCGAGTCCCCGAGTTTCAAATATCCGGACGGTATCAAGAAAAGTCTCGAACGATGTCCACTCGACATCACTGTTGATAGAGAGCATTGCACGATAGGGAGGGGGGAATGCTAACGGCTCAGAAATTCGGGAGCGAAGGTAGTTAATCAACTATGAGGTTCCGGTCGAAGCGGCGTTATTCTTAAACTGATATGTAATCATCGTTTCATTGTTATAAATCGTATATTTTTCGTGCTCTACCGTTGAGCTATTGCTAGCAGACCAGATACGGCAGTCGGCACATATATGGTCGTCGCTGAACGTGCTTTTCATATGCATTTCTCGAAGTTCGGTGTATTCCTCGCCGTACCATATTTCATCAAAAGATTTTTGATTTAGGTTTCCCATTGAAACGATTTCACGCCAGCCCAAGTCACCTTGAGCTTTACAACATAACGACACGTCACCAGTTGGCAAAATGACTGATTGTATCCATGGAGACGAGCACGCATATCTCTCCCCCGGCTGATACAAGGTGTTATTATCAATACGGCTCCCAGTTATTGGATCTCGTTCCGTGAGGACGTAAAATGTAATTTGATCTATACCAATAGCTTTCCATTTTTCAAAGAAGCTATGGCGTTCTTGCACGCCTTCTGGCTGCAAAATGAATGATACCCATGTCGTGATTCCAGATGGTTTTGCCAGACTCACAAAATACTTAATGTTTTCTTCCAATTCTTCGAGGTCCGCGCCTCGTATTTTTCTGTACGTTTCAGCATTCGATGCATCAATGCTAAACATTACCGAGGAAATGCCGCTTTTGGCTAACCTTCTTGATTTTTCCTTGGTCAGCAATGTCCCATTTGTCGTTAAATTAATGGACGGCACGCCTGCTGAAGACGCCTTCTCGATAAAATCAAGAATCTTCTTATGCATTAAAGGCTCTTCTACCTGTCCAAAATCCAAGGTAACATCTTCCCTCGCTGCATAATCGACAATCTTATCAAAAACGTCATCCGACATTGCATTGTAGTCATCAAAGAATGAAGTGGTGTGGTGTGGTTTATATTTCGGCGAATGATACGGGCACATCACACACTCAAGATTACATTTATTGAGTAAAACCACATGGAAGCTCTTAGGTCGGCTAAAATAAAAATTGTTGCGCTTTGTCAAATCAAATGACAAAGCGTCGGCGGTCGGACGCCAAAGATTCCACTCGGAACCATATAATCTCAGACTTGCAGGAATAACAGGCTGCAATGTTGGCGGCATTGCATCTTCACCATTCAGTTTCAAACTGTCACTAAATGGTCCCTCGGATTGATCGGCTGCTTGCGTTACCGTTCGCGCAGCTCCTCCTAGAGCAGATACACTTTTCCCTTCGTCTTCTTTATTAAACAGGTACCTGTTGATTCGATACATCACACGGTCTGAAATGCTCGGCTTTCCTTGTTCTCTCTTCGGAGTAAAAGAGAAGTATGCCAGAGCAGCATTTTCAACCCAAACATAGTCATTTGGGCGAGGGGCATAATACGTGGAGTGGTTTCTCAACAAAGCATCGGCGCAAAAGCTGTCAAGTGTCTGAGAATCACGATCTTCTACAACAGGATAGTCGACCCAGAGTACATTTTTGGGTGCGCTTTCGCTAGTCGTCTTAACCTTCGACAAACAATCAGCAATCGAATTACCACCAACAACGATAGCTGCCTGGCGCTCGGCCCATTCAATAACGCGCTTGAACTTTGACACTCGAGAAGAGATCAGGATGTAATCGATCATGATTCGAAGTCCAATAAATCTGCTCAGATTGTTCGCATTTCAAGAGGGCTTTCCACGGTCATTGTGCGCTCGAATGATCGTGCATCTTCGTGGCGAACGCGAAAATTAAATGCATACCTGAAGTGATATAACGTTTCAGCGAATGTCCAAGCATTTCGCTTCTTTGTATCACTATTGCAGATAATGATATGGCAGAAATATCCACCACTGCCAAGGAGTAACGGATTCAACCGGAGAGCAACCGTACCGGCACCATCTTCAATGTCGATACGTGTTGAAGATCGTTTGCGAAGATCGCCACTCCGACACATAAGGTTAGATAGTGATGTAACATGTCGGCCCGTGTCTCTAGCATATACTTCAACAATAAAAAATGCGTCATCGATTCTAATCTGACTTACATACTTGATATGGATTTCGCAGTCCCCTCCAACAATAAGCATGTCAGCAGGCGCTCCGTTGCAAAATAAATCGACACCAGTAATTTTAAAATTGTGACTTGATGCGACATGACTTCCATCTCCGTCAACCTCACGTCGCGCCAACAGTAAGTCTTCGTCTTGTTGCAGCATGACAGTCTCATATTCACGCGCAATATCGATAATATCTCCCTGGAAGACGCTCTCCCCTTTCTTTAGATACATACCGCAGTTACAGAGCCGTGTAAGCGTGGGCATTGAATGAGATACCAAGATTGCCGCTGTGCCATCGCGTGCACACATCTTCTCAACATGGGAAAGAGATTTTTCGACAAATGATGCGTCTCCTGCAGCTAACGCCTCATCAATGATCAGAAGATCACCATCGCTCGCTGCCGCCGCTGCAAAGGTCAATCTCGCCTGCATTCCAGAAGAATATGTTCTAAACACATTATCGATAACAGGTTCCAAACCGCTAAAGTCAATGATCCAGTCCATTTTAGCCGATACGTTTTGCTCAGATACCCCCGCGAATAAAAGGGCAGTTCTGATATTTTCCCTTCCAGTCATTTCATCCTGAAAACTTGTGCCTAACTCGATGATTGCAGACACGCTACCGTTGATCTGAACGTTACCTGCGGTTTTGGACAATGTGCCAGCAAGAATTTTAACAAGAGTGCTTTTACCCGCGCCGTTCGCACCAACGAGTGCCATGATATCCCCTTTCCTGAGTTCAAAGGATATCTCCCTTAGTGCCCAGTAGTCCTCATGGCGCTTTTTATTCGTTAGGGTTTCGCTGAGCAGGTCGATTGGTCTCCTGTAAATAGGGAAAACCTTCGACAGGTTATCAACTTTCAATAGTACGTCATTTGATCCGGCCATATTATAGGAAGTTCCCAAACAGATTTTGTAACTTTCTAAATACGCGATATCCCAAGCAAAAAACCACGACAGCACCAACTCCAAAAACACCCCATGCTTCCCAGTGCCTAAATTCACCGAAAAACAGCAAGTCCTGATAGCACCAAATTAAATAACTAAATGGATTCAAATACAATATTGGCCTGAATGCCTCCGGCACCCATTCAGGAAAATAAAACAACGGCATCATGAAGGGACCCGCAACAACGAAGAGTCCAATCACATCCTTTACGTCGCGAACAAATACGGTGATTGAAGACAGGAGGAAAGCCACGCCAATCATCGCAACAACTTGAAATACAATTAGAAATGGGATCAGAAGATAAGTCCAAGGTAATACCCCGTGCTTGATGAGTACATAGCAGCACAGAATCATCAACATGATAAGTTGCGTTAACAGCGCACCAAAAATCGATTTCACGGGCAAAACGATCGGCATCACTAACCCTTGGCGAATTAAGGCACCATTAGCAATTATCTGCGTGGAAGACCTGGCCATCACGTCCTGGAAGCTCAACCACGGCACCAAACCCGCTAACAGATATGTCACATAATCCAATGGCAAATCGTGTGAATCACTTACCTTCGCTTTAAATACGACCGAGAAAATGAATACCCAGAGCGCCATCATAAAAATCGGATGTACAAACAACCATATTGACCCCAGTACTTGTCCCAAATACCGACCAGAAATGTCATTCCGAGCCATGGCCAAGACAATCTTCCGATTCGACACAATCATTCCTACCGCCTCTCGGAATGCCTGTGCATTGGCTACAGGGTTCAACAGATTAATAATGATCTTCAACTGGTGGACTTTCCTGAGTTCATTTTAGGAGGGTCAAACTATAGCAACTAGCCGGATATCGACGGTAAGCTCAATCGTTTAATGTGTGTTATCGACAAAAGTGCCATCACTAATAGCGCAGCAAATTTCCTCGAAATTCAACAAAGACCAAATAAGCAATCTCCGATTCACACGCCCACTGAGATGGTCATTGATAAGATCTGCTACAGCGTCAAAATCAAAATAATCGTAAATCTTTGCGTCTTTTGTCAGAAGGCGTCGCTGGACATATTCTATGCTTTCACCCTTGAACCAAGATGCGTCCGGACCAGAAAACCCCTGCTTATCGCGGTCTACTATTTCTGCCGGAACGTGTCGACGCATGAGTTTGCGTAACAGCAATTTTCCATCATTAGTTTTTTGAAAATATTTTGCCGTTTTCATGGCCGGCTCATTTTCGTTCATTTGAATGACGTGATCCAAGTCTCTTAACTTGAAGCGCGTTGGCAGCCGCATGGCGAAATCAACGAGTTCATTATCCAAAAATGGCACACGCACTTCCAACCCATGCGCCATGCTCAATTTATCTTCAACAACCAGCAATCCGTGCAAAAATGTTTTAGCTTCAAAATATAAAGAGTGGTTTATGTAGTCCTCTGGCCTAGTCAATCTATCCGCATGTGCATGAAAAACACTGCGGAAAATATCACGGGTCCATACGTGTTTGACTTCACTCCATATCGGCTTAAAAACTCGTGCAATTGCTTCGTTTGGAATCAAACGCTGCCAGGATTTATAATAATTATCGATATAATCATCAAAACTATTACTGCTAACGGTCCTATAGTAACGCCATGGATATCCGCCAAACATTTCATCACCGCCAACTCCCGACAATGCAACTTTAACAAACTTAGACGCTAAACCTGCTATATAATAGTTAGGGTAACTTTGCCCAACACGGGGCTCTTCAAGTGCGCGTGTCAAACGTGGAATGACCCGCTCCATATCACCGGACTTCAGGACAATCTCATATTGCTCGGTACCAAACAGATAAGACATGCGCTCCGCGGCGGCTCGCTCATCAAAACCAATCTCGATCCCTGTAGCGGACGTCATATCAAACCCACATGTGAATGTTTTCAAGTTAGGTATGCTGTTAGCAGCAATCCGAGTAATTGCGCCAGAATCCATGCCACCACTTAGATATCCCCCAATTTCGACATCACTCAAAAGGTGTCGGTTCACGGCACGTGTAAAAATACTATCCAGTTCTTCCAGATAATCATCTTCAGAACCAAACTTGCTCGGTTCTTGAAATGAAAAATCCCAATATTGACGGGGCTCCGCTTCTCCTGGAGAGTCTGCATTCACACTCATCATACAACCCGCCGGCAAGATATTGACGTTCTTAATGATTGTCCGGGATGAAAAAAAATTCTGGAATGTGAAATACTCGAGTAATCCTTCTCGATCTATTTCGGGATCAATGCGACGGTGTACGAGCAACGCCTTAATCTCAGAGGCAAATACAAAACAATTATCAGATTTAAAATAATAAAGCGGTTTTATTCCATAACGATCTCGGGCGAGGAAGATTTGGCGTTCTTTCTTGTCATATATGGCAAAGGCAAACATGCCATTAAACTTCTTGATGCTCTCACGGCCCCACTCGACGTAACTTTTTAAAACTACTTCCGTGTCTGAACGAGATCGAAATTGATGCCCTTTGGCTTCAAGCTCGGCTTTGACTTCATTAAAATTATAGATCTCTCCATTATACGATATAGCAAATCGACCATCCTCGGTCAGCATCGGTTGAGTAGCCGCTTCTGACAGATCGTTAATTGCTAAACGGCGATGTGCTATTCCAACTGAGCCGTCGATATACTCACCACTGCCATCCGGCCCACGATGCGCAATCGACAGCCCCATAGCATTCAGCGTACTTGGCACTCGCGCAATATCTTTATCAATGAGTCCTGCAATTCCACACATCTAAACAGTTTGCTTTCCTATTATTAGGGCAATCATTCAGCTTTGCGTTATGGAAGCAAGTGGGATTGCTAAATATAAATCTGAGCTAAGGTGCTTACAGAAATCACAAAGAATGAGGCGAAAATGCAAAACTCATAGTTCAGCCATCACTTCTTTCCGTGTTTTAATCGCTGATATTTTTGATCTCTCTTCCGCCAATCTATCAATGCAAGCAACCCGTCACGTAAATTTGCAGTAGCAGAAAATCCGAGATCCCTCTTCGCATTCCCGGTTGCCCCTATACGGTTTTTAACGAACGTCTGGCCCTCAGGTTCATATCGAATGCCGACATCTGCCCCCGTTATATCAAGGAGTAACTCCGCCAGTTGCCTGATTGTCGTCCGATGTCCTGTTCCAACATTGTAAAATTTATCTGTCACTTGCGATTTCATGGCACAAACGTTCGCCCAACCACAGTCACCAACAAATACGAAATCATATGCCTGACTACCATCGCCATAGATAACAAGTGGCTCACCATTATCCATGCGATCCAGCATTTTCATAATTACCGCGACATAAGCACCTCGATAATCCTGCCGGGGACCGTACACATTCATGTACCTAAGGCCAGTAAAATTCAGATCGTATCGGTGATGAAATGCTCTGCACATTTGCTCACCTGCAACTTTAGTCGCGCCATAAAAATTAGTATTATTAAATGGGTGTTCTTCCGTCATCGGTTCTTCAACGGCATCACCGTAAACGGAAGCAGAAGATGAATATACCAATCGCTTTACACCCTGATTAACGCAAGCTTCTAGTACATTGAACGTGCCGTTAATATTCACATCAAAGGCTGCTCGTGGATACTCATGGCATTGCAGCAACCATAAAGCGGCAAAGTGAAAAACTCCATCGGCTCCTTCGAGTGCTTTATTTAAAATATCCGTCTGACAAATATCACCCCCAGCCTCGAAAATACTTACTCGCGAATCCTTAAGGGCCTCATTAATATTATCGACCGAACCCCGAGTAAAATTGTCAAAAATACGGATTGATCCGATATCTTCCTTGAGAAGATGGTCGATGGTGTGTGAACCGATTAATCCAGCTCCACCTATTACAACAAAATTTTTACCGGAAATGTCCAATGCAACCTCTACAATTTTCTAGAAGATTTAAAAATGCGCGCGAATCGCCACACTTTAATTTTTGGTAACACTAAGATGCAATAAGCTCAGCATGCAACGCTTAGCTTATGAATAGTGACTTTAACCTCTTTGTCCGCGTTATAAATACAAATTGAGGTCAAATTTAAACCACGGTTAACTGAATTTAAGTCCGCTCCAACTCCGTTTTCGACATTTTCATGCAACCCCCCTTCTAACGCCATATATAAATGATCGAAATGCTGTTGCCTTATTGACAGCGCAGATTGGCATCGGCCCCACTAGGACATATAAAAATATCCATAATCCATGCATCCCTGAACCGGGATGCTCAATGATACCAACAGGCAACTCTGCACTAATTCAAATTCAAAACACAGAATTAGCACCATATAATAAGCAATCGGATATTAGAAATGAAGCATTCCCACTTCCTCTAATCTTGCTTATCGGGTATTGAGGTACAATCTGAAATTCTTCAATTGCAAATTCTAAATAGGTTCGTTGTTTTTACACATGTGCGGCATTGCAGGGATACTGGCATTTTCATCTTCTTCCCAGGTGGTGGAGGAAGAATTGGCCCGCCTGAACGACGCCATGCCGCATCGCGGGCCTGATGGCAGTGGCGTATGGCTTTCTGAAGATCGCAAAATTGGTCTCGCGCACCGGCGCCTCGCCATAGTTGATCTCAGCGACGATGCGAAACAGCCGATGACCGATGCCGAGGGCAGCGTGCAGCTGACATTCAACGGCGAAATCTACAATCATCTGGTACTCAGAAAAGAACTCGAGGCTGCCGGGTATCATTTTCGCACCGATCACTCGGACACCGAAGTCCTCGTGCATGGTTACAAACATTGGGGGATCGATGGTCTGGTCGGCCGCCTGATCGGCATGTTCGCTTTTGCCATCTGGGATATCCGCAAAAAGCGTCTGACCATCGTCCGCGACCGGGTCGGCATCAAACCGACCTATTTCACCCGCGCCGGCGGCCGCTTTATCTTCGGATCAGAGATCAAAGCCATCCTCTCTGACCCGGCGGTACCCCGCGCCGTCAACGGCACGGCCATCGCTCATTACCTTAGCTTTATGGTATCGCCGGCCCCGTTGACCATGTTTCGCGGCATCTTCAAACTGCCGGCGGGTCATATCATGGAAATCGAGGCCGACGGCAGCGCCCGCGCCAGACGCTATTGGGATGCCCTGCCCGGCCAGTCCGGGGTTGCCGACGAGATCGCCGGCCTGTCTCCGACCGCAACACGGGATTTCTTTTCCAAGGAGATTCTTCGCCGGCTCGAAGTCGCCATCGATCGCCGTATGATGTCAGATGTGCCGTTCGGGGTTTTTCTTTCCGGCGGCATCGATTCATCAGCCAATGTCGCGCTGATGAGCCGGATTTCCAGCCAGCCGATCAAGACGTTCACTATCGGCTTTTCCGACCATACGCATTTGAATGAACTGGATTACGCGGAAAAGGTGGCCCGGCATTTCAATACAGACCATCACGAGATTCGCGTCAACGGCGCTGACATGCGCGGTTATCTGGACAATCTGATCGTGTCCCAGGATGAGCCCATATCCGACTGGGTGTGTGTGCCGCTCTATTTTGTTTCCAAACTGGCCAAGGACAGCGGTGTCACCGTCGTCCAGGTCGGCGAAGGCTCGGACGAGCAGTTCGCCGGGTACGACAGCTATATGAAATATCTGAAGCTGCACGACCGAATGGGATCAGGGGCACTCAGATGTATGCTGGGGGCGGCCTCGCCTCTGCTGGGCGCGATGGCCCGCGCCATGCCGGGGCGCCGCTCTGTATTCGAGCAGGCCTATGAAATCAGTCGCCGTGTCAATCTTGGCCACGAGTTGTTCTACGGCGGCTCAAACGCGTTCTGGGCCATCCATGTCGAGAAATACCTCAACGCATCAGGCATTGCCCCTGATCCGACCGACATTGATGTCGGCGTTGAAGGGCTGTCTCTGGACGGTGCCGGATCGCAAGATAGTGGTACCATTATCGATGCTTTCGCCAAGGCCGTTAATGACAGCAACGCCAGTGCCGACGTTCTGACAAAAATGATTCACGCCGAGTTTCGCCTGCGCCTACCGGAATTGCTGTTGATGCGCGTCGATAAAATCACCATGTCGACGTCGATTGAAGCACGGGTACCGTTCCTTGATCATCAACTGGTCGAACTGACGATGGACATTCCGCGTGATCTGAAAATCGACGGGTACAAAACCAAGCATCTCCTGAAACATGCGCTGCGTGGTGTCATCCCCGACGAGATCATAGATCGTAAAAAGATGGGCTTTGCCGCGCCAGCGGCTGAATGGTTGCGCGAAGATTTCGGCGCCGAGGCTGAATCCATGGTGTTGAATTCCGCACTCACCAGGAATGGTCCGCTGAACGCTGCAGCGATCCGCCGTGCTTTTGATGATCATCGTTCAGGGCGTCAGAACAACGCACTGCATCTTTGGGTGCTACTCAACCTGACCGCCTGGCATGATCAGTGGATTGATCAAGATCTGGCAGCTTAGGCACTAGAATGAATAACCTGATCAATTTCATCATACGGGGAAGCAAGGCGTCTCCTAAATCGATCGGGTATTGGTTGCTCCGCAAGCTCAAAGCCCGCCGTTCCGACAAGGTTCTGCCTGGTTGGCAACGCTGGCTTGGCGCATCATCGATGGCAGCGGCGCTGGATCACAAAAGTTTCGATGCCCTCATCGCCACAATGCGCAGAGCCAACCCGTTCCCGGGACTGAGCGATCCCGCTGCGCTTCGCACAGCCCTCAGTTCTGAAGCACAAAACGTGATACAGCATCGTGCCCAGTCCGCCATGCGCCGCGAAGTTGATCTTCTGGGTTCGGGTCCATTTACACTCGGCACCCCCGTTGACTGGACGCTGGACTTCAAGACCGGCACCCATTGGTCAATGCAGCCATCCCGGCAACTACCGGTGAACAGTCTTGGCAAGCCATCGGACATCAAAGTTCCATGGGAATTGTCGCGTCTGCAATGGCTACTCCCGGTTGGTCAGAGCTATCTGCTGGAAGGTGACGAAGCGCACGCTGTCTTTAGCCGTGCGATCATAGAAGACTGGATGATTTCAAATCCGGTCGGCCGCGGTCCGAACTGGATGTGTGCCATGGATGTGGCATTACGGGCGATGTCGATGATCTGGCTGTTTCACGCCTGCAAAAGCAGCCCAGCATGGCGTGACGCCGATTTTCTTGAACGTCTGGTCAAATCCTTAATTCTGCATGCCAAATTCATAGACATGAACCTTGAATACGCCGACATCAATGGCAACCATCTGACCAGTGATCTCGCGGGCCTGACGATCATCGGCGTTGCCCTCGGCGGGCAGGGTATTTCACAGCGCTGGGTCGAACGGTCATGGCGATTACTCGGTGAAGAGCTGCCGAAGCAGGTATCTCCTGACGGTGTGAATTTCGAAGCTTCCCTCCCCTATCATCGACTGGTCGCCGAATTATTTCTGTTACCGGCTCTTGCCCGAAGAAACGTCGGCTTGATGGTCGAGCCGGCCTACATGGCACGACTTGTCAGCATGGCTGACTTTACCAATGCGGCAACGATGCCGGACGGCACCGTTCCGGTCTGGGGTGACGCCGATGACGGGCGCGCGCTCCCCCTCGGCACGCAGGCACTCAACGACCATCGATATCTGGTCGAACTATTAATCACGCTGCAACAGCCGCAAACCCGGCCAAACCACGATGAAGCCTTGTGGTGGCTTGGCGTCGGCAATAGCCCTGTCGTGACGTTGCCTGAGGCACGCTCCGCCGCGTTCCCCGACAGCGGCGTGCATATCATGCGTAGCCAAGACAGCACTATCTTCATCGATGCCGGCCCTGTCGGCATGGCAGGACGTGGCGGGCATGGGCATAACGATTGCCTGTCGTTTGAGGCATGCCTCCGGGGCCAGACACTCATCATCGATCCCGGATGCTACGTCTACACATCTGACTGGCGGGCCAGGAACCGTTTCAGGGGAACAGCCGTCCATAATACACCGATGATCGACGATCAGGAGATCAACCGCATCCCCCGTAACGATTGGCTCTGGTATCTGGAGAATGATGCCGTGCCGGACGTTCGTCACTGGAACACGTCTGACGAGGCTGATCTTCTGATTGCGTCGCACAGCGGTTATCAGCGACTGGAACAGCCGGTCACACCTGTACGCAGCATCAAGCTTGAAAAAAACATGCACCGGCTGATCGTCACCGATCATTTTGAAGGGCATGGCTCGCACAGCGTCCGCATCCCGTTTACCCTTGCCCCGGGTTGCCGTATCCAGCAAGAAACACAGGGAATGTGGCAGATTACAGCAGACAGTGGCGCCTTTATCATCGTCGTTTCCGATCCGGAAAATTGGCAGGGTGAAATTGGTTCTGCCGAATTTTCACCCTCTTACGGCGTCAAGCAGTTCGTCGATGCGTTGACGTTTACACGGACCGGCCCGTTAATGCCGTTCGGTTTGGCCATCATGCGAGAAGCAGACGCTCCGGCTAACCCGGCAGAATGGCTGAAGGGCGCACTTGTTGATTTGGCGAATAACCAACAAGCCGGACCATGATTTTCTGGCCATTCCAAGCCCTATCGGCTAACTCTCTAGCAACCGACTGGCTTTAGGACCGTATTGATGCATGAAACCCTGAAACGTGATGACGATGTGCAGATCGGCTCTGAAAAAAGCTTCGGTCTCGTCTTCGCCGTCGTCTTTGTAATCATCGCGGTATTCCCCTTGATCGACGGGGATGCTGTCCGTGTGTGGTCCCTCGGCATTGCCGCCTGTTTTCTGTTGGCCGCCTTCTTTGCAAAGCCGCTGTTACGCCCGTTGAATCTCCTTTGGTTCAAGTTCGGATTGCTATTGTACAAGATTGTTAATCCGGTGGTGATGGCCCTCCTGTACTACAGCACAATGGTGCCGACAGGCCTGCTGATGAAACTTTGCGGCAAAGATCCGCTCAATCGCGCGTTCGATGCCGAGGCGAAATCGTACTGGATCGAACGGGACCCGCCTGGGCCGGAACCGGAATCCATGAAAAGACAATTCTAGGGAACAACAATGGCCTTTATTGCAGAGCTTTGGCATTTTCTCAGGGCACGGAAGAAATTCTGGCTGCTGCCCATCCTGATCATGATGGCGATTTTTGGCGGCCTGCTGGTTCTCAGTCACGGCACCGCTGTCGCACCCTTCATCTACACCATTTTCTGAGGCGGACCGGCATTGCGCATTCTTGGCATTTCCGCCTTTTACCATGACAGCGCCGCTGCACTGATCGAAGACGGCGTTGTTATCGCGGCAGCCCAGGAAGAGCGGTTCACCCGGAAAAAACACGATGACCGTTTTCCGGAAAGTGCCATCCGTTACTGTCTGGATGAAGCCGGCATCTCGCTGGCCGATATCGATTTCGTCGCTTTTTACGACAAGCCGTTTTTGAAATTCGAACGGCTTTTGGAAACCTATCTGGCTTTCGCCCCGCACGGGTTCCGTTCCTTCAGAATGGCGATCCCGATCTGGCTCAAGGAAAAGTTGTTCCAGAAGGATCTGCTCAGCAAGAAATTCAAGGCATTCGATGCCGATTTCGACTGGCAGAACAAACTGCTGTTTTCAGAACATCATCAGAGCCATGCGGCTTCGGCCTTTTTCCCATCCCCGTTCGAAAAGGCCGTGGTCCTGATCATGGACGGTGTCGGCGAATGGGCCACCACATCGGTTGCCATCGGTGACGGTGCAGATCTCAAGATGGTTCGGGAAATCCATTTTCCCCATTCCATCGGATTGCTGTATTCGGCGCTCACCTATTACACCGGTTTCAAGGTCAATTCCGGCGAGTACAAGGTCATGGGATTGGCCCCTTATGGTGAGCCTGCCTTCAAAGACCTGATCATGGAAAAGATCATCGATGTGAAGGAGGATGGCTCGTTCCGGCTGGATCAGCGCTATTTCGATTATTGCACCGGCCTGACCATGACCAACAAGAAGTTCGACGCGCTGTTCGGCGGCCCGCCACGCCGCGAAGGCGAAATGCTGACCCAGCGGCATATGGACCTGGCTGCATCCGTTCAGGCTGTCACCGAAGAAGTCGTGCTGCGACTGACCCGTGCGTTGGCCAAGGAATTCGACATCGATAACTTATGCCTTGCCGGTGGTGTTGCCCTGAATTGTGTCGCCAACGGCAAAGTTCTCCGCGATGGCGCATTCAAAAACGTCTGGGTGCAGCCCGCTGCCGGTGATGCCGGCGGCGCATTGGGGGCAGCCCTGAATGCCTATCATCTGTATCAGCAACAGCCCCGGGTTCTGAGCGACGGGATGGATGGCATGAAGGGCTCTTATCTTGGCCCGTCCTATCCGACCGCGGATACCGAAGCGCGCCTCAAGGCCGCCGGCGCCAAATTCACAACCCTCGACGATGAGACCGTAATAGCCGATACGGCGGATGCGCTGGCAGATGGCAAAGCTGTCGGCTGGTTTCAGGGACGAATGGAATTTGGCCCGCGAGCGCTTGGTGCACGCTCGATCATCGCCGACCCGCGCTCAGCGGATATGCAGAAAACCCTTAACCTCAGGGTCAAATACCGTGAAAGCTTCCGCCCGTTCGCACCTTCGGTCTTACGCGAAGATGTCGCTGAGTGGTTCGAGATCGACGCCGATAGCCCTTACATGCTGATGGTTGCACCGGTTGACGCAGGCAAGCGCCGGCAGATGACCGAAGCCGAAAACGCGCTGTTCGGTATCGACAAGCTGAATGTTCCCAGGTCCGATATTCCGGCCGTGACCCATGTCGACTATTCAGCTCGCATCCAGACCGTGCATGCCGAATCGAATCCCCGCTATCACGCGCTGATCAGTGCCTTCAAGCAACGCACCGGCTGCCCTGTTCTCGTCAATACCAGCTTCAACGTTCGCGGTGAGCCGATCGTATGTACGCCCGAAGACGCCTTCCGCTGCTTCATGGGATCAGAGATCGAAGTTCTTGTAGTCGGCAACTGCTTTCTGAAAAAAGAAGATCAGGATCCGGCATTGATCCTTGATTACAAGAACGCCTTCGATCTCGATTGATTTTCAGCTGTCGGTAAACAGATCGATGGCGGAAAGTGCAAGCGTTTCCGTACCAAGCCTGACATCGTCCAGAACCAGTTGCTCATCCGGCCCGTGCAGCCCGGCAGCAATCGGATCAAGTGGTCCGGCCCCGTACATCACTGTCGGAATACCGGCGGCGGCGTAATGACGCCCTTCGTGGTCAAAGGACATACCGGTTTGTACCGTCTCGGCACCGCTCCTTGATTTGAGCCGTGAATTGATCGTGTCTCGGACGATGATGCTGGCGTCATTGTTCCCCATCGCCGGGATCAGCGACGTCCGACGAATTCTGCAGCGCACGCCTGGCATTTTGGCGATGGTGCTGCCGATCAGATTGGTCAGCTGCTTTTCCACCTGCACCGGGTCTTCTTCCGGTAGCAGGCGCCGGTCGATATGAAATTTGACGAGATCGGGCACACCGCCAGCTTCAGCGCTACCGGAGATCCGCTCGATAACCATGCTGGGGGATCCCAGTCCCGGGATCGCCGAGACCTGCCCCCTGAGGCCGCCACGGAACTGATACAATCTGGCCAGCGCATGGCTGGCGGCTTCCAAGGCGTCCTGCCCATGAGCGGGAGCATGGCTCGGGGCCGTTTTACCGCGCACTTCGACGTCCATTGTCATGGTGCCGGTGGAATGGGTCGCAACGGCATGCGCCGAGCCACCGGCGATCACCATATCCGGCTTGACCCGATCTTCCTGAAGCAACCATCTAGCGCCGAGCGCGCCGCCGGTTTCTCCGTCAAAACTGATGTGCAGTTCGATACTGCCTTGCAGCGACACACCGGCATCCCTGAGGGCGAGAATGGCAAAAACCTGCGCCGCCAGATGCCCTTTCCCGGAAACCGCGCCAAGGCCATACAGGAAACCATCCCGGATATCGCCGGCCAGCGGATCATGTGTCCAGTTCGGGCCTGCCTCCACGGTATCAAGGTGGCTGACCAGCGCCAGCACCGGGCCGTCCGTGAAACGGTGACGGACCACCAGATTTTGCATCGGGCTTCGACCCGACGCGGCGCAAATCTCTTTATCCGGGGCGTGACGCTCAACCTCGAATCCGAGCTTTTCCAGCATCACAGCAACTTTTTCCGACGATTTCAGCAAACCGGCGGAACCCCGTGTCGTGTTGACGCGCACAAGACCCTGCAGAAAGGCAAACTGCCCTGCCCGGCGTTTGACAAGCACATCGGCAATCTTGGCGTTATAAGTCGTATTCATGTTTCGGCCTTCTCTCGATGAAACCCTTGCAAACCCGACGCAAAACGTCAATTTGGAAGCTTCCATGCGTTATGATGAAAGCTAAAGGAGCCACCCATGCCGACCCCCGCAAGTCTGGAAATGATCTCGAAACTGGTGTCGTTCGATACCACCAGCCGGGATTCCAACATGGATCTGATCAATTTCGTCCAGACGTATCTATCCGATCTCGGCATCGAAAGCACGCTGGTTCCTAACGAGGACCGTTCCAAAGCCAGCCTGTATGCCACCGTCGGCCCGACGGATAAGCCTGGTGTCATGTTGTCCGGACATACCGATGTGGTGCCGGTCGACGGCCAGAACTGGAAGTCCGATCCCTTCACAGTGGTCGAAAGGGAAGCCAAACTGTTCGGTCGCGGCACGTCGGATATGAAAAGCTTCATCGCACTGGTGCTGGCATCTCTACCCGAATTCATCAAACGCGGGCTCGACACTCCACTGCATCTGGCTTTTTCCTATGACGAGGAAGTCGGCTGCGTCGGTGTCCGGCCGATGATTGACATGATCAACGGCCTGCCGATCAAGCCGCGGATGGCAATTATCGGCGAGCCGACCAGCATGCAGGTAATCACAGGTCACAAGGGCAAGCGCAGCTACACCGCCCATGTGCACGGTCTGGAAGCGCACTCCAGTCTGGCCCCGCAAGGCGTCAACGCGATCGAATACGCCGCGCGTCTGATCTCGCACCTGCAATCAATGGCCCGTAAACTGCAAAACGATGGCCCGTTCGACAAATTGTATGACGTTGCCCATACCACCGTTCACACCGGCGTCATTCAAGGCGGTACCGCCCTGAACATCGTCCCCAAAGACTGCCGCATCCAGTTCGAGTTCCGCTATATAGGCACCGACGATCCCGATGCCATCGAAGCCGAGATCATGCGCGTGGCAAAAGACGTGCTTGAGCCGGAAATGAAAGCCATCGATCCTGAAACCGGCATCGACATTACCTGCTACAACGACATGCCTGGCCTTAACATGAACGTCGATGATGAAGTCGTCACCTTCGTCAAACAACTGGCGGGACGGAACGACCACGCCAAGGTTGCATTTGGCACCGAAGCCGGGCTTTTTCAGCAGCGCGGTGGCATTCCCTGCGTTGTATGCGGCCCCGGCAGCATCGATCAGGCACATAAACCCAACGAATTCATATCCTTAGAGCAAGTCGGCAAGGGCGAGGCATTTCTTGAACGTCTAATGGACAGGGTCTGCAAGTCGTGAGAATATATGGCCATGTTTGGATTTGGCAAAAAGAAAGACGGCGACAATCAGCGCGAGCATGATCGTATCGCCACCAACGGAGAGCAGGTTCGCATCTACGGCGAGACCTATCCGCTTGGTGATCTGTCGGAAGGCGGCATGCGCGTCACAAGTTACGACGACACCCTTCAGGCCAATCAGTATTTCGAATTCCACGTCATCCTGAAACCGAATGGCGAAGAACTGGAATTACGCGGTCACGCCAAGGTGGTCCGCCAGTGGGACGACCAGCTCGCCGTGCAGTTCACCAAACCGCAGCCGGACCTTGTCTTCGAAGTGCGCGATTATCTGGAAAAATATACCTGAATGCCTTTACATCAGCGAAGGTGTCATGCAGTTACTATTGCATCGGTTGCGGATTGGCTTTCGGTCACAAATATCGACACGGGCCTCGACACAATCGCTTAATATCTGTCATTCAATCGATTGTGCGGCGGTAGGCTGCATTTGAACTATTTATCTCGGTAATTTTCCGAAGCATTGACGTTATGGTTCGCATCTATGGCTGATAACAAGATCCCTCCACCGGTATTTATTGACCCGAATATCGCGCGCAAGCGCCGACTGGTAAACGCGGCGCTTGAATCGCATACACAGCAGATCGTGTTACCAGGCGTCGTGGAGATTTCCGAATCAGGCACCTGCAATAGAAAATGTTCCTTCTGCCCACGCAGCGCCCCTGATTATGAAGATATCAAAGAATTCGTCGACCCGGCACTGCTTGAAAAACTTTTCTCGCAACTCGCGCAACTGGATTATGACGGGCTGGTGATCTACTCTGGATTTGTCGAGCCTATGCTCGACAAGAAAATATTCGAGAAACTCGCCCTCACCCGCAGATTACTGCCGGATAGCAAGATCGAGTTGATATCAAATGGCGATCCGCTCAACATTGGCCGCGTGCGGAAACTCTTTGACTGCGGCCTGTCAACGCTGCTGATAAGTGTTTACGATGGCCCCGAGGACGAAGTTCGTCTTGGCCAGATGTGCGAAAATGCCGGATTGAGCCCTGAACAATACGTTATCAGGAACCGTTATTTACCTCCCGAACAGGACTTCGGCATCACCATGAGCAACCGTGGCGGGATGATGGACAACACTGAATACGTGCGGCCATCTTTGTCTAAATCACTTGAAAAGACCTGTTTTTATCCGGGCTACATGTTTTTCATGGATTATCAGGGTGACGTACTGGTCTGCTCGCATGACTGGGGAAAGAAGAAAATTGTTGGCAACATGACGGATAGCGATTTCCTCGATATTTGGCTATCTGACAACATGCTCGAGTTGCGCAAGGAACTGAGCCAAGCCAGTCGAAATAACTCCCCCTGCAACGTCTGCGATGTGCGAGGCACTTTTATCGGCCGTGATCATGCACTGGCTTGGGCACGGCTCGGCCAATACGAGATCGTCGACGATGACGCTCTCGCAGTGGACTAAGTAATTGTTTTATCAATAACCCGTTATAAATCAGGCGTGCCGGCTTTTGCCAATCAGTTCAGCAGCATCCTGGGGACATAGCGACCATCTTCCTGCCCCTCGAAATAATCGATCATTTCGGGGTGGCTGATCGGATCGTCGTCTTCATCGGGCACAAGGTTCTGCTCCGAGACATAGGCGACATAAGGCGAATGCTCGGTTGATTCAGCAAACAGGTGATAGAACGGCTGATCTTTCCGGGGCCGGGATTCGACCGGGATTGATTGATACCATTCATCGGTGTTGCTGAATTCCGGATCGACATCAAACACCACGCCTCTGAAACCATAGATGCGGTGACGAACTTGTTCGCCGATCGTGAACTTCGCTGTGTTTTTTTGACGTTTCACTAGATATCTCTGCTGCCTGTATTGAATGCCGCCGGTAGGTGGCATCTGTGCCTAAAATAGCGACCAGACATGCACTTGCAACCCTGATCGGACTGGAAAAGCTTGAATGATCGGCTTATCTAGCGGAGACAAGGGGTTAGAAGTGTTCAATTTATGACGGCAAGGAGCGAAAATGGCTGACGGTCACGATAGCCAGCGGACCAGTATCGAAGAGGTACAAACCGAATTGATCGAGGAATTTCAGTTTCTTGATGACTGGATGGACCGCTATCGCCACATCATCGACCTCGGCAAACAGTTGCCGCCATTCCCGGAAGAATGGATGAACGATGTCTACAAGGTCAAAGGCTGCCAGTCCCAGGTCTGGCTGAAACCGGAGACCATTGATGGCCGCCTGAAGTTTCATGCCGCATCAGATGCCGCCATCGTCTCGGGGCTGATTGCCATTCTGCTCAGGCTCTATTCCGACCGCACGCCCGAGGAAATCCTGGCGACGCCGCCGTCATTCATTGAGGGGATCGGACTTGATGAACACCTGAGCCCAAGCCGCTCCAACGGACTGCATGCGATGATTCAGACCATGTTCAATCACGCCGGCGCGGCGAAGGTGTCTTGAATTTATATTGCCGTCATCCCTGCGTGCGCGAAGCGGAAATGACGCGTGAAGTTTCAAAGACACTAGACAAATCGATTCGGATCGAGCGCCCTGACCAGATCCACTTCTAGTAATGTGGGCGCACCGCTGATCTGATCGGCGACCAGTTCCGCCAGCAACGGTGCTGTCAGAAATCCGCGCGAGCCGAGCCCGCCCAGCACATAAAGACCATCTTCTACCCGCCCCGCCAACGGCATGTAGTCGCGGATCGTTGCCCGGAGCGACACCCGGCCACCGATCGGTGGTGCCGCTGTGATCGACGGCAGGTTCTGCTCAAGCATGACCAGCATCTGCTGACTATCTTTGTCACTCAGTTCCTGCCAACCCTCTTCAGGCACGTCGTCACGCCCGCCATAGGTCGCACCGAGCACATGGCCGCGATCCCCATTACCAAGCGGCACCGGCGGCGACAGATAGCCTCCATAGGTGACTGGCACTACCGGAGCACCGCGGATCTCGGGCAGATACGCCAACTGCCCGCGGTTGGCGCGAAGCGGCCAGCGGTATTCAGTCTTCATATCCAAAAGACCAATCCCGGCGGCCATCACCACCGCATCAAATTCACCGATCTCACATCCGGCCTTATCCATAAGCTGCCAGGTCTGTCCGGATTTTTTGATAGCTCCAACCTCTGCCTGAAGATGCGTGGCCGCAGAATCCGGATGCCGGGCCGGATGCCGGGCCAGATATCGGGCCAGATATCGGGTAAGAGCCGGCGGGCTGAGGGCCCCTGCAGCGGCGAACCATAAACCGCCGTTCGGCACCTGCGTGCCGCAGAGTCTTGAAGCCTCCCCGGCACTGACCCGGCGCATGATATCATCGGGCCAGCCGAACGCCTGCACCGCACGTTCCTGTCTTTCGTCCTCATCGGCATTGCGGGCCATGGTGAAGCCGCCACGCGGGCCGAGCCAGACCGATGCGCCGCTCTGCTGCCAGCCCGTCATAGAACCTGACCGCATGCAGATAAGCCGCTGCCATCAGTCGCCCCATGGGTGTGCGTTCGCGTGGCAGCCGCGGCGCCAGCAGCGCCACCGGATTACCCGAAGCGCCGGCTCCCGGCTCAGCCGCTCGATCAATCAGCCTCACCTCAAAGCCACGTGCGGACAGCGAGCGGGCCAGACAACCCCCGGCGATCCCGGCACCGATAACCGCAACACGGGCAGCCGATGGTCTTGCCGTGGCCGACAATTCTTTCATAGACAGCAGAAACGCAGGCCCATTTATACCCGAACCCCTTGCGCTTGGTGACGTTGAAGCCGACTCCTGCCAGCCCCCGGCGCACCGCACCGGCAGCACTGAAGGTGGCCAGTCTTGCACCGGGCGCGCTTAATCTGGCAACTGCCGACAGCACCATATCCGTCCACATCGCCTGATTCTTTGAGGGCGCGAAGCCATCCAGAAACCAGGCATCAACGCTGCCGGTCAAGGCATCCAGCATCGTCTCGACTTCACCATACAACAACGTCAACCTGACCCGGCCACCATCCAGCAAAAGCCGATGCACCCCGCCAACGCGGGCCGGGTAGGCCGCCAGCAGGGCTGCCGCTTCCGCTGCCAGTTCGGGGACGCTCGCCAAAATACTGGCCAGCGTACCCGCATCAATCGGATAGCCTTCAACCGAGACATAATCCAGATGCGCACCATTGGGAGCCGTGCGCTTCCACGCCTGCCACGACACGAGAAAATTGAGGCCGGTGCCAAAGCCCAATTCGGCAATGCGGAAATTTTTCCTGGCCTGCCACACTTCAGGTGCACCGATGCCGCCCAGAAACACATGATGCGTTTCGTCAACGCCGCCCGCGGTCGAGAAATAAATATCCCCGGACACGCCGGATCTGGGCGTGCCGTCATCGCCGAGCGTAACCAACGGATCTGGAAGAATGGGTGTCGTCATAAGCGGAGGGTAGCCGTCACCCTGCTTGCTGCCAAACGTGAAAACATTACAGGATACCCCCTCACCTAACCTCTCCCCCTGCAAGGGGGAGAGGGATGAGTGGAAACCGACATTAATACGAGAGTCCGTCTCCCTCATGAAATGGGGGAGAGGACAGGTGATGGGGTCAGCCCAGCAGCTTCTGCTTTAAAAATGCGTTGACCTGGCCCCGGGTTGGCCTTGCCCTGCGATGCCTTCATCACCTGACCGACGAACCAGCCGATGGCCTTGTCGTTGCCGGCGCGGACGTTGTCGGCCTGATCGGGATTGTCTGCGATCACCTGATCGACAATCGCCTCAATGGCGCCCGTATCGGTGATCTGTTTCAGGCCCTGCTCCTCGACGATGACGCCGGGGGCTTTGGCAGTTTCCAGCATGATGCCGAACACGTCCTTGGCAATCTTGCCGGAAATCGTTCCGTCTTCCATCAGCCCGACCAGCTCGCCCAGGTGCTTCGCCGAAACGGGGCTTCCGGCAATATCCAGCCCCATCTTGTTCAGAGCACCGAACAGGTTGGTGGTCAGCCAGTTGGCGACCTGCTTGGCATCGCGACCCTCGGCCGCTTCTTCAAAATAGGCGGCTGTTTCCCGGTCGGCGACCAGCACCCCGGCGTCGTAGGCCGACAGACCGAGATCAGCGATGAAGCGATCCTTCTTGTCGTCCGGCAATTCCGGCAGGCTCGCCTGAATGCGGGCGATGAAATCTTCCTCGAGCTTGACCGGCAGCAGATCGGGGTCAGGGAAATAACGGTAATCGTGGGCCAGTTCCTTGGAACGCATGGCCCGGGTCTCGCCTTTGTTCGGATCGAACAGACGGGTTTCTTGCCTGACTTCGCCCCCCTCTTCCCAGACCGTGACCTGACGCTCGGCCTCGATTTCGATGGCCTGCATGACGAAGCGGACCGAGTTGACGTTCTTGACCTCAACCCGCGTGCGCAATTCGGTCTCGCCAACCGGGCGCACCGAGACGTTGACGTCGGCCCGCATCGAGCCTTCTTCCATATTTCCGTCGCATGTACCGAGATAACGCAGGATGGCGCGCAATTTTTTCAGATACGCACCGGCTTCTTCGGGCGTGCGGATATCGGGCTTGGAGACGATCTCCATCAGCACGACCCCGGCCCGGTTCAGATCGATCATCGAACGCTTCGGATCCTGATCGTGCATGGACTTGCCGGCATCCTGTTCCAGATGCAACCGTTCGATCCCGACGTCGCGGGTCGAGCCGTCTGCAAGATCAAGCGTCACAAGACCCTCACCGACAATCGGGTGCAGGTACTGGCTGATCTGATAGCCCTGCGGCAGATCGGCATAGAAATAGTTCTTACGCTCAAAGACCGACGTGCGATTGATCTGCGCGCGCAGGCCCAGTCCGGTCCTGACTGCCTGCTCGATAGCCATTTCGTTAATCACCGGCAACATGCCCGGCATGGCCGCATCGACCAGCGAGACATTCTCATTGGGTGACGCGCCGAATGTCGTCGGTGCACCCGAAAACAGTTTCGAGTTGGTGGTTGCCTGGGCGTGGACTTCGAGGCCGACAACGACCTCCCAATCACCGCTGTCACCTTGGATGATGTAGCTCATGATACGGCTCCAGGGCTGGCAGAGAAACCGGCGGCGGCTTCCAGTGCACTGGCGGCGCGGAACAGGGTTTCTTCCTGACAGACGCCAGTGATCAGTTGCAAGCCGAGTGGCAGGCCGTTCGCATCCAGTCCGCCCGGCACCGAAATCGCCGGTAGTCCGGCCAGCGACGCCGGCACCGTGAACACGTCGTTCAGATACATGGCGATGGGATCGTCCATTTTCTCGCCTTCGGCAAATGCGGCGCTGGGTGCCGTAGGTGTCAGCAGCACGTCGACGTCGGCAAAGACTTTTCGGAAATCCTCGGCGATCAGGGTGCGGACCTGCTGTGCCTTGACGTAATAGGCATCGTAATAACCGGCTGACAGCACATAAGTGCCAATCAGCACACGACGCTGCACTTCGGCACCAAAGCCTTCGGCACGGGTCAGCTCATACATTTCATCAAGGCTTGATCCCGGCACGCGCAGCCCGTAACGCACGCCGTCATAGCGTGCGAGGTTGGAGGATGCTTCGGCCGGGGCGACGATATAATACGTCGGCAATGCGTACTTGGTGTGCGGCAACGATACGTCAACGATCTCGGCACCAATGTCGCGGAACCATTGTGCCCCTTGCTCCCAGAGCTTCTGAATGTCGGCAGGCATACCGTCCAGCGTATATTCCCTGGGGATGCCGACACGGAGGCCTTTTACATCGCGTGTACAGGCGGCACGGAAGTCAGGCAGCGCCAACGGCAGCGAAGTCGAATCCTTCGGATCGTGCCCGGCCATGGCCTGCAGCATGATCGCCGAATCCTCAACCGTGCGGGTGAGCGGGCCGGCCTGATCGAGGCTTGATGCGAACGCCACCACACCCCAGCGCGAACAACGACCATAGGTCGGCTTCATGCCGACAAGGCCGGTGAACGAGGCCGGCTGGCGGATCGAGCCACCGGTATCGGTGCCGGTCGCTGCGATGACCAGCCCCCCCGAAATGGCCGCGACGGAACCGCCGGACGAGCCGCCCGGCACCAGATTGGCGTTGGCGCCTACGGGCGTCCACGGGTTCTTCACCGAGCCGAAATAGGATGTGATGTTAGCCCGATCCATGGCGAATTCATCCAGGTTGGTCTTGCCCAGCATCACGGCACCGGCATCGCGGAGATTTCCGCTGACCGTGCTTTCATAGGCGGGCACAAAGTTTTCGAGAATATGCGATGCCGCTGTGGTCCGGACCCCTTCGGTACAGAACAGATCCTTCATGCCGATCGGCACACCGTCCATCGGCCCCCGTGCTTCGCCGGCCTTGCGGCGTGCGTCCGATTTGGCGGCGCGATCACGGGCGATCTCCGGCGTTTCAGTAATGAAGGCGTTGAGTGTCCGGCCCGCTTCCATGGCACCGATGAACGCATCGGTCAGTTCAACCGACGAGACATCGCCCTTGGCCAGCGCATCGGCGGCGGACGCTATCGTCCAATCACGAAGATCGCTCATTCCACCACCTTCGGCACGGCGTAGAACGCGCCCTCTCCGTCCGGCGCATTGGCCAGCACCTTGTCAGCGATATCCCCGTCATTGACGACATCGGGGCGCATCGGCGTTTCCGTCTCGACAACACTGGTCATTGGCGCAACGCCTGTGGTGTCGACTTCGGCCAACTGCTCGACCCAGCCGACGATATTGTTCAACTCACCGGCAAGCGGCTCGAGACGTTCCTCTGCAACGCGAATACGCGCCAGAAACGCGATCTTGCGGACATCGTCCTTGGACAGCGACATGAAAGAACTCCGAAAGTCCCGGTTGGCATCAAACAGGCGCGGAAACTAACATCGCCCTTGCTTACCCGCAAGTCGTCAGCGCGATTATCAGCAAGTCGCCCAAGCCTCAGATTGCCTGCTTGAAAATATCGTCCCATGCCTTGTCTGACCAGCGGGTCATGGCGATTTCAAGGGCTGATGCCAGCGCCCGCTCGACATTCGTTGCCGGCAACGAATCCACCGCGCCGGTTTTGCGCGCATAGGTTTTCTCACTGACGCTGTCAAAGCGCACTTCGCCCTTGTCGAGATCGAACATCGTGATGGTCGAAAAGACGTCCGGCAGTCCGTGCACACCATCTAGCAGGTCGACGTTGATCTGAAACACCTGACGTTTATTGGAACCGTCAAACGGCACTTCGGTCATGAACATCTGGGCCGGGAACCTGATCCGGGTGCCTTTCCGTTCGCAGACGATATTGACCTCGTAATCGGCAGCCCGGAATGACTGGTTGGTGGTATCGGCATCACTGGAAACCTTACCGACGAAATGCACCCGATAGCCGCAGCGATGCTTGGCGCCAAGCCGGATTTCCCCGGTTACATCGTTGATGATTTCCCCGTCGATGATCGGCGACAGCACCGTCTCGTAGACGAAGCCGAGCGGTTTGCCTTTTTGCACTACGGCCAGCCATGCGGTTTTTCCGGCGCGACCGACAACCTCGATGATCTCGCCTGCACTGACACCGGAAACGCGCTTCCCTTCGGTTTCCGGCGTAGCACGGACATTGGCATCTTTTTCCACCAGATACCGTCCGGGCGCCGGTGTGACCATAGTTCCCATGAAATCCATGTCCGCGGCCAGCGCACCAGCAGCCATCAGGCCGACCATGCCGATAACAACAAAGCCCGTCATCATGTGACGAAGGCCCTTACCGTCATCTTGCCAACGCAATGCGTTCATTCATTCCCTCGCAGACAGATTGGTGAGACATGGAATATTCCATGTCATCCGCCTAAGTCTATGATATCCAAGTCTTTCGTTTGATACCAGTAGGTGAGCGATGCTCCGCCCATGAACCGACCCCTGATCCACACAACGATACAATCGTTGATCGATAGTTTGCCGAAAGGCAAGCGGCTGTTGGGGCTGGATATCGGCGACAAAACCGTCGGGCTGGCGATTTCCGATCCGATGTTCATGATCGCCAGTCCCGTGAAAACCCTTATCCGAGGCCGAAAACTGGCACCGACCGTGGCGGAAATGCGCGCTTTAGCTGAATCCGAAGACGTCGGCGGACTGCTCGCCGGACTGCCGGTCAGCATGGACGGCACGGAAGGGCCGCGCTGCTCAGGCGACCCGCGACCTCGCCCATGAATTTTCAACACAACTGGGATTGCCGTTGGCTTTCTGGGACGAACGGCTGTCTACAGCAGCGATTGAGCAGATCCTGATCCATGGAAGCCGACATGAATCGCAAGCGCCGCAAGGACGTGGTCGACAAGATGGCGGCCAGCTACATCCTGCAGGGCGCGCTCGACAGCATCCAGGGCCGCAGCTGATGGGACAGGTGTTCTCGGCCATCGTGCCGATCTTCCTGATTATCGGCTTTGGGGTATTCCTGAAGGCGAAAGCCGGGTTTGATGACGCTTTCTGGCGGCTGATCGAAAAACTTACCTTCAACGGCCTGTTTCCAACCTTGCTGTTCATGAAGATCGCTGAAGCGCGCATCGACTGGGCCGATGCCCTGCCGATAACCGGCATCATCGTTGCCGGCATTACCCTGACGGCGCTCGCAGCCATCCCCTTGCGGAAGCTACTCGGCCTTTCGCCGCAACGGTTCGTCGCCGTTTTTCAGGGCGGCTTTCGTCCAAATGCCTATGTCGGGATCGCCGTTGTCCTTGGCATTCTCGGCGACAAAGCCACCGGTGCTTTGGCCATCACCCTGTTCGTGGTCGCCATCACGATTAATCTTCTGGGTGTCTGGGGACACCTGAAATGGTTGCCCCGTGAAGGCCGGCAACGCGGGTGGCGCGGCATTGCTCTGGACAGTATCAAAAACCCGCTGATCCTGGCTTGCCTACTCGGCGGTTTGCTCAACGCCACCGGCTGGGGCTTGCCGCCGTTAATCGGGCCGACCCTTGATTTGTTGAGCCGTGCTGCCCTGCCGATGGGTCTGATGGCCGTCGGCGCCGCCCTGTCGATTGCGGCGGTCAAGGATGCGGGCCTACCGGTCCTTGCATCATGCGCCTGCAAGCTCCTGGTGCAGCCTACGCTGACATTCGGGCTCGGCACCCTGTTCGGGCTGGAAGGTTATGCCCTGCTGGTGCCGGTAATTTTCGCGGCCCTGCCGACTTCCTCAACCGCCTACGTGGTTTCGAGGCGCATGGGCAGCGATCCGGAAGTCATGGCAGCCATAGTCACCGCCACGCATCTGGGCGCGATCATCACGCTGCCGGTCTTGCTGGCGCTGATCCACTGACGCCCAGCATTAAGAATCAGGCCGCGACGGTGTAATTCAGCAGTTTCAGAAGTTCGCCCGACTGACGGTGGAAGCGTTTGGTTGCCTCGTCGTCGAAGCGCTTGTGCCAAACCCCCGGATCGATATCCAGCGGCGCGATCTGATAGGCATGCTTGATGCCTGCCTGAACAATCTCTTCGCGGTCCTCGACATCACAGAAGCGGAACAGCCGGCGCACAATCGGTGCCGGTTCCTCGATCAGGTCTTCGGCTCTGATCTGGTAATAGCGTCGCCGATTCAGCCTGCCGAAACGTCGGGCGGCCCCGACCGAGCGCGACCAGTTGCGGGCGAAGGTTTCGGCGAAGTCGGCAAAGGTCGGATAGCGTCTCGGAAATTCGCCTTTTGAAATTCCCATATTGAAATCCCACGCACTCGACGCTTCGTCACGGCCGTCGCGCACCACGTGCACAATCCGCATGGTCGGAAACAGCCGGTCGAGCAATTCCAGCGACAGCACGTGTTCGGGTGTTTTCTCGCCGATGCAGGTAATGTCATCGACATCATCGGGCAGCCAGCGCTGGAACATCAGCATCACCGACGTCCGCATCAGATATTCAACGTCGTCGAAAGTGAACCCGGCGGCATTGCCCGGCAGGCCGGCAAGCTGCATACGGTTTCCGATCCGCTCTGCATCCTGATTGTATTGATCGACCAGCTTGGCCAGCCCCGGAAACAGGCTGTCGCTGAAATGCCCTTCCCCCTTGCAGAGGATTTTCGGGTGGGTATCCAGGCATTGTTGCACCCATGACGTGCCCCAGCGCGTCGCGCCGACCACGAATACGATGTCTTTTTTCAAGAGCCGGCCCAGTCTTTCGTGGGCCTTCAGATACTCTTCCATACGCCTTCCCGTGCTCTAACCCCGGCGCATCGCCGCGAATCGAATAAGCCGAAACATACTACGCGATCCGCACCCGGCAAGCCATGCCGTCACGTCCATCAAGGCATTGATCACGACACTTGCAGAAAAGGGCCTCCCGGACATATAGTGCGCGCCTATGAACGCAGAGATTGACCCATTCGGGTACCCCCACAAACACCTCCTCGGTATCGAGGGTCTCAATCCAATTGAAATTACTGCTCTTCTCGACCGTGCCGAGAGCTACGTCGAGCAGAACCGTCAGGCCGACAAGAAAAAAGCGGTGCTGAGCGGGCGCACCATTATCAATCTGTTTTTCGAAGACTCGACCCGCACCCGAACCTCGTTCGAGTTGGCCGGCAAGCGCCTCGGCGGTGACGTCATCAACATGTCGGTGGCGACCAGTTCGGTCAAAAAGGGCGAGACCCTGATCGATACGGCAATGACACTGAACGCCATGCATCCGGACGTTCTGGTCGTCAGGCATCCGGAATCCGGTTCGGTCAAACTGCTGTCGGAAAAAGTGAACTGCGCCGTGATCAACGCCGGCGACGGTCAGCACGAACACCCGACCCAGGCGCTGCTTGATGCCCTGACGATCCGCCGTCGCATCGGCAAGATCCAGGGCCTCCGGATCGCCATTTGCGGCGACATCCTGCATTCCCGTGTTGCCCGCTCGAACATCCACCTTTTGACGACGATGGGTGCCCGCGTCCGGCTGATCGCGCCCCGAACCCTGATCCCGACCGGAATCGAGCACATGGGCGTCGAAGTGTTCTATGACATGCGCGAAGGCCTTCAGGATTGCGACATCGTCATGATGTTGCGGCTGCAGAAGGAACGCATGGACGGGAACTATCTGCCGTCGGTGCGCGAATACTTCCATTTCTTCGGTCTCGATTACGCAAAACTCGAAGGGGCCAAGCCGAATGCGTTGATCATGCATCCGGGGCCGATGAACCGCGGCGTCGAGATCGACAGCGAAGTTGCCGACGATTTTGGTCGCAGCGCCATTCACGAACAGGTCGAGATGGGGGTCGCTGTGCGCATGGCAGCACTGGAAATCCTCACCTCCAATCTCGAACAGACAGCCTTGAGGAACCTCTGATGGCGGTTAAGGGCGATCGCATGCCGGGCCGGGTCGCCTACGTCGGCGCACGCCTTCTGGACCCGGCTACGGGCCTTGATGCGGTTGGCGGCATCCTTACCGAAGGCGAATTGATCAAGGCTGTCGGCCCGAAAGTAACTGCTGATCTGGCGCTCGAAGGCGTCACCGTCATCGACTGTGCGGGGCTTTGTCTGGCCCCCGGCCTGATCGACATGCGCGTGCATCTGGGCGAGCCCGGCGAGGATTACAAGGAAACCTTTGCCAGTGCCGGCCGCGCCGCGACCAAGGGCGGCGTCACCTCCATGGTCTGCCTGCCCAATACCGATCCGGTTATTGATGATATGTCGGTGGTTGAATTCGTCGCCCGCCGCGCGCGCTTCGCAGGGATTGTCCAAGGTTTATCCCTATGGTGCCGTCACCAAGGGCCTCAAGGGCCACGAAATTGCCGAACTGGGTCTGCTGGCGGAATCCGGTGCCGTGGCCTTCACCGACGGCTTCTATGCCGTCGCCAATGCTCAGGTCATGCGCCGCGCCATGATGTATGCGCGCACTTTCGATCTGCTGATCTGCCAGCATCCGGAAGAACCGTCCCTGGCTACCGGCGGTGCCATGAATGCGGGTGAAACGGCAACGCGGCTCGGGCTTTCCGGCATCCCGCGCCAGGCCGAGATCATCATGATCGAACGCGACATCCGTCTGGTCGAGTTGACCGGCTGCCGTCTGCATATCGCCCATATCTCGACTGCTGAATCCGTAGAAACTATCAGACAGGCGAAAGCCCGCGGCCTGCCCGTGACGTGTGATACCGCACCGCCCTATTTCGCGCTCAACGAAGTCGCCATCGGCGATTACCGGACGTTTGCCAAGCTGTCGCCGCCGCTCAGGGCTGAAAGCGACCGGCGCGCCATCGTCGACGGCATCAAGGACGGTACCATCGACTGCATCGCGTCCGACCACACGCCGCAGGACGAAGAATCCAAACGCCTGCCGTTTGCCGCAGCCGCAATGGGCGGCGTCGGACTGGAAACCCTGCTCTCCGTCACGCTGGAGCTTTATCACAACGGCCATATTTCTGTTCTGGATGCGCTTCGCTTCGTGACGTCGGCCCCCGCCGATCTCATGAAACTCCGCGCCGGCAAGCTGGCGCAGGGCCGCCCGGCCGATCTGGTGATTTTCAATCTAGATCAAGGCTGGAAAGTTGATGCCGACAAACTGCTCAGCAAATCCAAGAACACGCCGTTCGATGGCCGCCTGATGCAAGGCACTGTGTCACGCACGGTGATTGACGGACGCACTGTTTTCGTGGCCGACTGAACATATGGAAAACCTTGATCCGAATATGCAGGTCGCGATAGCCGCCCTTGTTGGCTATCTGCTGGGTTCTATCCCGTGGGGGCTGGTGCTGACACGCATGGTCGGCATCGACATTCGCACCGTCGGTTCCGGCAACATCGGCGCCACCAACGTGCTCAGAACCGGCCACAAGTTTCTGGCTTTCATGACGCTGATCCTGGACGCCTCCAAAGGCGCGGTCGCGGCCCTGATCTTCATGCAAATCAGTGAACTGGCCGGCATCGTCGCCGCCTTCGCCGCCGTCGTCGGACATAACTTCCCGATCTGGCTCAAGTTCAAGGGCGGCAAGGGCGTGGCAACGACGCTGGGCGCACTTTTGATGGTATCGTGGCCGGTCGGCATATTGACGTGCGCGGTGTGGCTTCTGGTCGCCGGCATGTTCCGTTTTTCGTCACTGGCCTCGATTCTCGCGATCATAGCCTCTCCCGGCATCGCTTTATGGTTCTCCGGCAATCAGCACATCGTGATGATGGCCGCCGGCCTCGCCGTCCTTTCGGTGATCCGCCACAAAGACAATATCCGCCGCCTTATGCGTGGCGAAGAAAGCAAGATCGGCCAAAAGAAAGCTGAGAAATAATACGGTCCCGTCATTCGCGCTTTCGCGGGAATAACGAATTTGGACTGTGGTATAATTCCCCATGCTCCAGAAAACACCCGAAGCCGAAAAGAAATCCCGGGCCGAGGCCGACACCGATGATGCTGTTTATTGCGCAAAGTGCGGCCATCTGCTGACGCGGATGCGTTGGGCCATTGAGGTCGGCGGCCATGAGCGGGTCTTTATCAATCCGGCCGGACGGGTTTTCCGAATTGCCTGTTTCAGGGAAGCACCGGGTACTGCAAGCGAAGGCATACCGACCGAAGAATATACGTGGTTCCCGGGCTATGCCTGGAATTTGGCTTTGTGTCTCGGCTGCGGCGGACACCTCGGCTGGCGTTTTGAAGGCACCGCCATGCCGCCTGTCTTCTTCGGTCTGATCAAAACGGCGTTGACGCAAAGCACGGCTGGCGGCCAAGCTTGAAACTCACCATTGAGGAGCGAGCCATGTCGAAACCCGTGATCGAAATCCATTACTGCCGTACCTGCCGCTTCGTGCTCAGGGCCACATGGATGGCGCAGGAACTGCTGTTCACATTCAGCGACGATCTTGGTGCACTGTCGCTGATCCCGGACGAGGGCGGCACCTTTCGCGTGCAGACACCGGACGGCAAGGTGATCTTCGACCGCAAAACCGCAGGCCGCTTTCCGGAAAGCAAGGAACTGAAACAGCTGATCCGCGACATCATCGCACCCGGCAAGGATCTCGGTCACTCCGACAAACAATAAGGAAAGCCGATAATGTGTTCAGGTAAAAACGGCAACGCAGTGCCGACAGTCTTGATAGAAAACGACCGTACCCGGGTCACCGAATGGCGTTTCAAAAATCGTGGCGACAATACCGGGTGGCATCGCCACGCATATGATTATGTGGTTGTACCGTTGTTTGACGGGCAGCTCGAAATCGACACCGGCACGGACCAGCGCACGATCGCCCCTATGCAAAACGGTGTCCCGTATTTCCGCGAAGTCGGCGTCGAGCATGACGTCATAAACGGCAATGACTTCGAATGCACCTTCATCGAAGTCGAATTCCTGAAATAACCATTATCACGTGACCCATGGCCGGGCGGCATTTAAACTTGCCGCAACCAACCGCTAACAATCCCGTCTGGAGACACCATGAATTTCGTGATCCGCAATGCGGCCCTTTATGATGGCACCGGCGCTGAAGCACAGCCGGGCATGGACGTTCTGGTCAAGAACGGCAAGATCGCCCGGGTCGGAACAGCCCTCGCCGCCGACGGCGCTGACGAGGTCGATGCCAAGGGGCTCGCCCTGATGCCCGGAATCATCGATACGCACACCCATTTCGACGCTCAGATCACCTGGGATTCAGGTGTCAGCCCGTCCCCGGCTCTCGGTGTCACAACCGTTGTCATGGGGAACTGCGGCTTTACCATCGCGCCTTGCAAGGAACGCGACCGCGATCTGGTGATGAAGAATTTGACCCAGGTCGAGGGCATGTCACTGGATGCGCTGCGTGAAGGGATCGACTGGAATTTCGAAACCTTCCCCGAATACGTCGCCATGTTGAGCAAAAAGGGCGTCGTGCCGAACGTTGCCTGTTTTCTCGGTCACAGCTCGATCCGCACCTATGTGATGGGCGCGGCCGCAACGGAGCGGGCGGCAACCCCTGACGAGATCAGCCAGATGTGCGCCATTGTCGAGCAGGGCATGGCAGCGGGCGCGATCGGCTTCGCCACATCAACCGCGCCGCAGCACAATGGCTGGGCCGGTGTGCCGATGCCGTCCCGACTGGCTGACGACGACGAATTGCTGGCGCTGGTGCAGGCCATGGCCAAATCAGGGCGCGGCATCTTCATGCTGACCAAGGGCAACCGCACCGATGTCGCTTATCTGGAAAAACTGGCTGAAAAGACTGGCCGGCCGATCATGATCGCGGCGCTGCTGCATAATTCAACCAAGCCGACCGGGACACTGGACGAATTGGCGCGTATCGCCGAAGCGCGCGGCGCGCGGACAGGAACTTTGGGGGCAGGTCTCGTGCTGCCCGCTGACCATGGACTTCACGATGAAGTCCGCATATCCGCTGGAAGGCTTCGACGTCTGGCAGCCGCTGATGAAGCTCTCCACAGCCGCCCTCAAGGACAGACTTACCGATCCGGGTTTCCGTCAGGCGGTCAAGGACGAGCTGGCCGCCCCGGCCGGCGTGCGCCTGTTCAACGGCGAATGGAACAAGATCGAAATCACCGAGGCTGCAACCGAGGCTTATCGGGCTTGCGAGCATCGCTCGATGGCTGAGCTGGCCGCAGAACGGGGCGTTGATCCGCTTGATCTGATGCTCGACATCGCGATTGCCGAAGATCTGGAAACCATTTTCACCGCTGTACTGTTGAATTCCGACGAGGATGCGGTCGGTAAAATGCTGGTGCATCCGGCGGCGTCGGTGGCGCTGTCCGATGCCGGTGCACACCTGACGTTCTTTTGCGATGCAGGGTTCGGACTGCGGCTGCTTGGCCACTGGGCGCGTGATCTGGGCAAAATGACGATGGCCGACGCCGTGCACGAGCTGACGGGCAAACCGGCTTCGATCTATGGCATTGCCGGTCGCGGGCTGATCCGCGAAGGCTATGCCGCCGATCTGATGCTGTTTGACCCTGAAACCGTCGGGCGCGGTGCCAAAAAGCGCATCTTCGATCTGCCGGCTGGCGCACACCGGTTGACCACGGATGCCGTCGGTGTCCACGGGGTCTGGATCAACGGATCCAGGATTGCCGACCCTGATGGTCTCATCGAAAGCCCTGACAATGCCGGTGAAGTACTGACAAGTTTTGCTGCCTGAAAAATAGTCTGAAAACATAAAGGACCACGACATGAGTATTGAGACCATCGCCGTCCTGATGCCGGGCGATATGGGACACGGCGTCGGCCTGACGCTGCGCAACCATGGATACGACGTCATCACCTCGCTGAGCGGACGCTCTGAACGCTCGCGCAAACTGGCCGAAGCCGGAAAACTGCGCGATGCCGGCGATCTGGATGCCACGGTCAGCGAAGCCGACATGATCCTGTCGATCCTGCCGCCGACATCGGCGATGAAGCTGGCCGAGGACGTTGCCGCTGCCATGAAGCGCACCGGCAAGAAACCGGTCTTTGTTGACTGCAATGCCATTTCGCCCGGAACTTCGGTCGCCGTCGGCGCGCATATTGCAGAGGCCGGTGCCCTCTACATTGATTCAGGCATTATCGGGCTGGCTCCGAACAAGAGCAAGAACACGCGATTTTATGTGTCCGGCCCCGACACCGCCCCCATGATGGCATTGCACGGCAAGGGCTTCGAAGTGATCTCGCTTGGCGACACGGTCGGCCAGGCGTCAGCAATGAAGATGGTCTATGCGGCACTGACCAAGGGCAGCTGGACATTATGGACGGCCTTGCTGTTGACAGCTGAGCGCAACGGCCTTCTGGCACCGTTGCTCGGTGAATTCGAGCATTCGCAGCAAGCCAACCTGAAAGCGATGCAGGGCAAGGTGCCGTTCCTGCCCGCCGACAGTGCCAGGTGGGTTGGCGAAATGGAAGAAATCGCCAAGACGTTCCGCGAAGCCGGCGTCAGCGGTGGCTTTCACGACGGTGCGGCATGGGTGTTCGAGCTTTTGAGCGAGACCCCCTTCGCCCAGGAAACACGCGAAACGCTGGACGAAACCCGCACCCTTGAACAAAGTATCCGTGCCTACGCCGAGGCACTGGCCAAACGCTGAGCACCCGGATCACACTGTAATCGTTTCAACCAAGGCCACAGCGTATGGAAGACTATCACATCATTATCCTGCTGGGCGGCCTTGCCGGTGGTCTGGTCAATGGCCTGACCGGGTTCGGCACCGGCCTGACGGCGCTGACATTCTGGTTGTATGTCGTGCCGCCGGTGATCGCCTCGCCAATGGTCGTCATCTGTTCCATCGTCGGTCAGGTGCAAACCCTGCCGCAGATATGGCATGCTATCAGCTGGAAACGGGTCATGCCGTTCATCATTGGTGGCCTTCTGGGCGTGCCCTTCGGCACATGGTTGCTGCCGATCGTCCCGGTCATTGCCTTCAAGATTTTCATCGGCAGTTTCCTCGTGCTTTTTTGCGGCTTCATGCTTGCCAGCGGCAAGGTCTTCAACATCACCTTCGGTGGCCGCATAGCGGATTGCGTGATCGGAATGATCGGCGGCGTGCTTGGTGGCATCGCCGGGCTTTCCGGTGCACCGGCGACGATCTGGGCCAGTTTGCGCGGCTGGGGCAAGGATGAAAAACGCAGCATCTTTCAGGCCTTCAACCTGACCATTCTCTGCATTGCCCTGTTCACTCAAGCACTCAGCGGCCTGATCACCAAGGAAGTCGGCATAGCGACCCTGATTGCCCTGCCCGGCACACTGATCGGCGTCTGGATCGGTCGCCGGCTGTATAGCCGCCTTGGACAAAGCGGATTTGACCGGGTTGTTTATCTGGTTCTGTTGCTTTCCGGCGTGATGATGATTGTCTTCAGTCTCGGTATTATATGACTGATAAGCTCAGACACGGCGGCGATATCGCGGCGGCAGTTCGGGCTTTCGGCGAACCATCCGAAGGCTGGCTTGATCTTTCGACGGGGATCAATCCCGTCTCTTACCCCGTGCCGGAAATCCCCGCTGACATCTGGCAACGTCTGCCGACCAGGATTGATGAAGCGCGGCTGACCGATGCCGCCCGCAGCTATTACCAAATCCCCGATACGGCAGCACTGGCCATCGCGCCCGGCACCCAGGCCCTGATCCAGTGGCTGCCAGAAACCCGCCCACAGTGCCATGTGCAGGTGATCGGCCCAACCTACGAGGAACATGCGGCACGCTGGCGCGCCAGTGGCCACAACGTCGATATCATCGATGATATCAGGAAGGCGGATGCGGATGTCGTGATCATCGTCAATCCGAACAATCCGGACGGTCGCGTCATCGCGCCGGACAGGCTGCTTGAGCTGGCAGCCCGACAGGCGGCCCGGAACGGCTTGCTGATCGTCGATGAAGCGTTTGCAGATGTCATGCCCGAGATATCCGTCACACCCGGGACCGGACAGCCCGGCCTTCTCGTCCTGCGTTCGTTCGGCAAGTTCTTCGGTCTGGCCGGGCTACGGCTGGGATTCGCTGTCGGCACGACGGCGGATATCGATGTCGTTGCGGATGCACTGGGCCGTTGGCCGGTTGGCGGACCGGCACTGGCGATCGGGGCCTCGGCGTTCGCGGATGTCGACTGGCACGCAGGCACCCGTGCCCGGCTGGCGGAGGATGCAGCCCGATTGGATCAGTTGCTGACGGCGGCAGGCCTCGACATCATCGGCGGCACGCAGCTTTACCGTCTGGCCCGCGGTGGTGACGTTGCAACCCTCCATACCCGTCTCGGTCAGGCCGGCATTCTGGTGCGTATTTTCGATCAGCACCCGGACCGGGTCAGGTTTGGACTGCCGGGCTCGGAGGCTGACTGGGCACGGCTGAAGCGTGCCTTAAGTTAACCCTCTCATCTGTCCAGCATTTCCAGCAGCGCCGCTTCAAATCCGGCCGGGTCTTCATACATTACCCAGTGACCAGCATCTTCGATGATGGCAAACCGCGCATCAGGCTGGTGTTGTTTGAAAATATCATGGCGCTTGAGAATTTCTTCCCGGCCACCGCCTGTGGCGTCATGAACACCCCAGATGCCGCCAAGGCGCGCCTTGATCCCCGGCAGTGCCTCGACCAGATGATTGGCCAGCGACATCGGTCGGGATCTAACCCTTGAACGGGCGACGTTCTTGCGGTGGGTATAGATCGCGAGATCATCAATTTTCGCAGCATCATGCAGCATCAGGATTTGCAGATTCTCACGATGAATCTGATTTTTCTCGTCGTCGCTCATGTCAGCGTCCGGGACACGAATGCCCAGCACCCTGACATGCAACCCCTCAAAACCGCTGGCACCGACGGCAATATAGTTAAGCATCCGCTCCCCGACCATTTGCGCGACGCGCGAGCCGATCAGTCCGCCGAAGCTGAAACCGGTCAGATCAAAAGGCGTATTGGCACCGATGACGTTGTCCAAACCCGCTGCGATCGGCTTCGCCAGATTATCCGGAGTCAGCTCGCCTGGCGCCGAAGCGCTGTCGCCAAGTCCCGGCATATCGCATGTGGCAACCAGGCGCGTTTCAGCCAGCCGCTGCACATTGGCGATCCAGTGCGTCCATGAGCCGAATCCGCCGTGCAGCAGGACCAAGGGCGGCCGCTGCGTTGGCTTGCCCCAAACCTGCCAGACCATCTGACCCTCACCACAGGGTGTTTGGACGATCTTTGCCTCGCTCAGCATGGCGTCTACGGTCTGTTTCGGGGATTGGGCAGGCACGGTCATCGTCAGGAAACTCCATACTTCAGGCAGCAAACCATGTCCGATCAATCCCGGTAGAACAAGCCGGATCATCGATTCCGGATGGATTAGTGGAGAGAGTATTCCCTAACCGGGATTCCGTGGCATACTCAGGGCAGCAAAACCTCAGGAGCGTTTCATGTTCGGTATTTTCGGCAAAAGCGAAGCAAAAATTCAGGAACTGATCGACAACAAGCAGTATGACGAGTTGCCGAACGACGTCATTGAACGACTGGCAGCCGACATCATTTTAACGACCGAACACGGCATGGCCGAATACCGGGTTACCAAACGGATTGAAGTCCTGACAGCCGAATGTGTATTTGGCATGAATCTGTTCAAGGATTTCTTTGCCTCCATCACCGACATTTTCGGCGGCCGCTCATCGTCATCCCAGAAAATCCTGCGTGATGCCCGGCTAACCTGCCTGACTGAAATGCGGCGCGAGGCCCTGATGGTCGGCGCCAACGCGGTGATCGGCCTCAATCTCGCCTATAATGAAATCTCCGGTGATGGCAAAAGCATGCTGTTCGTGGTCGCCAGCGGCACCGCGGTGCATGTCGAACCTAAATAACCGGATGGTGGAACATCATGAATAAAAATCTCGAAGGCACCGTCAGCGAGCAATTGAATACGGTATCAAAATACGCCGACATGCTGGTGCAATTCGGCATCGAGTACGGTTTTCAAATTCTGGGTGCCCTCGTCTTCCTGCTGGTCGGTCTCAAGATCGCATCCATGGTTGGCGTCCGGGTAACGGCGCATCTGGAAAAGCGCAATGTCGATGTGACCCTTGCCAGATTCATCGGCAACGTCGTCAAAATCATCTGCATCGTCTTTCTGGTCATCATCACGCTCGGCAATTTCGGCGTATCCATTGCGCCCCTGATCGCACTTGCCGGTGCCGGCGCCTTTGGTGCCACCATCGCCATACAGGGCCCGCTGTCGAATTACGGTGCCGGCGTATCGATCATTCTGGCCAGACCCTTCGTCGTCGGCAACACCATCACCGTCAACAAAGGCGCCAGCGGTGTGGTCGAAGAAATCACCCTCGCCCATACCATTCTGCTCGGTGAAGACGGGGAAAAGATCACGGTACCGAACAAGGAAATCGTCGGCCGGGTGATCATCAATTCAGACCGCCGCCGCGTCGTGCAGAGCCGGATCGCCATCGCGCACGGTCAGGATATCGACGCCGCCATTGCTGCCGCCCGCAAGGCCGTCGCCAGCATCGCCGATGTCGCCGACGGACCGGCACCGGAAATCGGCATTCACGACTTCACATATGGCGGCATCATTCTCGGCATTCGCTTCTGGGTGCCGTCGAGCCGCTATTTCCAGATGCGCTATGCGGTCAATGAAGCGGCGCTGAAGGAACTCAACGCCGCCGACATCAAACTGATGCAGGCAACCGCGATGTCAATGCCAGCGGGATCGCTTTCGGCTGATGAAGATGAAAACGAAGAACTCCGAATTCTGTGAGCTGAACTCAGCGCGACTTTCTTTCAGGACGTGCGCTCAGGAACTCATCGATCGGCGTGTCGATATACAATCCGCATTCCGCCGGATCGATGCCGAATCGGGAACAGATCGAAACGATTTCAATCTGATCGGTCAGGCTGGCCGGGCCATCGGCTTCGCTCACCGCAACGCAAATGCGCAACAACAGCGCACCATCTTCCAGATCTTCGGAAACTTTGCTGATCGCTTCGATGGCGCGATCATGGCCTTCTTGCGGGCTTTTAATGATGGCTTCGGAAAAATCCCGGAATATCTCCACACCTTCGTGCGGATCAAAAACCTTGAGCTGATCAAGGGTCTGCAGAATCTGATCAACGCGCACCTGTTCGGCGAAGCTGACCTCGCCGTCACTGGTCGCGACAACAGCACAAGCGGCCATGACGCCTTCAAGAAACGGCCGGTTTTTCTGTCGTTCCAGATGTTCGGAGAACATTTCACCCAAAGATGCGATAACGCCGCCCATATTCCCCCTCCTGATATCTGCGACTATAATACAGCTTATCCAGGCGCTGCATTGACGCAAGCCGGTCCTGGCAGGATACACTATCACATGGGAATTATCCGGTGAGCGAGAAGAATGTCTACAGGGTCCGTCTATTGCGCTGGGGCGACAGCAGTGCATCCGGCCGCACGGTTACGCTGAAACTGCCCGATGATGATGACGAACATCCCTTCAAGGGATTGCCGGTCGGATCAAAAAACGGGCAGCTTCTGGAAATGGAAATTGCCATCGTTGACGACGACGGCGCGCTGGAAACCCTCAGCCTCGTCAAAAAGCCGAAGCCGCAGATCAAGCCGCGCCTGCCTGTGATCAAACCCGCAAAACCTGCTCAGAGTGATTCGCATGGCAAACGCGCAGTTCTCACCGATGTCACCCGCAGGGTCATCAAAAAAGCGGACCCCCTGCCCGAGCCTGCGCATGTGCTGCCGCCCCTGTCCAGTCCATTGCTGCCACCACCGCCGCCGCCACCACTGCCCGAACCGAGGGTGGGACTGCCGTCACCACCGCTTTCCCCTCCAGAACCGGTGAGCAGCAGCAGTAGCATCAGCGGCGATCACCTGGATGCCTATGCCAATCAGATGAGCCATGCAGCCGAAGCCCTGGCCGCCGTTGCCGAACGCATGGACGATCATATTGATGATGACCGGCCGCAGTTCCCGTCCATCCCCAGCGGGGGCTGGGGTGGGAATGGGGGCGGAGACGGCGATGACTCGGACGCCACCCCCGGCGTCAGGGCGGTCAGGCGTGCCACGGATCTCTGCAGGGCCATCGACAAGCAACGGGCCGGGTTTTTCTATTTCATGCGCTCACGCTATCCGGAAGCACCGAAGTTGCCGGGTGGCGGCAGCGACTGGAGCCGGGATGCGAAATCGACGCGCGACCGGGTCTGCCTGCATTGTGAGTCAGGGGGACTGGATGATCTGGCGATGGATGAAGAAGCCAGGCGCAAATTCGAGGAACTCGAAACTGAATTCGAGCGGCATGAGCGGCTCCGTTAGGACGGCCCGCTTATAAATGGGCACACACCCTGAACGGACGATTGCGTTTCAATCGGTCGGATGGGGGCCCTGCAACGGGTGTTCGTCGTCGGGACTCTGATAAACCATCGTAACCATAGCTATTCTCCTCATGGCGATGCCCCATCATCTTCGGAGAGAAATGTTGAGAATTTGTTACGATGCTAAATCGTGCGTTCGAGCACGGCGCAGAAAAAGCCGTCGGTACCGGTTTCAGCCGGGGACAGCCTGAGGCACGGCCCGGGTGGCGGCGGTGGCCCACCGACGGTTTCTGCCCAGACCGCATCAATTGCCAGCGGATGAAACCCGGAGACATTTTCCATGAACCACGCCAGCTGCTGTTCGTTTTCTTCCTGCAGCAGCGAGCAGGTCACATAGATAAAGCGACCACCCGGCTTCACCAGTGATGCGGCGTGGCGCATGATCCGCTGCTGGGTTTCGCGAATATCGTTCAGGTCCTGCAATGTGAATTGCCAGCGCGCGTCGGGATTGCGCCGCCAGCTGCCGGTGCCGGTGCACGGCACATCAGCCAGAACCCGATCGGCCGTACCGGCTTGCTCGGCGACCCACGGATCATCGCTAGCCGAAATGACGCGCCGCTTGACCGCCATCGCACCGGCGCGTTTAAGCCTGGGCAGCATCCGGTCCATCCGGTATTTCGAAATATCGAGGGCGAACAGTTGCCCGGCAAGTCTGCCCTCCAGCGACATTGCTGCGGCCAGCGCCAGAGTTTTGCCACCGGCACCCGCACAATAATCGATGACCCGCATACCGGGCCTGGCCCCTGCCAGCAGCGCCACCAGCTGCGAGCCTTCGTCCTGCACATCAACAAGACCGTCCTTGAAAGCCCGGGTGCCGCCGAGACGGACCTTGCCCTCGACACGGATACCCAGCGGCGACAGGGATGTGGGCACGCAGTTCACATAATCCTCGTGCAGCCGGGCCAGCGCATCCTCGGGCGTCGCCTTCATGGTATTGACCCTGAGATCAAGCGGGGCTTGCTGGTTCAGCGCCGACATTTCACGCTCCAGCCGCTCTCCCCACAAGCTGCGGAAAGGTCGGTCCATCCATTCCGGATATTCCAGTCGCACATGATCTGGCATATCCCGGTTCAGGAGCGGACGGCCATATAGGGCGTCGAGCAAATCGACGTTCGGGATCAGTAAGCGGCTCTGGGCAATGCCGGGTGCCGGAAAACATCGTCGCCAGATCTTCCGGCTGGGCACGGGCTTCAAGGATAAGGAAGGCGATGACGCGAAGTCTGGGGTCGGGTTCCAGGCCCAGGCCAGTTCGCTCGATCCACCAGTCGAGCTTGGCCCGGCGGCGCAGGATATCATATATCTGAGCGCCGATTTCACGACGGTCGCCGGAACCGGCATAGCGCCGGGTACGGAAATAGCCGTCGATGACCTGATCGGGTGCCTGTTGCTCGGCTTCAATCGCAATCAGCAGTTCTATGCTGGCCTGGGCGCGTGCACCGGGGGTCATCTGCCTGAAATCGCTTTCAGCATTCCGGGCTTATCCCTCGGATCGGTAATTGGGCGCCTCGCGGGTGATGGTGATGTCGTGGACATGGCTTTCACGCAGGCCGGCATTGGTGATGCGGCGGAACATGGCGTTGCGACGCAAATCATCGATGGTCGCCGAGCCCGTGTAGCCCATCGCCGAACGCAGACCGCCGGTCAGCTGGTGAATAACGGTGCCGATCGGACCCTTGTACGGGACCGACCTCGACCCCTTCGAGGACAGGATTTCAGATTGTCGGATACTTCTTCCAGGTATCTGTCGGCGGAGCCCCGTGCCATCGCGCCCAGCGATCCCATGCCACGGTACATTTTATAAGAACGGCCCTGGAACAGCAGCACTTCGCCCGGGCTTTCGTCGGTACCCGCGAACAGAGATCCGATCATGACCGCATCGGCACCCGCCGCGATCGCCTTGGCGATGTCGCCGGAATACTTGATGCCGCCATCGGCGATGCAGGGAATACCGGCCTTGCGGCAGACTTCCGAGGCTTCGAGAACCGCTGAGAACTGCGGCATGCCGACACCGGCGATCATCCGGGTCGTACAGATCGTGCCTGGCCCGATGCCGATCTTGATGCAGTCCGCACCGGCATCAATCAGCGCCTGTGCGCCATCCGGCGTGGCAATATTGCCGGCCATCACCTGAGCATAATTCGACAGTTTCTTGATTTCCGTGACCGAGCCCAGCACACCGGCGGAATGACCATGCGCCGTATCGACGACGATGACGTCACATCCCGCATCCAGAAGGGCCGAGGCGCGGTCGATCCCGGCGGCACCAACCCCGGTTGCCGCAGCGACACGGAGCCGTCCGTGTTCGTCCTTGCAGGCATTCGGGAAGCGTTCTTCCTTTTCCATATCCTTGACGGTAATCAAACCGACGCAGCGATATGCATCGTCGACCACCAACAGGCGTTCGATCCGGTACTTGTGCAGGATGCGCCGGGCTTCGGTGCCATCGACCCCTTCCTTGACCGTGATCAGGGGCATGTCCGGGGTATTCTTGGTCATCAGTTCGCTGATCGGCTGATCCGGCTTATCGGCAAAGCGGACATCACGATTTGTCAGGATACCAACCAGTTTTCTGGTTCCCCGCTCAACCACGGGCATACCGGAAAATCCGGTCTCGGCCTTGAGGCGCAGCGCATCGGCGAGGGTCTGGTCCGGGTGGATGGTCAGCGGATCGGAAACCATGCCGCTTTCGAATTTCTTGACGCGCCGGACTTCGGCGGCCTGCTCTTCGATCGTCATGTTCTTGTGCAAAACGCCAATGCCGCCGGCCTGCGCCATGGCAATTGCCAGCTGATGCTCGGTGACCGTATCCATGGCCGCCGAAATAAGCGGGATATTCAGGGCAATAGACTTGGTCAGGCGGGTCCGTGTATCGGTTCCAGCCGGCAGAACGCTGGATGCGCGCGGCACCAGCAGGACGTCGTCAAATGTAAGTGCTTCATCGATCTTGGGCGGTGCCATGACGCCTCCGGTATCCGCTGTGGCGTTGGCGCGCCATCATACACACGAGTTTGCCTCGCATAAGTGCCCAGAACGGGAATCCTTCAGCACCGGCCTAATCCTTTGTGAGATTGAGAAAGCAAGGGGCACAGCAGTCCTGAGAGCGGCTCAATCCGGGCTCTTGAAGCCCATCGCCACCACATATACCTCTGCCGAGTCGCTGCGGCTGGCCGGGGGCTTGGCATGTTTGACGATCTTGAAATTCTGTTTCAGAGCGGTCAGAAGCTGATTTTCCGTCCCCCCCTGCAGAACCTTGCCGATGAAAGCACCCCCCGGCGCCAACACATCGGTGGCAAATTCAACGGCAACCTCAAGCAACGACATAATTCTCAGATGATCCGTCTGCGGGTGTCCGGTCGCTGATGCCGCCATGTCGCTGAGCACGACATCTGCCGGGCCACCCATCAGCGCCTTGATCCGTTCCGGGGCATCGTCATCAAGAAAATCACCCTGGATGAGATCAGCCCCTGCGACAGCTTCAATTTCCAGAAGATCGATGCCGACGACATGCCCCTTGGTGCCGATCCGCTGCATCGATACCTGGGTCCAGCCACCAGGTGCGGCGCCAAGATCGACGACACGGGCACCGGGCTTGAGAACGTGAAACTTGTCATCCAGTTCGATCAGCTTGAAGGCTGCGCGTGAGCGATAGCCCAGCCGTTTGGCTTCCATCACATACGGATCATTGAGCTGGCGCTGCAGCCACAGCGTTGAAGACATCCGCCTGCCCTTGGCGGTTTTGACGCGTGTATGCAGACCACGGCTGGCGGTGCCTGGTTTACCGGCAGCCTTCCCCGGTCCCTTTGCCGCCACTGGGCCATGAATTTCATACCTGTTTGTTCTGACCGATCCAGTGATCCGCACGTTGCAGCTTGAGCCCGAACTTGTCATGTCCGTCGGCGGCCATCAACTCCGCCAGAATACCCTCACGGATACCGCGGTCGGCAACCTCAGTTTTCCGACCTTCAGCGTTCGCACACGGCCCGCAACACAGCCAGCCCATCAGCATCAGATCGCCCCGACCCTGCCCCAGACACGGGTGCCTGACTCGCTCATCGCACGACATGTCGGCCAGCCGGGCGCCGATCTGACGGATGCTGTCATAACGGATTTCCAGACCATCCACACGGTTGCGCTTGTATCGTGGCAATTCCAGATACATCGCACCCAGCGTCGTCACCGTGCCGGATGTCCCGACCATCCGGACACTGTTGGCGGCAATCGCATCGGAAATGTTGTTGCGCTGATCGAAGGGGGCAAGGGCTGCATCTATTCTGCTTTAACAGTCCGTGAAAGACGTCCGTCGGCAAGGATTCCGGACCAAATTCATCCCTGAGCGAAACCACCCCGAATGGCAGGGAGAGCATATCGATAAGCCGTGCCGGTTTCCCCAGCAGTGTTTCCACCCAGATAATCTCGGTCGAGCCGCCGCCGATATCGAAGACCAGGGCGTTGTCGTAACCCGAGCGAATCAGATCGCCGCAGCCCGATACGGTCAGCGCCGCTTCCTCAACAGGTGAGATGATTTCCATATCAAGGCCGGTTTGCTTTTGCACGCGTGCGATAAATTCCACTGCATCGTCTGCCTGCCTGCAGGCTTCGGTCGCCACGGCCCGCACCATGCCGACGCCGCGTGTTTGCATCCGCTCGGCACATTGGGATAAGGCATTCAGGGTCCGGTCCACGGCTGAGCGTTGAAAACGGCCGGTTTCGGCAACCCGATCACCAAGCCGGACGACGCGGGAAAATCCGTCAACAACATGGAAACCGGCTTCGTCAGGGACAGCAATCAGCATCCGGCAACTGTTGGTGCCGAGATCAATGGCAGCGTAGGACTTGCGAGGGTCAGCGAGCTTCGGACGCTTGCCCTGCCCCTGCGCAAGCGGCGACTTTGCCGGACCGCGCTTCACTCTTCCTCCTGGGCATTATGCTCGACCGCTTCTTATTGCAGGCCTGGCTTACTGGACGCCCCCGGGATTTGCAGCGCTACAAGCAAGGGGCGGCAAAGGGGTCGGGGATTAGCGGAGGCCGTCGATCAAGAAGAACAATATGGCTGCCAGCAGCGCCGATGCAGGCACCGTGATGACCCAGGCAGCAACAATTGAATAGATGTGCCGGCGGCGAACCAGCTTGCGTTTGCGGTATTTGCGCCATGATTTGAACAACAGGCCCTGATCCATCTCCGCGAATGCTTCAGGATTCCCGGAAAATTCACTGGATTTGTCGCCACCGCCACGGTTGGTGATCGCTTCACGCACAAAACCGACGCCGAAGACAGCGCCAATGGCAATGTGGGTTGAACTGACCGGCAACCCGAACGCAGAGGCGACGATCACCGTGATGGCCGCAGACAGGGCGACGCAGAAGGCCCGCACCTGATTGAGCTTGGTGATTTTTTCACCGACCAGACGAATGATCTTTGGCCCAAACAGAGCCAATCCGACAGAAATACCCAGGGCACCGATCAGCAGCACCCAGAACGGCAGTGTCGCCTTGGTCGCGATCTCGCCGAAGGCAATGGCGTTGACGATGGCCGCCAGCGGCCCGACGGCATTGGCGACATCGTTTGAGCCATGCGCGAACGATAACAGCGCAGCCGAGCAGATCAGCGGCAGTGTGAACAACTTGGCCACCGACTTCTTTTTATTTTCCATACCGACTGCGGCACGGGTCACGGTATATCGGGACCAGATATAGGAAACCAGAAACACACCGGCGACGATCAAAATCTGGATCGTCAAATCAGGCTTCCAGATTCGCTTGAGACCCTTCTGTATCAGATACGCCGAGAACGTCGCCCCCATGACGGCAACAAGCACAGGCACCCATTTACGCGCGGCTGCGACCTTGTCCGGCTTGAACAGAATAGCAGTTTTGATGAACGTCAGAAAAGCGGCCGCAACAATGCCGCCCATGATCGGTGATATGACCCAGCTCGCGGCAATCGCCCCCATCACGGTCCATTGGACCGCGCCAAGTCCGGCGGCGGCGATCCCCGCCCCCATCACCCCGCCGACAATCGAATGGGTCGTCGATACCGGTGCCCCCAGAACCGTCGCCAGATTAACCCATAGCGCCGCCGACAGCAGCGCTGACATCATTGCCCAGACAAAGACATCGACGTCTGTAATCGAGTTGGTTGAAATGATGCCCTTCGATATCGTCGAGACAACCTCGCCACCGGCGATCAGAGCACCGGCTGCTTCGAAGATCGCGGCAATGGCCAGCGCGCCGAACATCGTCAAAGCCTTCGAGCCGACGGCCGGTCCGACATTGTTGGCGACATCATTGGCGCCGATGTTGATCGCCATATAACCGCCGATGACCGCAGCAGCGATCAGGGTCGCGCTCGCATTGCCACCGGAATAAACGTACGTGAATACCCAGACACCGATCAGAAACAGCAGGCCGAGTCCGAAACTGAGAGGACTTGTGCCCACTTCCTTGGCGGCGTGCTCAAGCTGGACGATCCGCTTCAGATCCTTGTCGAGCGGTTGCGCCTTTAGATTTACCGAACTGTCGGATTTGCCGCTGAAGAGTCCCATAACCGTCCGGACCTAATAGAATGAAATGTACAACGACACCACCATCAGAACGGCCAGGCATCGACCAAATACCGACCCCACGGCCGAACCAACTGCGTGTCATGAAAGTGTCATACGATTAACCAAATAAAAAGACCGTTGCCTGATAGTCATGGGATAAATCCATGACTATGGTTGATAAAGCGCGAATGGCCGCACTACAGGAGCATTAAACCGGTATGACCATCACCAACAGCATTTCGCAATCGGCTGTGCTTGCCTACAGTGTCGAATCCGGCAACCCACAAGTTTTGCTGGTGACGTCACGCGGGCGTGGTCGATGGGTGCTGCCGAAAGGACATATCGACGCCGGTAAAAATTCGAGAGAAGCGGCACTGTGCGAAGCATATGAGGAGGCCGGGATCAGGGGGCATCTCGCCGAAACCAAAATCGGCACTTATTTCTATTCCAAGGCCGACGAAAAAGATGGCCATATCTATCGGGTCAAGGTTTACCCGATGCAGGTCTCGACGCTGGCCGATGACTGGCCAGAAAAAAACCAGCGTGATCGTATCTGGATGGATTTTCCTGACGCTTCACAGGCCGTGGAAGAACCGGAATTACAGAACCTGCTGAGGGATTTCGGCGAAATGCTATCGGCGCTTTATTTTCAAAAAGCCTGAATTAACGAAAAGCCTAGCCTTAACTTCAGTCAATTTCCCGATGTTCAAACGCATTATCGACGATGTCCGTTGCCGTGCACGACATCATCGCGACCAGATGTGAGGCCTGCTGTTTTTCATCCATGAACGGCACGATCAGTCGTTCATAGGCGATGCCGTCAGATGCACTTTGAGACGTCACCCGATCATTCGCCAGCTGTACTTTCACGCAGGTCCATTGCGGCTTCTTTGCAGCCACGGCCATATTGAAAGCCGCCAATTGTTGCGAGCGGTATGGGCCGATATCAATCTGATCAAGATACATGCCCGTGGATTCCTGTCCGAACACATTGACGGTACGTGTTCCGACAAACCGCAACATCTTTCGGCAAGTCGCCGGATCAACATCAATAATCATGATATCAGGTGCCAGGCGATACATTGACATGAGGTCAAAATCAATAAACCGGGCCAGTTGGCCGCTGCGCACCATTGCCGCTGTCCGTGCATAGAAATCACGAATTCCGGGAGTAACGATAAATGCCGGTACCCGGTCGTCCACTCTTTCTATCTGCTGTTCACATTGCATCTGCATTATTCATGGCTCCGTCATGGTCCCTGCTCTGCAGTGAGACTGTTCGCCTGCAGGGATCCCCCATGCCGATAAAGATGCCGCATGAACCCAATCCGGGATATGAGGGTTTTCCGCATCCGTGATCGTATTTATTTGCCGGACAGATCCGCCAGAATAGGACAATCGGGACGGTCATCGCCATGGCAGGCATGCACCAGATGCTTGAGTGTATTTCTAAGCTGTTGCAACTCTTCCAGACGCGTATCGATTTCCGTCAGATGCTTCTCGGCAAGTGACTTCACATCGGCGCTGGCGCGGGCTCTTGTCTTCATAGAGCGACAAGAGCTGGGTACGGCAGTCCTCGATGGAAAAACCGAGCTGGCGAGCGCGCTTGAGAAAGGCCAGCTTTTGCACCGCCCGGCTGTCGTAGTCCCGATAACCGTTCTCGCGGCGGTCCGGCACAACCAGGCCGATCTCGTCATAGTAGCGGATGGTCTTTGACGGCAACCCGCTTCGTTTCCCTGCATCACGAACGTTCATGCGTTTTCTCCCCATCCTTGTGGCCGCCAGCCGCGCAGCATCAGTGAGCTGCTGACCACCGTGACCGAGCTTAACGCCATCGCCGCACCGGCAATCTCGGGTGACAGATAACCCAGCGCCGCCAGCGGCAATCTGATGACATTGAAGATAGAAGGCCCAGAACAGATTCCAGCGCACCCTGAGCCAGGTCGCGCGCGCAATCTGCATGGCACCGGCGACAAGCCGGGGGTCCGGGCGCATCAGCGTGATACTGGCCGACTCCATCGCTGCGTCTGAACCCGATCCCATGGCAATGCCGACGTCTGCAGCAGCCAGTGCCGGGGCATCGTTGATCCCGTCACCAACCATCGCCGTATGTCGGCCTTCAGTGCGGAACGCCTCAAGGGCGGCAACTTTCTGATCGGGCTTGAGCGCACCTCTGACATCATCGATGCCGATCTCGGCACCAATAGTTTTAGCGACACGGATGGCGTCGCCACTCAACATCACCGCGCTGATACCCTGTGTGCGCAACAACGCGATCGCCTGGAGCGGATTCCGCCCTGATCTCGTCACGAATGGCCAGTACACCTGCGATTTTGCCATCGACGGAGACCAGTACGGTCGTTTTGCCTTCAGCCTCCAGTCTTTCCAGCGCTTCTGTCGCCTCGGCAAAGTCGATGGCTTGCGTCTGCATCAGCGAGCGGTTGCCGATCAGTACGCGGATACCGTCAACCGTTCCTTCGACGCCGCTGCCGACATGCGCACGGACACCCGTTGCCGATGTGATTTTCAAGGTGCGCTCAGCGGCCGCTTCGACAACCAGCACGCGCCAGCGGGTGTTCAGGAACCCGACTGCACGGATGCAGCGATCTCCAGCAAATGATCTTCCGCAATATCCAATGCAACGATGTCCGTCAGCGCCGGGCTGCCCTTGGTCAGCGTGCCGGTTTTGTCGAAGGCGACGATATCGACTGCATAGGCGCGTTCCAGAACGGCAATATCCTTGATCAGAATGCCCGCCCTGGCAGCCGCCCCTGTCCCGGCGACGATCGCCGTCGGTGTTGCCAGACCGAGCGCACAGGGGCACGCGATGACCAGCACCGAAACGGCATTGATGACGGCGACTTCCAGTCCGGCATCGGCTGCCAGCCAGCTCACGAACGCACGGCGGCGATGGCGACGACGGCCGGCATGAAGATCGCACGATCCTGGTCGACCAGACGCTGCACCGGCGCTTTGCTGCCGAGCGTTTTCGACGAGGCGCACGATCTTCGCCAGTGTCGTATCCTCGCCGACGCGGTGACCGTGATCCGCAATCCCCGGGCCATTGATCGCTCCCCGGTCACCGTGTCGCCGGATGTTTTGGCAATACTGATGCTTTCGCCGGTGATCAGGGATTCGTCGACCTCGGAGGTGCCCGCCTGCACGACACCATCGACCGGTATCCGCTCACCCGGCCGGACGATCACCAGATCACCCTCAAGCACAGCCTCGACGGCAATCTCGGTGACCGAACCATCCCGCTCGACACGGGCCCGTTCGGGACGCAATGCCATCAGTGTCCGGATGGCTTCGGTGGTGCCGCGCTTGGCACGGCTTTCGATCAGCTTGCCGATGATGACCAGCGTGATCACCACGGCTGAGGCTTCGAAGTACAGATGTTCGGTGGTGTGCCAACCGTCGCGCCAGATCAGCCAGGTACTCAGCGCAAACGCCGACGAGGTGCCGAGCGCGACCAGCACGTCCATGTTGCCGCTGCCGGCCTTCAGTGCCTTCCAGGCCCCGACATAGAAGCGACCGCCGATCCAGAACTGTATTGGCAGACAAAGTGCCAGTTGCAGCCATGCCGGCACATGATAGGCAAACCCCAGATTAGGCAGCACCATCATCGCCAGCAATGGCAGGGTGAGAAGAACGGAAACCACGACCATCGCGGCTTCCTTTTTTAGCTGGCGCTTATCCCGCTCGGCCTGCAGGGCGCTCTGACGACGACGCACGTCGGCGTCCGTTGCACGGGCTTCGGCGCGATAACCGGCGGCCTCGACCGCCTCGATCAGCGTCTTGCCCGCGATGTCGCGGCCCAGTCCCGTCACATGCACCCGCTCCATCGCCAGATTGACGTCGGCAGCGACGACACCGCGGCACCGCCAGCAGCGCTTTTTCGACATTGGATGCGCATCCGGCGCAGGTCATGCCGCCGATATCCAGATCGATCCCGGTCAATTCGGCATGAAATCCGGCATCCTCGACGGCTTTCAGGATTTCAGTTGCAGCAATGCCGGCACGCTCAACGGTGGCCCGCTCGGTCGCGAAATCAACGCGGGCATCAGCAAGACCGGGCAACGCCCTGAGGGCACGCTCGGCACGGCTGGCACAACCGGCACAACTCATCCCCGAGACCCCGAAACTTAAGTTATCCGGCTTCAATTCGTCCAAGCGCGTCTGCATTTTTTTCAGCCCTGATGGTGACGATAAAGGCATGATAAAGCTTCCAGTAACTAGAAGCTCAACATAAAAATTGATGCAGTGCAAAATAAGAAAAAATCTCAGCGAAGCGCCTGATAACAAGCAATAATGCCCCTCGGGGGCTTTTCAAACTGAATTCAGGGATGCACACTTACGCACGTGTCCGGGCCATCAGTAGCCCTGTATTGGACACATGGGAATTGAAACATGCCCGATGAGAGCAAAGCAGATGGCCGCGTCACATCAGACGCCAAGGCCGCAGATACCACCACGACGACCACCCGGAAATCTTCCTGGCGCATCCGCCCGATGTTCATTATCGGCACCGTTGTCCTGGTTGCCGCCGTCTATTTCGGCTTTCTCGAAGCGCATAAACGGCTGACCTACGTATTCGAGGAAGATGCCCGCATTCATACGGATCTGGTTACCGTATCGTCGCGGGTTGCCGGCTGGATCACCAAGATGCCCGCCGCCGAAGGAGACACCGTTCAGGAAGGCACCGTGATGGTGCAGATTGATGATCGGGAATCCAATATCCTGCTGAGCGAGCTTGAAGCACAGGCCGCAGCGGCCAACGCCGAACGCAATCGTCTCGCCGCCGAGAAAGGCTTGGTCGCCAGTCAGATCGACAGCCGCCTGCAATCCGAACGGGCCAGAATTTCTGCCGCCGAAGTGGTCGTTTCGTCGCTCAGGCCACAACGCGAACTGACCGAGCGCGAGTTGAGCCGCGCCCAGAAGCTCTTTGACGACAAGGTTGCCTCCAGACGGCAACTTGATGAAGCAGATACCAAACATCAGCAGATCGACCGCGAATACCGCATTGCATTCGCCGAACTGCAATCTGCAAAATCCAGAATTGCCGAAGTTGAAGCCGACCGCGCCAGGCTTGATGTGCTGGCTGCCGAGGTGCTTGTTCTCGAGCAGCGTGAAGCCGAAATCCGCGCCCGCGTCGAACGCCAGCGCCTTGACGTCGTCGACCGCACCATCAAGAGCCCGATCAATGGCATCATCGACAAGACCTTCGTCGATATCGGTGAATATGTAACGCCTGGTCAGCGCCTGTTGCTGACGCACAATCCCAAGAACATCTGGGTGGAAGCCAACGTAAAGGAAACCGTAATCCGCAAACTGCGTGTCGGACAGACCGTCGATATTCACATCGACGCCTATCCGGATGAACCCTATCCGGGCACGGTGCAGAATATCGGTTCCGCCGCCACCAGCCAGTTCGCGCTGCTGCCGTCTCCCAATCCAAGCGGCAACTTCACAAAAATTACGCAGCGTCTGCCGATCCGCATCGCCATTCAGAATCCCGATCCGCGCCTCCGACCGGGTATGATGGTCGAGGTGAAGATCGCAATTAAAGAGTAACCAACGCCTTGGCCGACCTCTATGACGATCCGGCGATACAGGAAAAATTCGACCGCTATGGACCAAGCTATCGCTGGCTCGTGACCGCTGCCGGGCTGACCGGTGCGATTGCCATGATCCTGTCGGCAACCATCGTCAATGTCGCGGTGCCAAGCATCATGGGGGCCTATGGCATTGGTCAGGATGTCGCGCAATGGGCCGCGACGGCATTTCTTTCCACAATGGTCGCCAGTCAGCTGCTGAATACCTGGGTGGTCCGGGCTCTGGGCCAGCGGCTGGCCTATGCCATGACCCTGATCATCTTTGTTGCCGGTGCATTTGTCTGCGCGTTCAGCCCGAATATCGATATCTTGATCATTGGCCGCATCATGCAGGGCTTTTCAGCCGGCATCATCCAGCCGCTGGTGCTGGCCACGATGGTCGCCGTTTTTCCGAGAAACCGGCGCGGCTTCGCCGTCGGCATGTATGGCCTCGGCGTGACCATGGCACCCAGCTTCGGGCCGCTGGTCGGCGGTCTGACGATCGATTTTCTGACCTGGCGGCATGCTTTTCTGATGCCGCTTCCCCTTGTTCTGTTCGCCTTTGTCGGCGGTTTGATCTTCATGCCCGGGAAAAAGTTCGAGCGCCGCCTGCCGCCGTTTAACTGGATCGGCTTCATCCTGCTTTGCGTGTCACTGGTACTGATCATGCGCGCCATCGGTAACGGGCAGCGCTGGGGCTGGACATCCGACATGACAATGTTGACGGCGATAACCGGCATCACAACCTTTGCCCTGTTCATCTATTCCCAACTCAAGACCAAGTCGCCGCTATTGGACCCGACGCTGTTTCTCGATCCAAAATTCGCCGCCGCCATGGCCATCGGCTTCGCTTTCGGCGCCGGAAATTTCGCCACCAACTACGCGATTCCGGTCTTTGTGCAGACAATCCAGCACTTTTCGCCGACGGAATCCGGCATGGTGCTGGTGCCGGCCGGGCTGTTCCTGTTCACACTTATTCCCATTTCGGGGCGCATCGCCGATACTGTACCGCCGCATTATCCGATCATCGCCGGGTGTCTGATCTTTGCCTTATCCACGTATTTGATATCGTCTTCGGATGTCAACACGACGTTCTGGACGATTGCCGGGCTGACGGTAATGAGCCGCGCCGCACTCGGGCTCGTGATGCCTAATCTCGGGGGCGCTGCCATGCGCTCGATCACCGCCGAGAAACTCAATGCCGCCGCCGGTGCCTATAACTTTATCCGCCAGTCCGGCGGCGCTTTCGGCGTCAACATTACAGCGGCGCTGATCGAGTACCGGAGCGCCCACCATGCCGACTGGCTGACGGCGACACAGACGTCCGGCAACGATTTCACCCGGGAATTGCTGGAACAGGTAACCCGCCTGCTTCAGGAAGGGGGCCTGACCCATCAGGCGCTGGAATGGGGGGCTTATGATTATCTCAGCCGCACCATCTATGCCCAGGCCCGGACCTTCGGATTTCAGGAGACCTTCCTGATCGTTTCCATCGCCTTCATCATCGCCCTGATTCCGGCACTGATGCTGGCCCGTTCATCACGCAAGTAAAATTCATTACGGCGTCTCAGGTAATTTTCCGCCTGAACCTTGTATAGCCCCTTTCAGAGATGAAAAAGGACGGCTTATGCAGATTTCCGAACAGGCACTTGTCTTGAGCGAACAGGAAAAACTGGCGCGGCTCAGGCTGATCCGCACCGAAAACGTCGGCCCGGTGACATTCTTCAGATTACTCGAGCGCTACGGCAATGCCCGCCTGGCCCTGGATGCCCTGCCCGGATTGGCGCGCAACGGGGGCCGCAGCAAGGCACTGAAGGTGTGCCCGCAGTCCTTGGCCGAGGACGAGATAGCCAATATCCGGAGCCTCGGTGCTGACATGGTTTTCTGGGGTGAAGCCGCTTACCCGCCGCTGCTGGCGCATATCGAGGATCCACCGCCGGTGCTGTTCGTGCGCGGTCATACGCATCTGCTCTGCAAAAAGGCCGTGGCACTGGTCGGCCGCGCAATGCGTCGATCAATGGCCGGCGCTTTGCCGAAAGCATGGCCGCGCGACTGGGTGCCGCCGGCTATCTTGTTGTATCGGGGATGGCGCGGGGCATCGACACCGCGGCGCATCAGGGCTCCCTGTCAACAGGCACCGTCGCCGTCATGGGTGGCGGCATCGATATCGTCTATCCACGCGAGAATCAGCAGCTATACAACGATCTGCTGGAGACCGGTGCCGTCTGCACCGAAGTGGCCGCCGGCACGACGCCGCAGGCCCGCCATTTTCCAAGACGCAACCGCATCATCTCAGGCATCGCCCGGGCCATCGTCGTGCTTGAAGCCGGGGCCAAGTCGGGCTCGCTGATCACCGCACGGATGGCGCTTGAACAGGGACGTGAAGTGTTCGCCGTGCCCGGCCCGCCACATGACCCGCGTGTCAAAGGCTCGAACATGCTGATCCGTGACGGTGCACTACCTGACCGAAACCGCCGATGATGTGTTGAACGTGCTGGCCGAGATGTCGCCCAACACACTGACCGAAGGCCGCCGTCGCGCCGTAACCGGCAACACGGACCATGCCGTCGACAGCCCCGCCGTCGACGCGGCACGCGCCGAAGTGACCTCAGAGCTTTGGATTACGGACCGACCGATATCGACGACATCATCCGCGCCACGGGCAAGCCCGCCGCCGTCATCTCGGTGGTGTTGCTGGAACTGGAAATCGCCGGCCGATTGGAACGTCAGGCCGGCAACAAAGTCACACTGATCAGCGGTTGAGGGATGTCTTGAGGCACCCTTCCTGCGTCCCAATAACGCCGCTGATTTTCCTTGTCGGTTCATTTGTGCCGACAAAATAATTTTATCGCACCCATAATCCTTTGTTTTTAATGAGAATTTTACAGGTGCGCGGCAGCAGATTTTTACATACCCGGCATTTCGACGGTTGACGAGCGTTGCTTTTATCGCCAATTCTCCCCGGCCCTGAGGTGGCGGTGCCCCTTTGGACTTATATATAAGACGAAACTATTGAACGGGAAGACATGACAAGCGTCGTCGTCGTCGAATCACCGGCCAAGGCCAAAACGATCAACAAGTACCTCGGTGACGAGTACATTGTGCTCGCCAGCTATGGTCATATCCGCGATCTGCCGTCGAAGAACGGTTCGGTCGATCCGGACGATGATTTCGCCATGACATGGGAAATCGACGGTCGCTCGAAAAAGCATGTCGATGAAATCGCCCGGGCATTGAAGTCTGCGGACAGCCTGTACCTCGCAACGGACCCGGACCGCGAAGGTGAGGCGATCTCGTGGCACATCAAGGAAGTCCTTGAAGGCAAGAAGCTGCTGGCAGGCAAACCGGTCAAGCGCGTCGTCTTCAACGAGATCACCAAGGATGCCATCAAGGAAGCCTTCGCCCATCCACGCGAGCTGGATCACGAACTGGTCGATGCCTACATGGCCCGCCGCGCCCTTGATTATCTGGTCACGTTACCCTGTCGCCGGTGCTGTGGCGGAAACTGCCGGGCTCCCGTTCAGCCGGTCGCGTACAGTCGGTGGCCCTCAGGCTGATCTGCGAGCGCGAGCTAGAGATCGAAATGTTCAGGGCCGAAGAATACTGGTCCGTCGATGCCCTGTTCAAAACGCCGCGCGGGGATGTCTTCAAGGCGACCCTGACCCACCTGAACAACGAAAAGCTGTCCAAGTTCACGATCAATTCCGAAGCCCTCGCCGAGCAGGCCGTCGCCGCTGTTGAGGCCCGGACCTACAAGACCGGCAAGATCGAACGCAAGCAGTCACGCCGCTTTCCGTCACCGCCGTTCACCACCTCGACGCTGCAACAGGAATCCTCGCGCAAACTCTACTTCCCGGCGCGCAAAACCATGCAGGTTGCGCAGAACCTTTATGAAGGCGTCAGAATCGGCACCGATACCGTCGGCCTGATCACCTATATGCGGACCGACGGCGTGCAGATGGCGCAAGAGGCGATCAACGCCGCCAGAAAAGTCATCCAGGAAAAATTCGGCTCAAAATACGTTGCCCGATAGTCCGCGCATTTATAAAACCAAAGCCAAGAACGCTCAGGAAGCACACGAAGCGGTGCGCCCTACGGATCTGCGCCGCACCCCGGAATCCTTGAGCCAGTATCTGAGCCCCGATCAGCTCAAGCTTTATACGCTGATCTGGAAGCGGACCATCGCCAGTCAGATGGAAGCGGCCGTGCTTGATCAGGTGGCGGTCGATCTTTCATCCGACGACAAGGCCGTGACATTCCGCGCCAACGGCTCGGTCATCGCCTTTGACGGCTTCATCCGGGTTTACAGTGAAGGCCGCGATGACAGTGCCGAAGACGACGAGGGCAATCGCCTGCTGCCGGTGATGAACGAAGGCGAGGATACGCCCAGAACCGAAACATTGCCCGAGCAGCACTTCACGCAGCCGCCGCCCCGCTACAGCGAAGCGTCGCTGGTGAAAAAGCTGGAAGAACTCGGCATCGGTCGTCCGTCGACCTATGCCTCGATCATTACCGTGCTGCAGGATCGCAACTACGTGCAGTTGGACAAACGGCGCTTCATTCCCGAAGACCGTGGTCGTCTGGTGACGACTTTCCTCTCCAGCTTTTTCGAACGCTACGTCGAATACGATTTCACCGCCAATCTGGAATCCCAGCTCGACGATATTTCCGGTGGCCAGATCGCCTGGAAACAGGTGCTCCGGGATTTCTGGATCGCCTTCAAGGAAAAGGTCGACGACACCAAGGACCTGACGGTGCGCAATGTGTTGGATGTGTTGAATGTGGAGCTCAGGCCCCACTTCTTCCCCGACCGCGCCGACGGTTCGGACCCCAGAAGCTGCCCTAAATGCAAGCAAGGCGAGCTGTCGATCAAGCTTGGTCGGCATGGCGCGTTCCTCGGCTGCTCGCGTTATCCCGATTGCAGCTTCACGACGCCCCTGGGCGGTGATCCGTCTGAAAACGTGCTCGGCGACGGCCCCAAGGAACTCGGCATTGATCCCGAAACCGGCAAGGCGCTGACGCTGCGTCAGGGACCGTACGGGCCTTATATCCAGATCGGCGAGGAAGAACTCGACGGCAAAAAGAAAATCAAACCCAGACGGGCCTCGCTGCCGCCCGGGTTCGATCCAGCCAATGTCGATTTCGACAAGGCGGTGGCACTGCTGTCACTGCCACGACTGGTCGGCATCGACCCGATGTCGGGCATGGAAATCCGCGCCAACATCGGCCGCTTCGGTCCCTTCCTTCTGGTCGGCGGTACTTACGTTTCGCTCAAGGGCGACGAGGATGATGTGCTGACCATCGGCCTCAACCGGGCAGTGTCGCTGCTGGGCGACAAACCGCGCAAGGACCCGCCGGTCGAACTCGGCAAGCATCCGAAAAACAAAAAGCCGATCATGGTCAAGGATGGCCGCTGGGGTCCGTTCGTGCAAAACGGGCGGACCATGGCCCGCCTGCCGAAAGACATGACCAAGGAAGACGTGACGCTGGAAATCGCCCTCGGCCTGATCGACGCCAAAGGCACAAATGGCAAGGGCGGCAGCAAAGCGGCATCAGCAGACCCGGCAAAGAAAGCGCCTGCCAAAAGAAAGCGGCCGCAAAGAAAAAAACCGCCGCCAAAAAGAAACCCGCAGCCAAGCCCGACAGCAACGCCGCCGAATAATTACCGAATAAATAAACGACGTCATCCCGGCCGCAGCAAAGCGGAGAGCCGGGACCCATTTCAATACCCGGTGCTTTGCTGCCATGGGTCCCGGATCGCAATCCTCGCCCCCTCAGCCCTACAGGCCGAGGGCTCGGCTAGCGTCCGGGATGACGGATTGTTTCAATCACCAAACAACGGCCCCCTTGTGGCAACGCCGGCACACGCTTACTTTTGAGCAATGACCGACGCCCCCTTCCCAAGCAAGCAGCAGATCGCCGATTTTATTCGCGACGCTCAGGGCCATGTCGGCAAACGTGAAATTGCCAGAGCGTTCAAACTCGATGTCGAGCAGAAACGCCGGCTCAAGAAAGTACTCAAAGAAATGAAAGACGAAGGCAGCCTGACCGCAGGACGCGGCAGGAAACTGGCCGACCCCGAACAACTCCCGAACGTATCCGTGCTGGAAATCACCGGTGTCGATCTCGACGGCGAAGTGATGGCCAAACCGGTCAAATGGGAAAGCCGGGCTACACCCCCGAAAATTTATGTCCAGCCCGATGATAAAGCAGGTTCCGCACCCGGTATCGGCGAGCGGATCCTGGCCCGCCTCAGCGAAACCGAAGACGGCTTTAATGCCAAGATCATCCGCCGCATCTCAGCGGCACCGGCAGACATCCTTGGCATCGTCATCGAGGTTGACGGCGAGCGCCGTATCCGCCCGGTCGACAAGAAGGAACGCTACGAGCTCGTCATTGCACCCGGTGCCGACAAAGGCGCCGAGGTCGGCGAACTGGTTCTGGCACAGGGCATCAATTCATCGCGTCTGGGCCTGAAACGGGCCCGCATTATCGAACGGCTGTCCGATGACACCGGCGCCAAGGCGATCAGCCTGATTTCGATCCATCAGCAGGGCATCCCCGTGGCTTTTCCCGAAGACGCCCTGCGACAGGCCGACAAATCAAAAGCCGCAACACTGGGTGAACGGGATGATCTGAGGAATATTCCGCTGGTCACCATCGACGGCGCCGATGCCCGGGACTTCGACGATGCGGTCTTTGCAGAACCCGATGACGACCCGAAAAACCCGGGCGGCTTCAAGCTGATCGTCGCCATCGCCGATGTCGCCTGGTACGTCAGACCGGGTGACGCGCTGGACAGGGCTGCATTCGAGCGCGGCAACTCGGTCTATTTTCCGGACCGCGTGGTGCCGATGCTGCCTGAGCCACTGTCCAACGGCTGGTGCTCGCTGAAACCCAATGAAGAACGTCCGTGTCTGGTTGCCCACCTGAAGATCGACAAATCTGGAGCCCTGCTGAGCAAACGCTTCAAACGCGCCCTGATGCGCTCGCATGCCCGGCTGACCTATGAACAGGTGCAGGCTGCTCGGGACGGCGTGCCTGATGAGATGACGGCACCGCTGCTGGACAGTGTCATCGCCCCGCTGTATGCCGCGTTCGCCATTCTGGTGAAGGCCCGGGAAGAACGCGGCGCGCTTGAGCTGGATGCCACGGAGCGCAGGATCATCCTTGATGATGCGGGCGAAATTACCGGGATCGAGCCGCGCCAGCGCCTCGACAGCCACAAGCTGATCGAGGAGTTCATGGTGCTGGCCAACGTCGCCGCTGCAGAATTTCTCGAAGAAAAAAACCGGCCCTGCATGTACCGGGTTCATGACCAGCCGTCGCTGTCGAAAGTCGAAGCGCTGGCCGAGGTCCTGGACAGCGTGCAGATTCGCTTCGACAAGGGTCAGCCGGTCACGCCGCACCGCTTTAACTGGATCCTCGATAAAGCACGCGGCACGCCGCACGCACAGATGATCAACGACATCGTGCTGCGCAGCCAGGCGCAGGCCATGTACGATCCGAACAACATCGGCCACTTCGGCCTGTCGCTGAAGCGCTATTGCCACTTCACATCACCGATTCGCCGCTATGCCGATCTGCTGGTTCACCGCGCCCTGATCCGGGGCATGAATCCCAATACTGGCGCTTTGCCTGAAGATTCCGGCGATTTCTCCCGGATCGGCGAACATCTTTCGGTCACCGAACGCCGCGCCCAGGCCGCCGAACGGGGTGCCATGGACCGTTACAGCGCGTATTTCCTGAAAGACAAGGTCGGCGCCGGGTTCAACGCCAGAATTTCCGGTGTCACGCGCTTTGGGCTGTTCATTTCCGTTGACGATATCGGTGCCGACGGGCTGGTGCCGATCAAGACCCTGCCAAGCGATTATTACATCCATGACGAAGAACGGCATCTGCTGAAGGGCCGCAACAACGGCCTTATCTACCGGCTGGGCGACCGTATCGAGGTTGTGCTGCGCGAAGTTACCCCGATTACCGGCGGCATGCTGTTCGAGGTGATGGGCGGTGCGGCGCCGACCATTTCCAAAAGCAGGCAGGCCAGACGCAGCCCCGCCAATACCCAGCCAAAAGGCAAAACACCTAAGAAAGTCAAAGGCAAAAGCCGTGCATCGCGGCGCCAGAAGCGAAACACGCTGGACAGCGACGGTAAAAAGAGCGCAAATCCCTCCAGGAAAGCCCGGCCAAAACGTTAACGGTACCCGTCACTGTGACGGAGGGCATATACACATCCCCCTGGATGGTTTTAAATATCAGAATGTCTGGGAAATTCTCATGCCTGCGTCGATCAGCGAGCCTGCTTGCAGTGCTGGCACTTGGTGCCTGCGCGATGCCCGGCCAGCAAGGCCAGCAGGCAGAGGGCAGTTTCGCCCAACCGGCCGCCGCCGAAGTAATTGCAGTCGGTTTCGATAACATCACCGACAAATATATCGAGCCCGTACAGCTCCGCCGCATCAGCATCGAAGGCCTGCGCGGTCTGGGCGCTATCGATGCCGGGCTCACTCTTTCCGAGCAGGCAGGCGAAATCGTCATGTACGAACACTCGCAGGAAATTGGCCGGCTGCGTTTTCCGGCGGAAACCGACGTCCGCGCCTGGGCAGCCGCTGTCGTCGCCCTGACCGAAATGGCCCGCAACAATTCGGCAGAAATCAGAGCCGCCTCGTCCGAGAAAATCTACGAAGCCCTGTTCGACGGTGCTTTATCCGACCTTGATATCTTTTCCAGGTACGCCGGCATGACGGAGGCCACTCGCAATCGAGCCAGACGGGACGGCTTCGGCGGTATCGGCATCCGCTTCCGGATGGAAGAAAACAATGCCGTCGTCACCAAGGTCCTGCCTGCGACGCCGGCCGCTGAAAGCGGTATCCAGCCGGGCGATATCATCGTCAAAGTCGAAGGCCACCTGATTAAAGGCATGACCAGTCTGGCCGTGACGCAATTGCTTCGCGGGCCGGTCCATTCGCAACTCAGTCTGACCTTGTCGCGTCCGGAAGCCGTACAACCCTTTACCATCACGGTCGCCCGTACCCATATCGTGCCCGAATCCGTGGGATGGCGCGTTGAAAACGGCATCGGCATCTTCACCATTTCCAGTTTCAATCAGGAAACGGCGAATTCCCTCGAAAAATCCTGAACCGGGCGATGGCCCCGGATTCACCCCCACTGGCCGGCCTGATCATGGACCTGCGCGGCAATCCGGGCGGATTGCTGCGGCAATCCATACAGGTTGCCGATCTGATGCTGACGCAGGGTGACATCCTGCTGACCCGGGGGCGCCACCCCGACAGCCTACACCATTACAAGGCCGGTGGGCGTGATCTGGCCGCCGGACGGCCGCTGGTGGTCCTCATCGACGGCAAGTCGGCCTCTGCCGCGGAAATCGTTGCCGCGGCCCTGCAGGACCGGGACAGGGCCGTCGTTGTCGGCACATCGTCCTATGGCAAAGGCAGTGTCCAGACCGTAATCCGTCTGCCGAACGACGGAGAAATCACCCTGACGTGGTCAAAATTCGTCGCACCGTCCGGTTATTATCTACATGGACTGGGTGTTGTGCCGACCGTCTGCACAAGCGGACAGGATGAATCCGGGGACGTGGCCAAGATCATTGAAGCCGCATTGCACGGCGATCAGGCGGCAAAATCGGTTTCATGGCGCCGACGCGCCATACTGCATGACGAAGAGCGGCAATCGATGCGTGACGGCTGTCCTGCCGAAACTCGGAAAGGCCCGATTGACGTGGAAATCGCCAAACGCCTGATTCTCAACGACCGCCTGCATGCGCGGGCCCTGCGGATGTCCACGGCAACGGCCCAGGCGATCAACTAGACGGTCAACAAGGGCAAACACGGCCCAGCACCCTAAAGACCCATCCAAAGGGCTTGACTTGGCCGATGTTGGCGCTATCTTGCCGCCTCTTCGAACGCTTGTCGTTCTAGACTTATACGGGATACCAAAGACATGGCGAAACCGGCGACCATTCAAATTCGTCTTGTGAGCACGGCGGATACAGGATTCTTCTACATCACCAAGAAGAACCCGAGAAATTCGACCGAAAAGTTCCAGATGCGGAAGTACGACCCGGTCGTGCGCAAGCATGTCCTGTTCAAGGAAGCGAAGATTAAGTAATTCTGCTTGAAGCAATCCCGCACGGCGGCTTTGCCGTAGTTGCGCACATGCCGACGCGCCCCTGAAAAGAGGCGCGTTTTCGTGTTTACAGGCTGTTGATAGAGATTGAGACGCTTAGCTCAGGAATTTCTTCACGGTTTCCAGGAAATGCGGCACGGAAATTGGCTTGGCGATATACCCTTCGCAGCCACCCTCGCGAATTTTTTCCTCATCGCCCTTCATGGCGAATGCAGTCACGGCGATCACCGGAATACCTTTGAGATCGTCGTCGGCCTTGAGCATTTTGGTCACTTCAAGACCTGAAATTTCAGGCAGTTGAATATCCATGAGAATCAGGTCTGGTGAATGCTCTCTGGCCAGTTTCAGTGCATCGCGCCCGTCCACTGTCTGTACAGTTTCGTAGCCATGCGCCTGTAGCAAATCGTTGAACAACTTCATATTGAGATCGTTGTCTTCAACGATAAGGATTTTACTCGCCATCAAATGCATCCTTGTAAGATCATAAGGTATTATTATGGCCGTATTAATTGAAAAGGGCTAGCCCTTCAAAATCGGCCAGAGAATGGTATAATACACAGGTTTAGTCAAATGATGGTGTGTCTGGCATTCAACCTAATTCTGCGGCTCTTCCAATCAGAAAGGCGCCATGCCGCCATTCAGTTCGAAAGCCATAATGACAGTCACAATCGTCAGCGTCAGAGCCAAACTGAAAGCCTTCCAGGTGGTCATGATCCTATCCTCCGATCTATCGGCTTATCGGCTTCAAGATTAGACAGGATGATGGCAAAAATATGGTTAACGGTCTGTGACGATGCTCACGGCAGGCTAAATAACGGTCGTTATTCGCCCCTGACCTCTTCAACCATCTCGCGCAATTGCGCCAGGTCCTTGATCAGCAGGGTATTCTTTTTTCGTTCGATGATGTTCTGACGCGCCAGATCGCTCAGCACCCGAGCCACTGTTTCGCGTGTTGTCGAAACCCGGCTGGCAATATCGCCATGCACCGGGATGGGTCTGATTTCGGCCTGGTTTTCGCCGATCAGGCCACTTCGGGCCTGGCGCAGCAAATCCGCCTGGACCCTGTTGTTGGCGGCCAGCGTGCTGAGATCCATGATCCGGTCCGTTGAATTGCGGATAATGCCAGCGAGTGCGCGCAGCAACCGGAACGAAATATCCGCATTCTCACGCAGCAAGTGCAAGAACCGTTCCTGGGTAAGCGCCGCGATCAGGCAATTGTTCAGCGACATCACGCTGGCCGAACGGGGCTGGCCATCAAGCGCCGACAACTCACCGAAGTGACTGCCAGCATCCAGATCCTCCAGCGTGATTTCCTTGCCCGACAGCGAATAGTTGACGATCCGGACCCGGCCTTCGACAACAAAGAAAACATCCGTCGAATCACTTTGGCGGTCGATGATCTGCTCGTGATCGACATACCGGCGCCATGCGCATGCCTTTTCAAGGGTCCCAAGCGCCTCAGCGCTCAACCCTTCCAGCATACGAATTCCATCCAATGATGATGTCTCACTATTCGACATCAGCCCCCCCGTAGCACAATCTGACCCTCGCCGGATTTGGGTCCGGTTCAATAGGTGATATCATAGACTTAAATTATCCCGTTTGCTAACCCGTCAATTGCATTACCGGATATCATTCTATTCTGATGCTTGCGATGTGATTCCCCCGTGATCTAATGTGCGCCCGACGCTAAGGAAAACATATGGTCCGAACTCATGCAGACAATCCACGGAAATCGGCATTCAAGATCGCCGTGGTGATCCCGTGTTATCGGGAAAAGGGGCACATCCTTGACGTTCTGGCCGGGATCGGCCCGGAAATTTCAGCGATCTATGTCATTGATGACGCCTGCCCCGACAAGACCGGGGACTTCGTCGAAACGAGTGTCACCGACAAGCGCGTGCAGGTTTTGCGCAACCCGGACAATCTTGGTGTCGGCGGCGCAACCCTTAACGGCTATCGTGCTGCCTTGCAGGATGGTGCCGAGATCATCGTCAAGGTGGATGGCGACGGGCAGATGGACCCGTCTCTCATCGTCGACCTCGTACAGCCGATTCTGGACGGCGACGCTGATTACACCAAAGGCAACCGCTTGCACCGGCGCGATGCGTCACGCGGCATGCCGGTCATCCGGTTGTTCGGCAACATGGGCCTGACCCTGTTGTCGAAACTGTCGAGCGGCTACTGGGATATCATGGACCCGACCAATGGCTTTACCGCCATTCATGCCGATGTGGTCCGCGAGCTGCCGCTGGATGAAATCGCGCATGGTTTCTTTTTTGAATCCGACATGCTGTTCCGCCTGTATGAAATCAATGCCGTGGTCCAGGACGTGTCGATGCGGGCAAAGTACGGGCTGCGAAGTCAGCCACCTTGTCGTGCATCGGGTCTTCTGGCTGTTTCTTGCCGGGCATCTCAAGAACAGCTGGCGGCGAATCGTCGACACCTACTTCATTCGCGAAGTCGGCATGGCGTCTGTAGAGCTTCTGCTTGGCACGGTCCTTTTTTCGGCCGGCAGTCTTTACGGCGCACTCCGCTGGTGGCAAAGCATTCATACCGGAATTCCGGCGACCGCAGGCACGGCCATTCTTTCAGCCATGGGGATCATCGTCGGCGTGCAACTGCTGTTGGCGTTCATCGGCCATGACACCCGGCGCGTGCCGACAGACCCCATACACAAAAAAAATCACAGGGATGATGCCGTCAGATCCTCGGCACAATAATATCCGGCCGGATCCCCGACTCGTCGATACAGCGCCCGACATCAAGCCCCCGGAGCACACCGTCCGCCGTAACCAGTGCCGTCGACAGGCCGACAGCCGCAGCGCCCAGGATATCCGTGTGCAGGGTGTCGCCGACCATCAGGATACGACGGCGATTGATTTTTTCCGGCAAGGCCGACAGCAGTGCTGCGAACGCATTCCCAAATGGTTTGCCGAAAAACGCAGGCGCAATGCCCAGCGCATCGGCAAGATCGTGCGCATAGGATCCCATTTGCCTGCTGAACCCCTGCTCACGTGGCGCCACCAGATCAGGATTGCCGACAAGGACCGGCCTGGGATTTGAAGCCAGAGCCTGCTCAAGCGCTTTCTGGCGGGCATCGGTCCAGCCAGAGCTGCTGAGCAGAATGAAACCATCAGCTTCCTTGCCCGCAGCATCATCGAGCGGTTGTACCCGGCACGGCAATTCGGAAATTTCGGCACTCTCAGGTGCGGCCACAGCCCAGCGCATATCCGGGTCATACGCCCCGAGGGCATGATACAGAGTAGCTCTGGAAGATATGATTTCCCGGTCCGCAAAATCGAATCCCAGTCCAAGGAATTTATCCTTGATACGTGCCAGCGGATGACTGGCCGCATTGGTCAGCACGAACACACTTTTCCCAGCAGCCTGCAAGGCGTTGATCCGCTGCCCTGCTCCGGCGATGGCTGTATCGCCGACATTCAAAACACCAAACGAATCGAAAACGAAAACATCATAGTCATCGCTGACAGCAGCGAGGGACGGGTATCTGGCCGAGACGGCAGGGAACGTTGCTACCGGCAATCTGGAGCAAATTTCCTGATACCGTCTAAAGGCCCAGGCAGCATCAATTTCGGATGTCATCAACGATTTAAAATCCAAACCGCTTCCGGCCTTTTTGAGAAATGGGATGCATTCATAGCTGTTCATAATTGAGTCACACAATACCCACTGGATTCCCCGGCAAAATGTCTGCATGATCGATATGATCCGGTGTCATAAAAATGTAACATTCGGATATAATCGTATTTGGGAGGTTTAAATGAAAAAGTTATTCGGTGCCGCATTCGCTGCGGCCTTCCTGCTGTTTGGCGGCATCGCACAGGCTGAAGACTGCCCGCGCGGCTTCCTTGATGCACAGTATTGCGACCGCGACGGCGACCTGACCGCTGATCTGCCGACCGACAAGAGCAAGATCGTCAATCCCGGCACCATCATCTTCGCCTACACACCCGTTGAAGACCCTGCTGTTTACGCCAAGGTTTGGGACGGCTTCATCCAGCACATGCAGAAGACGACCGGCAAGAAAGTGGTCTTTTTCCCGGTTCAGTCGAACGCCGCCCAGCTTGAAGCCATGCGCTCGGGTCGTCTGCATGTCGCAGGCTTCAACACCGGCTCCAACCCGATTGCCGTCGCCTGCGCCGGCTTCGTTCCGTTTGCCATGATGGCCGCGAAAGACGGCTCGTACGGTTACGAGATGGAAATCATCGTGCCTGCTGACAGCACGATCAAAACACCGGCTGACCTGAAGGGCCGGACGCTGGCCTTTACCGCGCCGACATCGAACTCCGGCTTCAAGGCTCCTTCGGCACTGCTCAAGTCCGAATTCGGTCTCGTTGCCGACACCGATTACAAGACCGCCTACTCGGGCAAGCACGACAACTCGGTGCTCGGTGTTGCCAACAAGGACTATGACGCCGCCGCCGTTGCCAACTCGGTGATGAACCGCATGATCCAGCGCGACGTCGTCAAGAAGGATGCGATCCGCTCGATCTACAAGTCGCAAACCTTCCCGACCACCGGCTATGGCCTTGCCCACAACCTCGACCCGGCGGTTGCCGCCAAGGTCAAGGAAGCCTTCTTCTCGTTCCCGTGGGAAGGTTCCGATCTGCAGAAAGAGTTCAAGAAAGAAGGCAAGTTCATCCCGATCACGCACAAGAAAGGGCTGGGGAAGTCATTCGCAAGATCGATGCCGCCAACGGCGTCAAATACGAATGCAAATAAGTCGTCGCTGAAACGACCGTGGACGGTGTCGGCTGAAAGGCCGGCACCGTTACCACATTAAGAATTTCCGGGGGATTTGCTTCATGCTGCGACTTGTCGATCTCGTCAAACAATACAAAACAGGCGACAAGGCGCTCAAAAGCGTCAGCCTTGAGGTGCCGGACGGCCAGGTGATGGCCCTGATCGGCCCGTCGGGCGCCGGCAAATCAACCCTGATCCGATGCGTCAACCGTCTGGTTGAACCGACATCGGGCAAAATTTATCTCGGCGACCAGGAATTGAGCGGACTGAACCAGTCGCAGTTACGCCGCGCCAGACGCCGCATGGGCATGATCTTTCAGGAATATGCATTGGTCGAGCGCCTGACCGTGATGGAAAATGTCCTGTCCGGCCGACTCGGCTATGTGCCGTTCTGGCGCAGCTATTTCCGCAAGTTCCCGCAATCCGACATCGACGAGGCATTTCGTTTGCTGGCTAGGGTCGGCCTTGATCACATGGTCGACAAGCGCGCCGACGAATTGTCCGGCGGCCAGCGTCAGCGGGTCGGCATCTGCCGGGCCTTGATCCAGAATCCGGAGCTGCTTCTGGTCGACGAGCCGACGGCATCGCTTGACCCCAAAACCTCACGCCAGATCATGCGGCTGATCTGCGAGCTCTGCAAAGAGCGTGGCCTTGCCGCCATCATCAATATTCACGACGTTCTGCTGGCCCAGATGTTCGCTGAGCGGATCGTCGGTTTGCAACTGGGCGAGATCGTCTATGACGGCCCACCCGACGGCCTGACCTCTGACGTCCTGACGCAGATTTATGGCGAGGAGGACTGGGAAGCGACCATTGCCAAGGTCGAGGATGAAGACGAAGAAGAAGAAGTCCTCACCCCATGAACGGCACCACCGCGCCCCGCACCTGGAAGAAACAGCCCTTCATCAAGAGCCCGCTGCTGCGCTGGGGTATTGTTGTTGTCGGCGCCGCCTATCTCGCCGTCGTATTCGGCACCATGGACGTCAACTGGGGGCGTGTTGCCGATGGCATTCCGCGCGGCGCCCGTTTCGTGGCTTCGTTCTTTCCGCCGGATTTCGTGTCCCGTTCCGATGCTATTTTCGACGGCATCATGGAAAGCCTGTGGATCACCATCATCTCGACGGTGGTCGGCATCGCGCTGTCGATCCCGGTCGGTCTTGGCGCGGCGCGTAATCTGTCGCCCCGCCCCGTCTATTTGGTGTCGCGCGCCATTCTTGCCGTTTCCAGAACGTTCCCGGAAATCATCATCGCGCTGTTTGCCGTCAAGCTGTTCGGGTTCGGCCCGTTTGCCGGTTTTATCGCGCTGTCGATCGGTACCATCGGCTTCTACGGCAAGCTTCTGGCTGAAGACATCGAAGACATGGACCCGAGCCAGGCGGAAGCCGTCAAGGCAACCGGTGCCGGCTGGTTTCAATGGCTCAACTATGCCGTACAGCCGCAGGTCATGCCCCGCATGATCGGCCTCGGCATGTACCGTCTGGATATCAATTTCCGGGAATCCGCCGTTCTCGGCATCGTCGGTGGCGGCGGCATCGGTGCGACGCTGCTGACCTCGTTCGACCGCTATGAATTCGACTCCGCAGCGGCGATCCTGCTGATCATCATCATCATCGTCATGGGTGTCGAATATTCATCCAGCTACATCAGGAAATGGGTTCAGTAATCATGCCGGTGATCGAAACAGCAGATACCCGGCTCTGGCAGCGGCGTGACAGCCGGACCAAACTGACCGTCTGGTCGGTGCAGCTTTTTTGCCTGATCGTTTTCACCTATTGCTGGTCACTGGTATCCGAAAAGACCATCTGGGAATTCGTCTATGATGCCCCGACGCAGGCCAGCGACATGGCGTCTCGCATGGTGCCGCCGGCATGGAATTATATGGACATGCTGTGGCTGGCGATCTGGGACACCATCAACATCGCCACGCTGGGCACCCTGATGGCGATCGTCATGGCCTTCCCGATTGCGTTTCTGGCAGCGCGCAACACGACACCATCGAAGGCGTTTATCCGGCCGATCGCGCTGTTCATCATTGTCTCGTCCCGGTCCATCAATTCCCTTTTGTGGGCGCTGATGCTGGTCACCATCATCGGCCCCGGCGTGCTCGCCGGTGTTCTGGCAATCGGTTTCCGCTCTATCGGTTTCTGCGCCAAGTTGCTGTATGAAGCGATTGAAGAGATCGATGTTTCCCAGGTCGAGGCCGTCACCGCAACCGGCGCTAGCGGTCCGCAAATCCTGCATTACGGCATCGTGCCGCAGATCCTGCCGGCATTTGCCGGGATTTCGGTGTTTCGTTGGGATATCAATATTCGCGAATCCACGGTTCTGGGCCTGGTCGGGGCCGGCGGCATCGGCCTGCAGCTCAGCGCGTCGATCAATACCGTTGCCTGGACCCAGGTTTCCATGATCCTGCTGGTGATCTTAAGCACCGTTATCGTCAGTGAGTGGGTCTCGGCCAAGGTCCGCCACGCCATTATTTGAGGAAGTACCCAGACCCAGCCCCTGCGCTCTGTGTTGACTCTGCATGGCGAAGGTGATTCCCTGAATTGAGAAAGTTAACATACCTCTGAGGTTTATTTGATGCGTTTCAGCACTCTTGTGTTCAGCGCGCTCGCCATGAGCGCCATGATGACGACGACTTCCCTTCGCGCAGAAGGGATCGAAATCAATGCTGTATCGTTTTTCGATATTCCTGCGAACGAATCCGTGACCGTCGAGGTTTTTGACGACGCCGAGGAAGTTCTTGAACTTAAAAAGGTATTCGAGGACGAACTCAGGGACAAAGGCTACACAATCGCAGTCAACAGCCGCCTGATTCTCAGTTTTGAGATCCGTGACACGTCCGGTAAATGGAGCGGCGGTGGCCCTAACCGGCTGATTGAAATCAGCAATACGGAAAACCATACAGGCAAGGATGCGCCGGCGGTTCGCCTGAATATCTTTGATTCCCAGCGCGGCGGGATTTTGAATCCGAAGCGCGACAAAGGTATTACCGAGGTTGCGCCCAGTGAATTCCGCATTGATGCCGTGGTCGAAGACCGGCAGAACGGCAAGCGCCTGTGGCAGGGCTGGAGCATCACCGCCGACACCGCAGAAACTGACGCCCCGGCCTTCCATCGCGCCATGATCAAGCCGCTGGTAGCAAACATCGGCAAAACCATCCGCAACGACAAGACGCCCACCCAATAATCCCCAACTCGGGGCCGTGGCGCACCTTGCCCTTCCCGCGCAAAACCGCTAGGAAACTCGGACGTATGTGGCATGCCTGCCCGACATCGCCCGGTGAGTATCAGTGGACCTCTATACATGACGAAACCGACGGAAAAAGCCCTGCTGCCTGCCGGCCTGACGGACGGACTGCCACCTATAGCAGCGTTTGAGGCCGAGACTTCGCGAGCAGCCTGGTTTCTGCCTTTGTTCAGCATGGCTTCGACAGGGTCGCCCCGCCGCTGGTCGAATTCGAGGATCATCTGCTGGCAGGCACCGGTGCCGCCATGAGCGGGCAGACATTCCGGCTTATGGACCCGATCTCGCAGCGTATGATGGGACTCCGCGCCGATATCACGCCGCAGGTCGCAAGGATTGCAACAACCCGGTTATCGCACGAGCCACGCCCGATCCGGCTCTGCTATGGCGGTGAGGTTTTACGTATCAAGGGCTCGCAGCTGCGCCCGGAACGCCAATTCACACAAGCGGGTGCGGAACTTATCGGCGCCGCCGATGCCCGTGCCGATGCGGAAATGGTGCTGTTGGCAGCGGAAACCCTGAACGGGCTCGGCATTGAAAACATCAAGGTCGACCTGTGCCAGCCGACGCTTGTGCCGCTGGTCATGCAAAGTCTCGCCATCGAAGGGAGTGCAGCGCAGAAGATGCGGGCAGCCCTTGATGCCAAGGACGCGGCCGAAGTGAAATCCCTGTCCGACCAGTTCACCGCCGACACACGCGGCCTTTTCGTGGCGCTGCTGGCGGCGTCCGGTCCCGTTGAGAAGGTCAGCGGTCCAATTGCCGCCCTGCCGTTGACGGGCGCTGCCGCAAAAGCACGCGACGCCCTGCTGGCCACCGTCAAATTGATCGAACAAGCCGACCCAACGCTCGATCTGACCCTGGATGCCGTTGAAAACCGGGGCTTTGAATATCATTCCGGCGTGACATTCACGCTTTTTGCACCGGGTGTCCGTGGCGAGCTTGGGAGCGGTGGTCGCTATGTCGCCGGTCAGGACGAGACCAGCGACGGCGAGCCTGCCACCGGCTTTACCCTGTTCATGGATAGCATCCTGAGGGCGCTGCCCTTACCGAAAACCGCATCGAAACTTTATCTGCCGGACGGCACCCCCCGAAGCATCGGCGACAAGCTGCGCCGGCAGGGGTTCCGTACGCTGCAGGGATACAAATCGGGCCCGGACGCCAAGGCCGAAGCGGCCCACCTTGAATGCACACATGTATTGATCGACGGCACACCTGTGCCGCTCGACGGCAACTGATCCAAAGGAGACAGTTCGTATGGCCAACGTCGTAGTCGTCGGCTCGCAATGGGGCGATGAAGGAAAAGGCAAGATTGTCGACTGGTTGTCGGAACGTGCCGATGTCGTGGTGCGGTTTCAGGGCGGCCATAATGCCGGCCATACCCTTGTCATCGATGGCGTCACCTACAAGCTGAGCCTGCTGCCGTCGGGCATCGTCAGGAAGGGCAAGTTGTCGATCATCGGCAATGGTGTCGTTGTTGATCCGTGGGCCCTGATGTCGGAAATCGAGAACATCCGCAAGCTCGGCGTCGAAGTCGGGCCTGAAAACCTGCGCGTCGCCGAAAATTGTCCGCTGATCCTGCCTTTGCACAGGAACCTCGATCAGGTGCGCGAACAGGCCGCCGGCAAAGCCAAGATCGGCACCACCGGTCGCGGTATCGGCCCTGCTTATGAAGACAAGACGGCCAGGCGCGCCATCCGTGTCGGCGATCTTGCCGATACTGATGTGCTGGCCGACAAGGTCGACGCCCTGCTGTTCCACCACAACGCTCTGCTGCGCGGCCTGAATATGCCGGAAGTCGACGCCGGGGCACTGCTGGCTGAACTTAACCAGATGGCACCGCTGCTTTTGCCCTATGCGACAACCGTCTGGCAGGATCTCGACGAGATGCGCCGCAAGGGTAATCGCATCCTGTTCGAAGGTGCTCAGGGGACAATGCTCGACATCGATCATGGCACCTATCCGTTCGTCACCTCGTCCAACACCGTTGCCGGTCAGGCCGCCATCGGTTCCGGACAGGGACCGGGCGCCATCGATTACGTGCTCGGCATCACCAAGGCCTATACGACGCGGGTCGGTTCCGGCCCGTTCCCGACCGAACTGACCGATGAAGTCGGCGAGCAGCTCGGTGCCAAGGGTCGTGAATTCGGTGTTGTGACAGGTCGCAAGCGCCGCTGCGGCTGGTTCGATGCAGTGCTGGTACGTCAGGCCGTCAAGGTCAACGGCATCACCGGTATCGCACTGACCAAGCTCGACGTGCTGGATGGACAGAAAGAACTCAAGGTCTGTGTCGGCTATGAGATTGATGGCGAGAAGATCGATCACCTGCCGGCTTCGACCGTGCGTCAGGAGCGCGTGACGCCGATTTACGAAACCCTCGAAGGCTGGGACGAAAGTACGCAAGGTGCGCGTTCATGGGCAGAATTACCGGCAACGGCGATCAAATACATCCGCCGCATAGAGGAATTGATCGAAGCGCCGGTGGCACTGCTGTCGACAAGCCCTGAGCGCGACGACACGATCCTCGTCCACGACCCATTCGAAGACTAAGGCACTCAGCTGCATCCTTCGAGACGGCCCTTCGGACCTCCTCAGGATGAGGGGGGGTGTTTACGTTTCAGCCTTATCCTGAGGAGCGAGCCTGCGAGCGTCTCGAAGGATGAGAAGCGTCACACCGTAAATTCGGCAACCTTTTTCGGATTCCATTCGATGCCGAGGCCGGGGCCTCTGGGCGTCACCATGCCGTCTTCGACGTCATAGGCTTCTCTCAGCAGCGGCCGCGCCTTGTCGAGATATTCCAGCCAGTGCGCCCCCTTGGTCGCCGCCAGCGCATGGGCGCTGACCTCGACAAAGGCATGGCTGGAAACCGGCAGACCCGCCGCTTCGGCCATTTTCGCCGTCGCCATCCAGCCGGTAAATCCGCCGATCTTCATCATGTCCGGCATGACATAATCGCTGGCCCCGGCGTCGATCGCATTTTTGGCACCGGCCGGGAACCACCAGCTTTCACCGGTCTGCACACGGATTGGGCTGTCCTTCCGAACACCGGCATGACCGGCCAGATCTTCCGCCGGTACCGGCTCTTCGATCCAGTAGATATCAAACGGGGCCAGTCTTTTGGCGTGCTCGAGCGCGGTCGCGACATCAAGGGACTGGTTGTAATCGATCATCAGCTTGATATCCGGACCAATAACGTCCCTGACCGCCCGAACACTCGCCAGATCGGCTTCAAACGCGCCAACGCCGAGCTTGATCTTGATTGCCCTGAAACCGGCTTTCAGGCTGACTTCGAGCATGCCCAGATCAGTGTCCGGGTCAATAAATCCATAACTGTCGTAAGCCGGCAGCGGCCTCTCCGTCCCGCCCAGCAGCCTGCAGACGGATTGCCCCTGCAATTTGCCCAGCGCATCCCACACCGCCATCTCTACACCGGAAAAATACATGCCGAGCAAACCCTGAATACCGAGCAGGCGGAAGGTCGCCTGGAAGTCCCGGGACAGCTGACCGGGATCGGCTGCCGCGCCTTCGAACATCGCGCCGATGCGGCCGTGCAGGCCGGCCATCACCGCCAGCATCTTCGGTGTATAGGTGAAAATGTAGCTTGATCCGACAACACCGACATCCAGCCTGATGTCAACCAGACAAAGTGCGGCACCCGGTAATGTACCGGAAGCAGTCCGCATCGGCCGTGCCAGCGGCACCGAAACGGGTGTCAGCTGAACAGCCGTGATTTTTGCTGTATTCGCCATGAAGGCCCCTATTCACCTGGATTATTATGGCGTATGGATATTAACCATACTCAACGGGAATTGCAGGAAAAGCTTGCGATTTTTCACGAATAGCGATTCAATGGGGGTATTAGCCGGAGAGAAACTCTTTCGGCCAAGATGCCCGGTGCTGTTATTTGTGTGTACCGGTGTAATACTTGAGGGTCGCGTGCATGGCAGAAGAGCCTTTTGACGCGGACGCTATCGATGTATCCGCCCCGACTCGTGGCGGCTCGGTCGTTCTCCGTGATCGGTTTCTGGTAAACGGCGATAAGCCTTTACCTGCACTGGATTCGCCGAACGCCAGAGCATTTCTGGCGGAGGATCGCCACGATCTGTCACGCGATCTGTTTGCCCTTGTCTGCACGCCGGGCATTCCCATTCGGACGATTGCCATCCGGCAACTGAAATCATCACCCGGGCCCGGTGTGATGGAACTCGTTGAATCGGGCACGGCTTTCTGGCCGATTATCGGTCAGCGCACGATGATCCTCATCTATGAACGACCGATTGGTGGTCGCGTCATCGATCAGATCAAAAGCGGCCAAGGTGCGGATAACCGAGTACGACATCCCTCGCAGACTGATCCAGCCGCTCGTTGAGGGCATCCGGCACATGGAAGTCCCTTAACGTGCCGCATCGTGCGATCCGCCCCGAGAACATCTTTTTTCTTGATGAGGAATGCCAGGAAATCGTCCTCGGCGATTGCGTTACAGCACCCGAAGGCTTTGACCAGCCGCTGATGTACGAGCCGTTGGAACGCGCGCTGGCCAATCCGGCCGGACGCGGCATCGGCTCGGTCGTTGACGACATGTATGCACTCGGCGCGTCGCTGGTGGTTCTGGCTCTGGGCGGCAATCCGATTGAGCGGATGAAAGGCGAAGACCTTCTGTTCCGCCGCACCAATCTTGGCAGCTATGCAGCACTGTGCGGCAATGCACGGATATCGATGTCCTTGCTCGAGCCGCTGCGCGGGTTGTTGTCCGATGTGCCCGGCGAACGCTGGAATCTCGATCAGATCACCATGTGGCTGAACGGCTTGAAACAGTCGCCACAGCAGAAAAAACCGGCCCGCAAGGGTGACACGCCTTTCCGCTTCGGCGGTCGGGATCACACCAACGTCCGCACACTGGCCCACGCCTTCAACCGGCAAATTCCGGAAACCGTCCGCATCCTCAAGGACGAGACCTTCCATGCCTGGCTGAAACGTTCCGCCGGTGAGAGTGATTTATCAGATACTCTCAAGGGATTTGTCGATACCGCAAACTTCCACAAGGACGACTATCAGGGTACGGAAGAGTATCTCGTCGCCAGATGCTGTGCGGCAATGGATCCGATGGGGCCGATCCGCTACAAGGGTTTATCCGTCTTTCTGGACGGTATCGGGCCGATGCTGGCAATGGAAGTTATCCGTGATGGCAACGTTCAGGTCCTGACGGAAATTATCAATCGCGATATTTATCAGTTCTGGGCCAGCGATCGCGCTGTGATACTCGATACCATCGAAACATCGCGGCAATACGCACAGATGAAAGTCTGGCTCGCCAACAGCGATCCGGGTCAGGGGCTTGAACGCTGTCTCTATGAGATGAACCCGGGACTGGCCTGCCAAAGCGCGTACGTCATCGAAGACAGCATTATTTATATCGAAGAACTGCTGCCGGCGCTTGACCGCGCCGCCGGCCATATCGAAGGCAAATCGAAACCGATGGATCGTCATGTTACGGCCTTCGTCGCGGCAAGGTTTAACGAAGATATCCAGCCGCACCTGCGTGCCCTTTCGGCATCCAAGGAAAGCACGTCGGTGATCGGCATGCTCAGCCTGCTCGCGTATCTGCAGTGGAAACTGAAAACCGAACCGGTTTATGGCCTGACCAGTTGGGTCGGCGGCCTGCTGGGTCCGGCGATCAACGCATATCACAGCCGCAGCACCCGGCGGGAACTGGAAAAGGAAATTCCGAAACTCGTCCGTCGCGGCAGCCTTCCCGATATGTTCGATCTGATTGACGATGCACAAAAACGCCTCGAGGATCAGGACGGTTACGCTGATGCGCTCGAGGAATATATCGCCTGCGCCGATGAAATCGTCGACATCGAAGGATCGGGTTCGGAGCTGACAATCAAAGCCGAAAAGACGGGCCAGAAGACGGCCGCAACGATCTCCATCATCACCACGATGATTGCGGTGACGATCATCTTCTTCTCGGAAATTCTGTGAGGCCGGGATGAATATAAAAATCATCATATGGGCCCTGATCATCGTTGTTCTATTGCTGATTGCCGCCCTGCCGACGGTTTTACTGCTGGCTTTCGGCATGCTGCCCGGCATTGTCGCGCTGATCATTGATCGCACAGAAGAGCGTTCGGCGACGTTCTGTGTCGGCGGGCTGAATTTCTGTGGCGTCTTTCCCTATCTGATAGAACTCTGGTTGCAGGACAACGACCTCGGTCAGGCCATGTACATGCTGACCAACGTCTTTGTGCTGGCTGTCATGTACGGTGGCGCCTGTATGGGCTGGATGCTGTATCTGTCGCTGCCTCCCGTCATTGCCTCGTTCATTCAGGTGATGTCGGAACGTCGGCTTGATCAGTTACGCAGCACGCAGCGGAAAATTCTCGATGAATGGGGCGACGAGATCATTGCCGACGCCGATCTTGGCGGTGGCGCTCCTGACACCGGAACGGCGCCACCAAAAATGAGTGGCAATAAAAAACACGCCCCGGCTCCTGCCTGAGGCGTCAGACCGCTATCGGTACGATCAGGGTCGCATTTGTGCCGAGGCCAAGGTCACTTTGCAGTTCAAAAGCTGCGCCCATTCGCTCCGCCAGTGAAACAACGATGGGTAAACCCAACCCTGTACCTGGCTCTTTCTTGGTCAGCTCATTTTCGACCTGCACAAACGGCTCTCTGATTTTCATCAGTAATTTGGCAGGGATGCCGATGCCTTGATCGGAAACGGTGATTGCCATTTTTCCTGCATTTTCACGGACCTTGATTGTAATGGATGTCCTGGCAGCAGAGAATTTAATCGCATTGCTCAGCAAGTTCAGGAGAATTTGCCGAACCGCCCTGCTGTCTGCCCGAATTTGCGGAAGCACTGGGGGCATATCGACAACCAGACTGATGCCTTTCTGTAATGCACGTTCCCGAACCAATCGCGCCGCGCCCTCAACAATCGACGGCAGTTCAATAACTTGAACATGCAGCTGGAAATGGCCGGCCTCGATCTTTGACATGTCGAGAATGTCGTTGATGATATCAAGCAGCAATCGCCCGCTCGTATTGATGTCTTCCGCATATTCCTTGTAGATCGGCGATGCATGGGGACCGAACGTTTCCGGATGAGATCATCTCGGAAAACCCGATGATCGCATTCAGCGGCGTTCTGAGTTCGTGGCTCATGTTTGCCAGAAATCTTGATTTGGCTGCATTCGCCTGCTCGGCAATTTGCTTGGCTTCGGACAGTTCCAGCGCCTTGCTTTCGGCCTGCGCCATCCCCAGCCTGAGAATGCCCATGGATGTGCCGATCCCGAAATACCGGCCTTCATGCATGATGATAAAACCATCTTCCAGCGCGTTCGGTTTTTCATTTACGACGAGGCGTCGCAAGTCATCAAGGGTTGTTGCAGAATCAACAATCAGCGGGTCGGTGATCATCAGCCTTGAGATCGATCTGTGTGAGAATACGGCGTAGCCGAATTGACGGGTAAAATTCAGGAACACCCGCTTCCGGGCCAACAGTCCGACAACCTTATCGCCGTCTATGACCGGCAAAGCGCTCACGCTTGGATCGCGATTGAAAATCTCAACGGCATCGCCACCCATGAGGATTGGCGAAACAGGCTCGATATAACGGGCTATTTTTTGCAGATCGAACAGCTGATCGCTGATTTCGCACCCGATTTCAGGCAAAATTGCAGGGACTGATGAGAACGTCATTTTTTATTCTTTGCCCCAGAGAAGCCAATTTCGCTGATCGACGAACCTTCAGGTCGTTACCAGCCACAGACCGTAACGGAAGGTGATTTCGGTTTTGTGACAGATATACAAGGGTTTCGCTTCCGGCCCCGACTTTCAGCGGGACCTTGACCAGCGCCCCGATAAGCCGCACCATGCTCTGGTAATTTGTTCCGCGGGGGGCTCTGGTTAACAGGGCTGAGAGTCCGCCTTACGCTGCAGACGCAGCGAAACGGCGGTGACCCGTCGAACCTGATCCGGGTGACACCGGCGTAGGGATCGGAACCTGAACGATAACCCCGTTCTTCCCTCCTGAAACCGCCCCCGGATTTCTTTGATTTTATTTGGAGAGGAATCCAGGATGAACGTTATTCGCAAACCCGCCAATGCCGACGTCACACACGGACCGCTACCAGCGTCCGAGAAATTCTATGTGCCGGGCGAGCGCCTGGGCGGCATCGGTGTGCCGATGCGCCGCATCCGCGTCCACGAAAGCGCCAATGAAGCGCCGCTGACGGTTTATGACACGTCCGGTATTTATACCGATCCGGCCGCCCACATCGACATCGATGCCGGCCTGCCCCGCATCCGCGAAGGCTGGATCGAAGCGCGCGGCGATACCGAGTTCTATCAGGGCCGCGAGATCAAACCGGAAGACAACGGAAACGTCGCCGACGAAAAGCTGGTCCCGCAGTTCCCGACCGCCAACCCGCCGCGCCGCGCCAAGAAGGGCGTCAAATCCATCTCGCAGATGGCCTATGCGCGTCAGGGCATCATCACGCCGGAAATGGAATACGTCGCGATCCGCGAAAACATGCTGCGCGACCTGACGCCTGAAGAAGCGGCTAAGCTGAAAGCCGAAGCCGAACGCTGGGGTGCGGAAATTCCAGACGTCGTGACGCCGGAATTCGTTCGTGACGAAGTTGCCCGTGGTCGCGCCATCATCCCCAACAACGTCAACCACCCGGAAACCGAGCCGATGGCCATCGGCCGCAATTTCCTGGTCAAGATCAACGCCAACATCGGTAACTCCGCCGTCACTTCATCGGTCGCCGACGAAGTCGACAAGATGGTGTGGGCAATCCGCTGGGGCGCCGACACGGTCATGGACCTGTCGACCGGTCGCAACATCCACAACATCCGCGACTGGATCATCCGCAACTCGCCGGTGCCGATCGGCACCGTGCCGATCTATCAGGCGCTGGAAAAGGTTGAGCGCGCCGAAGACCTGACGTGGGAAGTTTATCGCGACACCCTGATCGAACAGGCCGAACAGGGCGTCGACTACTTCACCATCCACGCCGGTATCCGTCTGCGTCACATCCACCTGACGGCCGACCGGGTCACCGGTATCGTCAGCCGCGGCGGCTCGATCATCTCGCAGTGGTGCCTGGCGCATCACAAGGAAAGCTTCCTCTATGAGAAATTCGACGAGATCTGCGACATCCTCGCAGCCTATGACGTCGCCTTCTCGCTGGGTGACGGGTTCCGCCCCGGCTCCGGTGCCGATGCCAACGACGCGGCACAGTTCGCCGAGCTGGAAACACTGGGCGAGCTGACCAAGATCGCCTGGGCCAAGGACGTGCAGGTCATGATCGAAGGCCCCGGCCACGTGCCGATGCACAAGATCAAGATGAACATGGACAAGCAGCTCAAGATTTGCGGCGAAGCCCCGTTCTACACCTTGGGACCGCTCATCACCGATATCGCCCCCGGCTACGATCACATCACGTCGGGCATCGGTGCGGCCATGATTGGCTGGTACGGCACCGCCATGCTTTGCTATGTGACGCCGAAAGAGCATCTGGGCCTGCCCGACCGCAACGACGTCAAGGAAGGCGTGGTCACCTACAAGATCGCAGCCCACGCTGCCGATCTCGCCAAGGGCCATCCGGGTGCAGCGGCACGTGACGAAGCGCTCAGCCGCGCCCGTTTCGAGTTCCGTTGGGAAGACCAGTTCAACCTGGGCCTTGATCCCGACCGGGCCCGTGACTTCCATGACCAGACCCTGCCCAAGGACGCCCACAAGACGGCGCACTTCTGCTCCATGTGCGGACCGAAGTTCTGCGCCATGGAAATCACCAACCTTGTGCGCGACTACGCCAAGGAAGGCATGGAAGAAATGTCGAAGAAATTCGTCGACGAAGGTTCCGAGCTCTACAAGGAAGAGTACAAGGACGAAGCCCAGAAAGTGGCTGCAGCCGGCGACGACGACTGAGCATTAACTGTGAGGGGCAAGCCCCCTCATCTGTCCTCTCCCCCATTTCATGAGGGAGAGGGACTCACGGATCAATACACAGCTTCACTCATCCCTCTCCCCCTCACAGGGGGAGAGGCTAGGTGAGGGGGTAAATTTAAGTGAGAGAGTGGTAAATCAAGCCGCCTTGAAAGCGGTCTTGAACCGGACTCGGCATTCCATCGGGTTCATGTTGCGTTTGAATTTGGTCGGCTCGCCAACCATGACGCGGAGCCACAGGAACCGCGGCCCGTCGCCGGATTTGACGAACTGGGCCACGCCCTTACCGATAGCGATCCGGGTAAACAACGACGGATTTCCGAAAAGCATGCTGTCCTCCATTCCCGATTCGATATACCTTTAGATGTGTATTATCGAATTCAACAATATAAGCGTGTAGATTGAGATCAATCGCCCTGCCACGCTGGTGCAGAGACGGCTTGATCGCGGCGATACCGCCCCATAACGCAGAACCGTCAGGAGGGGACGCCAACATAATGTCCGTCATATCCGGCCAAGCTAAGTTATTTACACAAGTTGTCGGCACCGGCGACCCGGTGGTGTTTCTGCACGCCAATGTCTGTGACAGTCGAATGTGGCAGAAACAGATTGAGGAGTTGGCCAGGACACACAAGACGATCGCCTATGACCGACGGGGTTTCGGCGAGACCCGCGCACAGGAAGAGGAGCATTCCGCCGTTGATGACCTGATCGCGGTTCTTGATGCCGAGGCGGATGGCAAACCGGTTATTCTCGTCGGCTGTTCCCAGGGTGGCCGCATCGCGATTGATGCGGCGCTTCATCATCCGGCCCGCGTTCGCGCACTTGTCCTTGTGTCGCCCTCTGTAACGGGGGCGCCGGACCCGGTATTCCCAGCGGATATTGGCGCGTTAATGGCCGAATTGAAAAATGCCGAGCAGGCAGGAGATAATACAAACGTTAACACCATGAAGGCGCGGTTATTTCTGGACGGCCCTTTGGGGCCGGAAGGCCGGGTCACGGGCGCGCCACGGGAATTGTTTTTGGAGATGCACGACATAGCGCTGCGGTCTCCGCCCACCGGACAGGATATGGGTGCGCTGCCGAATTATCGCCGCGTCGAAGAGATCGAGGTTCCGGCGCTCGTCATCTGGGGCGACCTCGACCTGCCGCACGTGCAGGAGAGGTCACGCCATGTCGCATCGGGCATCCGGAACTGCGAAGCCCACGTGATGTCTGGATCGGGTCATCTCCCGAGCATGGACAATTCGGACGCGGTGACGGAACTGTTCGGGTCTTTCGTCCGGCGCTGCCCGGGCGGTTAACCGGCCGCCTGAAAAGCCGTCTTGAAGCGCATCCGGCATTCCATCGGGTTCATGTTGCGTTTGAACTTGGTTGGATCGCCAGCCGCGACGCGGAGCCACAGGAAGCGGGGGCCCGTGCCGGATTTCACGAAGTCGGCAGCGCCCTTGAGGCCCGCTTCGCTCGTCACCGTCAGGATATTATCGATGCCGAAACCATCGGCGACTTTTGCCAGATCGGTGCGCTTGGACGTGTGCCCGTCCTGTCCGCCGGTCTCGCCGTGACCGCCGTTATCGACGCAGACGATGGTCAGGTTCTTCGGTGCCTGTGACGCGATCGTCGCCAGCGATCCGATGTTCATCATCATTTCACCGTCACCGGCGATCACCACGATCTCGCGGTCCGGCGCACCCAGCGCCATGCCGAGGCCCATGGTCATCGCCGCCCCCATGCAACCGGCCATGGTGAACATGTTGGCACCATCATTGGTCAGCGCAGCGGCGTCCCGGGCCGGGCCGGCAAGGCCGGTGACGAACAGATAATCGTCCGGGTTCGGGAAAATTTTCGGCAGAGCGCCGATACGGTTGAGTGTGACTTCGGTCATTTTTTACATCCCTAAATTCGTCATTCCCGCAAAAACGGAAATCTGCAGATGGGTCCCCGCCTGCGCGGGGATGACATGCGATATTCAGAATCCTTTGGCGCCGAGAAATTTCTGGCTCAAAATCAATGCTGCCGACTTGCCGCCCTTGAAGGCTGCATTGATCGCCGCCTGCGTTGCCGCCTCGACCTCGTCGGCGCGATCCACCTTGAAGATCAGAACGCCCATGGCGTCCAAAATCGGCTCAACCGCCTCGCCCATCGGGTACTGCCAGGGGTTCTGCTCGCCGAAATCGCCGCGCATCGAGATCATCATCAGGATCGGAAAACCGCCGCCTTTGACGAACGACAAAAAATTCGGGCAATTGCCGAGGCCCGAGGACTGCATCATCAGAACCGCTTTCTCGCCGACCAGATCGGCACCGGCGGCCAGCGCCACGCCTTCCTCTTCGGTGGTCAGCAGGACGCAGCGGGTTTCATTGTCTTCTTCTGCCAGAACCGACAGCCTGGCATTGCCGGCATCGGGGATATAGCTGAACAGCCTGACGCCGGCGTCCTTGAACTGTTTGAACATGGCCCGCGACCACGCGTCGTGGGGGTGTGTACTTCCGTCCATTAAACAAGCCCTCCCAGGCAGATTACGGTCATTACGCATATGGCGACCGTTTGCTGGCCATCAGGTTAACGCCGCCATGAAATTTCGCAATCCGCGATATGCATGTTATTATTGAAAAACTGCCGGGGGGCCTCTGCCTATGCGTAAAATTCTGTTTATCGCCTTCATCGCCTGGACGGTCATTGCCCTCGCCAGCCCCGTATCAGATGCCGCCGCCCAGTCGACAAGTGATCCCCACATCTGCCTGAAAACATGCATCGAGACGTATGGCAGCGCCAAGAAACAGGCCTGCGCATTACAATGCGGTCTGGGATCGGGTTCCGCCGGCGGCGGACAGAGCCGCGACTGCGGCGCGCTCTATAAGCAATGCCTCGCGCAATGCCGCACCGATGAAGCGTGCAAGTCGACCTGCCGCAAGCAACGCACCAGCTGTTATTGAGGACACACCTTCCTTCGAGACGGCCTTTCAGGCCTCCTCAGGATGAGGAACTTGTACTCGGCCTCATCCTGAGAAGCGGCAAAGCCGCGTCTCGAAGGATGCGGACGAGAACCGTCTATTTCGCCGACAGCATGGCGCGGCATTGCGCCGCCAGATCAGCTTCGGATTCCCCTGTCAGGGATTGGCCGTTGAAGGTCATTGCGCCGGTGGAAATATTATAGCGCACGGTGCCGACGTTAAGGGTCATGTCGGCGCTCTTGGCGACGGTTTCGGTTGCCTGCTGCGCCGCCGTATCAGCCGCCTCGGCATCACTTGCCGCCTGCGCCGCCGTTTCGCTTTCGGTTGTCGCTGCAGCGTCCGGCGTGTAACCGGTCTGCTTGGCGGCGGCCAATGCTGCCTGTGACTGGGCCAGCGCCGTCGCCACGTTGTCCGCGCTCGCCGCCGACCGGGTCGCGTCAAAGGCCGTCTGCGTCGCCGCCAGATTGCTCTCGGCGCTCGCTGCCGCTGCCTGAGCCGTCGCGGCGGTAGCGGCCAGGGTTGCATCGTTGGGTGCTGCATCGGCGTTCGCCTGCGCCACCGTTGCCGCTGCTACGGCAGCATCATAGGCCGTTTCAGCCCCGGACAGCGACGTCTCTGCCGAAGTCACAGCGGCATTGGTCGCAGCAACCGAGCGCTCGGCCGCAATCGCCCGCGGCCTTGTCGGCTGCCAGCTTGTCTTCGGCGCCGCCCAGATAGGCCGTCAGATCCTTGGTAATATTGAATTCAAAGACATCCGGCAGCGGAATCGTGAAGCCGCCGTTCGCGTCCGCCGGTGCCACCGCTTTGCCACGCACATCGACACCCGGCTTGTAGGCAACGTCAGCGCTGGCCTGATGGCGGACAACGCGCTGACAGTCGGTCTTGCTGATCCTCACCATGAGCGGCTCGGACTTGGTTTCCTCGGCAATTGAAGGCTGGGCAAGCACGCTGCTCACCAGACTTAACGCGCACACCAGTCGCCAGTTGGACATAACGATTATCCTCTCCAAGCCGGGTTGCCTGCTGTCACCAAGGCGAAAAGCGCATTCTCCCCGGATTCGGTGGAAAAATGGTTAACGAACCGTCAATTCCATAAGGATGCCCCCTTTCCTTTTCCGAACCGATCCGCTATCAGACGTCATGACTGATATCAGCACCCAGCATGACCGCATTCTGATTGTCGATTTCGGCTCTCAGGTGACCCAGTTGATCGCCAGACGGGTCCGGGAATCCGGCGTCTACTGCGAAATTCACCCGTTCAACGCCATTACCGCCGAAAGCCTCACGGCCTATGCCCCCAAGGGCATCATCCTGTCAGGTGGCCCGGCCAGCGTGCGCACGAGGCGACAACGCCCCGCGCCCATGAGGCTGTGTTCACGCTGGGCGTGCCGGTGTTCGGTATCTGCTACGGCGAACAGACCATGGTACAGCAGATGGGCGGCAAGGTGCAGGCATCGACGCACCGCGAATTCGGTCGCGCCTTTGTCGAGATCAAAGCCGACTGCTGCCTGTTCGAAGGCATCTGGAAGCCCGGCGAGAAGCATCAGGTCTGGATGAGCCACGGTGACCGTATCGACGCGATCCCGGACGGCTTCGACGTGGTCGGCACTTCAGACGGTTCACCGTTCGCGATCATCGCCGACGAAACCCGCAAGCTCTATGGCGTGCAGTTCCACCCGGAAGTCATGCACACACCGGACGGCGCCAAACTGCTGAAAAACTTCACCCATAAAATCTGCGGCGCCGGTGGCGACTGGACCATGGCATCATTCAAGGACGAGGCGATCCGCAAGGTCCGCGAACAAGTCGGCAAGGGCCGTGTCATCTGCGGCCTGTCAGGCGGGGTCGACAGTTCGGTTGTCGCCGTGCTGTTGCACGAAGCGATCGGCGATCAGCTGACCTGCGTCTTTGTCGATCATGGCCTGATGCGCGCCAACGAAGCCGACGAAGTGGTCTCGCTGTTCCGCGATCACTACAACATTCCGCTCGTGCACCGGAACGCTGAAGCGCTGTTTCTGGGCGAATTGGACGGTGTGTCTGATCCGGAAAAGAAGCGTAAAACCATCGGCCGTCTGTTCATCGATGTGTTTGATGAAGAAGCCAAAAAAGTCGGCGGCGCCGATTTTCTGGCACAAGGAACGCTGTATCCGGACGTCATCGAATCCGTGTCGTTCACCGGCGGGCCCAGCGTCACCATCAAGTCACACCACAACGTCGGCGGCCTCCCCGAACGACATGAAGCATGAAGCTGGTCGAGCCCCTGCGGGAGCTGTTCAAGGACGAGGTCCGCGCCCTGGGCCGGGAGCTGGGCCTGTCCGACGCCTTCGTCGGGCGCCACGGACCCCTATTGCATCCAGGCTGGCCAGCCGCAGCGTCGATGGCGCCTGACGCCGTCGATATCCTGCGCGCCGCCGGCCGCACGCTCGAGATCCGTAAGGCCGGGCCTTTACGACACCATCTGGCAAGCTTTCGCCGTGCTGCTGCCGGTACAGACCGTCGGCGTCATGGGCGATGCCCGGACCTACGATTTCGTCTGTGCCCTCAGGGCCGTGACCTCGACCGACGGCATGACGGCGGATTACTACCCGTTCGATCACGAGTTTCTGGGTCGCGTATCCAGCCGCATCGTCAACGAGGTCAAGGGCATCAATCGGGTCGTCTATGACGTCACCTCAAAGCCGCCCGGCACCATCGAGTGGGAGTGATTTCCCTGAAGGCAACGAGCAAAAAACAAACTAAAGTACGGTCACTCCTGTACTTATTTGATCAAGGGTTGTTGTTTTGAAATATCGTGCCGAAATTGATGGATTACGCGCGCTTGTTGTTGTTCCGGTTATCCTCTTCCACGCTGGGTTTGAATTGTTCGGTGGCGGCTTCGTTGGCGTCGATGTTTTCTTTGTTATCAGCGGCTATCTGATCACCTCGATCCTTATCGAAGAAATCGAAAACAAGCGGTTCAGTTTCGTCAGCTTCTACGAGCGACGGGCAAGGCGGATTTTGCCGGCCTTGTTCTTTGTCATGCTGTGCAGCATCCCCTTTGCCTGGATGTGGATGCTGCCAAGTCAGCTGAAAAGTTTCTCCAAAAGCATCGTTTATGTCAGCGTCTTCATCTCGAATATTCTGTTCAAACGCGAGAGCGGCTACTTCGCGGCTGCGGCTGAGGAAAAACCGCTGCTGCATACCTGGAGCCTCGCTGTTGAAGAGCAGTATTACCTGCTGTTTCCGATCTTCCTGTTCTTTGCATGGCGGTTTGGCAAAAACCGCGTGTTCTGGATGATCGTTGCGTTCGCCGCGTTGAGCCTCGCCTTGAGCGAATGGGGCTGGCGGCATGATGCAACGGCCAACTTCTTTCTGGCACCCGCGCGCGTGTGGGAGTTGTTTGCCGGCTCCATTGCAGCGTTTGTCGTACTCAAGCGGGGCGTGCAATCGAACAACACCATTTCGCTGATCGGCTTGTGCGCCATCGTGTTTGCAATATTTGCCTACGACAAAAGTACGCCGTTCCCCAGCGTGTATGCGCTGATCCCCGTCATGGGGGTCGTGCTGCTGATCCTTTACGGCGACAAGGAAACGCTGGCTGCGAAAATTCTTGGCACCAAGGTTTTCGTGGGTATCGGCCTGGTCAGCTATAGCGCCTATCTGTGGCACCAGCCCCTGTTTGCATTTGCCCGATTGCGTGAAGAGGCCGTGCCATCAGCATCCTTGATGCTTGTTCTGAGTATCCTGTCGATTGGCCTGGCCTTCCTCAGCTGGCAGTTCATTGAACGGCCGTTTCGTAACCGACAATCAAAAACGTTCACCAGAAAGAACATCTTTATTTTCACGGCCGTGGGGATGCTCGCTTTCATCGCGATTGGCATGACCGGCCGTATCAACAACGGATTTCCAGAACGGTTCGGCCCTGAAGAAAGCAAGATCATGGCTGCGGGCATCAATGTTTTCGAATCTCAGGTCAGTGCGTGCTGGCACGAAATCGGAAAATCTCCAAAACTGAACGCAGCCTGCAAGATCGGCGCCGAGTCCGGCCCGGTGGAATTTGCCCTGATCGGTGACAGCCACGCGGGCGCGCTATCGCATACCCTTGATATCGCCGCGAAAGATCAGGGCCTGCGCGGTATAAATGTCAGTTTCCGTTCCTGTCCGCCGCTCTTTTTTGCTTTTCCCGATCTGAGTAATGATGTCACTAACCAAACCTGTGCGGCGCTCAGGGCGGATATCCTGGCCAATATTGAAAGCCCAGATCTGCCGTCTGTCATTGTCGTCAGTGCACGGTGGGCGTTACTGACTGAGCGCGCACGCTACCTGAATGACGGCGGCAAGCAGGAATACGGCACCGACTGGGTGTGGAAGTTCGAGGCTGATCGTGGATCATACAGAGAGAACATGAAGCACGAAATCATCAAGTCCCTGCAACTGCTTCTGGCACGCGGGAAGACATTGATACTGGTTTATCCAATTGCCGAAATGGGCTGGTCGGTTCCTGAGTTACTTGCGAAAAAACTGATGATCGAAGGAGAGTTGAATAGCGCCGCCGGCTCGGTATCGTATGAGCACTTTCAGGAGAGAAACAGCTTCGCTTATGACGTGCTCGATTCACTCGGAGAGCAGAGCAATGTGATCCGCGTTTATCCGGAAAAAATGAACTGCAACACGTCCGTGCCCGGGCGCTGCGTCGCCCACAACAAAGGCGTTCCGCTGTACTTTGACGATGACCATCTCTCAACTGCAGGCGCCATGCCGGTGTCCGTTGAAATCGTCAAGGCGATGATAAACGGGCCGCTGCGGCGTTTGAATGATGGAGCGCCGAAATGACGAACCGGCACAAAACTCAACCCGATCCGGCGGAGGTGTAGCATTAAGGCGGTCCTGCAACGGGTATCGGAAGCGTCGGTCACGGTCGACGATGAAATCGTCGGCGCGATTGGTCCAGGCTTGCTGATTTTGTTCTGCGCCGAGCAGGACGACAGTGTCGACGAAGCCGCCCACTTTGCGCATAAAGCTGCAAAAATGCGCATATTTTCCGATTCCGAGGGTAAAACGAACCTCGATATTACGCAAAAAGGCGGAAAAATGCTCGTTATCAGCCAATTTACCCTGGCTGCCGTCTGGCGTAAGGGAAACCGCCCCGGTTTCTCCCAGGCCGAGGCACCTGAGCGGGCAAAAATGCTCTACGAAAAATTCTGTGCGGTTCTCCGAGAAGACGGCATCGACGTCGAAACCGGCATCTTCGCCGCCGACATGCAGGTACACCTGGTCAACGACGGCCCGTTCACCATCGTCATGGACAGCAGGGACTGAATTCAGTCGGTATCCACGCCGTGTGTGTTCTTCAAAATAATTCCTTAGTCTTTTACCCGGTTCAAACTTTATGCCCAAGTAATCAGTCGGCCATGACCATCACGTTGTTTGCCGACGATGAGATTATAAAAAACGATGAAAGTATGCAGAACGTCGATAACTAAAACGGCATACGCTGCAGATTCCATCTGCATTGAAAGCAGAATGATGAACAGAATAAAAAGCCCAAAATCCAGCAACCCATGCAACCAGTTACCAATATAAAAATGGTGAATGCCTAGTATGCCAAAGACACCACACAGCGCCACTGCGACACCATAATTTTTTGGCGACTTTTCCTGAGAATTCACCTGTGTACCGGGCAATGAATATTTCACCGCTTCAAGGGCAAGCCGTTCTTGTCGGTAAATGATCCAACGATGATCATAACCAGATCGATCAACGACCAGATACCGAGCCCCCCCAACGTCAGTATCATGAGGATACCGGTTCCAACCTTACCTACATAGAATCGGTGAACACCAAACGCACCCAGAAAAAAGCATAGCAAAGCGGCAGGTACCATTGCCTTATCCGAGACGATCATCTCTGCGTTATCAACTGCATCCATGACACCCCCCCTCAAACAATAAACTCAATCTAAATTAGCTTAAGTTTGAAAACTGGCATCGGGCAAATGAAAATGAGAGATTTATAAAATATTATTCATCAATAGAGTGAATTTGATTCCAGTCGGATTTATTGCGCTTGATCGCTACAGGCTGAACAGTCGCGACGTTTAAATCAGTTGAGGTTCAGCTGACGCGCTGGCGGAGGAGTGCCAGAAGCTGGCGCAGGTCCCGTTCCATTGCCGGTTGCGGGCCTTTCAGTTCCTGACGGAACACAGCGCGCATGGCGAGGATGTGCACCTTGACGACTTCCGATCCCGCCGCCGTCAGCTTCCGCTTTCCTTCGAGAAACTTGCAGAGCGAATCGCCGATCGTCGAGATCAGCTGAAAGCCGAAGCTGCCGCCCTCGCCGCGAATACCATGAGCAATTTCGAACATTTTCAGAATCTGCTTCGGATTGCCACTGGCAGAGCGGGTATCCTCATAGGCTTTCCAAAGCTCCGCCAGATCATCGACGGCCCAACCCTGATAGCTGTCGATCAGGTCCTCGGCGGCGTTCAATGCGCGCAGGATCGCCTTTTCGGGAGGCGGCCCGCCGGTTTTACGAACTTTCTCCGAGAGTCGGTTGGGCGGGAAGATTTTTTCCGGTTTATCAGCCATGCCGGTCAGTCTTGATATCCATGGCGGCGCTCAACTCCCATATACGGTTCCGAGCGGCGCCTGGAGCGACGGTCCGGACCGAAAAATTCGCCGACCCGGACGAACGGTCTTTGATCATCGATCACCGTACATAACCTGCGGTACAACGCCTGTGCCGAGATCGGCTTGGCCAGAAACGCCGTGACCCCGGCGTCCCTCGCCTGTTTGACGCGATGCAGTTCGGTAAAACCGGTCAGCATGATAATCGGAAGATACGGGTTAGGGCTATTCAAATCCATACGGATTTGCCGCACCAGATCGATCCCGTCGGTCGGCGGCATACGCCAGTCGGTGATGACGATGTCCGGGTTGCATTCCTTGACCTCGTAAAAGGCCTCGTTGGCGTCGGCAGCCTCATACGTATCCTTGACGCCGAAACCGAGCAGGAAGCTGTTGATCAATGAGCGCATGGGGCGGCTGTCATCGACAACCAGAACCTTGAGCGTTTCGAAATCATATCCTGACATTCAGGCCTCAATACACGTCTTCAGCGACGAAGAATAAACCAACGATAACCATTATTTACACAAAACCAACGCTTTAAGTGGCGCTTTCGAGCGCGCACCCTATATAAAGCTGACGCCAACTGCAACGAGAACGCCATGCGAAGCCGCGCCCCCGAACCAGATCCGATCACCAAAACCGGCGAAATCTCGACCATCCGGACGCTGCTGCCGTATCTGTGGCCTGCAGGTGAGAACGGATTGCGCGGCCGCGTCGTCATCGCCATGGTCCTGCTGATCGCCGCCAAGGCAACGAACGTATCAGTGCCCATATTCTACAAGCAAGCTGTCGATATCCTTACGGCAGGCGGCACAGTCCCTGTCGCCGTCAGTGTCCCGGTGGCCATGATCATCGGCTACGGGATCTGTCGGGTGCTGGCACTGGCTTTCGGTGAGTTGCGTGATGCGGTCTTTACCCGCGTCGCGCAGCGGGCAATCCGGCTGGCCGGTCTCAAGACCTTCCGCCACCTGCACCATCTGTCACTCAGATTCCATCTCGACCGCAAGACCGGCGGCGTGGCCCGTGCCGTCGAACGCGGCACGGCGGGTATCGAATTTCTGCTCAGGTTCATGCTGTTCAACGTTCTGCCGACGATCCTCGAAGTCGTGCTGGTCTGCGGCATCCTCTGGAAACTCTATGGCTTCGACTATGCCGCCCTGACCTTCGCTATCCTCGTCCTTTACGTGGTCTGGACACTGGCCATCACCGAGTGGCGGATCAAGTTCCGTCGCACCATGAACGAGACCGACAGCGAGGCCAACACCAAGGCCATCGACAGTCTGCTCAACTTTGAAACGGTGAAATACTTCGGCAACGAAGATCACGAAGCCGACCGCTTCGACCAGGCGCTGCGCCGGTATGAACATGCCGCCGTCAAGAACGGCACCTCGCTGGCGCTGCTCAACATCGGCCAGGGCCTGATCATCTCGCTCGGCGTCACGGCTGCCATGATCATGGCCGGTTACGGCGTTGCCGACGGCACCATGACGCTGGGTGATTTTGTTCTGGTCAATTCGTATCTGATCCAGATTTTCATGCCGCTGAACTTCCTTGGATTTGTCTACCGCGAAATCAAGCGCTCGCTGACTGATATGGGATCCATGTTCGAACTGCTCCGTGAGCCGGCCGAGATCGCCGACGTGCCGGGGGCGCAGCCGCTCAGGGACGGTCCGGGCGCGGTCGCTTTCAGAGATGTCTCGTTCGCTTATGATCCCAGACGCGCCATCCTCAAAGGGGTGTCGTTCAGTGTGCCGGCCGGCAAGAAACTGGCCATCGTCGGCCCGTCGGGGTCCGGCAAGTCAACCATCTCGCGTATTCTCTACCGGTTCTATGACATCGATCAGGGCAGCGTCCTGATCGACGGCGACGACATTACCGGCGTGACGCAGAAAAGCCTGCGCGCCGCCATCGGCATCGTGCCGCAGGACACCGTGCTGTTTAACGACACGATCTATTACAACATCGCTTACGGTGCACCGGGCGCAGCACCGGCCGAAGTAGAACAGGCGGCACGCCAGGCCCGGATTCATGATTTCATCATGAGCCTGCCTGACGGCTATCAGGCGAAAGTCGGCGAGCGCGGCCTGAAATTATCGGGCGGAGAAAAACAGCGCGTCGCCATCGCCCGCACCATTCTCAAGAACCCGCGCATTCTGGTTTTTGACGAGGCAACCTCGGCACTGGACAGCCGCACCGAACAGGAAATCCTCGACAGCTTCCGCGACGTCTCCGCCGACCGCACGACCCTGACCATCGCGCATCGGCTGTCGACCATCATTGATGCCGACGAGATTCTGGTGCTGCATTCGGGCGAAGTTGTCGAACGCGGCACGCACACACAATTGCTGGATATGAACGGCGTCTACGCCGACATGTGGAACCGCCAACGCGAAGCCCGCGAAGCGGCGGCGAAACTGTCTGCGTTAGAGGGATAATCAAGCCCCTCACCCGGCGCTTCGCGCCACCCTCTCCCAAGGGCGAGGGTAATCAAGCCCCTCACCCGGCGCTTCGCGCCACCCTCTCCCAAGGGCGAGGATAATCAAAGCCCCTCACCCGGCGCTTCGCGCCACCCTCTCCCCAAGGGAGAGGGTTTTTTTCCCCCTCTCCCACCGGGAGAGGGAGGGGCCCGCGCGCATCAGCGCGTGGGAGGGTGAGGGGGTGCTGTTCGTTGGAATATTGATCGGCTAAGCTGCCCCCATGACCCCTTCCAGCCTTGCCCTTTATATCGCCGCCGCCATTGCGGAAATCGCCGGATGCTTCGCATTCTGGGCGTGGCTGAGGCTGGGGAAGTCCGGGTTGTGGGTGATCCCGGGCGTCGTTGCACTGGTCACCTTCGCCTGGATCTTGACGCGGGTCGACAGCGCCTTTGCCGGTCGCGCCTATGCCGCTTATGGCGGGATTTACATTATGGCCAGCATGGGCTGGATGTGGCTCGTCGAAGGGGCCAGACCCGACCGCTGGGACGGCTTCGGCGTCATGCTGTGTGTGGTCGGCGCACTGGTGATCCTGTTCGGACCAAGGGGCGGTTAATCGCGAACGATCCAGCCGCCGCCCAATACCCGGTCGGCGTCATAGACGACACAAGCCTGTCCCGGCGCGACGCCGGCCTGCGGCTCGGCAAAACGGACATGGACTTTATCATGCCTGAGCGAGATGTCGGCATCGACCGGCTCGGTGGTTGATCTTACCTTGACCTGAACCCGGCGCGGCGCTTCGCCAAGCGGTGCATGATCCAGCCAGTTCAACTGACTGACACCGATTTCCGGGCACAGCAGTGCTTCCTTCGGTCCGACCAGGACACGTTTCAGAACCGGATCAATCTTGACCACATACAGCGGCTCGCCGGTGGCAACACCGAGACCACGGCGCTGGCCGACGGTGAAATTGATGATGCCGTCATGCGCCCCCAGCACGTTGCCGTCGAGATCGACGATCTCGCCCGGGTCACAGGCACCCGGTCGCAGCCGTTCGACGACCCGCGCGTAGGAGCCGTTCGGCACAAAACAGATATCCTGACTTTCCGGCTTGTCGGCGACCGGTAGCGCGAAGCGTGCCGCGTGGCGGCGGGTTTCCGCCTTGTCCATGTCGCCCAGCGGAAAGCGCAGAAAATCAAGCTGCCCGCCGGTGGTCGAAAACAGGAAGTAGCTCTGGTCTTTTGATTTGTCGACGGCGCGGTGCAACTCGGCCCCGTGCGCACCAGCCAGGCGGCGCACGTAATGACCGGTGACCATGGCTTCGGCACCTCAGGTCCTTGGCGGTACCGAGCAGATCCCTGAATTTGACGGTCTGATTGCACTTCACGCACGGGATCGGCGTTTCGCCGCGCAGATAGGTGTCGGCGAAATCTTCCATCACCTGTTCGCGGAAACGGTTTTCGTAATCCAGTACATAATGCGGAATGCTGAGCCGGTCGGCGACCCGCTTGGCGTCATAGATATCCTGACCGGCGCAGCAGGCACCCTTTTTCTGGACCGCTTCGCCATGGTCATAGAGCTGCAGGGTGACACCGACGACGTCATAACCGGCTTCGGCCATCAGCGCCGCTGTTACCGAGCTGTCGACGCCACCGGACATGGCAACAACGACACGGGTGTCCTTGGCCGCTTTCGCCGGATTGATCTGCATTTGGGTGTTTAGAGCGCTCATGGCCGGGAATATACGCTCTCCGGGCGCAATCGCAAGGGGCGCGGGCATTCCCGGAAACATGGCGCGTTGAGCTGCCTCATACCCCACCGTCATTCCCGCGCATACCCCACCGTCATTCCCGCCCTTACCCCACCGTCATTCCCGCGCAAGCGGGAACCCAGCCCTGACGTTCAACAGACTGGAAATCTGACTAATTATCTGGCTCATTTTCCAGTTAGCACTGGGTCCCCGCCTGCGCGGGGATGACGGAATAGGATCAATGCGCCATACAAAATGACAACACGCGGTGTCAGTGATGTTCGCGCAGGTCTTCCAGCACACGCAGCGACAGGGAGCGGAAATCGCGCCGATACAGCATGGCAATCACGACGCCGGTCGAAATCAGCAACAACAAGGGGTGCAGGAACCACGGCAGCAGCCCAAGACCAAAGGCATAGGCCCGGGTGCCGAGGTTGAGGTTGTGCTGCGCCCGGTTAAGGAACCGCGACATGTGCAGAGGGTATTGAAGCTTGATCTGCTCGTCACAGTCCGATGACTGCGGTGCCGCGCCGAGCAACACCAGCATGTTATTGAAAAGCCGGATCGACCACAGGAACTTGAAGAATGCGAAAACGAAGATCGATGTCAGCATGATCAGCTGGATTTCCATCAGGCCACGGCTGGCGGCGCGGGCATGGGGCAGGCCGGCGATCAGCTCGCGGACGTTGTCGATCTGTCCCAGCATTGCCAGCGCACCGGCCATCAGCAGGATCGTCGTCGAGGCGAACATCATCGACGAGCGGACGAAGGAAACCATGATATTGACGTCGGGCATGCGGTTGTCGCGTTCCAGCATACGCTCCATCCAGCGCAGCCGGTAATCATTCATGACAACGGCGACCGGCCGTCGTTCAAGCGCCAGTTTGTCGGTATAGAGTGAATACCCGCTCCAGCCTGCCAGATAGATGACGACGGCAACGACATCAAAGACCGGTATATAGAAACTTCGTCATCATTCGACGCCCCGCTGCCCGCCAACATGCCAGATGCCACAATACAGAGCGTTGTCAAAGCTTGCCAGCCAAGCTTACCAGTCCAGCTTGCTGGCCAGCTTACCACTCCAGCTTGCCGGGCCGTCCAATCCATGATTAATAAGCGCACATGAACACACAAGCAGATACATCCCTCCCGGTCCCCGGCGTTGCCACGTTGATGTGGCGGGGTTTTTGTCAGAATTGTCCCAGATGCGGCAAATCCAGACTGTTCCGGAAATTCCTCAAGCAGACCGATCAATGCGCGGTCTGTGAGCAGAAACTCGGCCACATCAGGGCTGATGATTTTCCGCCATATCTGACGATGATCGTGGTCGGCCACATCATCGTACCGATGGTTCTGATCAGCGAACGAAAACTGCATCTGTCGATAACACAGCAATTATCCATCTGGCTCCCGGTCACGGCCATTCTCACGTTCTGGTTCCTGCCCCGGCTCAAGGGGTTGATCATCGGCCTGATGCTGCATCTCGGCTTGCACGGCGAAGAACACCAATAATCAACGCCGAACCGATTTTAATCCTATATAGGACTGTGGATTACACCTATATACCGGCAATCGGTTCAATCCTACACTCTGTCTGATCCGACCAGAACGGGTCCGATTTCAGGTATTCGTGGGATTACAGAATGACAATTGAGCAAGACATTCCAGCGGAAAGCACTGCAGAATCTGAACGCAAACGCGTCTTGGAACACATTGTTCGTTATGAATTATACCGGCATCGGGACATTTCGGAGCGTTTAAGCGACTTGCTGTCGATTGATAAACAACCAGATGCGTTCAATCGTTCGACCTGGGATATCCTGTATTTCCTGATGCAGAGCTATCTGCAGGGCGTGACCCCGAACGTCACCGACATCTATCTGGCGACCCGGCTGTCGAAAGGTACGGCGATCAGCGGACTTGCCGAGTTGGAACGCCGCGGCGCCATCAGCAAGGTGCCAGACGCCGAGGACGCCCGCCGCCGCAGTATCGATATCTCCCTCATGGTCGCTGAAGAAGTTGAAAGTTTCATCACAGAATGCGCCGAAAAAATGGGTCAGCCGCTTGATCTGCGCACGGCGACGCAACCGGCGGCCGCGCCCGGTGATTTCTCGAAGGACCAGGAACCGCTGATCAATCTGCTCAATCTGCTCAGCCATCAGTTGCGGACCCCGCTGAACGCCATCGTCGGCTTTTCCGAAATGATCGCCGATCAGACGCTGGGGCCGGTGCATCCGGTTGGCTATGCCGAATACGCCCGCGACATCCGCAGCGCCGCCTCGCATCTGCTTGATGCCATGAACACGCTGGTCGACACCACGCTGGCGGAATACGGCGTGAACATTCCGCTGGGACCAATGACACAGCTCGATCTTGAGGAAATTGTCGACAAGACCTGTCGCGCAGCTGCCGGACCGGCAGAGCGCCGCGGCGTAATTCTGAGACGCAAATGGAGTTCGACAAAGGCCGCATAACCGGCGATCAGGACCGACTGACGCAATGCATCCGGCGCCTGATCGAGGCCACTGTTGAAACCACCGGGCGCGGCCAGACGATCGATGTCGAGACCTCGTTCGATATCAAAAAGGGGCTGACCCTCAAGGTAATTTCACCGAACCCGCCGACGCCCGTGAGCCACCCGGCAGAAACCCGCACCATCGGCGCCCCCGACCTCAACAGCCTGTTCAAGGGCCTGCCGCTGATCCGCGCCATTGTGGGCGCGCACGGCGGCACCGTTGCAAGCCTGCAGGAAGGCCCCAGGCGCTACATCACGCAGATTGATCTGCCCCTGTGAGTACCCGGCCAGCAAAAAGCCGACCAGACCCGCATGGGCCTGGCCGGCATTCCTGAACGTCATTGTAAGTTAACGCAGGCGATCAGTCGTCCTTGTGCGAGCGATGGAAATCATCCCGGTCGACTTTGCCGTCGCCGTTCTTGTCCATCCACGTGATCATGCGGGTGATTTTTTTCGAGAAATCCTGCTCGGAAATCTTGCCGTCACCATCGCTATCGTGGCGTTGGAAGCCTTTGACCATGCGTTCGTTCATGGCTTCGACCCAAAGCGCCTTGTATTCGGCAAGATCAAGCACGCCGTCTGCGTTCTTGTCGAATTTCTTGAACTGCTTGGCGCGTTCGCCCAGCACTTCGTCCCGGGTCAGCGCACCGTCGGTATTGACGTCATAGCGCTCCATCATGTGGGCCATGCCCTTGCCCTTGTGATGTCCGCCATCGCGGTCGTGCGATCCGCTGGCTGTCGCGCTGACGGCATAGCCGGTCACGGCAAGGCCGCTGATCAGTCCGAGCGTTGCAAGAAATTTCGTTTTGTTTTTCATTTTTGTACCCTCATTGGTGTGTGTGTTCAGATGCAACGAACCTAGGCCGGATTTGTCTGAAAACTATGTCGGCGACCCCCCTCAATTGTCGCAAGATGTACCGGCAGGCAGGCCTGCGACATCCGGTTACAAGTTTTCCATCGCGCACCCCCCTTCGAGGCGCTATAACTAAGGCCATGAGCACAACACCCCATATTCTCGTCGTCGATGACCATGAAGACATCCGCACCCCGCTGGCCCGATATCTGACGAAAAACGGGATGCGGGCCTCGGTTGCCAACGGCGGGGCCGAGATGCGCGAGCGGCTCAAGGACAGCGCCCCCGATCTGGTCGTGCTCGACGTCATGATGCCGGGCGAGGATGGCCTTGCACTCTGCCGGCATCTGCGCGAAACCACCGATCTGCCGGTGATCCTGCTGACCGCGATGAGCGAGGAGACCGACCGCATTGTCGGCCTTGAAGTCGGCGCCGACGATTACCTGACAAAGCCGTTCAACCCGCGCGAACTGCTGGCCCGGATCAAGGCCGTGCTGCGCCGGACCCACGCCATGCCGCCGGTTGTCGAAGCCCCGTCGGGCGGTACCATCACGTTCGATCAATGGACGCTCGACACCCGGCTTCGCGAACTGACCGGCACCGACGGTGTATCGGTGGCGCTGTCGACCGCCGAATTTCGCCTGCTCACTGTTCTGCTGCAACGTCCCAACAGGGTGCTGAGCCGGGAGCAATTGCTTGATCTCACCGCCGGGCGCGATGCGGTGCTGTTCGATCGCAGCATCGACAATCAGGTCAGCCGACTTCGGAAAAAGATCGAGGTTGATCCAAAGAAGCCGGCGATCATCCAGACCGTCTGGGGTGGTGGCTATAAATTTGTCGCCGACGTGACATCGTCATGAACGCGTTCAAGGCCCTGCTGGCGAAGCTCTGGCCCAAGCGGCTGATGGGGCAGACGATCATGCTGCTGATCCTTGCCCTGTTCAGCGCCCAGATTGCGGCAGCCCTGATCATCCGTAGTGAGACCCTGTCGTTCTATGAAGGCGCCGAAGCCCGTTTCATGGCGGTTCGCATCGCCCCGCTGGCGGCACTGCTCAGGGATGTTCCGCTGGAACAGCAAGACAAGATCGCCAAGGTGCTCGGCAACCGCCGTCTGCAACTGTGGGTCAGTGATCAGCCGGCGGTCAGCAAACCGGCCGATGGTGACGAGCGGGAAGATGCCGAGCGCGCTCGCGACCTGGCTGCAGCGCATCGCGGCGGAACTGGGCGAGCAACGGCCTGACCAGATCCGCGTTTATCGCCAGCACCACGATGACGATGACGACCACCACCATCGGAAAAAAATGAACAAATTGCCGGGCATCGCAGCAGAACACGGTGCGCTGCTAAAGCTCGATCCCGGCAGCACCGTCGTCGCCATCGCCCTTGGCCCGGATCGCTGGATGAATGCTGCCCTGCAGTCACGTCCGCCCCGCAGCCTGATCCGCACCGATGGCTGGATCACCTTTTCGTCACCGCCATCGTCATCAGTGTCATCGTCGCGTTCGCGCTGCGCCGTATCACCCGACCACTCGGACAGCTGTCCGCTGCCGCCGGCAAGCTCGGCCGCGGTGAAGCCGTCAGTCCGATCAGGGAAGACGGCCCGGCCGATGTCCGCGAAACCATCCGCGCCTTCAACGAGATGCAGGAACGTCTGCACAAGTTCGTCGCCGACCGCACACAGATGCTGGCGGCGATCAGTCATGATCTCCGCACGCCAATCACGTCGCTCAGGTTGCGCGCTGAAATGCTGGATGACGAAGAGGCCCGCGAGCGTATGATCGCGACCCTTGCCGACATGCAAAACATGGTCGAGGCAACACTGGCCTTTGCCCGCGAAGAAGCGTCCAGCGAACCGACCCTGCCACCGATCTGGCCGCCCTGATCGAAGCGATCGGCGACGACCTGGGCGCCATCGGCCATGCGGTCACCGTCAATGCCGCAGCAAAGCTCGGTTATCCGTGCCGCCCGTCGGCGCTGAGACGCGCCCTGACCAACCTGATCGAAAACGCCGCCATCTACGGCAAACAGGCCACGGTCACCCTGACGGACACCCCGTCAGGCCCCGAGATCATCATTACAGACGAAGGCCCCGGCATTCCGCCCAAAGACATCGAGCGGATATTTGAGCCGTTTGTCCGTCTTGAATCATCCAGAAACACGGATACCGGCGGCATCGGTCTCGGCATGGCAATCGCGCGTGACATCGTCCGCCGGCACGGCGGCGACATCACGCTGGCCAACCGCCGGGAAGGCGGACTCGCCGTCACCGTCACCCTGCCCGCCGTCAACGCCTAGCCGCATTCCGGCCTTGCAAGGTCCCTGAAAGCATCATCCCGCATGATCTGTTCGACCTTTCGGATTATGTCGCGCTTTCCTATGTCGCCTGGAACCGGTATCACTCCATCGTTTTGTGGCCAAATACGACAAATCATGCATACTGGTCCGCTTTATTTTATTTGTTAGGGTTTTGATGCAGCTCAGGAATTGGCAACAAAAAATTATCGATGACTTTCCGTCGATAACCGCCAGCTACAAACGATTCATTCTGAAAGCACCGACCGGTGCCGGTAAAACCGTGCTCGCCCGGCAAATCGTTGACCAATTTTATGCCGACAAGAAAGTCATCATTCTCTGCCATCGTCTCGTGCTTCTGGATCAGCTGCAGGCGGCACTGGGCGAAAGCCGAAGCGTGCGAACGTTGGCCGTTTCTGACAAAGGCACCGCTTTCGATGATTATGACATTCTGTTGTCGACCAGCATGCGTGCCAAAGAGATCCTCGATGACGCCATCCCCAAAGCGGACCTGATCATTGTCGATGAGGCACACCGCGTTTCGCCGAACGGACGCGGGTATCGCCGCATCATCGAAAAGTTCAAGAAGGACGGCAAACCAACAGCCCACTTCATGGGCCTGACCGCGTCACCGGAACGCCGCACCGGAGACCAGCGTGATCAGCTCAGCCTGGCATTTGATGCCATCATTGACTGCGCGGATATCCAGGATCTGATTTCAGAGGGCATTCTGGTCCAGCCGAAGTATCGCCCGCATTTTGTTCATGATCTTGATCTGGACCATATCGATGTCAGTGCCGGTGAATTTCCGGTCTCCCGGCTGACCGATGAAATCATCAAGTCATCCATGCTCGATTATGCGACCCGGGCTTATATGGAAGAACGGGCAGCAATCGGCGACAAACCGATTTCAGCATGGTTTTGCCCTGATATCCGGGTTGCCGAGATCACGCGGGACAGAATCCAGAGTATCGGCGTCACCGTGGCGATCATCACCGCCGGCACACCGTTGAAGGAACGGCGCCAAATTCTGAGCGATCATAACTGCGGTGATATCGAAGCACTGGTTTCCGTAGGCGTTTTGACGGAAGGCTGGGACAACCCCGAATGCAACATCATCGTGCATATGCGGCCAACGCTCTCAAAAGTGTTGTGGGGACAGTCCGTCGGTCGTGGCTTGCGGTCATCGCCAGGCAAAACAAAATGTGTCGTCATCGATGTCAGCTCGAACTGGACCACTTTCGGGCCTGTGGAAAAGCTCAAATGGACCCTGTGGTCGCCACCCAGATCCTTTATGCAATTCCAGAACCGCTTCAACTGGATCGGCCAGCAGCAGGACGATGAGAACGAGCCGGAAACCTATCTGCTCTGTAAAAATGATATCGCGCGCGGTCAGCCCTGTTCGCATATTTACCGAAAGAACGAAAACGAAGGGGATGCGTGCCCTGTTTGCGGCATTTACTCGGCGGTTGATATTTACAAGGAACGCAGGCTCGATCTGACGATCAACGACAACAAGCTGCATAAAATCTTCTTCACCAAGATACCTGAAATTTATGATGGTCTGAATATATCCGTATGGAACAGCCTCGCCGACAGCGCATGGCGGACAGCGACACGGCAGGAAATTGCCTATCTGCTGTTCTGCGAAGCCTTCGTCCGTGCATCGGCAGAAACGGCCGCATCCGAAGGGGCTTATTGGGAAACAACCCTGGCCACCGAAGCCGAGATGCGGGCAGACATCCTCGAGCGGGGTTACAGCGTCGTCAAACAGATGGAATTTGACTTGGGCTGGATTGCCGATGGCCTTGGAACCCGGCGGGAAGTCAGGACACTGCAAGCCAACTATGGCGTCGCTCTGGTCGGCCCACACATGAACGCATTATCACGCAGCGAATGCGAAACGAAATACCAGCGCGCCGTCAAGATAACGGAAAGACTGGTGACGCTCGGCTGCACCATGGAAGACGACCTGCCCTACTTCAAGGCGCAACCCTGATCCTAATATAGCCCCCCCCTATAAAGGATTTACGTTCTTAATCCGTCGAAATGACGTATCATCGGCGCATGCCGAAGAGCATAGGAAACATCTTTGAACTTGCCCTGGAAAGCATCGATCAGGGTGTCGTGATCTATGATCATGACCTGAACGTCCTTGCCTTCAACAATCGGGCACTGGATATCCTGGAGCTGCCGCCGGCTCAGCTTTCCATTGGGGATTCATTTTCCAAATGGGTCCGTTTAGCTGCGGACCAGGGCAGTTACGGCGGTCAGGGCACGGCCGATGAGCGGTTTGAAAAACGCATGGCCATCGCAAGGTCCTTTGCGCCTTACCGGGTCTGCCAGCCAAGATACAATGGCAGGATTGTCGAGGTCATCGGCAAGCCGCTCGCGGATATCGGCTATGTGACAACGTATACGGATATTACCGAGCGCGTTCTGGCCGAAAGGACAACACAGCAAAGCCAACAGCGGTTCAGAGACTTTGCCGAATTGGGCTCGGACTGGTTCTGGGAAATGGGTCCTGATCTGAAATTCACCTATCATTCCAAACGATACTTCGAAATCACCGGGTTTCGTCCTGAAGACAAGATCGGCACCTCACGCACCCGATACGTGGCCCCGGACATGATTGATTCCGAAAAAGATAAATGGGCTGCACATATGGCTGATCTGGCGGCCCGTCGCCCATTCAGAAATTTTGAATATGAATTTGTTGCCCATGACGGGCGAAGCATTCTCGCACGCATAACCGGCACGCCGATTTTCGGACCTTCCGGTGAATTCCTCGGCTATCGGGGCATCGGCACCGACATCACCGATATCATGAAAAGCGCCAAAGCCCTGCGCCAGACCGAAGAGCAATTCCGGGCCTTCATCGACAACCTGCCTTCCTTCATCAATCTCAAGGATAAAGACGGGCGCTACCTGATCATCAACCGGAAATATACGGAAATTTTCGGCTTCAACCAGCAAGGCGTCGTCGGCAAGGTGATTTCGGAATTCCTTCCGGAAAAACACTCAGACGACGCGTCTGTGCAGGAGCGCGAAGTGATCACAACCAAATCGGTCATTACCCATGAGCGGCAAATGCAGGTCGAAGGCGGAGAGGCGCGAGAATTCCTTGTGACCAAATTCCCGATTTTTGACGATAAAGGCAATGTCGCCAGGATCGGGACAATCGGCACCGACATTACGGACAGGAAGGAGGCCGAGGCGGCCTTGATTGCCGCCAAGGCCGCCGCTGACGTAGCAAGAATGGAAGCCGAAGCAGCGAACCGTGGCAAATCCGATTTTCTCGCATCCATGAGCCACGATCTGCGCACGCCGCTGAACGCAATCATTGGATTTGCCGACGCCATCAGCCTTCAGTATTTCGGCCCGATTAACGATAAATATCAGGATTACGCCAGCGACATCCGCTGGAGCGGCGAGCATTTGCTGTCGCTGATCGGTGACATTCTTGACGTCACCGCAATCGAAGCCGGCATGCTCAATACACATATGCAATACCTGCAGATCGCCGATACGATCGAGGAATGCCGTATGATCATCAAAAGTGAAGCCCGCACGAACGGCGTTGATTTGACGGTAAGTGTTCCAGAGGATCTGCCACTGGTCTATGCAGACAAGCAGGCGATCAAGAAAATCATCCTCAACCTCCTAGCCAATGCCATTAAGTTCACGCAACGGGAAGGTCTCGTGACGCTGACGGCCAAGGCAACGGATCAGGCGCACATCCTCGAAATCAGCGATACCGGCATCGGCATTCCTGAAGATCAGTTAGCCCAGATCACGGACCCATTTGTCAAAGGCGTATCAAATCCGTATCAGTCGCATGACGGCGTGGGGCTGGGCCTGGCCATCGTCAAATCGCTGGTGCTAGCCCATAACGGTTTACTTGATATCAAAAGCAAACCCGGCAAGGGCACAACGATCACTGTCACCTTGCCCCGTGGCGACGTGTAATCTGCTTACCTGCTGCTTTCATGGAACGGGCAGAGCAAACCCGCGCTTAACCGGTACCCGGTGAGATCAATCTGCGTCTGAAACTTTCAGCACGATCTTGCCCTTTGCCGTTTTCGTTTCAAGCATCCGGTGTGCTTCGCGCATGGTCTCGGCATTGATCGGCGACAGGGTTTCGGCAAGGGTTGTGCGGATGCGACCGGCATCGATTTCATCCGCCACCCAGCTCAGCAGTTTGTGCTGTTCGATCATATCCGGCGTCTGGTGCATGGCGCGGGCAAACATGAATTCCCAATGGAAACTTGCCGCCTTCATCTTCATGCCGCCCATCGGCATCGGCAGGTCCGTGTCATCGATGGAGACGATGCCCCCTTGCGGGCGGATCAGTTCGACTGCCGCATCCCAATGGCGCATGTCATTGAAGATCGCGACGTAATCGACGTGCTGCAGACCGAGCGCACGCACCTCGGCCACCATGTCGGCCCGGTGATTGATGACGTGATCGGCCCCCAGCGCCTTTACCCAGTCGCTTGTTTCCGGTCTCGAAGCCGTGGCAATAACCGTCAAGCCGGCGTGCTTGGCGAGCTGGATACCAATCGAGCCGACGCCGCCACCGCCACCGATGATCAGGATGCTCTGCCCGGCATTGGCGCCGTCACGGTCGATGCCGAGACGATCAAAAAAAGCTTCATAGGCGGTAATTGTCGTCAGCGGCAGTGCCGCTGCTTCGGCGAAGTTGAGGGTCTTGGGCTTGCGGCCAACGATACGCTCGTCGACGACCTGATATTCAGCATTGGAGCCTGAACGTGTGATATCGCCTGCGTAATAGACTTCGTCACCAGCCGCAAACAGCGTCACTGCCGGCCCAACGGCTTCGACAACGCCGCTGGCGTCCCAACCGAGCACCCGGGGCGGATCTTCGACCACCCCCTCCTTGCCGCGGCCCGCACGTACTTTGGTATCGACAGGGTTTACGGCAACAGCCTTGACCGAAACCAGAATGTCGTGACCCAGAGGTTCCGGCTTCGGCAGATCAACATCGAGAAATGAGCGCGGATCATCGATCGGCAGATAGTGGGTAAGCGCAACGGCTTTCATGGAATCTCTCCTGTAACGGACGGATCAGTCCGTCTTTGTCATTTCATTTATCGTGAGTTCGGCAATGGCGCCTTCGGTCGCGGCTGCGAAGACGGCAAGATGCGGTGCGCTCATGTGCGCCTGCCAGAGCGCCCGGCTTTCCCAGATTTCATAGAACATGAAATGCGCCGGGTCTTCATTGTCCTGATGCAGATCATACAGGATGCATCCGGCTTCCGCGCGGGTCGTTCCGATCAGGCCTTGCAGGGCTTTTTTCACCTGATCGATCTTGTCGGGCCTGGCGTGGATGTTGGCGACGATGGTCAGATTGGTCATAACACACTTCCCCGTATTGGCCCGAAACGGTCTGAATTGAACTATGCGTTAGATAATGACGGAACGGTCATATGACAAGGTCGCACCCTGTAGCACCCTTGGCATGAAAGGTACCCGTGCCAGGAAAAAGGCCACACAGCCTGTTGCGGTTTTTCCGCTTCCGTTCCCCGATATTTTTATCTATTCATAAGCGCGAGCCACCGCATGGCCACCGAGCAGAAACAGACGACAAGAAACGCCTGATGACCGCGAACAGAATTGCAGCCTTGTTTATGCTGGCCTTGTATCTCTCAGGCCTTGCCGCATGGGTTGCCAAATACGGTGTGCCGGCATGGATCGTCGGCGCTTTTATATGCGTCCTGTCGGTCATCATCTGCCTGACCTCGGATGAGGACACGCCGCCCTTCAATTTCACCCTGTTCACCGGCGTCGGCAGTTTTCTCTACCTCTGCATCGGTGCCGGAATGTACTTCCTTAACATTCGGACGTTTTTCGAATAACCGTCCGCTCTAAGGCACGATGGCAGCGCGCAGCACGCTGCGCTCGGTCGCCCGGGCAAACGCTTCGTCCAGCTGATCCAGAGAAAACTTCGAATCCACCATTTCGCCGAACGGGAAACGTTCCTTGTTGCTCATGACGAAATCGAGCGCCTGGATCAGGTGTCTCGGGTGATAGTTATGCACCCCTTTGATGTTGATCCAGCCGCGCAGGATCAGATTGCCGTCTATCGTGAAGTTGGCATCCGGACTGACCAGCCCGCCGATCACGTAACAGCCGCCGACCCTGAGCATGCGAATACCGACCGGCACGGCGTCGGCATAACCGCACACTTCCATGGCGACGTCGGCGCCATCCGGCGGACATTCAGCCCTGACAGCGGCGACCAGCTCGTCCGCGCTCATCTTTGAGATATCAAACGTCACGTCGGCACCGAAACGCCGGGCGAGTTCGAGACGACTGGCCACGCCGTCGAGCCCGATCACCTTTCTGGCCCCCCTGGCCTTGGCGATGGCGCAGCCGTAAAGACCGAGCAGGCCAAGCCCCTGCACGACAACGGTGTCGCCGATATCGATAGAGGCGGCTTCGGTGACGGAAATCATCGTCGCCACACCGCAGTTGAGCGGCGTCGCCTCTTCATCGGTGATGCCGTCTGGCAGCTTCAGGATGCCGGTGCCGGGCAGGATATAGCAGTAGTCGGCAAAACCGCCGAGGAAGTGCGGATCTTCTTCGGCCAGATCATGCCCGTATTTCCGGAGCCCCTTTGATTTCTGCGGCATATCGTGCACGTCACGGTAATAGGACGGCCCGTGATGGAAGAATTCCGTCCACGTCACGCGGTCGCCGATGTTCAGCTTGTCGCCGCGCATATCGTGGGTGATGGTCTTGCCGAGCTGTTCGACAACGCCGACGATTTCATGGCCGAGAATGCCCGGGCACGGATTGGGGCGATGACCCTGATAGGAATGGATGTCGGAGCGGCAGATCGTCGACATGGTGATCCGCACCAGCGCCTCGTCCTGCTGCACATCGCGCACCGGATAGTCACGCACCTTGAACGGTGCATTGGGTGCATCATAGACAACAGCACGACCAGTCTTGGACATCTTCATATTCTCCAGGTTACCGGCACCTGCCACCCGTAAAGGCGGCATTGCCGTGCTTCGGTATAATTCAAAGTGTTACTTCATTTTCATGACGGTATTGCGTGCCCAGGCCGACAACGCTTCGGAAATGATGACCAGGACGATGATCGACAGGATGATCGCAGCAACCCGCTCGGTTTCGATCTGCAGGACGTTCCGCTTCAGATACCAGCCCATGCCGCCGGCACCGAAGAAGCCGACCACCGTCGCCGCCCTGAAGCGCGACATCCCAGGTGTAGATGGCAATCCCCGTGAAAGCGACACGGAGCTGCGGGCCAGACACCGAAGATGCATGATCTGGAACGAGATTGGCACCGGTTGCCCGCATCGCCTCGACCGGCCCCATGTCGCATGGACTCGATCTCTTCAGACGATCAGCTTGCATGGCGAAGCCGATGCACTGAACAAGGTCAGCGCAAGCTGACGCCCGGCCAGCATCCCGAAACCCAGGATCGAGACGAACAGAATGGTCCAGATCGTTTCGTGCACGGCGCGGCACGCCATCGATGAACAAGTCGCGCCGACCGGATAACACGAATACGGCGGCTGCGGCGTCAGGTTGTATGACGCGAAAACCAGGCCAGCGGGTATGGCGATCATCACGACCAAACAGGGCACCGAGATAACGCCATCTGGATCGTCTCGACGATCATAGCCGAGATAATCGTGCGTCCAGTGATGTAGTTCGATATCCGGCGGATAGTAGCCGATGCCGCCAGTATATCCCCGCATAGGCGCCCCATGATGCCAGAACAGGCGATTCCAGCGGGATGTCCAGATATTGCGAAAGTGCATCGAATAACCGATGAACACTAGAATGGCGATCAGCCAGCGAGCCATAAGAATACAGATCGATTGCGGATAGCTTGAAGCGGCGACCACTGCCGGTTTGGGCTTCGGAGTGCTGACGGCGTATTGTCCGTTCTGCTGTTCATTGCCGTCCTCCCTAGATCACAGCTCGGCGGCGGATGAAGTAAGACACCGCTCTCGCCGACAATAATGATGAGTACCAGAATGGCCAGAATGACAGTCGTGACGCCGCTGATAGTTGAATGCTGTTCATCTGGCGGAAGAAGAGCAGGCCAAGGCCGCCGGCCCCCACCAGTCCCATCACCGCCGAGCGGCGGATATTGATGTCCCACTCGAAAGATGACAGCGGCCAAGACAATCCGCGGCAGCACCTGCGGCAGGATGGCGTAACACGATCACCTGGAACGGCGTGTCCGCCGGCCGCGCGGATGGCCTCGACCGGGCTCGCAGTCGATATCCTCGATCGCCTCCGCCGTCATCTTGGCAGATGAAGCCGACGGAGCGGACTGCGATCGCCAGAATACCCGGCAATCGCTCCCAGTCCCGACCAGCGCTGACAAAGATCAGCGCCCAGACGATTTCATGCACGGAGCGGCTGAGCGTCATCATCAGTCGTGCAATCGGATACGTCACCGGCTTGTAAGGTGTGATGTTCATGGCCCCGAACCAGGCTGCCGGGATACATAAAATCAGGCCGAGAAATGTGCCGAAGCAGGCAATCAGCAGCGTCTCGATGGTCGGCACCAGCAAATCGCTGAAGACGTCAAAATCGAAACCGATAAAGCGGTTTACCGATTCCAGAACCTGGCCCAGAGAACCCATCCGCTCCCAGTCCGTGTCCTGAATGACGGTGACATCGATGCTCCAGATCACCATTCCCAGCAGAACCGCGTAAACCGCGCCGGTCACATATCTGCTTTGGCGGCGTTTTTCGACGACGGCATCTGCCTGCAACCGGTATGCGGCGGCGTCGAGGCGTGAGTTCATGGCCATGACTTACAGCACTTCCATGGCATAAATTTCGCCAAGCTTGGCCTCGTCCATCAATTCGGTCGGGCCCGAGAACATCGTGACGCCGTCCTGCAGACCGATGATCTTGTTGCAGAACTCGGTCGCCAGCTGGACATCGTGAATATTGCACAGACAGGGCACTTTCAGTTCCTGCGCCATCTGCTTGATCAGTTCCATGACCTCGCGCGAGATCTTCGGATCCAGCGCCGATGTCGGCTCGTCGAGCAGCATCAGCTTGGGGTCCTGCATCAGCGCCCGGGCGATACCAACCCGTTGCCGCTGCCCGCCCGACAATTCGTCGGCGCGCTTGTCGACATGGTCGATCAGACCGACGCGCTCCAGCAGCATCAGGGCGTGCTCAATGTCCTTACGCGGAAACGCCTTGAACAAGGTCCTGAGATCGGACGTATACCCAAGCCGGCCCGACAGCACGTTATCCATCACACTCATCCGGTTGATGAGGTTGAACTCCTGAAAGATCATGCCGATATCGCGGCGCACCTGGCGCAGTTCACGGCGCTTCAGGGTCGTCACGTTGCGCCCGTCGAAAATGATCGTGCCTGAGGTCGGCTCAACCAGTCTGTTGATGCAGCGTATCAGGGTCGATTTGCCGGCGCCGCTGGGTCCGATGATCGCGAAGAAATCGTTCTCCTCGACCTCGAAGGAAATGCCTTTCAGGATTTCCGGACCGCTGGAGCTGTATCGCGCGTGCAGGTCGTCGACTTTCAAAACACTCATGTCAATAGGTTCCCGTCGTCTCTTGTGAGGCGGTTACAATATATCAAACAAAGAAAACGGGCGGCCGTATTTCGGCGTGCAATCAGGGAAAGCCGGCCGCCCGGAGTACTCAGCTTTTCTTTTTGAGCGCGTCTTTGGCTTTTTTCAGGTCGCGAATGATGTCGTAATCTTCAGACGACATCGGCACGAACTTGTTCGACTTCACGTTGTCGAGAAACTTCTTTGCCGCAGATTCCTGGGAAAGACCAAGAAACGTCTCGCGGACTTTGGCTTTGATGTCTTCGCACAGGGTGCTGCGATAAACGAACGGGTCCTGCGGGATCGGCTTCGACATCCACAGCACGTTGACGGCATCAAGGCTGGTTTCGCCCTTGGAAACGACGTTGTCAAAACGGTGTGTGGCAACGAAAGCTGCATCCACGGTGCCCTTCATGACAGCAACCGCCGACAGCTCGTGGCTGCCCGTATAAGGCGTCTTGCCGAAGAACTTGGAAATATCCATGCCGATGACCTTGCCGAATACAACACGCGGCATCAGTTCGCCAGACGTGCTGCCCGGATCGGTGAGGCCGACCGTTGCCCCTTTCAGGGAGTCGATCGTCGTGAATTTGGAACCTTTCTTGCTGATCAGGGCAGCCTGATAGCCGGGGCCTTCTTCCTGCATCACGCCCTTTTTCTTGGCGTATGTGGCGAAGACTTCGACGTTCTTGTCCTTTTCATTGGCGATGATGTAAGCGTATGGCCCGAGCACGGCGACGTCGACGAACTTGCTCAGCATCCCTTCAACCACCGATGCATAAGACGTCGGCATGAAGAACTGGATTTTCTTACCCGTCAGGCGGGCCATCCGGTCCGTGACCGGCTTGTAGAGGGTCAATTCAGCGACCGATTCCTCGGTCGGGACGATCGCGAACGTCAGGGCATCGGGATTTTCACATTCTGCCGCTTTGGCTGAACCCGTAAACGCCAGGCCGATAACCGCAGCCAAACCTACCACGCCGAAAACATGCTTATTGGATGTCATTGGATGTCTCCCTTTAAAATGACTGTATGCTTGCCGCCGGCAAAATCACCGGCAGACGGCTCCCATCTCATTTCCATTTTCGGAATATTGGGCATAGCCCCTGTTCGAAATATTTTCAGGGCTTGGCCGATAGACGCAGTTCTCCGCACGCATGCCGTCCCTGAAACGGGAGCGGCCACGGAAAATGCAATATATGCTCTTAAGGGTATTCATTGTTTCTCCCCGTCTGTGCGTGCCGATTTTTATTTTCGGCTTTGTGCGATCAGACAGATGAATGATGGAACCATAAGAACTATTGGACAAATTCATTATTAAGATGATATCTATTTAAATAAGCGATGATATTTACACAACTCAGATCCTTCCACGCCGTCGCCACCGAAAGGGGCTTCACTGCGGCATCGCGCGTTTTGAACGTCGGTCAACCGACGCTGACCAGTCAGGTCCGCGCGCTTGAAGAAATGTTCAAGGTCGAGCTGTTCCATCGCCGTGGCCGCGAAGTCGCCCTGACCGAAGCCGGCGAAGCCCTGTTCGTGATCACGCGGAGGATCATTGATCTCGAAGGCGAGGCTCGCGATGTCCTGAATGCCTTTGGCGGCTTTCACACCGGCACACTCAGGGTTGGTGCCGTCGGCCCGTTCCACGCCACCGAAATGCTCAGCGCCTTTTCAGAACGCTACCCGGGTATCCGCCTCGCCGTCACCGTCGGCAACTCCCGCGAGATGGTCAACAAGCTGCTCGACTATTCCGCCGATGTCGCCGTGCTGGCCCATATCGAGGATGACCCGCATATTTTTGCCATGCCCTACAGCCGCCACAAGGTCGTCGTCTTCGTCAACAAGTCACACCGGTTTTTCAGAAAACGGCACATACGCATCGCCGAACTTGAAGGCGAACGCATGGTGTTGCGCGAACGCGGTTCGACGACGCGTCTGGCCCTTGAAGCGGCCCTCAAGCAGCATGGTGTCAGTATTGAACCGGTGATGGAGATCGGCAGCCGCGAAGCGGTGTGGCTGGCCGTTGCCAAGGGTATCGGCATCGGTGTGGTTTCAGATATCGAATTTATTGCGCATCCCGACTTGCACGCACTCGAAGTCTCGGACGCAGAAATTTACACCACGGCACACGTCAACTGCCTGATGGAACGGCGCAATGCGCGCATGATTGATGCCTTTTTCGAGGTGGCCAAGCTCACCCAGGGTCTGCAAGGCCATCCCGTATTAACGTGATCCGTGCCGTCGCTTCGGCATCGCTGAGCGGCTGCATCGGGCCGGAACCCCATACCGGCCCCGGCCACGCGGCATCCACTCGGGTGCGGGCAACAACATGGATATGCAACTGCGCCACCATATTGCCGATGGCCGCCGTGTTGATCTTGTCGGCCTTGAAGGCGGCTTTCATGATCCGGCCAAGCCGTTCCGACAGGCGCATCGCCTGATCGAACATGTCAGGCGGCAGATCGTGCAGTTCCTGCACCCCCGCCAGCTTCGGGACAATCAGCACCCACGGGAACCGGGCATCATTGATGAGACGGATCATAAATGCCGCATCATCAGTGATCGGCAGGCTGTCTTTGGCCAAAGTCGGGTGCAGTTCAAACATCAGTAGAGGGTATCCAATCCAACGGCTGGGACGCCATTCATTTCTGCCGGAACAGGTCCTGAGGCGGGCAAAGTGTTATCCGGTATTCATCAAGCAGGGCCTGAAAGCCGTCGCTGGCCAGAAAGCGATATTCCTCTTCGCGCGGCGCCGTCAGGGAATCCGCAGCACCAAGCGCTTCATCAACCCATCCCGGATGGCACATGATCAGCGTGCCGGGCGTTGCATGGACAAGCCAGCGCCGCATCAGATCGGCGTACGCCGGCTCGCCGGTGAAATCCCGAACCCCGGCCAGGTGTCTGTTGCCGGGCACCCCGGCCTTTGTCGCCAGATGATCGAAGTGCCAGCCGAGCGCGCTGATCAGCGCTGCCCGACGGATTGCCGTGCCGGTTCTGATGATGCGGGGGAACGGCTGCGTGCAACGGCGCAACCAGACATTTGATCCGGCCAGCCGCGTGGTGCACAGATCAAGCACCACGTCCCGGATTACCGGCAACTGGTGCACATGATGATGACCGTCCAGAAAAGCCGGCGGCGCGCCCCAGAATTCTTCGAAGCGATCAATCTGCGCTGTCAGTTCAGCAGCGACCTCGGCAGGATCGAGACGCCTGCTAACGGCCCGCAGGATCAACCCCGGCAACGCCGGCAATTTGCCGTCGGGTGCCAAACCGGCAGCGCGTGTCAGGCTCGGCTGATCGCTCAAAACCAGATGCAGCCCGACCGCGAATCCCGGCAGCACCGAATTTTTCAGCAAAGCGGCTTCGTCCGGCCAGAACGGGCTTCCGGACATGCAGCTTGTCGCATTCAACCGGGCGTTTTCGGCAAGACTGCGGATCGCCCTGCCGACACCCGGCGCGATACCGTAATCGTCGGCACTGAGCGATAGACGCCGCCTGACCGCCTCGGTGCCTGCAGACATTTTAAGCTCCTTCCCAGAACCACGCCGATCCAGTATATAGCGACAGACTGGTATCGGGCACGGCATTCCCGTCCGGCGCATTTAATAATACTGGAAACATCCTGATGCCCGCATCAGCTCCGCAACCGACGGCACGTTCGGTAGCACCCCGGCTCATCACAGTCGTTGTTCCGATGTTCAACGAAACTGGCAATATTGCAGCATTCTTCCGCCGCCTGATTCCGGTTCTGGATGCGCTCGGCCCGGCCTGGGAAGTCATCTGCATCAATGACGGGAGCACAGACGATACGCTGGCTGTACTGCTGGCGGCACGAGCCGATGAGCCCCGCATTGTGGTGATCGATCTGTCGCGCAATTTCGGCAAGGAATGTGCGCTGTCGGCTGGATTGGCCCAAGCCCGTGGTGATGTCGTCGTGTCGATTGACGCCGATCTTCAGCATCCGCCGGAAACAATTCCGGAAATGCTGGCAAAATGGCAGGACGGTTACGAAATGGTCTTTGCCCGTCGTCACCAGCGGGTCGGACAGTCGCCCCTGCACCGGCTTTCGGCCAGGCTGTTTTATGCCATCATGCGCCAGCTTTCCGATGTGCCGCTGGCCGCCGAGGCCGGCGATTTTCGCCTGATGGACCGCTGCGTCATCAATGCCATCAACCGCCTGTCCGAGCGTCAGCGTTTCATGAAGGGCATCTTTGCCTGGGTCGGCTTCCATCAGACCGGCGTGACCTATCGGCAGGAAGCCCGCACCGCCGGCACGTCGGGCTGGCGGCCGCTGAAACTGATCCACTTCGCCTTCGACGGCCTGACCGCATTTTCGACATTCCCGCTGACGATCTGGATGCTGATTGGTGCGTCAATTTCCGGCATGGCGTTCTTCTATATCCTGATCCGCCTGATCTATGTCGCGCTCAACGGCATCGACGTCCCCGGTTATGAATCAACCATTGTCATCATCCTGTTTCTAGGCGGCTTCCAGTTGCTTGGTCTCGGCGTCCTCGGCAGCTACCTGGGCCGGGTCTTCGGCGAAGTCAAAGGCCGCCCGCTGTATATCATCCGTCACATTCATGGCAGCGATTCCGCCAATGGCACTGCCCCCATCCATCCGGCCCCGAGCCCGAACCGGTAATTTCCGCATGACGCCTAGCCCCATTCCGTTACGCGACAAGGCCCGCAGTCTGGCTGTCATCATGGGTGTCGCCGGCATCCTGATGCTGCCGGTTTTGTGGAACGGCGCGCCACTGTATTACTGGGACAGTGTCGATTATATCCACTTGCCGTTTTCCTGGGACCTGCCGGCCTATCGGACCATGCCGTACGGTCTGTTTACCGGCATCGCCCGCCCCTTCGGCACATTGTGGGCCGTGATTGTCGTGCAGGCACTGCTGGTCGCCTATACCCTGCACGAAACCCTGGCAGTATTTGCACCGGGGGCACATCGCCGGTTACTGCTGCTCGTCACACCCCTGTTGCTGCTGTTCAGCGGTTTGCCGTGGCAGGCCGGGCAGATCATGCCCGATGCATTTTCCGGACTGGTCGTGCTTTGCATCCCGACCCTGGCTTTTTCCGGCGGCGTGCTGTCCCTGCCGCGCCGTCTCGGTATTGCCGCAGTACTGGCGCTGGCGACGACGCTGCATACCTCGCACATTGCCGTTGGTGCCGGGCTTCTGATTATGCTGTGCGTTAGCGGATTGTGGTTTCGCAAGCGCTGGCCGGCGCTACGTCCCCTTCTGCTGTTGCCGCTGGTTGCGTTTTTCACCGGCATCCTTTCAATTGCAGCGGTTCACTGGGTCACCGTCGGGCAGCCGTTCGTCACCCAGCCGTCAATGGTGCTCTGGCTGGGTCGGCTGGTGCAGGACGGCATCGCGCAGCGGTTTCTCGATGACAACTGCAAGCGCGGCGACGAATACAAACTTTGCAAAGTGAGCGGCAAACTGCCCAAGACCGCCAATGAATTTCTCTGGGATTACGGCGGTGCGCCGCTGCAGATATACGGCAGCTGGCAAAAAATGCGCCCGGAAGCCCGCCGCATCGTCCAAAAATCTTTCCGCGATTACCCGTGGCTGCATGCAGAGGCGGCAGCCAAACTGAGCGTCGAACAACTGGTTCGATTCAAAACCGGTGACGGGCTGCAGAATTCGATGAAGTGGCTGCTCGAGGACACCATCAAGAAGTATTACCCGGCCGACCTGGATGCGTGGCTGGCGTCACAGCAGATGAGCAAAGACGGCATCGATTTCAAGACGATCAACAAGCTGCAGGTGCCGCTGCTGGCGCTGGCGCAACTGCTCGTGATTGTCATGGCGGTCGTCTGCTACCGACGCCGCCAGCATCTCGGTTTTATTCTGGCCGCAATAACCGTGATCGCGCTGCTCGGCAACGCGTTCGTCTGCGGCGCCTTGTCCAACCCCAATGACCGCTATCAGAGCCGGCTGGCCTGGCTGAGCCTTGTCGTGCTGGCGGTCGGTGTATCCGGGGTCCGCAGAAAGCCCGAGACGCGAGACGGCTGAACCGGATCGCCGTATAGGCCTGCTGACATGCACAGCAAGTTCCCGGTTTAGGGTAAATAAATCATTTTATCTGCATCAAGTCGTTCCTTAAGGTGCCGTCATGGAGCGCACCAGCCGATGAGCAATCCCGAAACCACCACACGGTCATGGCTGCCCTTTGCCCTTGCCGGGCTGGCCGCCTCGCTGGTCGGTATCGGCCTCGCCCGCTTTGCCTACACCCCCATGCTGCCGGCCCTGATCGATGCCGGATGGTTTGCCGAGATCACAGCGATCTATCTGGGTGCCGCCAATCTGGCCGGTTATCTGGCCGGGGCTCTCAGCGCCAAATGGCTGGCGACGCTTCTTGCGCCGCACCGGTTGCTCCGCTTCATGATGCTGCTGGCGGTGGTCTCGTTCTTCGCCTGCATGCAGCCGGTATCATTCATATGGTTTTTCGTCTGGCGCTTTCTGGCCGGGGTCTGCGGCGGCGTGCTGATGGTGATGGCGGCGGCAACCGTGCTGCCGCACGTGCCGGCGTCAAAGCGCGGTATTGCCGGCGGTATCATTTTTACCGGTGTCGGCCTCGGGATTGCGCTCAGCGGCACGCTGGTGCCGGCATTGATCAACATCGGCATGGCCGAAACCTGGGCCGGGCTCGGCATCATTTCATTGGTCATGACCATTGCCGCCTGGCGCTATTGGCCGACGACGGAAAGCCTGAGCATCACACAACCGGCCACAAGTGCACGCAGATCAGCCTTCAGTCCGGCATTTACAAGTCTGTATGTGGTCTATGCCCTGGCTGCCGTCGGCATGGTCGCGCACATGGTGTTTCTGGTCGATTACGCGGCGCGTGAGCTCAATCTCGGCATCGCTGTCGGTTCCGGATACTGGATTATTTTTGGCCTTGGCGCCGCCTTGGGGCCGCTTGCCGCCGGCAGAATTGCCGACAAGATCGGTTTTCGCCCGACCCTCAGGATTTTCCTGCTGGTGCAGTCTCTGGCCGTCGCCCTGACCGTGATGAATTCTTCACACCTGTCGCTGTCGATTTCGAGTTTTCTGGTCGGCGCCATGGTGCCCGGCATTGTGCCGCTGATCGTCGGCCGCGCCCATCAGTTAAGCGGCTCGGACGGTGCCCTGCAACGCAGCGCCTGGAGCTACGCGACCATCGGCTTCTCTGTCGGTCAGGCCGGCGCCGCCTATGCCTTTTCCTATATATTCGAGATTACCGGCCACTATCACGTGCTGTTTCAGACTGCCGCCGCCGCCCTCGCGCTGGCATTTGTCCTCGACATGCTGACGCCAGAGCCGAAAGACCAGCCGAAAGACCAACCGTGATCGCCCTCAGCTGAGTGCGGCGCAGGCCCGCTGGATGCGTTCACAGGCACTCCGCAATTCTTCCTCGGACGCAGCGTAGGAAATCCGGAAAAACGGCGACATGCCGTAGGCAGCCCCTTGCACCACGGCGACGCCTTCACTTTCCAGAAAATACAGGACGAGATCGGTATCCGTCTCGATCACCTTGCCGTCCGGCGTCTTCTTGCCGATCAACGCGGCACAGCTCGGGAACACATAGAATGCGCCCTTCGGCGTCGGGCATTTCAGACCCTTCGCCTGATTGATCATCGAGACCACCAGATCACGACGTTCCTGAAAACTCTTGGTGTTTTTCGGCACGAAATCCTGTGGCCCGTTCAAGGCCGCCAGCGCCGCGGCCTGGCTAACGGAAGAATTCGAACCGGTGATCTGCTGCTGCAGCTTGGTCATTTCCTTGATCAGCGGGGCCGGACCGCCGCAATAGCCGATCCGCCAGCCGGTCATGGAATAAACCTTCGACGCGCCGTTCATGGTCACGGTGCGGTCTTTCAGGGCCGGTTCGACAGCGGCGATGGTCGAAAACTCGGCACCGTCAAAAATAATGTGCTCATAGATATCATCGGAAAAGATGGCAACATGGGGATGCCGTAGCAAAACCTCAGCCAGACCCTTCAGGTCCTGCTTGTCGTAGACCGCACCGGACGGGTTCGATGGCGAGTTCAGGACCAGCCAGCGGGTATTGGGCGTGATCGCCGCTTCCAGGTCCGCTGGCGTCAGCTTGAAATCGTTGGCCACCGTTGTCGGCACGATCACCGGGGTGCCGCCGGCGAACTTGACGTGATCGACATAGGAAATCCAGTAGGGTGCCGGGATGATCACCTCGTCCCCTTCTTCGACGGTCGCGACAAGCGCATCAAACAGGAGCTGTTTGCCGCCGGAGCCGACCATCACTTCGTCCATGCTGTAGCTGAGCCCGTTCTCGCGTTTGAACTTGTCGATCACGGCCTGCTTCAGCGCCGGGGTGCCGGCGGCATTGGTGTAGCGCGTATCGCCGGCTTTGGCGGCCTCGAACGCAGCCTCGATCACGTGCGCGGGGGTCGGGAAATCCGGCTCACCGGCGGAAAGCGCGATCACGTCCTTGCCTTCGGCCTTCATGACGCGGGCTTTCTGCGAAGCGACCGAACTGGCCGACGCCTCGATACGCTTGATCCGGTCCGCAATCTTGATGGTGCTCATGTGTCGTGTCCCCTCCCCATTCGGTCCTAAACCATTTACGACGTTCAAGGGTGCGCTTCAATGTCGATTCTGGTTTGAAATTGTCATTCCCGCGTGCGCGAAGGAGCTCTTGGCGATCTTCGCGCACCCTGGCGTCTTTGCGTTTCCTCTTGCTCCTGGATCAGCACTGGGTTCCCGCTTTTGCGGGAATGACGTGAATGGGAGGGTGATTTTTCCATATGCAGCCCCCGCATTCTCAGCCACAGTGCGCTCAGCACCACCGCTTCAAAAAGGGAAAGCCGATGCCCGCACCAATGATTTCGCTATCCCGCCGGCTCCGTGAGACCCCGTTCACCCGACGCGTCACCGAAGCCGGGGTCAAGGGCTATACGGTCTATAACCACATGCTGCTGCCGACCGTGTTCGACAGCATCGAAGCCGACTATCATCATCTGAAACAGCACGTGCAGGTCTGGGACGTCGCCTGCGAACGTCAGATCGAAGTGCGCGGCCCTGATGCCGCCAGACTGATGCAGATGCTGACACCGCGTGATCTCAGGGGCATGACGCCGGGTCAGTGCTATTACGTGCCGATCGTCGACGAGACCGGCGGCATGATGAACGATCCGGTGGCGCTGAAATTCGCCGATGACAAGTTCTACATTTCCATCGCCGACAGCGATCTGCTGTTCTGGGCCAAGGGCCTCGCCTATGGGTTCCGGCTCGACGTCGACATCAACGAGCCCGACGTCTCGCCGCTCGCCGTGCAGGGACCGAAGGCCGACGAACTGATGGCCCGCGTGTTCGGCGATCAGGTCAGGGATATCCGCTTCTTCCGTTTCGGCATGTTCAACGTCGAGGGGCGCGACATGGCCATTGCCCGGTCCGGCTATTCCAAGCAGGGCGGCTTCGAGATCTACGTCGACGGCACCGAGCATGGCGAAGCGATCTGGGACAAGCTGTTCAAGGCGGGCGAGGACCTCAATGTCCGCGCCGGTTGCCCGAACCTGATCGAACGGATCGAGGGACGGCTTTTGTCATACGGCAACGACATGACCCGGGAAAACACGCCGCATGAATGCGGACTGGGCAAGTTCTGCGACACCCAGATCGCCATCGGCTGCGTCGGCCGTGATGCTCTTGCTCCAGGGTTGCCTCTGAAGGGCCGGTGCGGCAGATCAGAAGCATTGCCATCGACGGCGACGCGGTGCCGCCCTGCACCGCCATCTGGCCGGTCTATGCGGATGGGGAGCGGGTCGGCCGCGTCACCTCCGCCGCATGGTCGCCGGATTTCAAAACCAATGTCGCCATCGGCATGATCCGCATGACGCACTGGAAAGATGGCACCCGCATCGAGGTTGAAACACCCGCAGGCATGCGCACGGCGACCGTGCGCGAGCAGGCCTTTATCTGAACGAAAGCCCCTCACCCGGCGCTTCGCGCCACCCTCTCCCGAGGGAGAGGGATCGTTGACCGTGAGTCCCATCTCCCCTGGGAGAGGGACAGGGTGAGGGGTCAGCGAGCTTTCGCGCGCTTGTTGATCTCGTCGTGCGTCGCCTGCACATCGGCGGGCCATGTTGATTTGATATAGGAGAGGGTGGCGAGGATTTCCTGATCGCTCAGCACGCCGTCAAAGGCCGGCATGTCGCTTTCGTACTTGGCACCGGCGACGTACTGTGGGCCGTGCTTGGTCACATGAAAAAGGGCCGCGTTGTCGTGATGCCAGGTGTGCCCGGTCGCATCGTGCGGCGGTGCCGGCAGTCGGCCGCTGGGCTTGCGCTGTTGCCAGTTCGGCTCGCCGGCCAGATCGGCACCATGGCAGGACGCACAGTGCTGCTGATAGAGCTTGGCCCCCTTCTCGACAACATGCGCATCGTCCGGCTTCAGCCGCCACGGGTCATTGACCGGCTGCGGCGCGAACAGCTTGTAGGCCAGCAAGGCGCTCAGCAGGAGGACGGCCGCAATCAACGGCGGCCGCGAAAATCCCGAGGTGAAGAAACTCATACCCTGCCCCATGCCTAGCGGATGAAGTTTTCCACGTAATCCGCACCCAGCCCGACCTCTGCGAAATGCTTGCGGCAGGCGTCGATGCGATCAAACACATCGGTGGTGCCGGTGGTCTTGCCGTTCTCGTCGCAATAGATCAGCGCGCCGGTGTTGTGGAAAAGCGTCCTATTCTCAACAATTAAACAGTTTAATCCTGATAGTGACGTCATACGTACCTCTTCACTGGTTCAAACGAAGCAAATGAGAACAACTAAGGCTCCCTAAGTGCTTGGGTCATACTTCGCACCAAGTACAAATTGCTCGAACTCTCTCTGAGTATGATTTGCCAAGCCTTCATCCACCATTGCTTGATGCCAACGAATAAGAGCGTCTTTCATCGCCGGCGTGTCCCAGACCGGACCCATTATTTCTCTCCACAACTCGATTTCGCGCGCTGTGATTTCTTTCTTCTGCGACAGAACCTCCGCCGTTAGCACAAGTTGTTTTGCCAACCCCTTATCCACCACCTCTAATGGCAGTGACCAATGTCCCTTGGTATAACAATCTGTGTAAAACCCCAACTGCTTTACTGCATCAAGGATTTCTGTGTGTTCGCCGTCTCTATCGACCGCATCTTTGAGGTGATTTAGGTGCATTGCCCCCCTCGCAACGAGATCGGGAAGAATCCACATGGTATTTTTATCTCGGTGGTTTCGGTATTCCCTCCATATTTTTTTGATTTCTTTTTCATCCTTTGCGACGGACATACGTCTTAGGATAGTCACCTTACCGGCTTCCTCGATGGCAAGCGCAGCGATCGACGAAGCAGTTGGAAATCTCTCCGCGTCTAGCAGTATTTTTGCATCACTCGCCAACCGTGCCGAGTTCTGTATCGCTGCGTTCATACCATCTGCTATTTCATCTGCGGTTAGTATCCCGAAATAGCGGTCCAGAGGTTTCTCTCTAATCTTCGTCATCAATTCGATCCATCAACGCTCTTACTTTATTCACTCTTTTCTTTGCCCATCGAAACCAGATGTATGAATAGAGTGATATTGAGATGCAGGCTGTAAAAACTACGGCAGCAATTGCTAGTGTAACGTCTGGCCGCTCAGTCCATTCGAACACAACCGACACAACCATTAGCCCGGGGATCAGGAACGCGACTAGGAGATATGCTCCACACGCCCCTTGGAAATCAGCGTACAAATCCAGCAATATTGACCAGCGACCAACTAGGTGATCGCGATTTTCTTCATCGACATCTAAATCGGACGGAACCTCGCCGGGCCACACATTCATTCTCCGCTGCTCGAACCTTTAACGAATAAAGTTTTCCACGTAATCCGCACCCAGCCCGACCTCTGCGAAGTGCTTGCGGCAGGCGTCGATGCGGTCGAACACGTCCGTCGTACCGGTGGTCTTGCCGTTCTCGTCACAATAGATCAGCGCGCCGGTGTTGTGGAAAAGCGTGATCATCTCGTCACAATCCTCGTCGACGACCAGCGTGTGAATTTCGCCCGGTGGCTCGAACAGGTACGAGCCCGGCCCGGCCACCCAGTCATGTTCCAGATAGCGCCACGACCCCTTGATGACGAAGCCATGCACCGGTGCCGGGTGACGGTGCCGGGACAGGAAGCCGCCGCCCTTTACCTTGGTCAGATGCACCCAGTAGCCCTGCGAGACGTTGAGGCACAGCGGCCGGGACCAGCGATCGGGCGCGAGCGGTACCCACAGGCGCGGGTCATCATTGGCGAAGGCATCCTGCACGAATATCTCGGCAAGACCGCCGGTGACATTGGGGCCGGTATAGGGATCGGGGATTTGTGGTTTGCGGGCGTCATCCATGATTTCTGTCCTTGCTTACTTGTTACCGGTTTCCGCCCGGTAGCGGGCGAGGGTTTCTTCGTTGGCCGGATACAGACCCGGCAATGCACGGCCTTTTTCGACCTCGCCGACGATCCATGCTTCGAGCTTTTCCTGTTCGATGGCAGCCGCGATCACCTCTTCGGCAATCGCTTTCGGCACCACCACCGCGCCGTCGTCGTCAGAGACGATGATGTCGTCCGGGAAGATCGCCGTGCCGCCGCAACCGATCGCTTCCTGCCAGCCGACGAAGGCCAGCTGATGAACAGCCGCAGGGGCCGCCGTGCCGTTGCACCAGATCGGAAGGCCGACCGCCTTGACGCCTGCGGAATCGCGCATCACGCCATCGGTGACGAGGGCGAGGACGCCGCGCTTTTTCATGCGCGCCGTCAGGATATCGCCCATCACGCCGGCGGTATCGCAGCCCCGCGCATCGATCACGCAGACGCAGCCTTCCGGCATGGCCTCAATCGCGGCGCGGGTCGAATTCGGTGATTTCCAGGCTTCCGGCGTTGCCAGATCTTCGCGGGCCGGCACAAAGCGCATGGTGAATGCCGGTCCGGCAACGCGCTTGTCCGCCGCCGTATAGGGCATGGTTCCTTTGAGCCATGTGGTCCTGAGGCCGCGCTTCAGCATCACTGTGGTCAGGGTCGCGGTGGCGACACTTTCAAATTTCCGGCGTAAAGCTTGATCCATATTTATTCCCCCCAAGATGGGCATGCTGGTTGTTTGACCCGGCCTTACACCCAAGATAAGCAACTGAGAACGAAATTACGATAGAGGGAGCAGAAAATGTCCAACACGCAGGTTCTTTTCAACAGCACGCCCGATGGCCTGCCGACGGCGGATAACTTCCGCATCGTGTCCAAACCGATGCCTGTCGTCGCTGACGGACAGTTTCTGCTGAAAAACCTGTATCTGTCGCTGGATCCCTATCAGCGGATGCTGATGGGCGGCGGCTGGACTTACGCGCCCCGCTTCCTGCAACCGGGCGATCTGATGATCGGCCGCATTCTGGGCGAAGTGATCGAGACCAAAAACCCCGATTTCCCCGTCGGCACCCATGTGGTCGGCAGACTCGGCTGGCAGACGTTCGTGACCTCGGACGGCTCGGACCTAGATTTCGTGGTTGAACCGAAAGAAGGCGTGCCGCTGAGCGCATATCTCGGTGCCTGCGGCTCCACCGGGACCACGGCGTGGGTCGGCCTGAAAATTACCGGGCAGCCGAAAGAAGGCGAAACCGTGCTGGTTTCAGCCGCCGCCGGGTCGGTCGGCAGCACCGTCGGCCAGCTGGCCAAGGCATGGGGCATGTGCGCGGTCGGCATCGCCGGGGGGCCGGAAAAATGCAAGATGGTGGTCGACGATTTCGGCTTTGATGCCTGCGTCGATTACAAGGCGCCCGCTCTGACGGAACAGATCAAGGCCGCAGCGCCCGGCGGCGTCGACATCTATTTCGACAATGTCGGCGGCGAAGTGCTGGAATCGGCGCTCGCCAACATGAACAAATTCGGCCGCATCCCGGTCTGTGGCGTGCTGTCTGCCTATAATGAAACCGGTGCCCATTACGGTGTCAAAAACCTGCATCTGTTTTTCGACAAGTCGCTGAAGATGGAAGGCTTTGTGCTGCAGGCCCACAAGGCCCGCTGGCCGGAAGCGCGGAACGAGGTCGCCGCGCTGATCGCCGCCGGCCGTTTCGTATCGCTGGAAACCATCGCCGACGGGATCGAGGCCGCACCCGCTGCCTTCATCGGTATGCTTGAAGGACGGAACATCGGCAAGCAGCTGGTGAAACTGGCCTGATGCATCCGTTCTGAACACATGCTGACCTTCATCACCGCCGTCTTTTCCTGATCATCACGCCGGGACCGGGCGTGCTGAGCGTTGCCGGCAACGCCGCAGCGTACGGTTTTCGCGCAGGTGTGCCCTATCTTACGGGCGTTGTACTCGGATCGCTCGTGGTCATGGGCGCCGTCGCCAGCGGACTGGCGGCACTGGTCTTCGCCACGCCCTATGTGCGCGAGGTGCTGCTCACAGCTTCACTCGGCTATCTGCTGTATCTGGCGTGGCGGATCGCGACATCGGGCAGCGGCATTGCCATCATCGAAACCGACAAGCCGCTGGGCTTTTTCAACGGCGCCATGCTGTCGCTGATCAACCCGAAAGCCTATGCGGTCTTTACCGCCATCATCGGCGGCTTCAATTTCTATCCGGAAAGCACCCCTGTCGAAGTTGCGATGAAGTTCATGATCTTCACCGCGATGTCGTTCCCGATCCATTTGCTCTGGAACCTGATCGGCGCGACCCTGAAGCACCTGCCGCTGGGGCCCAAAGGCCAACGCGCCGTCAATGTCGGCATGGCGATCTCCATGCTGCTGGTGGTGGCGCTCGCGGTCTGGTTCGAGAGCGTGCGCTAGCCCCTCACCCGGTTCGCTGACGCTCACCACCCTCTCCCCAAGGAGAGGGTTTCGATCCCTCTCCCTTGGGAGAGGGTGGCGCTTAGCGCCGGGTGAGGGGCTGGCTTACGTTACATCAAATTGCGGTGTTCTTTGGGTAAGGTGACGACGAGGCCGTTGAGTGCGGCGGTCATGCGGATCTGACAGCCCAGCCTTGACGTGCGCTTCAGACCGAACGTGAGGTCGAGCATGTCTTCCTCTTCCTCGACGGCCGGCTCGAGCTTGTCGAACCAGTCGGCATCGACGACGACATGACAGGTCGAGCACGCCATCGAGCCTTCGCAGGCCCCTTCGATATCAATCATATTGCGATGCGCCACTTCCAGCACCGACAGCCCTTCAGGAGCGTCACATTCCTGGCGGCGTCCGTCCGGATGGACGAATGTCATCTTGAACATGCTCAAAGGATCAGACCGAGAAGCTTTCGCCGCATCCGCACCGGCTTTTCTCGTTCGGGTTGCTGAAGGTGAAACCGGAGCGCAACGCGCCATCCTCGTAATCCATCTCGGCACCGACCAGGAACATGGTGGCCATCGGATCGATGAAGATTTTTGCGCCGTTATGATCGACCTCTTCCTCGAACGGGCGTTTTTCCTCTGCATATTCAAAGACATAGGAAAGGCCTGAGCAGCCCTTGGTTGAGACGCTGACGCGCAGCCCGGCGACCGGCGTATCACTTCTGCTCATCAGCTGGCGGACATGCTCGGCAGCGGCGTCGGTCAGGTTGATCAGTTGCGGCTTGCTCTGTTCGTTCATCGGGGTTGCTCCAATAAGTCTATCTCTTAAGTAATCTGTTCCGTGCTTCCATTCAAGGCATCGCCTAATCCCCTCTCCCAAGGGAGAGGGAGGGGCCCGAGCGCTTTAGCGCTTGGGAGGGTGAGGGGATCCCCTCATCCTGTCCTTCTCCCAAAGGGAGAAGGGACTCACGCATCACCGCACAGCGCGCATTTCAAAGGCTGCACAAGTTTATCTGCACGCTCTCACCCCATGCCGAGTGCCAGTTTGGCATCTTCGGACATCTGATCGGGGGTCCATTGCGGTTCCCAGACCAGGGTCACTTCAATCTCGCCGGTGCCTTCGACCAGTTCGACGGCTCTGGCCACCATGCCCGGCATCTCGCCGGCCACCGGGCAGCCCGGTGCGGTCAGGGTCATGTCGATCTTGATGTCGCCCTTCTCGTCGATCTTCAGATTATAGATCAGGCCGAGGTCGTAGATGTTGACCGGGATTTCCGGATCATAAACCGTCTGCAGGGCTTCGATGATGATTTCCGGCGTGGCCACTTCTGAACCTTCGGCCAGCGGGGTGCCGGCAACGGCCTTGAATTCTTCGTTCGGATCAACGGGCGAGTAGTCAAAGCCCGGAATCCCGCTTGGCGTACCCGGTGCCACGCCGTGGCCCATCCCCGGCGGCGGCACAAAGGTGTCGCGCTCCAGGGATTTTCTGACCTTGTCCTCGGCCGCCTTGATATCAGCGGCAGCAGCATCATCCGCCGTCGCATCCATGATATCGCGTGAGGTCTCTACTGCCGGTTTTTCCGTCACATTCTCAGCCTTCTTTTTAAACAGTCCGAACATCACGCAAACATCTCTTTCACGAGCAATAGCGCATCGTGCAGCGCATCGATCTCGGCTTTGGTGTTATACAGCCCGAACGACGCACGCGCCGTGCCGGGGATTCCGTAGCGGTCCATCAACGGCTGTGCGCAGTGGTGGCCGACACGGACCGCCACACCGGCGCGGTCGATAATCGTGCCGATATCAGAGATATGCGCATCATCCATGACGAACGAAATGATCGAGGCCTTTTCATCCGCATTGCCGATGATCTTCAGCCCTTCGATGGCACTCAGCCGCTCGGTCGCATAGTGCAGCAGACCCATCTCGTGCGCGTGAATGTTTTCAAGCCCGATCTGTTCCACATATTTGACGGCGGCACCGAAGCCGATAGCCTCGATGATCGCCGGTGTGCCGGCCTCAAAGCGGTGCGGGGCATCCTGATACGTGGTTTTCTCGAACGTCACACGATCGATCATGTCGCCGCCGCCCTGATACGGCGGCATCGCGTTCAGCAGATCAAGCGGTGCCCACAACACGCCGATACCGGTCGGCCCATAGAGCTTGTGGCTAGAGAACACATAGAAATCGGCACCCAGGGTCTGCACGTCAATTTTTGTGTGCGGTACGGCCTGACAGCCATCAAGCAGCACCTTGGCGCCGACGGCATGGGATTTCCGTATGATGTCGGCAACCGGCAGCACGGTCCCGAGCACGTTGGAGATGTGCGGCACCGATACCAGTTTGGTTTTCGTCGACAGCAGTTTTTCGAATTCATCCATCAGGAAGTTGCCGTCGTCATCAATCGGCACAACCTTGAGGACGATCCCCTTCTCGGCCCGCAGCATCTGCCATGGCACGATATTGGCGTGATGTTCCATCACCGTGACGATGATTTCATCGCCGGCGTTCAGGAAGGTGCGGCCATAGCTCGACGCCACCAGATTGATCGCCTCGGTGCCGCCCTTGGTGAACACCACCTCGTGATGGTCGCGGGCATTCAGGAAACGGGCGACGCTTTCGCGGGCTTCTTCATAGACGCGGGTCGAGAGCTGGCTCATGCGGTGGTTGCCGCGATGCACGTTGGAATAAAACTGTTCCATGCACGCCGTCATCGCCTCGATCACCTGACGCGGCTTTTGCGCGCTGGCGCCGTTATCGAGATAGACCAGCGGCTTGTCATAGACCATTTCCTTGAGGATCGGGAAATCCTCGCGGATACGCTCGACGTCATAAGCCTGAGTAGAATTATCGCCCTGCAGGATTTTAGCGGGTTCGTTCATTACGCGGATTCCTTCCACTCGCCGGCCAGATAGCAGTGCGCCGGCAACCAGTGAACAACCCGATCCAGAAAGGCTTCGCGCACGGTCTCGTTGGAAATTTCATCCAGCGCATCACCCAGGAACGACTGCACCAGCATGTTGCGGGCCAGGGCTTCCGGGATCCCGCGCGAGCGCAGATAAAACAGCGCCGTGGTATCGAGCTGACCGGTGGTCGCACCGTGCGCGCACTGCACATCATCGGCGTAGATTTCCAGCTCCGGCTTGCTGTCGATTTCGGCGCGGTTGGACAGTAGCAGTGTCTTGTTGAGCATCCGCCCGTCGGCTTTCTGGGCATCACGGGCAACGTGAATTTTACCCTGAAACACGGCCCGGGCTTCGTCATCAAGGACGCCCTTGAAGACCTGCTTGCAGGTCGTGTGCGGCACCGCCATGTCGATCACCGACGTGTTGTCGCAGTGCTCGTTACCGCGCATCATATAGGCACCGTGATAGCCGCAATGAGCCCCGGAACCGGCCAGCGTGATGTTGGCTTCGGTTCTGGACAGCAGCCCGCCGATCGACAGCGCAAACGCTTCATACGTGGCGTCACGACCGATCCGGGTGTGCAGGGTGGCAACATGGGTCGCGTGAATGCTTTCAGCCTGAATTTTGTAGTGCTTGAAAATGGCACCGTCACCGACGCTGATTTCCGTCACCGCATTGGCGAAATATGCACCGACGCCCTGACCGACATGATGCTTGACCAGCGTCGCCTCGGCACCCTGATCAAGGACGATCAGATTGCGCGGGAAGTAGGCAATCGCAGCGTCGTTATAGCCGCCCATATAAACCACCTCGACCGGCTTCGTCAGGCGAACACCCTTGGCGACGTGCAAAACGAATCCGCTGTCCATCATCGCTTCGTTCAGCGCCAGCATCGCCTGGTCGGAGTCTCCGGCAATGCTGCCCATGTGCGCTTCAACCCATGCCGGATCATCCTTCAGCATGGCTTCCAGCGGCATGAAGCGAACCCCTTTCGGCAGATCGCCAAGAGTGCTGAGATCATCCCTGAGCCGGCCGTTGACGAAGACGATCCGGGCCTGGGTTCCGGCGATACCGGGAACGGCATCAATCTTCGGCGTGACGTCACTGGCCGTCACCGGCTGATAGCGTGTGTCGTCGAGGGGTCTGAGACGTGTGTATTTCCAGCTTTCCAGCTTCTGTGTCGGCAGGCCCTGCTTGGTGAACCGCTGGGCCCCGGCTTCACGCATGGCATCAATCCAGCCGATCCCGGCACCCGGCAATTGCCGCTCACCGATCAGCGCGCCTTCCAGGAACGGAACAGACAGCATCAGGCAGCCTCCCCGACGAATTCCGCGTAGCCTTTTTCTTCCAGTTCGAGCGCCAGCTCCTTGCCGCCGGTCCGCTGGATGCGGCCCTGCGCCAGGACGTGCACCTTGTCCGGCACAATGTAGTCGAGCAGGCGCTGGTAGTGCGTGATGACGAGGGACGAGCGCTCCGGCGAGCGCATGGCGTTGACGCCATCGGCGACGATTTTCAGCGCATCGATATCAAGGCCGGAATCGGTCTCATCGAGGATCGAGAGCTTCGGCTCAAGCACTGCCATCTGCAAAACCTCGTTGCGCTTTTTCTCACCGCCGGAGAAACCGACGTTGACGGCGCGCTTCAGCATCTCGTCGGACATGCCAAGCTCCTTGGTTTTGACGCGCAGCATCTTGATGAACTGGATTTTATCCAACTCGGTCTCACCCCGGTAACGCCGGACCGCATTGACGGCTTCGTTCAGGAACGTCGAATTGGGCACGCCCGGAATTTCGACCGGATACTGGAATGCCAGAAACACACCCTTGGCAGCGCGTTCTTCCGGCTCAAGGTTGGTCAGATCCTCGCCCATATAGATGATCCGCCCGCCGGTCACTTCATAGCCTTCCCGGCCTGCAAGCACGTAGGACAGTGTCGACTTGCCGGACCCGTTCGGCCCCATGATCGCGTGCACTTCGCCCGGCCCGATGCTCAGGTTGATCCCCTTGAGGATTTCCTTACCGCCGACGGTTGCGTGCAGATCTTTAATTTCCAACATTCGTTTTCTTCCTCTTGACGTTCTTTTTGTCTTCATCCTTCGAGACGTTCGCTTTCGCTCACTCCTCAGGATGAGGTTTCAATCATCAGCCGACGCTGCCCTCGAGCGAAATACCGACCAGCTTCTGTGCCTCGACGGCGAATTCCATTGGCAACTGCTGCAGTACTTCGCGGCAGAACCCGTTGACCACCAGTGCCACCGCCGCTTCCGCCGGGATACCGCGCTGGCGCAGATAAAACAGCTGATCTTCGGAAATGGTCGAAGTTGTGGCTTCGTGTTCAACGATGGCGTTTTTGTTTTTGCTTTCGATGTACGGCACCGTATGTGCGCCGCACGCATCACCGATCAGCAGGGAATCGCACTGCGTATAGTTGCGTGCCCCTTCGGCCTTCGGCGAGATTTTCACCAGCCCGCGATAGGTCTGGTCCGCCTTGCCGGCAGAAATCCCCTTCGAGATAATCCGGGACGTGGTGTTCTTGCCCAGATGGATCATCTTGGTGCCGGTGTCGGCCTGCTGGGCGTTGTTGGTGATGGCGATGGAATAAAACTCGCCGACCGAATTGTCGCCCTGCAGGATGCAGCTCGGGTATTTCCATGTGATCGCGGACCCGGTCTCGACCTGGGTCCATGAAATTTTCGAATTCCGGCCACGGCAGGCGCCGCGTTTGGTGACGAAATTGTAGATACCGCCACGGCCGTTCTCGTCGCCCGGATACCAGTTCTGTACCGTCGAGTACTTGATTTCGGCATCGTCCAGCGCGACCAGCTCGACGACCGCTGCGTGCAACTGGTTCTCGTCGCGCATCGGTGCCGTGCAGCCTTCAAGATAACTGACGTACGATCCCTTGTCGGCAATGATCAGGGTGCGCTCGAACTGGCCGGTGTTCTGCTCGTTGATGCGGAAATACGTCGACAGTTCCATCGGGCATTTGACGCCGGGCGGGATGTAGACGAACGAGCCATCGGTGAAGACGGCGGAATTCAGGCAGGCGTGCTTGTTGTCGGCAACCGGCACCACAGTGCCCAGATATTTCCGGACAAGATCGGGGCAACGCTCAAGCGCTTCCGAGATCGGGCAGAAGATAATGCCGACCGCTTCCAGTTTTTTGCGGAAGGTCGTCGCCACCGAGACGCTGTCGAAAACATAATCGACGGCGACGTTGGTAACGCCGGCCAGCACTTCCTGCTCACGCAGCGGAATGCCAAGCTTCTCGTAGGTCCTCAGCAATTCCGGATCAACCTCGTCCAGACTTTTCGGACCGTCTTCCTTGCGCTTGGGGGCCGAATAATAATGGTACGCCTGATAATCGATGGCCGGGAAATCAACCTTGGCCCATTTCGGCTCGGGCATTTCCAGCCAGCGGCGATATGCCTTCAGACGCCATTCCAGCAGCCATGCCGGCTCGTTCTTTTTGGCAGAAATGAAGCGAACGATGTCCTCGCTCAGACCCATCGGTGCCTTTTCGGATTCAATATCGGTGATAAAGCCGTACTTGTACTTCTCGCCCGATATCGATTTGACCTGATCGACGGTTTCGGCAGTTGCTGACATAGTCGTTTCTTCCTTTAGCCTCTATTATCTGCGAAGCAGTTCAAAACCACCTCGTCATCCCCGCGAAGGCGGGGATCCAGAATTCTCTGTCGCTCTGGGTTCCCGCCTTCGCGGGAATGACGACAGTAACAAGTAGCGTGCGTTCGGACGTTCATCCCACACCCCGCATTTTGTGGGTGCGGAGCGTTGTAACGGCGTCCGAGATCGCGTCTATGACCGCTTCGATTTCATCGGTCGTTGTCATCCGCCCTGCACAGAGCCGGATTGATGCATGGGCATCCGCATCTGACAGCCCCAGTGCACGCAACACGTATGAAGGCTCAACCGCCGCCGACGTGCAGGCCGAACCGCTTGATACCGCAACACGGTCTTTGAGCAGGTCCATCAGTGCCTCGGAATCGATCCCGGCAAAGCCGATATTCAGATTGCCGTCGATGCGCTGATCCATCGAGCCGTTGACGAAGCTGTCGGGGATACGCTGCTGCAACCCCTTGAGCAAACGATCACGCAGATCGCGGATGCGCTGATGCACGGCCGGGCTTTCTTCGGCAATCAATTCTGCGGCTTTACCGAAACCGACAACCAGCGGTGCCGGTAACGTGCCGGAGCGGAGTGTGCGTTCCTGACCGCCGCCATCCATCAGCGGCTCAAGCCGGACGCGTGGTTTCCTGCGGACATACAATGCACCGATACCCATCGGGCCATACATCTTGTGGGCGCTGAGGCTCAGCAGATCGACATTCATGTGCGCGACATCGATGGCCGTCTTGCCGGCCGCCTGCGCCGCATCGGTGTGCAGATAAACACCCTGTTTGCGGCAGATCGCGCCGATCTCGGTAATGGGCTGAATGACGCCGATCTCGTTGTTGACGTGCATCACCGAAACAAGGGCCGTGTCTTCGCGGATCGCATCGGCTACCTGATCGGGCGTGATCAGACCATCGGCCCCGACCGGCAGCCAGGTGATCTCGTAGCCCAGCCTTTCCGCGTATTTGAGGGATTCCAGCACGCACTTGTGCTCGGTCACAGGCGCGATCATGTGGGCTTTGCGGCCTTCGAAGAACCGGGCCACGCCCTTGATCGCCATGTTGTTGCTTTCCGTCGCACCCGACGTGAAAACGATCTCGCGTGGATCGGCATTGATCATGCGGGCGACCTGCAGCCGCGCCACCTCGACCGCATCACGGGCTTCCCAGCCGTAAGCATGCGAGGTCGAATGCGGGTTGCCGAACATCTCGGTGAAATACGGCGTCATCGCCTCCATCACGCGGAGATCAACCGGCGTCGTCGCCTGATAATCCAGATAGATCGGACGGTGCTGCAGGGTCATGCCGCCTCCGTCGCTGTTCGGGCGTTTAAATCGCCTTTGGTCCGGGCGCGCAAATCGCCTTCTGTCCGGGCGCGTAAATCGCGCCACGCAGCGATGAATTTCTCAACCTCGTCTTCCGTCGTTTCCGGCCCGAGCGAAACGCGCACCGCCTCGGCGGCTTCCTGCTCATGGATGCGCCCATCGCGCGCAGCACGCGACTGGCGCGCACCTTGCCGCTGGAACAGGCCGACCCGGCGCTGACGGCAATACCCGCCAGATCGAACGCCATGACCTGGGTTTCCGCACTGACGCCCGGCATACCGATGCAGGTGGTGTTGGTCAGTCGTTCGGCACCGGCACCGTAAATCTTCGCCTGCCCCTCGAGTGCCGTTTCAATCGCGTCCCGCATACCGGCAAGGGCTGTATAACGCGCGGCCCCTTCGAGGGCTGCCTTGGCGGCTGCGCCGAACCCGGCTATGCCGATCGGGTTTTCCGTCCCTGACCGACGACGCCGCTCCTGACCGCCACCCCGAACCAGGGTTCGAATGCGACGCCGTCCTTGACGATGATGGCGCCTGATCCCTGCGGACCACCGAACTTGTGCGCGCTGATCGTGAGCACATCGGCAAAGGCGGAAATTTCGAACAGCGGCCGTTTCGCCGCCCACTGGATGGCATCGACATGCAGTCGGCCACCGGCGGCATGCACAACCTTGGCAATATCGGCAATCGGCTGAACGACGCCGGTCTCGTTATTCGCAGCCATGACGGAAACCAGAACAGAACCTGTAGCCGCGGCCAGAGTTTTTTCCAAAGCAGCAATATCGACGACGCCCGCTGGACTGACCGGCAACCGGGCCGCCTGCGGGTCGGCATCCAGAACGGAGGCATGTTCGATGGCGCTGGTGACGCGCTGATCGGCGGCAATACCCCGGATAATCGCATTGTTGGCTTCGCTGCCGCCTGACGTGAAAATCACATTGGCCGGGGCCACACCGGCAAGTTCAGCGACGGAAGCGCGGGCATCTTCGATGATGCGGCGCTGCTGGCGGCCAAAGCCATGCACCGACGACGCGTTGCCGGTTACCGCCATGGCACGCGTCATCGCCGCCCGGGCAGCGTCGCCCAACGGTGTCGTCGCGTTATGGTCAAGGTAGCAGGCGGCGGTCATTAAAAGTGTCCCTTGCCTATTCGCCGGCAACGATTTGCTGGCTGCGGCCCTGCGCATAAAGAACGCCGCTGGCCCCCAGCACACGCCGGGTGGCAACGTCTTCCAGCGAAACCGAGCTTAAAAACAGATAGATCTGGTTGCCCAGTTCTTCCCACAGATCGTGGGTCAGGCAGCGTTGCTGTCGACCGTGACAACCGGACGGGCTGCCGGGCGTACAGCGCGTCGCCTTGATCGGCTCGTCAACTGCCATGATGACGTCGGCGACTCGAATTTCCGTCGGTTTCCGGGCCAGCAGATAACCGCCGCCCGGTCCGCGCACGCTTTTGACCAGATGATTACGCCGGAGCCGGCCGAACAATTGCTCAAGATACGACAGGGAAATTTCCTGTCGATCCGCGACATCGGCCAGCGCAATCGGCTTGCCCTGGGAATGGGTCGCGAGATCGACCATCGCCATCACGGCGTAGCGTCCCTTGGTTGAAAGTTTCACGGTATCGCTCCTTCAGCTCAAGCCTGAGCTCATGTCCGGGGCCTAGGCCACCGAGGATTTGCGGCCTGCCTTGCCGTCGTCTTTATCGTCATTGTCCTGAACAGCGTCCTGCTTGGTGTCCTTCTGGGCGCGTTCCGCTTCCAGTTCTTCAACCCTGTTCTGCAGGGCGGTGATATGGCCGCGCATCTGGTCCAGCACCTGCTGCACCGGATCGGGCACGCCTTCGGGCGTTGTCGCGTAAGCCCGGAACTCGCCAGCCCGGCTCTTGTCCTTCGGCATGATGATGCGGGCCGGAATGCCGACCGCCGTAACGCCAGCCGGCACGTCCGACGTGACCACCGCATTGGCACCGACACGGGCATTATCACCGACGGTGATCGGACCCAGAATCTGTGCGCCGGAGCCGACGATGACGCCGTTGCCGAGCGTTGGGTGGCGTTTGATGCCGACCTGCGCCGCGCTGTCGACGCTCGGCGCCACGCCGCCCAGCGTCACATCATGATATAAAGTCACGTTGTCGCCGATCTCGGCGGTCTCGCCGATGACCACACCAGCCCCGTGATCAATCACGAAGCAGCAGCCAATGGTCGCGCCAGGATGAATTTCAATGCCCGTGAATAGCCGGCCAAACTGTGAAACGAGCCGCCCCAGAAAGCGCAGGTTAAGACCCCACAACCAGTGCGCGGTGCGATAAAACACCACCGCATGAAAGCCCTGATACAGGATAATGACCTCGAAATATGACCGCGCTGCCGGGTCGCGTTCGAGAAAGGCATCCAGATCGGCCTTTAATCTCTTGAAAAACATGGCTTGATCTCTATCTTCTTGTCGCCCCGGGGATGCGCCAACGGCTTCGTGTGATGTTTTCACCCGAAGTAAGCGCATTTCTTATGTGATTATATAAGAAAGCCGAGTAATGCGGTCAAGTATTTCAGGCCATTTAAATGGCATAAAAAAAGACCCTTAACGGGCCTTTTCCCGATTAACTGACAAATTTACTCAACATTTTAATTCGTTCTGAAGTGAGGTTCCCGCCAATGCCCGACGTGATTTTCAATGGACCGGAAGGCCGCCTGGAGGGTCGCTACCAGCATGCCAAGCGCGACGATGCCCCGGTTGCACTGATTTTGCATCCGCATCCGCAGCATGGCGGCACCATGAACAACAAGGTCGTCTATTCGCTGTATCACAGCTTTTCGAGGCGCGGATTCTCGACACTCCGCTTCAATTTCCGGGGTGTCGGCCGCTCGCAGGGCGAATTCGACAGTGGGTTGGGCGAATTGAGTGACGCCGCAGCTGCCCTCGACTGGATGCAGGGCCACAACCCGAACGCGTCGGGTTGCTGGATCGCCGGCTTCTCGTTCGGCGCGTGGATCGCCATGCAGTTGATGATGCGCCGTCCGGAGATCAACAGCTTCATCGCCGTCGCACCGCCGGCCAGCATCCATGATTTCTCGTTCCTGGCACCGTGCCCGGCCAGCGGTCTGATGATCCACGGTGACAGTGACGACATTATTCCGGAAGATTCGGTCGCCAAGCTGGCCGACAAGCTCGGCAAGCAGAAGAACATCACCATCGACTACAACGTGGTGAAGGGCTGCGACCACTTCTTCCGCGACCACATGGACACCATGGAAAAGCACGTCGAGAAGTATCTCGATACCAATCTGTAAGCACAAAACGTCGTCATTCCCGCGTAAGCGGGAACCCAGTATCTCAGGTCGTTTAGGCTGGGTCCCCGCTTTCGCGGGGATGAGGTGCATTATAATGGCCACAATATTCAGGGCCGGTGCACGACACCGCCCGGCATCGGTTCGGTGACGCCGGTCGTGGACGGCAGGCTCAGCGGCAAACCGTAAAGAGAGCGGACCGCCAGATAGGCGAACGCCTGTGCTTCCATCGCATCGCCGGACCAGCCGACCGCTTCAACCGGCTCAACCGGGCGGTCGAGAACGCGCCGCAAAGCTGCCATCAGCACCGGGTTATGCCTGCCCCCACCGGTCACCAGCCAGCGTTCCGGCAGCGACGGCAGAATCTCCTGAGCCTTGCCGACGGCACCGGCGGAAAAGGCGATCAGCGTCGCCGCACCGTCTTCAAGCGACAATTCAGCCACCGGCGACGGATCAAAATGATCGCGATCCAGGGACTTCGGATAGGGATGCTTGAAATAATCATCGGCAAGCAGGGCACTCAGCGCTGCTTCATTGACCTGACCCCGGCGGGCGATCCTGCCGTCCTCGTCCATCGCCTGGCCGGTTTTCTCAAGCACCCAGTCATCGACCAGCGCGTTGGCCGGCCCGGTGTCGAAAGCGACGATGCCGCCGTCCGGGCTGATCCACGTCACGTTGCCGACCCCGCCGAGATTGAGCACACACACCGGCGGCTCAATCGGCTGCGCCAGCGCTGCGTGATACAAGGGCGCAAACGGTGCCCCCTCGCCACCCGCCGCCACATCAGCAGCACGGAAATCATTGACGACACAGGTGCCGAGACGTTTGGCCAGCCTGGCCCCGTCCCCCAACTGGCAGGTGATGGCGTTGGCCGGGTCGTGAAAGACCGTCTGGCCATGAAAGCCGACGACATCGATATCCTTGAGATCAAGCCCGGCCCTGGCGCAGAAATCCTCGACTGCGTCAGCGTGGGCATCGGTCACGTCCCGGACCACGTCGGCGACATTGTCATCGGCTTCAGGCTTGTGCCCGGCCATGGCGGCGAGCTTCTTCTCAGCGCCGGTACATAGGGATAGGTGGCAAAGGCACCGCGCTTGTAAACTCTGGTGCCGTCGGTATCGATCACCGCCACGTCGATGCCGTCCATCGACGTGCCGCTCATCAAACCGATGGCATGCAGCACCTTTCCCGGTGCCGGATGGTCTTTCTTGTCTGAATCGTTGTCTGGTAGTGTCTGCATGTGCTAATCATCCGCGCCTCTTTAAAAAACAGCAAGACCGTTCATGAGCCCATATAAATCAGAGTTTATCGCCAAACTGATCGAGCGCCAGTTCATGCATCAATGCACGGACCTGGAGGCGCTCGACACCCTCACCGCGAAAAAACCGGTCACGGCGTATATCGGTTTTGATTGCACGGCGCCGAGCCTGCATGTCGGCTCGCTGGTTTCGATCATGCTGCTCAGGCTTTTGCAGCAGACCGGGCACAAGCCGATTGTTCTGATGGGCGGCGGCACCACCAAGGTCGGTGACCCGTCGGGCAAGGATGAAAGCCGGAAACTGCTGGACGACGCAGCCATCGCCACCAACATGGCTGGCATCAAGTCGGTGTTTGCAAATTATCTGACCTTTGGCGACGGCCCGACCGACGCCGTCATGGTCAACAATGCCGACTGGCTCGAAGGCCTCCACTACGTCGACTTCCTCAGAGATTACGGTCGTCACTTCACGATCAATCGCATGCTTGGTTTCGACAGCGTCAAGCTCAGGCTAGAGCGTGAACAGCCGCTGACTTTCCTTGAATTCAATTACATGATTCTACAGGCCTATGACTTTCTCGAGCTGGCCCGGCGCAACGATTGCGTGCTGCAGATGGGCGGCTCGGACCAGTGGGGCAATATCGTCAACGGCGTCGAACTCGGCCGCCGGGTCGCCGAAAAGCAATTGTTCGGCCTGACCACGCCCCTGCTGACCACGTCATCGGGCGCCAAGATGGGCAAGACCGCCGATGGCGCGGTGTGGCTCAACGAAGATGCGCTCAGCAGTTATGATTACTGGCAATACTGGCGCAACACCGAGGATGCCGACGTCGGCAAATTCCTCAGGCTTTTTACGGAACTGCCGATCAGCGAAATCAAGCGGCTGGAATCCCTTGAAGGCGCCGAGATCAACGAAGCGAAAAAAATTCTGGCCGACGAAGCGACCAGGCTCTGCCGTGGCGCCGATGCGGCAACGCAGGCCCGGGCCACCGCCGAGACCACGTTCGAGCAGGGCGGCATGGGCGAAACCCTGCCCAGTGTTGACGTGCCAAAAGCCGAACTGGAAGCCGGGATCGGTGTGCTGGCCCTGTTCACCAAAGCCGGCCTCAGCGCGTCCAACGGCGAAGCCAGAAGGCTTGTGCAGGGTGGCGGTGCCAAGATCAACGACAAGCCGGTCACAGATGTTCAGGCCACGGTCTCGCTGGCCACACTCAACAGCGAAGGCGTGATCAAACTGTCCTCAGGCAAGAAGCGCCACGCCCTGGTCCGCCCGGTTTAAACCCGCCTCAAAAAGAAGAAATCCTTATCCGCCTGCGGTCTTAATGTAGACGCCAAATTGGTTTTCAGCTCGGACCGTCGGGCACTTTCCATGAATGTGCGCTCAGCGTATCATGTGTCGAAGCGCACCTTGTGATGCAGGATAGTGCCGCTAAAATCAATGACCAGTTGCTCTTCCCGGCAAGGATCCTAATGGCCAATCAAGCAAAACCTCCAAAAAATGCATCAAATGGATTTTTTTGAAAAGAACATTGCCGCCTTTTTGAGCACAGCGTGCCCATGCGGCTCGGGAAAGCGCTACAAGCATTGCCACGGCAAACAGGACTGAGGTGTCATCCGCCTGACGTTATCGCGTCGGCAAATTCCAACGCCTCGTGGTTATAGAGCGTCAGCAACAGGTCAAGATGATCGAGCAGCGTTGGCATCGCGTGGATGGTGACGATGTCTTCCTGCATCAGACCCAAAATGATCGTCAGTGCGGCATCCCCGACAGCAAAAGTTTCCCGGCCAAAACCCAGGCAATACGTACCGTTGGGCTGAGGGGTGAGCGCGAATTTCACGTAAGCCGGCTTGATCAGACCGGCACCTGACTGCAGGGCCTGCTTGAAGGATTTCAGGCTCAGCAGGTCCTCGCGTTCGCAATACAGCACGAGATCATCCCGGCTTGATCCGGTAAAAAACACCGCCAGCCATTCGGAAAATGCAGGTGTGCTCAACGGCTGGCCGAGATGGTCGCGCAGCGCCTGAACGGCGTCCGACGAAAGTGCGAAGCCCGCACTGTCACCACTCAACCCTTCGCCTTCATAGCGCAGATCAAGCGCTTCATGGTCGGCGAGGTACTGACCATAGGCGTCATACAGTTCAGAAAGTTTCGGACCCAGAAATCCCACAGAAAAGGTCAGCGCATCTTCAAGCGTGGTGCCTTCGTGGGCGAAATGCGGGGGAATGTACAGAACGTCCCCTGCGGTCACTTCAACCGCCTCACCGTCGATCGGGTCTTTGAGGATCTTGAGATCAAGCCCGTCGATGAACACTTCATTGATGACGGGTTCACGGCCGACGGTCCAGCGTCGTACGCCTTGCCCCTGGACCAGAAAAACATGATAGCTGTCGACGTGGCCGCCGATGGTGCCATTCCTGGTCGAGAAACTGACCATGATGTCATCCATCAGCCAGCGGGGCGCAAAATTGAACGCACGCAGCAATGCCGCGGTATCCGGATGGAACTGTTCGACGTTCTGGACAAGCAGACTCCATGACGACTTCTCGCTGGATTTGAAATCTTCTTCTGTGAAGGGCCCGGACTGGCAGGTCCAGTCGTCCCTGGCGACCATGCGCGCGTGCGCGGTCTCTTCCATCGACAGACCCGCAAGCTCATCGGGCGTGATCAGCCCGTCCATCACGGAACGCTCAATGGCGTTCCTTACCAGGAAAGGTCGCTTGTTCCAGTAGTGCGCGTAGAAATCCACGGCCGACGGCAAGGCGTCAAGAGTGGCAAGAGAAGAGGACATCACACGATCCGATGCTGATTCCGATGCACCCGTTATGGCATGGGCAGGGTTTCAGGCCAAGCATGGCCACTTTCCCGACGAGCGGATGAGCCCGGTTCAAATCCGTCTTGTAAATGAAAAATGGTATATCGCTGGTGATCGCAGGAGATTATCCCTGACCAATAGCGAATGACCGGCTTCAACCCAAGCCGGTCAACACATCCATCCGGCAGGCGTGAACCGTATCGGCGCACCCCGCTTTCAGTTCAGACTTTCTTCTTGCCGACCGACACTTTACCGGCGTTGGAATTTGCCGTCGCTAAAACCTTTTCCTTGGCCTTCTTCGGCTTCTTGGCTTCTTTATTGCTGCGTTGATTATTGCCTTTACCCATTTTTTCACCTTCTGGTTAGGAACACATTCGGTCTACAGACGCACAGAATATCACAACCGGCAGATTAGCTGGAAACCGGCGAAAATGACACAACATTTCAGTATTGAGCTTGCCTGACGACGTGGAAAAAGCCGCGTCACATAAAGACAATGCCAGAAATGATCAGGGCTTGATCAGGGAGGGTTGCGCTGGGCTCAGCAGCGGCGTCTGCTCATCGGCCTTGAAGGCGCCGAACAGGTTTCTCAGGATGCCCGGCGTCAGCGCCGAGAGCGGGTTGACCGTGGTTTTCGGGTCTTCGACCGGGCCGGAGATCGAGAAATTGGCGGCAAACACCCCGCCACCGTCCTCGCTGCCGGTCAGGATATTTCCGAGCAGCGGGATTTTGCCGAGGAACGAATTGATCGCATAGGCCGGCACCACCGTGCCTTCAAGATTCAAAACGTCAGCGTGTGTATAGATCGTACCGGATGCGGTAAAGCCGAGTGCCGTCCCGGTCGCCTTGGCGTCATCTATCTGGACTTCGCCGTCTGTATAGATGAACGGAACATCCAGTTCAGCAAAACTCAACCCTTCGCCGGTCAGGGCATCGAGAATACCCGTCAGCGCCATGATCGAGAGGACACGGGTCAACAGCGGTGCCTTGCGGACCCGGTAATCAACGACACGCATTTTGCCGCGCAGCGGCCGGGTCGGTGCGGCGTCGTCATAACGGCCGCGGATTTCCATTTTGCCGCCATGCATGTTTTCAAACAGATCGAAAAATCTGAGGGTATCGCCGGCATCATCAGCCTTGATCGAAAGAACACGGTTGCCCAGACTGTCCGGTGCCATGTTCACGTTCAGCACTGGCCCACCATTGATCTTGCTGTCGAGCAGGACGGTTCGCCAGAACCCCTGCTTGTGCACGAAGGTTCCTGAAACCCCGGACATGAACTTTTGATTCTCGACCCACATTTTATCCAGTTCGACGGCAATCGTCAGGTTCGGCAGGCTCAGATCGTCCTGACCCGGGCGCTCGTTCAACAGACGCCGCCAGAGCGGCGAAAAGTCCAGTTCCTTGCCCTGCAGGCCGATTTCCCAGCCGCCGTCCGGTCTGGCAATCACAGCGCCCATGACATCCGTACGACCGAACAGCACCTGCTTCAGATTGACCCGTTCGAGGCCGAGGCCTCCCGGACTGTATGCGACATCGCCGCGCACTTTCAGATCGCCGGCCGTGACATTGAAGCTCGGCACACTTTTGACGAGGCCGTTTTCAAGCAGGATCGTGACATCAACCCAACCGGCATCACCGGCTGCCTTGCGCCATTCAAGGACCGGCACCCGAAGCTCGGCACGCGCCAGATTGGCATTGACCTCGACCCGGCTGTTGCGGTCATCGAAAATGGTATAGCGGACTGTCGAATCAACCCCACCCGAGACGAAGTCACCAGCCGGGCCGGGATCGACACCAAGATCACGGACGTTACTGAGATCGGCGATCTTCGCAGCCAGGACATATTGCGAGCGGAACGGCGCTGATTTGGTGAAGTTCTCTGTCCACTCCAGGCAACAGGCACCTTGCCCATCAACACGTTGCCGTCGACCGTCATCTTCTTGGTGTCAACGTTGAGCTTCAACTCGCCTTTGCGAATGCCGCGGCCCAGCACGACCTTGTCCATTTTAACGTCGCTGAGCACGGCTTCGGCTTTGACGGTGACATCTTCAACGGCAAGATCCTTGGCCAGCAAGAAATTCAGCGTCAGGTCGACTTTGCTTTTGCCGAGCGTGCTTTTCGGATTGATCTTCATGGCTTTGGCGAACCCGAACGGTTCGCGGTCGATCAGCGCCAACGCATCCGGGATCGGGGATTCAGCATGCAGATCGATGTCGATATACTGGTCGACATCCTGCAAGCCGGAAATGTGGATCGCGGCACCGGCGACGCGAATATTACCGCTTTGTCCGTGTTCGACCGCGATGTCGAAAGTATCTTCATCGAAGCTCATCAGGGCTGATGTATTTTTAACCGGCGGCATGCCCGTCAGATACGTGACATCAACGCCGTCCGCCGCCATCGTGCCGCCAAGATGCGTAAGAGCAAAGCTGCCGTCTGCATGCAGTGTCAGTGCCAATTCCGCATCGGCGCGGCTCATCCGGCCACGGCTGAGATGTGCGGTGACCCAGTTATAGGCATCCGTACCCAGGGATTTCGGCCAGTACGTCGTCAATTTGTCGACGTCGACGTTCTGCAATGACGACGATGCCTGCAACAGCATATCCTCGGGCAAGCCGATCCCCGTCAGACTGGCTTTTGTCTCGAACGTCGGCCCGTTCAGTGCAATCGCCAACCGCGCGATATCCAGACGGCCGGCTTTGATATCAAGCTTGCCGGCACCAGCGATGCCGGTGAGCGGAAAGATATGATTGACGGGCGCCGGCACATGCAAGGTGGAGTCTTTGACAAAAGTGATATCAGCACTGTCCAGGGTCACAATTTCGCTGCGCCCGCTATAGATCCCCTTCAAAGCAATCTTTTCGACATCCAGCGTCTGCTCAAAAGGCGCCGGTAAATTGAGCTGCCCTTCTGCGCCGGTGACGTTGAAACCGATTGATTCAATGCCGTTATCAATCGACATGCCGATGATCAGCGTGCCGCTGAGGGGCATGTTGACCGCGTGCAGCGTTTTGAACTTTGCATCCAGTGTGGAGAATGCCGCCGGTGCAATGTCGGCAAAAGTCGCCGTCACATCGAGATGTCGGGAATCAGAATGAAACGCGCCATGCAGGGCAATGTCGGCGACACGATTATCCGCTTCGATCAGGATCGAGCCTTCGCCAAGCAAACCGTGCGGTGTTCGTTGCAGCCTGAGATAGCCGACCGGGGCCTGCCATTCCTTGCCGCTCAGGCGGTCATCAAAAGCCATCGTCGCACCACTGATGCGGACGGTTTCGAGATAACTCATCGGCGAGCCGGGTTCGGGCTTGCTGATCAGCCAGCTCAGCAAACCGGTGGCGAATGGTCCACCGGAAGCCTTGCCTTCGGACACGACCTCGACGCCGAGCGATCCGTCCGTATCACGGCGCACCCTGATTTCCGGTCCCAGCAATTCGATGGACTTGGGCGCCAGAATCTGGTGCAGCAGGGCACGGCCGCTGAGCGACATCGACAATTCGGGGATCCGTGCCTGCGCCTGGCCGTTTTCGCCGATGGCGCGGACATTCTTGACGCGCAGCTCGATGGCCCGGTCCCAGCCGGCCCAGGTCAGGGTCGTGTCTTCGATGGCGAGACGGAAATTGCGGTGCCCGCTGTTCAGGGCTTTTTCGACATAAGGCGTCAGAAAGGACAGTGAAACCGGTCCTTTGTGCAGCTGCCAGGCAATAAGCAGGGTGATGATCGCCAAGCCTGCACCGAGACCACCGATCAACTGTATAAGGCTTATAAACGTCCGCTTGATCACGTTACTTATCAAAACCTGCCAAAAAACGCCCAAAAGGCTGGAAAACCGTGGACTTGCTGCAAGTGATACTATGCATAACCGGCACTTAACAGCGAGTAAACGACGGATCGGTACAGGCTTACGCCAATAACCTTAACCAAGCCTTTTGCGTCGGTCGCGCCGATGGCGTATTTGACTGTTATGCGTGAACCGTTTGTCATTGATGTAGCACAGCTGCCGCACCCGGCCGACATGGACGCGGCAGCGCGTGGGCAGAGCGATTTCTTGGATCGGATGCAGCTCGATCAAGACAGCGAACCGCTGCTGATCGATGCGGCCCGGACCTTCAGCGAAACTGCGCCCGGCCGGAAACTGCTGGATGCGATATTTGCCAACAGCCCCTTTCTGACGCAATGCCTGTTGCGCGAACCTGCGTGGCTCGGCCGGGTCGTCTGCGAAGGTGCCGATGCAGTCTGCCAGGCGATCATTGACGACACCTTGACGGTTTGCGCTGCCCTCACCGATGAAGCCGCCCTGATGCGGGCACTCAGGATCAACAAGCGGCGTCTCGCCCTGACCGCGGCGCTGGCCGACATTGCCGGGATCTGGTCGCTCTATCAGGTCACCGGCGCGCTATCCGATTTCGCCGACGCCGCCGCATCGGCTGCCGCCCGCTTCGTGATTTGCCGTGCCGCCGCCCGGGGCGCCTTCAGCTTGAAAAATGCGGACAACCCGGAGCAGGATTCCGGCTTTATCGTCATCGGCATGGGCAAGCTGGGTTCACGCGAGTTGAACTACTCCAGCGACATTGACCTGATCTGCCTGTTTGATACCGATCGCATCAAAACCGAAGACCCGGATGCCTTGCAGCAGCACGCCATTCGCATGACCCGCACGCTGGCCCGCATTCTCGACGAGCGAACCGTTGATGGTTACGTGTTCCGGGTCGATCTCAGACTGCGCCCGGATCCCGGCTCGACACCGCTGGCGATCTCGGTACTGGCGGCAGAGACCTACTATGAAAGTCTTGGTCAGAACTGGGAACGCGCCGCGATGATCAAGGCCCGGCCGATTGCCGGCGATATCGCCGCCGGGGATGCCTTTATCCATCATCTCAGGCCGTTCGTCTGGCGCAAGAATCTTGATTTTGCAGCGATCCAGGACATTCATTCGATCAAGCGACAAATCCATGCCCACAAGGGTGGTGCCGATGTCGCCATCAACGGTCACGATATCAAGACCGGGCGCGGCGGCATTCGCGAGATCGAGTTTTTCGCACAGACCCAGCAACTGATCTGGGGTGGCCGCGAACCGTCCGTGCGCGCGATCCGTACCATCGATGCAATCCGCAATCTGGTCGCCCTTTCACAGGTCGAGACGACGGTGGCCGACGACCTCGAAGCTGCGTATGAATTCCTGCGCAAGGTCGAACACCGCCTGCAGATGCAATGCGATGAACAGACCCAGACCCTGCCGGAAGACGATGCCGGCATCGCCAGAATCGGTGCCTTTTGCGGCTATGCCAAAGCCGAAGATTTCAGACGCGATCTGCTGGATCAGCTGTACACCGTGCAGCGCCATTACGGTGATCTGTTTGAGGATTCACCGTCATTGGCCGGACGTACGGCAGAAGCCGGCAATCTGTCGTTCACCGGCACCGACAGCGATCCGGAAACGCTGGCGACATTGAAACGCTATGGCTTCATCGATCCCACGATCATCGATAAATCGATCCGCGCCTGGCACCATGGCCGGGTCCGGGCAACCCGCTCGACCCGGGCCCGGGAGTTGCTGACCGAACTGACGCCGGTCTTGATTGAAGCCATTGCCCGCCAGCCCGACCCGGATGCGACATTCCTCCGCTTCGATGCGTTCCTGTCCGGTCTGCCGGCAGGCATCCAGTTGTTTTCGATGTTTCAAGCCCACCCCAATCTGTTGCAACTGCTGGCCGAGATCATGGGCGAAGCACCAAGGCTGGCGGACCACCTGAGCCGTCGCCCCGGTCTGCTCGACAGTGTCCTCAGCGCGGATTTTTACCAGCCTCTGCCGGGTATCGATGCGCTGCGTCTGGATTGTGCCGAAGCCCTGACCGACGCCCAGTTCTTCGAAGATATTCTGGATGCCACACGGCGCTGGAATAACGACCGCCGCTTCCAGATCGGCGTGCAATTGCTGCAGGGCATGATCGGTGCCGGTCAGGCTGCCGAAAACTTCAGCGACATCGCCGAAGCCGTCCTGCAGACCTTGATCCCGCAAACAATTCTGGAGTTCCAAAAAGCCCACGGCGCTGTGCCCGGCGGTCAATTCTGTGTTTTGGCTCTGGGCAAACTGGGCTCCCGGGAGCTGACACCTTCAAGCGATCTTGATCTTATGTTCGTCTACAGCGCCGACGAACAGGACAGCCTGTCGGACGGTCGTAGACCGCTGCCGTCGTCGCAATATTTCACCCGGCTTGGTCAGCGCATCATCAATGCCGTGATGTCGATGACCGCCGAGGGAACGTTGTACGAAATCGACATGCGGCTTCGCCCGAGCGGCAACAAGGGGCCGATTTCGACGGCGCTGGACGGCTTCCAGCGCTATTACAGGGAAGATGCCTGGACCTGGGAACATATGGCACTGGTCCGCGCCCGCGTTGTCTTCACAACCGGTGATATTGGCGCCGACGTTACGTCGACGGTCCTAGGCACATTGCGGACGAAACGCGAGCCTGCAAAGACCGCCGCCGACGTCGCCAAGATGCGCGGCCGCATGGAAAAGCAGTTTTCAACAGCCTGCAACTGGGCAATCAAGCAGGTCAGCGGTGGTCAGGTCGATGTCGACTTTATTGCCCAGTATCTGGTATTGGCCCACGCTGCAGACCATCCCGACATCGTTTCCCAGGATGCCGGCCATGTATTCCGGACTGCTGCCGAAAAGGGTTTGATCGATGCAGAAAGCGCTGCGGCGCTGGATGATGCAAAATCGCTGTACCGGGATTTGCAGACATTTCTGGCACTGACCATCGACGGCGACATGACCGATGCCAAGGTTGACGCCTTCTCTGTCCCGCTCAGGGAAGATCTGGCGCAGATTACGGGCAGTGCTGATTTCGAAGCATTGACGGAACGGTTGACGCAAACGCAACGCACCGTCCGCACCCTCTTTAGGCAAATCGTCGGCGACCCGGCCAAAGCCGGTGAACCGGAAGACCCCGGTCTATAACACACCTATTGTTTGTCGCCGGAGCGCACACCAGATCAATACGGACACAAATCCAAGAGGAGAAAGACTGATGCTAGAAACCGGAGATAAAGCCCCGAATTTCAACCTGCCGGTCAACGGCGGTGGCTCCCTGTCCCTGAAAGACCTCAAGGGGAAAGCCGTGGTGATGTACTTTTATCCGAAAGACATGACGCCGGGCTGCACAACCGAAGCGCAGGATTTCCGCGACCATATCAAGGATTTCCAGAAAGCCGGTGCTGTTGTCGTCGGCGTTTCCAAGGATAGCGTCAAACGACATGACAACTTTGTCGAAAAGCAGGCACTGCCGTTTCAGTTGATATCAGACGAAAACGGTACTTTGTGCGAGGATTTCGGCGTCTGGGCGGAAAAAAGCATGTATGGCAGAAAATTCATGGGCATCCAAAGGTCTACATTTATCATCGGTCCAGACGGGGTAATTTCTCGTGTATTTCCAAAGGTTAAGGTCAAAGGCCACGTCGAAGAGGTTCTGGCCGCACTTAAAGAAGCCTGATTTTTAGGAAAGGTTTAGGAAAGATTTAGGCCGCATGTGCCAAACGGTGACAATTCGCACAAAGCACCGCAACGTCGGCCAATGTGGTTTGGCGTTCGCCTTCCTCTATCGGGTTCAGGTGGTGTACGTCCATCTGGCTCAAAGCCACACGACTGGCATCTGGCGCGTTGTCCAATTTACCTCAATCGAATTTACATCTACGACCGCAACTCGCTTACAGGCGCAATAGAATATGCGAAGGCCGTAGTTATTTTGGATGAGGTTGGCGAAGGTCGAGGTCATGTCCGCAGCGTAGCGCGAAGCGGACTAAAATTGCCAGCCGTGGTGGCGGCGGCTTGTAGCCGAGACTGTTGAAAAACTCTGAAACCGGCATTTGTGTAGAAATTTATTGCCCTCTGGGCTAGGCCATGCACTCTGGATACGAAGTGACCAGTCAATAATGACGAAACCTCGTCCAGGAGCTGCATAGAGCGTCTCCCATGCCTTTTTCGGCGGCCTGTCCTTTGCAAAATTTATTTACCCAAAATCTTGCAATACCCAAACGGCGAGTTTTTCAACAGCCTCAGCCATAACCAGACCCGATACCGCCCACCGTTCGCTTGACCGCCACAATCGAATGCCGGAACATCACCGAAATGGATGCGAATGGATATCTTAGATTAAATTGCTCACTCGCAGGAGGATTGGATGAGACTTTCTCGCCTCAGTTTAGGTGCTTTGCTGGCCGTTGCTGCTTTCGGCCCTGCTCCATCTCATGCAGAAAGCCCGGAATGGTATTATTTCCTATCCAAGTTGGTTCCGATACAAGCAAATACGATTACAGAAATTGTCCAATCTGGGCGATATAAGGATTATAAGTACGGCATCAACGTTTGCGCCCCTGACAAATGGGATGGCAAGGACCTGACATCCCGAGGGCTAAAATTCAATCGATTAAAGCTCAATGATGTTCGAAAATGGCAAATTCCCATTCGAAGAGAAGAATGCGATATGCTGGTAATGTCTAACGAAGGTTATATGAACCGTATGCGTAACTCAGATTCTTTCAAAAAACAGGAATTCATCCGTCCAATCGGCGTTGGAGAATAAGTGGACCAATTATCTAATTGTCCTGCCCCTATTCAGAAGCACCCTCTGCAGATAAGCTGGGTGAGCAACATAGGTTGACCGGGTGGCAAAGCAATCCCCATAAAAACGGCCTGAATAATAAATCACGCCAGTTCAACTTGTGAGTTTTTCAACAAAATCGGTCAATAGCGGACATTGATGCGATTATCAAAAAATGTCCGCTTACCGCTTTGAACCGGACGCGGTGCCGAGGCCCAGAGCTGGTCCGCTTCTAGCCGAGGCTGTTGAAAAACTCTGAAACCGGCATTTGTGTAGAAATTTATTGCCCTCTGGGCTAGGCCATGCACTCTGGATACGAAGGGACCGGTCAATAATGACGAAACCTCGTCCAGGAGCTGCATAGAGCGTCTCCCATGCCTTTTTCGGCGACCTGTCCTTTGCAAAATTTATTTATCCAAAATCTTGCAATACCCAAACGGCGAGTTTTTCAACAGCCTCAGCCATAAGCGGCCCCTCGGATCGATTGTTGTTTTGGTTTGTCAGGTGATGTCAGGTGTTAGCAATCTCAATGACTGGAATACGTCAGTCTACTAAGGTAAGTGATCGTCAATTGATGAAAACGTTATCCTCTCTTAGCCCAGAGTTTAATCTTTCTAAGAAATATAAATCATTCATGGAATGAGTTTGTTTAACCCATAGATTTTATGCTGAGATTGATCGCCTATGAAACCGAGACTGACTAATAATAATCGCGTTTTTGCTGCCGCATTTATATCGTCATTGATGGTGACGTTACCGGCTGCAGCTATCCCGCATGGAGATATCGAGGTCAATGGCCTTGGGGAGTTGGAACACCTGCTCAAGCAGATTGAGACCGAGAAAGAAATCGAACTCATTGCGCATGAGCTTCACTATCTTCTTGAGCAGCAGGGTTACATCCTATCATTCCCTAAAGTCGTTAATGAGAAGACAGTTCAGGTTTCATTCGGCCAAATTACGAAAGTAACGGTCGAAGGGTTTTCTGAGAATACGTCGGATAAAATGCGCGATTATTTTGCTGCCAACATTAGCGACAAGCCACATGTCAGCGAGATTGATAGGGCTTTGGCTCTTGTGAACGATATTCCGGGTGTTTCGGCGACCGTTGCATTTCGTAAGCATGATGATGGCACCTTCGAGGCCGTAATCACAGGCGCAGAGTCTCACCAGAGCGGTCAAGTCTCAGTGGACACAATGTCGCGGACCTTTTCTGGCGACACACGCTTTCAGATATTCCAAAATTTCAGCTCGGTATTTCAAGGTGGAGATTTGATCCGTCTTCAAGGGTCTTTCGTTGATGCAGATAAAAAGGCCAATCAAAGAAGCGTCTATGGATCTTATATGTTTCCAATCGGCTCCTTCGGCACCTTCGCTGAGGTCAGTGCCGGAGATTTCCAAACGGACGTTTCAATCGAGGGAACATCCTCGGTCATTACGACGACTACCGGCTATGTCATATTACCCGCTTCCTCCACAAACCATGATTTCGAGGGGCAATCAGCTAGCTTTACCGTTGGCCATCCAATCATTCGATCTCACGGCAAAGCGAGATACGTCCTAGCCAGCGTGGATTGGAGTGATGACGAAACGGACACGGTTGGTGATACCAAGAACATATCCGGTGACGTATCTCTTTTTCACCGCCAAGAACAACCCAGCGGTCAGAGCTATGCAGGGGGCGTGACCATCGGTGGCGGTCATACAGACTCGTTTCACTCAGAGGAAAGCGGTGACTTCGGATACCTGCAGGGAAGCTTTGGTACCATTCAGCCTCTTACGGCCGTCGCGCCTCAGACCGAGTTGAGAGTGGAACTGTTTGGTCAATTAGGTACAAATAAAACACCGTCATCAAAGCTGATTGGCCTAGGCTCAGAGCAGTTTCTCCGTGGGTATGAAAATGGCACTTTTGTTGGCGAGACGGGGGCGCGAGGTTCTGTCGAGGTGGCGCATTCTTTCTATTTCCAACGTCAGATCGCTAATCAGATCACACCTCTGGCCTTCATCGACGTTGGCGCGGTGAAAAATGACGCGTCCAATGCAACGAGCATCAGCCGGCCAAAGAGCGATGTTCTGGCAAGTACTGGCTTGGGACTGCGAGCGAACATTGGTTACGGCGCAAGCGCTGAGGGATTTGTTGGCTTCCCCTTGATGGAGGATGCCTCGGGTAACACTCCAGCACCTCGCCTATACATTCGTCTAGCTTGGGGGTGGTGAAATGAAACCGTTAAGACATATTGCAATCGCTGCGTTGATTGGAATGGGGATTAGCAATGTCCCAAGCCCTGCGACAGCCGCACCGAATTGTCCGCCTCAGTATCAGGAAATCTGCAAGCAGCTGATAGAGGCGTTAAATGACACCGATAGCGCCCTCGGCAATTTTAAGTGGGATGGAACACACCTTATCGTTGGTGGTGACATCATGCTTGGTAACGGGGTTGGTGGTGACTTTACTTTTTATTCTTCGATCAATCATACGCTCACAGACCATAGAAATGGTAACTTCCAGACGACCAGTAGGGAAAGTATGTTTGGGGCTGATTACTTCCCGCACCTCCTCAACCAGGTTGTGACGGCCTCACAGGGCGGTCAAAGGGTATATCTCCATCTCTTTCAAGGATTCAATACTTTCAAGGATGTCAGCGTGTCAAATACGCCGATCCTCGCTCCCCCAACACCAACTGTTACCCAGCAGGCTGTGCCACAGCCTGTCCCTCCGTCACAGTCTGCATCTTCGCCAACCAAGGCCCCCGATCAGATGGTGTTTTCAGCGCCGTCTCAGGTTACGTCTGGGTACAGTCCCTATAATGTGCCGACCCCAGTGCCGCAGCTTACGCCGTCGCCCGCTCCTCAACCCAATTTGACTAACAGTGCACCTAAAAATCAGCCGAAAAGCGTTTCAGTGACGCATAGCCTCAAGAGCCATAGCGGGCAGAAAATTGATAAGCTTAATGTTAATCATCATTTTGTGACCAAAACCGCTGGGAGCCTTATCGAAAGCGAAGAACGAGCCTACCTCTTTGACAGCAATGATCATGTCTGGAGTTGCAAAATCTCTGGCCTAGGCGCGCGTCGAATGCCTTCAGGCGATGGCAATCATCAAATCCAAGGCCATGTAGAAACATTGCAGTTCCGTTCGGTTCATTTGGCACACATTCCCGGCAATCATCCTATGCATTCCGGTTGCCTGATCTCTGTGCAGCAATAAAGGACCGCTCAGGGTCATTTGCGGACTTGGGCGTGCCTGCCTAATTATGTCCGCTAGCAGATAGTAAACAGACGCAAGTCTGTGGCCTCTAGATAGCCTGCTTGGTGCAGGCGTAACGCTTGCAACCTTTTATTGCTCGTGACGCAGGGACAGCTTGCGGACCAATGCCCGTTCTGGATCGCTCCAGCGGGCCGAAAAACCTTTCGACTGAAACAGTGGGTCGTCGCCTTCGTTATCAAACCAGATGATGTCCGTGCGGGTGGGCAGCTTGTTGTTGTTCTCACCCTTGGCACAGATGACGGTGTGATCAGCTTCACCCAGTATGGCCTGCTCTAACTGCTCCGGCGTTAGAGGTGGCCCCTTCAACAAAGCTGCAACGGTTTGAGACCGCTGTTGGATGTGGGCGCGTTGAATCCCGGACGGACAGCTTTGCCGTCGGATGTCGAGGTTGTTCCCCAAAACGGCCAATGCCGCTGGCGTTATTCCAACCGCTCGCCAGAATGTCCGGGATGGCGACAACAACGCATAAATAGCCCGTGTGAACGACGAAATATCAACCTCGTCTGGCTTGGTTTGTGCTGCCGTAAATGCCGCGTGTGTAACAGTAATGTAGTGCGCTGTCATCGTTCCAGCCTCGCCAAAACCAGTTCCCAATTGTCCCGGTACTCTTCGAGGTCCGAGAGGTAATAGGCACAATGTGTCGTCTGCGGGTTACGTGGGCGGATGCCGTTGTGCTTATTCAAGAATGCCACGTAATGATCGTGCACAAGCTCCTGAACATCCCCCTGAGTGAAGATATAGAACACGTCTTCACCCGCCGCATCGCCAATGCTTATGAGGACAAAAACCAAGTCCCGGTCGATTTCCGTTTTGCCCTCAATAATCTGCTGATCACCGTCAAAACGGATGTTGAGGTAATGCCGGGCATTCACGCTAACGTCGCCTGTCCGCTGCGCCTTGACCTGAAGGGCCGCGGACTTCCCGTCCATGTATGCCAGAATATCAATGTCGGGGACGTTGCCCGCGAACGGGGCTGCGATAACACCTCGGCGCTCGAGTTCGGCGACGACCAGATGCTCGCCTATTTGACCTGCGAGTTTTGATTTGAAGTTTTTAGCCATCACACTTTATGCCATTTCTGTCTGTTAACAGCTTTGCTTTCGACCGACCAGTTCCAGGGAACGTCCAAACCGCTGAACGGGTAGCCATCCTCTGACTTTTCGAACTTGGGCGTCAAAGGAATGATATGATCGATTTCGTGCGCCTCGCCCGTCTCTGCTTCAAGACGTTTGCGTTCGGCTTTCAGTTGCGACCATACGGCGCTGTCGTAATGATAGGCCTCGAAGGGATAGCGTATGCTCCGGTCTCGCCGATGCTCAACGCAGAAGCGGCAATCCTTCCGGCCCCGGTCAAAAGCATCATGGGGTAGATCACGACAGCAACGCTTGCACCACCTGACCATGCGGTTCACTCCTTCTAAACCCGCACTTGTCGCGGGCGGCATAGGGGCGGTCTTAGGGTCGTGCGGGCTCATCGGTTCAGGCTCGGCTGCTCGCGATAAACCAGCCCATGCTCGATGCACTTTCGGGCGAACTTGTCTTCGAGGTGAGCAGGATTGGCGTTCAGGAGATAGACCTCAGGCATACCATGATCCGTGTTGAGAGCGGCCAAGCGGATATTTGTCTGCTGCGTCGCGCCTGGATGGCAATGGCCGTAGTGCCGTCTCTTCATGTTGACGGTCTCGCCGATATAAGTGTCCCCATTCGGCCAGACTAGCTTGTAGATGGCTGGGGCAGACGGCAGGGTTTCGCGTTCTGTTTTAGCCCATTCATAATCGCGGGATAACAGTTGCGTGTTCATTCCGCCAACGCCTTCAATTTATCCGCTGTCGTTACGGCAGGTCGAGGACATCCTATTCGAACGCGGTATCGACATTTGCCACGAAACTATACGGTTTTGGTGGAACCGCTTTGGTCCAATGTTCGCAGCTGAAATACGGAAGCGCCGGATAAATCACTGTTCGTATTCAAATTGGCATTGGCACCTAGACGAAGTGTTCGTGCGGATCAATGGCGAGACGCATTATCTGTGGCGTGCGGTGGATCACGAAGGTGAAGTGCTAGAAATCTTTGCCACGAAACGGCGGGATCGCAAGGCTGCGCTCAAATTTCTGAGGCGGGCAATGAAGCGGTATGGTCGTCCAAAAGTGATTGTGACGGACCGGCTTCGGTCATACAGGGCAGCGCTGAATGTAATCGGCAATGTTGCCGAGCAGGAGTGCGGTCGCTGGCTCAACAATCGAGGCGATAATTCGCATCAGCCGTTTCGACGACGAGAGGGCGCGATGTCGAAGTTTCGGGACGTAAAGACCTTGCAGAAATTCGCATCAGCCCACGCCTCAATCCACAACCATTTCAATCATGAACGTCATCTCAACCGGCGCGACATTTTCAAACAAGACCGAGCCGCAGCCCTGGCCGAGTGGCGTCAGCTCGCTGTCAAAACGCAAAAACTGACCGCCTTCATGCACACGTCCTTATTTGTCTGACAATGCCGTGACCGGGCCACGGTTCCGGGTCAGGGCATACTGCCAGGCAGGCTATCTCGGCGCGGGGATCAGGTTTCGTTTGACCTGGTCACGAATGACATCAAGGAATGCTTTCACCAGTCTGGAATTGCCGCGCTCCTTCAGGCAGACGACGTGCGTATAGGTATAGATTTCAGGATTTGTGATCGTCAGCGCCGCGATCCGTTTGTCCGGCTGGAGCGAAGCCTCGGAGACAACGCCGATCCCGAGACCTTCAGCAACGGCTTCCCAGACTGCTTCGCGGCTGCCAATCTCCAGAACGATATTGGGGGTAACGCCGGCCGTTTCCAGAGCTTTTTCAAAGGCGCGACGGGTCATTGAGCCTTGTTCGCGCATGACCATATCCCGTCCTTCCAGTTCTTCGATGTGGATTTCCTTTCGTTTATTCCAGGGGTGATTTTTTCCAACAAACACGACCAGACGCTGCTGGGTGTAGGGCACTGTCAGCATCTCGGGATCGCGGTCGATTTGCGACAGGACAGCGACATCAGTGCGATATTCGCGTAATCGCTGCAGAACTTCCCGGGAATTGCCGAGGTCGACGGAAACCTGAATTGCGGGATGCAATTTCTGGAAACCGGAAATCATCCGCATGACATGGAACGGTCCGACAGCACCGATACGAAGGTTACCATGTTTCAGCTTGCCCGCCGATCCCAGAAGTTCGCTGATGGTATCTTCCGCGCTGAAAAATAACTGCGTCTTCAGCAGTAATTCTTCGCCCAGCAGCGTCAATTCCAGCCCCCGACCACGGCGCTGAAACAACTCGATTCCGAATTCAAGTTCCAGCTCCTTGATCTGCGTTGTAATGGTCGGCTGGCTGATCCCCAGCACGCGCGATGCGGCGGTGGCACTGCCTTCACGCGCCACGGCGTGGAATGACCTCAGTTGCGAATAATTCATTTCAAGTCACCTATAGCGGATATAGGAATTATGAATTTGTGCCATACGCGAGATATCAGGCAAGCTTTCAAGCATAAGCAATTAGCATCCAAATGTTGCAATCACAAACGGCCAAAGAGCCGGATTGCCATAAAACGGAAATAGACTTGGTCTAGGTTCGTTGTTTTTGAAATCTAGTTTTGGGAGGAACTGCTTTGCCAAATTTTAACTCGAGTGTAACCCGTCGTACTCTTCTGGCGGGGGTATCCGCAGCTGCCGTCACGGCTGCAATAGGGGATATTCTGATGCCTGGCATCGCACAGGCTTCATCGACACCGAAAAAAGGTGGGACGCTCAAATATGCCGTTCTCGGCCACAACACCAAGCACAAGAGCCTGAAGACAGCCATGCATCCCTACAACGGGATCGAAATCAGAACCAAGAACGTCTACAACACACTGACCTGGGTCGATGAGAACCTACAGGTTCAATCCGAAGTGGCGACGAAATGGGAAGCGGTTGAAGACGATCAGACGGTGTGGGAAGTCGATATCCGGGAAGGAATCAAGTTCCACGACGGGCGGGACCTGACCGTCGAAGACGTGATCGCTTCCTATGACCTCCACAGGGATGAAAAGCTGGGAACCTCGTTCGCCCAGAAGATGCTGGCCAAGGTCGAAAAAGCGGGACCAAACAAAGTCCGCTTTCACTTGCAAACCCTAACAGTGAGTTCCTGGTGGACGGCTGAATACCGTCAGGTCATCATGCCGAAAGCGCCGTTCGAAGAAATGGGCATGGACGGCGTTGGTAGTGGCCCGTTCAAACATGCCAAGATTGATCCGCAACGCCGGGTAGTCTACGAAGCGAATACCAATTATTGGGGCGAGGGGCCGTATCTTGATACGCTCGAGATCTTCGTCCAACCTTCCATGGGTCCGGCGATGAACGGATATCGATCCGGCCAATTCGATATGATCCTTGGTGTCGACCCGGCCCTTGTCGCGCAATTCGAGGCACTCCCCGATACAACAGTAAGCGCCGCCAAGGCGGGGTCTCAGATGCTGATCGTGCTGCCCAAATTTGAAGGGTCGCCATTTATGGACCCGCGCATCCGCAAGGCCCTGTCCCTGGCTATTGATCGTCAGAAAATTATCGACATCGTATACGGCGGCAAGTACGGCTGGATGACCAACGATACGCACATGACCAACTTCAATGAAGACTTCTTGCCGAAGAAGGTCAATCGTGACATCGCCGAGGCCAAAAAACTTTTGGCCGAAGCCGGTCATCCGAACGGCATCACGCTGCCCACCCTGTACTATTCCACCTATTATCCGGAAATTGATCGCGTGTTCCAGGTGATGGCAGAATCGGTAAAAGAAGCTGGCATTACCTTACCCATCGAAGTTCGCGAAGAAAGCGGCTACCGTAAATGGCGGGTGGAAGATAAAGAAAAGACGCGTAAGCATCGCTTCGCAATGGGCCCTGTGGGATCACGCAATCCGGCAGCAAACCTGTTCCGTCTGGCGCGGCCTACATACAACGAAAGCGGATATTGGCACCCCAGCCCTAAAGGCGATGCGTATATAGCGCTCTACGAAAAGGCAATGAAAACGGGTGATAACGTCAAGCGCCGTGAAATCTATCACGAAATGCAGCGTATCCTTCAGGAGGAAGTCCCGGCGATGTTCCTGATCGGTCGCCGTGAAATCGATGTCTATCGGTCGAATATCCACGGTTGGTCCACGCACTCCCAGACTTGGTCCGGCAGGTTCAATCCGGTTTGGAAATCCTAAGCCAGACATCCAGGCAATGGCGGGCGGCGGCAGTCACATGGCTGCCTCCCGCCTGCTACGGCCCGACAGCATTCGACACGTAACCAGAAAATCGAACGAGGAGCAGATTGGTGAACAGCCATAGAGGTTCTCCATGTTGAAAGCGATGATGCGACGGCTGCTGCTGTCGGCGTTGATCATCTTTCTTGTTGCCGTGTTCGTGTTCATGGCGACAGAAATTTTGCCTGGCGACGCTCTGGACGTCTACCTGAGTGAAGACGATGTGGCCGCGATGACGGCGGATGATATTGAGGAAATGAAGCGCTCCCTGGGTCTTGATGTGCCGGCGCCTGTCCGCTTTTTCAAATGGTTCGCCGGTGCTCTCACGGGTGATTTCGGAACCACCATCGTCGATAAAATCCCGATCGGTGAAATTGTTATCAATCCGCTGCTAAACTCTTTGCAGCTTGGTGCCGTCATTACTTTGGTGACTATGCCCGTGGCCTTCGTAATTGGTGCCGGTGCGGGTTACTGGCGGGGACGGCGTGCCGACACAGTTATCTCGACAGTTTCCATCGTTGGATACTCCATTCCTGATTTCGTCATCGGCATGGTTCTCATCATCATTTTTGCCGTCTGGATTCCTCTTTTCCCGGCCGTGATCACGGCGTTCAATGATGCTCATCCTTTGGAACTATTAGCGGTGTCCTTGTTGCCGGCGGTGACAGTGATTATCGGCCACGTCGCCCATCTCAGCCGTCTGCTGCGGGCCGGGTTTATCGAGGCGATGAATAGTGACTTTGTTGAGCGGGCGCGTCTGTCGGGGATACCGGAACATTGGATCGTGATGCGTCATGTTTTGCCAGCGTCGGTGATCCCGACACTTAACGCCATGGCGCTATACGTCGCAGGAGTGTTGTCGGGTTTGATCGTTGTGGAAAAAGTTTTCGGCTATCCCGGGTTGGGCATAGAGCTGATACGCGCCATCGATACCCGCGAAGTTCATGTTGTTCAGGCCATCGCTTTTCTTGGCGCGGTGCTGGTGGTTCTGATGAACCTGTTGGCCGACTTTGCCATCATTGCTCTAGACCCGAGGGTGCGCAGTCATGTCAGCCAGCGTTAAAAAAGTTTATACCGTCCTCACCCATAGCCCGGGAACAGCAATTGGTGTGGGCCTTGTGGTGCTGCATCTGGTCATTGCCTTGCTGGCGCCATTGATAATCCCTTATGGCGAAACGCAGCTTGCCGGCGCGCCCATGTTGCCACCCGGCAGCCCGGATTTTATTTTGGGCACGGACGGGATTGGCCGGGACTATCTGTCGCGTCTGCTCATGGGCGGACGGACATCGATCAGTGTCGCGATGATTGGTGTGCTTGGTGCGGTGATATTTGCCACCTTGATCGCCGTTTCGGCCGCTTATCTTGGTGGACTTTTTGACGATGTCGTCATGCGCCTGGTTGATACCAAACTGTCAATTCCGGGTATTCTGTTCGTAGCACTTTTCGTGATTGGCTTTGGGCGGTCTTTGACTGTCCTGATGATCGTGATCGGGCTCAGCTATCTTCCAGGTGCCGTCCGGACGATCCGTGCGCAAGCCCTGACGCAAGTCCCGCTGGATTACGTGAAGGCGGCGCGTCTGCGCGGTGAGATGGCACTTTCCGTCATTGTTCGGGAACTGATTCCTAACGTCGTCGAGGTGGTGGTGGTCGAATTTGCCATCCGCACCTCATCGGCAATCCTGATCGTCAGTGCGTTGTCTTTCCTTGGCCTCGGGATTTCGCCACCGACGCCGGACTGGGGCCTGATGGTTTCCGATGGGGTGAACCAGATTTATGCAGCGCCGTGGCTGGTTTTATTGCCGGCATTGTTCATCAGCACGCTGGTGGTCGGACTCAATTTCGCCAGCGACGGACTTGCCAATGCGCTCGGCCTGGACGCCGCACGCGGCCTGCACGGAGGTTGACCAGATGCCATTGCTCGACGTCAGGGACCTGAAAGTCGCTTATCGTAACGCTACGACCGGTGAGCAGTCGATGGCCGTAGACGGGGTCAGCTTCTCCTTGGATAGAGGAGAAACCCTCGGCATCGTTGGTGAAAGTGGATGTGGGAAGTCTTCAATTGCGCGGGCTCTCATGGCGTATTGCCGTCCCGGCGGCGAGATCGCCGGCGGTGAGATACTGTTCGACGGACACGACATTCTGAAATTCACAGAACAGGAGATCCGCGAACTCCGCGGTAGCCGCATGGCCATGGTGCCGCAGGACCCACTGACGTCACTGACCTATCACATGCGCGTCGGGCCGCAGGTCGATGAAATCTCGCGCATCCATCAAAAACTAAGTGCTCATGCGGCTCGATTGCACACACTTAAATTGTTCGAGCGGACAAATCTGCCGCATCCCGAGCAGACGTATCAGCGGTTTCCACATGAAAATTCGGGTGGTCAGCGCCAGCGTGTCGTCATCGCCGGTGCTCTGGCTTGCGAGCCGGACCTGTTGATCCTGGACGAACCGACCACAGCGCTCGATACCACGACCGAAATGCAGGTGCTGAAGCTGGTCAAGGAACTGCGTGACCGACTGGGCACAGCGCTGATCTATATTACGCATGACCTGACCTTGACCGATTATATGTGCGAAAACGTTCTGGTCATGCTTGATGGGAAGGTCGTCGAACGGGGATCGTCAAAAAAAATCTTCCAGGCGCCGTCGACGGCCTATGCGAAAATGCTGGTGGCGGCCATCCCGCGCATCGACGCCCCCGCTCCATCCCGCACGGTCATTCCGGAAACGCAATCACCATTGTTGCAGGTTAAAAATCTGACCTACCGCTATGGTCGGCGATGGACGCTCAATCCCTTTCAGGCCGTTATACAGGACGAACCGGCTGTGGATGATGTGTCCTTCAGTGTCAAAAAGGGCGAGACAGTGGGGCTGGTGGGGGAATCTGGCAGCGGCAAATCGACCATCGCCAGTGTTCTCGTCGGACTGATGGCGCCGACCACGGGTCAGGTGAGTTTTGACGGCAAGCCGATTGATACTCAGGACCGCAAGCGCGCCCCGGATCAGCGCCGTCGCATCCAGATGATTTTCCAAAACCCCTTGTCATCGCTGAATCCGCGTCAGCGGGTCGAGACAATTTTAACGCGCCCTATGGACATTTTCTTTGGGATGACCGGCCGTACCGCTACTGACAGGGCGGCGGAACTTATGGAGGGTATGGATCTGTCACCAGATCTTCTGCGCCGATTTCCGAGACAGCTTTCTGGTGGTCAGCAACAGCGCATTGCGATTGCACGGGCCTTTGCCGCACAACCGGATCTGCTGCTGTGCGACGAAGTGACTTCGGCCCTGGACGTTTCCGTGCAAGCACATGTGCTGGCCTTGCTTAAAGACATGCAGATGAAAACAGGCACGGCTTGTCTGTTTATCAGCCACGACCTTGGTGTTGTGAAACAGATCGCTGACAAGGTCGTTGTCTTGCAAAAGGGTCGCGTTGTCGAAACGGGTGTCCCAAGTGATGTATTCGCTTCACCGAAGCACGACTACACCCGCCGACTTTTGGCGGCTGCGACCCGACGTGAAGACGCCATCGAAGACGTTTCGGCTTATCGCGCCGATTCCATTAATGGCGCGCCCATCCAGGACAAAGATCGTTTTTTGAATAAAGGTATGCCATGAAAATTCTGCAAATCACGGATCCTCATTTTGTTCCAGCGGGCAAGATGCTTCACGGACTTGATCCTCGGATGCGGCTCGACGCCTGTATCGCTGATATCAATGCACATCATGCCGATGCAGTTTGCTGCTTTATCACCGGTGATCTTGCCCATGCCGGGCAAATCGATGCCTATGAAAACCTGAAAGAATGTTTGTCACAACTTGCAGTGCCGCACGTCCTTCTGGTTGGCAATCATGACCGGCGCCCGGCAATGCTGTCGGTGTTTCCCGATACCCCTGTAGACGAGAACGGCTTCATTCAGTCTGTGGTTGAAACGAAAGCCGGTCACTGCATCCTGTTGGATACAGCCTTGCTCGCACCTGAGGCCGGCGAGCATTGGGGTGAATTCTGTGAACTTCGAGCGACATGGCTGCAAGCGCGCCTGGATGAGGCTGGAGACAGGCCGGTATATCTGTTCCTGCATCATCCGGCATTCGATATTTCTCTCCCCTCCCTCGACAACATCCGCCTGCGGGACGCAGGGTCTTTGGCCCAAATCGTCAGCGGTGCAAAAAATATTCGCCACATGTTCTTTGGCCATGTGCACCGGCCTGTGTTCGGAAGCTGGCTCGGGGTGCCGTTCTCGATCCTGAAGGGGACAAATCACCAGGTGGCGTTTGATTTCGAGACGGTCGTGCCTGTCCCGAAAAGCCATGAGCCGCCCGCCTACGGGGTCGTGTATTTGAGCGACACCGCTGTGGTCGTGCATTCGCATGATTACCTCGATCGTTCGGCGCTGCCGGTGCCGGCGAACGCCCGTAAGATTGCGTGAATAAAACTGTTCATATGAAAGCAGAACCCCGAGATGGCTGAGCGCCCGACGTTTCTGATCGTTGTCCTTGACGGGTTGCGCCTGGACATGGTGACAGCGGCATCAATGCCGAACCTGCACCGGTTCATGGCAGAGAATGCCGCGTTCCCGCATGCCCGCTCGGTGTTTCCGTCCTCGACACGCACCAACGCCGCAGCCCTGGCAACCGGGGCGACACCGAGACGGAACGGCATCATGCATAATAAGTACTTTGATCCGAACATCTTTGCGGACCGTATGTTCCAACCCAATAACACGAAAGATATTGCCGCGGCGGTGTCGGCTTATGATGGGGCGTTACTGGACACACCTGGCATGGGTGATGTGATTGGCAAAGCCGGCATGACGATGGCGACGGTGTTCGGCGGGTCCTGCGGTACGGCACGGTTGATGGACCCGCATGCAGAAGATCGGGGCGATATCAATCTGGGGTTTATCGGCTGGAAACATGCTTGTCCGGCGGATATAGCCGAGGAACTGATCCGCGAACACGGGCCGCTGCCGAACTCGACGCGTCCCGACGTCGATGTTGCCCGGGTCCAGACGGATATGGTCATCGAGACCATCTTGCCGCGCCATAAGCCTGACGTCACGGTTCTGTGGTACGCTGACCCGGACCAGACCCACCATTATCTTGGCGCAGCGGGGGTGGATATGGCGCGGGCGCTCAAAAGTGTCGACGACCAGTTTGGCCGGCTCCTCGATTGGCGCACACAGACGGGACTGGATGACCGGTTGCAGATCATCGTGACCTCCGACCACGGCCATCTGAACACAAAGCAACGAATAGACGTCAATGCGGCGGCTGCCGACGCCGGCTTGAAAATCGGTGATCATTTCGGCGACACATTTGATTATGCCGGATACACGTCATATTGCGGGGCGGTGATGGTTCGCGACCATGACCATTCCAGGATGAAGGCGATGGTCGACTGGCTCGATCAGCAACCCTGGTGTGGTATGATCTTCACGCCGCATGGCGATGGTATAAACGGCGGCGTCCCCGGGACGTTCGACCACGCGGCGGTGCTGATCGATCACCCTCGCGCACCGGACATCTATTTTGTCATGCAGAACGACGATGCCGTGTATGGCGACGGCATTGTCGGCAGTTGCTATTACAACGGGAGCTACCCCGAAGGGCGCGGCGGCACGCACGGCGGCTTGCACCGGAAGGAACTGCAAAACGTCATGGCGGCGGGCGGGTCGCTATTCCACAAAGAATTCCAGTCATCTTATCCTTCGGGCATCATCGATATCGCACCGACGGTGTTACATCTTCTGGGTCTCGACAAGCCTGAGCGGGCGGATGGCCGGGTACTCGGAGAGGCCATCACTGGCATGAACGGCATCCCGCCGAAACCGGAATCAGAACTGTTGACGGTGCGCCGTTCAGGCGGCATCCAGCGTTTGCGTATATCTAGGGTCGGTACGACAACCTATCTGGATCGGGGCTGGCTGGAATAACGGTCTTGTCAGTGGTATTTTTGGGCATTGTCAGACAAATACGGACGTGCATGAAGGTGGTCAGTTTTTGCATTTAGACAGCGAGTTGACGCCACTCGGTTAGGGCTGCGGCTCGGTCTTGTTTGAAAATATCACGGCGGTTGAGATGGCGTTCGTAGTTGAAGTGGTTGTGGGTGGAGGCGTGAGCAGATGCGAATTTTTGCAAGGTTTTTGCATCTCTGAACTTCGACATCGCGTCCTCTCGTCGTTGAAACGGCTGATGTGCGTTTTCATCGATTGTTGAGCCAGCGACCGCATTCCTGTTTGGCAGTATTACCGATTACATTCAACGCTGCCCGGTATGACCTAAGCCGGTCCGTGACAATCACCTTTGGGCGACCATACCGTTTAATTGCACGTTTAGAAACTTCAGGGCAGCCTTTCGATCCCGCCGCTTCGTGACGAACACTTCAAGCACTTTTCCCTCATGATCCACAGCGCGGCATAGGTAATGCATCTCGCCGTTGATCCGCACAAAAACCTCGTCCAGGTGCCAGCGCCAGTTCGTATACGAACAGTGATTTATACGGCGCTTCCTTATTTCGGCCGCAAACATGGGACCAAAGCGGTTCCACTAAAACCGTACAGTCTCGTGGCAGATGTCAATGCCGCGCTCGAACAAAAGGTCTTCGACCTGACGTAACGACAACGGATAGCGGATGTACATCATCACCGTCAGGCGGATGATCGCGGGCGAACTATTGAAATAGCGGAAAGTATTTCTCATCAGAAAAGGTAAGGGGGTAACACCAGATAGCTCTGACACTGCCGTTCAAAAAATACCGGGCCGGCTAGCCTTTTCGGTCATACATGTTTTCGACCAGATCAATAACCTTGCCCCGATGATCGAAGGTTACATTGAACCGCTCATAGTAATAATCCCGGGGCATCAGTTCGTCGCCGATCGCGGCCATATGCCCCTGCATGAGATTTTCCAGATGGTCCTGCACATCTTTGTGACCCGCATCGTCGATCAGATTCGTCATCTGATAGGGATCTTCCAGATTGTCGTAGAGCAGCCACGGCTTATCGATGGTTCTGACATAGGTATACCGATCCGTGATCACGCCCCGATATTCCAGACGCTGGCCCTTGTAGTCCGGGAATTGGTCATGCCCCCGCGTGTCGCCGATGGAGAACGGGCACGGGTTCATGATCAATACGGATTCTGGTGGATCGTTTCGCAAGCCGAGTAAAAACGGTGATAAATCGATCCCTTCGACCCCTTTAGGGATCGGCAGTCCGGCAAGGCCCAGCAGGGTCGGCATGACATCGATGACATTGATCGGCGCATCGATTGCCTGACCCGCCTGAATCTTTCCGGGATAGCGAATCACGAAGGGAATCTTGATCGCCTCATTCCACGGCCACTGTTTCTTGTAGAGCCCGTGTGAGCCATGCATATCGCCATGATCGGACGAGAAGACGATGATGGTATCATCGGCGATTCCCATCCCATCAATGGCATCCAACAAGCGCTGGAATTGATCGTCGAGGAATGTTGTCTGCGCGTAATATCCCCATAAATCTTCGCGCGGTACGTCCGGACAGTTAGGGCGGCCCTGGATGGCAGCCGGGTCATACATGTCCAGATATTCCTGCGGCACCACCCGGTAGGGATGGTGCGGCGGTCCCCACGACAGGAACAGGCAGAACGGCGTGTCACCGTCACGGTTGCGCAGATACTCAATGGCGTTACTGGTCTGGGCTTTAGCGTCCCATCCCTCCCACATCTGCACATCACCTTTATTATCGGTGAAATAGGAGCGGTTGTAATTGTGTTCGAAGTTGGCACCCATCCAGTAATCGAAGCCTTGCCGGCGCGGTCCCGGCGGGACAGGTGCCGGGCGGTTCGGACCGTCCAGATGCCATTTTCCGATATAGGCGGTGTCGTACCCGGCGTCCTTAAAGCAATGGGCGATGCTGACTTCATCGGTCCGGAGCGGGATATCATTGATGACAAGACCCGTCGTCGTCGGTGTCCGCCCGGTGATCAGTGAGCCGCGAAAAGGCCCGCATACCGGCAGCATGGAAACGGCATTTCTGTAGATCGCGCCTTCCCGGGCAAAGGCATCGATGTTCGGCGTGCGCACGGCTTCCTGACCGGCGTATCCGACGGACGAGCTTCGCAACTGGTCGGCGAAGACGAACAGGACGTTAGGTTGTCTCCGGGCCATGATTTATCCCTTGATGGTGAGCTGAGCGTCGCCAGTTGCCCGATGCAATTTCGTGATCATGCCTTTGATCGCATGGAAAGCCGGTCTCGGATTATAGAAACGGTCAACGACGCCCAGTCGCCGGTAGTAACCCCGGTCGACGTCGGCAAAGGTATCCAGATAGACATGAAGATCAGCATGCAGGGAGGCCACGGCAATGCTTTCCACTGCGCGTTCGGCTGTCCATTCTTCGTCATCCTGCGTGTCGCCTGGCTTGCCCTTCATCATGCGGATATGCAGCGATGCCGATGTACCGGCGTTCCTGCAGACCGACAGCGCCTGCTCGGCAGCGAGACCCGGTTCGGTATTGCCCTCTACCCGAAACACAAGGCCGTCAACGCCCGGTAGCGCGGCAATCTCGGATATATGTGCCGCATCTTCGGGTTTGAACCCATGAACGATCATGTGGTGGTAGTTCCCGCCGCTGCTTTCCATGTCTTCCTTGGAGCGCAATTTTGAAGCGTAGAGCCTGATTTCGGTCCCGCCGATTGATGTTGCGGCGGCTTGAACCGTCACTTGGCGAGGCCTGCCATCGTGTCTGCGATTTCCCAGATATCAATGAGCCCGGCCGCATCGTTGACGGCAGCCATTAATTCCGGGTCCGGCAGGCCGAATGAAAACAACGTGAAACGAAGCCCGAGATGGCTGCAGTCATCCAGTCGCGCGCGGTGCGCCGGATCGAGCAGGTCAAATGCCGGAATACGCACCCGTGCGATGCCCATTTCCAGCAGAGCCAGCAGCGCATAATCGTTGCGGACTTTCTTGCGGTCAAATTCGTCAAGAGAACCGGAAGGGGGGACTTCAACGACCTCGAGCCAGTTCTGTCGCATGTCGAGCCCGAATCGGGGCGATGCAATCAGGCGTGGATGAAGTACGCCATCCTTGTGACCGGACATTTCCGAAGGCCCGGTCGGGGCCTGTATTTCTCCGTTGGTTCTCACCAGTTCGAAGATATGACCGTGTTCATAAACGTGAATGAGAAAGTAGCCGAGCTTGGCCAGATCGGCGCGTCCGCCGTGCGTTTCCGGGGGCGGTGTCGCACGGTAAATCTCGGTGTAATCCTGCCGCACGAAGGCTGTTGATGGCAGCGCATAAAAGTCCGTTCCGGCATGACGGTTGTACCAGAAGTTATGAACGTGTCCGGAAAAGACGGCTTCGACGCCATGCCGGCTGATCAGGTTCATCAACCAGCTTCGCCCCGGGTCGGCAATATTGTCGAAATGCTCCTTTTCCATCGGGTCGTAAAGAAAAGGCGGATAGTGCAGATTGAGAAATACCCGCTTGTTCTGCTTTGAGGCATCTTTCAACGTCGTTTCCAGCCAGTCGCGTTGTTCTGACTCGACAGCAAGCCCGGAATTGATGATCTGAGCATCCAGCAGGATGAAACGGCACGGGTCGACATCAAATGAAGCATAGTTGGCACCGAACGTTTGCTTCCAGAGGGAGATGAAGTCGTCACAGACAACGCCGGCCGGGCCCCAGGCGATGGGCTTGTCACCGATATCATGATTGCCCGGGACCAGATGCAGCGGATGGCGCAAGGAGCCTACGAGCGATTTGAATGCCTCTGCGGCACGTGCATAAAGATCGGGCAGGGCAGGCACCGGATGGACGATGTCCCCCAGGTGAATAACGAAAGCGAGGTCGCGCTTGTTGAGATCACTGACGACATGCCGCAGGCGGCCGTTGGCTCCCTTGTTGACCTCAAACTCGGAATTGCATTCGTTTTCTCCGAAGTTCACGTGTGTATCCGTGACGACGGCATAGTCAAATAAAGGGGCGCCTAGATTGCTTTTCATGGCGCAAGTATCGGGGCACCCTATTCATAGAGAAAATATTTATTATCTATATTGATAATAGGAACACCCTATATTTAAAAAGGCTCTTTCGGCCATGTACTGCCATCCCGTTCAGCCGCATCAAAGAACGCTTTGACGAGTGATTCATCCTTCCGCTCGCGCAGGCAGGCAAAATATCGGTTGATACGCATGTCGGCATCTTCAAACGGCAAGACCTTCAACCGATGATCATCCGGCAGCGACAAGACGCCGTAAACACCAATGCCGTGTCCGGCAGCGACGGCTTCGAGAACCGCGGAGCCGCCTTCAATTTCCATGACAACTTTGGGTGTAACGCCGGCTTTCGCCAACGTCGTTTCAAAGATGCGGCGCGTATTGGAGCCCATTTCGCGTAAAACCATTTGCTGCCCTTCGAGATCTGATATCCGGATGCTCTTTCTGTGCGCCCACGGATGATCCGATCTGAAGATGGCAACGACCGAGTGGCTGTCCTGGACCCGGGTATACAGCCTTGGGTCGGGATCGTGATCTGAAAGAATACCCACGTCTGCCTGATAAGCGAGAAGGGCCTTCAGGATATCGGCGGAGTTTCCAGCCGAAACAGATAACTTCACTTTTGGGAATTCACGACGGAAAACGTTAATCGCCTTGATGATGAAAAATGGCATGACGGAAGAGATGCGCAGATGACCGGCGCCATGATCGAGGGCGGCCTTCAGAAAGGCTTCTGTTTCACCAACGATACCGAACAGCCGCAGGGTGATCTCATACAGTGAGCGTCCGACGGCTGTCAGGTGAACCTTTCGCTTGTAGCGGATGAAGAGTTCGATCTTGTAGGTGGCCTCCAGATCGCGGACTTGCTCTGTCACGGTCGGTTGCGACACGTTGAGCGCCTTTGCAGCCCCGGTGAAGCTGCCGGTATGGGCGACATAATGGAAGGAGCGAAGCTGTGTATATTTCATCGGAATACCCTATCCATGTCATAGAATAAAAATATTTACCCTATACTACGCTTTAGCAGACACTAACAGGCAAGCAATTGTGAGTGCTGAGCACGTCGCAGAAAAAAAAAAAAATGGCCTCACATTAACAGGGAAACGGAGGCTTTTCAGTGTCTCAAGACGGATCTGCAGGAGTTGGCGCGCCCTATGACGGTGAGGCTTTGCAAGGTGGCAAAGAGCAAGGGCCACCACATATCGACATAGATACACCAACAATGCGGGGCGATATCATCGTTGCTGCGGTTTGCCTCGGCTTTGCATTGACGGTTTATTTTCTCGTCATTCCCGCCCAGATTTATGTGCCGAAATCATTCGTCAGCACAGCAAACTCACCGGCATTTCTGCCGAAGATGGTATGCATCCTGCTTGCGGTTCTCAGCACCATTTATCTGGCCAACAGCATCATCGCTTTCCGCCGGGAACCCCGACAGGGACGCGCCCGCGGGTCCGATTGGGGCATCGCCGCCGGGATGATTGCAATATGCATGGCTTACGTTGGCGCCATCCTGACATTCGGAATGTCCATCGCCTCTGGATTATGTATTGCAGGGACCGTCTACTTTTTCGGCGAGCGTCGGTATGGCCTGATTGTCGGGATCGCCGTTCTTTTGCCGGCCATGCTTTGGTATTTCTTTGTCAAGGTTGCCAGTATCCTGCTGCCGGAACCGGAACTGCAAATTCTGGGGGGCGGCAGCACGATTGATGCCGCCATATCGTTGGCAGGGTACGCGCTGAAAATGGCAGGTCTGTCATGATCGAGTGGTCGGTTCTATCTCAAAGCTTCACCCAGATCTTGAGTTGGGAAGTCATCCTGTCATGTTTTGCAGGGGTTGTCTGGGGCATGTTTGTCGGTGTCACGCCGGGACTGACCGGGATCATGGCCGTCGTGATCGCACTGCCGCTGACATTCTTTATGGAAGCAACGTCCTCGATCGCACTGCTTCTCGGCATTTACGTGACCGCGATTTACGGCGGATCGGTGACTGCGATCATGATCAATACACCAGGCACGCCGAATGCCGCAGCAACGCTGCTGGATGGCTATCCGCTGGCGCGCAAGGGCAAAACACGACAGGCCCTGGAAATGGCGCTCTATGCCTCACTGACCTCGGGCATACTTTCAACCATCATCGCGATGTCGATTTTTCCCGTCGTCGCGGCCGTCGCGCTGGACTTCGGGGCGCCGGAAGTTTTTGCCGTCATCGTCTTCTCGATCACGATCATTGCCGGGGTGTCAGGGGACTCTTTGCTGAAGGGCATGATCGCAGCATGCTTCGGATTCCTCATCGCAATGATCGGACAGGATCCGATACACGGCTCGAGCCGGTTCACTTTTGGCATTCCCGATTTTCAGGCCGGTATCCATATCCTCACCTTGCTGGTCGGGCTGTTCACGATCCCCGAGATCATTGCCCGCGCCATTGAAGCGTTTCGTTCTGAGGAGAAGATCACGATTGGTGAAATGGGTCCGGGTCTCACATTCCGCCAATACATCGCCCATTGGGCAACCTATCTTCGCTCGACAATCGGCGGCTCACTTCTGGGCGCATTGCCCGGGCTTGGCGGCAGCCCGGCGGCATTCCTTGGCTATTTCATGGCCAAGCGGTTTTCCAAAACGCCCGATGAATTCGGCAAAGGGTCTCTGGATGGCGTTGCCGGCGCCGAGGCCGGTAATAACGCCGTCTGTGGCCCCGCACTCGTGCCGATGATGAGCCTGGGCATTCCGGGTGATACAACAACCGCCGTCCTGATGGGGGCGCTTGTCATTCACGGCCTTAGCCCGGGACCGCTGCTCTTCGATTCGGCACCTGATTTTGTCTACAGCGTATTTCTGCTTTTATTCATGAGCCTTATCTTCTTATGGCTCGTCGGCGTCGGCGTTATTCGCATGGCCAAGTGGGTTGTCCGGATGCCGACCAAGATCCTGTTTCCGGTTGTCTTTATTCTTGCGACCTATGGAACGTATGCCGTGCGCGGCACAATGGTTGACGTGATCTCGATGGTCGGCGTCGGCATCCTTGGATTTTTCATGCGCACCCAGAAGATACCGGCGGCGCCCTTTGCGATCGCGTTCATCCTGTGCCCGCTGTTTGAAAACGAGTTGCGAAAGTCGCTGATCATCTCCGGTGGCTCGCTGGATATTTTCGTACACAGCCCGATTTCGACCACCTTCCTGATTCTTGCAGCAATCAGTGCCGGGCTGACGATCTATCTGCACCGACGTCTGGAAGGGACCGACGCCGCACGAATTATACGCGACTAAAAAATCAACAGAGATGTCACGAGAAACATCCTTTTCAACAATTTTACGTAAGCAACAAACAGAATGGAGGTTAAAATGCACCACACAATGACGAGAAAATTGTTCAGCGCGGCACTGCTCAGCGCGACAGTATTCGCTTCGACAGCAGCAGTACCCCTTGATGCAAAAGCGGATGCTTATCCGGATAAGCCGATCACCTTGATCGTGCCGTCCGGCGCCGGCGGCTCCACGGATACGGCTGCACGCATTCTTGCGATCAACATCCCCGAGCACATTGGCCAGCCGGTCGTCGTCGTCAATAAGAAGGGCGCTTCCGGTAGCATCGGTATCAACTTCGGCCTCAAAGCGAAGCCCGATGGATATATGCTCATGACAGGCATGATTGGCGGACACGTGCTGTATCCGGCAACCAATCTGTCGGCAGGCTACAGTCCCGCAGATTATAAACCGATTGCGATGACGCAGATGAATCCGAACGTCCTCGTTGTCAATGCTGAGTCTCCATACAAGACGCTGAAAGATCTGATTGACGCGATCAAGGCAAAGCCGGGCAGCTTGAAATTTTCACACGTCGGCGCCGGCAGTATTCACTTTTTTGGCGCTCATCTGATGATGGAAGTCGCCGGTCTGGAAAAGACGGATGCAATCGGCATCCCCTACAAAGGCGGCAAGAATGCGATGGCCGGTCTGCTGCGTGGCGAAGCCGATTTCCATCAAACCAACTTTGTCTCCGCAATTGACTACATCAAGGCGGGTAAGGTAAGGCCGCTGGCCGTGACCACCAAGAAACGCCTTGAGGATTTCCCCGACATTCCGACGTACGCGGAACTCGGTTATCCGGAAGTCGATCTTTTCGGCTGGCGCGGTGTGATCGGGCCTAAAGATCTCCCGGACGACATCGTGCAGAAGTGGGCCAAGGCCATCGAGGAAACGATGGCGCGGGGTGGCTGGAAGAAGATGGTCACTGCTGTCGGCGATGTCCCGAACTACATGGGCCCGGAAGAGTTCACAAAATTGATTGCGAAGGACTATGCGCGTTACCGCAAGATGGCAGAGAAACTCGACATTCTGGTCAAGTAACAAACACAATATCGTTCATGAAATCTGGCTCTCCTGCTCAGTCTCATCACTAACAGGAGAGCCAGCGCCACTCGCTCGTTGGGAGGGCCTCAAGCATGGGGAAAATCACAGAAAGAAACACGGACCAGTCCACCAAAGAAACATGGGGATTTGTCAGCATTGATCCCCAGGACGATGTCGTCGTCGGCTCATTCTCAACATGGACGATCGTTTTCACGGTTGGCACATACGCAATGGATGTCGGTGGCGGACTCAAGATCGGCACGCGCCGGCAGGCGGATTTCGGCCATCCACAATTCTGTGACCCTGCTGCCGATAATTACGCCACGGTGCATTGCTCAAGGCCGGGGGCGCATTTCGAAACTTACTTCGATCCGCGCGGTCACAAGCGACCGTTCAATGCGGTAGCTGTGATCAGGCTCGCCGGCGGCCCTTTGTATCCCGGCGATACCATTACGGTCGTGCTCGGGGATAGGTCGGGCGGTTCTCGCGGGTTGGCGGTCCAGAGTTTTCCCGAAAGCGCCAGCGATTTTGCGGTCTTCCTGGATCCACTCAGCTCCGGAGAGTTCAAGCGCGTTTACTGCACGACACCGAATTTCAGTATTTTGCCGGGACCGTGCGAATATTTCACGGTCGTTGCCCCAACGTTTGTGCAGGCGGACGTGCCCTTTCGTCTACAGGTGCGTGGCAATGACCGGTTCGGAAATCCGACACCCGTTGATGCAAAGGGATTGTCCCTCGACACGGATCCCACAATCGAGTTCGCGCTTTCCGCCACGTCCGGCCGGGCGACCTGGATCGACAGGATCGTGCTGAAGGGCGAAGGCGTACGCCGACTGACGCTGAGGCAAGGAAACGATGTGCTTGCCTTATCCAATCCGATCATTGTCCGCAATCATGCCGATGACATGATTTGCTGGGGCGATACACAGGCGCAGACCGCGTCGACTGTCGGCGTCGGCACACCGGATGAGTATTTCGCCTACGCCCGTGATCTGGCCGCAATCGATTTCACGACCCATCAGGGAAACGACTTCATCCTCTCGGATGCCGATCTCGAGGAAGTGCGTCAGGCCGCAATCAAACATAATGAGCCGGGCCGGTTCGCCGCATTCTTCGGATGGGAATGGTCGGGTCCGACGGGGACCGGTGGTGATCGGAACGTCCTGTTTCTTGATGATGAAGGGCCTATCTTCCGATCCAGCCACTGGCAGTTGAGCGATGACGAAGTGGATGACCGCACCCGGGCCATCGAAGCCGTGCATGCCCGTGATCTGCAGGCAAAAATGCGCGACTACATCGCGGAAACCGGCCGCAAGGTCATCATGGTGCCGCACATCGGTGGTCGACGGTCCGATTTCGAGGCACAGGATCCGGAACTGGAACCGGTTTTTGAAATCTGCTCGAACCACGGTGTCTTTGAATGGCGGCTGCACGAATTTCTGGCCGCAGGCGTGCGCGTCGGTGTGGTCGGGGCCAGTGATGACCATACTTGCCGGCCGGGACTTGCCTATCCATCAACGCCGGAGATGACTATTCTGGGTGGTCTCGGCGCTGTCTACTGCAAGAAACATGACCGCGAAGGTATCTATGACGGGCTCATGGGGCGATCATGTTATGGCACCACGGGCGCACGTATGCATATCGAGATGACGGCGGCCGGGTACAGCATGGGCGAGGCAGGCAAGACCGTTGGGGCGGTGCAGATCAAGGGGCTCGTTCACGGGACGGCACCGATCGAATATATCGTACTGTTCAATCGCAGCGTCGAGATCACGCGCATCCGCCCCAACCCGGAAGTGCGCGATCCCAATAAAATCAGAATTGTCTGGTCGGGCGCAACGCATCAGGACCGGGGCCGGTTCATGCGTTGGGATGGCGCGCTGTCGCTCGATAAAGGAGAAATCATCAACGCAGCACCGCTCAACATATTTACCGCAAAATACGGGATCGATGAGCAGACCGAAAAATCCGTCCGCTGGCGTTCCGTCACTTCAGGTCAGGAAGAGGGCTTGCTGCTTGACGTGGATGCCCCCGATGACGCCGTCATCACGTTTAAGGCGGGGCCTGCCGATATTGAAATACCGCTCGGGAAAATCAGAGCCGGAAATCTGTCATGGGAATTCGGCGGCCTGGAACAACAACTCACGGCGGGAACGCTGCATGTCGAAGGGGATGTTTGTGACGTCCAGTTCTCGTTTACGGATGAAAATCCCGCCGCGCAGGAACAGGCCTACTGGATCCGTGTCGTGCAGACTGACTTCCACCGGGGATGGACCAGTCCGATTTACCTTGAGATTTAGTTTCAGCATTATTGATTTTTTTGTTCGGTAAGGGTGGCTGCGTGCACCCGATTTGAACCTGTCGATCAACCTGTTCCGATTGAAACGTGTCCGGATTGAATTCAATCGGGACAACTGTCCGGAAATAACAGGACGCAAATGGACTGAATGGGATCAGTAGGCGACAAAACGTGACCCGAATGCACTGAATGGGCAGAAGTTCTCTCCCTTCACACGGCAGGGGTCACAGGTTCAATCCCTGTCGCGCCCACCATATTTTTCAATGGGTTAGACGATGCGTGTTGCAGGGGAAAATTCTCTAGCAATCAAATAGCAATCGCTGAGCTTCAACTCGTTTGGGAAACACAGTAGACTTGTTGTGAATTGTATGATTTTTTCTCCTCTTACGGTTGCAAAGTAGGGGGAGAAGAAATGCATAAGCATGTTATTCTATCTGTACTCGTTTTTCTCGCCGGGTGTGCAACGGCCGAAAACTATGAAAAAATGTTAGGTACATGGGTAGGGTCTTCAGAATCTAATCTGATATCTTCATGGGGGCCTCCAGATTCTTTTTATGAGAGCGGGGGTACTAAGTACCTCACTTATGCAAAATCTCGATCAGTGTTTATTCCTGGCTCTAGCCCCACATATCAAACTCAGATAATTGGCGGCACAGCCTACACTTCATCTTATGGAGGCTCACCAGCAATGAATATTAACAAACGTTGCAAGACAACCTTCACCATCACAAATGATCGGATTTCCGGATGGAGATATGAGGGCAATGCTTGCCGCGCTTGATTTAGATTTGAACCCCCATCCGCAGCATCATCGACGCCATACTGGTCTGCTCCAGATAGTCGATTTCATCACACATCTGCTGGTACGTCTTCCAGTGCATACCCTTGGGCTTTTCCGGGAATGGCTGCTCAAAACCGGCATGCCCTCCCAGCTTGCGCCGAAGCCTGTGTGCTCTGGTTGCTTGCCGGTCTTCGATGCATTCACTCTGGCTCCGATAGGCCAAACCATAAGCCTGCCTTGATGCGAACCAATCGCCACCGTTTGCCAAATAGAGCTTTGCGGTCCTGATGCCTCTTGATGGGCAGATAAACCACCATCGCTGCCCGCCATAATTCGGGCGCGTGGTGGTGAGGCGCACCTTGTAATCTTCAGGAGTGTCGTTGTGTTTGTAGTGGAGCCGCATCCAGGCATTGTCCGGATCGACCATGTTGGCCTCATAGCCGATTGAAGCTGTGCGTTCGCCCGTATCGACATTGCTCCAGTTTAGCGAGCCAGAAACCCAATTGCCTGGCACGACATTGCCGTGGCGTATCAGGCGGCACAGATCAAGGGACAGCCCGTCTTCGACAACAGGCCGCGTTGACCATCTATACCAACTTCCAGAACCAGGGCCGCCCATCTGCCAACTCCGAAATATCCTGCATAGAAAATATTAAACTAATACTACTTTTTCTCCTTGAAAGTCACATCAATGATTGTACGCTCTAATTCAATCTACGGGGGGGCACATGAAAAAATTATCGCTTCTGTTAACGCTCGGTTTGATTGCTGGTTGCGCAAGTCAGCCTGATGAAATCCCCACTGTTTATGTTTCCGAGTTGCAGTATCAGAAATATGACTGCGAACAATTGTCTGAGGAGGCAGCGCGGGTTTCTCGACGAGCTTCAGACCTGCACGGCCAGTTAAAAGAAACTGCCGATAACGACGCCGCACAAATGGGCGTAGGCTTAATCTTGTTTTGGCCCACACTATTTTTTCTAGAAGGAGGAGATGGGGTTCAGGCTCAGGAATACGCTCGATTGAAAGGTGAGCGGGAGGCAATTGAGAAAGTCTCTATTCAAAAGAAGTGCGGAATCAATTTTGCTCCTGCACCGACAATTGATCCGGCTACCACAAAGAAGAGCACATAACCCAATGAATAAGAGGAATTCAGCTTGGCCAGCATCGCTATTCTGTGCAGCTTTTATCATATCCGGTTGCGCCACGAATGTTGCGGAGCAGCAGGCGCTTCCGGCAGATCTGCTACAAATTGAGAATATCAAAGTGTTGAGCGGAACACGCTCAAACGCGACCGATTTGCATATTGAAAAACTACAGGCGGCAATCAGGTCAGAGGTAGCTAAACGGAATCGTGCGGGCCGTCAGGTTGACCTGCAGGTTATTGTAACCCGAGCTGAGTTTGTATCTCAGGGAACCCGAGCACTTTCGGGCATGCTGGCAGGATCAAATAAACTCAATGTCGATGTGAACGTTTTGGAAGCAAACCAACAAACAGTGGTGGGTAAATTCTCCGTAAATGGCGAATACAACCCTGGCGGCTTCGGCATGTTCTCCGATCCGGTTGATAGTGCCACGGCAGACGTAGCTAAAGCGATTGCCGAAAAAGTGCTTGGGCCGGGGGGTTAGCCGGTATCGACATTGCCGTGGCGTATCAGGCGGCACAGATCAAGGGACAGCCCGTCTTCGACAACAGGCCGCGTTGACCATCTATACCAACTTCCTGAGCCTGGACCGCCCATTCATCACCTCTTTTTTAACCGAAATAAACAGCAAACTGGGTTATTCAATCGGCATGAAAATTCAGGGTAGAAAGATGTCAGAGAACCTTTAGTGCAGTCCGCAAATCGCCGACCAGCGAAACAGACGCGTTCTGGATGCGTTCAACTCTATGTGCGTCATGATAATTGCGCTTGCTTTCAAAGTCGCCGTCCATTGCCGCCCTTCTAAGGGTAGTCAGCCCTACTTCACATTGGCGGCAATTAAACCCGTTTCTGCTTAAATGTGATAGCTCTGCTGCGAGCCGCTTGCTCAAACTCTTCATGTCTCGGGCTAAATCAGTTACATCATCGTTGTCTTCCGGTATTGACCAATATCGGGTACTGCAGCGCTCGAATTCGATAATAACATCTTCAATGTCTCGACATCGTTGCCGCGAGCCGCTTTGCCTGACCTTGAATTGATGCCAATAAAATACAGCAACTCCAGTTGCTGCTGACGGGATAATCGTTTCCCATATAAAATCAGAAAAAATATCGGCCACGTTGTGTTACTGCAGCTCTTCAAGCTCTGCATTGTCGATATAAAACCAAACCTCGTTTCGAAGCGCATTGTCCTCTGTCTCAATCTTCAGCCGCTTGTGGAGGTTATCTTTTGAGAAATATTGCTTACGCACTAAGCCGCCAAAAGCCTCTTCGAGGAAAGACGAACCAAAGCCTTCGCCTCCATCCAAATTGATCGAAACATGTTCATCGTCCTTGAGAGCAGGGAGTAAATGCTTTTCTCTGAATGCCTCTCCAGAAAATGGGCCGTCGTCAAGAAATCGGCCTGCAGGATAGGCTGAAAAATCTGCTGCAACATTAATGGTTTTCATGTCTAGAGCTCCGATGGAATAACTCCTTCCCACAATATAAGTGTGCCACCAATCGGTTTCGAGTGTGTTAACAATTGTTCACGTTTCCTGCCATTTTCATCAAGCGCATAAATGTATTCTCCTTTGCCGCTCAGCACACGCAGCATTCCTTGGCCAAGGCTAGATGTATAAGCTCTTATATCACGGAAAAGACCGCCGCCTCTATGTTTCTGACCCGTTTTTGATGTGCCCAATTCCATCGCTGCTCGGATTCGTGATGCATCGTCGTCGATAAGATTTAGACGATCTAACACGCCACGAATTTTCTCAGCTGTATGCTTGCGGGGCAACGTAAATGGTATCCCGACACCTTGGTCCAAGAACATGACAGTGAGTTTTTGTGACGCCGTGTTAAATGACCCCGACATCCACCATTTCCCACTGACGATAGGAGCTAAGTAAGCCGAATTATCTACGTCGGTTGGATATGCATGGTGCGACACATTGGTCATGGCTTCTGTAAGGGCTTGATAGAGACCTGGTCGGTCAGGTATCTGGCCAACAATTGTCTCGATGTCTCGCATCAATATTGCAGCCTCCTCACCTAAGGTGTGCTGTTTGCTTCGAAACTTTATAAAGATGATGTCTCCGGGGAGTTGTTCATTGATGTGTGCCGGGTTGCTCACGTTGAGAATCTCGAATAACCCCATTTCATCTAGTTGCCTCAAGATGTCAGGATCAAAATTCTCAGGCTCAACGGACCGTCTCCATCTAGGATGAAGATGCCTCCACCTGTCATACTCTGCAGCTATTACTAGTGCTCCGCAGGGGCCAATGTTTTTAAGCACACTAAAGTCAGAGTAAGTGTTCGTTTTGCTCGCTAACTGAACTCTGTATTGTTCGATAAACTCTAATACTTCGTCATGATTTGTAGCCAAACTAAGGTCGGCTGGAATAGGTAGGTTTCGATATAATTTTCCTGAGTTTTTTGATCGTCTGAATACGGAGCCTTTTGGCGGGAAGTATCCAAATTCAGCTTTGAATTTTTGTAGACGCTTCCGAGATAATCTTCGAAAGTTTCGGCGCTGTGAAATGCGCATGAACCTTTGTTTTTGTTTCTCGGAAATCTTTCGCATTGTAAAGATTCTCTCAGTTTCAAAAAGTTACCGTTCTTACCCTGTATGGTATATTAAATGTGTTCCCGCGTCAGGAGCCGTTTGCAGCCTTTATACTCGCATATCGGTTCCCAATGCCGGAACCGTTTTCTCTAAATTGCACTACTTTTTTGGGCGAGCGGTTCCCACTGTCGGAACCAGCGGTTCCTGCATCAGGAACCGTATTTTCATTTTATAGTATTGAAGCAGAGCTAGATTGATTAAATTTACGTGCTGCTTAACAAGCACCTTCCAACAACAACACGTTTTTAAGGCTCCCCCATTTGCCCCGCCTCTTGTCTATTCGCAAAGCCAATCGATTCCTCCGCTCAAGAGATAAGCCTGCAACATCAGATCGATTCGGGATCGATTCCCTAGGCACGACATCTAGGGTAAACATGAAGTATTCATCAGAAAGGATGAGCAGGCGAGTTGAGCTTGTCTCACTTTCATAGCGTCTCAAAAAATCATGAATTTCTCCCGTCCCTTTTCGGACGCGCTCATCTCTCGGAATAGGTTTCGGCTTTTGAATGGAATGCATCGTCTTTCTTAGTAATTTTCGCGCATGGTTTTTCGCTTCTTGCTGTTCACGATTTAAAACATCGAGGGCAATCTGTTCGGAATGGGCGCGCATCAAAGCCAAAAAATTGTTGGCGGGGCAATTCCCAAGCAACTGGTCAAGGAGTCGCGGATTCCCCGATGCACGTGTGATGGCATCCAAGTCTATGATCAAAACCCGCAATCCTTCACAAGGCAGATTTTTGGTGCTTTCAATGCGCTTTAACTCGGACACAAGTTCGATGAAGGTCTTATCTCTCTCCTCCTGAGAAATCTGATCGAATAACTCTCTAGGTGTCCTAAACTCCAACACTGTTCCCGGTCTAATTTTTGTGTAAGCTAGCCGGAACATCTCGCCTCGAAACTCAAAAGCGCCGCATGTAGTGCAGTATGGCTTCATGCACCAGCCAACCGCACGGGCGCGTTTTAGTGCATTCGGAAGCCAACCAGGACGGTATAATCTCATTTCACAGACCCCAGAATATAGTCAATATTTTGACAAAGGCCTTGAAGGTTTGGGCGTGCTCTTAGGTAATCCATACTGAATCTGAAATAGTCTTTGCTGAACTTCGAGGTCTGCATATCTATATCTAAGAACTTAGGCAGATTGTGTGTGGCTTCTGCAATTGCCAATGCATCTTCACGAAATTCATCATCGCTGGACTTTGACTGGGCCTGTGATCGAAGTTCGAGGATTGCCTTATAAAGAATTTCCACCAGATTCTTTTGCATATCGCCAATCATTGGCTTGGCTTGTTGTTGAAGCCACTCATTTAGTCGATTCTCAGGAAATTGGTCATTAGACAAGCTAGACAATAGTTTTTGATAACGCAGGAAAGTTTGACTCGGCATCGGTCTACTCAGATGCCGCAATCCAATGACTAAAGTCCCCGAAGCAGATCCATAAGCAGCAATCCTTTGAGGCCGACCGTTGCTGTCTAAACTCCAACATTCTTGCTTTGGATTGGGAACTAAATTGTCGAAGGCATCCTTTCCAAATGTAAGTATTGTTTTCGGACTTATTACTTGGATTATTTTGTCTAAGCGTTGTCGGCAAAATTCTTGTGATTGTTTAAATTCTGCATTCGAGAGCTCAAGCTCAGATTTCATCCGTTTCCATTCTCGGGAGCGAAGAAAATGAATATGGGTAGCGCAACAATCATTTAGTTCAACGCCATCCACACCATCAAATAGATTTTTAAGTTGCTTAGAAAATTTGCTGACGCCATCCAAATAACTCAACGATTCAGGCCAAGTGTCAGGGCGCAATCGCCCTTTCTTCCCATGAACCTTATGGCTCATCACATCGTCTGATGCGCCCGGGTTTAAGCTTACTATTAGGAATGGGGGGGATTTTTTCGGGGGGCCAAGAAGTATACTATAGCCGTAATGTCTTACTTGGGGATTGTTCTTAGAGAGCTCAGACCACCATGACCGTACGTCATCGTAAATCTGCTGTATGTCTTGGGTGAGCTTGTTTAAGTCCTTTGCCAAATTGTTCTCCCTCCGTTAATCCAGAAGGTGATATTATCACAATTTATCGATTGGATAAATAGTGATACTGCATGAATGCTTTTCTGTATCCTATGACATACATTTCAAGTGTTTTCAGATTGCCGGTGCAGGAGCCGTGTTTTTATTTTCAGACCAGTTCCGATAGAGCTTTGATGGCGGTTTGCCCTCACACGGTTCCGCCGTGATTTCCCACTCGCTGGCACGCCCCGCACCGGCAACAACCTTGCAGTCAAAATGCCCCTTGTATCTGGCGACCAGAAAGCCCTTGTCCTGAAGCTCCCGAAACGCTCGTTGCACTTTGTCGTTGCCGATCCGCAGTGCCGACCGTGCCTGTCGGTGGCTGTACCCGATAGAGCCGTTGTTAAGGCCGTTATGCAGCGCCCAGATTTCCAGCAGCAGCGCCTTGCCTTCACATGAAAGGCTTTTCCATGCCGCGCTGCTGGTGACGCCCCGGTGCAGGCATATGAACGCTTCATTCTTGCTCCGCCCCTTGTTGTTCACCTTCCCCATGACGGCCTCCGGTCAGAGCCATGACAGAGGATGCGGGAGGCCCAATGAAGGGCCTCCCATAAATGAACCAGCGCACCCATCAAGCGGCCTCGCTGTCGGAGGAAACAATCTGCACGGATGAAAGCAGAACATACCGCGCATGGCTGCCCGGAAATGGCCCACCGTGAGCCTCGTGAATGGTCTCGATGCTCAGACCGTATTCATGACGCAGATTATGCACATAGGCGCTCCAGCGCGGCCCAGGATGGGTTATCGGCGTACACCCATTAAGACCGGCTTTGACCAGTTCTGTCAGTGCCCAGGCGTTGCGCCCGTGCAGGTGAATCCGCCGCAGGGTGCATTGCTCATCAATGACAAGGAAGGTTGACCACGGCCTGAGATGCATCGTTACTGGCTCGGAGCCCGTCCTGGAAATGGCGGTCAATTTCGTTCGCGTTCATTGGGTTGTCCCTTCACTTTTACAAACATGGGTTATAAAGCCGCTCACCAAGGCGACGGCGTTTGATGTCCCTTGAGCCGCAGCATCCTTCACCACGGATAAGTCTGCGGCCATGTCGGCGCGGACGGACTTTAAGGCAACCTTCAGATCACCGTCGGCGCGATCCGCATGATCGACAAGCTGATCGACCAATGCTTCGGCCATGACGCGGGTGTGGTCCTTCGAGATGCGTGCAGCGTCGGCCTTGGCGGTGGCGCGGACCTGGGATGGCAATGCGGCAACCTCTTGGCGAAGGGTGGCGATAGATGCGGACAGGTCCAAGATGCTTTTTGGATACTGCTAAAATCCTTGCCGGGTGGCGTGCCGGGCGTGGGTTGGCGGTTTAATTCAGTAGCCAACTCCGCGATCACGTCACTGTCTGAAAGATGGTTCATCGGGCTTTCCTTTCCCGGCGAGTGCGCTGGACGGATTTACGAAGCACATCGCCGAATGAATCGGAGAGCTTCTTGTAGGTATCGTCGCCGGTGACTGCCGCGAGTTGGTCGTAACGTTTCTGGGCCGCAGCACCGGCTTTCCACCGCGCTGCCGGTCCCCAACGCTTAATCAGGTTATCGCTGTCATCGGCCAGCTTGCCACGGGCATAATCAATATCACTACGCCACCCATCCACGATGGATTTTGAAATGGCGCCGCTTGTTATGCCGGCGCGGATAATCCTTGCGCTGGAAATGATAACGGGGTCGAGATCAGCCGGGATACCATCGGCATCGCCGGTCTCAACGTAGTCGCAAAGCTGGACAAGGGCGTTTAGGTCTTTGCGGACGGCGGCATGTTCGTGGTGCGCGGCCTTGGTAATGTCGTGGGCCTTGCGTCTGGCGCGTTGGGTTTGGCGGACGGCTAATGTTTTGCTGGTGGCGGTGCCGGATGCCTTGGCAGCTTCGACGACGGCTTGGCCGAAGCTGGATGCGTGCCTCGGCGTATATGGGAGATCAAGCTGAGCGATCTCAGCCTCGGCAATGGCGCCTGCGCTGGCAACTCGGCTCGCGGCTGTCTTCAGTCTTGGGATGATTGGCTGCATGATTAAACTTTCACAAACTAATTTTCACGAGTGAACGGACCGTGGCGGCGAGCGGTTGATGATATGCGCTGCAGAAATCATCAAAGAGGTCAGAAGGATCGGTCTGAAGTGTGAATGCGCAATCTAACATTGATGAAACATCGGCGCGTGCCTGCCGGTATTCATGCCGGTATTTCTGCTGGATAATGGCCTCGGGTGTGTCGTCCAACAATTCCAGAAGCGGCTGCGTCGCGTCATCGGGGATGTTGATCAACAAAATCGCCAACATGTGCTTCTTCAGTCGGAAGTGATTTTTTGTTCGCTCTAGTAAGCGGACCGGTAGCATGAAATGTCGAAGACCTTGCCCGTTCTTTCGGGCGGCAGCTTGAAACACAGTCTCGATCAATTGGTCAGCATCAACCGCGCCACGTGTACGTCTGTGACGGCGGCGAAGAGGTACTGGGGATGGGGTGCTGGCGGGGGTGGTCTGGATGTACATTGGGCGTCTCCTTCGATGCGAACGGTGCCCGACCGATGTGATTGGGCGATTACTCGAAGTTTAGCACAAACGGGCAATATCCAAAGCGGTTATTTCACATGATCAAATAGAGATCATGTAATACATAAATATTTATTTGTTGTTATACTTGAATGATTTGTCTGTGATCTTCTGCCAGCCTGCCGTCGGCGGTGCGGTGGTTTTGGCGTGATGCTCTTGGCAATATGATGATTTCGGCTGCGGCTTGTTGTCGCATTGAACCCAGTTCGGTCGGTGTCCGGCGAGCCATCTACATTTGTCCGTACTGATGCTCACGACTTACGCTCCGGTTTTGCTTGGTTGCTTCGCGCTCGGCCTTTGTCGGCCGGCGGCGTTTGGTTTTGGTGGGCTTCGTCAATGCAACGTCCAGTGGGGTACGTGGATGCAGGCAACATCATTAGGACCGGCGTTGGTTAGCTCGCTGTCGAGAATCACCTGCCAAAAATCCAAACGCCAGTATGGGTCGTCGTCGAAGTCATCCCGGTTGAGCGCGAAAAAGGTCACCGCGCTCCAAAAACTCTGCTCGAAACTGGTCGGGGTCATGATGCCAGAAGCCCACCCTCGTCCGCATCGATGTCATCGCGGGTGTTTTTTACGGCAACGCGGGCATTGCGACGACTGGCGGCTGTTCTAGCGTCCTCACGGGCGACGACATTCAGGCTTGTCATCAGCTTCGCCCGGCGGCTCGCCAATTGTTGCGAGGCCGTCAGAAGCGGGCTGGGCTGGCTGATGGTTTTGCCGTTCCTACCCGGTTTGCTTGTCTGGTAATTCGACCGGCGAAGCTCTGAATTAATTTTGTTCAACTCAACGGTCAGGTTCGCCGTCTCAGCAACCAACAACAAATCAATGAGCCTCGCGGTTTTGGGGTCAAGCTCAACCCAAAGGCTCTGGGCGATCTTGTGTGCGGCTTCGGCTTCAGATTCGACCGGCAGGGTGTCGATTTCGTCCGGCCATTCAAACTTAGCGGTCGGTGTCCGCATTGTGTCGATGGCTCCTGCGACGGTATTCCGGGCGGGTTTTTGTGGGGCCATGGGGCGGTCTCCTTGCCAGTGCGCGGGCGCGCGAGATCGGATGATAACGGAATTTATCTTAAGATTATTTCAAGAAATGGCAAGTTTGTATGATTTTCACTCATGAATGGATTGAACCGCGCCAAACCGCCTATAGGCCTCAAATCGGCGATTTGGGATATCCTTAAAAATAAGGCTATTTTCGGAGAACGCGAAAATTGACGTTTCCCCCATGCGGTGGAGGCCCCCAAGTCCAACTTTCAAAGACGCCCTCCCCGGTACGGCGGGGTCGCGCCCGGTCGGCGGCGGTGGTTCGGTCGGCCAGAGTAAACAGCAGGTGAGCGTGAAAGCTTAAGGTTTCAGAAACTTCGGCCATAGCAAAAGCTTCCAGCTGCCGGTGATGAAAAATGCTTTCGGCTGCCGGTGATGAAAAATGCTTCAGCCGTGAAGATACTTAATCAACACTCAGACGCACGGCGATGGTGAGCGTAAAAGCTCAACCAGTCACACCACCAACAGAACTACACTCGACCGCATCGATGTCCGAATCGATGGAGAATACTTTTCGGTTCTGACATCCCTAGGGGTTCCCCCCGATGACGCCCCCCGGTGAACCCGCGCTACCTTGGATGCCAAGTCACAGGCTTCACTCTCAAGCGGATCGTTTGAGGTGGTCGGGTGGACTGGCTCGGATATGTAACGGTGTCGATGCGCAGGTCGGATCGGCCAGCCGATGATGTGAGCCACTAGCCAAGAATTAAAATCCGATCTGGCTCAATGCCCATCCTATCAGCGATATCGGTAACAAAAAGCCCGCGAGCATATTTGTATCGCTTGAGATACTTTGAACGTAGCCGGCGTGGGGGTACTGGATCCCAGGCGCATTCGATATGATTGTCGCTGGTCAGGCTAAACTCCACGTGAAGCCCCTTATGTATCCTGTAGCGGTTCTGTTGGGTCACTTATTTATCCTTCTGTCTTCACCGTGCGGCTCATGTGGCGGTGGCGTCGATGCCAAAACCAATATCCTCCAGCTCTGGGTGTTCAATGTGTAAGCGTTCAATGGAGGTTTGGCGGCTGCCGTTCAACCAAGGGGCGCTGTCGAGGTTTCTTGTAAAGCGCCAATCCGCAAGATCGAATGGGATAAGGCCGTGCTCCTGGAGATAAGCGCCGTGTTGTGCGCCACGCCGGTATGCAGTTTCGGCAATCCTTGCCATTAACCGATTTAGCTTTTGCAGGTCGTCGTCGCTGAGGTGGTTAAACTCCCCACGGGCAAGGCCGTGTGCAACGGATGTTTTATTGAAGTTACTCACAGAGTGTCTCCTTTGATTAAAAAAAGGTTTCAATTTTGTTTTGCGGCTGCGGACGCAAACTGCATTGCGGACGCAAAAATCCGTACTTAATCTATCTGAAACGAGAGGTGTATGGGTATTGCGGACGGTATGGACGCAAAAATCCGTACTTAATCTATCTGAAACGAGAGGTGTATGGGTATTGCGGACGGTATGGACGCAAAAATCCGTACTTAATCTATCTGAAACGAGAGGTATATGGTCCAATATGGATGCGCTCATAAGCATTATGCGGCACCCTTTTCGCTTAGATCATTCTCAAAGTTGGCCGGCTTCTTAATACCCATAGCAACAAGGGCTAATACGGCCTCTGCCTTTCGAGACTCAAACCAACCTTCCCAACAACGTGCATGAAGCCATGAGTGTCCATGAGTGCCGCAACTAAACGGCAAAAGTGGATCGACATCGGTTTCATTACAGCCGCAACCAAGGCACCTATCAGGCAATGATGTTTGTGGGTTTCTGTTCATCCACTCAGCAACACAGCATTTGAATGCCTGCGCCTCTGCTTGCTCTCTGTGCAAACCACCAACAAACCCGGCAACACCTGCCCGCTCTTTAAAATAAATCAGCCAGTCTTCGGCGTTCCGTCTATCCGCACCTGTGCGTAGCAGGGCAATAATATCTGCTTTGTTCCGGCTTAAGTCTTCGAGCAAAGCGTTGGGCGGCGGTGACGAGGCCTCAAGTGCCAAATTGTCACCGCTCAAAGTAACATTAACACCAGCGGCACGGGCCGTTCGGAGGGCTTTTAGTGCGCTCATAGCGTACCCCGCCAGCCTGCATTACCACTTCGTTCTGGTTTAGATTGGGTATGAGATTTTGCGTCCGCACCGTCCGCACCGTCCGCAGCGCTACCTTTTTCTTCAGGCTTAGATTTATAAGGTAAATTTGCGTCCGCACCGTCCGCACCGTCCGCAGCGTCCGCATTTGCGTCCGCGCCACCATTTTGCGTCCGCATATGGGTGTAGCTGAAAGGGTTGGATTCATTAACGTTTGGCGTTTCTGCGGACGCAAACCCCGTTGCGGACGCAAAATCCCCCTTATGATCTGGGTGCCCAGAAACCTCTATAACCGTTATCACTATAACCCTGTTACGCGAGCGGCCTTCCTTAAAGCTATCCACTTCAATACCAATCTTGCGCAAGAATGTTGCGGCACGGCGTAAACGCCCGGAAAGTGCGCGTGGGCTTGCGGGCCATGCTTTCGATTTAGCAATACGCTCGCCCGTGGTTTCGGAAAGTTCAGTCAAGAGGTCAGAAGCGGTGCCTGTCCATTCCGTCCGCTGTGCCATCATGGCACGAACTGCTGCCGCCACGGGATCGGCTTCGATCACATTCTCAACGGCATCGTCACGATTGCCATTATAGGCCGCCCAAAATGTGCCGGCAGGCCATATCGCTGATTCACACGCGGATGCCCACAGTGCAAAGTCGGCCATGCGCGGGAGCCGTTCCAACCTGGTATCGGGCAGCATTTTGAGGCCCGTCACCACGGCATCCAGCAACACGCCTAAAATCTTAGGGCGCTCCGCTTCAAATTCTCCCCACAACTCGGCTTCTGGTCGGCGCTTTTCCTCAGGGATGGCTTCAAGTGTTAGGAAAATTGCACGGTCAGCAAGATCAGGGCGGGTTACGATGTCCTCGATGCCGTTCAGGACTATTGGGCGGGCTGCGTCAAACAAAACCTCGTCTTGGTCCGTGTAAAGCTGGCGAACCGCAAAACCACCACCCGTGGCCAGGCGGCACAGTGTATCTGAAATCCAATTTGGTAATCCTGAAACATTATCAAAGGCCAGCACATGCCCATTATTGGCAGCAATAAACAGGTCGCGATCCTCACGCGGGAGGGCGCGGAGAGGCGCTGTATTAGGGTCTAAAAGCGCCCGCAAGATGGCTGAGAAGGTAGATTTGGCCGAACCCTGTTCGCCCGAAAGCACAATTATTGGAAAAGGCCCGCGATCACGCAGTGCTGCTAAAAGCCACGCCACAATAAGTGTAAAGTCTGCTTCCGTTTTAACATTAAGGTACGAGCGCAAAGCATCAACTGATCCACCCTGCGCAGGGTCCGGCAAGGGCTGCATTCCGGACGAGCGACGAAAACGAACAAGCGGCTCATTAATGATTTGCCACCCAGCCGCGCTAATTTCCACTGCACGCCAATCGTCATCGCCCAAATCAAGGTAAATCTTCTTATCAATACCGCCCACGCGAATAAACACAGGGCGTTCAGGCCCATCAAAATGTGCTTTAGCCTCGATCACATTGAGTGCCGAATTTAGGGCCTCTGAGTTTGGCGCACCGCCCGTGGCTTCAAAGAACTGTCGAGATAGCCACCGCTTGAAACCTTTTACGCGCACCGGCCAAGTTTCACGGTGTCCATCAATCTCTATATCCGCAAATGCCGTGCCGTTATCTGAATGGAATAAATCTGCTTCAGCCGCTAAGTCGATTAGAATGTCGGCCTGAGTTGGCTCAGGAGCGGAACCGCCGCCGGATTCTTTCAACGCCTCGTCAAACCCAGTCATACGGCAACCCGCATCTTTTAGGCTTTTGCGAAGCGTTTCGAATGCTGCTCTGTCGCTTTTCTTTAGTGCAACGATTGCATCCATTGTTTCCTGTTCAAACGGCGCGCCGGGGTTTTCAATGGTTCGCTCGGCTAAGTCCAATAAGGGGTTTGGAATTTCTTCTGCGTTTGAAATAGCTTCCTCCAAATCATCCCAAACAGCTTCCGAAGTTTTTGCGTCTTTTATGTCATCCATCTTAATTTTTATCCTTCGAAGCGTTAGCCAAAGAGGCTAATAAAACATCATTGAAATCTTGGCCTCGTGGCGGCCGAGCAATGCGGACAATCCGGTTTTCACGTTGCCAGCGCAGTGCACATTCGCGTGCGGCGGCTTCGCCTGCATCGTCACCGTCGGCTAAAACAGTTACCTCAGTAACGGATGCGGGAAGTGTTAGTGCCTTCAATCCAGAAGTAGAAAGGGCCGCCCAGGCGGGATGTCCCGTGGCCTGCATAACAGAGAGGCAAGTTTCTATGCCTTCGCCGACCATTAGCTGATTTGTCGGTTCCGCAAGGTGGACAGCGCCACCTTTAACCGGCCCCAACATCATCTTGCGCGGGGTCGCTGCTGCGTCAAAAAACGTGCGATGGATCGCAAACCCTTCGCCGCCCGTCACCAGTGCAACCATACCCGGCAGGTTCGCTTTAACGCTTGGGTGATAAAGGTTGGGATGGTGGCGCAAGTTCTCGATTAACTCAGCGGGCAAAGTGATGCCACGGCTTGCCAAGTATCTCTCGCTATCCGTCCCGGCTAATGGAACGGTTTGGCTCCAAATCTGTTTTGCTTTACGGGCCATATCTGCTTTGCGTGCTGCATCAGCGTCGCTAATCTCTTTAAGGTCAGCCCGCGACATCCGGCTAACGTGGTTGCCCGTGTTTGGCATGTTTAGAGCACGCAAAAGCTCAGAAAACTCACAGCCACCAAAACACTTCAAAAGGATTTTGCCGGTTGTGCCGGCCTTGATGGAGAGGCGTGGGTTTGTCGATTTCCCACCGCAAACCGGGCACACAGCACGGCCATATGCTCCAAACCACTTGCCACGCAGTTGCGCGGTGATTTGTCTGGCATTTGTCATGGCTGGGCGTCTTTTTTATGAGAGGCGTGCCAATCAAGGAAACGCGGCGCCCAACTCGCTATCTCGGCATCAGCTTCGGCTGTCGGTTCAATGCCTAGCTCGGCAATGGTGCGGCGCAGCGTGGTTGTGTTGCTACCTACGAACTTTAGCGGGCGATAAACCCCCTTCCCCTCCAAGCGTGAAATCACCCACTGATTCGAATCAAATTTCAGCGACCACTTGGCCTCAGCATCGATGGTCATTAGCATTTTATCTGCCATTTTTTAGCTCCTTTTTGCGGAGCCGGGCTAGTAAATGCAGCGTCGAGTGGCTATTATGCGAGGATAACGATCTTCCCCGCAAATTGCCGCCGGTCTGCCTCACAAAAGCGCCGGCGGTTTTTTATCGGGCGGGCTGTTCCTGCTTTTTAGCTTCAGCCCGTTTTTTAGCTCTGGCTTTTCGCGCCTTCTCAAGGTTGCGCCGCTTGTAATCGTCGGCAGCTTCCAGGGACATGCAAACTTCAACGCAAACGCGGGCTGCGGCCAAAATGTCGCTCAGAGATGCAACGCGCTTGCCACCAATGATAACTGCATTTTCAACGTCCAGTTCGCGAGCTTTCGTATCGGTGAGCGCATACCCGGCGCAGCGGCACAGTTCCGGCCAGTCGTCGCGAAAGGCATAGACCTTCTGGCCGACATCATGCAGGCGCAAAAGGTTTGTCACCCGCATGGACCGAGCCTGAATCTCGGCGACATCCGTCATGGACGCGGCCAGTGCTCTAAATGAATTCTCGGGGTTATCTTTTGCCGTGGTATCGGCAGCGGTGGCGGTGTTCATTTGTCGTTCCTTCTTCGATTGGACCGACATCTTTAATAAACATTATTCCGAGCCTGTAACCTCCATTTAATTCGGCGCCGAATTAAATACGCCCTTCACTTTGCCAGAGCATTCCGGGCTTTTGCTATGGTCACAGCGCGTCTCACCGCCTTTTCTGTTTCCTTCAGCTTTGCATGATCGACCGGCTTGGCGGGTTTATCTTTGGCGGCGTTGATCTCTCGCCCGCGTTTCAAAGCACGTTGCCTCATCCGCCGGGTGACAGACATATTGTAGGTTATGGTTTCGCTGTCATCGACCCGCCCCCACGCCTCATCATCGCTGCAATTATATTTGCGTTTGGCCTCATCAACCTGCGCGGCCATCCGTGCAAAGTCTGCATCGCCACAGTCCCGCCCGCGCGATTTGGGGTGTAGCAGCCGGGCCATCTCCCGTTCCGGCATCTTTTCTTCTAAGGCGGCGCTGTAGGCGTTTTCTGCTTCACGCAACCATAACGCCCCTGCCTCGGTGTCGCCCCTGTCCAGTGCGGCAATGCCACCGCAAGCGTGCCTATTGGCCTGAGCAAACATGAACGCAGCAAGGTCTTTTGCGTCCTCGGCTGTTGGCAGCAATCGGTCCCGTTGCGGTTGGGTGCGCTCCGCAATCGCCTCCAGTTTATTGCGAACAAGATCAGACACGGGCGCTATCCAACGGAACAACGTTCGTATTGCCGTCACGGACGATCTGCGCCAGCACCGCATCCCATGCGTTGAGAACGGGCCGCATTCGGTTGAGGTTTTTGCCGTGGGAATATGTCTTTTGTATTTTGCCGCCGATTGAATGCCCAATCAGCCGCTCGCAATCTTCATCGGAGCCAGGGTGCCGAATGTCATCAAGCATCGTCCGCATGGTGCGGCGTAAATCGTGGGCAGTAACATCCGCTGGCACCAACTTATTCTCGCGCAACAATGCCCATGCCTTAGACACAGTGTTTGATGCGATTGGCTTCCCCTTATGCCCGGCGAACAGTGGCGCCGCAGGATCATCAGTGCCGACAAGCGACAAGGCCGCTTCGATCTCCTGCACGGCTAATGAGCAAAGCGGCAGCACAATCCTCGTCTCAGCAGCGCGGTCTCTGGCTCTGGCTTTCGAGCCATCGCGTGCGACCAGAGACCAGCGAGGCTCCGTATCAAAGAACGCATCAAGATCAGGCGGGCTTAAATCAATATCACCAACACGCATCCCCGCAATGCCACCGATCCGCAATCCCGTGATTAGGGATAGCCGCAGAATGCGAAGCGGGTCGCGGCCTATGCCAATGTTTTGGGCTGTGTTAAGTGCCGCCCACACCTGCCGGATCTCGTTTGCGTTTAACACTCTGCTCCGGCCAATTTGGTCAGCGGCCCCTGGCACATGCAGCGCAAATGCAACGGCCCTATCCACAGGCCATCCCCATCCTGGGTGTTTTTTTGTGCCAACGCTCGCTTGTCGCCAAAGGCCGGCAAGAAAGTTGGCGATCCGTTGCGCCTTCGACACCCCCGCCTCCCCTTGGGCCTCGGCGGTGTCGATGATGCCTTTAAGATACAATTCCAGATTATCGCGGGTTACGATAGGCAATGGCACGTCCGGCAAGTGCGCTTTGATGTGGCGCACATCGCTCTCGTAGGCTGCGAGTGTGCCAGATGACCATCCCGGCTTGCGAAGATCAACGAACTGGTCGATGGCGGCGTAAAGTTGCATTGTAGCCAGCGCGTCCGTGTTCCCGGTAACAAGAACCTTGCGCTCAACAAATGGGTCACGCCCATCTTGAACCTTTCTGCGCTCCCTTGCAGCGATTTTACGCGCCTCTTGCAGCGGGCAATCTGCGAGGAATCCAAGTGATAAGGAACGGTTTTTGCCGCCCTTGGTCTTGTATTCGAGCGCCCATGTGCTGCGGACGACACCGATGCGGAGCGATAATCCCGGCACTTGACCGTCGCGCAATATCTCGGTTTTCTCTGTTTCAGTAACGCGCTTTTGCGCTGCACGAATATCGTTCACAGTTAGCGGGGCAGACATCTTCGGCATTGTTAATCTCGCTGTTTTTAGGAAAGGTTTAGGAAAAAAGTCACCGGTCATGCCTTTATAAGGCCTCAATAGACTTTTGCAAATCCTCTATAAATCGCATCTAGTGTATTGTTGTATAACACTTTTTCATAGAGTTCTGATAAACGGCTACAGAGAGACTAGAGAGGGAAAATGTACGGCAGAAAATACATGGGGATTCTTCGCGCCACTTTCATCATCGACGCCAAGGGTGTCATTCGCCACGTCTGGCCGAAAGTGAAGGTCAAAGGGCATGCCGAAGATGTTCTGGAGACGCTGAAAGCCCTTTAATGCCCCTCCCATGCAAACCATTGGCAAACCATTGGCAAACCATTCAGGCAGACCACTATTCTCACTTTATTATGTGGTTAACCGAAATACCCTGAGTGCGCTATGCTATGGTATTCAATCGGGTGGTGCTCGTGTAAGCACGATTGCATGTCCCCTTTGCATGGCCGAAAGTCACTTTTGCCTTAGAAAGGTCGTTAGCTAGCTATTCTATACCTTTAAACTGAGCCGTTTGACGGCCCCTACGGAATTCCGGGACCCTTTCTGCAATGCGCATAAGCCAAATAAAACTTTCAACGGATGCGCGGCTGGTCATCGGCATTGCCCTTGTTCTGACTTTCGTTCTCTCGTCATTTCTGTACATCAGCTATGACCGCGTGCGTTCCATCAACAGTTTTTGGCAAGCACAGCAGGGAGAAGAGACCCGAAAAACCACGGCATTGGCCGAACTGCATCGCCATATGGGCTACAACGGCCTGATCCACAGCTTCAAAAACTTTGTCCTGCGGCAAGACAAGGAATACAAAGACAAGGCTGAAGTGAAAATGGCGCTGGCGCTTGATGCCATTCAGCAATTGGTCGACCTGGAGCCACCCAAGCCGGAACTCGAAGACCTTGAAATCGTCCGCAATATCATTCTGGAATACCGTGACCGGCTGGCTGATGCCGATCTGGCCTTTAAAAGTGGCCTGAACCCGGTTGAAGTTGATAAGCTGGTCCGCGTCGATGACACCCTGTCGGCGGCCGCGATGTCGAAACTGGCCGAAGCAAATATGCGCCAGCACAATGAAGCGCTGGCATCGACGGACAGAGAAATCGACGCCACGCTCAAGATTTTCCTCGGTGGCCTCATGGGCGTGCCGATCATCGTCATCGCAGCAATTTTCATGATGCGATACATCTTCCGCCTCAACGAAATGCGGGTTCAAAATGAACAGCAGAGCGAACTGCTGCATTTGACCCTTGAATCCATCGATCAGGGTATATCCATGGTCGATGACAAGCTCAATCTGGTCGTCATGAACGATCGCTTTTACGAGTTGCTTGATTTTCCGAAAGACCAGATGCCGATCGGCACACCGCTGCGCAAGGCCTTCGAAATCAATGCCAATCGGGGTGAATACGGCCCCGGCGACATCAACGAGCAGATCAATGAACGGCTGGCATTAGCGCAAAAGATGGAGCCGCACCAGTTCACCCGCACCCGCCCTGACGGCACGGTCCTGGAAATTCGTGGCGAGCCGATTGCCAGTGGCGGGTTTGTGACAACCTATAGTGACATCACGGTCAGAATCCGCGCCGAACAGGAAGCCAAGGCTGCGCAGGCCCGGCTCGTCGACGCCATATCCGTGATGGACGAGGCGTTTGTCTATTTCGATTCCAACGAAAAGCTGATTTTGTGCAACGATAAGTATCGTGAGTATTACCCCAAGTCCGCCGATCTTTTCGTACCTGGCAACAGCTTTGCGCATATCATTCGTGAAGGTGCCAAGCGGGGCGAATACACCATTCCGAAAGACGATATTGAGGCCTGGGTTCAAATCAGGTCCGAGGAACACAGCAAGTCCGACCGCACGTTTGAGCGGAAAATGTCATCTGGTCGCTGGTTAAAAATCACCGACCGGCGGACGCCGGATGGCGGCTCCATCGGTTTCCGCGTCGACATTACCCAGCTCAAGGAAGCGCGGGAAAAAGCCGAAGCAGCGAACATTGCGAAATCAGCGTTCCTGGCGAACATGAGCCACGAAATCCGCACCCCGATGAATGCCATTATCGGCCTCAGTCGGCTCGCACTGAAGGGTGATATCGCACCCAGAACCCGTGATTATCTGGAAAAAGTGTATGCATCTGCACACGCCCTGCTTGGCATTATTAATGACATCCTCGATTTTTCTAAGCTCGAAGCCGGCAAGGTCGAGTTGGAAAGCGTACCATTCAATCTTGAAGATGTGCTGCAGAACGTCGGCACGCTGATCAACGATGCAGTCGAGCAGAAGAATCTTGAAGTTCTGTTCTGGATAGCGCCGAACATCCCTCACCAGTTGATTGGTGACCCGCTGAGGCTTGGCCAAATTCTGACCAACCTCACTAGCAACGCCGTCAAATTCACGAAATCCGGTGAGGTCATTATCCGGGTCGAAGTCGAAAAACTGACCAAAGAAGACGGCCACTTCATCATTTCGGTTACCGATACCGGCATCGGCATGACGAAGGAACAGCTCGACAAGCTGTTCAGACCCTTCACGCAGGCCGATAGCACAACAACCCGGCAATTCGGCGGCACCGGGCTTGGCCTGACGATATCGAAGGAGCTTGTCGATCTGATGGGCGGTGCCCTCTCGGTCGACAGCACACCAGGCAAGGGCAGCACGTTCCGGGTCGAACTACCGTTCGCGCTGCAGCAGGACATTGAGCCGCGTACTCTGCCAAAATCCATCGATCCGTCGAGAATTCGCGTGATGATCGTCGACGATAATATAACGGCGCTGGATATACTCAGCGACACGCTCGTCAGCCTGAACTTCAAGCTGGTGGATTGTTTTCAGAACGCCACCGAGGCGCTTCAACAGATTACGGAACGTCATAACACCGACCAGGCCTATGATCTGATACTGCTCGACTGGCGGATGCCGGAAATGGACGGCATCGAAATGGCCAAGCACGTTCAAGCGCTGGACGGTCCCGGCAAACAACCGGGAATTTTCCTGATTTCTGCGCATGGCCGACAGGATGTCATGCGCAAGGCCGACGAAATGGGCTTGGCTGCGTTTCTGACCAAACCGATCAATACGTCCCTGCTCATCGATGCGATCTGCGAATATTACGCAAATGATGACAGTAGAATGAATAATCGTAAGCACATTGACGGTGGCGAAACCTCCAGATACGGCATTTTACAGGGACTGCGGGTGATGGTCGTCGAAGACAATTCCATCAACCAGCAGGTTGCTTCGGGCATACTCGAAGAGGTCGGGGTTCTCGTTGAACTTTGCGACAACGGCAAGATCGCCGTCGAGCGCCTGACCAGAGACCAGACCGGCGTTGATCTCATCCTGATGGATCTGCAGATGCCGGTGATGGACGGGTACGAAGCAACCCGGCAAATTCAGGCATTGCCTCATATGGAAAAAATACCGGTCATCGCCATGACCGCGCACGCCATGGCCGAAGAACGCGACGCCTGTCTTGCCGCCGGCATGATTGATCATGTTTCCAAGCCGATCGATACACTCCAGCTTTTCGAAACCCTGAGCAAATGGGCACCCGGCAAGCACGCGCTAACCGTGGTTGAAAAACCATCAAGCCCGGTGCCAACACCAGCCGCCAAGCCTGCTGCCAAAAACGAGGTCATTCTGCCCGATCAGGCCGAAGGCATGAATTTCGCCGACGCCAAGGCGCGCCTGGGTCTTGATGATGCCTTCTTCCTCAAGCTGCTGCGTGACTTCAATGCAAAATATGCAGATTTTGAAACGCAGATGAGCGAACTTCTGAGTGCCGGTGACGCCGAGGCCGCATCTAGGCTTGTTCATACCATTGCAGGCCTCGCTGGCACTGTCGGCGCAGAAACGCTGTTGGAAACCGCCCGTGACGTCGAACACGCGATCAATGCCAACGGCATCGAAGGTGTCGATACCTCAGCCGTTTTTGCCGCCCATGCAGAGGTCAAGAGAACCCTCGACTTATTGACGGGCGCAGCTGAAACACCCGCCCGACCCCAGAAAAAATCCGTCGCAAGCGATGCCAATACGAAAGCGCTGAAAAAACTCATCCCTGATTTCGATCAGGCTTTCGCATCCAGAAAGGTATCGATCCGCAAGCGGCTCGGTGAATTTGAGGCCGCTTTGAATGGCGTCGCCAATGAAGAGTTTCAGGCGCTCAGCAGGGCGGCCGGAAATCTGGACTTTGATAAAGCGCGTAAAATCCTTCATAAAATACGAGACGGCATTGAAAATAACGAAGGTGAACGCTCGTGAACATAAAGCCGGTCCATGGCAAAATTCTCGTTGTCGACGACGAGTTGCTGAACATCGAAGTCATGAGCGGCACACTGGAAGACCTTGGCGAAGTCCTGTTCGCGACCAACGGCGCCGAAGCAATTGATCTCTGCCTTCGGGAAAAACCCGACATCATCATCCTTGATATCATGATGCCTGAGATGGATGGCTTCGAAGTTTGCCGGCGACTCAAACAAATGCCTGAGACGTCATCAATACCGATCATCTTTGCAACTGCGATGACGGATAATACCGACGAAGCGAAGGGGTTCGAAATCGGCGCCGTCGACTACATCAGCAAACCCATCGTTGCCCCGGTCGTCGTCGCCCGGGTGAAAAACCATCTGCAACTCAAGCAATATCGCGATCATCTGGAAAACATTGCCTTCATCGATGGCCTGACCGGCATCCCGAATCGCCGCAGCTTCGACCAGCATATCCGCGCTGAATGGCAACGCGGTGTGCGGAGTGCATCAGAACTGTCCCTGCTATTAATCGATATCGATCACTTCAAACAATACAATGACACCTATGGCCACCAGGCCGGCGATGCCTGTCTGGCAGTGGTCGCCAAGGCCCTGTCGTCATCCGTGCACCGGCCGGGCGATCTGGTTGCCCGTTATGGCGGCGAGGAATTCGTCTGTATCTTGCCGGCGACGAATATTGAAGGGGCCAGTGCCATCGGGACGACCCTGCGCGAAGCCGTCAACTATCTGAAAATTCCGCACAAGTCATCGAGTGTCTGCAATCACGTGACGATCAGCATCGGTGGTGCCTCGATCATGCCCGACCAGTCGTCGGATATTGGTGATCTGATCGGTGCCGCCGACGCCATGCTGTACAAAGCAAAATCCGAAGGCCGGGATCGCGTTGTGATTGCCTGAATGCTATTTTGAGCATGGATAATGAATTAACTTCGGGAGTTTTAGCCGTTGAGCACAATTTTGCTGATTGAAGATGAAGCCATCCTGCTGGAGTTGATGGAACATCTGCTGGCAACCGATGGTCATAAAATATTGTCCGCCGTTGACGGCCAATCCGGTATCGCACTGGCTCGCGAACATAACCCCGACCTGATCATCACCGATATGAACATGCCGAAGATGACCGGCTGGGATATGATCAAGATACTGCGCAAGGACGCGGCGACCGCCGCCATTCCGATCCTTGCGCTGACCGCACACAAATCGACAGAAGACCGGATGGCAGGGTATGACGCCGGTGTTTCCGATTACGAACAAAAACCCGTCAACATGGTCCGTCTCAAGCAAAAGATCACCAAACTGCTGAAAAGCTGACGGCAGCGCGCTGCCTCTATTTATCCCCGGACTTCCCCCGGGGCTTCAATACCGCTAACCTTCCCGCAGTTTTAACCAGACCGGCAATCATCAAGACCGGAATTCAGGAGGACTCGCTATGGGCGAGACAAACGGCGGCAAACGCAAAAAAGCCAAGGGTGCGAAGGGTAAATCCCAAACCACTAAAATCATCCTGATCATCGCCGGGGTCACGCTGATTATCGTCGCCATACTTGGCGCCACCTATGCCACAGGGATTCTTCATTCGGTCATGGGCTGGAAACAGCCGCAAAGCCATGCGGAAATTACCCTCGGCAAACCGGTTTTTCATTCACTCCCTGAAATCCGCACTGATCTGAAAACCAACGAATGCAGAGCACCGTTCCTGCGTGCATCGGTCGACGTTCAACTGGCGCCTGAAGACATTGCCCGTCTTGTGGATGCCCAGCCCCAGGTGATGGATGCCATCCTGACGCATCTGCGCGGTCAGGAACGTCAGGGCCTGGTCGGCAAGGACGGTTCGGAACGACTGCGCTTCGAATTGGTACAGATCATCGAAAACATCATTCAACCGGCCAAGGTGCACACGGTGCTGTTCAAGGATCTCGTGGTGCAATAGTACCCGAACAAATTGGTGCAATGGCACCCGGATAAATTTTTACAGCAATGCTGACGCCCATGCTTCGAGACGCGCTCTGCGCTCCTCAGCATGAGGCGTTCACCTCCAAAGCCGCTACAAAACCTCACGCTGAGGAGCCCCGGATCCTGTCCGGGGTGTCTCGAAGCATGTGGTTCGGGATTACCCCGCGCTTTCGCTGCTGTCCTTGATCTTTGCCGCCAGCGAGGCTTCCAGGAACATGTCGATGTCACCGTCGAGGACGGCACCGGTGTTTGATGTCTCGACCTCGGTGCGCAAATCCTTGACCATCTGATAGGGCTGCAGGACGTATGACCTGATCTGCCGGCCCCAGCCGATTTCGGTTTTGCTGTCTTCGGTCGCCTGCGCCGCGTCTTCGCGTTTTTCAGTTCCATCTCGTAAAGCCGGGCGCGCAGCATCGACATCGCTTGCGCGCGGTTCTTGTGCTGCGAGCGGTCGTTCTGGCACTGCACGACAATGCCGCTTGGCTCGTGCGTGATGCGGATTGCGCTTTCGGTCTTGTTGACGTGCTGACCACCGGCACCGGATGCGCGGTAGGTGTCGATGCGCAAATCCTTGTCATCAATTTCGATGTCGATGTCGTCATCAACCACCGGCGAAACCCATGCCGACGAAAAACTGGTGTGTCGGCGGGCCGACGAGTCATAGGGCGAAATCCGGACCAGCCGATGCACGCCGCTTTCCGTCTTCAGCCAGCCATAGGCGTTCAATCCACTGATCATCAGCGTTGCCGATTTGATGCCGGCTTCTTCGCCCGGGCTTTCTTCCAGCCATTCAACTTTGTAACCGTGTTTGTCGGCCCAGCGCGCGTACATCCTGAGCAGCATTTCCGCCCAGTCCTGCGCCTCGGTACCACCGGCACCGGCCTGCACCTGCAGATAGCAGTCGTTTTCGTCGGCTTCGCCGGACAGCAGGGTTTTCAATTGGGCTTTCTGGGCGCGTTCGAACAGATCACGCATCGCCGCCTCAGCCTCGGCCGTGACGTCGTCATCCTCTTCGTCGTCGGCAAGTTCGAGCAGATCAATGGTATCGCGCAAGTCACCGAACAGGGCGCGGACTTCCTTGATGCCGGCTTCGAGTTTGGTGCGTTCGCGCATCAGCGCCTGCGCCTTGGCCGGATCGTTCCAGAGATCAGGGCTTTCGGCGAGGGCGTTCAGTTCTTCAAAACGGAGGACGGCCTGATCGTAGTCAAAGATGCCTCCTTAGCAGTCCTGCGGACTGCTCGATCTCGTCGGCCATGGTTTGCATTTCAGCGCGCATCTTTGCGGTTTCCCTTCACAGTGTTGGGGGTGTTTTTAACCTCCAGACCGGACGCACTCAAGCATACTCTGCACAGCTTCTCTGATCCCGAGCCCCCTTGAGGGGGATGAGATGAGCCGGGAGGGTAACAACAAAATCGGGGTTTCCCTTGGATGCGGCTGCTCATAGAGTTCACGCATGAACATTGATCCGTCCACCCTCGGCGTTTTCATCGCCGCCTCGATCGCGCTCTACATCGCGCCGGGCCCGGACCTGATCTATGTCGCTTCCAGAGCCATGGGCCAGGGCCGTCGCGCCGGCGTCATGTCGGCACTCGGCGTCTCGACCGGCATTCTCGTCCACATGTTCGCAGCCGCGTTTGGCCTTGCTGCCCTGCTCAAGGTCTGGCCGGCGGCGTTCCTGCTGATCCAATGGGCCGGCGTCGGCTATCTGGTGTTCCTGGGCATCCGCACATTAATGTCCCAGGACACCGCACTTGCCCTGCAGCCCGCCGTCACGCCGCGCAACGACTGGCGATTGTACCGGCAGGGCGTGCTCTGCAACCTGCTCAACCCCAAGATCGCGATTTTCTTTCTGGCCTTCCTGCCGCAGTTCACCGATGCCGCACAGGGACATGTCCAGTTGCAGATGCTGTTCTTCGGCGCCCTGTTCGCCAGCGGCGGCCTGGTCTGGATACTGGGAATTGCCTACGTCTTCGGTGGTGCCGGTAACTGGCTGCAAGCGCATCCCCGGGCCCTCAGGATGCAAAAGTGGATCACCGGCTCATCCATGCTTGGACTGGCTTTGTTTGTCGCCCTTGATGAAGGTGGCGCCAACAGACAATAAACGTCGGCAGTAAAATCAGTAAAGTCCGCCGGTCCCGGTCAGCGGCACGCCTGAAAGACCGGTATCGGCCGGACTTTCGTTCCACCCCTGCCCTTCGATGACGCTGGCTTCGGTACTGGGAATTGTGCCTTCCTTGAAGGCTTCCAGAATAACGCCGCTTTCGCCCGGCCCGATCGGCAGGCCGGTCCTGAGATTGACCCGCACCAGCCGGATGCCGGGCGGCGTACGGAACGGGATCGCCGGCTGATTGGCCAGAGCCGCCTCCATGAAATCCTTGAATACGGGCGCCGCTACGGACGAGCCGGTTTCATGGCGGCCCAGCGGGATCGGATCGCCAAAGCCGATGAAAACGCCAACAGCAAGGTCCGGCGAGAAACCGACGAACCAGCTATCGCGTTCTTCGTTGGTGGTGCCGGTCTTGCCGGCCAGCGGCTTGTCGATTTCTGAAATCCTGCGCCCGGTGCCGCGTTCAACGACACCGCGCAACATGCTGACGATCTGAAAGGCACTGGTCGGGTCGGTTATCTGTTGCCGTGTGTCGGCGATTTCCGGAACCCGCTGGTCGTGCCAGCCATCAGCCCGGCAGTCCGGGCATGCCCGGTCATCATGCCGATAGATCGACCGGCCAAGACGGTCCTGCACCCGGTCAATCAGGGTTGGTGTGATCTTCTTGCCGCCGTTCACCAGCATCGCATAGGCGGTCGTCATCCTGATCAGCGTGGTTTCGGCAGCGCCCAGCGACATCGCCAAGGTTTTCGGCATGTTTTCGACAATACCGAAACGGTTGGCATATTCGGAAATCCGATCCATGCCGATGGTCTGCGCCAACCGCACCGTCATCAGGTTGCGGGATTTTTCAATGCCGAGCCGCATCGTCGAAGCGCCATAGAATTTGTTACCGTAGTTGGCCGGTCGCCACTTCGGCAGACCGGGCCCCTGATCGATCACGAACGGCGCATCAAGAATCCGGGTCGACGGCGTCATGCCCATATCCAGTCCGGCCAGATAGACGAACGGCTTGAACGCCGATCCGGGCTGTCTGTAGGCCTGTGTCGCCCGGTTGAACTGGCTGCGTTCGTATGAATAGCCACCGGCCATGGCCAGAACGCGCCCGGTATGCGGATCAATGGCAATGATGCCACCGTCAATCTTCGGCATCTGCTGCAGGCTGTAGGCCGTCGGTTGCTGGCCCGCATTGCTTTTGCCGTCCGCTGCCTTCACCGGCTCGACGATCACCACATCGCCGGCGGTGAGCACGTCTGAGGGTTTCTTGACGGTCGGGCCCAGGGCCTGTTCTGGAAGCGCATTCCGGGCCCATTTCAGCTCTTCCAGCGGAATGATGCCGAGAATGCCGTCCTCAACCCCGATGCTGGCGTATCCCTTGGCATCGTCGATGCCGATGACAACCGCCAGCTGCTTTTCGCCCATGCCCTTGGGCCGTTTCGTGGTGCCCAGATAGGTGCGCCAGTCGAGCGGTGTGTCGAGACGCTGCCCGGCCGGTGCCGTCGTCACCGGGCCGCGGTAACCGTGCCTGCGGTCATAGGCCTCAAGGCCGCGGCGCAGTTCGGAACGGGCAATCACCTGCAGTTTCGGATCAAGGGTTGTCCGCACCGACAGCCCGCCCTGATACAGCTGATCCTCACCGAACCGGGCAACCAGCTCGCGACGGACTTCTTCGGTGAAATAATCGGCCTGAACGAATTCAAGGTCTTCGCGGCTGGCGACCAGCAGCGGCGCGTTGATCGCCGTTTCGGCCTCTTCCGGGGATATCCGGCCGTCTTCAAGCATCCGCCCGACGACCCAGTTACGGCGCCCTTTGGCGGCTTCGCTCTTGGTCACCGGGTTATAGTTGTTGGGGGCTTTCGGCAATGCCGCCAGAAACGCGGTTTCAGCAATGCTCAGTTCGTTCATGGATTTGTTGAAATAATTGAGTGCCGCCGCCGCAACACCGTACGAGCCGTTGCCGAGATAAATTTCGTTCAGATACAGCTCGAGAATTCGATCCTTGGTAAAGGCGCGCTCGATCCGGATGGCCAAGATCGCTTCCTTGATCTTGCGGTCGAAAGAAACCTCGTTGGTCAGCAGGAAGTTCTTGGCGACCTGCTGGGTGATGGTCGAAGCACCGACCAGCCTGCGGCCGGTGGCAAAATTCTGGATGTTCATGACAACGGCGCGGGCAACCCCGGTGAAATCAATCCCCGAATGCTGATAGAACGATTTGTCCTCGGCCGAAAGGAACGCATCGATAATGCGTCGGGGCATCGCATTGATCGGCACGAAAGCCCGCTTTTCGATGGCAAATTCCGCCAAAAGGCGTCCATCACCGGCATGCACACGGGTCATAACCTGTGGGTCATAGGTGGCAAGCTGGCGGTAATCGGGCAGATCACGGCCGAACTTGTGCAAGACCAGCAGCGTACCGCCGCCGATGGCTGCAGCCGCAATCACCAGCAAAACCAGTGAAACCAACATGAAACGCACGAAGAACTTCATTTATATAACGCTGCCCCTTGGCTTAACTCTCGTCCCACCCCGCCTTTTTAACACAGACCCGCCGCTTAGAAGAGTCTTGAGCCTACATATCGCAAGATTGTGACCAATGCATGGCAAGGATTGCCAGGGATCACCCGCCGGATAAGTCATGATTTATGGAATTTGTTAACGGCTGGCCGACTCGATTTTCGAGAAATACCGGTCAACGGCACCGGCGATCGACTGCGCCAGATTGTTACGGTGGGTTTTTGAACGCAGCGCCCGCTCATCTTCCTTGTTGGACAGGAAGCCCAGTTCGATCAGCACCGAGGGAATATCCGGTGCCTTGAGGACGGCAAATCCGGCAAAACGATGCGGATTGCGGAGCGTCTTGACCCGCTTGTCCAACTCGTCGACCAGCAGGGCTGCCAGCTTGGCCGACTGGTTCATGGTTTCGCGCTGCGCCAGATCGATCAGGATATTGGTAACCTCGGCACTTTCGTTGGTGAGGTCGATTCCGGCGATCAGGTCGGCCTTGTTTTCCCGCTCGGCCAGTTCGCCAGCTTCTTTATCCGAAGCCCGTTCAGACAAGGTATACAAGGACAGGCCGCGCACGCCGCGGTCGCGAATCGTGTCGGCGTGCAGGGAAATGAACAGATCCGCCTTCATGTCGCGGGCCCGTTCGATCCGGCCGCGCAGACGGATGAAAATATCCCGGTCACGGGTCAGGTGAACCTCGAACCGGCCGGTATTTTCAAGATATTCCTTCAGATCACGGGCCGCAGCCAAAGTGATGTGCTTTTCATAGATGCCGGAAACGCCGATCGCACCCGGATCGACTCCGCCATGGCCGGGATCAATGACGATGATCCGTTTCTTCGCCTGCCCCGGAACCGCGGGTTTGCGGGGAATTCTGAGCGAGGCCATCCGGGTTTCGGGTTGGCCGGTCGGCACCGGGACGGCGGCCGGGGCTGGCTGCGGTGTCTGCATCAACGGCGGCACCGGCTTGACCGGCACCTGGGCCAGAATTTCCGGTTTCGGGCTGGACGGGGCGGCTGCAACAACCGGTGCAGGCTGGGTTACCGGCACGGCGCTGACGATCCGGGTTTCAGAGCCGCGGATGACCATCGGCGCTGCTCTGGACGCTTTGCAGGAAAGCCGTTCCTGTGGCCCGCGCCATATCAATCACCAGCCGGTCCGGCTGCCCGCCGTCACCCGGCAGGGATATCGCATCGTGTACTCTGGACGGCTGATTGAGATCGATAACAATCCGGGAGTTGCCGGGCTGGAACAAACCATAGCGCAAGCGGGCAAGCACACCGGTATTCGCGGGCAAGGGTTTTTGCGGCAGACGCCAGCCGACCTCCGGCAGATCGATGACCAGACGGGCCGGACCGGCAAGGGTGAAGACTTTTGCCTCTATCGGGCGGTCCAGATCAATGACGATCCGCGTCGATAATCCGAACAGACCGACCCTGATATCGGTGACTTCGGCATCCGCAGCCGAAACCGCACCCGATGCCGGCAATGCCAGCAGGGCTGTGAGAACAAGGATCAGGGGGCAGCGATAGCCCATATGTTGCGTCCGCCGGTACAAATAATTCACAATATCTTGTCGTTATAGCGGTCCGAAGCTGCCACCCTCAAGCATTCTCGGATTACCGCCAGACAATAATATGACATTGTGGATTTTAAATCCTACGGTTATGTTAACGTCGGTCGTTCAAAACGATCCTGTTTTCTACCTGTCGCCCCGGCGCCTAGCGCCTTCAGGGCCCAGATTTTTGTGTGCCGGACTGAAGACGGCACCGCGGAATATAAAGGTTTCTTCACATGCCGGTGCAAGCCGCCCGAAAGATTATCACTGACGACATCCGGATGCCCCATGGCGTTCTGTGTGTTGCTGCTGCCGAATCTCGAGGCGCCGCCGGTTTTCACAACACATATTGGCACGCGAACCCTTTCAACGTCTCGCTTTCAGGCGATACACCGAGATCAGGCGTGCCTCGGAGTTTCTGTTTAAATGGCTACCAAACGCATGCTAATCGACGCCTCCCACCCGGAAGAGACCAGGTGGTTGTGCTCAACGGCAACCGGGTCGAAGACTTTGATGTTGAAGTCGAATCCCGTCGCCAGCTCAAAGGCAACGTCTATCTCGCAAAAGTAACCCGGGTTGAGCCGTCTCTGCAGGCGGCGTTCGTCGAATACGGCGGCAACCGGCACGGGTTTCTGGCATTCAGCGAGATTCACCCCGATTATTACCAGATTCCGGTCGCCGACCGCGAAGCGCTGCTGGCCGAGGAAGAAGTCGCCCAGCACGCCGCCAAGGAGGCTGACGAAGCCAGCCACGCCCAAGGCCTTGAAGAAGGTGTCGAGGAAGTTGGCGGCGGCGAAGACGAGATGGACGAGGCCGAAAAGGTCCGCCGTCCGTCGATCAATCGCCACAAATACAAGATTCAGGAAGTCATCAAGCGCCGCCAGATCCTGCTGATCCAGGTGGTCAAGGAAGAACGCGGCAACAAGGGCGCTGCGCTGACGACCTATCTGTCACTGGCCGGCCGCTATTGCGTGCTGATGCCCAACACGGCCAGAGGCGGCGGCATTTCCCGCAAGATCGCATCCGGTCAGGACCGCAAGCGCCTGAAGTCGATCCTTTCCGATCTCGGCATTCCGGACGGCATGGCGGTCATCGTGAGGACCGCCGGTGACAAGCGCACCAAGGTCGAGATCAAGCGTGACTATGAATACCTGATCCGTTTGTGGGAACAAATTCGCCAGAAAACCCTGGAATCCATTGCGCCCTCGCTGATTCACGAGGAAGGCAACCTGATCAAACGCTCGATCCGCGATATCTACAGCAAGGATATCGATGAAGTCGTGGTCGATGGCGAAGAAGGCTATCGCACCGCCAAGGACTTCATGAAGCTGATGATGCCGAGCCATTCCAAGCGGGTCCAGCCGTACAAGGAAATCAGCATTCCGCTGCTGCAACGCTATGGCGTCGAAGCCCAGATCGACAGCATGCACAATCCTGAAGTGCAGCTGAAATCCGGTGGCTACATCGTCATCAACTCGACCGAGGCACTGGTTGCCATCGACGTCAACTCGGGCCGTTCAACGCGCGAGCGCAACATCGAGGAAACCGCGTTCAAGACCAACCTTGAAGCCGCCGATGAAGTGGCGCGCCAGCTCCGGTTGCGCGATCTTGCCGGTCTGATCGTGATCGACTTCATCGACATGGAGAACCATCGCAACCAGAGCAAGGTCGAACGCGCCCTCAAGGATGCGATGCGTACCGACCGGGCACGTATCCAGATCGGCCGGATATCCCCGTTCGGTCTGCTCGAAATGTCGCGCCAGCGCCTGCGCCCGAGCTTGCAGGAAATCCATTCGGAACCGTGCCCGCATTGCGCCGGCACCGGCATTCGCCGCTCTACCGATACCACGGCGCTGCAAATTCTGCGCGTCGTCGAAGAAGAAGCGATGCGCAAGCGCAATACCGAGATCAGCATGCACGTGCCGACCGAGGTTGCCTTGTTCATCCTCAACTACAAGCGCGAGATGCTGGCCAAAATCGAGAGCGAATACGAACTCAAGGTCTATCTCATCAATGATGATACGCTGATCCCGCCGGATTACCGGATGGAACGCATTCGCACCGACGGCAAGACAGTTGAAGCGAACGCCGCTGATGTCGCCGCGAGTTCTCTGGCTGCCAATGCGCAGATCCCGGCCCCTGCCGCACCCAAGCCTTCGTCCGACGATGACGAACAGGAAGGCGAAGATCCGAGCCGCAAGCGCCGCCGTCGCCGGGGTCGCCGTCGCGGTCGCCGTGACGAGGAGACGCCGAACGAAGCAAACGCTGCGGCCAAGTCCGATCCGTCAGAACAGAACGATGCCGGCGACGGCAGCGAAGACGCGCATGAGGGCGACGCAAAGCCGGCTGAGCAACACGCCGAAGACCATGAAGATGGCGAAGACGGTCCTAAAAAGCCGCGTCGCCGCCGCCGTGGCCGCCGTGCCGGTCGTCGCAAGAATCGCACGCCGGAGGAAATCGCTCAGGACGAACGCGACGCGGCCGAAGCCGGCTCCGAACAGCAGGCTGACGCATCCGAACAGGACTCAGAGACGGAGACCGCACCGGCTGAAGCCGCCGATGAGGTTGCTGCCAGTGATGACAATGGCGATGCTGACGCGGATGATGCTCCTGCACCAGCCAAGGCCGATGACGCCGAAGCTGAAGCCGTTGCCGAAAAGCCGAAGCGCCGTCCCCGTACACGGCGCCCGAAGAAAACCGATGACGCCAAGACTGATAAGCCGGAAGCGGATGCCAAGCCTGAAAAAGCGGCATCAGAAAGCGCCGCCGAGCCGGAGAGCGCCGAGAAGCCGTCGGGAAATCATAATGGCAATGGCAACGGTTCAGCCGATAAAGCTGAACAGCCTGCTGAACCGGCACCGGCACCTGTTGCCGTCAGCGCAGAACCGCCAGCTCCGGCAGAACCGCCTGCACCCGTTGTCGAAAACATTCCTGCCGCCACGGCTAAAACCACAATCATTGATGTGGCGCAAATGGCTGAAGAAGAAAAGGCCAACAAGCGCGGCTGGTGGCGTCGCGGCGGTTAACGCCCGCGCAATACATGCGGCGGTTAACGCCCGCGCAATACATGCGGCGGTTAACGCCCGCGCAATATCTGTTGCATGAAGAGAGCGGTCCCTGGGGCCGCTCTTTTTTTTATCCGTTGCACGTGATCCTTCGAGACGGCCTTTCAGGCCTCCTCAGGATGACGCACGGGACCGTCAAGTATCATCCTCATGCTGAGGAGGGCAATTGAGTCCGTCTCGAAGCATGTTGATTTGACGCTAGCCCGTTCTCCAGGCAATCAGGCGTCTGGCCGCTTCGGCCATGTCTTCGGGGTCGCGGGCGAACGAGAAGCGCACGAACAGATGGCCGCGAACGGGGTCAAAATCGACGCCCGGCGTCGCGGCAACGCCGGTTTCGGCCAGCATCGCCTGACAGAAAGCGGCGCTGTCGTTGGTCATCTCGGAAACATCGGCATAGATGTAAAAAGCGCCGTCCGCCGACGCCAACTTGTCGAAACCAGCCTTGGGCAACTGTTCAAGCAGCAACGCCCTGTTTGTCGCATAGCGCGCGAGGTTGGCCTGCAATTCATCCTGACAGTCAAACACCGCCAGCGCTGCATACTGCGAGACGGCCGGCGGCGAAATGAACAGGTTCTGCGCCAGACATTCGATGGCCCGGACCAGATCCGCCGGCATGATCATCCAGCCGAGCCGCCAGCCCGTCATCGAAAAATACTTGGAAAAACTGTTGATGATTAGCGCGTCACCGCCGAAACGGAAGATCGTCTCAGCCGGTTTTTCATAGGTAATGCCGTGATAAATTTCATCGGAAATCAACCGGATGCCGGCCTCGGCGCAATAGCCATACAAAGCCTCAAGACCTTCGGCATCGATCATGGTGCCGGTCGGGTTCGACGGGCTGGCGATGATCAGGCCATCCAGCGGCACAGTCACACGCGCCAGCAGTGCCGGCGTCGGCTGGAAATTGGTTTCCGGTCCAACCGGGATTTCGACGACCTCGACACCCAGCGATTGCAGGATATTGCGATACGCGGGATAACCGGGTGCAGCCAGGGCGACCCTGTCTCCGGCATCGAATGCGGCGAGGAATCCGAGCACGAAGGCCCCGCTTGAGCCGCTGGTCACGGCGATCCGTTCAACCGGCACATCGACGCCGTATGTCGCTTTGTAGTGGCCCCGGATTGCTTCACGCAGTGCCGGAATACCGAACGCGTCGGTATAGCCGAGACGCTCTTCGCGCACGGCTTTGCAGGCGGCCTCGATCACACCGGCTGGCGCACCGGTGCCAGGCTGGCCGACTTCCATGTGCACGATGTTCTGGCCTTCGGCCTCAAGCGCATTGGCGGCACGCATGACGTCCATGACGATGAACGGCGAGACGTGTCCCCGCCCTGCAACCTTCAGCGCCATGCCTCAGTTCCCGCCAAGCGCAATACCGTGGCCGCGATGATCATTGGCACTGGTGCACGAAACGCCTTTCTCGAACGGCACGCCGGTCGGACAATAGACCGCCGTCACCCGGCCGATCGTATGTGTCTGCACGACATCATGGCCCCGCTTGCGCAGCCCTTCGACAACATCCGCCGGCATGCCCTCTTCAACGAACACCTTGTCCGGGACACCGGCATAATGAACGCGGGGCGCGCGCATGGATTCAATCAAGGTCTGCGGACCGGCGGCGGCTCTGGCCAACACATTGACCAGCGCCGTCGGCGCCGCCACGCCACCGGAAGCAGCGGCGGCGATATAGGCGCGGTTATTCAGCTTGCTGGTGAGCAGGGCCGGCCCGACCGGCGTAAAGGTACGGCCAAGGTTGTCCGGTGCCGCAGCCAGAATCGCACCGAAACCGGGTGCCACACGGCCTGTGCCGTACAGATTGTTCATGGTCAGGGTACAGGCGACAGCACCGCCACGGGTATCCATGACCGCATAGCTGACAGCCGCCGGTGTTTCCGGCCAGTCAACCGGCGTCGCGATCAGCGACGTCAGGGGCGTCGCCCGGTCATCATTGATTCCGTCCGAAATCTTGTCGGCTGCGGCTTCCGTGACGCGGGTTTCCGCACCCTGGCGATACGTGCCGTCGGCCTGCAGATTGTTCATACGCTGCACGAAGGCCCGCTTCGCCGCTTCCACGATCAGATGTTCGCGCAGCGGGGCATCGGCTTTCTCGAAACGTCGACTATCCATCAACACGGCTAGCATCTCGGCAGCGACACCCCCGCCAACCGCAGGCGGGCCGGCAAAGTGCCAAATCGTATTGCTTTCCCAGGGGAAACTGACCGGTTCACGGCTAATCGGTCTGTAATCGCGCAGGTCTTCCAGGGTCAGGGTTCCGCCGACGGACGTCACCGCATCAACCAGCAGCTTTGCATCGTGGCCAATATAAAAGTCGCCGACACCGCGTGCACGGATGCGGCCCAGCGTACCGGCGAGATCGGGCTGTTTGAGAAAATCACCCTCGGCAAGTGGCCCGCCCTTGTTGTTGCTTAATTTTCTGGCCATCGCCGGGTCGCGCAGCAATATATCCGCAACCTTGGCATATTCCGAAACGAAGGCACGCGGCACATTGAAACCGAAACGGGCCAGGTTTTCCGCTGGCACAATAACGCGTTCCCACTTCAATTCACCGAATTTGGAATGCAGAAGGAAAAGACCGCGTGGCAGTCCGGGCACCGCGCTCGGACGGTCGGCCCCACTTGCCGGTGCATTTGAAGCACGCGGCAGGAAATCGATGACCGTCGGTGTTTCACCCCGCGCGTCACGGACGATGCAGATGCCACCACCGGCAAGGCTGGCTGAAGACGGCATCGACGCCGTCAGCGCAAAGCCGATTGCCGTTGCCGCATCGGCAGCCGTGCCACCGGAAGACAACACATCACGGGCAATCAGCGCGGCTCAGGGCTCTTCCACGGAAATAACGCCAAGTGCACCGGAAACATAACCGATTGTGCCTTTGCGGCTGGTGAAATCCTCGTCGGAGATGCCGAGACATGCGCTCAGCATCGTCAAGGTCAATGACAGAACCGTCATTTGACGCCACACTGCACCACGACTACGTTCAGGGATGCTTTCAATGGCAAGACGCGTGCTTAAATCAAAATTCTTATGTCGCATATTCATTGTCGTCATACTTTCTGCGTCGGCAACTTTGCCCGCGCGGGCTCAGGGTATTTCGCTCATTCGTGACGCCGAAATCGAAGATACCATTCGCACGATGGCAACGCCACTTTTACAGGTTGCCGGTCTCAACCCTGAATCCGTATCGATCCATCTCGTCAACGACAAGACTCTGAATGCTTTTGTCGCCGATGGTCAACGGCTGTTCATCAATACCGGGTTGTTGATGCGGGCCGAAAGTGCCCAGCAGGTAATCGGCGTGATCGCACATGAAACAGGCCACATGGCCGGCGGCCACCTGAGCCGGATGGGCAAAGCACAAGATCAAGGCACGGCGACGGCCCTGATTGCAACGATCCTCGGTGCCGCAGCCGGTATCGCAACGGGCCGCGGTGATGTCGCCGGTGCCGTCATTGCCGGCGGTGTCGGCGCCGCCGGCCGTGGATTTCTGTCATTTACGCGTTCGCAGGAAAATTCAGCTGACCAGGCGGCTCTCAAGTTTCTGGATGCCACCAAGCAATCGGCAAACGGATTGCTTGAATTCATGCAGATCCTCGAAGGTCAGGAACTGCTCAATGCCGCCAATCAGGATCCCTACGCGCGCACGCACCCGCTGACCAGTGACCGCATCGATGCCATTCGCGCACACATTGACAGTTCCGCCTACAGCAAAATCGGCGATGATCCGGCCATGCAATTGGCTTTTGAACGCACCAAGGCAAAGCTGATCGGCTATTTCGACCAACCGACCCTGACGCTCAGGAAATTTCCGCCCAGTGACGTATCGATACCGGCTCGCTATGCGCGCGCTTTCGCCTACTCTAAAATTCCAGAGCCGGACCACGCATTGGCGGAACTGGACAGCCTGCTGCAGACCGTGCCGGACGATCCTTATTTTCTCGAGTTGAAGGCACAGGTGCTTTTTGAAAACGGCAAGATCGATGCCGCCATTCCGCCCTTCCGCCGGGCCGTCGAACAGTTGCCCGATGAGCCCCTGCTGCGCACGGAATATGCCCGCGTCCTGATCGAAAGCCAGCGCAAGGAGGATATCGAAGAAGCGGTCAAGCAACTGAAGCTGTCATTGTCACGGGACAGGAATTCATCATCGGCATGGCGTCAACTGGGGATTGCCTATGGCAAACTGGGCGACGTCGGCCGCAGTTCGCTGGCACTTGCAGAAGAAGCCCTGATGCGTGGCAACGGGTCCGAAGTCAAATTCCATGCCGGACGCGCGTCTGAAATGTTCCCACGCGGCTCGCCGGAATGGCTGCAGGCGGAAGACCTGCTGCTGGCGATCAAGAACCAGAAGCAATGATCCGCCCCCTCATGCGCTGGCAGGGAGGACTGCGCCGCATAACAAGGTGCGTGACGTTCGTGGTCATTTTGCTGAGCGCTGCGGCCTGCACCCAACAGCATCCGGCAATGCCCGTCGGCGGCACCCTTGAGGTGCTGGCCCCTTCATTTGACTTCATATCATCCTTGAGCAGAGGGGCCTTGCCCCAAGGCTGGGAAATTGCCGGCACCGTCGCCAAAGGTGATCTGTCGATCCGCCAGATCGAGCGCTTTACAGCCCTGAATGTCCGCGCCGGCCAACACCCGTATCAACTGATCCGCCGCATCAATGCATCGATGCTGGCGACGCCTTATCTGAACTGGGCCTGGCACACGCAGCCACCCCGTGCCGGTGCGCACCCGGTCAGGATACTGGTTGAACTGACCGATCGGGACCCGCAGTCGAAACGTGCGTGGTGGCAGATCGCAGGGTCTGACCGTGCTGATGCCAGTCGGCTGATCCTGCTGATCTGGGATGCAACGGCGCTGGGTCGGGGCACCATCGTCGGCCCGATCCTGGCAGAAGGCTACCCGGAAACCGCGCGCTACATCGCCCGCGGCGGCCCCGAGCAGGCCAACCGGTGGTGGGCCGACAGCGTCGATCTGTCGCTGATCCATCGTCAGGTCTGGCCGAACGATGATCCGGCCAGGTTCGACATCACTGCGATCGGCGTTTCCGTACAGGCATCCGGCTCAGGGGCGGATTCTGCAACGACAAAGGGCGCCGCCATGAACCTTGCCGAAGTTCGTCTGACACGCTGAGCGGAGCGTCACATCCCCGTGAGGGGTACGCTATCGCTTGAACATGACCGCCTGCTCGACCATCATCGGGCTCTTAAAATTAAGTGGATGGATAATCTTGATGTTTCGAAACCTTGTTTCCGTTTTATCCGCAGTCGTAATCGGTGCTGCGCTGGCTTTGATGCCGATGGGCGGCCATGCGGCCGATACCGCGCCGATGTCCGATGCCGAAAAGGCCGCGTTCGAAAAACTGATCCACGACTACATCTTGAAAAACCCGACCGTCATTCTTGAATCCGTGCGTGCCCATCAGGAAGCCCAGAGCAAAGCCGAGCAGGCCGTTCAGGCACAACGTATGGCCGACATGCGCGAGCAGATTGAAAACGGCAAACTGTCCCCGGTCGGCGGCAATCCGTCGGGCAATGTCACGGTGGTCGCATTCTTCGACTATCGCTGCGGCTATTGCAAAAAAGTTCATGATGCCGTCATGGACACCGTCAAGAAAGACGGCAACATCAAACTGGTTTACAAGGAATATCCGATCCTGGGACCGGATTCCGTGGCCGCAACCCGTGCTGCACTTGGCGTCTTCTATACCATGAAAGACAAGTATATTGCCTTCAACGATGCCCTGATGCGATCGAAGGGCGCGCTCAACGAAGCCAAGGCTTTGCAGATCGCCGAAAGCATCGGGCTCGATGCCAAGGCCGTCAAAAAAAGCATGGATGATCCAAGGATCGATATCGAATTGGGCCACACCATGGCATTGACCGAAGCCCTCAACATCCGGGGTACACCGGCATTCATCATCAACCAGATACTGGTACCCGGCGCCATCGATCAGGAAACGCTGGAAGCGATGATCAAGGAAGCCCGCAAGGGCTGATCCGAAGTACGGTGTCAGAACGGCATCCGGTGCCGATTTAGTTCGGGTTATTTCTGGTTATTTCTGGTTATTTCTGGCCGGGCAGCTTGAATACCGGCGCCTTCAGGTTGTTGGTGTTGTCCATTGCCTGAATGATCGGCTGCAGCATGTACTTGAATCCGTCAGGCCGCTCGACAAGTAACAGCAAGGCCTGACGACCGTCTTTCTTGGCCGCATCATAAGCCTCAAGAAATTGCTTTGGGTCCCAGACCGGCTTCTGGTTGATCTGTGTCACCACATCACCCCGGCGCAGGGACGTCAGACCGGCGAACAGGTCGTTGAAAACTGAAACGACAATCCCCGTCGATCCCCAGCGGATGCCCATGTGACTGCGCATTTTCGGTGTCAGCGCCGCGAACGTGACACCGAGTTCCGGTTGCGCGGCAAATGCTGAATCCTCGATGCTCCAGCCGTCGGGCCAGCCCGACATCTGCATCTTAACGGTTTTCACTTTGCCCAGCCGCATGATTTCAACGTCGACCTTGTCGCCGGGCTGCAATGCGCCGGTTACCTGTAAAAGCCGCTCGAAGGTGTCGATCGGCGTGCCGTGCATTTTAATGATCAGATCGCCCCTGGCGATGCCGGCATGGGCTGCCGGGCCGTCAATACTGATATCGCGCACAAACACGCCGATGGCGCTTTCCAGCCCGAGTGCTGCGGCAATCTTCGGCGAATTGCCCTGTACATTCATACCGAGGAAACCGCGATCTTCCGCAGCGACCGGTGCGACATAAGCGGCAAAGACACTCAGTGCCATGGCACAGCCGACGCCGAGCGTCCGGCAGGTCATCAACATCTTCAACATGAACGGCGCCTCCCTCGGCGTACATTGATCATTAGAATCTAACGATTCCAATGATTTGGCACAACCATCAACTGCACCCCCGTTAACCGCACCGTTCATCCTTGGCCGGCAGGACATCCTGAAGAACCTGATCGACGATCAGATCGTCAAAGATCAGTTCAAAATGGGTGATGACTCCGTTTTCCAGCAACCGCAGGGCAATCTCGAACTCCGGCTTGGATTCCTGACCGCCGGTTTTGAAAAACGCCATCCGCACTTGCCAGGCTTGTTTGTCGAGCAGGGAAGGATCACCGGACAGCCCTTTGCCGCCGTTGCTGTCGGGCAGAATAAATGCCGTTATTTTTTGCGGCCCTTCATCGTCGGTACCGTCAAAGGTAAAACGTTCACCGGTCCGTTGTCCTGATTTGGCCAGCTCGATGAGCCATTCGGTGGTGCTGATATAGAACAGCGTATCCTTCGGCAATGGCATTTCAAAAGGTCTGGGGGTGACGAACTCGGCTTCCGTGTCGCCGTTTTCAGCGCGCCGGGCAGAGCCGGAATAGGATCTCTTTTCGCCGTTGGTAATGCTGTCACTCTGGAAAAAATAACTCCGGCCATCGCGGCTTTCACGGGCCTTGAAATTCATTTCACGCTCAATCGCGCCACCGGCAACGGTCAGCATGGTCATCACCACCTGCTCGGTAACGACCCACCCTTCACACCCCCGCTCAACCAGCGAGACCGAAGCGCCACCAACGCCGTTGAATCGTGATGTCGGACTTTTCGATGCCAATGACATTTTATAGATCGCCTGATGCGGAACCAGCTCGGCCCGTGCAGCGCCCGGGCCCAGAATTGCCGGGGCGAGGGCCGACATCAGCAATACAGACCATCCGAAAAGACCGCTGCCACGCCTCATGATTTGCTCCCGTCGATTGCACCGCTGTCTGCAAGCTTATGGAAAGCCCCCCCGGTGTGAAAGCTAAACTTGATAACGTTTTAGCGATGTCCCGCACTGCATCCTTTATCAAACAGCCTGTTCTTTCCGCGTCATCCTCCTTGCCATGCGTTTCGTCAGGCTTTATCCACAAGCGCATGAATTGGCGTTTTTGCGCCGAACGCATGAGGCAGACCGTGCACGTACTTTCCATATTCGGTACTCGTCCGGAAGCGATCAAGATGGCACCGGTGCTACACGCCCTGGTTGCCGCCGGTGTGCGGTCATCGGTCTGCGTCACGGCCCAGCATCGCGGGATGCTTGATCAGGTCCTTGAGCTGTTTGATATCACCCCCGATGCCGATCTCGATCTGATGCGCCCGAACCAGACCCTGGAGGGGCTGACCGCCGCCGTCATCGAAGGCATTTCGAAAACGCTGATCGACATCAAGCCGGACATGGTTCTGGTGCATGGCGATACCACGACGACATTCGCAGCAGCGCTGGCTGCGTTCTATCAGCGCATACCGGTCGGCCACGTCGAAGCGGGCCTGCGCACCGGCGATATCTACGCGCCGTTCCCCGAAGAAGTGAACCGTCGCCTGACCGACAGCATCACCAGCCTGCATTTCGCCCCGACCGAGAGGGCCCGCGCCAATCTGCTGGCAGAAGGTCATGCCGCATCCGGCATCATCGTCACCGGCAACACGGTGATCGATGCGCTGAAGATGATGACCCGCAAGCTTGATGAAGACGCAACTTTAGCTGTCCGTCTTGATGCCGCAGTACCCTACCCGAGCAACGGGCGGCGCCTGATCCTTGTCACCGGACACCGGCGCGAGAATTTCGGTCAGGGGTTTTTGAATATCTGTCAGGCGATCCGCACGCTCAGCGCGCGGGACGATGTTGAAATCGTATACCCTGTGCACCTGAATCCGAATGTCCAGAAGCCGGTGACAGAACTTCTCGGCGGCATCGCCAATATCCACCTGCTCGATCCGCTCGACTATCCGGCATTCGTCCGTTTGATGTCCAAAGCCTATATCGTGATTACCGATCCCGGCGGCATCCAGGAAGAAGCCCCTTCACTCGGCAAGCCGGTGCTGGTCATGCGTGATGTTACCGAGCGTCAGGAAGCGGTCGATGCCGGCACGGTCAGGCTGGTCGGCACGGACACGGCAAAGATCGTTGCCGAAGCCCGCATCCTGTTGGATAACCCCGATGCCTATGCCAGCATGTCACGGGCACACAATCCCTATGGCGACGGATCGGCCGGCGCACGTATTGCCCAAGAGGTTCTGAAACATGGCGTTTGAGCATGTCTGTGTTATCGGTCTCGGTTATGTCGGCTTGCCGACTGCCGCAGTGTTGGCGAGTCGCGGCATCCGCGTCACCGGCGTCGACATCAATCCGAAAACCGTCGACAGCATCAATGCCGGCAAACCCCACATCATCGAGCCCGACCTCGACATGGTTGTGCATGGCGCCGTTTCCAAAGGCAAACTGACCGCCAGCACCACCGCCGCCAGCGCCGATGCTTTTATTATCGCCGTGCCGACACCATTCGATCGTGATCGCAAGCCCGACCTCTCGTATCTGGAGGCAGCGACGCTGAGCGTTGCACCGGTGCTCAAGAAAGGCGATCTGGTTGTCGTCGAATCAACGGTACCCGTCGGTGCCACCGCCCAGGTCGCGGCATGGCTCACCGAACAGCGACCCGATCTGAAATTCCCGGATCCGTTGCAACCCGACGCGGCGCATGACGTTTGTATCGCCCACAGTCCCGAGCGGGTCTTGCCCGGTCGGGTGCTTTTGGAACTGGTAAACAATGACCGGGTCATCGGCGGCCTTGGGCATGATTGCGCGCAATGCACGGCTTCACTATACGAAACCGTCGTCAAAGGAAAAATGCATCTGACAGGGGCTGCGACCGCAGAGCTGGTGAAACTGTCGGAAAATGCGTTTCGTGACGTCAATATCGCCTTCGCCAACGAACTGGCCAACGTCGCTGAGCCGCTTGGAATCGATGTCCGCGAAGTCGTCCGCCTCGCCAACCATCACCCACGGGTCAAAATCCTCAACCCGGGGCCCGGCGTCGGCGGTCATTGTATCGCTGTTGATCCGTGGTTTATTGCCGCTACGGCACCCGACCGCACGCCCTTGATCCAGTCCGCCAGACGCGTCAACGACGGCCGCCCCGGCATCATTGCCGAGCAGATCGCAGCGCTGTCGTCGGTCGCTGCCGGCGGCACCGTCGCGTGTCTGGGCCTCAGCTATAAAGCGGATATCGACGATCTGCGGGAAAGCCCGTCGATCCATGTGATTGCGGCTTTGCGCGAACGCATCTCCAATCCGATCCTCATCGTCGAACCGCATGTCAGCGCATTGCCCGCCGCACTCGCCGGTTTGAAAGACGTACAGCTTTTGGCTTTCGAAGAAGCCGTGAGCCGGGCCGATGCTGTTGTTTTGCTGACCGACCACAAGGCCTTTGCCGTGCATGATGCGACCATGCTTCAGGGCAAGGATATCATCGACACCCGTGGCGGCTGGATACGTTAAACACCAGCCTAGCTTTTCTTTGATTTCTTCCCGGCATCCTTCAAGGCCTTGCGCCGCTCTTCACCATCGTAATTCGGATCGTCCCGACGCCGCCGGTTAGGGCCGAAATAGGTATCCGTGCGGATATACTGCCTCGGGTTATCGAGGATCGCCTTGATCCGTTGATAGATTTTTGCCGCTGACACGGGCTTGGCCAGGAATTCATTGACCCCGGCGTCTCTGGCCGTCACCACCCGGCTGATTTCGGTATGCCCGGTCAGCATGATGATCGGCACATACGCATTTGGGCTGTCGTCGCTGGTGCGGATCAGTTTGGTGAACTCGATACCGTCCATCGGCTGCATGTTCCAGTCGCAAATCACGATGTCGGCGGCATAATTATTAAGCGTTTCCATTGCAGAGCTACCGTCCTCCGCTTCGAGGATATCCTGCACACCCAAAGACTTGAGGATCATGCGGACCAGATAACGCATGTGATGATTATCATCAACGATGAGGATGTTCAGGCGCTCTATGTTGTATTCGGTCATATATTCATTCAGTTAAAATTCAAATGAGCCGCAGAAGCTGAATAATCTAAACGTCCAATAATATTGACGACTATTAGAGTGCATCAAGTGACCGGCACTTGTACACATTATCGTTCTGAGCTTGCACCTATAAGCGAAACTCCTATGTATTAGGAACTGCATTCAGCCAGACGGGGGCACATTCCGATGATTCAATTATACACCTGGGCAACACCCAACGGCCGCAAGGCATCCATCATGCTCGAAGAATTGGGGCTGGCGTACCAAACGCACGAAATCAACATTTCCAAGGACGAGCAGTTTGCCCCGGACTTTCTCGCCATCTCGCCGAATAACAGGATTCCGGCTATTGTCGATGAGGATGGTCCGGGCGGAAAACCGCTCAGCCTGTTCGAATCCGGTGCGATCCTGATTTATCTGGCAGAAAAAACCGGTTCGGCATTGCTGCCGACCGAACCGGCTGCCCGCGCCAGCGTCATGCAATGGCTGATGTGGCAGATGGGTGGTCTTGGCCCGATGGTCGGTCAGGCGCATCATTTTCTGTTCAATCCAAAGGAAGTCGTCCCCTATGGCCAGAAGCGCTACCACGATGAAGCCAAACGCCTGTACGGCGTCATGGACAGGCAGCTTGCCGACAATCACTATCTGGCCGGCGCTGATTATTCGATAGCCGACATTGCCTGCTACCCCTGGATTTCCAGATATGAACGCCATCAGATCGACCTTAACGCGTTTCCAAACGTCAAACGCTGGTTTGATGAAATTTCCAAACGCCCTGCCGTGGAACGTGGCATGGCGGTTCCGTTTCTGAACTGAATCCGGCCCGGAGATACGTGCCATGAGCCACCTGGATCGACCGGCCGTCAAACGTGTACGCGATGCCCTGCTGGCCGCCGGGCTTGAAGATACCGTCATGGAACTGGCCGCATCGGCCCGCACGGCGGAAGATGCGGCAGCAGCACTCGGCTGCCCCCAGGGAGCGATTGTGAAATCGCTGGTGTTTTGTGTCGGCACCCGGTTTGTCATGGCGCTGGTTGCCGGAGATCATCAGTGCCTTGAGGCCAATTTGCCCAAGGCGTTGAACCTGCCCGGTGCGGTGCGCCGGCCCCAGGCATCCGAAGTCAAGGGCATCACAGGGTTCACCATCGGCGGTGTTGCGCCGCTCGGCATGACCCACCCGCTGCCGATGGTGCTTGATACATCGTTACGCCGATTCGAGACAATTTACGCGGCAGGGGGCCATCCGAATTGCATTTTCCCGATCGCCTTCACCGATCTGGCCCGGATCAGCGCGGCCATCATTTCCTATAACATCGCATCGCCGTCCGAAGGTGTTCAGGCCTACAAGCCCCCGCTCCGGCGCTCAAAGACCCTTTCCGCAAGCCAAAATTGAACGGAACCCGCCTTCCTCGACAGGCTCGGGAAGCATTCTCGGGTACTCTATTATTGTATCTCAGGCACGAGTGTTGTGCGTGAAAAGCAGGATTTTGCTTGAACTGTTCGTAAATGAAAGCATCCTATGGCATCGAATATGACTGTCTTCATAAAAGCTGCAGTCATACGAATGTTGGATTAAGTCTATTCAAAAACGTGAACAGGGAGCTAACACAATGAAAAGACGTGATTTTCTTAAGAAATCTGCCGTCGCAAGCGCAGGGGTTGTTGCCGCGTCAACAGCTTTCTCGACGCCGGCGATTTCCCAGGGCCTCAAGAAAATGGTCGTCGTATCGACGTGGCCACGGGATTTCCCGGGTCTCGGTACAGGTGCACAGCGCGTTGCGAAGCGCATCAACGATGCGACTGACGGCCGGATCAGTGTTGAATATTTTGCCGCCGGCGAGCGTGTCGGTGCTTTTGACTCTTTCGACGAAGTCGCTTCGGGTAACGCGCAGGCTTATCACGGCGCCGATTACTATTGGAAAGGCAAGCACCCGGGTTGGGCTTACTTTACCTCCGTGCCGTTCGGTCTGACCTACACCGAGATGAACGCCTGGATCCGCTTTGGCGGTGGTCAGGAGTTGTGGGATGAGCTTGCTGCCGGTTTCGGCCTCAAGTGCATCATGGCCGGGAGCACCGGCTGCCAGATGGGCGGTTGGTTCCGTAAGGAAATGAATTCAGCCGACGACTTCAAGGGTCTGAAAATGCGTATGCCCGGCCTCGGCGGCGACGTTATCGCCAAGCTCGGCGCATCACCGGTTTCGATCCCCGGCGGTCAAATCTACGAAAACCTCGTATCCGGCGCCATCGACGCCACCGAATGGGTTGGTCCCTGGAACGACAGCTTCATGAAGTTCTATGAAGCCGCCAAGTACTACTACTATCCGGGCTTCCACGAGCCAGGCTCGATGCTTGCTCTCGGCATGAACAAGAAGTTCTGGGACGGCCTTTCAAAGACCGACCAGATCATCATTGAATCCGCTGCCGGTCTCGAAAACGACATGATGATGGCAGAGTTCAACATGAAGTCGGGTTCGGCACTGACCAAACTTGTCAAAGAGCAAGGCGTGCAGTTGCGTCAGTTCTCCGACGACACCTATGACAGCTTCGGTGAAGCTGCCGATGAAGTGTTTGCAGGTGTTCGTGCACATTCCGATCTGGCAAAACGCATCGATGCCAGCTTCCTTGCCGCACGTAAGGATCTGGCCGGTTGGACGAAGATTTCTGACCAAGCCTATCTGGCACAACGCAACCGGGTTCTCAAAGCCTGATCGCGTTGTTGTAAGACGAACAAGTGGTGTGCGGGGCAATCAGCCTCGCACACCGTATTCGTTCAGAATTGTGCCTGCCCTGATAATGTATAACGAATGATGGGCCAGGGGGGTTGCTGGGGGTTGTATGTCAAACGGTTCGCATGAAAACGCATCAACCATGCATGTCGATGCGGATACGCATGGGCATGTTGTCGCACTGACGCGCATTTTTGCGCTGACGATGGCGGTCTGGGCATTCTTTTTTGTTCTGAATAATGTTCTGATTTTCTGGTTCAACTGGCCGGGCACGCTGGATATTTTCGGCAGCGCCGGTCTTTTCGGACAATCCGCCCCTGCCAATGGCATCCCGCCGCTGGCCTGGGTGCAGTTTCTGACCTACGTCGGTTCAATGGCGTTGATCGTCTTTCTGGTACTGAAAACAACGAACCGGTCCCTGCACGCCGATTCGGAAATGCTTGGCGATGCCGCCGGATATATCATCCGCGCCGCTTTCTGGGCCGTGCTGCTGATCGGCATAGTCGACGGCTTTATATCATTCCTGCGGGTTGAGGGTTTCGCGGTCCACGTCTTGGGCAATGCTCTGGCCGAGGATCTGGGGCGCCCGGTATACCGCGGTCAATTCGTTCATTACCCGCTGATGGTCGCGGGCCTCGTCATTGCCTATTTCAACCGCAATCTCGGATTCCACTGGCTGGCACTGCTGATCGTTGGTGCCGAACTGCTGATCGTCATCGCGCGCTTCATTTTCTCGTACGAGCAGGCGTTCATGGCTGATCTGGTCCGCTTCTGGTACGGCGCACTGTTCCTGTTCGCCAGCCCCTACACGCTGATCAAGGAAGGCCATGTTCGGGTCGATATCCTGTACGCCGGATTTCGCCGCCAGGGTAAAGCCATCGCCAACAGCATCGGCTGTGTCTTTCTCGGCCTGCCGTTGTGCTGGATCATCATGACCATGGGCATGTGGGGCAAGGCGAATACCATCAACGGCCCGCTCCTCAGCTTCGAAGTCACGCAAAGCGGTTATGGTCTTTATATCAAATATCTGCTGGCCGGATTCCTGCTGATCTTTGCGGTATCCATGCTGGTGCAGTTCATGAGTTATCTGCTCAGCAATGTCGCCACCCTGTTGCAAGAGCCGGGTCACGAACAGGACCTGGAAGAGCACGCAACGTTCTAGAACATAAGGCGGAAATTCTGGCATGGAACTGTTATTCCTTTTAATCCTGATCGTTCTCATGATCGCGGCATTGGGCTCCGGCTTTCCGGTGGCCTTCGCGCTTCCGGGCTCAGCCATCCTGACAATTGCCCTGGCGGCTCTGTGCGGTTTTCTTTTTGAAGGCAACGTTGCCGTTTATTTCGCTCACGGCGATCCGGGCCAATGGCTGACCGCCGGCGTTACCAATTTCAGGGGTATCTACTGGGAACCTGAACGCGATACGCTGATCGCCATCCCGCTGTTCATCTTTATGGGCATCATGCTGGAAAGATCAAAGATCGCCGAGGATCTGCTGGTCACCATGGGGCAGTTGTTCGGCCCGATCCCGGGCGGCATCGGCATCTCGGTCGTCTTGGTCGGCGCTTTGCTCGCCGCAACGACAGGTATCGTCGGCGCCACCGTCGTCGCCATGGGTCTGATCTCTTTGCCGGTCATGCTCAGGGCAAACTATTCCCACGCGCTGGCAACCGGCACCATCAGCGCATCCGGCACACTGGGCCAGATCATTCCGCCATCCATCGTCCTGATCATCCTCGCCGACCAGTTGTCGAACGCCACCGATCAGGCGTTAGCGCTACGCACCGCGGACTTCAAGGCGGGCACCGGACAGTTGTCCCTGCCGTCCGAATTCGGCATCGTCTCAACCAGTGCCGCAGTGACATGTTCCTCGGCGCGTTCCTGCCGGGCAGGTGCTGGCTGGGTCGCCCTGTACATCGTCTATATTCTTGTGATCGCCTTTCTCAGGCCGAAACTGGCACCGGCAGCACCGCACCTTGGTGAATACAATCGTGATTTCTGGATCAGGGTTTTCGTCGTTCTGGTACCGCCGCTGGCCCTGATTTTCGCCGTTCTGGGCTCGATTATCATGGGGATTGCAACCGTCAACCAGGCCGGTGCCATCGGCGCCGCCGGCGCCCTGATCATGGCCGGCTACCGTCTGACCGGCGGCAAATCCCGCCAGTATTATCCGGCAGTTCTGGCCATCGCCTCTTTTGCGATCCTGGTGTATGCCGTGCAATCACACCACATCAACGTCAAGAACATCCAGAATGCCGATGACATCAAGGCGATCATCATTGCCAGCTTTGGCACCGTCGGCTTGGTCGGCGCGATCACCTGGAGTGCCATTCGCGTTAACCGGATCGACAGCACGCTGACCGGCGTGATGATCGAGACCGCCAAGACGACATCACTGGTGTTTATCATTCTGCTGGGTGCAGCGATGCTGACGGCAGCCTTCCGGGCCTTCGGCGGTGAGGAAATCGTCAAGGATTTTCTGTCCGGCCTGCCGGGTGGTTTCATCACCAAGTTTGTCGTCGTCATGACCGTCATCTTCGTGCTCGGCTTCTTCCTCGACTTCATTGAAATTGCCGTCGTCGTGGTGCCGATCATTGCGCCGATCCTTCTGGCCGACCCAACCGCCAACATCACTGCCGTATGGCTCGGCGTGATGATCGGCGTCAACATGCAGACCTCGTTCCTGACACCACCGTTCGGGTTTGCGCTATTCTATCTACGCGGCGTCGCACCAAAAATCGTGAAGACGATTTCAATGTACAAGGGTGTCATCCCGTTCATCATCCTGCAGCTTGTCGGTCTTACCATTGTCGGCCTGTATCCGCCGCTGGTGAACTACCTACCGACGCGCACCTATCTGACATCAGACAATGCACCGCCGCCGCAGAATCCGCGTCTGCAGTCATGCTTACAGGAATCCTTGTTCCCGATATACGATGCACGCAAGGACGAGTTGATGGCCGCCATCGGCACCGCCAAAAACATCAACATGACGTCGCTGCCCGAGAATCTGCAATCGACCCTGAAAAAGGCGATCAGTGACGCTGCTGAAACCTTCGATCATATCGCCAAGGTTCGCGCTGCCGAGCAGGCACGCCTCGATTACGTACCGACCTACAAGCCACTGCACACTGATGCGCGCAGGATCAGGATCGCCCTTGAGACGCATATCCGCGACATCAAGAAAATACAGGACGAGATCGACGAACAGCGTTATGTCAAAAACCCCGACCCTGCTGTGGTCGAGGAGTTGAAAGCAGAGATGGCGCAGCTCACCCGCGAAAAGGAAGATCTTGAGAAGCAAACGCCGCAGGGTTGGGACGCCGCACGCAAAAAATATCTTGATCTTGAAAAAGCCACGACCAACGCGGAACGCCAGTATCAGCGCAATGTCGATGAAGCGTATGAGCACCTGCCAACGATCATCGCAACAATTGAAAGTGCCGATCAACTGGCTCAGCTGAAAGACGAGATTGCCGGATTGAAAGATGTCATCACCGGCAATCCGCCCGAAAAGGCCATGGATATGATTGAAGCCGTCGAGAAAAAAGTCTCGGCTGTCGCGGGCACGCTGAGCGTCAAGACACCGATTTCCAGAGCCCGACGCAAGCTTCGCGGCGACTCGCCCGACCCGGCAGCCGCCCTGATGGAACTTGAAAAAGCCTTCGAAGCGTTCGATACAGAAATCGCATGGCGCACACAGGCCAAGGCGGATGTTTTACCTGATCTGAAAAAATACAATGCGGCCATCGCCTCCACCATCGGCTTGCGACTGCAAGAGGCGCTGACGAAGAAACAGGCTACGGACCTCGCATCGTGCCTTTCGGTACATCGTGACATCTCGTTGAGTTTCTGATCAAAAGTTACGAAGTCATCTCACATAGTCCGTTCCGGTTTGCACACCGGAACGGATGCGATGCCGGAGTCTGAAATGAGTGGCATCACACTTGCCGGAATATGGATGGGCGGTGCGCTGTTCTCGTTCCTGTCCATGGCCATCGCCGGGCGTGAACTGTCCGTTGAACTGAACACGTTCCAGATATTGTTTTTCCGAAGCATCATCGGCCTGCTGATCGTTTCGCTGATCTTGTCAAAGTTCGGATGGGAGCAGATCAGGACCCGTCAGTTGCGCCTGCATATTATCCGGAACATGGCCCATTACGTCGGTCAGTTCGGCTGGTTTTTTGCCATCTCGCTGATTCCGCTGGCGCAGGTTTTCGCCATTGAATTCACAATTCCGATCTGGACCGCCGTGCTGGCGCCGTTTCTGCTCGGTGAGCGACTGACACCGGTTCGCGCCATGGTCGTTGCCATCGGTTTTGCCGGAATCCTGATTATCCTCAGGCCCGGCATGTTGCCGTTCGAACTCGGCGCGATCAGTGCCCTGATCGCAGCCATCGGCTATGCCTTGTCTCACACCCTGACCAAGAAGATTACCCGTACAGACCCGCCGTTGGCGGTGATTTTCTATATGTCCATTATTCAATTACCGATGGGGGCCGTGCCCTCGTTCATCGACTGGACGACGCCCTCTGTCTCGATGCTGCCGTGGCTGTTCCTGGTTGGCGCCACGGGGATCAGCGCACACTATTGCGTGGCCCGGGCTTTTGCCCATGCCGATGCCATGGTCGTGATACCGATGGATTTTCTCAGATTACCGATGGTCGCCCTGCTCGGGCTGATTTTCTATGGCGAGGCGCTCGATCCCTGGGTGCTGGCCGGTGCCGCTGTTATCTTCGTGGCGATCTTCCTGAATATCGTTTCCGAACGGCGCGCTTAAGGCCGCATTTCGCCCTTCACGCCCACCCGCTTCATTGCGGAAGGACTTTGTCCGTACTGGCGTTGGAAGGCCCGTGTCAGGGCTTCCGGACTGGTATAGCCATAGCGCCTGGCCACCGCCTGCACGCGGGCACCGCCATCGAGATCCCGTCTTGCCAGAACCATGCGCCAATGCCGGAGATACGCTTGCGGCGCGTCAGATTAACCTGTTCGCGGAAGACGTCGCAAACGGCTCAGCGACATTCCCCGGACAGCGCCGCCAGATCGATCCATCGCCAGGGCTTGCCGGGATCATCGTGCATGGCGACGATGGCCCTGCTGATCTTGGGATTGGCAAGGCCGGCGATCAGGCCGGGTTCAGCCGACCCGCGTTCGATCTGCGTGCGCAGAATGCGGATCACCAACACTTCAGCCAGACGGCTCAATGCCGATCCGGAGCCACATCGGGCACCGTTCGCTTCGGCCAGAAAAACCTGCAACAGCAGCACCGTGTCGGGATCATGGACCGGTAACGCCAATGTCGACGGCAACGCCGCCAGCAACGGGTTGGCGGCACCGCCCCAGTCAACCTCGGCCTCGATCAGAACCTTCTCGCCAACCGGCTCGGCAACAGCCCGCCCCGACGGCGAAAAAATGACCCGGGTGGGTGTGCCGTCTTCGATGGCGCCCAGCACCCGCATATTCCCTTGCCCGGTCTCGCACAGGGTAACCCTGAGACTGAAGCGCTGGAATAATGCTGATAAGCGGTCATACTGCATGACAGGTGTTCCGATCAGATTTTTGATAATAAATCGATTATATCACCTGATAGAGTGCGATCCAGTCAGTAAACCCACTTTTTTGAATTCACGGAGTTTCCGCATGCTTATGCCACGTCAAAAAGTCCCGGCGCTTAATCTGAAAACCCTCGATCACGGCACGTTCGATCTCGCCGGCGACAACAGCGAACGCGGTACGGTCGTCTGTTTTTACCGCGGACTGCATTGCCCGCTCTGCGCCAACTACCTGACCGAGCTGGAAAAGCTTACACCAGAATTTGCCAAGCGCGGCGTCAAGACGATCGCTATCAGTTCGGACGGTGAAGAGCGCACCCGCGGCATGCAGGAAAAAATTTCAGCGAAAGCCCTGCGCTTCGGCTACGACCTGTCGCTCGCCAAGGCCAAAGAATGGGGCCTGTATATTTCGACCGGTCGCGGCAAGACATCGATCGGTATCGAAGAGCCAGCTCTGTTCTCGGAACCGGGCCTGTTCATGGTGACACCGGATACCGCACTGTATTACGGCTCGGTGCAGACCATGCCGTTTGTACGGCCGCACTTTTCCGAGCTGCTGTCGGCGCTTGATTTCGCGATTGAGAAAAACTACCCGGCGCGTGGCGAATACGCCGGCGCGGTCTGAACGGGCAATCCGGGGTTATGCCGCATTGACGCGGGATAACCCCGGCCCCGATTTGATAAACGACCCCTAGCGGACCTTGTCGACGTCGATGTAGCCGCGCTCAATCGCCGTTTCGATGATGTGCCCGCCGTTCAGCAGTTCGTCATAAGACCGCCGCAGCAGGCTCAATTCCTTGACCTGCTCATCGGACGGCATCTTGCTTCCCGATGAGTTGGCAATCTCCAGAAGCTTCTTGATGTACAGGCCGCGTGCCTTGGCGACCAACGTGAAAAATGGCTTGAGTGTCTCAAGATGAAGTTCGGGCACCTGCGCGTGAATGATCTCCCGGTTTATGCCCCGGAGTGCCTGCTGCATTGCCATACGCGCACGGTTGATGTCTTTTTCGTCGGTCATTGAATGCGTCCCGTATTGATGGCCTGTTTTTTGGCCAATATTCATAGAATCAGCGAAACAGGTTGAATATACCGCAGTTTAAGAACCGCGACGATCAACTTATTTCTGACGTCAATGAATTGAAGAAGCTTCAGTCGTCAAGAACCAGCAGAACGGGCTGGTGATCTGACGCTGCCGTGACTTCATCGACGGTGATGTGGCTCGCCGTACCCGCAAGATCGCTGGTGATGAAAAAGAAATCCCTGCAGTGCGGCCCTTCGGGCCATTGTGCGTGATCATGGATACCACACGTCGGTGCATGCGGTGCACTTCCCATCACCGTGCGCCATGCGTCGTGATAGCCGCCATCGATCCCTGTGCTCAGGTGATTATAAACCGGATCGTCGGGTGCCGAATTGAAATCACCGCAGATGATACTGCTGACCGGTCTGGCGATGGCGGCATAAGGCCCTGATCTGGGTGCATAATCGGCATAGGCACTGTTCGCCATGATTTCCCGCTGGATCACACACAAGCGTTCTACCTGCGCCATGCGCTGATCGGCACTGTGATATTCCAGATGCGTGACGGTTACCCGAAACGGACTGCCATCCCTCGCGATGACGACTTCCAGCGCCTGGCGCGGCATGTGTTTGCAGGGTGTTTCAGGCGCCGGTTGCGGTAATGGATGGTTGAAGATCTGCGTTACCGGCAGGCGGGAGAGAATCATATTGCCGAACTGCTTGCGCGGACCGGCACCATTTTCACGGTCCAGCGCCGCGCCGAAAACCGGCAGGTATTCCGGAAACAGGGCCGCCAGCGCAGCCACCTGATCAGCACCGATACCCTTATCAAGATCAGGATTGAAGCGGGATACCTCCTGCAGGCAAATGATATCGACATCTGCCATGGCCCGGATAATCATGGCGATCCGCGGCAGATCAACGCGTTCATCGACGCCCTTGCCGCACTGGATGTTCCAGGTCAACACACTGGTCATGAGTTCTCCACCGTTTCATTTTTCGCCGCAATCAGCAGATTGGCGACTTCGGAAAATCCGGCACCGCCCTCACCCGCCGTTATATAAACGGGCGGGTTGGTCAGGCGGTCTTCAAAATCCCTGACGTTGGCAACACCGACCGAATTGCTGAAGAATGCAAACATCGGCCCGTCGTTCGGTGAATCGCCGGTGAAGACGAAATCCTGTTCGGTCGTGGTCAAGATCAATGCCCAGACAATCACTGGCGAACAATTCTGCTCATCGTCAGCTTGTCGTAGCTGCCGAACCAGCCGTTGACGTGGATCGAGCTGACTTTGGCGGTGACACCGGCCTCGGTCAGGATCGCGACAATCCGGTCAATGCTTTCGGCTGGCAGGGGTGCCACATCCTCGGAAAAATCAACGGCGAGATCGGTTTCGCGGTACATCTGATCCGCCGAGATCGCCGAGCCCGGCACGTCAGCGACAATGCGTCGGCCGAGTGCGGCCAGCCGCTCCCGGTTACGGGCGCGGACGTCATCCGCGTCGACATAGCGCCGGATCATGCGACGGCTTTGCCTGTCGTAATGGAAGTAAAAAGCGCCGTTCCCGCCGACGCCGCCAACCGGCCACATGCGGGCAATATGATCGCACCACCTCGGCAGGCCGTCCGGCGACGGAGCACCACGGCGATCCCGGCCGCCTGCAGCCGTTCCATCGCCGTGCAGGCTGCCGCCGTCAATCGCCCCGGACGTGGTCAGTGTGTCGTCGACACGTCGGTAAACACGCCCTGGATCGCCCGGCGTGCGCTTGCCGGCATACTTGAGATCGGCTTCATGCAGCACCGCCGGTCATGCGTGTTTTCTGTTCCTGGACTTCATTGGCATCAAGCCATGCCTGCAGGCGTGCGCTGTCACCAGGATCGGCGCGCAGGCCGAGCTTGGTCCGCCGCCACAGAATATCCTCAACCGTCATTGCCCACTCATGATCAACCAGATACCGGGCTTCGCGACCATAAAGCCCCGGGCATAATTCATCACCCATCCCCTCCATGTCGCTCACACCTTCCAGCAGGGCGGCGAGGCGAGTCCCATAGGACCGTGCATAGCGGTCGAGCAGATCATCCGCCAGCCAGGGGTAATCACGCGCCGTTGCCGCAATAAAAGCGTCGATATCGGCGCCGGGGATATCCCCGCCCGGCAGCGATGCCGTTGCCGTCCATGCGCCTTTGCCGGTGTTGAAGATCGCATCGAGCTTGCTGACAGCCTGCTCGGCAAGCTTGCGGTACGTGGTGATCTTGCCGCCCAGCACAGACAGCGCCGCGGCCCCGCTTGTCGTATTTCTGAGATCAAGCCGGTAATCGCGTGTGACCTGATCGGGCTGATCCGCATCGTCACCCAGCAACGGACGAACACCGGAAAATGACCAGACGATATCGTCTTTGGAAACAGGCTTGTCGAAAAAGCGGTTCGCGGTTTCACACAGATAATCCACTTCACCGGCAGAAATCGCCACCGCATCCAGATCGCCGTCAAAATCTGCGTCAGTGGTACCGATCATCGTGAAATCCTGCTGATAGGGAATGGCGAAAACAATCCTGCGGTCCGGGTTCTGAAAGATATAGGCGCTGTCGTGATCAAACAGGCTGGGAACGATGATGTGGCTGCCCCGAACCAGCCGCATGGACGTTACCGGCAAGCCTTCCAAAACATCGGCCAGGCAACGCTCAGCCCAAGGCCCGGCGGCATTGACGACGACACGGGCACGGATGTGTTTCTGCGCACCATCCCGATGATCCAGCAACGTTGCCTGCCAGGCTTTGCCGGACGGCTCGGGTGCGGCATGGACACATTCCGTCCGGGTCAGGATTTGCGCCCCCCGCTCTGCCGCATCCAGCGCATTGAGCACGACTAGCCTGCTGTCATCGACCCAGCAATCCGAATAATAGGCAGCTTTCTGCAAGGCGGGTTTCAGCGGTGCGCCATAGGGCGTACCGGTCAAATTCAGTGACCCGGAACCGGCCAGCCGTTTCCGTTCACCCAGATGATCATACAGGAACAGACCAATCCGGATCAGCCAGGCCGGCCTGACACCCGGGCTTTGCGGCAGGATGAAACGCAGCGGGCGGACGATATGTGGCGCCGCATTGAGCAGCACTTCGCGTTCCCGGAGCGCGGCCCGGACCAATTTGAATTCGTAATGCTCCAGATAGCGCAATCCGCCATGGATGAGCTTGGTACTGGCTGATGAGGTCGCACCGGCAAGATCACCCTTCTCGCACAGCACGACGCTGAGGCCCCGGCCTGCCGCATCACGGGCAATGCCCGACGCCGTTGATGCCGCCGCCGATGATCAGCAGATCGGCATCGAAATTCACATCGCCCATTACTTGATCACCGCATGAATCTGCACGAACTGGCGCTGGAACAACAGAAACGCAATCAGCAACGGTGCCACCGCCAGCAGGGTTCCCGCCGTGATGATCGACCAGTCGACGCCTGATTCCGGCGCACCGAAGATCGCCAGACCGACCGTCAGCGGTCGTGTGTTGACGGAATTGGTGATGACCAGCGGCCACAGGAAGTTATTCCAGTGATAGCTGACCGAGACAAGGCCATAAGCGACATACGTCGGCCGCGCCAAGGGCACGTAGACCTTCCAGAGGATCTGCAATCTGGAACAACCTTCGACCCGTGCCGCATCCTCCAGCTCTTTGGGGATGGTCTTGAAGGTCTGGCGCAGCAGGAAAATGCCGAACGCACTGGCCATGTACGGCAAGGCCGATACCCGTCTATCGTACCGACGAGGCCCAGGCTTCGCTCATGGTCACGGTAGTTCTCGACGATCAGCGCGTCCGGCATGATCATGAACTGGGCCAGGATCAGCGCGAAGGCGAACGCAATCGACTGGCCCCGGAAACTCCTAGTCGGGCGCAGCGCATAGGCCGCCGGCGTGCCGAGGACGAGCTGCAGGCGCCAGATCCGGCGTCACCAGGATGAAGGTGTTGAGGAAATAGCGCGCGAAGGGCGCCGCGGTCCCAGGCGACGCTGGAGGTGCCCAGCGCGTCAGCGGCGCGGTCAGCTCGAGCCGGGTGGCGTATTCAGGTCGGGTGGAAGGCCGCTCCAGCGCGCATGGGCCAGCGGCGGCGCTCTCACAGCATCCAGGGCGAGCAGGGCCCATGCGCCGCCAGGTTTTCCAGCGTGAGCGGCTCAGCCCTTCGGTGCATGGGATCGGCGCGGGTGATGCATGCCGCTCATCTGATAATGCGTACCTGCGCTCGAGCCAGCAAGCAGTGCTGGACGAACGGCGATCGAGGGCGAGCAGCAGCGTCCAGCTTTTCAGCGCCACCGTCAGCGTTGATGCGTCGGCCTGATCGATGGCCGAACTGCAGGCAGCGCTCGTGCCGACGATCCACGGCAGGGCAACAGCGAACTGGCGTTATCCGGACCGCCCTTGGTCAGGATGAACAACTGATCGACCAGCTTGAAGGAATTGATCACCGCATTGATCAGCACGAACAGCGTCGTCGGCATCAACAACGGGAACATGACGCGGCGGAAATAATACCAGCGGCTGGCACCTTCCAGATCGCCGCGGCCTCCGCCGAAGCTGGGCGGCAAGGTCTGCAATGCCGCCAGATAGAAGATCATGAAGAAGCCGGCTTCCTTCCAGATCGTGATCACGATGATGCAGCCCAGCACCGTATCGGGATCACCGAGCCAGTTATGACTGGCAAAACCGAATTCTCTGGAGACCTGATCAAGTAGGCCGATATCGTGGCGTGTAAGAAGAACAGCCAGATGTTGGCGACGGCGATCATCGGCAGCACGGTCGGCGTGAAATAGCTCATCCTTGCCAGCGACTTCATCGGCAATCGGCCGTTGACCCAGATTGCCATCAACAACGCCAGGGCAATGGAAACCGGGATGGTGCCGGCAGCATAGATGACATTGTTCCAGGCAACCTTCCAGAACACATCATCATCAAGCATATAGGCGAAATTATCGAGACCGACGAATTTGGAAGGCTTCAGCGCCGTGCCTTGCGAGAACAGGCTTTTCGCCAATGTTGCGACGGTCGGGTAGTACGTGAAGGCGATCAAAAAAATGGCAGCCGGCATCAGCAGCAACCAGCCGTAAATCTGCAATCGTGTGATGCGGCAGTTCATTTATTTTTTGACCTGAACAATAGTCCCGTTAACGGGCGGCACCCCCGGGAACCACCGTGCTGGTGATTCCCGGGGGCAAGTTTGCCGCTGTTAACGGTACTTTTTCAACAGCTTGTCGGCTTGGCTCTGCGCATCGCCGAGCGCTTCAGCCGGCGACTTGCTGCCGGTCAACGCGGCCTGAATGGCATCGTCGAGCAACTTGCGGACCCGGCCCGTCTGATACGTCGACAACTCGGCCGTGGCGAATTCAAGCTGGTCGCGGGCAACCGCAGCCGGCGGGAATTCCTTCACATAGGCTTTCAGCGCATCCGTTGCATAAGCATCGGGCCCCGTCGCCAGATAACCCGTCTTGATGCTCCATTCGGCAGTCTGCGCAGGCTGCGTCAGGAACTTGATCAGTTTCAGTGACGCGGCCTTCTCTTCGGCAGTGCTTTTCTTGAAGAGATAGAAGTTACCGCCACCGGTCGGTGTGCCGCGACGCTTCTGGGCCGGCAGCATGGCAACGCCGAAATCGAACTTGGCGTTATCCTTGACCGCTGTCAGGTTACCCGTCGAGTGCCACATGATCGCGGTTTTGCCCTCAAGGAAGTTTTGACGCAATGTACCCCATTCGATGGTGCCGGACGGCATGATGCCGTGCTTTTCACCAAGGTCTTTCCAATACTGCAAGGCCTCGACCGTTGCCGGTGCATTGAAGTAGGTCGTATTGCCGTCACCGTTCATCAGGGTCTGACCGTTCTGCATGGCCAGTGCGCCGAACATCCAGTACGGATAACCGGTCGACGGGATCATCGCGCCCCACTGTTCGACGTTGCCGCCGCTCTTCTTGGTCAGTTTCTTGCCAGCGGAAACCAGTTCGTCCCATGTTGCCGGCGGGTTTTCAGGATCAAGACCGGCAGCGCGGAATGCGTCCTTGTTGTAATACATGACAATTGTCGAACGCTGGAACGGGATACCCCAGGTCTTGCCCTGGGTCTTGCCGTTTTCCATCAGCGCCGGATAGAAGCTTTTCAGCCATGCTTTGTCTTCTGCCGTCTTGACGACATCGTCGAAAGGTACAATCGCGCCCTGTTCGATCAATTCGTAAATATCGATCGAGAACATGACCGAGGTCTGGGCCGGCTCACCGCTCTGCAACGCTGCCAGCGCCTTGATGCGGGCATCATTGTAGTTACCGGCATAGATCGCGTTGACCTTGATGTCGGGGTTTGCCTTCATGAAGTCGGCAACCAGTCCGTCGACGATTTTCGTCAGCGCGCCGCCGACGGCGACCGGGTAATACATCGTCAGTTCGATGGCCGAGGCCGTCGATGTCAGGCCAAGACAGAGCGCCAGGGCCAAAGCCAGTTTCCCGGCTGAGCGTTTCAGTTTGGTAAACATGCTTGCTACTCCTGTTAAATCAGACGGCCGAACCTTCGGCCTTCTCTCCCTTCCCGCGCCTCTTAATGCTGGGCGACACGGGTATGCTTTCGTCAAAGTTTCAGAATTCCAAAGCCCTGACGGTATCGTCTCGTTTGCCGGTATCGGCATGAAATACGTGAACATGTTCCGCCTGCCACGACAGCCGGGTCTTGATCGGATGCGGCACCTTGATATGACCGGGGGCCTGAACAAGGATGTTCTGCGTGCCGATGCTGGCCGCAACAATTGTCTCAGAGCCCAGATAATCGGCTGATATCAACTCAGCGTCGATGCCGTGATCATCAGAAATCCGGATGTGTTCCGGGCGGATACCGAACGTCACCGGCTTGTCCGTTGCCGCCAGAACGGGCGTATCCGAAGCGCCATCAATCGTGAGACCGCCTGGCCCTTTGAGCGTATTCAGCAAATTCATCGGCGGTGTGCCGATAAACGCGGCGGCAAAAGCGGTCGCGGGTTTGTCGTAAAGAAAATCAGGCGCGCCTTCCTGCTCGATCTTGCCGTTATTCAGCAAGATCACCTTGTCGGCCATGGTCATGGCTTCGGCCTGGTCGTGCGGTCACGTATACGACGGTCATTTTCAGGCGCTGTTGCAGGGCGCGGATTTCGACCCGCATCTCCTGGCGCAGTTTCGCATCCAGATTGGAGAGCGGCTCGTCCATCAGACAAATCGAATGTTCGGCGATGATGGCGCGGGCCAGCGCGACGCGCTGTCGCTGTCCGCCGGATAATTGTGAGGGTTTGCGGTCAAGCAGGCCGGACAGACCGACGATATCGGCGACACGGGCCAGCCGCGTCTTCTGTTCATCAGCCGGCGTCTTGCGAACCTTGAGGCCGAACAAGATGTTTTCTTCCACGTTCAGATGCGGGAACAGCGCATAGGACTGAAAGACCATCGACAGGCTGCGCTCGGCCGGTTGGGCGAGAGTCATATCCCGGCCGCCGATCGTCAGGGTGCCTTCACTGACGTCTTCAAGTCCGGCAATCATGCGGAGCGTCGTCGATTTGCCACAGCCAGAAGGGCCCAGCAGGATCGCAAACGTGCCATCCTCAACGCGAAACGAGACATCATCGACGCCGACAGTGTCGCCCCACCGCTTGGTGATGCTGCTCAGTTCGATCGCCGACATGATGGGTCTGGGCCTCGCCTGTCCTGAATGTTTCCGTGGCCGGTTTCGGCCTTTCATTGGCGTACACACAGAGTGTGTCGCTTTTATCGCTGTTAAATGTAAATTTTCTTACATTTTATGTCAATTAAGGAACATGCTTGCGTAGAATCAGATCCTCAGGCGCTTTCAGCCGCCAGGGTTTCTCTGGCCACGTACAGTGTCGAGCCGCTGCTCCTGATCACTTCGGCGATTTCCGCGGGTGGCTGACGGTCGGTGAAGATGCCGTCGATTTCCGAAACATGGGCGAACGGCATCATCGCATCTGTCTTGAACTTGGAATGATCGATGCCGACGAATTTGACGCGCGAGATTTCGAGCGCCGCCCTGGATGCCTGCGCATCGCGGTAATGATAATCCAGCAGTTGCCCGTCCTCGGTCAACGAGCCGATGCCGAAGATGCCAAAGCCGACGCGGAATTTGCGGAGAAACTCGGTCGTGGCCTCGCCGGTGATGGCGCGATCCCGGTTTCTGACCAGCCCGCCGGTCAGGATGATTTCGAAATCCGTATGCTCGCACAGCATCGACACAACACCGATGTGATTGGTGATGATGCGCAGACCCTGATGGCCCAGCAGGGCTTCGGCGACCGATTCCATGGTCGTGCCGATGTCGATGAACAACGATGCCCCGTTTGGAATCTGCTCGGCGATGGCCCGGCCGATGGCGGCTTTTTCGTGTGCGCGTTGCGGATCTTTGCGATTGAATAGGCGAGCCGGTCGGTCCCCGGAGGCAAACCGGCACCGCCATGATGACGCTGCACCAGATCCTGCTCGCTCAGAAAGATGATATCGCGCCTGACGGTCTGTTGCGATACCCCGAAACGCTCAGCCAGCATATCGATGGAGACGTATCCCCGCTCACGCACGAGATTGATGATCTCCTGCTGGCGATCGTTGATGCCGGGTCGCAAAGGTTCAGCCATCGGCCCCTCGTCTGCCTGTGTGATCATCATGAGCAGAATAGTCAGAAGCCTGTCAAATGTAAATTATCTTACATTTTAATGACATTCGCTTTCATAAACGGTCATTTTTGACAGGGCGCTTTCATCAAAAGGCGTTGGGGACATTATTTGTTGCAATGCAGCATAAATGCTTTACCAAGGGCGCAACTGTCATTTCCCAAAGACTGGAACACAAACAACGTGACCAAGCCCATGCTTGCGGTCCTCGCGGATCACTTTTCTTTTTCCGGTAATGCGGGACAGCTGTTTCCATTGTCACCGGCACTGATCAAGACCGAGGTGCTGTCAGGATTGACCGTCGCGCTGGCGATGGTTCCGGAAGCCGTGGCGTTTTCATTCGTTGCCGGGGTTCATCCGCTGGTCGGGTTGTATGCCGCGTTTATCGTCGGCCTGGTCACGGCCCTGATCGGCGGGCGCCCGGGCATGGTTTCAGGTGCCACCGGGGCGCTGGCTGTGGTCATGGTCGCACTGGTCTCGGCGCACGGGGTCGAGTACCTGTTTGCCACCGTCGTCCTGATGGGAATCATGCAGGTTCTGGCCGGTGTGCTGCATCTCGGCAAATTCATTCGCCTGGTACCCCATCCCGTGATGATGGGGTTCGTCAACGGTCTCGCGATCATCATCTTTCTGGCACAGATGACCCAATTCCAGATACCGGACGCCGACGGCGTGCAGTGTCTCGATGAGCGGCGTGCCGCTGGCGACGATGCTGGGACTGGTCGCCCTGACCATGGTGATCATCTGGCTGGTGCCGAAGCTGACGACGACCGCGCGTTGCCTGCACCGCTCGCAGCCATTGCCATCGTTGCCGGGATCGTCATCGCCTTCGATATCAACGTGCCCACGCGTCGGCGATCTGGCATCCATCGAAGGGGGCCTGCCGCCACCGCATCCTGCCGATGGTGCCGCTGACGCTGGAAACCCTCAAAATCATTTTCCCCTATGCGCTGATCCTCGCCGCCATCGGCCTGATCGAAAGTCTGCTGACCCTCAACCTCGTCGGCGAGATCACCGGCAAACGGGGCGGTGCCTCTCAGGAATGCGTGGCCCAGGGCCTCGCCAACACGATAACCGGATTTTTCGGCGGCATGGGTGGCTGCGCGATGATCGGCCAGTCGATGATCAACGTGAAGTCGGGGGGCCGCTATCGCCTGTCCGGCATTGCCGCAGCCCTGTTCCTGCTGGCCTTCATTCTGGTTGCCTCCGGCCTGATTGAACAAATCCCGCTGGCCGCGCTGGTCGGGGTCATGTTCATGGTGGTGATCGGCACCTTTGCCTGGCAGAGCATCACGATCCTGCGCAAGATCCCCCTGACCGATGCCTTCGTCATGCTGCTGGTCACCGCCGTCACGGTCATCACCGATCTGGCCGTCGCGGTCGTCGTCGGCGTCATCGTCTCGGCGCTGGCCTATGCCTGGAACAACGCCAAGCGCATTCACGCCAAGACACACGCAACGCCAGAAGGGGCCAAGGTTTACGGCATCGAGGGACCGCTGTTCTTCGGTTCTGTCGACGGCTTTGCCGAAGTTTTCGACCCGGCCGGCGACCCCGGGCTGGTCATCGTCGATTTCATGAACAGCCGCGTCGTCGACCAGTCCGCACTACAGGCCATTGAGTCCATGGCCTCGAAGTACGAGGCTCACGGAAAAAGCCTGCAGCTCCGCCATCTGTCACGCGATTGCCACCGGTTACTGAACCGCGCCGGACAGCTGATGATCGATTCCGACGATGATCCGGATTACGGCCTTGCCGTCGATTACAACGTCAAGACAGGCAGCCTCGGCAGCGGGCACTAAACCAGACGCACAAAAGCCCTTGGTGGCCCGTCCGACTGAGCTTGCGGGCTGACCACCTTGTGCAGAGGGATATTATGGAAATGGCGGAGAGGAAGTCATTCACACGCCAGTTGGCACGTTCAAAAGAACGCGGAGTATGCTTAATCGGCTTTTGTTGTTTGTGTTCGGGTAAAAGAGTTTGTGTCGCGGGCATAGTCGCCTCAATTCGGGTTGGTTCGTAAACCCAATGGAGCAAACGGTAGCGAATTAAGATTGGTCGTAAACTAAGAGGGTTTTTTACCTATTAAATCGTCCCAAAGCGCGAAAGACTGCTTCGGGACCGTAAGCCGACGGAAATTAGCATCGCTGAGATCGGCTGCTTCTAGCCAGGAGCGGAAATTACTCCGGCTCTTTAAATCCTACGACGACCAGATGGAATGACGGGTCACCGATCTTGTGTGCATCACTGTAGCTGTAAACGCCTGCCTTCGTTGGATGATATACATCGACATGCTGATCAGGGTGGGCGCGTGCAGGCCCATTGGCGGCATGCCCCGGTAACAACGTTGGTGCGATGACGGCATTCGGCAGTGGGACGGGAACCGACTGCTGCGACGCCAGAACTTATGAAGCAGGTATGATGGCTGGCGGCGCCAGAATGCACTGGGCGTTATGGTGGTGTCTGTCGGAGACGGTGTGGTTAAACTGCTGTAACCCGTTGATATGAACAGGCGTGGTTGCTGTGATTACTTTCACGCGAACACTGCGTGAAGAATGACGGTGACCACCTTTCTTCGTTCGTCACCTTCTGGCAGAAAACTCAAAACAAAACTCAAAACAAAACGCGCGCGCAGGCGCGCGCGCGCGCGCGTGGGGCAGGCAGAACACAACAAAGAACAGGTTGCCGTCCGATAATCGAGGTCGCGCTTCTCGGTCGGTGCGGCTGAGAGTAGCGATAAATTCGATAAGACATATTCTATCAAAACGCACACTGGTGGATGGTTACCGTGGTGCAGGAATAGACCGACTACCTGATTGGCGCTGGCACTACGCGACCTGCAGCGCAGTGCTGCGCCAGACGTGCTGGTTAACGCTGACCTGCGCGCGCGTTTTCTTCTTTATCGACGGCAGGCGCTGGCTGATGAGCGGTGAAATTTTGCAGAGCGCCGCTGTTTTACCTACCGATTGCGATACGCCAGCGTTGAGGGACGGACGTGACGTTAGCTGCAGAATTATGCGGCGTGAAATCAGGCCGAAATAGCGATCAAGAACTCCTGAAGAAATCATAGATTTAGTTTGCGCTCTCCAGTCACCGCAGAGAGTTATCACGCCCGCCTGACTGCCATTGCTGAGATAAACTGGATTTGCTGACGATGGCAGCGACCACAGCGACCTTGCGCGCTTTCACCATTGCATGACGTAGCAAACCACTTTCCGCCGACGAGGGTATCCTGCTGTCGATCCAGCGCGGTAATCACGTTATCGGCACCTTTGCGGGCGGTATTCGCTGGCCCATTTTCGCCAGAAAAGGCGTGGATGTTTTGCCATTGGGTATCCAGATTTCTTTGCGGACCACAGGCACGCGGGAGATTTACCATAAAGCCGCTGACCTCACGCCCGCCACTCATCATTGCGCATCAAGGCGTCCAGTAACCGGTTTTACCCATTTTCTTCCACTGTCGTCCGGCAGGTTCGCCGCTAAATTGTCCCGCCACCTCGACATAACTTTGCCAGGGGCCACTGATATGTTGGAGCCGTGATAAGTTCCATACCAATCGGGAAAATTGACCGTTGGTACGGGCCGTCTTCTGATCTTCCTGCCGGTACGGCTCATAACCACCCAGATCAAGATAACCGATGACACCTTCAAGGCTGAGCTTGCTGGTGCCGCCTCCGAGAGCACCATCTGCGCGGTCCCCGGAAATAGTGAGATGAGCCGTATCAACATAGCGATCGGTGACCGTCGAGGCGTCGTCCTCGTCTTTCATGCTCTCCCGGCCAATACGTGCCTCGCCATGAAGATTTGTCTGCCGGGAACGAATAATCGGGTAGTGGAGATAAGCAGAGCCTTCCCGCGAATATCCCCGCAGGTTATCAGATTCCTCGGTTCGGTAATCCAGGGCGCTCGCCGCAACGCCGCCGCGAAGACCGTTGTTGGAGAGCGGTAGGCTGATGTCCATGGATAGATAATAGGTGCCCATATCAGTGACGTTTGCGCCAAACGTGAACTTTTCACCCTTCCGGAATGGACTATTGATATCCATCGTTACCCCGGCGCGGTATTCGCCGGTGAAGGCGCTACCAAAATTATCTGAATATACGTGACCTTCAACCAGTTTACCGTCTTGAGGGTGAACCTCGAAATTCGCTTCACCAGTTTTTTCTGCGGGATAGATTTTGGCTTCGGATCCATCGACGCCCGGTAAATCGTTTAACAGCAGAATGGAGCGTTCGTACTTATCTCCGGTCAGCGTTGATCCGGGCTCAAGCGTATGGGTTGTCTGATCGAGGATCACACTATCGTCAACGCGGGCGCTGGACCGACCTAGTTTGACGCCATCCTTTGCCAGGCGTCCTTCGACAACGCGAAGCATAATATTTGGCGTGCTGTCGGCGGGTTCGATGTAAACCCGGGCTGCGAATGCGCCAGCCTCGCGGAGCTTTGCTTCGAGTGCATACGCTGCTTGTGCACAATTCGTTGGATAAAGGCCGTCTTTAATGATGGGTGTCAGAAATGCACCTATAGCTTCGTCAGAGAGTTGGGTAGCGCCGCTGACAGTGCAATTTTCAACTCTGATCTCCGATGCATCGGCATTTGATGCATGAGACATAACAGCAATGGCGATGCAAAAGAATTTGCCAAAGTTTCGATATTTCACTATGTCGCACACCCTAATAGAAAAAACAAAAAAGCATTGCGAGCGCCAACCAGAGGATCGCTGCAACCAATTTTACTAGTTAATAAATATATCAAACTAGCAAAAGGAAAGGAAAGCACAACCGCTCCGGGTCAGTAGCAGACCAATATGCGCATCTGATTTAGCGTCCGCTTATAGCCGAGGCTGTTGAAAAACTCTGCTCAGAAGCGATTTTTAATGTTCTCTATTATTAGAAGCGGACCTTTCCTCTCCGCCTCTGGCGAAGGCCGGGGCGGGATGTGTATTTGCGGTCTATTTGCTTCGGGTTTTTTGCACATAGTTCATGCCATAACCTGCCGTGGTGGCGACCTTGAGGCGCGTTTTGCCAGCCGTTTAAGGTTCTGCACCGTCGCGGTGAGCAGGAATTCGTCTTTCGCACCGCTCAAGCCGCGCAAGCGCAGTCTCGTCATACCTAAACATCGCTTTGCTTCACCAAATAACCGCTCGATCTTTTTGCGATCCCGGGCAGAATGACTATAGGCCTCGCCGCCATTGAGGGATCGGGCGTGATCACGAGCGGCTTCGTTAATGTCGCGGGGTACTTTTCGCGATGGGCTGCGTGGACAACATTTAGGTTTCATCGGACATAGATCACAGTCTCGCTTTGATGATCTATATAAGAGTGTATTGCCATCGTGAACTGTGCCGGTGGTCGTGAGTACCTTGCCTTTGGGACAAACATAAACGTTATCCTCGGGGTTGAACGCGAAGTCAGCCCGGGAGAGGCTACCATCATCCCGCTTACCCTTATCCCAGACGGGTACATGAGGCTCAATCCCACGCCGGACCAACCAGCCGAGTAACTTGCCTGTGCCGTAGGCCACATCACCAGCGATGCATTTTGGTTTGATGCCAAATATATTTGCGGTGCGTTCAATCATTGTCTCGGTCGCTTCGACCTCCTTGGAGATGCGCGTCGGGGTGGCTTCGACATCAACAACGACCGCATTTTCCATATCGATGAGATAGTTGAGGCTATAGCCGAACATCACTTTGTTACGCCCCCGCGCCGTCCACGCGGCGGTGGGGTCGGTGGGCGATAGCGCCTTGGGTTTGCGTTCTGGGTTAGTTGGCGAATGTGCGCTATCCAGGGCTTTTAAATATTCCCTGACAGGCCGCTGAGCTTGCTGTTCATCCGTCCAGTCAACTTGTGAACCTTCGATCCGCGCAAAGCGGCTGGCATCGGCCTCAATGACACTGGCGTCAACGGCGAAGCCTTCACCACTTACTAACCCAGCTTCCATGCAGCGGCGAACCACGTCTTCGAACACGGAACGCAGAACATCACTGTCGCGAAATCGACCGTGGCGATTGACCGAAAAGGTCGAGTGATCGGGAACGGCATCCTCAAGCCCCAGCCTGCAAAACCACCGATAGGCCAAGTTGAGTTCAACTTCCTGACACAAGCGGCGTTCGGATCGGATTGAATAGCAATAGCCAACCAAGAGCATCCGGATCATCAGTTCTGGGTCGATCGAAGGACGACCTGTGTGGCTGTAAAACGGTGCGAGTTCGGTGCGCAGCCAACTAAGATTAAGCACGGCATCGAGGTGACGTAAAAGATGATCAGATGGTATCCGGTCGTCGAGATCAAACTCATAGAACAGACGATCTTGTTGCCCAACTCGTTCGCCCAACATCATCATTCCCCTGTCCAGTCCTGTCAGAACAAAGGAATCACGATCACTTGCTGCGTTCAACGGAGTTTTTCAACAGCCTCGGCTAGTAGCGGACCAGCTAGAAGCCGCGGCATCGCGTCCGCTCATAAGCTGTAAGCGGACGATATCAGGCAGGACCGCCGAGGTCCGATCATGACCCAAAGCGGCCCTTTATTGCTGCACAGAGACCAGGCAGCCGGAATGCATTGGGTGATTGCCGGGAATGTGTGCAACGTGGACCGAACGAAACTGCAATGTTTCTACATGGCCTTGGATTTGATGATTGCCATCGCCTGAAGGCATTCGACGCGCGCCTAGGCCAGAGATTTTGCAACTCCAGACATGATCATTGCTGTCAAAGAGGTAGGCTCGTTCTTCGCTTTCGATAAGGCTCCCAGCGGTTTTGGTCACAAAATGATAATTAACATTAAGCTTATCAATTTTCTGACCGCTATGGCTCTTGAGGCTATGCGTCACTGAAACGCTTTTCGGCTGATTTTTAGGTGCACTGTTAGTCAAATTGGGTTGAGGAGCGGGCGACGGCGTAAGCTGCTGTGCCGGGGCAGGAACGTTATAAGGATTGTATCCCGTTGTGACCTGAGATGGCGCTGAAAACACCATCTGATCGGGGGCCTTGGTTGGCGAAGATGCAGACTGTGACGGAGGGACAGGCTGTGGCACAGCCTGCTGGGTAACAGTTGGTGTTGGGGGAGCGAGGATCGGCGTATTTGACACGCTGACATCCTTGAAAGTATTGAATCCTTGAAAGAGATGGAGATATACCCTTTGACCGCCCTGTGAGGCCGTCACAACCTGGTTGAGGAGGTGCGGGAAGTAATCAGCCCCAAACATACTTTCCCTACTGGTCGTCTGGAAGTTACCATTTCTATGGTCTGTGAGCGTATGATTGATCGAAGAATAAAAAGTAAAGTCACCACCAACCCCGTTACCAAGCATGATGTCACCACCAACGATAAGGTGTGTTCCATCCCACTGAAAATCGCCGCGGGCGCTATCGGTGTCATTTAACGCCTCTATCAGCTGCTTGCAGATTTCCTGATACTGAGGCGGACAATTCGGTGCGGCTGTCGCAGGGCTTGGGACATTGCTAATCCCCATTCCAATCAACGCAGCGATTGCAATATGTCTTAACGGTTTCATGTCACCACCCCCAAGCTAGACGAATGTATAGGCGAGGTGCCGGGGTGTTACCCGAGGCATCCTCCATCAAGGGGAAGCCAACAAATCCCTCAGCGCTTGCGCCGTAACCAATGTTCGCTCGCAGTCCCAAGCCAGTACTTGCCAGAACATCGCTCTTTGGCCGGCTGATGCTCGTTGCATTGGACGCGTCATTTTTCACCGCGCCAACGTCGATGAAGGCCAGAGGTGTGATCTGATTAGCGATCTGACGTTGGAAATAGAAAGAATGCGCCACCTCGACAGAGCCTCGCGCCCCCGTCTCGCCAACAAAAGCGCCATTTTCATACCCACGGAGAAACTGCTCTGAGCCTAGGCCAATCAGCTTTGATGACGGTGTTTTATTCGTACCCAATTGACCAAACAGTTCCACTCTCAACTCGGTCTGAGGCGCGACGGCCGTAAGAGGCTGAATGGTGCCAAAGCTTCCCTGCAGGTATCCGAAGTCACCGCTTTCCTCTGAGTGAAACGAGTCTGTATGACCGCCGCCGATGGTCACGCCCCCTGCATAGCTCTGACCGCTGGGTTGTTCTTGGCGCTGAAAAAAAGATACGTCACCAGATACGTTCTTGGTTTCACCAACGGTGTCCGTTTCGTCATCACTCCAATCCACGCTGGCGAGGACGTATCTCGCTTTGCCATGAGATCGAGTGATTGGATGGCCAACGGTAAAGCTGGCTGATTGCCCCTCGATAATCATGGTTTGTGGAGGAAGCGGGTAATATGACATAGCCGGAAGTCGTCGTAATGACCGAGGATGTTCCCTCGATTGAAACTTCCGTTTGGAAATCTCCGGCACTGACCTCAGCGAAGGTGCCGAAGGAGCCGATTGGAAACATATAAGATCCATAGACGCTTCTTTGATTGGCCTTTTTATCTGCATCAACGAAAGACCCTTGAAGACGGATCAAATCTCCACCTTGAAATACCGAGCTGAAATTTTGGAATATCTGAAAGCGTGTGTCGCCAGAAAAGGTCCGCGACATTGTGTCCACTGAGACTTGACCGCTCTGGTGAGACTCTGCGCCTGTGATTACGGCCTCGAAGGTGCCATCATCATGCTTACGAAATGCAACGGTCGCCGAAACACCCGGAATATCGTTCACAAGAGCCAAAGCCCTATCAATCTCGCTGACATGTGGCTTGTCGCTAATGTTGGCAGCAAAATAATCGCGCATTTTATCCGACGTATTCTCAGAAAATCCTTCGACCGTTACTTTCGTAATTTGGCCGAATGAGACCTGAACTGTCTTTTCATTAACAACTTTCGGGAATGATAGGATGTAACCCTGCTGCTCAAGAAGGTAATGGAGTTCATGCGCAATGAGTTCGATTTCTTTCTCGGTCTCAATCTGCTTGAGCAGGTGTTCCCAACCGTCAAGGCCATTGACTTCAATGTCGCCATGAGGGACCGCTGCAGCCGGTAACGTCGTCATTAATGACGTAATTAACGCGGTAACAAAAACGCGATTATTAGAATACGATCTCGAAAGCACGGGCCATAGTCCTTAGCAATTTAGAGCAAGCAATAGGACTAACATGCCCCGGCAAGGACTTTATCTCTAGATTACTATATGGAAAAGTAGAAACAGGGTTGGCCGTTTATGGCTGAGGCTGTTGAAAAACTCGCCGTTTGGGTATTGCAAGATTTTGGATAAATAAATTTTGCAAAGGACAGGTCGCCGAAAAAGGCATGGGAGACGCTCTATGCAGCTCCTGGACGAGGTTTCGTCATTATTGACCGGTCCCTTCGTATCCAGAGTGCATGGCCTAGCCCAGAGGGCAATAAATTTCTACACAAATGCCGGTTTCAGAGTTTTTCAACAGCCTCAGCCAAGAGCAGCTAGTCGCCCTCAATTAATAAAATGTGAAAGTCCTCATAGTAAATGTTTGTAGCTCGTTCAAAAAAGGACGTTAATTCATCCTAAGGAAGGTCACGTCTAAGACAGATAAAGGACTGGCAAGATGGTTGGTGATATTCGGATTGCAAAAGGCGAAATAGATTCACTGGCCGAATTGCCTGATTTCGTTTCTGGCATGCCTGAGAAGTTTCAATTCATATATAAGGTTTTCAAAGAACTTCTTGAGGAGGAAAGTGTAAATCGGCTATTCACGGATTTTCACGCAGTTGTTGGAGTTCCGGTGGCTATTATCGACTTGAATGCCAATGTTCTCGCGTCATCACCTTGGCAGCGTATTTGCACAACCTTTCATCGAGCCACCCCGGGCACATGTGCCCGTTGCATCCAAAGTGACACAGAATTGGCGAATAACCTGAATGCAGGCAGTCAATTTGCCATTTACGATTGCAAGAATGGGATGACGGATTGCGCATCACCTATCATCATTGAAGGCGAACACATAGCCAATTTGTTTATTGGACAATTCCTCCGAAAACCTGCCGAAAGAACTTTTTTTGAGAGGCAGGCAAAGGAGTTCAACTTGCCAGTGTCAGACTACATGAGTGCCTTGGATGAGGTGCCCGTGGTCGATGATACGAAGGTGCCTGCTATTATGGGGTTTTTGGTTCATTTCGCCCATATGGTGGCTGGCATGGGCCTTGAAAAGGTTCGTAGCTTGAGAATAGAAGAACAAGCACGGGAACGACTGGAAGAACAGGTTCAAGAACGCACCGCCGATCTGCAGCAAGCCATTCATAACCTCGGCACTGAAATTGAAGAGCGCCAGAAAACGGAAGCGCGGCTCAGTGACGCATTCCAAGTTATTTCAAGCAGCATCCAGTATGCATCTAGAATTCAACGTGCTGTGCTGCCTGATCCTTCCTTTTTATCAAGTATAGTGAATGACCATTTCGTTTTATGGGAGCCCCGAGACGTGGTTGGTGGCGATTTCTATTGGACCGGCAAATGGGGGAGTGGTTATCTAATATTGTTGGGGGACTGTACGGGACACGGTGTACCAGGCGCATTTATGACTTTGATTTCAATAGGCGCCTTAGATCGTGCACTATCTGAAGCCAAACTTGGCGATGTACAGGCCTTGGTTCAGCGTATGCATCAACTATTACGTCAATCACTATCTCAGGATAGCTCCAACACCAACACCAACGATGGTTTGGAGCTTGGGGTATGTTATTTGGAGCCACTTGAAAGGCGGTTGACGTATATAGGTGCCCGGTTTGATCTCTTTGTTATATGCGAGGGTGAAGTTTCGCAGATCAACAGCAGCAAAAAGGGTATTGGTTATCCTGAGGTTCCTGAAGATCAGGTGTTTGAAGCCACTGTTATCGATACAAAGCTGGGGGCTAAGTTCTACATGACAACTGATGGTGCAGTTGACCAGATCAACAGCGCCGATGGCCGTCGTTTCGGAAAGGCACGCTTTAAAAATTTACTTCTCTCACATCATGAAATGCCTATGGCAAATCAGGGCCAAGCAATACTAAAAGCCGTCCTGGAGTATCAGGGAGATGCTCCTCGTCTTGATGATATAGCCGTGATTGGCTTTGATATGAACTGAATGAATAATGACTGATCTTTCCCAAATTCATAAAATCCAAGAGTCGCTTAATGATGAGCAGATTATTTTTTGTTACGCAGGCTATATCACGGAAGACGTTCTGCTCAGTATTGGTAAGACAATCAGACAAAAGCTGGAAATGGCAAAGGCCGAACGAAATGCCGCTCGAGCAATCTTCGCCATTTTCGTTGAAGAAGCGCAGAATGTGATTCGTTACTCACAAGAAGTTATTGGTGATGAAAATGGGGAAGATGGAAACGAACTCAGGCGTGGTTTTATTGCTGTAGGAAATGGGGATGGGGATTATTACGTTTGTTGCGGAAATCTCATTCAACTCGATGATGTGAGTCGACTGGAAGGACATCTTCAGAATATCAAATCTTTAGATGAGGATGAACTTAAGGCGCTCTATAAACAAATTTTAAGGGGCGACGTACCTGAAGGCAGTAAAGGTGCAGGTGTTGGTTTTGTTGATATTGCTCGCAAGGCAAAGGGGCGATTCGATTATTTCTTCAAAGATATTAATGATAAGCATGCTTATTTCTATTTAATTGCACATGTTTAAGCGCAGGATTTCGAAAATTGGAAAATATAAATATTCCCGGAACTGATAATTCCCCCGAAGTTGTATTTGATTTTGCTGCCAACAGCTATGATCTCCGCGGCATGTCATATATGGAAGACGCGAGCAGGTTTTATGAACCGATACTGAGCACACTGCGGGCCTATGTCGAGACGCTAGATGGCTCAAAGATACGGTTCGGCTTTTCGCTTTCCTACTTCAACAGCACGTCATCGCGAATTGTTATGTCGCTATTCAACATGCTCGAAGATGCAGCGGAGCGGGGTAATTCCGTTACTATCGAATGGTATCACGAAGATGATGAGGACATAGTTGAGCAAGGGGAGGAATTTGGCGAAGACCTTCAGCATGCAAAATTCAAAATCATCAATATCATAAATACTTAATTTATACATTTAAGCCATATTATGCCAATTCGCCATACGTTAATGGTTCCTGTGATGGCCGAGTAAACAAAGCTATGGGCTACAAGGCCCCACAAAGCTGTCTATAATTCTTACGTCGTTTATCCGCTTTGGGTCACCAACGGACCTTTGCGCTCCCGTCTCATAATGTCAGGTTGCAGATTGCGAACGGACGTATATTAGAATAGGATGCCTAACGTATGCTCCTAGCCAGCACCGCAATAAGGTTAGACTGGTAAGGCTGCCCGACGTCAGCCATCCCGTTGTAGTGCATAGTTCTCGTTAATTGCTCGCTGAACCGCTTGATAAACCTTTTGCACAGCATCCTTACCGAGCATTTCCAAACCAGTGCTAGATACCCTTAAAAAAGCTTCGTCTTGCGAGCAGCCGCTCTTTTCTATTTCTTGCTCTACTGCCTGAAAAACCTTCCAGTCTCGCTCACTATTTGACTTTTTAATCCGACCATTTTTGGATTTAATTTCCAGCGTAGTATTATTCGGACCGAAGCCATCAAGCATTTCTGCGAGCATATTGCGTAACGCGCGGCTTACTTCTTCCTCGCCTTTTAAAATTTCAATTGCTGCTTTCGGGTTTCCCTCGGAAAGCAATTTAGCTGCCCGCTCTCCCTCGATATCTAGCTTCACCATTACGCACCGCCCCCAATCGAAACAACATTGCCGCCCGGCTCCATGATAGTCCCGCAATAGTCAGCCCAAGCATCCATAATCTTTCTTCGCTTTTCCAACATATCGCCGCGTCTATATGCGGCCTCAACCTTATTACTAACCGAATGGGCCAAAGCCATCTCGGCAACCTCGCTCGGAAATTGCGTCCGCTCGGCTGCCCAATCTCTAAATGTAGATCGGAAACCATGCCCAGTAAGGTCAGACCTGCCCATGCGCTTGAGTAATTGCAGAAAGGCCATGTTACTCAGGGGCCGCTTCGCTCTGCCGCCTGGGAATACATAATCTGAATGGGCGACGGCTTTCATCTCTTTGACCGTCGCTATTGCCGCGTCCGACAATGGCACACGATGCTCTCTCTCAGCCTTCATGCGCTCAGCGGGGATAATCCACATTCTATCTTCGAGATTGATTTCATCCCACTTCGCACCGATCACTTCGCCGGTTCGGGCCGCTGTTAGGATCATAAACTCTAACCCATGCGCAGCGATGCCTTCTTGCTCGTTCAATTGTCTAATAAAACTGCCAATCTCCGCATATGGCAGCGCCGCATGGTGCTTAACCTTTTGCGTCTTTGAGCGAGCCGGAAGTAGCTGTTGCAAATGACCGCGCCAGCGGGCGGGGTTCTCCCCTTCAAACTGCCCCCGTGCTTTGGCCCAATCGATCACGCTCTCAATGCGACCTCGGACACGGCTAGCGGTTTCTGGCTATTCAGCCCAAATCGGTTCAAGGACTTTAGTAACCAAATCGACATCGATCGATTGCACTGGCAAGTTACCGAACACAGGATAAACATAAGTTGCGAGAGTATTCGTCCATTGCTGCGTGTGTTTGACGCTCTTCCAGCCAGCACTATGAGCCGAAATGTATTTGTCGGCACACTCCTTGAACTTCATCAGCTTGGTCTCATCGACCTTATTGGCCGCACGCTCAGCCTTGCGTTGTTCAATCGGGTCTATTCCATCATGCAGCAGCTTGCGACATTGGAGAGCCTTTTTACGGGCCTTTGCTAGTGAGAAGGTATTGATGCCGCCTAAGCCCATCTCTCGGATGCGCGGACGACCTTTGGCCGTTTCTCCAAAGCGATAACGGAACAGCCAGGACTTAGCGCCACCGTTTCCAACTTGCAGATATAAACCGCCACCATCAGCGTAGACGCCTTTCTCAGACTGCCGCGCTACGCCTTGCGCCGTGAGTTGATTGATTTGCCGAGCCATATCTTAAATACCCCATCAATTACCCACACGCTATACGCGGATTTAGGCGAACCGCAACGGATAACGGCAAACGCAGGATATTAAAAAACACCGAAAATAAGGGGCTTTCGTGGATGCTCGCAAATTTTGACCAATGGGTAGGTGGCGGAGGGGATGTCCGACATATATAGTTCCAATAGGATCCGTATTAATATATTCTATTATATTAAATCAATAACTTAACTCTTATCTTGTCTAAAGTAGTCTGCTATAATCCAGCCATATTTTGTACCCTAATTTGTACCCCTATGGAAGTTTATAGTTATGGCTCAAGGAATCCACCGTCTCACCGATAAACAAATAAAGAACGCCTCCAAAGACCTTAATGATGGCGGAAACCTCTGGATATTAAGGAAGCGGGAAACCAAGGTTTGGGCGTTCAGATACATGCTCAATGGCAAGGCCAGGAAGGCCGGTCTTGGTAGCTATCCAACAGTATCACTCTCAGAAGCCCGAGAGAAAGCCGCTCAGTATCGTAAGTGGTTATCGCAGGGCATTGACCCCATCGATGCGAAAGATCGACAGCAAGCTATAGCAAGCGTCGTAACGCCTACCTTCACCTCAGCAGCAGCAAAATTCATCCTGACAAATCGGCACCAGTGGAAGAACCAAAAGCACATCAAGCAATGGATTTCCTCCATCAGAACCTATGCAAAGCCGAAGATAGGCAAGAAGCTGGTCTCAGACGTAACTACAGAGGACGTACAGGCCATCTTATCACCTATATGGAACAGCAAGACCGAAACAGCCAAGCGTGTCCAAGGACGCATTGAACGGGTCTTAGATTGGGCGACTGCCATGAAATACCGGAAGGGAGACAATCCGGCCAGATGGAAGGGTAATCTCGACATGATTTACCCTGCGCCTAACAAGGTGAAGAAACTTAATAATGGCGGCAAAGACAGCCATCATTCGGCAATGCCTTACCAGGAGCTCCCGGACTTCTATTCGAGCCTTGAGGCCAAGGATAGCTATTCAGCCCAAGCCTTAAAATTCCTTATTCTAACGGCATGCCGAACTAGCGAAGTACTTAACGCTGAATGGAACGAAATCGACCTGGAGAACAAGGCCTGGACGATTCCAGCCAATCGGATGAAGGCGGGAACAGAGCACCGTATTCCTTTGACCGATAAAATGATTGAGATCCTCGAAGCGTTACCAAGGCTTAGTGGCTATGTGTTTCCGGGCAATCGACACAACCGGCCATTATCAAATATGGCGATGCTTACGATGATGCGTAAGATGGGTTACAGCAAGGATGGAGACCTCCCCGCTTATGTTCCCCACGGCTTTAGGTCATCCTTCAGGGATTGGTGTGAGGAGCAATCTAGCGCCCCTCATGGGGTCATAGAGCGGGCTCTAGCTCATACCATCCCTAATGCCACAGAGAGAGCATATAATCGTGGAGATCTGTTCGATAAACGCAGATCATTAATGGCGTCCTGGGGCAATTATGTTTCTTCCGCATCAACATCATCGGACGTAATAGCTTTGCACAAGGTCACCGCATCATGACTAAACTAAAAATAAAAACGCTCGGTGAACTTGTTGAGAAGGATAAGGTAAAGGTCGCTGACGTTAGGCGGATGATTGAACGATACGGTGTTTACTATCGAAGTCGGTGGCACGAGTGGGAAGCAGCTCCTATCGAAGCTGATGGCTCCAAGCCCATTATCGATGCTGCGATATCAGCACTCGGCGATTATGCAGATATTTTCGACCCTCGAACTCCAATGGAAGCCGCAGAGGAGTTCTACAGAAAGCCAGATAACCACGACATTTTCTCGTATGGCTTTAATCAGAATGAAGCCGGTGAGCTCTATGTTGAGAAAACACGCGTCCAGACTCTTGAGGAGCAGATTGAACGCCTAAAGGAAGAAAACAGGCGAATTGGTGGAAATTATGAACCGTCAATCGACAAGAATTTGGTAGCTAAAGAGTTGGAACTAGCCAATCAGGTTTACCGTGAGGCTATAGATAAACGGGATCCCAAGACGAACAAAGTGGAAGGTAAAACTCCAAGGGAATGGATGCTCGACAGACTTGCAAAAATCGATGAGACCCTTGGCGAACCAACTATGCTGAGAATTGCCTCGGTTGCTAATTGGGACAAAAAACAGACTAACAAATCAAAAAAATGAACGGATTGGTGAACCGTTATAACTCACTGATATTAAACATGATTGGTCACTTTTCATAGCTATTACGCATGATGGTGAACCAAAATAAATTCCGGTTGAGCGATCTGATGTGAAGCGCACACAGGAGCACGTTTGGTTTGTCTTAAACAACCAAATGAGGTTCTCAAATGTCTTATGAAATCCAACCGCGCATGTTGCGCATGGCTCAACTGACCAAATATACGGCTATGTCTCGAGCCTATATCTATCAAAAAATCAATGAAGGAGTATTCCCAAGCGGTCGACTTATCTCAGCCGGAATTCGTGCCTGGGAGAAATCGGAGATTGACGCCTGGCTAGATGAACAAATGCGGAAGGGCTCGAAATGAATAAGCCCACTCCCCGCAAAAAGGCGAATGAGTTAGACAACCAGTCTATAGCGCACGTTATCAGCAACTCGCCACCTATACGACCGGCTCCAAGCAATCCGTTTAAGATTATGGGGGTCAGAGAAATCCTTACTGCGCCACCACCTCTTGAATGGCTTTTGGAAGGATACATCCTACGGGGGTCGCAATGCCAAGTCATTGGCGATAGCACCATTGGCAAGACCTTCTTCACTGTTGCCTTGGGGCTATCGATCGCTACTGGCAGTGATTTCATGGACCGCTCTGTAAAGGAGGGCCCCGTGGTGTACATCAATGCTGAAGGCCACACAGGTATGAAATGGAGAATAAAGGCTTGGGAGCAAGAGTTTGGCTCCATTGCAAATGCTCCCTTCTACTTATCGAAACAGGCGGCTGATTTTTTAAATGACGACAACATCAAGGACGTCACCAAGGCTCTCGACGCTATAGCTAACGAACATGATGGGAAGATAGAAGCTGTCATCGTCGATACCCTTCACCGCAATATGCAAGGGGATGAGAATAGCTCACAAGACTTCGGGCTTTTTATGGATGCCCTGCAGCGTCTTTGTCAGCGATACGATGCTGCTGGCATTGTCAATCACCACCCAGGCCATAATGCCAAGGACCGAGGACGAGGATCATCCAGCCAGCGGGCATCGTTGGACACAGAATTGTTGCTGATAAAGCAGAACAATCAAACGGTTCTAAAACATATCAAGCTTAAGGACGGCGGACCTCTCCAACCGTCTATTGGATTTAGATTAAGGCAGGTCAGAATTCCCTGGGTTGATATAAACGGGGATAAATTAACAACTTGTGTCCCTGAATTCTACCTGCTGGATCTAATCGGTTCTGCGGGCAATAACCTCAAGCCGACACCTAAGAACACCGGACTAGCGATAAAAGCCTTTGTCTCAGCATTAAATGGAGGCGAAACCACGACCAAGGAGCAATGGAAGGATCTATTTGCTGATAGCTATGTGGGTAAGAATGATGCGATGAAAAAAGCATTCTTACGGGCCATTAAGGATGTGACGCAGCATGGAGTGATAACTGAGACTCAACATGACACTTACGGCCTTGGCGATCGTTCGAATTGCCCTTGGATCGACGTGGAGGATTATCTGTCTCCGGTCTCATCTGAGGACAACGGTTCAGAAGAGATATCCTTAAAGGATGTGTCTTAAATGAAATTCGGGACTAAGGGACAGACGTGACATCCCCCTTTAGGGGGGGTCACTATGTCCCGTCCTCTTTCTGGGCCGCAGCGTCAGCGTAGGCGAAGGGACGGGGCATATTCCACACCCATCACAACTTAAGATTTACACCTTAGCTCAAAGACCGTATTTAAAAACATCATCCAACATCATCTTCTAGCGTTTGTCACCAATGCTAATGATTTGGGTGTTGGGAAGGCTTAATCTAACTGGAGAAGCTGCACCAGTTTAATGGCGAATATTGGCAGTCACCTAATTGAAATTAGATCTATTTGAAAACCCATAATATCAAACCGGCCGGACGATAATTCAGAATCATAGCTCAAATAAATCTATTCGTTTAACATCGCCATAGAATACTTCTTTAGATAAGGAATGAATTTTGAACAAAGGTCCTTGTTCTCTTGCCGCGTCACTGCCGCGCTTAATCGAAATACAATGATCTAATGTTATAATTCCGTCATCAACTGACTGAAGAAAAACTTGTGGGTCTGGCTTCCCTAGAAGTTCTGCATACCTGTAGTGAAAAGCGATTTTGCCATTAAGTTTCAATTTTAGTGCTGAAATAATAGCCGTTCTGGATAACGCTTTTACTTTGCCAAATATCTTATCTACGTTCCAATTCAGAATTCGACTTTGATCACCACCCTGATCAATCCATTCTTCTAGTTTTAGATTTTTTGGATCTGATTTTAAATAGAGGCCGAAGCTATTAGGCCCTAATGTAGATAGAGTGCAAAAGAGAGCCTTCGAGTAACCTTTTTCAAGAGACGGTTTCCCATGAGTAATTACATGCTCGTGGGATGATTTTATTTCAGAAGATCCCCAATCAGGAACACAGGCAAATAAATTAGTCCGCCCTCCACCTGAGTTGTTAGTTGTTGCAGTTACAGTATAGTTATATATGCGATTTCTGTGAGTAGTTGAGTGTTCTATACCCAACTCTTTCTGCAAGGTTTTTCCAACTGCATTTGATCCACTGAAGGACGAAATTATCGGCCCCTTTTTAGATATAATTGACAAATTTTCTAAAAGCTGGCGTGTGTCTGTATCTTCCATGTGAATTTCTTTTTTAGTTTGGGAATTGTAATCGAGCATCCTCATCAAGGTCACTAATGCTGGCCATATCGGCCAAATATTCTTTGAAAAAGTCTTCGGAGTATTTATCAAAAACAACAATATTACCTGACGGGTACCGAACCTCTTCAGTAAATTTATTGTCGCGAGCATTCGCATTTATCTCGAGCCCCGCAGCTACACGCCGGACATCTGCTACAAAATCGAGTACTGCCACACGCGTTTTTGCAGGACTAAGCCTTAACCCACGTCCTAACTGCTGAAGGAATATTCTTCTGGAATGGGTAACACGAGCAAAAACGACAATATTAACCTCCGGTACATCTATGCCTTCATTTAGCATTTCTATTGAAATCAAAATCTTTAGGGTCCCCATTCTGAAATCTGTTAGTGTTTTGAAACGATCTTTTCTATGTAATTTACTGTGCAAAACGCCCGCGGGCATATCAAATTGCCTAAAATATTTTTGGAGTCTTTCAGCGTGATTAATTGAACGGCAAAAGACCAATACTCTTGGTTCCTTAGTTTGTTCAATAGTCTCCACCACTGTTTCAATCATACCTATATCGCGCTCAGGAACATATAAACGCTGATTAAGGTCTTTTACAGTCAGCCCTTGCTCACTCAAGTGGCGTATCTCTTCCCAATCGATCGTGTCTAACATCATGCGGTAATCTACTTCAGCCAAAAACCCTCGCTGCATTCCTTCTACAACATCCATTGTAAAAACAGGATCGCCAAATAATGGCCTAAGTGTTTCTCCATCTCCCCTCCATGGGGTCGCCGTTACACCTAATAAATATTTTGGGTGAAGCTGAAGAATCAAATTGTTAAAACTTTCGGACGGAGCATGATGACATTCATCTACAACAATTAGATCAAAGGCGCTCTCTAGCGGCTCTCCTTCAAAGAGAGAACTGCGAACACTTTGCCAAGTAGCAAACGTCACTCCCTCCGAGTAAGCTGGCTTCTCTCCATCTGTCCACACGTGTGTGTCAGTATATTTACTTAACTGGCTCCAACAAGCGCGTTCAAGCTGTCGAACCAAATCGCTCATATGCGCCAATACAAGCACTTTTGCATGCGGGAATTTTTCTAGATATTCTGCAATAAAGGTTGAGGCTACTATAGTTTTCCCCAACCCTGTTGCTAATGTTACTAATCCCTTTTTCCTATCACTGGCAATAGATAGGTGTATTGCATCAATCGCTGCTCTTTGATAATCACGAGGTGCACGCTTCGCCTCTGAATACTCCTCTAAATAATCAACATATTTGCGGAAAAAATTTTGATCCCATCGGCGGACATCAAATCCTTGTCCTTTTAATTTATCACAATATTCGATGGCATCATTTGTAAAAAAAGTATTTGTAGCTGCTACTATTACATCTGCATCGTAGTGCCAATGAGCTTCATATGCTTCTTCAATGGCTGAACGGTCAGGCTTACTATCAGATCTATACTTAGCTTGGATCACCCATCTTTTTTTTCCCTTTAAAGCAACTATATCTGCGCCTAAATCCCCTGTGCCACCTACTATTGTTACGTCTGTAAACCCTCCGTGTTCTAAAAACCGTCCAATCATTCTCTCAAACGATTGCCATGGCCCGTCTTGGAGACGCCTTAGATTAATAAACTGTGACGGCATCTAAATCAGACTCTCCAGGCTTGGGCTATCTCCAAGCACCCGATTAGTCTTTTCATACGCCCTCTCCACATTGGTTTGTTTGGGCTAGGAGAGCTTCCTAAGAACCATTCTATCTCCGAAAGTAGTAAGTTTAACTCTCTATCAAGAGCAAAATCGGTTAAGGAATTATCCTCACCCTCCCAAATAGGCTTAAAAAATACACCATCAAAAAATAGATTAGGATATTTTCTTATCATCAAAATAATCACATCTACGGGGGCGTATGATAAGAAATCCCCATTTTCAATAGCATCAGTAATTTGTTTAGCATTTAGCAGTTCATTCTCTGCAAGTTGATGTCTAATTTTCCCCATTGAAGCATCTGAGAAATCAGAACTAACAATCGGTGTAATTTTGCTAGTTAGTTTTTTTAGATGTGTTGTAAAATCTTCGACCAAAAGCTCAATCTGCCTAGATACCTCATTCACGGAAGGATGTAATTCTGGAAAATATTTATCCCTAAGAGCTAATTCTACCGCCGATATTGGCACATCTGCGACCTGATTATGTGCGCTCGAATGAAGATGATATGCTAATTCATTTATCAAAAAATCTGCTGCTTGAAAGAGCTGATTGGTATAAATGGCATGTGCTGGCCAGTATTTAAAAAAGAGTTCGCTTCCCCGTATTTCGACAGAAAAACCCCTATTGTGATTACCTTCTAAAACTCGCTCAGCTATTACCCTTATAAAGACATTGTTGAAGATGCTTAATGAGTATGTTTTGGACAGCTCAGTATCTGGCTCCACATTTAGTTTACCAGCCAGATCCGTATCTACCTCAGAGTCTATGCTATCGTCGCTGGTTTCATCTGTATTCTCACTAGCGGACTCATTTTCTTCTTCTCCGAAAGGGTTTCCTCCGCTTCCATCGTCGCCCGTTTCTTCTTTAGTAAATTTTTTGCCCCCAGAAACTAATAGCTCCCACCATTTCTGGTCGGAATCATAGCCACTCTCCCCGCTAAAAAACCTTTCTTTTAAATCATCTATAATCGGGTCTGTGATTAACGCTTGGCCACTCACTCTTTGAGGAACTAAGTTTTTAATTCCTGCTTTGGCACCTCTAAATGCGTTGTACAACTGGGCAAGATAAGAAGTGTTTTCAACATAACCGCGAGAAATAGCGATTTTAGGGCGCATAGGCGCATCGCCACGTACAACGCTTACGACTTGCTTCCAGTCATTCGAGTCAGTATTGAATGCGTCTTTTTGGTGGGTAACTTTAACAAAATCAATCTCAAGCTCTCCTACAATACGGCCTTTTCTTTCATGGCCATCTATAGGGTACTCAAGTTCAGGATCTTCATCGTCATTTGGATTATCCCAATAAAAGAAACTTTTATCTAACTCCTGAATGATTCGGCCATTTCGAATTAAATCAATGCCGTAATGCTTATCATCAAAGTAACGCTGAATACCCACCCAACCTTTAACTCTTCTTTCCCTCATCGATAAAGTTTTGTCTTGGCCACAAGAAGGGCAAACGTCATCAAACTCGCTGAGCCAAACCCAACAAGTTGAACAATATTTTTTTGTATCAATTAAATGATCAATGTCGATTACTGCGGGTACATTTTTACCATGCCGCTCAGCACCTTCACGGCTTTTATCCCATACACAGTGTTTAATCGGCTTACACAGAATGCCCTGATATTTTATACAGATTCCTCTAGTTCTGATTAGCCTGCCATATATTTTGCCTAGTTTTTCAGATATACGCTTTTTCTGATACAGATGCCTGACATGCTCATCTCGCAATTTGCTAATTCTAATTTTAGTGCCATGGTCAAATTGCTCATCAGGCTTTTTTGGTATTTGCTCTACAGGCACCAAAAAATGACCACCTTTTTCTAATTCCTGAAAGTCTATCGCTACTTTCAGATAATGATCGCTATCCTTGGTCGTTGTTATAACTTCTGTACGCGCTCCAAGCCGTGCTGTTGAAATATTAAAGCCCATACCAAACAAACCCATTTTATCAACAGGATTATTTGCTGAAAACCCGGCTTTAAGTGACCGACCCAACGCCTCAAAGCTCATGCCGACACCGTTATCACTAATCTCGATAAATCCCTGAGATATGCCTAAGATATTAGGTGGAAGCTTTACTGTAACCGTAGGTTTGTATCCGTCTAATGTAATGGAATTGTTTTCAGAAAATGAATCAATCGAATTGTCAATAATTTCACACAGACATTGCCATGCTTTAAAATCAATTTCACCTAACATACGTAATACGCGCGGGCTCGGTGTAATATCTAAAGTGGAAGCCAAGTGCATCTCCCCAATGAAAAAGTAGCTAACACCCAGATTATTAGCTATCTATTATGCAATCAAGCGACCAAATTCTCCTAATGGTAGCGTTACATTCGCTCCAATAGTTCCTTTACCACCGTGCCAAGTTTAAGCCCCAATAATGGCGGTACAGCATTTCCAACTTGCGTATATTGGGGGACTTCAAATCTTCTCATTTTTCCACCGGTTGTAACTTTTGACCTAAAAATAAAATCATCTGGGAAAGATTGGATCCTCGCCATTTCACGTACCGTCAAGGTTCTGATTTCTGCCTCATCATAGTGACAGGCATCATCAGGAATAGATAAAGCTGCGGGGGCAGGTAAATGTGCCAGTAGGGCTTTTTGTATTTGTTTTTTTGTAGGGTGGAGCAAAAGAAAATCTTCTAAGCTCTTTTTATTTGCAAACTTAGACAGTTTGCCTTTTAAGTCCAAAAATAGGTGGTCTTTCAATTCATTCCACGAACTCGAAGATAAGCTCAAATTGACGCCCTTTAAAATTGAAACAACATTTTTTTCAGTAGCTTTATCGCATCGTGAGATTATCTGATAAATCCTAAAGCGCCTCTTCACGTGAGGGTTATTGTTTCTCAGCTCATGATTGGTTGGTCTGTTCCTTCGAGATACATTAAGCAAATCAGAAAATTTATTATTTAAATTAATAACATAGCTCGAAGGGTTGACCGCGTTCCCAAACATTAAATCCCCAAGCGCCTCAGCTGCGGTAACTTCTGACCCGTTACACAATGGCGCTAAAAAAGTGCCACAATACAAATCATTTTTTTCCTTACGGGTTAAATCATAACACGGGAAAATCCCATACTCCTGAGGGCAATCGGCTTTAACTGAATTGAATAAAGCTATGGATGGTTCAAAAATAGATATTTCTTTGCGGGTAAACTTTTTGACTAGCGTAGGGTATATATCTTCTCTCAGGCCAATCATTATAAATCTTGGTCTGTTTTGGGGAACGCCAGTAAGTCGTGCATTTACTTGAATGCACAGCGGGATATATTTTTTTTTTGCAAATGCTTTTGCGACTTCAAACCAGGCGTAGTAATTAACACCACCCTCTTTAAATGGCCGCAAAATTCCTGTTACGTTCTCCAGAACAACTATTTTGGGCTGAACATAATCAACAAATTGAGCAAATTCCCAAGGCAGCTGATTTCTTGAGCTGTTTTTATCCCTCATACCCGCCAGACTAAAGCTCTGGCATGGAGGGCCCCCAGAAACCAAATCCACTCCGTTAGAGTTGAAGCCTTTCTTAAGTGTTTCTCTAAAACTTTCTTGCTCTTCAATCACCGAATTTAAATGAAGAATACTTCCAACCAATAATTTACCCTTTAGATCAAATGATCTCTCAGTCAAATCCGAAAATCCAGAGTTCATGGCAGGATAACTATAAGGGTTTTCGCGCAATCTATCTTTCAAAGCGCGATGCGCGCTATTAATCCAAATTGTCTTTTCAGATTTTCTATCGGCTTTGGCATAGGCGGAAAGATCCTCGCCTAACAAATTGAAAGCGTATGTTTCAGCGGCCATTGGAGACAATTCATTTGCCATCAACAATTCAAAACCAGCTTTTTTTAATCCAAGAGAAAGGCCGCCGCAGCCAGCAAAGAGTTCAATAAAATTCATATTCATGTTTCTTTGTGATTTCGAATTAGTAGCAGACTAACCTCTGAAGAATGAAGTGTCCAGGCAAATTAGTTTACTTAAATTCAAGTAGAGAATGTTAAGGGGTGCTTTTAGACGAATATGCACTCGTTTCAGTTCCATTCTATTTATATATAGGATTGAATTACGTTCCTCCTTTTTCGCACTTTGGCCGTAAGAGTTTTTAACAAATTAAGTATCAGGGTGTTACTTACCAGCGTCCTCTTCCATCCAAAACATCCCCCCCCGGCATCACCTTTAACGATCTTTTACACAGGTGCCTTACGGCACGTGGGAATATTCCATTTACCTAGGAGGAAACGATGAAGCTCTGGAAGGCCATATCGAAATCCATAACTAATTTACTCGCAGTTCTCGATAACTTCACGGAAGGAACCAACGAATTATCGATCATGTACAAAGAGGCATGCCATTCAGCTCGGCAAGAGCAGGCACTTGAATCACTTAGCGACCTTAAGAAGCTTGAGCAGGCATCTGGCCTGTCAGAAGACGATATAGTTAAGCTGCATGTGTCGCGGTAACCAACAGCTAGGGGCCTTTTGGCTCCTGGCCATTTTTTACACATTACACAGGTAAGGTGGTGTCCAGGGAGGCTATCGTGATGCTTTGCCAAATAGCCACCTGAATCGGGATTGGTGAGCGATCTCATTGGGCAGGGGGCAATGCTATACACAAAGGGCTAAGGGGCTTTGCCCCTGCCGCGCTCAACCCTGCGGCCACCCCATCTTCGTTCGCTACGCTCCCTGCAGACGGGTCCCCTGAGCCTCAGGTTGACCTTGGCTCCCCATCCTCGCCGGAAGGCAGAAGGCCAAATGAATTTGACCTTCTCATTTTAGTGGGGACATTAGTTGTCCTTTTTAAGCTAAAAAGCAGGCATTAGAGCTTGTGGCTTGTTTGGGCTGCTAACGACCCATTCCGCTCCTTAATACGAGAATATGCCTTACAAATAAGAAGGCGTCACCGCATAAGCGGCAACGCCTATAGGCAGTGGCCAATAAAAATTGACGGACCACCTTTCTAATTACCATTATAAATCAATCACCTTTTCTCTTCAATAAATTACCAATGCGCCAGAGGGTGCTCATTACACTATTTTGCGGGACAATCTTAGTGACCAACCAAGTGACCATGGGGAATGCCACACAAACCCCCAATATGATTTCGAGCAGGCTTGCCCATTGACGATTTTCTGACTGCATCACGATTAGATACAGCAGGGCTATTGGTATCGTGCATACTACAGCAGCAATATAAAGCCACCTCAAAGCCCGATAAGTTCTCAGCAAAGGCCTATAGAGCCCAAATTCATCGGGCCTGTCGAAAAATATTGTGCCAAACAGCTGTCCTATAATGTCCTCATTGTCAAAGTAGGTGGTATGGCTGCCAAGAGATGGCAAGAAACTATTAGCTACTTCAAAATTTTTAATCTTAACAGTTTTGAATTTCTGGCCTTCAGTTAGAAATCCATGTGGCGCCCAGAGTTCTCCACTGATTGGATCAGAACGATCCCAAAAATTTTGCCACCGAAGTTCACCGTCGGGCCGATAAAATGGAGGATACGACAAATCTCCATCAAGAATTCCCTGAATGCGCTCAAACCTGTAGAATTCACCGCTACGACGTTCAAATGTATTGAAAAGTAATTCTATCGGTGAGCCTAACGTCACAAAGTCCGATATTTTTTTGCTATTTTCAATTATATTGGCGTTCTTCGCCCCCTCTAACCTAGCCGTTAAATTTAGGGATCTTAAAGCGTCATAAGCAACTGCAGACCCTAGGCTATGTGAAATAATAATTATTCGCTTACAGTTCTCATCTAAGATCAATCTCTCCAGTAAGCTTTTTGCTTCGGCGAGAATATTTTTTCTGGTTTTATTATATTTTTCATTTTCATTATACGAAGACCATAAAATAACGTCAGATACATATCCCCGAACATTATTAAACAGCCACGGAATGGTGACTGCTAATAGTAAGGCCGCCACAATTGCTACTGACGTATCTAACTCCTGAAATGCCCATATAGTGTGAGGAAATCCAGCATTTGTTTCCTTTAAAAGGACCCAGGCACCGAGCAGCAAGCATAGAAATAGATACGCATAAAAAAAGACGTTCCGCACATTTAGTAAGATATATGCCCAGTGCCATTTCCTGGCCAATTCGCATTGAGATTTTTCTCGGCCATCCCCTCCCCGTTCGTCCTGGATCCAAGATATGAAATTTGAAAAGGATCCTTTAGGATATTTGTCTCTGGATGAAATTTTTTGAAACTTCTTAAATGCATGCAGTACGCGCACCGCGAGGCCTTCTTCAACATCCCCCGTTGCAGCCATCTTCAAAAGTAAAGTCATCTTCTCCCTGGGTTTTGACCTCCAATATCCTCCAGCTTTTTTGAATGCACCAAAGAGTGTTTTTGGCCCCCAGGCCAAAGTGTCAACCACTGAAGACTGCGCAGTTGTTACGTTCGACCAATAGAGATCATAGGCCCTGAAATTGCCGCTAAAGCGTGAGCGTGAATGCCTGTAAATAAAGTGCTTGAAAGCGACAGAAACATATCCAACGTCCTTATTGGAATCGCCCGGGATAATGTGCGGTTGAAAATCCCTTAAAAGCCCAAGTTCGTGTTTAAATTCTGGTGCCGCAAAATGGTCTAAGTGATCAAGTAATTTAGTAAGCCCTTCATATCGTGTTTGCCTCCCGATTCCGTGCACATAAACAATTGCTGTATAGGTTCTATTTTTTTCCGTCATACTACCCCCATGATTACAGTACATTACAATAGGATAAGTTCCCATGAAACATGGCAAGCACGTCCACACTCAATACACCGTTGGTCAGCGGTACGAGCGGAGGCGGGCAATATGGATATGCTAACTCTGACGATTAAGGTTTCTGAACAAAAGAATGTCCACCATTGGCTATCAGTGGCCCAGAGGAACTATCCATAGCCACGGCAGCTTATATCCAGAAAACAGATGTATCGGTTGGTCTTTTAACTAAAGACGGCTTATTTGGCCTTTTGTTCTTTAAAAGGATCGTTGTTGTTATGTGCCGGGAGCATGCCTGTTGCACTCTCCTTCACTCGCTCCTTCGGGCTAACGCTTATTACGCTCCGCTGCGCTACGCCTAATAAGCTCTCTTAGCCCTCAGTCACTCCCTCAGTCGGCACTACTGCATGCTCCCTGGAACAGAGTGGGATTTATCCGGGATTAAATGTAAACAAGGGAGCTTATGATTAGGCATGGGGGAATGGGATATTTGTGCCCCATTTTGTGCCCCACCATTATTTAAATTATAAATTAATGTTATTTATCAATAATTTATGCCGAATAAATGGCGGAGGGGATGGGATTCGAACCCACGATACAGTTTCCCGTATACTGGTTTAGCAAACCAGCGCCTTCAGCCTCTCGGCCACCCCTCCACGCAACCCCGGACACCAGCCAGCACCCGGGAAAGTCGGCGGGAATGTACGGGTATCGCCGCCGAGCGTCAACCGCACTCACACGCTGCCCCATGATAAAACGCACGCACTTGCCTGCGCCGGGTATGAGCGACATCATGTAAGGGTCCCCATTCAGGTTTCACCATCGGAGAATTCCTTGAAAACGCCTTCGGAACCCGCTTCAGGCAACATTTTGCCGCCGGACCTGCATATGAAGCGGCTGGCTATCGGGCTTTTGATGGCGCTTGGCACACTCGGGCAGCTGGCGCTCAATATCGTCTTGCCTTCATTGCCGGCAATCGGTGTCGATCTTGAGGTCGTCGCCGGTGGAGAGCGGCTTGTGTTGTCGGTCTTTCTGATCGGGTTTGCCGGTGGTCAACTGCTGGTTGGCCCCCTTTCCGATCGCTTCGGCCGTCGCCGGATTCTGATACCGGGACTGGCCCTTTATGCCGTACTGGGCGGGGTCTGCGCCTTCGCCACGACAATTGAATGGCTATTGTTAGCGCGCCTGCTTCAGGGACTGGGGGCAGCCGCCGGCTTCGTCATCGCCCGGGCCATTGCCAGAGATGCCTTCCAGGGCGCGGCCCTTGTAAAAATATTCGGGCTGTTGACGATCACGATGGGCATTATTCGGCGTTGCGCCGATTTTCGGCGGTTTTCTGCAGGATTCACGTAGGCTGGCAAGCCAATATGCTGGTGACGATGGCCGCCGGCGGCCTGATGTTCATCTTGTGCTTCTTTGCCATGCCGGAAACCGGCACGCCTACCGAAGAAAAGATATCCACGCCGAAAGTCGTCTTGAACTATCTGGCTATTTTCAAGGACCGGACATTCCGCCGCTTTGCCGGCACCAATGCGCTGACGCTGGGCTCGCTGTATGCGTTTCACGCCGGCGGGCCGGAACTGATGATCAATCAACTGGGTGTTTCACCATCATCCTTCGGGTTTTTGGCGTTCATGCATTCCAGCGCATACATTCTGGGTGCCATGGCCGTATCAAGCTTCAGTGAAAAAATAAAGGATCCGTCCAAGGTCATGTTCGCGAGCGCCCTTGTCATGTGCGGTTGCGCCATGGCCATGCTGGCGCTGGGCCTGACCGGCCATGCCAGGGTTGCGCCGATTATGACCTTCATGGTCATTTTCGGGTTTTGCCTGGGCGCGATTCTGCCGCTCGGTGTGGCTGGCGCCCTGAGCCCCTTCAAGTCCAGCGCCGGCACCGCGACCGCACTGCTGGGTGCGCTGCAGATGTCCGCCGGTGGATTGGCCAGTGCGGCTGTTGCCGCCTTTCCCGATATTCCGGCAATCGCCTTTCCAATCGTCATGATCATCATGACCGGTGCTGCCGTATTGAATGCCCGGCGCAGCACAAAAGAAATTCAAAGACTGGAGGAATAATCATGACCGAGACCCTTTGCGACCTGATCAAAGCGCGCTTTGCCGAAGACACCAAACTCGGCCATGACCGCCCCCAGGAAGGAACGCACGCCTTGCAATTGAAGCATCGCTCCAGACGTCGCTATAGCGCCGATCCGGTAACGCAGGATGTGCTCGATCTGTTATTCGCCTGTGCGCTTTCCGCTCCGGCCAAGTCCGACCTGCAGCAAGTGGCCATCATCCAGTTCGCCGACGACAAAAAGCGCGATACCGTGACCGATCTTTTTCCGTCCATGCCCTGGATCAAGCAGGCCCCGGTGTTTCTTCTGTTTTGTGGCGATGGCAGAAGGATCGGGCAAGTTTGTGATCTGCGCGGAACCAAATTTGCACACGAGCCGGTTGATGCTTTTTTAAATGCCGCCGCTGACGCCGCCATCGTCATGCAGAATTTCATCATCGCTGCGGAAGCCGAAGGGCTTGGGACATGTCCGATCAGTGCTGTCCGTGAAGTCACGAACGAAATCGCTGCCATTGCCGAATTGCCGGAAGGCGTGTTCCCGTTTGCCGGGTTGTGTGTCGGCCATCCTGCCGATGATCCCTGGATCAGCGTAAGGCTGCCGATGCGCCTGACCGTGCACCGTGACAGATACTCAGATCAGCATCTGGCCGCCGAGATCGCCGATTATGATCACAGGCGCGGCCAGGTAAATCCGTACCGAAACCAGCGCGACACCGAACAGTTCGGAAAAAAGGACGGATATGGCTGGTCCGACGACAAGGCGCGGCAAACGTCGACCACGGACCGTTTGAGTTTCGTACAGTATCTGCGCAAAACCGGGCACGACTTCTAAATTCTTATAGTCGTATAATATTGGAAATTACTACTTTTCATATATTATGCAATAAAGTAAATATGCTCAGGAATATCGCGCATAGCGTGTCCGCATGTGTCATACGCAACATAAAGACTCCGGCTGGGAAGGAGAATTTTTATGGGAAATTTCGATAGCGTCATTATCTCTGCGGGCCTGCAGCGTTCACCCCGTTCGGTTCTGAAAAGCGACGTCGGCCCAAAGGCCATGAATGCCCCCCAGGATATCCATATTATTGTCCGCACGTTATCCAGTGCGGGATTACTGCATGAGAAATCACCGCCAAAACTGACGCACAACGCCATATTCAGAGCCATTCACCATGCGCAGGTTACGCTGGGTCAGGATAAGCCGGCACACAATGACATGGGCTCAACCATCCAGCCCGGTGATGTCACCGAGCGCGCGGTCAGACATGCCGTCGCCAAGGGCCGGCTCGCCCTTTCACACCGTGCCATCTGTGAATCGACAGCGCCGGTCGCGCCCAGGGTCATCTTATCGGGCGGCATGCGACGTGCCCTGGCAAAACTTGATGCCCATCAGACAGTCCAGGCACTGTCATCACCACTCAGCCGTGCATTGCTGCCGATGGTCAGCATGCAGACTTTCCAGACCAACCGCCGGCTTGCCGAGGCGCTGGCTGAAGGCGGCAAGATACCCGGCCTGGAAAAACTGATTGCCGCGACCATCAAGGATGGCGGCAAGCAGGGTTTCAGCGATGTCCGTGACATCATGAAAGTTTTGCAGGCACTGAACAGCACGCTTGCCGACGATCTGTTTCAGGCCGTGCAGTGCTGTCTCGACGGCAAAGCGCTTAGGCGTTTCAGAAAGCTTTATTTCGCCCAACCGCCCCTTGAGGGGGATTTTAACTGATCTGAGTCAATTCAGCATGTGTTCGCGGATCGCCGCGCAACGGACAGATTTCCGCACCTTTTCGTATGCCCGGACCTCAATCTGGCGAACGCGTTCCCGGCTGATGCCATAGACATCGCTGAGATCTTGCAACGTCATCGGCTCGTCCTTAAGCCTGCGTTCTGTCAGAATGTGACGTTCCCGGTCGGTCAGGCACTTCATGGCGCCGACCAGCATCGCGTGGCGGTGCGAATTCTCCTGTTTGGTGGCGACGTTGGTTTCCTGATCCGTGCTGTCGTCCTCGAGCCAGTCGATCCATTCCCCGTCGCTGTCGTCACGCAACGGCGCATTGAGTGAATGATCCGGCCCGGCAAGACGGCGGTTCATGTTGGTGACTTCCTGCTCGGATACGCGCAGCCTGGTCGCAACCAGCGCCGTCTGCTCGGGCGTCAGATCACCATCGTGGATCGCCTGAATTTCGTTTTTGATTCTGCGCAGATTGAAGAACAATTTTTTCTGGGCCGCCGTCGTGCCCATCTTCACCAACGACCACGAATGCAGAATATATTCCTGCATCGAGGCCCTGATCCACCACATGGCATACGTAGCAAGACGGAAACCGCGATCCGGATCAAAGCGTTTGACCGCCTGCATCATGCCGACGTTGCCTTCCGAGATCAGTTCCCCGACCGGCAGACCGTAACCCCGGTAACCCATGGCGATCTTGGCAACCAGTCGCAGGTGGCTGTTGACCATCTGGTGCGCCGCATCATCGTCCTTGTGGTCGCGCCAGCGTTCGGCCAGCGAAATTTCCTCTTCATGCGTCAGCATCGGATAACGACGGATGACCTGAAGATATCTGGAAAGGTTTTCCTCGGGTGTCGGGTTAAAATCCTTGGCGAGCGATCCCATTGTCCCTGATTTCCCTAATCTTTTATCCAGCGGCCAGCCCGGGACAGCTCCCGGCCGACATGACGTGATGATAGACTGGCAATGTGTCAGCAATTTTACCCAAGTTGATTACTCAGGTATTTTATTATTATAATTGATCTAAACTATCAAGCAATGCATTCATTTCTAACGATAGTTCGATCTCAAAGCTCATTTTCTGAGCGGTAACTGGATGGACGAAACCGAGTTTGTAGGCGTGCAAGGCCTGATTCTTATGTTTTCCAAGGCGTTCCTGGCTAACGAGAGACTGCTGTTTGCGTAAACTTCCTCTCGTCTGATACAGCGGGTCGCCAACCAGCGGATGACCCAACGACAACATTTGAACACGTATCTGATGGGTTCGTCCTGTGAATAAATGGCAATCCACCAGTGCCGCCAAGGCACCAACGGGACGGATAACCCGGTAATCGGTTATCGCCTCTTTTCCGCCGGAACGCACACTGGCCATACGTTTGCGGTTGTGTGGATCGCGCCCGATACGACTCTCGATCCGACCGCTACGTGGCGAAGGCAGCCCCCAGACCACCGCCATGTAAGCCCGCTCAATGCTATGAACCTGGAACTGCTCGACCAGATGGCGGTGCGCAACATCTGACTTCGCCGAGACCATGACACCGGACGTATCCTTATCCAGACGATGCACGATCCCGGGCCGTGTCACGCCGCCAATACCCGACAAGCTGCCTCGGCAATGGTGCAGCAGGGCATGCACCAGCGTGCCTGTCGCGTGACCGGGGGCCGGATGCACGACCAGCCCTGCCGGTTTGACCAGCACGATCAGGTGCTCGTCTTCATAAAGGATATCAAGCGGGATATCTTCAGGTTCAGGGCGGGCCGGCGCGGGTGGTGGAATCGTCAGGGTATAGGTTTCTCCGGCCCTGACTTTTTTCGAAATATCATCGACGATACCGGCAGGCCCGCTCAACCGACCATCAGCGATCAGTGCCTGAACCCGATTTCTCGACATGTCCGCCACGTGATCCGTCAGCCATTTGTCGAGACGCACCCCAGCATCCGTTGCATCGACGGAAACCACGATTTCCTGATCGTCATCCATTCAATATTTCATCCGCATCGCCATCACCGACGGCCAGAACCTTGACAAGCCCGCACACTTGACAAGCATAGCCTTCCCGACGATGAAGACCAGACACCTTATTGAGGAATATCATGCGGGCACTGAAAGCAATCGTTATCGGCATGGGCGCACTGATCGTACTTGCGGTCGCCTTGATCGGTTTTGGGCTTTATAAGAAATCCGTGGATCCCGGCTGGAAACTGTTCGGCACTACGCCTGAAACCGCCCCCGCAGTCTCCACACCGGCACCAAGCTCCTTCGATCCGATCAAACTCGGCTTTCCGGACGGCTGCATGATCACTGACATGCGGCCCGACGGCCGGCGGCTGTTTCTAATGGTCGGACCTGAGCCGGGCTGCGAGGGCGTTGTCGTTATCGATATCAGTGATGGTCGCGTGCTGGGCAGGATTTCTGCCCGGTGACCCTTCATCTGCCCGATGCTTTTGATAAAGCAATCCGGGCGCACGCCGTCCAGAGTTACCCCTTTGAGGCATGTGGGTTGCTGAGCGGCCGGCGAGGCAACAATGCGACGGTGACCATTACCGCCATCCACGAAAGCAGGAACGTCACCGAACGCGACCCCAAGACAGGGTTCGAGATCGACCCCAAGCTGCGTTTCGATGTGATGCGCGCTCATGAAGCCAGAGGCGACGGCACCGAGATCATCGGTCATTACCATTCGCACCCGGATCATCCGGCGGAGCCGTCGGCGACCGACCTTGCGATGACCTATGAAGTCGATTTCATCTGGCTGATCTGCGCCGTCAGCAAGGACGGCGCCACGGAACTGAACGCCTTCAAGCCGCATGCAGACCGGAGCGCGTTCGAGAGGTTAGACTGCAACCCATAGTCCGGGCACGCTGCTGTCAAATCCCTGTGGTGTGCAGTCTTCGGTTTCATGCGCCGGATGCCTCGGTTAGTATCCCGCGATGTTTTACATTGCCCCCGTTCTTTTATCCCTATGCGTGGTTCAATTCGTCATGGCAGCGGTGCTGATGACGTTCTGGCGTATACGTGTGAATGCGCCGGGTCTTCCGGAGATGGCTTCCGCCATGGCGGTCAGCAGCCTGGGCGCTCTGCTGATGGGAATTGGCACTTCGAGTGCCGATTTCTATTTCGCCTACGTTGGCTTCCAATGTTTCATCGTCGCAATTCTGCTGGCAGCCCGCGCCATGCGTCGCCTGCAGGGACTGGCGCCGCTTCGCGTCATGGAAGCCGTCGCTTTCACGATCTGCGCGATTGGCGACGCTTACTTTCTTTTCTTCGCCAGCAATTTTTCCAGCATTGCCGTATTACATTCCGCTACGTACGCCATCATTGGCACCGTCACGGCGCTGGCCCTGTTCAGGGAACAGAGGGCCGCACAGAAATCGGGCTGCCGTATACTCGCGGTTATGTTCAGCGCATTTGCCGTCGTCAGCTTGACGCGCGTCATTGTCCGGCTGTTCTTCGATATGCCAACACCGGTGAATATGCACGGTGCTTCGTTAGGGCTTGCATATGCCTTATTCGGCATCGCGATCTCGATTGGCTGGACGCTCGGTTTTGTGTGGACATCGTACAGTGTTGCCGAATACCGCCTGCGTGCAGCAAATGACAAACTGAAACGGTTTTCCGGTGCCGTCGCACACGATCTGAATACGCCCCTCAATGCGGTCATCGGTTATCTTGATGCGGTCCGCTACCTGCCGGCTGATGCTGCCGAGCGTAGGGCTGACTACATCTCAACAGCGCGAGAAGCCGCCTTGCGCATGAATTCCTTTATTCATGATCTTCTGGAGCAGTCCCGCGATGGCAATGAGGGACGGGCACCGGAAATTGTCGACACGGCAGCTTGCATCGAAACTGCCCTGAAATCATTGCAACCCCGTATCGATGCGACCGGCGCCACAGTACGGATTGACGCCACTTACAGCGTTATGGCAACACCGTTTCAGATGACGCGCGTTTTCCTGAATCTTCTGGACAATGCAATCAAGTACCGCACCGAGCAGCACCCGCTCGAAATCCACATTTCATCGGTCGAGAATGATGACTGGGTTTCAATAACCGTTCAGGACAACGGACGCGGCATTCCGAACGCCGACCAGCATAGGATATTCGAACAGTTTGAGCGCGCCGAGGATACCGGGGGCATTCCCGGCTACGGCGTCGGCCTGGCGGAATGCCGGAATATCATCGAAAGCTTCGGCGGCACCATCAGCGTAAAGTCGAAACCCGGCAACGGGTCTTCATTTACCCTCAAACTGCCGGCCGCAGCCCCTGAAATCCGGACTTAGTGCACTTCCTTTGAAGCGCCGATCGCCGCCTTGAGTTTTTCAAAATTGAAATCCGGACTTTTCGCAGCGTCGAGAATTTTCGCTTCCTTGCGTTGCTGCAGCGCGACGACGGCGGGGATTTTCCTGACGGCTTCGGCCGGGATCATCACCGCACCATGGCGGTCGGCATGGACGATATCGTTGGTCGACACGGTCAGCCCATACACTGTCACCTGACAATCAAAATCGACGACATGAACGTAAGCATGGCTCGGACCGATCTTGCCACCCAGCAGATTGAACCCACGCACGCTGTCGGGAATATCGCGGATCGATCCGTTGGTCACACAACCGACGGCACCCAGTCCCTTGTGAACATGCGTATGCACCTCGCCCCAGAAAGCCCCGTGCCCTGGTTTGGGGTCGATGTCCTGAATGACAACGATGGTCGGTCCCGGTGCAACCGAGACATACTCGTAATAGGGCAAGCGCTTGGCAGCGGCTTGTTCGATGGTGTCCGACGACGGCTCGGCAGCGCGGATCATCGCGGTTCTGGCATAACCGCAAATTGGCGGCAGGTCGGGATCAAGCGGCACCAACTGCTCGGTGGTGTAACCGTGGCCGCGCCTGGACGGCATGATTTCCTCAAGCGCATTACAAATCGTCGGCGTATCCCATTGTGTGAGAATTTTCAGATCGTCTACGGTGAAATCACTCATGTTGTCTTTCCCTTGTTCTTTTGGTCTCAACGACCGTTCTTTTTACGCCAGGCCGCAAAGTCGGCTTTGGTTTTGTCCTTGGTTGCCGGATAGAGACCGATCACACCGTGGCCTTCGTTGACGCGCTCGGTGACGAAGTCTTCAAACGCCGTCATCTCGGTCGCTTCGTGCGCAATGGCGTCGGCCAGATGCAGCGGGATCACCACCACCCCCTCGCCATCACCGACGATCACGTCACCCGGAAACACGGCGACATCGCCGCAGCCGATCGGGCCATTCAACTCGATCGCCTGATGGATCGTCAGGTTGGTCGGTGCTGATGGGCGCTGATGATAGCAGGGGATGTCGAGCTTGCTGATTTCCGGTGAATCACGGAAGCCCCCATCCGTAACGACGCCGGCGACGCCCCGCTTCATCATCCGCGTCACCAGAATCGATCCCGCCGAGGCCGCTCTGGCATCCTTGCGGCTGTCGATCACCATGACATAGCCCTTCGGGCATTCTTCAACAGCGACGCGCTGCGGATGCTTCGGGTTCTGGAATACGCTGATCGGGTTCAGATCCTCGCGCGCCGGAATATAGCGAAGCGTGTAGGCCTGACCGACCATATTGGCATCCTTCTGGCCGACCGGGTGCACGTCCTGCAGGAACTGGTTCTTGAGTCCGACCTTGAACAGGGCCGTGGAAATGGTGGCCGCCGAAACCTGCATCAGCTTTTTGCGGGTAGCGGCGCTGAGCTTGCTTTTGCTCATGATATACTCCAGTTAAAAAATATCCGGCTCGCCCGTGGGCGCACCGAACGCGGTTTCCAAAAAGTCGAAATCACAACCCTCGTCGGCCTGCTTGATATGCTTTGAGAACATCCAGCCGTAGCCGCGCTCAAACCGGGGGGCAGGCGGGATCCAGGCAGCACGACGCCGGGCCAGCTCTTCGTCACTGACCAGCATGTCGATCTTGCGGCCGGGAATATCGATGCGCACCGTATCACCGGTTTTCAACAAAGCCAGCGGGCCGCCGACATGGCTTTCCGGCGAAACGTGCAGAATGCATGCGCCGTAGCTGGTGCCGCTCATGCGGGCGTCAGAAATCCGCAGCATGTCGCGCACGCCCTGCTTCAGAAGCTTTTTCGGAATCGGCAGCATGCCCCATTCCGGCATTCCCGGTCCGCCCTGTGGGCCGGCCCCTCTGAGCACCAGAACATGATCGCCCGTAACGTCGAGATTTTCGTCATCGACGGCGGCTTTCATTGCAGGGTAGCTGTCGAAGACCAGTGCCGGTCCTTCATGATGATCAAAACGGGGATCGCAGGCAGACGGCTTGATCACGCAACCGTCCGGCGCCAGATTGCCCTTGAGCAAGGCCAGCGAGCCGTGCGCATAGATCGGGTTATCGATCGGGCGAATGACGTCATCATTAAAGACTTCTGCCCCTTCAAGGGTTTGCCCGAGCGTTGCGCCTGTGACCGTCATCGCATCCAATTTGAGTTTGTCCGTAAGCCGCGACATCAGACCGCGCAGGCCACCGGCGTAATAAAAATCCTCCATCAGATATGTCGCGCCGCTGGGTCTGACGTTGGCGATCACCGGCACATGGCGGGATGTGGCATCCAGATCCTCAAGCGTGAACGCAACACCGGCGCGGCGCGCCATGGCAATCAGATGGATGACGGCGTTGGTCGAACAACCCATCGACATGGCTACCACCGCCGCGTTGTCGCAGGCAGCCCGGTCGATGATCTTGTCCGGCGTCAGGTCTTCCCACACCATCTCAACGGCCCGACGGCCGCAGGCTGCCGACATCCGGATATGATTGGAGTCCGCAGCCGGGATCGAACTGGCGCCCGGTAACGTGAGGCCCAGCGCCTCGGCTATTGCCGTCATCGTCGAAGCCGTACCCATGGTCATGCATTGCCCATAAGACCGGGCGATACCGGCTTCGACCTCGTTCCATTCCTTGTCGGTCAGATTACCGGCACGGCGCTCGTCCCAGTATTTCCAGCCATCCGAGCCACTGCCCAGATGCTGCCCCTTGTAGTTGCCGCGCAGCATCGGTCCGGCCGGCAGATAGATCATCGGCAAGCCGGCGCTGATCCCGCCCATCACCAGACCTGGAGTCGTCTTGTCGCAGCCCCCCATCATCACCGCGCCATCCACCGGGTGACAGCGCAGCAGTTCTTCAACTTCCATCGCCAGCATGTTCCGGTACAACATCGTCGTCGGCTTGACGAAATTCTCGGACAGCGACAGTGCCGGCAACTCGATCGGGAAACCGCCCGCTTGCAGGACGCCGCGCTTCACGTCATCGACACGCTGCTTGAAATGCGAATGGCAGGGATTGATGTCAGACCATGTGTTGATGATGGCGATGACCGGTTTGCCGACCCAGTCCTGGGGGTCGTACCCCATCTGCAAGGTCCGCGAACGATGCCCGAACGAGCGCAAATCATCAGGGGCGTACCAGCGGCTTGAGCGCAGGTCTTCGTATTTCTTTTTTTGTTCGGTCATTGCCTTGTGTCCTGCTCGACAAATAACAGCCTAGAACGATCAGTGGAAACCGTCGGCCAGATGAAACATCAGCCATAACAGGAGTGCACCGCCAACAAAGCCGGCAATCCACGCCCAGTTTCCGTATTCAAGATCCGCATCGCGATCTTTGCTATCCAGCATTTTCCATCCTCCTCAAAATCAACTCAGTAACTGCGGCAGGAACAGGGCCACCTGCGGGAAGAACATCACGATCATCAGACCGACGATCTGAATGGCGATGAACGGCAACACCGAGGCAAAAATCTCCTGCAGGGTAATATCGGGCGGCGCCACTGACTTGAGCCAGAAGCAGGCCGGTCCGAACGGTGGCGACAGGAAGTATATCTGAATATTCATGACGAACAGAATACCGAACCATACAGCCGCCCACTCAGGATCGAGTCCCAGTTCGGGCGCCAACGATACAACCACCGGCGCGAAGACCGGCACGGTGATGAAGACGATGGCGATCCATTCCATGAAGGTGCCCAGGATGACAAGGATGCCCATCATCACGAAGATCACGCCGATCGCAGGCAATCCCAGATCGGTAAACAGACTGCGCATGAAATCACCGCCGCCGATCAGGTTGTAGATACCGACGAAACTGACGGCGCCGAGAATCAGCCAGATGATCGTGCCCACTGTCGACATGGTACCCGAAAGCGCCAGTTGCAAAAGCTTCCAGCTGAACCGGTTGCGCACCGCGGCAACGATGATGGCGCCGAACACGCCGACCCCGGCGGCTTCGGTAACCGACGCGACACCGGCATAGATCGAGCCCATGACACAGGTGACCAGGCCGACGCACAGCGCCACCGCCGTCATCCGGTGCTTGGACAGCTTGCCGGTTTCGCCACCGTTCATTTCCGCAACTTCGGCGGCGGTAGGTGCCAGCGAATGATCGAAATGGCAGCGGATCAGCACATAGACCGCGTAGAAGAAGGCCAGCATCAATCCGGGCACAGCGCCTGCGACGAACAGATCGCCGATACCGACATCCGCCGACAGGCCGTAAACGATCATGATGATGGACGGCGGGATCAGTGTCGCCAAGGCCCCTGATGCGCAAATGACACCGATGGTGATCTTGCGGTCATAGCCCAGCCGCAGCATCTGCGGCAGCGCGACCAGGCCGAGCATGACGATTTCGCCCCCCATCACACCCGACATGGCAGCCAGAATAACGGCAACAACGACGGTCTGGACGGCAACGCCGCCCCTGAGATTGCCGGCAAAAATCGACATCGCATCGAACAGATCTTCGGCGATCCCGGCGCGTTCCAGAATGGATGCCATCAACACGAACAGCGGCACGGCGACCAGCGGATATTTTTCAAGCAGGCCGAAGGCATTCGTCGAAACCAGATAAAGTCCCTTCGGGCCGAAAAACAGCACGGCACAGATAACCGAGACGATCAGCGTGACGACGCCAAGCGGCATGCCGGTCGTCATCAGCAGCAACAGACAGACAACAACGATCAGACTGAATGTTCCGATCCCCCACTCACGCGCATCGACCATTTCTGTTGGATCAAGCACGGCTGCCATCGACAGCAGGCTTTCGTCTACGGCACCCCATAAACCGTCCGTGCCGAAATAATTGGTAATCACCGTCGCCAGCAGGCGCATGGCGATAAAGACACAGACCCCCAGCACGGCATACTTGGCGAAGCGGTTTTCAAAATGACGATACAGATTGACCAGTAACTGCATCAGATACATCAGACCGCCCACAACAAGTACGGTCTTGAGGATCATCGGCTGCGGCGAGTTGAATGCACTTCCGGCACGCTCAACGCCGTCAATGGATTGCAAGGCATGATGCAAACCGTCGGCGACCAGTAAAAACAGCGCCAGCACGCCCACCGACATGGCAATGAAATCAAGCCACCACTGCACCGGCTTTTTCGCCATGATGTAGAAAACGGTAATGCCGATATGCCGGTTCTTCAGCGTGACAAACCCGGCCGACAGCATCCATGCACAGGCGCACAGCGTCATCGCCACTTCGAATGCCCATTGCGTCGGTGCATTGAAGACGTAACGCATCGTCACTTCGAACAGCGTTACCCCTGCGCAAAGAATATAGAACTGGGCAACGGCCAGACCGGAAAAATGGCTGAGGTGATCGATGATGTTGTAATTTGATATATCCGGTGAAGGATTATTCAGATCATCGGGCAACTCGTCGACCTGGTCCGGAATGCGTCCAAGCGGCTGGTTTGCTGGTGACGGCGGCATCGTATCCTCCCTTAAGGTATCTGACACATTACCGGCGGGCCTGTTTCTTTGCTCAGGTCCCAATCGGGTGCCAGCTTATTATTGCTTAATGATTTAACGAATATCGATATCCGGAAATGCCCGGCAGATTTAAACGGAAGCGGCGGTGCCGGAAAAATCCCGACACCGCCGTCCCTTGATCGCGACTACTGAAGCAAGCCGTAAGCGCGCATGAATTTTACGTGCGCGTCATACGCCATTTGTGCCAGCTCGGATTTCTTGGCGAAATCTTCCCAGGCGCCACGAGCGATTTCGCGGAACTTGTCGCGCTCGACTTGTGACCAGTCGATGATTTCCTTGACGGTGCCTTTGCCGGCCCTGTCATTGGCGACCATGATACGGTCTTCCATGTCAGCGTGACGGCGCAGATCCGTGTATGCAGCCAGATACCAGGTGTTGAGAATCGTCCGCTCACCTTCGCTCAGCTTGTCCCATACTTTCTTGTTGACGATGAACTGCAGGACCGCGCTGGCTGTGAATACCCGGATAGAGCGGATACAGTGCGATTTTGTGCATACCGGTCGCATCGTTGTTGACGTATGCACTGGCGTCGGCGGCATCGACGATACCTTTTTCAAGCGAGGTGTAGACTTCCGAGAACGGAATGGCGACCGGGCTGGCGCCGGCACGCTTGAAGACTTCAGCAGCGAGACCTTCAGGCGAACGGATTTTGATGCCTTTGAAGTCGGCAACGGTGCGGATCGGCACTTTGGCAACAAGCGCTTCACGGGTGTAAGGACCGCAGCCGATCACATGGACCTGACCTTTGAGCAGCTTGTCGTATGCGGCCTGCAACACTTCCTTGCCGCCGCCATTTTCGCAGAACATCTGCACCTGATCGGGGTTGTCGTAACCGGCGATCAGATCGCCCATCATGGCGAAAACCGGATCACGTCCGGCGAAATAGGCAACTGCGTTCAGATCACCGTCAAGAATGCCATTTGCCACGGCATCAATCGTTTCACGGTGCGGCACAACTGATTTGGTCGGCAGCAACTGAATTTCGAGCGAGCCGCCCGACATCAGCTTGACGCGCGGTGCCCAAACTTCGCTCAGATATTTGAAGGTGAAGTCGCCGGAATTCTGGCTGGTCTGAAACTTGAGGGTTTTCGCAACGGCACCATCAGCGGACGCTGCCAGCACCAAAGCCCCGACAGAGAGGGCCATTAAAGACTTTTTCAACATACTTTGAATCTCCCAATTTGAAATTTTATTTTGGATGAGAATTGACTCATCTATGACTGAAATACTAATATATCAGTTATCGAGTCAAGTTGATTTACCAAAACCTGCCTCAATTTCATGTCCAGTTTTCACGGTCCCAGGCAATGTCTAACCAGATTTCCGCGCTGAATTCCTTGCCGTCTTCGACTGCGCGCGGCTCCCGGCTGAGTACGGTGCAGCAGATCTATGCGGACCTCCGCAATCTGATCATTGCCCTGTCACTCCCGCCCGGCACGGTGCTGTCAAAGAATGAAATCGCCGAACGATACGGCGTCAGCCAGACCCCGGTCCGTGAAGCGTTGATTCTTCTCGAAGAAGACGGCCTCGTCGATGTTTTCCCGCAATCCAGAACAGAAGTTTCCCGCATCGACATTCAGCATGCACAGGAGGTGCACTTTCTCCGCCTCAGCGTCGAGATCGAAGTTGCCCGTGTGCTGTCGCAGAACATCGACGCGGCCGGCCTGGATACCCTGCGCGAATGGATCGATCAGTTATCTGAGATCGATAAGTCCGGGGATCATTCTTCTTTCATGACATATGACAATAGTTTCCACGAAGCGCTGTTCCGCCTGGCCGGCATCGGCGGCCTGACCCGCATGATAAACCGCCGACGCGGCCACTATGACCGCATCCGCGGCCTGTACCTCAAGGAACAGGGACGCCGGAGCACGGTAATCAAGGAACACATGAGAATTTTCGACGCCATTAAAGAACACGATGCCGCTGAAGCCGAAGCCGCGGTGCGCGCGCATCTCGGAAAATCACTTGCTGTCATCGATAGAATTCAGAATCTGTATCCGGACTATTTCATTCAAGGAAACCCATAATGGTTGAAACCGATACCGCAGATACACCCGTCATCACTGATGCACAGATTGCCGAATACAGAGAAAAGGGCTTTGTCGTCGTCGAGGATATTTTTTCTGCTGAAGACGTTCGGCAGATGGACGAAGCCATGAAGGGACTGGTCGAGAGCGCCCGCACCCTGAGCGACCACACCGACGTCATCGATCTGGAACCGAGCCACACACCTGAAAATCCCCGTGTACGGCGGATCAAAGAGCCGTTTCTCAATCATCCGGTATTTCACGACATCTCGAAACGACCGCGTCTGATCGCAGCGCTGACAGCGTTGATCGGCCCCAATCTCAGGATGCACGGATCGAAGATCAATCTGAAATCCGCCACCTATGGCTCGCCCGTGGAATGGCATCAGGACTGGGCGTTCTATCCGCACACCAACGACGATGTACTGGCGGTCGGCGTCATGCTCGATGCCATGACCGAGGACAATGGCCCGCTGCTGTGCATCCCGGGCTCTCACAAGGGGCCGACCTATGATCACCATCAGGACGGTCGCTTCGTCGGCGCCATTGATCCCGACGCGTCGGGTATCGATTTTTCAAAAGCGGAAAAAATCACCGGCAAGGCCGGCTCATGCAGCTTCCACCATGTGCGCATGATGCACGGGTCCGGTCAGAACACATCCGGCAAGGACCGCCGCCTGTTGCTTTTGCAGGTTGCCGCCGCCGACGCGTGGGATATCCGCGGCATGTCCAGAATAGGATCGTGGGAACAATACGAAGCGACGATGATCGCAGGCACCGTCACCAACGTTCCCCGCGTGGTGTCGACACCGATCCGTCTGCCGTTCCCAGAACCCCTCAAAAAAGGGTCCATTTACGAAAGCCAGTCGCTGGTGAAAAACAAATACTTCGGTGCAAAAACCGCAGCTGAATAAAGACAGGTATCTCACATATGAAACGTGTTCTCGTTACCGAAGTCATGCACGAATGCGCCTTCGACATTCTTGGCCAACGCAAAGATATTGAAGTCATCCGCCTCAACGGCGATATCCGCCCGGAAACCCTGATCGCCGCCATGCCGGGTGTGCATGCCATCGCCGTCCGTTCAGCACATCTGACAGCTGAAGTGCTGAGCCATGCCAACGATCTCCAGATCGTTTCCAGGCACGGCGTCGGGTGTGACCTGATCGATGTCGCTCATCTGTCGTCGCGCGGCATTCCCGTCGCCATCGCCGCCGGTGCCAACTCACGCTCCGTCGCCGAGCACACACTGGCCCTGATGCTGGCAATCGCCCGCGAACTACCGGCCCAGGACATCATGGCCAAAAGCGGAAACTGGAAAAACCGCAACAGCTTCCGGCTTCGCGATATCATTGGATCGACCGTGCTGATCGTCGGCTTCGGCCGTATCGGCAAGCTGGTTGCACCGCTGTGCAAGGCCTTTGGCATGAACGTCATCGTTGCCGATATCGTCATGGATCATGAACTGGCCGCCAGCATGGGCGTTCGCACTGTCACCGATTTCAGGGATGCGCTCGCCGAAGCAGATTTCATCACCATGCATGTGCCGTTGGACGAAAAGACCCGGCACCTCGTTTCCGATGCCGAGTTTGCCGCCATGAAAGACGGTGTCGTTCTGATCAACTGCGCCAGAGGCGGTATCGTCGATGAAGATGCGATGATCCGGGCGCTGGACAGCGGCAAGGTATTTGCCGCCGGGATCGATGTCATGAATACCGAGCCCCCGCGCACCGACCACCCGATCTTCAGGCGCGACGATGTCATCATCACACCGCACAATGGTGCCGCATCGCACTCGTCCTCCGTCGCCATGGCGCGCATGGCGGCTGAAAACATACTGGCCTGTTTCGACGGACATCTGCCCGACGAGATGATTTTCAATCTGGCAGAACTGGGATAATTCCATGACAGACTCAAAGCCGACCCGCGTCTCCGCTGACGGCATGACGGCACTCGGTGCATCCATCTTCGCAAAAGCCGGAGCCTCGGCGGAAGAAGCACTGGCGATCAGTGCCAATCTGGTTGATTCAAATCTGGCCGGTCACGACAGCCACGGGATTGTCCGCATCCCCCGCTATCTGATGTGGGAGCGTTCCAACAACTTGAAGTTCGGCCAGACCGCAACCGTCATCACCGACAGTGACACTTTCGCGTTGATTGACGGCAACCGGGGCTTCGGTCAGGTCGTCGGCTAGAGCGTCGACGTGAGGGCATCGCCAAGGCCAAGGCAAACGGCATGGCGATCATCGCCCTCAGGCAGGCCGGGCATCTGGGCCGGATCGGCCACTGGGCTGAAAAAGCGTGCGCCGAAGGTCTGGTCTCGATCCATTTTGTCAACGTCTCGCAAAGCATGCTGGTGGCGCCCTTCGGTGCCGCCGACCGTCGCGTGTCCACAGCCCCCGTCACCATCGGTGTCGTCAACCCGCTGGGTGATGATTTCATCCTCGACTTCGCTACCTCCAAGGTCGCCGAAGGCAAGGTCATGGTGGCGTTGCGTGGCGGCAAACCGGTGCCGGAAGGATCGCTGATCGACGGTGACGGCAATCCGACCCTGGACCCAAAGGCGCTTTATGGTGATCTGAAACCAGGCCAGGTTGCCGACCCTCGCGCCGGAGCCGGTGCCCTGCTGACCATGGGCGATCACAAAGGATCAGGTCTGGCGCTGGCCTGCGAACTGCTGGCCGGTGCCTTGACCGGATCGGGGACGACCGGACCTGGCGTCAAAACCCACAACGGTATGTTTTCCGTCTATCTGAAACCGGAAATCCTCGATGACGGGTATGACTTTGGCGGTGCTGTGAACGGCTATATTGATTATGTCCGCTCGGCCCGGCCCCGTGATCCGCAAGCGCCGGTGATGATCCCGGGTGATCCGGAACGCAAAGCGCGCGCTGACCGCATGGCCAACGGCTTCGATGTCGCCGAGGGTGCCTGGAACAGCATCATCGATGCCGGGGCCAAGCTCGGCCTTGATCGCGACGTCATGATAAACATGGCTGTCATTAAATAAATTCAGCAGCGGAGTGAAGCCGATGAGCGATTGGACCCAGCAGAACCGGATACTACGGAACGGCATCCGGGAGGCCAGATCATGACCGTCTTCATCGGCAGTGGTGCCGGTTTCGCCGGAGACCGCATTGATGCCGGCATTCCCGTTGTCGAAACCCTGAAGCACAAGGACGGCCCGCGCTATCTGATTTTCGAAGTCATGGGCGAGCGCACGCTGGCGATTGCCCAGCGGATCAAGATGCGCAATCCGGCCCTCGGTTATTCGCCGTATCTGGAGCCCTATCTGAGAAACGTGCTGGCATCCTGCAAGGAACACGGCATCCGCATCGTCGCCAATCTGGGCAATGCCAATCCGCTGGGTGGTGCCAAACGCGTGCACGAACTGGCTCGGGAACTGGGCATCGAAGGCTTGCGCATTGCCATCGTCAGCGGCGACGATCTTCTGGCCTTTATGGATGGTGACGCTGTCGCCGCCCTGCCGACCATTGAAGGCGTCAGCATCGACGGCAAGGAAATCGTTGCGGCCAACGCCTATCTCGGTGCTCGCCCGGTAGCTGAAGCCCTCAAATTCGATGTCGATATCGTGCTTGTTGGCCGCACCACGGATGCAGCACTCGTGCTGGGTCCGCTGATTCATGAATACGGCTGGGGCGAGCAGGACTGGGACCTGCTGGCACAAGGCACACTGGCCGGGCATCTGCTGGAATGCGGCGGACAGGTTACCGGGGGGTATTTCTGTGATCCGGGATTCAAGGATGTCCCGGGCATGGACAATCTCGGCTTCCCGATCGGCGAGATTGAAGCCGACGGCAGCATCGTCATCGGCAAGGCCAACAATACCGGCGGGCTGGTCAACCGGGCTACGGTGACCGAGCAGCTCCTCTATGAAGTGCACGATCCGGCAGCGTATCTGACGCCGGATGTCAGCCTCGACATTACCGACGTGCGTCTTGAAGACGCCGGCAAGGACCGGATTCTTGTACGAGGTGCCAAAGGAGCGCCGCCGCCGGACACCCTCAAGGTCACGGTATCAGCGGATGGTGGCTGGCTGGGCGAAGCCGAAATGATTTATGCCGGCCCCAATGCGCTGGCCCGGGCCCGACTGGCTGCCGACATCGTCCGCAGCCGCTGCAAAAAGAACGGCGTCGAAGAACCGCTCAGGGTCGAGATCGTCGGCACCGGTGCCGTATTCGACAACGATACGTCCGACCGCGAACGCGCGAAGAACATGCCCATGGATGGTGAGTACCGGTTGCGCGCCGCGATCCGTACCGCCGACAAGGAAACCGCACAATATGTCAACGATGAGGTGCTGAGCCTGTTCTGTTCCGGCCCGGCCGGTGGCGGCGGCTATCGCTGCAATATCACCGGTCAGGTCAACACAGCCTCGGTGCTGATTGATCGGGGTCCGGTTGAAGCACAGGCCCAGGCCCGGGAGATTTTGCCATGAGCAAAGCCAACAGCGAGACCGTCACCGTTCCCTTGCATGCTGTCGCGCACGGTCGTGCCGGCGACAAGGGTAACCGCTCGAACATTTCACTGATCCCCTATCTTGCCGAAGCGTTTCCCTATCTTCTTGAGCAGGTCAGCGAGGCCCGGGTCCATGACCTGTTCCGCCACAAGGGCGCCACCGCCGTCATGCGCTACGAACTGCCGAACCTGCCGGCGATGAATTTCGTTATCGACAACGCGCTTGAAGGAGGCGTCAACAGTGCGCTGGCGCAGGACCTGCACGGCAAGACCCTGTCCTTTTTATTGCTGGGCGAGTTCGAGGTGACGGTGCCAAAATCCTGCATTCCGGCGGGCTCGCGCTATCTCTGAGATTATGCCCCAAGCTCGCTGAATTCATCGAGCAGCATCCGCTTCAGCTCCGCCGCTGCCGGCGACAAGGTCGCCCCCTGGCGCTCGACCAGCACAAGCTCTCTGGACAGACCGGGCCCGGTCAGCGGCCTTGAGACAAGTTGCCTCGATGCCAGTCCGCGCATCACCATACTGGGCACGATCCCGACCCCCATGCCGGCTTCGAGAAAACCCACCATCGTCGACAGGTGCTGCACTTCATAAAGCCATTTGGCGCTTTTCTGACGGTCCGCCAGATGCGCCTGCAAGACCCGACTGGTGCCACTGCGCGACCCCAGCATCATCAGTGGCATCCCGGCCAGTTCGGTGGCGTCGATCCGACCGCCGCCTGCCAACGGATGATCCCGGTGGCAAGCGGCAACGAAACGGTCTTCCATCAGCGGTGTGGCGTGCAGATCGGCATCCATGTCACCGGTCTGCATGTCGATGGCGAATTCCGCATCCCCCCTTCTGACGTAGGCGAGGATTTCCTGCTCGGCGACGTCAATGACCCGCACGCCCACGTTTGGAAACCGCTCCGCAAATCGTCCGATCACCGGTGGCAGCACATAGGTGGCAACCGAGATCAGACTGGCCAGCGTCACGCGACCGCCCGCGACATCAATGACGTCACGCAGATCGGCGAAGGTTTGTTCGAACTGGCCGAGCAGACGGCGCGCCGCCGGCAGAAAGGATTGCCCGACCGCCGTCAAGGCAACGCTGCGAGTCGTCCGGTCGATCAGTTTGGCACCGAGCTGATCTTCCAGTTTCCTGAGCCGCTGCGTCAGCGCCGATTGCGTCACATTCAGCAACGCGGCCGCTTCCCTGAAGCTGCCGGCATCGATGATGCGGACAAAGATTTCAACATCGCGAATGCCGTACGGCATATTCATATATTATTTTTCCTTACTAATTTAAAATTTAAATTAATTTTACTTTATAATCAAGCAGCAGCACACTCCCCGTAATTCAACCTTTATCAGGCGGAGACCGCTGAAGCGGCCCGGCATTCAAGAGGAAATCCAATGTCCAAGAAATATGATGTCGTTGTTGTCGGCGCAGGCAATGCGGCCCTGTGCGCAGCCATGGCGGCCCGTGAAAATGGTGCCAGCGTGCTGATCCTTGAAAAAGCGACGGAAGAGGAAAAAGGCGGCAACTCATATTTTACCGCCGGGGGTTTTCGCTTTTGCCATACCGGCATCGACGATGCTGCAGGGGATGTGCTGACCGATCTGTCGGACGCCGAACGCGAACGCATCGTACTGCCGGTGCATGACCGGAACGTCTTCTATGATGCGCTGATGAAGGTGACCCATCATCAGGCCGACGAAGACATGGCATGGCAGTTGATTGACGGCTCGCGCCCGGCGATGGTCTGGCTCAGGACCCATGGCGTGCGCTTTATCCCGATGTTCGGGCGTCAGTCGTTTCTGGTCGATGGCAAGCATCACTTCTATGGCGGCGTCAACGTCGAGGCGGTTGGCGGCGGTGCCGGTCTGGTCGAGATGGAACTGGCGCACGCGCTGAAAATGGGCTGCGAAATCCGCTATGCGACCGGTGCCACCAAACTGATCCAGGACAAGAAACGTCGCATCACCGGCCTCGAAGTGCGCGGCCCGAACGGCTATGAGGAAATCACCACCGATGCGGTGGTGCTGGCCTGTGGCGGTTTCGAGTCCAACCCTGCCATGCGCGCCCAGTATCTCGGCGCCGGCTGGGACCTGGCCCGCGTCCGCGGCACCCGCCACAACATGGGTGACGGCATCCGCATGGCCATCGACATCGGTGCCCGACCGTTCGGCAACTGGTCCGGATGCCATTCTGTCGGCTGGGATATCTCGGCACCGCCCTATGGTGATTACGAGGTGCTGGATAACTTCCAGAAGCATTCCTATCCGTGGGGCATCATGGTCAACATCAAGGGCGAGCGTTTTGTCGATGAGGGCGAGGATCTCCGCAACCACACCTATGTGAAGTTCGGCCGCGAAATCATGAAGCAGCCGTTCCGCACGTGTGTGCAGATATTCGACCAGAAAACCATCCCCCTGCTGCGTGACGAATACCGGATCAAACAGGTCACCAAGTACACCGCTGACAGCATTTCAGAATTGGCGGCGCACCTTGAAATCGATCCGGTCGCTCTCAAGGGAACCGTTGATGCCTTCAACGCCGCCTGCCAGCCCGGCAAGTTCAACCCGTCGATACTGGACGGCGTCACCACCAAAGGCCTTGCCATCAACAAGACCAACTGGGCGCTGCCGATCAGCGAGCCGCCGTTCGAAGCGTTCGTGACGACAACCGGCGTCACCTTCACCTTCGGTGGTCTCCGCATCAACAAAACGGGCGAAGTGCAGGATCTCAGTGACCGCACCATTCCTGGGCTTTATGCTGCAGGGGAGTTGGTCGGTGGCCTGTTCTATGAAAACTATCCGGGTGGCAGCGGTCTGATGGCCGGTGCCGTGTTCGGCAAACTGGCCGGTGAAAGCGCCGCCACCTACGCCGGCCGCATGAAAGCGGTGGCCTGACAATTAAACAATTTCGGGGCGAGGAAACATCTGATGGACGGTACGACGACGCAGGACAAGACCGCGATCCTGGCGACGCTCGCGGATCGCATCATCGGCTTCGATCCGGCAACCCTGACATCGAAGGCGCTGCACGTCGCCAAGGCCGGCATTGCCGACACCATCGGCGTGACTCTGGCCGGTCTGCCCGAACCCTGCACACAGATTGCACTGGATACCCCCGGCATTGCCGATGCACCGGGACCGTGCCTGATTTTCGGCACCAGCAAACGCACCAGTGCGCTGGATGCAACGCTGGTCAACGGCATCGCCTCACATGCGCTTGATTTCGATGATTTCTCGGATGTGCTCGGCGGGCACCAGTCAGTGCCGCTGGTGCCGGTGCTGTTTGCACTGGCCGAAGAACACAACCTCAGTGGTGCCGACCTGCTCAGCGCCTACGTCGTCGGCTTCGAGGTCGAGCACCGCTTCGCCATGGCCGTGCATCCACACCATTACGACAAGGGCTGGCACCCGACGGCGACGCTCGGCATCTTCGGCACCGTCGCCGCAGCCGCCCGCGCGCTCAAACTCGACAGTGATCAGACAACCCGCGCGCTGGCCATCGCGACCTCGATGGCGAGCGGCCTCAAGGCCAACTTCGGCACCATGACCAAACCGTTTCATGTCGGCCATTCCGGTCGCGCCGGATTGATGGCGGCGCTGATTGCAGAACGCGGGTTCGAAGCCAATGCCGGTGCGATGGAGCATCATCAGGGCTTTTTTAACGTCTTCAACGGTGCCGGCACGTTTGATGCCTCCCCGCTGACCGAAATCTGGAAAGAGCCGCTGACCATCGAGTTGCCCAGCATCGGCATCAAGCAATTCCCCTGCTGCGGCTCAACGCATCATGCCATCGCGGCGATGCTGAGCCTCGTGCAGGAACAGGGTGTCACTGCCGCAGATGTCGCCGGGATCGATATTCACGTTCACCCGCGACGCTTGCGCCATACCAACAACGGCGCCCCGAAAAGCGTGCTCGAAGCCAAATTCTCGGTCCAGTACGCCGTCGCCCGCGCGCTCCTGGATGGAGCCGTGCGCCTCAAGGATTTCGAGGAAGGTGCCTATCTGGAAAAGGCCATACTGGACCTGCTCGCGGTGACCAGGGCCCACACCTTCGCTGATGACGGTGGACCCGATGGCGGCACCTGGGATGCAGAAGTTTCCGTCAGCCTCAAGGACGGCAAAAAACTGATGAAGCGGATCGACAACATGGTCGGCCGCAGCGGCGAAAACGCCATGAGCCGGGACGAGCTTTCTGACAAGTTCGCCGATTGCGCCGGGCGTATACTCCAGCCCCAAAACACCGATACGTTGTTTGCCGGCCTGATGACACTTGAGGATCAGCAGGCCCTGCGCCCCCTGATCGGCCTGATGCAGGTTGCCTGAAGCCGGATACGTGATTTCCCCAGCCACTGCAAACCATTGACTTTTGGTGCAAATTATCCACATATACGGGCTGCGTATTACATTTGTTTAGAGTTATCCAAAGAACCGGCTTGCCGGCCAGCTTAGTGATCCCCTGACAATGTGAACGTTTTCGGACGTGGACCCACACGGTGTGGGGCATGGATCCGGGTATACTGTTAGAGGAAAACGTTATGGCTACTGGTACAGTTAAATGGTTCAACCCGACGAAGGGTTTTGGTTTCATCGAGCCGGAAGATGGCGGCAACGACGCATTCGTGCACATTTCCGCTGTTGAACGCGCTGGTCTGAGCACGCTTCGTGAAGGCCAAAAGGTCTCTTACGAATTGCAGCCGGGCAAAAACGGCAAGTCTTCTGCCGAAAATCTGGCAGTTAAAGACTAATTGCCTACGGTTTCGTCCCCGGCTTTGGCCGGGGACAGACGCCTCCTAAAATAAGCGCGGTCTCCGCGCTTATTTTTTTGCCTGATATTTGCCAAAGCCATCAGAAAATAAAATTGATGTGCCCCCTGACATTGGCAAACGGAAATTTGCAGGGCAAAGTCGAACACCCGACCAATCAGCCAACAGGATCAGCCATGAGCACGACCAAAGATACTCCCTACTGGTGGGAAGAAGCCGAGCCACAAGTTGCCGACAACGGCCCGCAACCTGAAACCGCCGATGTGGTTATCATTGGCGGCGGCTATACCGGCATGGGGGCGGCTATTCCTTTGGCACGTGCCGGTCGTGATGTTCTGGTGCTTGAACGCGACCGTCCCGGTGACGGCGCATCAAGCCGCAACGGTGGTATCACAAGCGGCAACATCCGCATTTCGTTTTCCAAACTGGTCAACAAGTTCGGCATGGAAAAAGCCAAGGCGTTCTATCTTGAAGGCGATATTGCCCGCAAGGACTTGTACAATTTCATCGAGACGGAAAAGCTCGATTGCGATTTCAAACTGACTGGGCGCTTCACCGGTGCCATGCGGCCGGAAATATTCGAAGCCATGAAGCGCGAAGCGGATTTGCTGAACCGCCATATCGGGTTGGAACCGAAGATTGTTGAGCGCACCAACCAGCACGACGAGATTGGTTCTGATCTTTATCATGGGGGTGTCTTGCGCACCGATATCGGCGGTATTCACCCGGCCAAACTGCACCGTGAACTGAGACGTGTCGCCGAGGCTGCGGGGGCTAAAGTCATCGGCAATACCGGCGTTACCGGGATCAAGCGTATCGGTGGTATCTTCGAAGTGACGACGGCAAAAGGGATGGTCAAAGCCAACCATGTCATCGTTGCGACCAACGGTTACACGGACAAGGGGCTTCCCTGGCTGCGCCGCAGGCTGGTGCCGGTGATCTCGGAAATGATCGCGACCGAACCGTTGAGCGCCAACCTCATGAAAACCCTGATGCCGAAGCAGCAGATGCACGGCGAGACCCGTCAGCTCGGCCATTACTATCGGCCGTCGCCGGACGGCACCCGAATATTGCTGGGCGGTCGGCGCTACGACGACGATGCAGCGCGCGCACGCGAACGTCTCAGAGGAGGCCTTCTGGAAATTTTCCCCGAGTTGTCGGATACACCGCTGTCGCACCACTGGTTCGGCTTTGTTGCTTTCCCTATGGATGAATTACCGAAACTGACGATCCACGATGGCGTTGTCTATGCCACCGGCTTCTGTGGTTCCGGTGTGGTCTGGGCCCGATGGATGGGGCAAAAAGCGGCGATGATCGTCATGGGCAAGGAAGACGGCGCATCCGCATTCGATTCGGTCCCGTTCCGTGCCATTCCGTTCTACAACGGCACACCCTGGTTCCTGCCGGTCATGATGAACTGGTATAAAATCAAGGACCGGATGACGGGGACTATGAAATAGCGTCTTCATCGTCGGCATCCATATCGGCCAATTCAGCCAGCGACAGCGGCTTCAGGGGTGGACGGATCCGGTAGGCACCGATCTCGGCCGCTGATTTTCCATGGCTGGCCGCGAGGATCTCCGTCACGACAAGACCACACATGCGCCCCTGACAGGGCCCCATGCCGGCCCTTAGAAATGCTTTCAACTGGTTTGGGCCGGGCGCACCCAGCTTGGCCGCCTTTCTGACATCGCCCGCCGTCACTTCTTCGCAGCGGCAGACTATCGTCGCATCTTCCGGTGGATTAAGGATTTCCATCGGCGGCGGGAACAGTGCATCCAGCAACGGCCTGATGGCGTCGTGACGTTTCTTTTCAGCGTGCAGCGGCTGCATCTTCAAATCCCGATCGGCAGCAGTAATCACGCCCTGACGACAGGCAATTTCCAACACCGCCAGACGGCCTGACACCTCTGCCGTACGCGCACCGAAAATACCGGCGCCGTCACCGGCGATAAAAATGCTCACCACGTCGGTCGATCCGTTTGGACCCGTTTTCGGATGCCAGTAATGCTGCGTCTGATGCCAGACGTGATCAAGACGGAGCTGACGGCTGGCCTGCGTGTTCGGGATCACGCCCTGATGCAGGAGCACCGTACGGGCCGGAATGGTGTGTGTTCTTTGCCCGGTCTTGAACGTGATACCGCAGGTCCTGTCCATCCCTTCGACCCGCAAAGCCCGGATGCCGCCGATGATCGGCACACCCTGCGCCTTGATCCTGCGGCGCATCTGCATCCCTTTTTGCAGATAGTCGATTGCCGGCAAGGCTTTCAGCAAATGCGGCAAACCGGCCATATAATGCGAAAAAGTCGTGGTCTCGCAAACCGCAGCAAGCTCGGCACCTGACTGTATCAACTGGTCGGCCACCAGAAGCAAAAGCGGGCCGGAACCGGCAAGGACGATCGGACCATCCGGCAGCATCGCCGCACTTTTCATCAGAATTTGTGCCGCCCCTGCCGTCATCACACCAGGCAAGGTCCAGCCCGGCACCGGCACCGGACGTTCCATCGCCCCGGTTGCCAGCAAAGCCGTCTTGGCACGGATCCGCTTTGCTCTGGTCCCGTCACTGCACCAGACCGTCCCGTTCCGTTCGATCTGCCAGACCATATGGCCCGGCAGATAGTCGATGCCGGTTCCGCGCAGGCCATCAACCAGGCCACGGCCAAATGCGTAGGCATCGCCAAGCACCTGAAGATCCTGCGGTCGTTCGGACGCGACGCGTTCGACGTCGCGGTAGATCTGACCGCCCGGCGCGTCCTGCTCGTCGATCATGACAGCGGTCAGGCCAAGGCTCTTCGCTTCGTGCGCCGCAGCCATGCCGGCAGGCCCGGCACCGATGATGGCAATGTCGTAAAGTGTGCTCATGTGTCGCTCCGCAACATCCTGGCACCCTGCTGGCGGGTGATGCGCATACCGGGGCGGACGCGAACCATGCAGGCCTGCCGGTTGGCGATACCGTCGATTTCCATCAGACATTCGAAGCACACACCCATCATGCAATAAGGTGCACGCGGCGAGCCGGATACCGGTGTGGTTCGTGTCGCGTCATCGGACACGGCCAGAACGGCGGCGGCGACACTTTCGCCTGCTCTGGCATCGGTTTCGATACCGTCTACAAAGATCGGGACGATCTCTGCGTCATTATGCCGTCTTTTGAGCATCGAACCTCTCCAGCCCGAAGGCCTCAAATTCCACCGGCGCCGGTTCCCCGGCAATCCAGCCTGATGCCACCTTGGCATTGACTGCAGCCAGGGTCACGCCGCTGTGGGATGCTATGGCGTAAATGCCCGGATGGCTCTGCGATTCCTCATAGACCGGACACTTATCCGGTGTCAGCACCCGAAGCGCCGCCCATGAGCGGACAATATTCAACTGCCTGAGGGCCGGGACGATACGTCCGGCACGCTCGGCAATCCTGGTAACCGTGGCGGTATCTATCGTGTCGTCGTAACCCGCTTCTTCGGCAGAGACACCCAGCATGATCGAGCCTTCATGGGTTTGACGAAACGCGCTCATCGGCATCGGCAACAGCGGCCGGGTCCGTTCGGTGACAAGTATGTGCCCCCGTTGCGGCCGGATCGGGACATCCAGCCCAAGCGGCGGACCCAACGCCCGCAAGCCATGACCGGCGGCAATCACCACCTTGGGCGCGCGGACAACACCGCCTGCGGTTTGCAATTCATAAGCCGAGCCGCTCCGCCTGACGCCGCTGACCCGGTGATGCGGCAGATACCTGCCGCCCATCTGCTGGAATCGGGTATGCATGGCCCGTAGCAAAAACAGCGGATTAACATGCCCGTCGAGTGGAGAATATGACGCACCGGTGACTTCATCGCCAAGCGTGACGCCCGGCATCATGTCTTCGACCTGCTTGCGATCCAGAAACTCGACCTCATACGCATTGCCGCCGGCCTGCTGATAGATCTGCCCGAGATAGTGCCGGCGATGGGCCATCTCTTCGTCGCCAAGTAATAGCTCCAACCCGCCCGGGTTGGCGTGACCGACATCGACGCCGGTGTGTTCTTTCAATGCTGCTGCAAACTCTGGGTAGAGGGTGGCCGAGCGGCGGGTCCACTCAACATAGCGCGGCATGCCGAAGCCCTTGCCCTGAAACCAGACCAGCCCAAAGTTACCGCGCGCAACCCTGAGGACATCGTCGCCTTCATCAAGAATACAGACTTTCAGCCCGCGCTCGAGAAGCCCGAGAGACACCGCCGGTCCGATCATCCCGCCACCGATAACGGCCACATCGAATGACTTGTCGTCTGGAATGGGTGCCGTTTTTATCGGCATCTATTGGTTTCCTTCCCGTCTGGAGGAAACAGGAAACCGTCACTCCCTTGCATAAGTCAAATCAGAAAATGACCTGATGCTATGTCTAAATATTATAGATGAGGTTTGATACGGGGTTCAAAGGGCTTCGTTCGTTTCCGAACCGGCACAGTCACCGAACACCAGTGCAAGGGTGTGGATAAACGATTCAACCCGCCGTGATGACGGCCTGCGTGCCGGGACCAGCGCCCCGATCCTGAGTATCAATGCAGGCTCAAACCGGCGCATGACAAGGCCTTCGCGTTTCGATGCCGGCACTTCCCACGTCCCGACGATCGACACACCAGCCCCTTCGGCCACAAGATTGCAGGCGATTTCAGCCGTTCGCACCTCGAAGCGCTGCCGCCTCGACACTTTCAACTCGTCAAAAATTCTGTCAACGCGCATGCGAAAAAGAGTGTCGTTTGGAAACGAGATGAAGCTCTGATCTTCAAGATCCCGCGCATGAATGACGGGTTTCGCTGCCAGGGGATGGTCAATGGGGAGGACACAAAGGGCATTGCCTTCACTCAACTGCAGAACTTCAATGCCCGGCATGTCACTGGGCAGTGTCGTCACGCCAATATCATACTGCTGAGCAGCAATTGATTCGATGACCTGTCGCCGCGGTCGGACCTCGATTTCAAAGGCCACATCGGGATTTTTTATGGCATAGATGGATATGGCACGGGTTAGCGGCTCGCCACTGAGCGACGGCATCACCGCCATGCGCAGCACACCGGTCGAATCCCGGCCGATTGCCCGCGCTGCTGTTTCAACCTGCGAGAGCCCGACGAATGATCGCTGCACCTCCACAAAAAGGGCGTTACCCTCTTCGGTCGGCTGCAACCGGCCGCGCGTGCGGTTAAACAGCAGATAGCCGAGATCCCGCTCAAGATCAGCAATTAGGCGGCTCACCGCTGGCTGCGAGATGGAAAGCGCATTTGCCGCCTGAACCATCGTCCCGGTCAGAATGACCGCGCGAAACGCTTCAATCTGCCTTGAATTCAATGCCATAACGTCTCTTTCATTCATAACCGCCGCAGGCTCCGCGCCGGTATCAGCATGCCACTATATAACATATAGGCATAGGGTATGCATTAAATTGAATTTGACATCATAGGTGTAGCCTTTGAGAGTCATGCTGGACACTCCGCCTGGCTACTGAAGAACCGGGCGTGGCGGTCGAAATTGTTCGCAGGGGGTAAGAAGCCATCTCATCCTGATTTTTTATACACTGCGGTCATGTCGACGGTGCCGGTCAAGGCGGTGTCAAAAAACATGACGGACCAATTCACAGGGAGTTTATGATTTATGAAAAACTTGAAAACACTGACAGCGGCCTTGGCGGTCGCAACTTTGGCACTCGGCAGCGCCGCCCATGCCCAGGAAATGAAGTTCTGGCGCATCGGCACCGGCGGCGCCGGCGCCACGTACTACCCGATCGGCGGTCTGATCGCCAACGCCATCTCCAACCCGCCGGGTTCACGCCCGTGCGACAAGGGCGGCAGCTGCGGCGTACCGGGACTGGTCGCCATCGCGGTTTCAACCAACGCCTCGGTCGCCAACGTCAACGCTGTTGACGCCGGTCAGCTTGACGCCGGCCTCGCCGGCGCACAGAGCGTCGTTCAGGGCTACAAAGGCGAGGGTAAATTCGAAGGCAGCGCCAAGAAAAACCTTCGCGCAATTGCCAACCTGTTCCCTGAGGACATGCATCTGGTCACGCCGAAGGGTGTTACCCTGAGCAACCTGAAGGAACTTGAAGGCAAGAAAGTTGGTGTCGCCGCAGCCGGTTCCGGCACGCAGGTCTCCGTCAGGATGATCCTCAAGAACTACGGCATCAAAGTCGAGGAACATGAACTGGGCCTGGGCCAGAGCACGCAGCGCATGGCTGACGGCCAGCTCGACGCGTTCTTCTATGCCGGTGGCGCACCGTTTGCGGCACTGATCCAGCTCGGCTCCACCAAGGGCTTTGAACTCTACAAGTTCTCCGCACAGGAGCAGAAAGACGTCAACGGCATCATCCCCTATTATGTCGAATCAGTGATCAAGGCCGGCGTTTACGAAAACATTACGGTCGACACGCCGACCGTCGCCGTGAACGCTCAGCTCATTACCGCAGCGTCGCAGTCGGACGACCTGATCTACGAAATCACCAAGGCGCTGTGGAACGACAACACCCGCAAGCTGCTCGACAAGGGCCATGCCAAGGGCTCGGCCATTCAGCTTGCATCCGCTCTCAAGGGTGTCCTGATCCCGCTGCATCCGGGCGCTGAGAAATACTACAAAGAAATCGGGATGGTAAAATAATCATCCCCTGAAAACCGGCGGGACATGACCAGATACATGTCCCGCCGATTTCCTTTGCGACATTCGGCGGGGCGCGTCCCCGCCCCTTTTCACATTTTCACATGGCGGGTTGATTATGGCTGAATATGACATCAAGAAAGCAGAGGAGTTGGAGCGGAAGTATGATTCCGGCCTCAATACCCGTGCGGTCGGACCAGTCCTCGTACAATTCACCTTCGCCTTCTCGATCGTATTCGCTCTCTACCATTATTGGACTGCCGGCTTTGGCACGCCCATCGATTACTGGCACATGGGCTTTCATATGTCAGGCGTCATCCTGCTGGTCTTTATCGGCTTCCCTGCAATCCGCAACGCCGCCGCCGAATCGGTGCAGCCCAACACCTGGTGGCGCTTTTCCAACGTCCCGCTCTGGGATTGGGTGTTCATTGCCGTCGGCATCGTGAGTTCGCTGTATATCGGCGTGACATGGCACGCCATCGACTGGACCGTGCTCGGGATTCATATTCAGATGCCCGATCAGGTGATGCGTCAGGGCAATCCGATGAACATCGATATCGTCTTCGGCACGCTGCTGATCATCGTGCTGCTGGAAGCCGTTCGCCGTTCGCTCGGCATCATCGTGCCGATCATCATTCTGATCTTCACCGGCTATGCGGTCTTCGGCCAGTACATTCCGATCCAGATCCTGAAGCATCCGGGCATCAGCTGGTCTCAGTACATCAACAACATGTACTTCCCGGCGGAAGGCATCTACGGCGTCACCTTGTGGATCGTATCGACCGTCGTATTCCACTTCGTCCTGTTCGGCGTGCTGGCGCAGCGGATGGGTCTCGGCCAGTTTTTCGTCGATGTCGCCACCGTCGTCGCCGGTCGCTATACCGGCGGCCTGGCCAAGGTCAGCGTCGTGTCATCAGCATTCTTCGGCACCATATCAGGCTCATCCATCGCCAACACCGTATCGACGGGTTCGCTGACCATCCCCAACATGAAAAAGATGGGATACCCGGCGCATCTGGCCGGCGGCGTTGAAGCCGCAGCCAGTGCCGGCGGACAGATTACCCCGCCGATCATGGGTGCCGCCGCGTTCGTCATGGCGGAATTTCTGGAAGTCCCCTACACCACCATCGTCATTGCCGCCATTGTGCCGGCATCCATGCACTACATCGCTGTGCTCTGCATTGTGCATTACCAGGCCAAGCGGCTCGGCCTCAAGGGTCTGCCGTCCGAGGAAATCCCCAAACTCTGGGCCGTTCTCAAGAAAGGATGGCCGACCGCTTTTCCGCTCGGCGTGCTGATTTATGTGCTGTTCAGCGGATTTTCGCCGAACATGGCGGCGTTCTGGGGCATCACATCCGCGCTGGTGATCGGCTTCCTCAACCCGATGCACCGGATCACCATACGCGATGTGCTCGAAGGTTGTGCGCTCGGCGTCAAATATGCGCTTGCCGTCGGTGCGGTCTGCGCCGCCATCGGCATCGTCGTCGGCGTCGTCAACTCGACGGGCCTCGGATTCCGTCTCGGTTTCATGGTCACCAACAGTGCACAGACCATGGCCGAGTTCATGCATCCGCTCGTCGAACTGGTGCCGTTCACCGACTTCTCGGTGAAGAGCATCACGCTGTTCGTCTCCCTCGTGATGATCGCCATCACCTGTATCCTGATGGGTGCCGGTCTGCCGACCACCGCGCTGTACATCATGCTGGCGACGGTTGCCCAGCCGGCCCTGGCCAACCTCGGCGTGCCGCCGCTGGCCTCGCATCTGTTCGTGCTCTATTACGGCGTCATCTCAGAAATTACGCCGCCGGTCTGCGCCTCCGCATATGCCGCAGCCGGTATCGCCAATGCCAATCCGTTCCGAACCGGCGTGTCCGCGTTCACCCTCGGCATCGGCAAGCTGATCGTGCCGATGGTGTTTGTCTACTCGCCGGCAATGCTGATCGTGCTGCCCGACTATTTCACCTGGGGTACATTCATCGAAACTACGTTTACCTGCGGCATTGGCGTATTCCTGCTTTCGCTTACCGTGGCCGGATACTTCCTTGCACCCGTTCCACCGCTGTTCAGGGTGCTGTGCGCCATCGCCGGTATTTTCATGGTCGCACCCGGCTATGAAAGTGACCTGTGGGCACTGGTGTTCTTCACGCCGGTTCTGGTCCAGCAGATCCTTGGTCAGGAAATCGCTCCGCGATAACGAAATAAGCCACGCAACCCGTTGAAGGAATCCCACTATGGCCGAAGCGGATCAGCTTGGTTATGCGGTCGTCGGTGCCGGCATCGTCGGCATCTGCAGCGCACTCAGCCTGCAGGAACGCGGGCTGGCCGTTACCCTGATTGATCCCAATCCGCCGGCCGAAGCCGCATCATACGGCAACGCCGGCGTCATCTCGACATGGTCATGCGTACCGCAGGCGATGCCCGGACTCTGGAAAAATGTCCCGAAATGGCTGCTGGACCCTGAAGGCCCCGTCGCCCTCCGCTGGTCATATCTGCCGAAATTCCTGCCCTGGATGATACAGTTTTTCGCAGCCGGAAGGGCTGATCGCATTGCTGCCATTTCCGATGCCATGCTGCAACTGAACACGGCCGACGATCGATCTGTACCGACGCCATCTTGCCGGCACCGGGCACGAGGATCTGGTCCGGGATTCCATGTATGTATTTGCCTACAGGGATGCGGACGGTGCCAATCTCGACAATCTCGAGTGGCGCATGAGATCCGAGCGCGGCGTGCCCATTGAAAAGGTCGACGGCAAGACGTTGCTCGATATCGAACCCGACATCTCCCCTGACTACAAATCCGCCGTCCTGATCAGGGATCAGGGACGGGCCATTGATCCCGGTGCCATCGGCAAGGTGCTGGTGGAGAAATTCCAGCGCGCCGGCGGCACCCTGCTGCAATCGAAAGTTCTCGCCCTCAAACCGATTGATGGCGGCAGGGTCGAACTGCAAACGGATCAGGGCGTCAAAACAGCCGAACGGGTCATTCTCAGCGCCGGCCCGTGGTCCGCCAGGCTGCTGAAAAGTCACGGCCTGACCGTGCCCCTGGAAGCAGAGCGGGGCTATCACATTGTCTTCACCGATCCCGGCGTCACATTGAACAATTCGATCATGGTCACGGATTCCAAGTTCGTCGCGTCGAGCATGAGCATGGGCGTCCGTTGCGCCGGCACGGTGGAATTCGCCGGCCTCGACCATCCGCCTGATTACCGGCGCGCCCACGTTCTCGCCGGACCGGCCAAGCGATTGCTGCCGAAGCTGAATACAGAAGCCCGTGAAGTCTGGATGGGACAGCGTCCGTCATTCCCGGACACGCTTCCTGCGATCGGCGCCATTCCCGGCCTGCCCGGCGTCATTGCCGCCTTCGGACATGGGCATCTGGGCATGACCGCAGCTCCGATGACCGGCAAGATCGTCGCCGGACTGGCGATTGGCGAAATGCCTAATATTGATATCAGTGCTTATTCGCTGACGCGGTTCGGCAACGCATCCTGAACATCAACGGCCAGGGCCGTCAGGCCGTACGCTCGGCATCACCACTGAGACTGTCGTCCCCCGGTCGGGGGCTTGATCAACACTCAGTGTTCCATCAAGACTTTTGACGAGTGCGTTGACCAAGCACAGACCAAGGCCAGCCTCATCATCTCTGGCTAATATGTTTTCCTTATAGCGTTCGAAGGGTCTGGCCAGATCAGATAGCGCATCCGGATTAATACCGCCGCCATTATCGGTGACGGAAAACTCGAACGTGTCGCTATTTAGTGCGCACAAACGAACCTGTACCCTATTTCCGGAAGATGAACTGCTGATCGCATGCGACAACAGATTTGTCATGATTGATTTCAGCGCACGATCGTCGGAGCAAACCACCAGCGGCGCATCCTGATTTTCCATTTCAAGCGCAATATCGGCGACCATCATCTGTTTGGCAAAAAGCTCAATGGTTTCCCTGAGTATCTCACAAGGATCGAACGTTACATGGCGAACTTCGACCTCCCCGGATTCAAGCTGTGCCAGCTCCAGTATGCTTGTCATCAGATCAAAAACCTGCTGCGCGCTCCTGTTGATGTCACGGGCATAGACTTTGTATTTATCCCACGCCGCCTTGTCCTCGCCCAACTTACCGTCCTCGATCAATTGCGAGAAACCGAGAATAGCCGTTAACGGAATGCGCAACTGGTGAGACAGGTGCGCGATGAACTGCGTCTTTGCCTGATTGGCACGTTCGGCAGCCTTGATCGCATTTCTTTGCGACTCCCAGTCGTTGCGCATCGCATCTTCCGAATGCCATTTATCCATGGCATTCACCAGCGCACGCGAAAGCCCGTTCGGCGTCAGTGTGTCCTTGATCAGATAATCGTTGGCCCCGGCCTTGAAGGCCCTGGCCGCAGTATGCTCATCCCCCTGCCCCGTCATGATAATCATCGGGCAAGGCGGATATTGCCTGTCGCGTGAAATTTCAACAATTGCGTCAATGCCATCCCGGTCCGGCAACCGGTTGTCCAACAGCACGCAATCAATGCCATTGAGCGAAAGTGCGATCAACTCCCGCGCCGTTGCGATCTCGACAAGCTCAACAACCAGATCGCTCGCATTCAGCATACGGCGAAGCATTGCTCGATCCGCGGGGTTGTCGTCAACGATGACCAGTTTGAGATTCAATTCACCTGTTGCCTTTTTAACGGCACCCCGGCTTCACGAGACTGGATCGCCACCTCAAAGGCTTGCTTGCATGCAGCAATATCGCCCGGATCAATATTCTCCATGCGCTCTTCAAGCCAGCAGTCAAACATCACCTGTGCCCGCGCAAGAACCGCCGGTGACGGCGAAGGAGATCCCGACCCGATAAAGTTTATCAGGCGCTCATAGTGCACCAACATTTCCTGCCCCTCCGGTTTTTCGGGCATGACCCTGATCCCGGCCGCTGCCTGCAAAGCCTTGTCATTATAGCGTTTTGCAGACACCGGATTGCCTTCCGCCAACTCCCTCAACGCCAGTTCTGAATACTGAATGTGCAGTTCCGACTGCAGTGGCGGCACGTCCGGCTGCAAAGCCCGCGTGCCGGCGATATCGACAGTGCTGCATCCGCTGACACTCGCAAGTGACATCCCTATCGTCAGCACTAATGTCTGGATTTTCTTCACGGTAGTGTGCCCCAGTGTCGTGTCATCCAAACAGCATGGAAATTTTCCGACTGCTGCTCGGTCGATATGTCTGCGAACACTCAAAAGCACTTGTTATTTTGGGTATGATGGTCGCAAAACAAACCGATGCCGTCCAGCAAACTCTTATTGTATTTCAGATGTGAGTCCGCGTTCGACCCCGTCAATCCCGGCGCCAGTCGCGCGCGGTCACCAGATATCCCATCCGCTCAAGCCTGGCCGCAGCGGACGTGAAGGCCGTGCTGTCCAGCGGAGCAGACAGAAGGTCCTGATACCAGGGTTGTGAACCACGAATTTCATCCGACCCGGCGATAACCACCAGTCGGAGGGCCGCGCCCTGTAACGGCAAACTGTCAAATTCAAGCGTCCACGTCCGACCCGATACTTCCTTGCTGCCACGCATTACACGCTCAGCTTTGCTACCCACGCCAAGGCCTGATGGCCAATACCCGAGACGGCCGATGACACTGAGCCCGGAATCAGCGGCGGCAGCGCGCACGTCAACTTTGCAGATCGTCCCGGTGCCGTTAAAGACGGCGCCGAGCGGGACACTTTTCAGATTTCCCCCATCACCGCAGGCCGTTGGAACTTCAGCGACGGAGAGGGTGCCGGCGATATCAACGCTTTCGGATTCAGGCTTCGACATGGATCGCCATTGCCGATAAAGCGCCACGCGCATGTGGCCAACGACCGTTTCATCGGCGGCCGTCATATCTTTTTCCAACTCGAGGATACGTCCCTGCTCCATCAACGCAGCCCATCTGGCCAGATCGCCCCCGAACCAGAAAGCAAGCACGGCAACCACCGTCAGGATCAACGGCATCCGCCATGTGCGTTTTATCAAATATGCGTCTGATACCGGTTTCACCTTCGGGGTATGCGCTTCCGCACCGTCAAGCCCGATCAGGGCCAAAGCTTCTGCCGTTGTCTGCACGGCATGCACAGGGATGCCCTTTATCTGTTCCGGCAACGGCTGGTCCTGATGCGGCACCAGGATGATGGACGCCCTCGGACTTGCATCCTGGGCGACCAGCTCCTCCGCCAAAGCCTTGAGCTTGATGTCGATATGTTCGACGGCGCGGACACCAAGAGCGCTGTCGACCTCCCCGCTGGCATAGATACAGCGGATGTCCGGGGTCTGCTGCATCGCCGCCGCATGGGCGATATAGGCAGCCAGTTGCCACGAACGACCTTCGTCAATCCGGTCGGCGACATCCATCCTGTAGGCGCTGTGACCGGTCATTCTCTCGATAACGCCGACAGGACTGCGAACAAACGCATCGTAGGCCGGGCTGATCGGTAATATCTGCGCGCGGCCATCCAGACAGATAACGGAATTGACCACAGGGTCTTCCTCACCGATCCGCTGAATTGCCACCGGCCCGTTCGTCGTCAGGATATGAATTGTGATTTCACTCACCTGAGATAGACAACCGATTGTGGATTGCCGAGGATCGTGAAAATTGGATGCCCGGCTTCCAGCAGCACCTGCGCACGCGCCCCGGCAAAGGGTGGCAGTGCAAGCTTGTGCCAGTCCGATCCCGGCAATCCGGCGAACAGGTGTGTCGGCTGCCTGGCTGCCGGATCCACCATGTCGATGCTCAGATAAACCTGTGCGGGGTCAGTCCGTGAAGGCGTCATCAGGATAATCGCATGTTCGGTTTCCCGGCGCGTCACCTTGTCACTTGCTGCCGCCGCCAGCGTCGGCAAGTGCACGAGGGCCGACTGCGCGATCAACCGTTCGAGGTCAGCCATGGCAGCCGGATGCTCTGCCAGCCTTCGGGCGGCATCATCAGATAATTCGAACCCGGGATCGTTGACATAGCGGAACAGCGTTGAGATCGCGAGCGGGCCGCCCCCTTCAACAGGGGATAACAGCACATCGATCTGACGGTCCGCATCAATGGCCGCCAGGGCGAGTTTCCGGATCGGGTCGTCAGCCGGCATCTGCACGCGCCTCCCCGCTCTGATCATATAGCCTGCCCAGGATTTTCCCAAAGACGATGATGTCAGCCGCTTCGCGCTCCGGCCAATCAATCGTCTTCAGGTCGCGGTCCAGAAGTTGCCTGACCGCATGGATCAGGCGGAGCACATCCGGCACCGCTGCGGCCATGACATCAATGTTATCTGCCCGCCCTTCTTCTTTGAAACCGGCGCGGTTCACCTGCCGCCAGGCCTTTCGGGCGTCTGCCAGCAATGCGGAAAGTTCGTCCCCCTTGGCATCGGGCATGATCCGAAAGAATCCCTTCATGGCACCGGCACCCGCCAGCGAGACAATGTTTTCATCGTCTGCGGCATCACGCTGAACAGCCAACGCTCCCCAGTTTATGTCAGGGGCCAGCTGCAATGCCAGATCAACCGCTTCGGGACGCTTGCCCTGATGCAAAGCCCAGAGCGAGGCCATTGCCAGCTTTTCGGTGCCGTCTATGACCTCTGCATACATCGCCAGTCTGGCGCGGTAATAGTCATCTGTTGCCGCCGGCATGGTTTGCGGCGGCGCGTCGCCACGTCTCAGCGCCATACTCCAGGCGCAGTTGCACGGCGCCGTAAATGGCATTGCGCAGAACCGACACGGGGATGCGCCTTGCCGTATTATCACTCAGTGGCAATTCCGTGAGTATCTCCGCTTCATTAACGTTGATGTATTTTATCTGCTCAGCGCCTCGTTTCCAGCAGTCGCTGCAAGGGGTCCTCCCCGCATCGAGGGCGCTGACCACGGCCTCGATATCCTCGGGATCGATTTCACCCGCTTCGAAATCCGTACCGATGGTCCGGGCCCGCGTACCGGCGAGACGGTCTCCGGCAGCATCCAGCGCAACAATCAGCCGCCGGGCGGTTTCGTAGACACCACGATACGTCTTCGCTTCGATCTCATCGGCGTCGGAAAACTCAGACCAGTACCTCAGGACGATATCGTCGGTGATTGCATCGGCGCCCGACCGATTTCCGGCATGACTCCCCACATAAGTCAGAAAATGACGTTCGCGTCGTTGGCGTTGCACCGGTGGCAAATGATCCTTGAGATATCCGTACAGGCTGCGCTGCATTGCGCGCGCGGCATCAAGCACATCATTGACGGGCACACGCTGTCCGCGAACGGCTCGGGTCATCTCGTCGATGGCAGCAAAACCAACGGTCGTAATCATGAATTCCAGGAGTGCCGCCAGCAACGGCATCCGGGCATACGAAATCTGAAAACCGTCAACGCCATCGTTATGATAGATCCCGTTGGCAGAAATCCTGACCTGCCCGGACAGTCCATCCAGTGCGCTGAATGATCGGCGGAATTCACTGCTCGAGGCGCGTGAGATTCCCCAAAATACATCTTCATAGCGACCGTTGCGCCCTGAGGCGCAAACCATCAGATGTGATAATTCCAGCAATGGCTTTGCGTAACTGCGACAAACGATGATCCGCGCCAGTTCGCGGCTGACCTTTTCCGAATAACGGGGGCCGCCATCATGTGCGCTGGCTTCGGCAATACAGGCCAATGCGGCGCGCAGCACCTCGCTCTTGCCTTCTTCGAGATTAAGATTTTCAAGCGTTGTCGACATCGGCCCGCCCGTCCCCGAATAAGCAACCAGAATACTCGTGATGGTGCTTCCGGCAAGGGTTCGTTCACACCACCCGTTGTTTATAGTAATGCAGGGATCAGGGTCGGATTTTCGCTCAGGCGCCTATTTTTTCTCGAATGGCCGCCTGTATGTCTGCGGGTGGCGTGACCGAAGTGCGGGTATTCATGTCATAAAACACATTCACGCTTTCCGCCGTGGCCACGCAGACATCTCCCTTAAACACGCCATATCCGGAAGTGAGCGATTTGGACCCGAGCCGGATCAACCTGCCGCCGACGTCAACGGTGCCTGGATAATGCAGCTCACGCCGATAATCGATCGCGACCCGCGCCAGGATGTAGTCAAGCCCCGGATGATTGAACTGATCAAGAAACCCCTGAATAAGCATGGTCCGGCACGCTTCGATATAGGCACCGAATGACACGTTGTTAACGTGCCCCATACTGTCCTGATCGGAAAACCGAATGGTCACTTGCGTGAAATCAGCGAAACTATCCCGGCGCGTCAGATCGAAGCTGTGCTCGCCCATGATTTTATACAACCACCTTTTCGCGGAACGCGGCGATCTGATCGTCCGAATAGCCATATTCCTTCAAGATGTCATCCGTATGTTCACCCCGTTCCGGCGTCGCCATACCGGTACGCGGGTTAAAGCGTGAAAGGATCACCGCCTGTGCCAGCAAATCCATCTTGCCCAGTTTTTTACTTTCGACCGGGTGACGCAAACCCAGATGTTTGACTTGCGGATCATCGAAAATCTTGTCGATGCCATAGATCGGGCCGCACGGTACAGAAGCGCCGACAAGCGCATTGATCAGATCTTCAGACGTGTACGTCACCGTGTGCTTTTCCAACGCGGCATTAACTGCATCGCGATTCTTTGAACGCAATTCACCGGTTGAGAAATCAGCATTGTTGGTAATTTCATCATCGCCGAACAGCTCGCAAATACGGTCCCACATCTGATCGCCGGCGGCAGCGATGTTGATGTAGCCATCGGATGTCTTGAATACACCCGTCGGTATCGACGTCGGGTGATTGTTCCCGGCCTGACCGGCAACCTCGCCCTTGATCAGGAAACGTGCTGTCTGAAAATCGAGCATTGCCACCATCGCCTGCAGCAAAGACGTTTGCACCCATTGGCCTTCGCCAGAGGCCTCACGTTCAAGCAGTGCCGTCAAAACACCCATGGCGCCATACATGCCTGCGGTCAGATCGGCCACCGGGATACCGGCTCGAACCGGACCCTGCCCCGGCAGGCCGGTGATCGACATCAACCCGCCCATCCCCTGCGCAATCTGGTCAAACCCCGGTCTTTTCGCATAGGGACCGTCCTGTCCGAAGCCCGAGATCGACAGCAGCACGATGCCCTTGTTGATCTTTTTCAGATCATCATAGGCGATGCCCAGGCGATCCTTGACGTCGGGGCGAAAATTCTCGACCACCACGTCGGCCGTCTCGACCATCTTCAGAAAGATTTCCCGGGCTTCCGGTTCTTTCAGATTGAGCGTCAGTGAGCGTTTATTCCGATGGATGCTCTGAAAATCAGGACCGGAACGGGCACCGCCCATGCCTTTTGCCGTATCGACCGCTTCCGGCGCTTCGATCTTGATGACATTGGCACCCCAGTCAGCAAACTGACGAACCGCCGTCGGCCCTGAACGCACCCGCGTCAGGTCGAGAACAGTAAAGCGCGATAAAGGTCCTGAGTATTCACTCATGATGATGTCACTCCCCGTGATTAGGCATTTGATATTTGAGGTACGATCAGCTCGGCCGCGTCAATGCCATCAACGTCGAGCAATTCCGATATTATCCTGATTTCTGCAACTTCGCTGTCGCGGACGATACCGTCCGCTTCACTGACAGCGTGGCAGATAACCACCAGCAAGGCAGCGGCTTCCTTATCGTTTCCGGCGGCAGCAAGGATTACTTCGCGAATAGCCTGCTGTTCCGCCGGATTTTTTCTAAGCCGGTCAATATAACGCAGATAGCTCTCGACACCCTGATCGGGATTATGGTCGCGCAACGTATCAAGAACCCGCATCAGCCGACCGACCTCGGCACCTTCTTCAAGTGAGGCATCGCCGTCGGCAAGCGCGATCAGCGCTGCCGCCGCCATCGCGCCTTCTAGGAATGCACGGCCACGGTGGCGAGCAAAAATTCGCCGCGTATGATCGGAAAACCGGTCAAGCAATCCGCTCACGTCTGCACTTCCCCCATAAATCCGTTGCTCATATCTTGTGGCTGGCCTTCTGGCTGGAAAACCTTAATGCATCAGCGGCAGTGGTCCAATACCGAAGGAAGGGGGGGAGACCGCATTGCGTCAGAATTTAGACAAAAAAACACCGGACCCGTCGGCCCGGTGAAGGAGAGTAAGTGAATATCGTGTTAACCATACCCGCGCGTGCAGGTTTCGAAAGTGATGCGGGTCACATCACAGAATAATTATATTAAAATGCTCTCAAAACTGCTGAGCAGGGAGCACGTTCCTAGGCGCTGCTGGCGAGCAGGCGCTCTTTCGGCAGGATTACAGCTATTTTCGTGCCGACACCAAACGCGCTCTCGAGATGTATTTCGCCGCCATGCAGTGTCGTCAGCGCGTGCACCAGCGGAAGACCCAGCCCGGTGCCTTCACGTTGCGCGACGAAGGCTGAATTGACACGAACAAAGGCTTCGAAAATTATCTCCTGATCCTGTTCGGAGATGCCTATCCCGTTATCTTCCACTTCAAGAACCGGTTGCCCCTCAGCATTGCAATAAGCGCGCACGATGACGTGGCCGCCGACTTTGGTAAACTTGATCGCGTTATTGACGAGATTGATCAAAATCTGTTTCATCCGTCGCGCATCGGCACGCAGAACAAGCCCTTGCTCGGGCACGTCAACGGAGATCAAAAGCTCGGCCTTCTGGGCACGGGGCCTCAACATGCGCTCGCATGAGCGAATGACGTCGCCTATTTCAACTTCGTCCTCGTTCAGCGACAGGGCACCGCTTTCAATGGATGCAACATCCAGAAGATCGTTCACGACTGACAGCAGGTGCATGCCCGATGCATGGATGGAATTGGCGTAATCGACATAATGGGAATTCAGCTCACCCATGATCTTGTCACGAATCAACTGCGAAAAGCCGATAATCGCATTCAGTGGCGTCCGTAATTCATGCGACATGTTGGCCAGAAATTCTGTCTTCGTCCGGTCGGCATGTTCCGCGGCATCCTTGGCATCAAGCAGATGCCTTTCGATTTCCTTGCGGCCTGAAATATCCAACAAGGTCACCTGAATGGCAGCACCGCCTTCCCAATCAACAATCCGGGAAAAGACCTCCAGAGCAACCTGGGATCCATCCTTCCGAACACCGATTATTTCATAGCGTTCCGGCACATCAGGATCACCAGCCAGGCGCCTGCGAATGTTCTCGTCGACCAACCCTCTATCCTTGGCCGAAACAAGATTCATGGCATTCAGGCCGACAAACTCATCAACGTCATACCCGTAAATCATTGCCGCCGGTGTATTCGCGTAAAGGATTTGCATGTCGCGATGTACGAACAGACCCTGAAGGGACCCTTCAACAAGGTTTCTGAACTTCGCCTCGCTCTCGCTGAGCGCCAGCTCGGCCTTTCGCACAAGTGTGTGATCTTTCAAAAACACCTGCACCGCCCGCTGCCCCCGCCACGAGCCGATCTGCACATTGAATTCGAGATGTAATGTGTCGCCGTTCATGCTTCGACCGATCGCCATATAGGTTGTCGGCACAAACCCGCCCTCGAGCCGGGTTTCATTGAACAGGCGCAATCTTGAGCGGTCCTCGGGGTGGATAAAGTTCCAGACATCGTGGCCGACCATATCGGCGGCCTGGCAGCCGAATATTTCGGCCACCGCCTGATTGGCGAAAACCAGCCGACCTTTTACGTGTGTCAGGAATGCCTGACGGGATTCAAGCATGACGTCATAGAAGGTATCCATGATCGTACCGGCACCGGACGGGTGAGATGCGTCATGAACGGAAAGCATTTTGCAGCCCGATGGCAGCACGCGGATATCGCCTGTCAGCCGCCGCCCGTTCTGGAAATGCCAGCTGATCGGACCCGTGTCCGGCGCAGCAACCGTATCTGTGGTTTTTGTTTGCTCCTGGGCAAGGAGTGGCTGAATAAAATGCATCAGCGCGTCGAAGCTCATGCCGGGTTTAACATGCTCTCCCGGCACCGGCACCATCTGGCGGAACGCCGCATTGCAAAGACTCAGCCGTTGGCGATCGTCAAAATACGCAACCCCGACACCCAGGGATTCCAGCATTGCCTGATAATCGCCTGCTTGATTTTCCAGGTGTGTCCGCCGGATCGTGTCGACGGTGTCATCCGAAGCGACCCCGCGGTAGCCAAAAAACATGCCATCCGCCGTAACGACCGGCTTGCCGCTGAACCGCCAATAAGCAAGACCAACGCCTTCCTGACGCAAACATATGCGAAAATCACGAAAGGGCACACGCCGTTGAAGCTTGTCGACAAAAGCGGCCCATACCGGATCTCTGTCCGGATCGGCATCGGCAAACTGCCAAGGTGTTTTGCCCAGCAGATCATATTCCCGGACTGATGAACGACCCTCACGGCGCAAGGAAACGATCGCGAACCGAAAATTCGGATCAAGCTCCCAGAACAAATCTGCATCCGCATCGGCATAATCGCGAAACCGGGAAACATCGTCTGCTGCATCCCGCAGATTTTTGTGTTTTAAGTCTTCCTCAAGAGCCACCGGGCTTCAACTCCGTTATTGCACACAGTGCAGGGATTGATTGAGCCTCTTGTTGTCCCTGAGTATAAATTACCCGACCATCGGAGTCACATGAAGTGATCTCAGTCACTTGAAGTAAATATAGAATTCAAAGAACGACCCCGAACCGGAGCACTGCCCGTGGATGAACCAAGAATCAAGGCGTCGATCTGGATCGCAGCACAAGTAAGAACTTGCGATATCAATGCCATGCAGGCCGTTATACGGCGCCGTGGCGATGTCGATGCAGGCAGCATCCTGATCAGACTGGATCGCCTGAACGGGACATCCGTCCTGCTGTCGCAATCGCGCGACGCCAAAGGACAGCGCGCATGGCTGGCGGCCGGTGGCGGCGAGCCCCTGCCTGATAACGAAGCAGAAGACTATATCCTGCGACGCATCGACAGGGATCCCGACATCTGGGTTCTGGAAATTGAGGACCGGCTGGGTCAGTACCAGCCGGACGCTCCCGTCATCACATAAGCAGCGGCGGTTATTCCGTGCGCAGGATCAGGTGATAGCCGAAATTCGTCTCGACAGCACCGCTGAGCCCGTTGACGTCCAGAGCAAAGGCGGCTTCTTCGAATTCGGGCACCATGGCGCCACGGCCGAATTTGCCAAGATCGCCACCGCTGGAACCGGATGGGCAATCAGAGGCTTCACGCGCCACGTCGGCAAAATCGGCACCATCGGCAATTTTCTTGTGCAACGCTTCGATTTCCGACAACGCCTCATCTTTTTTGCGCTGGTCGGTCGAGACGAGGATATGCGAAGCGCGGATTTGAGTGGACATGGTTAACTCCCTGACGTTTGGTTTGGCGATATCTTATCTGTTTGGAAAGGGTGCGTAACGCATCATTGGCCGAGTTTCAAGTACGGCTGGCCGCCTGCCTTATCGAGACTATGGAATCTGGTACGAAAGGCGGCTACCCTGAAACTGGGATTCGCTCTTTTTCGAACGGAAACAACGTGGTTGAGAAAATCGTCAAGTATCTGCTGCTCAGCATGATTGGCCTGTCGGCGTTGATTTTCGTCGCCATCCTGATCTTGAGTGATGATACCATCGAGTCATTATCCGGCCCGGCTTCCCCGAAATTACTCGAGATCAAGCATGATGTAATCGATACCGTTGTCGATAAGAGCGACAAATTCGTCTATTGGACACGGACGACCATCCACGAAATCATCAACTTCTCGCCCACTGATCGCGTGCCGAGCGTGATCATGCGGATACCGCCGCCGCCGGAAAACATCGAACGCCCGCCGGCAGAACCGGCAGCGTCGGAACAACAAACCCGGCCGCAATCCGAAAACACATCAGAAATGCCGACGGCGCCTTCTTCCGCTGCGGCCAAGGCCATACCTGCACAGGCGGAGCCCGTTGCGCCGAAGCCAGCCGAAGCGGCACCAGCCCCCATCATGAAGTCAGCCATGGGAAATGCGCCAAGTGTACAGGCAGGCGCTCCCGCCGCTCTGCCGATTGTTCCGGTCAAGGAACAGTCCCTTAACGGGGTGCCTGAAAGCGCATCGCAACCGACGGCGGTCGAACAGGCATCCATGCAAAGCGGCGCTGCTGATGCGCCGCCCCCGCCCCCTGCGCCGGAAACTGCGCGCCCCGGCGATGCCGATTACCAGCAAGGGCTCAAATTCTATAATGGAGACGGCGTCGCCCAGAATTTTGGCAAGGCGGCTCAATTCTTTCTCAAAGCCGGTGAAGCCGGTCATGTCGGTGCCCAATACAATCTCGGCATCATGAATTATACCGGCCAGACCGGTGGCCAGGACTTCACCAACGCGGCCAAATGGTTTGAACGTGCGGCGAACAACGGCCACACCCAGGCGCAGTATAATCTGGGCTTTCTTTATTACGAAGGCAAAGGGGTCGAGCAGAATCTGAAGACGGCGTTCGACTGGATCAACCGCGCCGCCGAGCAGGGCTATGGCAAGGCCATCAAGGCCAGAGACGCCTTCAAGCAGGCAATGCCCGAAATGTTTCCGGCCGATCCCGCCAAAAAGCCGACAGGATAATCAATCCAACGTTCCGACCAACACACCAATCGATCGGGCGATCACTGCTTAATGATTGAGAATCTTAGACAGGAAATCCTTGGCGCGATCACTTTCCGGATTGCCAAAAAAATCATCCGTACTGCGATCTTCGACAATTGCACCAGCATCCATAAAGATGACGCGGTCTGCGACTTTCTTGGCGAACCCCATTTCATGCGTGACGACCATCATCGTCATGCCGTCCTTCGCAAGTTCAATCATGACGTCGAGAACCTCATTGATCATTTCCGGGTCAAGCGCCGATGTCGGCTCGTCGAATAGCATGACGATGGGGTCCATGACTAACGACCGGGCAATGGCGACGCGTTGCTGCTGCCCACCGGATAATTGACCGGGGTGTTTATCAATATGATCAGACAAGCCGACACGGTCGAGAAAAAGTTCGGCACGAGAGACAGCTTCGTCTCGACTGCGTTTCAAGACCTTTTCTTGCGCCAAGCATAAATTATCCCGCACCGTCATATGGGGGTATAGCTCAAAATGCTGGAACACCATGCCGATCCGTGCCCGCAGTTCTGTCAGGTTCGTGGCTTTGGCAGTGACATCCTCACCATCGACCGAGATACGCCCCTGCTGAACGGGCTCAAGGCCATTCACGCATTTGATCAAGGTTGATTTACCAGACCCTGACGGACCGCAAACAACCACGACTTCCTTCTGTGACACATGGGACGTGCAGTCCGACAGAACGCGGAAATCGCCATACCATTTACTGACGTTTTCAATATCAATCATATTACCATCCGATTTTTCATGCGCCGCACAAGTAGTGAACCCGTGAAGCAAATAGCAAAATAGACGAAAGCTGCGAAGACATACATCTCAACCAGGCGACCTTCTGTTCGGGCTACAATGGATGATGCCGTCATGAAATCCCGAAGATTGACGACAAAAACCAAGGATGTGTCCTGGAACAGAATAATGCCCTGCGTGATTAGAATTGGAATCATATTGCGGAACGCTTGCGGCAAGATGATATATCGCTGGATTTGCCAATAGCCGAGACCCGTTGATTGCCCCGCAAATTTTTGACCTCGGGCGACACTTTGAATGCCGGCGCGAATGATCTCTGAATAATATGCAGCCTCAAAAAGTACGAACGCAATCAACGCTGAATAAAAGCCGCCAACAGGTCGCCCAAGCACCAACGGCACCAGGAAATAGAACCAAAAAATAACAAGGATCAATGGAACGGATCGAATGAGATTGACATACCCTGCAGCAACAAGTGCCAAAGGTAATATGCCGGACAATCTTGCCAACGCGAGGAGCGTCCCCAAGATGATCCCCCCGACCACGGCGAGGAATGTCAGCCAAAGGCTTAGCTGCAAGCCCTCCATCAGGAATGGCAGGGAATTCCAGATAACATTGAAATCAAAATCTGTCATATCAACCTCCCTTACCCATGTAGCCCGGTATATAGGTGAACCGTTCAATCACCTGCATGGCGACAGTCGCGGTCAATGCGATGCACACATAGATGACGGTTGCAGCGGTAAACGCTTCAAACCCTTGGAAAGTATATTCAGCAATTTGCTGGCTTTGCGCTGTCAGCTCCAGCAAGCCAATGGTTAGTGCGAGTGACGAGTTTTTGAAAACCGTCAAAAATTCCGACGTCAGCGGTGGCACGATCAGGCGCAGCGAAATCGGCAACAAGATGTACTGATAAGTTTGAGCGGTGCTATGCCCGTGTGCTCTGGCCGCCATCGATAAACCTTTCGGCACGGCTTCAATGCCGGCCCGGACCTGCTCGGCAATCCGGGACGCGGTATACAGGCTTAAGGCAACAACAGCGGTTACAAATTCCGGGTTCGGCAAGTCGCGTTTCATCCATCGCCCCCAATCATCGGGGAGGGCTTCCGGCATTGCGAAATACCACAAAAACATCTGAACCAGGAGCGGGACATTACGGAATAATTCGACATACCCCGTGCATAGATGGCTGACGAATTTGTTAGGAACGGTCCGGCCAATGCCGACCAGACAACCGATACTTAAAGCGAAACACCAGGCAACAATCGATACACTGATTGTCCATAAGAACCCGCTGATCAACCATTCCATGTAGGGCTCAGATACGAGAACGCCCCAATTCCAGTTGTAATTCATCGCCGCCTCCATTCCACGTCAAGTCAAAGGGAGCAGCCGGCCACCGAAATACGATGACCGGCCCATTGTCCCCTTACTCGGGCAATGCACCCAACTGGAATGCAGCCTTCAGCAAGTCCGTCTGCGGCACGCCTAATGGCTTGAACCACTTGTCGTAGAGGGCGTCGATTTCGCCTGAACGGAATACCGATGCCAGTGTTTTCTTGCCGATCAGCTCGAATGCACTGTCGTCACGGCGCACCATGATGGCGTAGGGGTCAAACGAGAGAAAATCGCCAACAACCTCAAATTTATCTGGGGTTTTGGATTTTGAAATCAAACCAAACAGAAGAATATGGTCGGTAGCATAGGCGTCAACACGATCAGTTTCCAAAGACAGCATCCCCTCGGCATGATCGCGTACGGGCAAAACTTTGAACTCGATCCCCAGTTTCTCGCCGGCCGCCTTGACGGCGCGTTCGTTGGTTGTTCCTTGCGCCAATGCAACAGCTTTACCGGCCAGATCCTTGACCGACGATATGCCGGCGCCCTTTCGAACCAACAGCTTGGTCCCCGTCACAAAAGTAACCGGGAGATATTCGACTTGCTGCTGACGTGTCAGGGTATTTGTCGTAGATCCGCATTCAAGATCGATAGTCCCGTTCGCCATCAATGCGATTCTGGTCTTTGGATTGACGGCAACGTATTTGACCGTGAGTTTCTTTCCCAATTCCGCAGATACGGCGTCGACGATTTTCGCACAGAGATCCATCGAGTAGCCAATCGGCTTCTGGTTCTCATCAAGATAGGCGAACGGCACCGAACTTTCACGATGACCAACAACGATTTCGCCACTCTTGTCTATTTTGGCGAGCGTGCCGGTCAAATCGGCAGCATGCGCCGCTGACCCCATCGACATTGCGATGGCCGATGCGGCCAGGAGATGAATGATTTTCATGAAACTTCCTTTCTCTGTTGGTGATTAATCGATGTAACCAGGTAAGTTGAATGTCTCCGGATACCCGAAAAGGGCGGCGCTGCCGCCGGTATGCAGGAACACAACGTTCTCGCAGTTCGCAAAGTACCCCTTACGGACGAGATCGATCAGGCCATCCATGCCTTTCCCGGAATAAACGGGATCGAACAACAGGCCTTCCAATCGCGCTAGGAGCTTGACAGCATCACGCATGCCGTCGGTCGGTAATCCATACCCGGGACCGACGTAATCGCAATTCGCGACAACCTTGTCTCGTTCAATCGAGACACCCGTTCCCAGATGTGCAGCGGTCTTAACAGCCAGATCGAATACGAGTTGTTCTTGTTTATCCTTTGGCGCGCGGACACCGATTCCAAGAAGTGCAATATTACTTTGGATCGCGGCCAGGCCGACAGTTAATCCAGCTTGTGTGCCGGAACTGCCCGTTGCATGAACCAGACAATCAAAATTGACACCGATCTCATCGGCTTGCTCGACAAGTTCACGCACACAATTTACGTATCCCAAGGCGCCGGTCGGGTTCGACCCGCCACCAGGGATGACATAAGGCACGTCACCACCCGCTCGCAGTTTATCCGCCAACGCCACCATCTCAGCGTTCATATCGGTCCCGCCCGGACGTTTGGAAATCGTGGCACCGTGCAACTGGTCCATCAGAACATTGCCGTTGAAATTGTACTGCGGGTCGTTGTAGCCCGTACGATCCTCAAGCAATACATGGCAGGCCATACCCAGCTTCGATGCCGCCGCCGCCGTCTGCCGTGCATGATTTGATTGTGTGGCGCCCTGCGTAATGACGCAGGTGGCATTTTTTTCCATGGCATCAGCCATCAGAAATTCCAGTTTCCGGGTTTTGTTTCCACCCGTCGATAACCCCGTGCAATCATCACGCTTGATCCACAGGCGCGGACCGCCGAGATGCTCACTCAATCGGTCCATCGGCTCAAGCGGGGTTGGAAGATGCCCTAAGCGGACACGGGGGAAGGCAGCCAGCGTTACTGATAGTTCCTTGCAGAGCGCAAGGGATGATTTTCTCTGTAACTTGGCGGCGCCTCTCTCGGGTGTTTGTGGTTTTGTTTGTTCAGGCATTACATTCTCTATGTTTAAGTGGTATAACAATTCCATCCTATTAACATTCCAAGATCAGTGAAAAATGCTAAATTGTACTCCTGCTCATATAAATTATATGAGCATTTAGATTTTGGTTTCAGGAGAGCCGCATGGATACCCGCTGGTTTGAAGATATCCTCGTGCTTTTGGAAGAAGGCACATTATCCGGTGCTGCAGAACGCAGAGCCGTCACCCAACCTGCTTTTTCGAGGCGAATTCGCGCATTCGAAACATGGTTGGGGCAAGACATCATTGATCGTTCAACAAACAGGGTCACAATCCGCGACTCATTGAGGCGAAGTGAACCTGAAATCCGTGCGTTTCTGCATCGATTACGTGAGGTGCAGCAATCAATCCGTCTTGCCGAAACGGCAATTCCGCGTGTCACGTTCGCTACCCAACATGCATTGACGCTCTCGACGTTTCCCGATCTGATCAAAACGATTGAGCAGTTGGGCATGCCGCTGAACTATCGATTACGCGCCGCCAACCGGGATGATTGCATCTCCATGATGGTGCGGGCTGATGCCGATGCATTGCTTTGTTACGAGACAGATGACGAAGAGCCCCTGCCCCTCGATCAGAGTTTTACACGAACAATATGGGCAAGAGACCGGATGCTTCCTGTGGTGGGTGGTCAACTCCGATATTCAGTATTTGATAATCGCCCGATCCCCCGCGATACGCCTGTCGTCACATACCCCGACAACAGTTACCTCGGGCAAATCCTGACACGCAAATGCCCCGATTGGCAGATCGCTCTGAAAACCATGCGCCCCATCTGCGAAAGCGCCTTTTCGGCGGCTGTTCGTGAAATGGTTTTGCGTGGGATCGGTATCGCGTGGCTGCCCATGAGTATGGTCTGGCAGGATCGGGAAGCAGGCCGGCTCATTGACCTCAGTAACATCCTTGGACATTGTGAGCTTTCCATTTGCCTATACACAAAAAGTGACCATCTGCTGACGACGCAAATATTGCCAAATGTTGATGGACGCTCTGTCAAAGATATTTTCCTTGAGGCTCAATAATTTTTTCTTTTGTGGCGGTCGGAGAATCGGGGCTGTTCATGACAAATCTCTGCGTCGATCAGCAACCGGCATTTTTACAGACTCGGCATCAGATGATGATATCGATGTTTACCAACCCATCCGGTGTAAGTTCTTCATAAATATGGCTCAACTTGATTAATTAGAGTTCGACGTTAACCACGTTTTTACATCTCTCGGCCAATCTTGCGGCTATGGGATGTCTCCGATTCGGAGCCCCGGGACTGGGACAACGGGGTTTATTATGAATATATCTATACCGGCAGCCGTTACCGCACTCGGAACGACGCTTCTGATCGCAAGCCTGCCTGCCGACGCCAGTGATCGTCTCAAGGACAATTTCACCTTCACTTATCAGATCGAAGTTGCCGGCGCCGATACCACTGACATGGCAACCGACAAGCAACTTCGCGACAGCGGTACGAAAATGGTCCCGGCCCAGCCGAGCGCAAAATCACGTGATGCGCTGAAACAGGACGCCCCGAAAGAGATCAAGACGGTAACGCCCGAGAAAGTGCCGGCCGATACGCCGAAAGCTGAACCCGCTGCGACAGAAGCATCCCAAACCGCACCAACCAACGCCGCTCAGGAAACAAAACCCGTGCCGGCAGTGATGAAAAAAGCGGATGCCTCGAAAGCAGCCGCCCTGAAAACCGATGCCGGCAAGGATCTGCTGTTCCGCCCTTACCTGCGTATCGACACCGGTTATGCCATGACGAGTGACCCGGACGGCAAAGGCGCGAACGGTCCGCACCGCTCGGTGAGCGTCCAGGATACCGGGTTATTGAGTTTGGGCATGGGGGCCAAGGTCGATGATCAGATGCGTGCCGAAGGCATGATAACGTACCGCTCGCCAATGCAGGTCGATGGCACCAATGGCGCCAACAACACGGTATCGGGCGAAGTGGATAGCATCAGCGCCATGTTCAACCTCTATTACGATGTCGAACAGGTACACCAGTGGCTTGGCAGCGATACATTTACACCCTATTTCGGCGCCGGGGTCGGCATGTCCATGCTCGATACCTCTTCGATGACGACAACGGGTGGCAATACCGAGCGTGGCGCCCAGGTTTACAATCTGACCTATGCCGCCATGGCCGGTGTCTCGTCCAAGGTATCCGAATCGATCAGCGTTGATGTCGGCTATCGGTTCATCAATCTTGGCCAGTTCGAGCAGGACGGATCATTTTCCAACGGCACGTCAGGCACGGCAACCAAGTATGACGACCTGTTTGCGCATGAATTCCGGGCCGGTCTGCGGTTTCAATTCTGATCTGCATCACCGAAGGCATGGCATCTGAAAACGGCCGTCGATAACGCGCCGCAGATTTGCCATTTTTCATGATTATTTTTCTGTTCAGGTGACGTATGCCCACGTCGCCGTCAGGCTATTTTAATACATCCATGCTATTTAACAGCGCAGTTACCTTTCAGGACTTCCAGATAAAATGTGGCAACCAATACTCAGATGCAGGGGCCTAGCGCTTTGCATCATTTTTGCTGTCGTGGCCGTTACTATGCTGGTACCCGGAACCGCGATATCCAGGGTGGATGTAACCCTTGAAGTCAAAAGGGAAATGAAATTTGGTGAATTCGCCGCCGATATCAGCGGTGGCGGCACCGTCGTATTAAGTGCTTTTGCCGATACGGTTACCCAATCCGGCCCGATTACGAATTTCGGTGGCACGGTTACCCGTGCCCGCGTTCAGATCAATGGGCAAAACAGGGCTTATGTCATTGTCAGCTTGCCATCATCCATCACGATCCGTAAGGGTACGTCGAGCAACTATCTGACCGTCAACAATTTCACCATGGATCAAACCAACCCGATCCGGCTCAATAATCAGGGCGTGGCAATCATCAATATTGGCGCAACCCTTAACATTACGACCAATCAGAAATTCGGCAATTACAACGACGAGAACGAATTCACGTTTACCGTGGAGTACCTGTAAGCAAGATTTATCCCTGAGCGGGAACACCCTATTCCGTCTGGAATGAGCGCATACGGCCTGACCAATCCATTGCAGATACGTCAGGATTTCGTCATGCTTCAGTGTTAGATTTTCTCAGTTCATATACTTTATTAAGGACGACCCGCGCATGTGGCTTCCAGCTTTTTGCAGCAAGCGCCTTTGGCTGTGCGCGCTTTATATGACACTGGTCGTTTCCCTGTTTATCCCAGGCACGGCGTCAACCCAGGTTGCGCTGACACTCGACCCTAAACGTAACATGAAATTTGGCACGTTTGCTGCCGACATCGCCGGCGGTGGCACTGTTGTATTAAGCCCTGATGCCGACAGCGTTTCCTTTTCCGGCCCGATCACAAATTTCGGCGGGACAGTTACACGGGCACGCTTTCAGATCATCGGGGAGCCCGGGGCCTATGTCATCGTTTCATTGCCGTCTTCGATCACCATCCGCAGGGGCACATCGAATAACTACATGACGATCAATAATTTCACCATGGACCAGACGAACCCGGTAAAGTTGAGCAATCAAGGCAAGAAAATCATCAACATCGGCGCCACCCTGCACATCACGACAGATCAAAAGCAGGGCAACTACAACGACGAGAACACATTCACCTATACGGTTGAATATCTTTAATTCCTATTCCTGACCGATCCCCTTCCGGCATCAGCCCGATCGCGTCAGGCTTACGTCATACTTACGGGCTAGTTTCCTTGCTGAAGACACAAAGGCAAAGGGCTATCAGAACGTATGACGGATTCAAAACGCAGCAGAAAAAGGTTCCGGATCGGCTTGCTGTGCGCTGCCATAACCGTATCCTCGCTTATCCCTGGGACGGCAACGACACAGGTCGCCCTGGTTCTGGATCAGAAGCGCAATATAAAGTTCGGCACATTCGCAGCGGATATCAACGGTGGCGGCACGGTCGTCCTGAGTCCCAATGCCGACAGCGTCTCCTATACCGGACCGGTCACGAATTTCGGCGGCACGGTCTCCCGTGCGCGTTTCCAGATCATCGGAGAGCCGAGGGCCTATGTCATCATAACGTTGCCGTCTTCGATCACCATCCGAAAAGGATCATCGAACAATTACATGACGGTTGATAATTTCACGATGGACCAGACCAACCCGGTCAGGCTCAACAATCAGGGTAAAAAGACCATCAACATCGGTGCCACCCTGCACAACACGACGGATCAGAAGCAGGGCAACTACAATGACGAGAACGCCTTCATGTACACCGTCAATTATCTGTAAGCGCTATCCGGTGAAATTCCCGTTACGGCAGAACGATGGACTGTTCCGCCAGGACTTTCGCCCCTTCTTCAGGAATGGATTTGTATTCGACTTTAAGCGTATTGCCTGAAAGCGTGACGCCTTCCGGTACGCGCAGCGACATTTCAACCAGCCGGCTCGGGTTCGGTGTGTAAACAGCAAGACGCATGATCTGCGACAGGATGACATCTTTCCCACCAGCCGACAGCGTTGCCGTCAGATCACCATAAGATGACCGGTTGCCGGAACGGTTCAGGTTGAAGCTGACCTTGTTGAGTTGGTCCTTGTCAGCAGCCGGTACGAATTTCATGTCGCTAAGCGACATCCCGAAGTCGACCTTGCCATGACGAACGATGATTGGCACCGCGATCCCGAATACGGGGATAAGACGGACCGTAGCCCCCGCCGCACCGGCGGCTTGTTCAACACTTTGCCCTGCCGCTTGTGGTACCGCACGCATCATCATGTGCGAGCGGTATTCTCCATCGGCGAGTTCTTTGGGTTTCCTGAGCAGCAACCGAATGGCTTGCGATGCACCCGGCTCCAGCGTCACCTGCCTTGGTGAATAACGGAACAGTTGATCCGCGAAATCCTGACCGGGTTCCGGCTGGGCAATTTCGGTCATGCTGCCATCAGGGCCCATTCGCATGTTGATAACGGTAATCCGATAGGTCGCCGTCTCTGAACCTTTATTGACCAGACTGAGCTGCGCAGAACGATCCCGTCCTTCAAGCACCACGCGGGTCGGCGAAACGACAAGATCGCCGGCACCCTGCGCCTGCGCCTGACCAGCCAGGAAGAGAACAGCGAAGACGAGAACGGCACTCAACAGGCCCATGATTTGCCAAACCGGATCATTCAAGAGCGTCGGTCGGGCGATTTTCAGTTGTCGCGACATTGATTATGGACCTTTTTTCTCATGACTGATTTGCACGCGGCGCGGCAGGAAATTGCCTCAATTATAGGTAACGGAAACATTGACGGTCGGCGATCTGTTCGTAAATGCCGAAGAAACTGCATTTTCTTGCCCGGGTTGCCCCGGCGTTGCTTCTGCCGACGGAGTCTTGTCGGATTTGGCCCCGATCGTAAAGACACCCGAACCGTTTCTGCCAAGAGCCGGTGTCGTGCCCGCATTATGCTGAAAATCGCTCAGGCTGACGACTTCACCACCGGTAGAATATGCCGTATTCCCGGGCAGGATGACGGTATAGGTCTGGTTCGGCGCACCGGCGACGGCCACGGCTGCACTTGCGCCAAGCGCAACTGGTGCGGCGCCCCGCGATGAGAATGCCTGCGCAGTGGCTGTGGGTGATGCCGTTGAACTGGTTGCCGCAGCGGCCTGCGCTTCGGCTGAGGCTGCTGCCGGACTGGTTGCAGCGACGGGTGCCGGAGAACCAAACCCGACATTCGATGTGGTGCTGACAGGCACTGAGCGAATGGTTGAGCCGGTCGGAGTCGTTGGATTACCTGTAGTCGTTGTCGTAACGACGGGCGTCGCCACAGGTGCGGGTACAGGCGTCGGGTCCGGCGGTGTGCCGACGCTACCGGAACTGCTGATTGTTGCCCCCATGGATGCGGTTGCACTGGCGGCCTGCAATGACGTCGCGGCGAAACCTATTGTTCCCGCAAAAACACCTGCAGCACACACCGCACCAACTGTCAGCAAAGGTAACTTATGCAACGGTACACCCTCTGTTCAGAAGCCCTGACATTACATGAAATGTACGCATGGGCCAATAAAAACCGTATTGATTAGAACGTATTAACTTTTTCCGACCCATCAGTTAACGGCCTGAAAAAGGTGAAGCCGCCGATGCTGAATGGCACCGGCGGCTTCACAACTCTAATAACGGCTTCTACCCCGAAGGGTCATGATCAGTTGTAAACAACCGTCACGTTGAAGCTGCCGGAATAGGCACCAGCTGTCTGTGAAGCACCAACCGCGAGGACGGCGCCGACATCAACCGTGAAATTACCAGAACCATCAAGCGTCTGTGCGCCAGATTCCGTGGTGTTCAGCGTTGCCACCATATCGGTACCCGGGCCGGTCAGGTTCGCGGTCGAAGGAATGGTCACGGTGACGGCCTGGCTGGCAGCACCGGCGACAAGGAACGAAGCCTGTGACGGGGTATTGCCCGACTGCAGTACAACGTTGGAATCACCCGTACGGGCACCGGTATTGGAAATGGTTACGGTACCGGCGGAAGCCGTCGGCGAGATCAGACCAAATTCAAGGTCCGTCTGCTTGGTGATCGTAACTGCGGCAGCAATGGTTGCCGAAGCCGTTGCGGAATCACTGGCTGCCTTTACGGCACCGGGGGCTGCAACAAAAGCAACCATGGCGGCTGCGAGAGCGATGTTTCTGATCTTCATAGTCGTTTCCTTCTTAAACAAACCCATGTTTGCAGGGCAATAAATGACAAAACAAATGATGTGAAAACTACGGCTCTCGCATCGTGGAGAGACTTATAGAAACGATTGCTGACATCAACATGACAGATTCAAAATAATCATTTATTTCAATTCCTTACAGAATGCTGACAGGTTGACGAATACCCTTAATCCGGCCTTAACCAAACCCATCGCAGAATGAAGTGTCATCCACTTGCCGCGCCCGTGTTTCGAGAAACGAAACCCTTGCGTACAGGAGACGCGTTCTTCGGAACCCGTGTCGACCTCCTGGTGGTAAGCAGAGGACAAGAAGAAGACGCACTACCAAGTCAACGAACATGATGGGAGTTCGTTCGAGGTTGCAAAAAGACATACCGTTTGCCGATGGCACGGTGGCGACACCGTGCGCACGGCGCACGACAGAGACAGCATCCGAACCGCCGCCGGCGGCTAGGATGTGCATATCCACCATAAGACCGGGTATCTCCGTCTCCGGACCTGTTGTGATGGCTGCGATTCTTGTGATCGTGGCCTTTCTTTTTGCGCCTGCTCCCGCCTCTGCGAAATCTGTGAAGTATACATCTGACCTCAATGTAACTTCCTATGTCGCACAGGTCCCGGAAGCCAACAGCCCTTTCAAAGCAGCCAAACGGCGCGATGAGGAACTGCTGATACTCAAGATGACCTTAGGTAAGATCATCTTGCGTGATGCAGTGTTCGGCTATCCGAAACAAGGCAGTCTGATCCTGCCGTTGACTGATATTCTCGAAGCGCTGGAGTTTCCCATCTCCGTCGATGTCGAGAATGGTCGTGCACAGGGCTGGTTCCTCAACGAGAACAGATTGTTCTCGCTTGATCTGGCCGCTCAGAAAGTTGTGATCAACGGGGAGGTCCGCCCCGTCGATCCAGCCTTTGTCGAACAATTGCCGGATGACATTTACGTCGACGTCAGAACGCTGGCGACGTGGTTTCCGGTCGATTTCGAATACGATATTCCGAATTTGATCCTGAATATCGAATCCCGTGAACCGTTACCCGTTGAATCCCGGCTCAGACGCGATCTTCAGCGCAAACGCGTTTTTGCCCAAAAGAGCAGCGATCCGAAAAACCTGCCGAAAGTGGAAGTCCCCTACAAATGGATAAGCTGGCCGGTATCTGATTCCACATTCGATTTCACTGTCAGTTCTAGTGACAGCGGGCCAGTCCTGACCCGGAACTTTACATCTCTGGCCACGGCTGACCTTGTGAAGTTGAATGCCGACATCTTTCTTTCCGGCAATCAGGACAAACAGATCAACGTGGCGCGGATCAAGCTTGGCCGGCAACGCGCTGATGGCGGGTTGCTGGGCAATATGGATGCGACGAAGTTTGCCATCGGCGATGTGTTCGGGCCACAGATCACGCACATGACCAGAACCAAGGTCGGACGCGGGTTTACTGTCGCCAACACGCCAATCGGCAATCAAAGCGAGTTCGACCGGATCACCCTGCAGGGCGATCTGCAACTTGGCTGGGAAGTGGAACTGTATCGAAACGAAGTGCTGCTCGATTTCCGTGAATCCCAGTCAGACGGGCGCTATCTGTTCGAAGACGTACCTCTGCTGTTCGGCGTCAACGTCATCAAACTGGTGTTCTATGGCCCGCAAGGCCAGTCGCGTGAGGAGATACAGCAGATCAGGGTCGGCCCGGACCAGATCAGCCCCGGTAAACATAACTACAGCCTGAGCTTTAACCAGCACGAACGCCTGACGTTGACGGGCGACGATGAAGACAACAATGCGGACGGTTTGCAGGGAAAATCCCGGTACACCGGTCAGTACAAGTATGGCATCAACAAGAACCTTTCCCTTGGCGCGAACTTTGCCTCGATCCCCTATGAAGGCGGGCACAACACGTATCTCGGCACGAATATTGTCACATCACTGGGGCCGGTTTATGTGCGGACCGATCTGACCAAGGATATCGAAAGCGGCTGGGCCGGAACCATGTCGGCACAGACACAGTTGTTCGGGCTCAGCATTCTTGGCGAACATTCAATCCTCAATCATTTCCTGAGCGAGGAATTCAACAACGAGAACGACCCGCTGGAGTCACGGACCCGGCTCCGCGTTGATGGCGTTATCAGATCCGATTTCCTGCCGCACATCCCCTATGCCTTTAACGTCACACGGGAACTCAACGCTTCCGGTGACAAAACCACAACGATGCAGAACCGGCTTTCGACGGCTCTTGGCAGGGCTTCGGTTTCCAATACCCTCAATCTGACGATGTCGGACCCTGCCGAAACGGCTAGCAGCGAAACCGCGACAGGAACCCTGCAACTCGGCGGCACCGTCGGCAGCATCCGCACACGGGGGCAGTTCAGTTATGACGTTATGCCCGAGCTTGCCCTGACCACGGTGGCGCTGTCAGGAGACTGGAAGTTGAACCCCAAATTCAACGCCCGCGCTGGCATCACGAAAGAAATAGGTGGCAGTGCGAAGACCAGTTACACGGGGGGCATCAATACAGATCTGGATTATGTCGCCGCTGGTGTTGAAGGTTCTTATGACAATGCCGGTGATTATTCTGCAAAACTCAAACTGACATATTCCTGGGGCAAGGATGCCGCAGACGGCGGCCTGCGCATCGCTTCCAAACCAACGGCAGAGCGCGGCACAATGACGGCCAGGGTGTTCCGAGACCTTGACGGGGACGGCATCTTTACCGAAGGCGTTGATGAACCGCTGGAAGGGGTCCGCTTCCTTTCCCAACGGGTCAAACTGCCACAGAAAACCAACGATAAGGGCGTCGTTTTCATCACATCAATGGAAACATATGAGCCGGTCAGCTTTGCCGTTGATCAGGGCAGTCTGATCGATCCGTTCTGGATCGCTTCACCTGAAGCCGTGCAGGTGACACTGCGCCCGGGTGTGCCGGGACATGTGGAGTTTGCGGTCATATCAGCCGGTGAAATCGACGGCGTCGTCTATCGTCAGAAAGGCGACTGGTCGGATCCGGCATCGGAAGTCATTATCCAGCTTGTTGACGACAAGGGCGATGTCGTCAAGGAAGTGAAGTCGCAGTATGACGGCTTCTACCTCGTGGAATTCATCAAACCCGGCATTTATACGCTACGCATTGATCCCGATCAGCTTGATCGCCTGAAATTGCCGGCGGTGGCTTCGCGCACTGTGGAAATCGGCAATGATGGCACGATCCTTAACGGTAATGATTTTGTAATTGGCGAAAAACCGAAGGGCGCGCCTGAAGTCCGTGTGCTTCTGGCATCGTTCAGCACTGCGGCCGAAGCAGAGGCCGCGTGGGAAGAAATGAAAGCCGCCTTGCCCAACGTGTTCCAGGATATTGAGTCGGATATCATTGAACACGAAGCAAAGGACGGGAAAGCCGCCTTTGTCGATCTGTACGCTCTGCCGTTCGAGAGCCGCGAGGCGGCGCAAGCGGCATGCATCGATCTTAAGGCAAAATTCGGGGACACGCTGTGCAACCCGCTTGATATTTCGATCAAATAACTGTTTTCGATTGTTGCGCTGATTTCAGTTCGTCGCGTTTGCGAACCTGTTCACGATGCAGGATGTAAAGACCGCTCGCCGTCACGATCAACGCACCGATCAGTGTCGCCGCACTCGGCAGGTCTCCAAACAACAGAAATCCGAACAGCACGGCCCACAGGACATTGCCGTACTTGAACGGCGAAACCAACGCGGCTTCGCCAAACCGGAAGGATTCAATGATCAGATAATGTGCAACGCCGATTAACAGGCCGCTGCCGATAAAATAGATGTAGTGCCTAGGCTCAACGGGAATCCAGTCGGTGAAAAAATATGTCACAAAACCCGATAAGACCACCGCCGTTGTCGTGATGAACAAGACAGCCACCGTTGTTTCACTGGCCGCCATTTTGCGGGTGATCAGATCCCGCATGCCCCCAAGAAATGATGCCATCAGCGGAAAGATCGCAAACCACTGGAATGCCGTCGAACCCGGCTGGACGATCACCAGCACACCGGCAAACCCAACCAGCACCGCAGCCCAGCGCCGCCAGCCGACGACCTCGCCAAGCATCATCGGTGCCATGATGGTCACGAACAGCGGCCCGGCGAAGGCAATGGCGATGGCGTCGGCAAGGGGCAGATAGGTCAGGCCGGTGACGAACGTGAACGAGCTGCCGATAACGCAGATGCCCCTGAGACCCTGCCCGCGCCAGCTTTTGACTTGCCAGGCGGTATGAATACCACCCGAACGCAGGGCGAAAACAATGATCATCACGTAGACAAAGATGCCGCGCAGTGCCAGCACCTGACCGATCGGAAACTCTGCGGCGAGGGCCTTAACCAACCCATCGTTCAACGTCAGCACGGCCCCGCCGGCCAGGGCACAGAGGATCGCTTTTCCCGGTGCATCCGAAGCGCGCGCACCGCGCAAATTGTCGGGCTGATTCGGTGTCGGGTCTGCCGGGTGCGCGAGCAGGTTTTCATCCCCCGTACAACACGGCAACAATTAATACAGCCGCCGCTATCCCGGCGACATCAGCAGACAGTGCCGGGATCAACGCATAGCGCAGCCGTTTGATCTGCACGGCACCGAAGTATACAGCAAGGACGTAGAACGTTGTTTCTGTCGATCCCTGGAATGTCGACACCAGATAACCGGTGTAGCTGTCCGGCCCAATTCCGGGATCATTGATAATTGATGCCAGAATGCCGTATGCACCGGAACCCGATAGCGGTCTGAGCAAGGCCATCGGCAACGCTTCCGCCGGCAGACCAACCAGTTCTGTCACCTGCCCCAAAGGTGTTATCAGCAATTCAGGGCACCGGAATTGCGAAACATCGACACAGCAGATCAGGATCGCCACCAGATATGGAATGATCCTGAGCGCAACATTGAAGCCGTCCTTGGCGCCATCAACAAAACATTCATAGACCGGCACGCGTTTCCACATGCCAAGGGCTAGGAACCCGATCATCAGGCCGGGAATGATCCAGGGTGCAAAGGCCCGACCATGAAAGATCGTCAACGGCACCAACGCCAACACGGCGGACAACGTCAAAGCCGAAACCCAGATCGGATAGCCGCTCGCAGGGGCCGCCGGCAAGGCATCATCATCCTGACTGCTGCTCGGGGTCGCTTCCGATGGCAATGCCAGAGGCGGCGCGCTGGAAGCAAACAGTCTGGCGCACATCTTGGCGGTCACGATGGCGACCGTCGTCGAAACCAGTGTTGCAAACAGGGTCGTCGGCACGATACCGGCCGGATCGACGGAGCCGGCCGCAGCCCTGAGCGCAATGACACCGGTCGGCAAAATCGTCACGCTGGATGTGTTGATGGCGAGGAACAGGATCATCGCATCGGTTGCTTTGCCCTTGTCGCCGTTCAGGGTATCGAGGTGTTCCATGGCCCGGATACCAAACGGGGTTGCTGCGTTACCAAGGCCGAGCACATTGGCCGACAGGTTCATGATCATCGCGCCCATCGCCGGATGATCCGCAGGCACACCCGGAAAAAGGCGGGTCATCAGCGGTTGCAGGGTTCTTGCCACGACGAGCAGCAGGCCGGCGCGCTCGGCTATTTTCATCAAGCCAAGAAACAGTGACATGACGCCGACCAGACCGATCGCCAGCGTCACTGCATCGCCGGCGGTCCCGATCATCGCTTTGCCGAGCGACGCCATCGGCGCGTCGATGTCACTGCCGGTGACGGCCTCGAACGTAACCTGACGATAAGCCGCCACAGCGAACGCTATGGCAACGATGGCAAAGAATATGCCGTTCAAGAATCTATTCCGTTTCCCAATCCCGGATACGTTTCATCCGAGCCCCGAACAATCGTCGCGTAAAGTTCTTGCTGAGGCAATGCCTGAAACCTGCTAGTCCCGGATCAAATCGGGACGGTCGGTGAAAACCGAGGAAACGCCCATATCACGGAGCGTTCTGGCCCGGATCGGATCGTTGACCGTGTAAACGCGGAACGGCAGCCCGGCGTCGCGAACAGCGTCAACCATCGGTTTTGTGACACCGCGATTCGATGCATGCACGGCACGGCAATCCAGTTCGCGGACTGTTTCCAGCCAGTTGCCGGGTAAATTGCCGAACAGCATGGCGCGCTCGAAAGAACCAAGTTGATCACGCGCTACGGCCATGGCTTCTGCATCAAAACTCGAGATCACCGGCGGCGGCACTGACGAGGGCCATGCCTCGTTGATCAGGCGGCAGGTCGCTTCGGCGGTTTCCCGCGCCGTCCCCGGATAAGGTTTGATTTCCACGTTGGCGCCCAGACCCTCGACGGCGAGCGCCTGGATCGCTTCGGCGAACGTCGGGATACGCGTTCCGGCAAAATCTGCACTGAACCAGGCGCCGGCATCCAGTGTCCTGAGAGTCGCAAAATCAAGTTTGTTGACCGCGCCCTTGCCGTTTGTCGTGCGATTGACGGTGTCGTCATGAAACAGCACCGGCACCCCGTCAGCACTCAGCATGATGTCAAACTCAACCCACCCAGCCCCTTCCAGTCTGGCACGACGCAGGCTGATCAGGGTATTTTCAGGCGCCAGTCCGGCGGCACCGCGATGGCCGATTACAAATGGTACGGTTGGGGGTACGGGTAAATTTTCAGATGACATTTTCGGTGTTCACAGAACCTTGTCAGGGAAAACTCGCGAAATCAGGTTGCCCCGACGCGCGCGAGGGATCAACCTAGGATGATCAGGGAAAATAAACAATCGGGAGGACCTTTGAATGTCCGACGACAAGTCGCTTGATCAACGCGCTCTAGAATACCATCGCCAGGCACCAGCTGGAAAATTCCAGATCCAGCCGACCAAGCCGCTGGCCACCCAGCGTGATCTGGCGCTGGCGTATTCGCCGGGCGTTGCGGCTGCGTGCAATGCCATCGTCGATGATCCGATGGAATCCTATGCCCTGACCAACCGTGCCAATCTGGTGGCGGTCATCACCAACGGCACCGCCGTATTGGGCCTGGGCCCGATTGGTGCTGCGGCATCGAAGCCGGTGATGGAAGGCAAGGCCGTCCTGTTCAAAAAGTTCGCCAACATCGACTGCTTTGACATCGAAGTGAACGAGCTTGATCCCTACAAACTGATTGAAGTGATCGCACCGCTTGAGCCGACCTTCGGCGCCATCAATCTGGAAGATATCCGCGCACCGGAATGCTTCATCGTCGAAGAAGAACTCCGCAAGCGCATGAACATCCCTGTTTTCCACGACGATCAGCACGGCACGGCCATTGTCTGTGCGGCGGCGATTCTCAACGGGTTGCGGCTGCAAAATAAAAAATTCGAAGACATAAAACTGGTCTCGACCGGTGGTGGAGCCGCCGGCATTGCCTGCCTCGACCTGCTGGTAACGATGGGGGTCAAGATCGAGAATATCTGGCTCTGCGATCAGGTCGGCCTTGTCTATGTGGGTCGAGAAGAACAGATGAACGACCGTAAAAGCCGGTACGCGCAGAAAACAGATCTGCGCACGCTGGATGATGTCGTCGATAATGCCGACGTTTTCCTGGGCTTGTCCGCCGCCGGCATCCTGAAGCCGGAAATGGTCAAGCGGATGGACCCCAAGCCTTTCATTCTGGCACTGGCCAACCCCAATCCGGAAATCGATCCAGATGTGGCAAAGGCAGCCAACCCCGACGTCATCATCGCCACCGGCCGGTCGGATTACCCCAATCAGGTCAACAACGTGCTGTGCTTTCCGTTCATTTTCCGGGGCGCGCTCGATTGCGGCGCAACCGACGTGAACGAAGCGATGAAGCAGGCTGCGGTCAAGGCGATAGCCGATCTGGCAATGGCGGAAAGCTCTGAACGGGTGGCAGACGCTTATTCCGGTGAGCGTCTGGTCTTCGGACCGGAATACCTGATACCAAAGCCGTTTGATCCGAGACTGATTTCGGAAATTGCACCGGCGGTCGCACGCGCCGCCATGGAAACAGGCGTGGCAACACGACCGATCACGGATTTCGATGCCTATCACGAGAAACTCGCCGGCTTCGTTTTCCGCTCCGGCATGCTGATGAAGCCCATCTTCGAGCGCGCCAGACAGGACCCGAAGCGTATCATTTTTGCCGAGGGCGAGGACGAGCGGGTGTTACGTGCCGTGCAGGCCCTGATTGACGACCGTCTGGCCCGGCCGCATCTGGTTGGCCGCCCTGACGTCATCGCCAAACGGATCGAACGGCTTGGGCTGCGCATTCAGCCGGAAATTCATTTCGGCGTCACCAACCCGCTCGATGATCCCCGCTACGAAGAGTATTGGACCCAGTATCACGAACTGGTCGAGCGTAAGGGCGTAACCATTGACGAAGCGAAGACCATCATCCGCACCAACACCACGGCGATTGCTGCCCTGGCGTTAAAGCGCGGTGAAGCGGATGCCATGATCTGCGGGACCTACGGCCAATATGAATGGCATCTGAAATACGTTCTCGACATTATCGGCAAAGCCAGCGGCGTTCAGGATGTCAGTGCGCTGAGCGCGCTGATCCTGTCCAAAGGGACTTATTTTCTCTGCGATACCCATGTCACACCGGATCCTTCAGCCGAGGAAATCGCCGAGATGACCGAGCTTTGCGCCGAAACCGTCAAGCGGTTCGGCATGACACCCAAGGTTGCCCTGCTGTCTCATTCCAATTTCGGCAGTTCGCAATGCCCCTCGGCAGCAAAAATGCGCAAAGCCATGTCCCTGCTGATGAGCCGGGAACTGGATTTCGAGGTTGAAGGCGAAATGAAGGGCGATACAGCCCTGGACGAGCAGCTCAGACGGCGCATTTTCCCGCACGCTCGTCTGAGTGGCGCCGCCAATATGCTCGTCTTTCCGAATATTGACGCTGCCAATAACGCCTTCAATCTGCTGAAAATTCTGGCAGATGGCCTGTCTGTTGGCCCAATTCTGGTCGGTGCAGCCCAAGCCGCGCACATCCTGTCACCGGCAGTCACCTCACGTGGCATTTACAATATGAGCGCCGTTGCCGTACTCGACTCACAGACGGTCAAGAAAGGCTGAACGTCTCCATTAACATTAAAATCCATAAAATGTGTTTGTTTGTAGTACCATAGTCAAAATATAGTGGTATATTGTCGATTCGCTGCTGCGGCTACCCGCAGCTAACTGGGCAGGCAATGGCGATGGTGCAGCGTAGCTATTGTTTAACGTCAAAGCCTGTTGTCGGCTTGGTCGAGGCATGCGAGAACAGTCTTGCGCATGCAAAAGCAGGGACAACCGCTGTTTTCTTAAGGTTTCGGCCTGCGCAAACAGGGTTCGGGGATTACGATTGAAATGCGGGTAAGCGCCGCTTTAATTCTGGCACTGACGGTCGCCATTCTCGGCGCAGGCAGTAGCTTGGCCGATGATGCCGGAACTGCGCCACAAAACCGCAATCCCATCGTCTGGCTGATCAGTGATCTCGGCAAACTGCTGGGAAGTGCCAGCGATGCCCTGATTTCAAAATCCCAGCCACAGGCAGAGCAGCCCCCTGCAGCAACCGAAACTGAAAAGCCGGTTGCAGAAACTCCGGCACCGATAGCCGCAATCAAGCCCGCATCCACCAACGACAAAGCTCCGGGCTTCACCTTGTTTGAAGATATCACCAGGCTGCTCAGTTCGGCTGCAGCGAAAGCTCGCAACGATGCAGGGGCACCGCCTGCAGCCCTACCCGAGCAGACTGCCCAGTTGAAACCAGCTGTCGACACAGCGTCAACTGCGCGTGAGGAAGCGACACCTGCATCAGCGGACACAAAGACATTTCGCAATCCGCTTACATGGTTGCTGAGTGACCTCAGCCGCATCTTCCAGCCGACACTGGAAATTGATAATCAGCAAACGGCCGCCGTCGCTGCTGACAAGTCAACACCACCCGCAATGAATTCATCTGACGACAAAACGACAAATATGCAGGCCGATACGCCGTCAGCGGCATTGGAAAATGCGGCATCGACGGGCGCATCTGAGCCAGTCGCATCGAAGATAGCCCAATCTGAGCCAGCCCGACCTGAACCAGCCCAGCCTGAGACCGGGACATCATTCAGAAACCCGTTCAGTTGGCTGTTCAACGATCTTGCTCGTCTGGCCAGCCTATCTGCCACAAGCGAAACCGCCGACGTTTCCATGGCACCGGCGCCGAAGCCTGAAACGCCCCCGCTTGCCGCAGAAACCGAAACGCATCAGGCCGCAGCGCCAACGCAGCCAATGCCCTCGCCCCCCATTGAACTGGTCGAAATTGCTCCATGGCAGCCGACACCCAAGGGCGATTTGTATGATCCGAATGACCGTTTATTCAATGTTACGGGCAAGCCGTTGCACGTTGCAGAGCCTCCCTCGGCACCTCAACCGACACAGATAGCCGCAATCCCCGAGCAGACAATTGTCCGCACGCGCACCAAAGACACACCTGAAGTCCGTAATTATCGCACGCTCGGGCATGGCCACAAATCCGTCAGCCCGGACCCGGACGAACAAAGCACCATCGGTAATGTTCTTGAAAAAATATTCGGGGTCGATACCAAACCTGAAGGCAACGAACCCCTTGCCAACAAAATTGCCGAACGGATCGTCCCGGAAGAAAAGCTCGACCTGGGATATGTCTCCCCCGATGCGAAAAATCCGGCTCTCGAATTAACCCGGATCGGTGAAGGGCCGTTAGCCAATATCGATCTTTACCTCGGCAACAAGAACGTCATTGGTGCCCCCTATGATGCCGCCGACTTCAAGGGCGTTCCGTGTGTCGAGCGCGCCATGCATGGCAGTGTCTTCTGCCTGAAAAACCTGGATTGGCCCGCCGAAATTACGTCCAGCTTCTCAACCGACACAGCTTTCGCTATGCCGGGTGAAGGGGTCGTGCGCTACGAAAATGGCAAAGCCAGCCGGATATATGCGGTTTTCAATGCCGCTGACTTTGCCCAGGTCATAAAATACATGCAGCACAAGTTCGGCCCCCCGCAAGAGCGGGAAATCGTCTGGATGCATATGCTCGAAGCACCGAAGCTACCGAACACCACGTTCCGTTGGCAGGCATTCAACGCTGACCGCACGGAAGTTATCGTCCTCGAAGTGCGCAATTATGACGACCTCAGACGCTCGTTCGCCGATATGGATCACGGCATGGTCCGCCTCTATCGCAACGGCTCACGACCGATTTTCAAGCATATCTCGACCATGGATCTGATGCTGATGCAGCGCCGCCGCCTCGCCCAGACCCCTGTTGAAGTGAACCAGCCGCCGAAGCAGCGGTAATCTGACTTACAGGTCTCCGGCCTGCCTTTTCTTACATGTGCTTTTATCGTAGCGTTACCGGCAACGATAACGCGCACAGCCTTATCAGATGCAGACACATTTCAGGAGTTGACCACATGGGTTGGCAGGGAAAAATTCTAAGGGTTAATCTCAGTGCCGGAACGGCCACGCCTGAACCTTTGAATATGGAATGGGCTGAGACCTATATCGGTCAGCGCGGCCTCGGCACCAAGTATCTGTTTGAAGAAATCGACCCTGCCGTCGATGCACTCTCTCCGGAAAACAAGTTGATCTTTGCAACGGGTCCGCTGACTGCCACCGGTGTTTCTACGGGTGGACGCTTCTCGGTCATCACCAAGGGCGCGCTGACTGGCGCCATTGCCTGCTCGAACTCCGGCGGACAGTTTGGCGCCTATCTGAAGCTTGCCGGATGGGACATGGTGATCCTCGAAGGGCGCTCGCCTGAACCGGTCTATCTGATCATTGAAAATGACGATGTGCGCATCCTGCCCGCTGAAGGATTTATCTGGGGCGAAACCGTGTGGGATACGGAAGACAAGATCACGGCCAAGCACCAGAATCCCAACCTGAAGATTGCCTCGATCGGCATCGCCGGTGAGAATCTTTGCCGTTTTGCCTGCGTCATGAATGACCGCGACCGGGCGGCCGGCCGTTCCGGCGTCGGTGCCGTGATGGGATCGAAAAACCTGAAGGCCATCGCCGCATACGGCAGCGTCGGCACGACCGTTGCGAATCCGGAAGCATTCAAGGCGGCGAATGCTTCGGCCCGCGCCAAGCTTGACCCCAGCGCCGCACGCACCCGGCTATCAACCATCGGCACCCATTCCATGCTTGATGTCACCAATGCCTACGGATCGGTACCAACGCTCAACTGCCGTGCCGTACAGTTTTCTGGCACCGACAAGATCAACGTCAAGGCGGCGCACACGCCACGCCGTTCCGACGGACGCAAGAATGTGCAGGCCAACAAGGCATGCTTTGCCTGTTCGATCGGGTGCGGCCGTATCGCCTCGATTGATCCCAATCATTTCTCCGTCAAGGAAAAGCCGAAGTACCAGAAATCTCTCGGCGGTCTTGAGTACGAGAGCATTTATGCTGTCGGCCCGATGTGCGGTGTCGACGATATTGATGCTGCGACCTATGCCAGTGCGCTTTGCAACGAACACGGCATGGACCCGATTTCGTTCGGTGCCAGTGTCGCCGCTGCGATGGAGCTTTATGACATCGGTGCCATCACCAAGGAAGATACGGGCGGCATGGCGCTTGAGTTCGGTTCCGCCGAAGCCCTTTGCTGGGCCGCCGAAGTGACTGGTACCGCCACCGGGTTCGGTAAGGATATCGGTCTCGGCTCAAAGCGGATTTGTGAAAAATACGGCCATCCCGATCTGGCAATGGCCGTCAAGGGCCAGGAATTCCCGGGCTACGACCCACGGGCCATGCAGGGTATGGGCCTTGCCTACGCGACGTCGAACCGCGGCGCTTGCCATTTGCGCGCCAGTCCGTTCGTTGACGATTTCGCGCACGTCCGCCCCGAAGGCAAGGCCGTGATCGTCAAGAAATCCCAGGACCGCAATGCAGCTTGGGATTCGACGGGCGTTTGCCTGTTTGCCGGCAACGCCTGGGAAGTCGAGGATCTGGTGGCCCAGATCGCCGGCGCCCTGCCCGGCGACTGGTCGGTTGACCGCTTCTTCGATACCGGTGAGCGTATCTGGAATATGGAACGCCAGTTCAACCTCAAGGCCGGGTTCACCAAAGCAGATGACACGTTGCCGAAGCGCGTGATGGAAGAGCCGGCCCCGTCGGGTGCCGGCAAGGGCAGAGTGTGCGAACTCGACCAGATGCTGCCGGAATATTATGAACTGCGCGGATGGACACCCGATGGCGAGCCGACGTCGCAAACGCTCAGCCGGCTCGGATTGAAGTAACCGTGATCACGATCGGCTTTCAGCTTGTTTCCCTTGATGCCGCTGAATTCAAGGGGCTCGGCCGGGACGGCCTCGGCGATATCCCCCTGAAGGATCAGGGCAGTCTTGCCGATGCCATGCGGATGATCGGCATGGCGCCGGACAAGATGTACATGACGCTCGTCAACGGCGATCCGGTCGCACCGGAAAACCGCGCCGAAAAAGTTCTCAACGATGGCGATCAGGTCGTCGTCTTCCCGCCGATCGAGGGTGGCTGATCCGTCAAGAAAAAGGCGGTGCACTTAAACACCGCCCGAGTTTACTTAGGGAAGAATTTTTTGGTCTGGGGTTGTTTACGCAGCCAGGGCCTCCCTTGGCGGCACGTATGTGTAATTCAGATCACGGGCCACGGCCTCTTCCGTCACTTTTCCGGCGAACACGTTCAATCCGTTCATGAAATGCTCACTCGACAGTAGCGCATCCTTGTAACCGCGATCAGCAAGCATCAACGTGTAGGGCAGCGTTGCGTTGTTGAGTGCATGGGTCGAGGTGCGCGGCACGGCACCGGGCATATTGGCAACGCAGTAATGCACGACGCCATCAACGACGAAGGTCGGCTCGGCATGGGTCGTCGCTTTTGAGGTCTCAAAGCAGCCGCCCTGATCAATGGCGACATCAACCAGCACGGAGCCGGGTCTCATCCCGGCAACCATGGCGCGGGTCACCAGCTTGGGGGCCGCTGCACCTTTGACCAGTACCCCGCCGATGACCAGATCAGCTGCCAGAACCGTTTGCTCCAGCGCCGCCTGTGTTGAATACATCGTCGTCAGGGCCGGTCCAAAACGTTCGGACAGGTGGTTGAGGACATCAAGGTTGCGGTCCAGCACCGTCAGATCGGCACCGACGCCGACCGCCATCTGTATTGCATTTTCGCCCACCACGCCGCCGCCGATGATCACGACCTTGGCCGGGGCAACGCCCGGCACACCACCAATCAGAATTCCCTCGCCGCCCTGTGCGCGTTCCAGACAATGTGCGCCGGCCTGTATCGACATGCGACCGGCGACCTGCGACATCGGTGCCAGCAACGGCAACCGGCCCTTGGCATCGGTGACCGTCTCATAAGCGATGCAGATGGCTCCGCTGTCGACCAGATCCTTCGTCTGTTCCGGGTCCGGGGCCAGATGCAGATAGGTAAACAGGATTTGCCCTTCGCGGAGTTGCTTGCGCTCGCCGGGCTGCGGTTCCTTGACCTTCACAATCATGTCGGCGCTGGCGAAAATTTCGGCGGCCGTATCGACAACCTCGGCACCCTGGGCCCGGTAGTCGTCATCGTTTCGGCCAATGCCGATACCGCAGTTCGTCTCGACGATGACCCGGTGGCCGTGCGCCACAACTTCCCGCACACTGGTCGGTGTCAGGCCGACCCGAAATTCATTGTTTTTGATTTCTTTTGGAACCCCGATAAGCACTTTTCGCCCCCCGTTCATGCCCAAACACAACAGTCTTCACTATGAATTTAGCGTGGATTGCCGCCGTGAGTCCTTGCGAAGACACATAAAAATCAACTCATTATTGATATTAATTGCTTTGTTTCGTTATTTTTTCGAATTATATTCTAAGTATGCTCGATATCATCGACCATTCCATTTTAACGGCACTGCAAAAAGACGGTCGCATTACCAACGTGCAACTGGCCGAGCAGGTCGGATTATCGCCGTCGGCCTGTCTCCGGCGGGTACAAATTCTGGAAGACAAGGGGATCATCACCGGCTATGCCGCGATGCTCGATGCCGCATCCTTAGGTCGCGCCACCCACATCATCGTCGCCATCACCCTTGAGCGTCAGAGCGAGGAATACCTGAGCGCGTTTGAGCGTGCCGTCGCTGATTGCCCGGACGTCATGGAGTGTTATCTGATGGCGGGTGATGCGGATTATATTTTGCGCCTGCTGGCCCGCGATGCGGCGGATTATGAGCGCATCCACAAGGAGCACCTGTCCCGCCTGCCGGGTGTCGCCCGCATTCAATCCAGCTTCGCCCTCAGACAGGTGGTGCGGCGCAATGGCGTGCACCTCGGGGTACACTAACTCGTGAACAGCCCCCTCTGGCGTTCCGAAGGTGAATGCCCATATGCTAACTGAAGTATAAGGAGCCTTGCCATGTTTGGACTATTCCAGAAGTCGATGGAAACCCCGAAGAAGATGACCGAAGCCCTGCCCGGCCGTGCTGAACCGCTGCCGACAGCCAGCCATCATGCGATCAACGGCAATCCCTTGAAGCCACCTTTCCCTGAAGGCCATGAGAGCGTGCTTTTCGGTCTTGGCTGCTTCTGGGGCGCAGAGAAAGTCTTCTGGCAACTGCCCGGCGTCTATGTCACCGCCGTCGGATACGCCGCCGGCCTGACACCGAACCCGACGTACGAGGAGGTCTGCACCGGCAGGACCGGCCATAACGAGGTTGTTCTTGTTGTCTATGATCCAAAGCAGATCACATTTCGCAAACTGGCCGAGACGTTCTGGGAGGCCCATAACCCGACCCAGGGCATGAGACAGGGAAATGATGTCGGCACCCAGTATCGCTCAGGTCTTTATGTCACTTCGGATGCCCAGCGCAGCGTCGCCGAAGAAACCAAAAAGACCTATCAGAAGGCGCTCAAACAGTACAACTATCCGGCCATCACGACGGAAATTATCGAAGCGCCCGAATTTTATTACGCCGAGGATTATCATCAGCAGTATCTGCACAAGAACCCGCGTGGCTATTGCGGGCTCGGCGGTACCGGTGTGCGCTGCGGATGACATCCAGCCGATGACGCGCGGCCATAACGGACCGCATGCTTAGAGACGCTTCGCTCCTCAGCATGAGGAACAGCCGCAGCCTCATCCTGAGGAGGCCCCATGGCCATGGGGCCGTCTCGAAGGACGAGGCAGACACCACATTTCATTTCACCAATCTGTCAAAACCGTAATTGATCAGATGCGGACTGCGCTCGACGGCAGGGTTTTGAGTTTTACCATCTCAGGATCACTCAACACCCCTTTGTCGTCGAGCCAGTCCGAGAAAAATCCGATTGCATCATCGCCCCAGAAAACTTCACCCGCAGCGGCGAAACTCGGCACGCCGAAGATATTTTCACTGAGCGCCTGCTCACCGTTTTTGATCAGCGCCTGCTTGACGGCAGCGCTAGCGATCAACGTGTCTCCATCCGCGACGCCGACGGCATCCTGAATGGCACGCCAACCCTGATCATGATCAGGCAGATGCCCCTGGCCCCAGATCGCGTGAAAAATCTTGCCGACGGCGTCAGGTGTATTGTCCAGCGCAACGCATAATCTGAGCGCCCGGATCGGATTGAACGGATGGGCATCCGGAAACGTGAAGGGAATACCGCGCCTTTTCGCCAGCCATGTCACCATGCGATACGTGAACAGTCTTTTCGACGGAATTTCTGCCGGGCCTTTCTGTCCATTGGCATTCAGCAATCCCGCGAACAACACCGGCTTGAGCGACAGGTCACACCGGTCCGCAACCTCGCCCAGGCGCAGGAACTGCAGATAGCTGAACGGCGAAATAACATCAAAATACCAGTGGGCGTGCATTGTGCTCTCTCCCCTTTCCGATTGCTGGGACATTCTCTGGTCCATGTATTAAACTGCCAAGATGTTTATTCTGGTGCATGGGGCTTATCACGGCGCCTGGTGCTGGCAGCCGCTGATCGAGCGATTGCAGGCGTCGGGCCACAAGGCCATTGCACCTGATTTACCGGGGCACGGTCATGTCGATGAGTGGATCGGCAATCAGGATATGACCCTGTATGCTGATGCCATCGTCAAAGCCCTTGATGACGCGCCCGCGCCGGTCACCCTTGTCGGTCATTCGATGAGCGGCGCAGTTGTTGCCGCTGCCGCTGAGAGACGCCCCGAAGCAATCGACCATCTGGTCTTCCTTGCCGCCTATATTCCTGCCGATGGTGAATGTGTTGCTGATATCGTCAAAACCGATCCCGCATCGCATGTTCAGGCAAGTCGGATTGATGTGGGCGGCATCCCTGCCGTGGCCCTCAAAGCCGGAACACTGAGCAATGCTTTTTATGACGACGCCAGCGCTGAACAACTGGCCTGGGTCGAAGATCGCATTCAACTACAATCGGCAGTCCCGTTTCGGGCACCGATACACATCAGCCCTGACAATTTCGGGCGCGTCAAGAAAACGGCCATTGTTTGCCTTAACGACCGTGCCATTTCCCCGTCGCATCAGCGATGGATGGCGGCACGTGCCGGTTGCCATGCGATATTGGAAATTGAATCCGGCCACTCGCCCTTTGTGACCGCTCCTGATCAGCTGTGTGAGATTCTGATCGGTCAGACCCGTTCCTGAACTGAACAGCAGCCCGTATCAGGCATGATACTCTCGGACACCGTCGACAAACTGGGTGATCCAATAAACCTGGGCCCCGATTGCCGCAGCCGGTAAAAGCAGCCACATCTGATCAAACAAGAGCAGGACCAGAACAATAAAACAGAAATCGGCTCTGGATAATTCGCGCAAGATAAAGATCGCCCACTGCGCAGGGCTTTGGGGAACGGCAGTCTGCTGCCCCGGTACATCGCTCAAACCTATGTCGTCACGGATTTGAGCGTTACGCCGGAAATCCAGGAACAAGCCGACAAAATAATTGATACTGCCCCCGGCGGCTGCGATCAGACCAAGCCACAACCATGTCGTCTGTCCTGCGCTCTGGGTAATCCCCCATCCGAGACAGGCAAAAAAACCGGTATGAACGACCCAGTCGACGAACGTGTCATAATGCTTGCCAAATGTTGTGCACTGGTTCTTTGCTCGCGCGATCTCCCCATCCGAATTATCGAGTATGTAACAGATCAGAAATAACAGGGCACCGATCAGGGTATCTTCATACGTCCCCTTCGTCAGATACCAGCAAGCACACAAGCCCACCAGCAGTGACGCCGTGGTGACCAGATTTGCGCTGACGGGCATGACAATCAGCAACGGTGAAACCCGATGAGAGATATGTCGGATCAGCGGAAACAGAGAATGCGTCGTCATTAGCCAAAACTCAGGAGATGCGCAGAGAGCTCACGATTAATTATACAATATTATAAAGTTAATTATATATGAGAATTATGCAATGAATAAAATATGTCAATATAGCAACTCTGGCTAATCGGCTTTGAGGAATTTCCGGTAATCATCGGCAAGATCGGCTGCTGCGGCGGCGCGTAGACGGGCGCCGATGTCAGCCGTTGCCAGCGTCGGGTCGGATCCGATGCGGCCATCCGGAAAGCGCCGGCGATAATCCTCGCAATCGTAAAAACTGCCCTCGGGCGCAATTTCCGGTGACAGTTTGCTGGCGCTGCTGATTCTTTTTCCTTCTTCAGGATAACCGAAATAGGTCAGCGAGACTTCGCCCGCCGTCGCGTGCGAGCCGTTGGCGGCACCAAACTCGGCGGCCTCAATTTCCCGCACAGACGGACACTCAAACCAGTTGCGCAACACACAGCGAACGCTGGCCCGATTATGACGGGCCGTGCCGAGTGAACTTTCCGCATAAATCTCATCGAAGGCCGCCTTGACGGTGGCGATGTTGCCGCCGTGACCGTTGACGAAATAAAACCGGTCAAAGCCGTGCCTTGCCAATGATGTGACCATGTCGCCAATCACGGCGATCAGGGTCGTTGGCCGCAAGGTAATCGAACCCGGAAAACCCAGATGGTGCTGCGCCATACCGACACTGATCGTCGGCGCGATCAGGGCATCGACCTGTTCAGCCAACGTCTCGGCCACGATCTCCGGACACAGCGCATCCGTGCCGATAAATCCGGTCGGACCGTGCTGCTCGGCAGAGCCAATCGGGATGATGATACCGGTCGAACGCTTCAGATAGGTCTCGACTTCTGGCCACGTCATCAGTTGCAGGCGCATCCGGTTCTTTCCTTGTCACTGGTTTCAATGTGCAGACCCTAATGGATCAGCACAGACAGTCACGCACAAATAGGTGACCATTTCTGGCATACATATATGCTACAAATAATGACATGAGCCTACGATATGAAAAAGCCGATAACCTGTTACAGCTGGCGCTTGAGATGCAAGCCGCCCGCCACGGGCTGACATTGCAGGATATCCAGGAGCGGTTTTGCGTTGGTCGCCGTACGGCCATGCGCATGCGCGACGCCATTCTCAGGAATTTCCCCCAGGCCATTGAGGTCGATACGGACGAAAAGACCAAACGCTGGCGGATTCCCCATGGCGTGCTCAATGGCTTGGTCTCGTTTTCCGCCGACGAGCTGGCCGATATCGAAAGCTCCATCACCCTGCTGCAGGCACATGGGCAGCCGGACCGCGCCCAGCGCCTGCTTGATTTACGCGGCAAGCTGAAGGCCCTGATGCCGCCCGATGTGGCCCGGCGCAGCGAGCCCGACATTGATGCCCTGCTTGAAGCCGAAGGCTTTGCCATGCGGCCCGGCCCCAAACCCCGGATTCCGGGTTCGGTCATGATGGCATTGCGCGATGCCGTCAAAGCCTGCGTCAAGGTGCGCATCAATTATCGCAACCGCCGGAACGGCAAGCTCAACGAAAGGCTGGTGCACCCTTACGCCTTTCTGTTCGGGCACAGGAATTATCTTGTTGCCTATCACGAACACCCCAAAGCCAACGCGGTGACCCTGTTCAGTCTGACCAACATCGAAGGCACAAGCGTGCTGGATACATATTTTGAGCGTGACCCGGATTTCCGGCTGGCTGAATTTGCCGCCCGCTCATTCGGGGTCTATCAGGAAGAACCATTCGAGGTGGTCTGGAAATTCGCGCCGGAAGCCGCATCGACGGCAGCCGAGTTCGACTTTCACCCAAGCCAGACCATGGAGCACACAAAAGACGGCGCGTTGATCGTGCGGTTTCGCGCCGGCTCTGATCTGGAAATGGCCTGGCATCTGTATCTGTGGGGCGACAAGGTAGAAGTCCTCGAACCCGAAAGGTTGAAAACGCTCGTCGCCAAGCACCGGGTGGCATGGCCTGCCCTGCCTTGATGGGACATTTGCAGTGAAGAATTTACTGAGAAACCGTTCTTTCGGCTGGGAACGAGATAATCACGGTGGTTCCCTTGTTGGGTTCGCTGAGCAACTCCAGCGTACCACCGTGCAGTTCCATGAATTTTTTCGATAGCGGCAACCCGAGGCCCGTTCCTTCATGGGTCAGTTCCGCACGGCGCCTGACCTGACCGAAAGGTTCCAACGCACGAGGAATATCATCAGGGGCGATGCCAATGCCGGTATCGACCACCTGGATCGCGATCCCGCCCTCCGCGTCGATCGCCGTTACGATGCCAACATCGCCGTCATCGTGCGTGAACTTGATGGCGTTGGTCAGCAGATTGACCAGAACCTGGCGGACCAGCCGATTGTCAGCCTTGAGCTTGGGGAACCCGTCGGGGATGTCGACTGACGTCCATTTGCGTTTATCCTGCGTGCGGGTATAGGCCAGACGCAACGATGAGCGCACGATATCGGGAATATCTACGATGGACTCTTCAAGATCGACTTCTCCGGCTTCGATCTTCGAGATATCCAGAATGTCGGTGATGACTTCCAACAGATGCTGACCGGAAACATTGATGTCCGAGATGTATTCACGGTATTTGTCGCTGAGAGGGCCAAAAATACCTTCCAGCATGACTTCGGAAAGACCGATCACGGAATTCAGTGGCGTGCGTAATTCATGGCTCATGTTCGCCAGAAACTCGCTTTTTGCCCTGGACGCCGTCTCGGCCCGCTCCTTGGCATTGCGCAACGCCTGCTCACTTTTCCGCTGGCTGGTGACGTCGACCCCTGACGAGCCGAAACCGACGATGGTACCGCTTTCATCGCGCACGGGAAATTTAGTGATAATGACGTAGCGGTGCGTCCCATCAGCAAATGATTTCATTTCCTCGCGTTGATGCACTTTGCCTGTTGTCATGACAAAGCGTTCCATCTCCTTGCGCTTGACCAGTTCTTCAGGCGACAGTTTGAGCACGTCTTCTGTCAGGTTCCCGACGACGTCTTCGAGTTCGAGGTCATGCCATTCGGCAAATTGACGGTTAGCCAGAATATATCGGCTGTCGCTATCGCAAAGCGTGATCGGCACGGGTAAATTATCAACGACCGTTTGCAGGATCAGCCGTTGCTGCTTTTGTGCCTTGTCGGCATGCCAGCGGTTAATCTCGGCACCGATACGCTGGCTGACCAGGCGGAAAAAAGCAGTATCTGCGTCATCGTTTTCACGGGGCTTGGTATCGGCGACAAAAACATGACCGATACGCCGCCCTTCTCCGTTGTGGAAGGCTTCGGCGCGATAACTTTGTGCACCCATTTTCAGGAGCATGCTGTCGTTGGGGAATTTTTCCGTCAGCTTGTCGCCACAAAAAACATGGGATTCAGCTTCGACCGAAGCATAGACCATGGCGCACGGCGTACCGGCAAGATTGCATGAATACGGTATAACAAATTGGCCGTCACGATATAGGCAGCGGATGTTGATCCGATTGCCTTCCTCGTTCAACTCGCCGACGGCGGCGAGCGAACAGTCCATGCCGATTGCGAGGGCTTTGATCGCTGACTGAAGAAACTCTGTCTGCGTGCCAACAGCCGCCGCAAGCATCGTCAATGCAGCCAGACGCGCCTCAGCCTTCCCCTCCAGCCCAACGAGGCCGAAGTCAGAGTTATAAGCGTTATTCATTTTATTCGGAGGCTTAAGCCCCTCTCCCTCAAGCACCCCGTTACCATAGACCAACCCGATAGACTTATGAAGTCAGTTCTTCAGGGTCGCGAGCAGGGTGCGTCTCAGGGCCTGACGTTCAATTTTGCCGCTGCCTGTGCGCGGGATGTGCGAGACAAATTCTATACGCGTTGTGCCGAATATAGCCGGAATAACGGTTTGTAATTTCGAGATTATATCCTTGCGGACCGTGCCGGGTTTCAGCGCCACGGCGATGACGACCTGTTCTGTGTCTTCATGATCGGGCAGCGTCAGGATGCATACATCGCGAACCGGTAATGATGCCAATATTTCCTCTTCAAACGCTTCAGGGGCGCATTTCAATCCTCTGATGTTGAGAAGGCTGTCGGCTCGGCCGATCAGACGCAGCGTATGGGCATCTTTCTTGACCCCGATATCCCCCGGATAAAACCAGCCGTCTCTGAACATTTTCACGTTAGCCGATGGGTTATTCAGATAGCCTTGAACACCTCCCTGAGACCGCACCCTGATCCGTCCCGGCGTTCCGATAACGGGTCTATCATCATCATCCACCACCTCGACATGGACACCGGGCAGGACAGCGCCTTCGCCGGTTGCATCAATTGAACTGATCGTTGATGATTCATTGCTGCCATAGGTTTCAAAGACCTGCACGGCCAGTGTCTCCAATAATCTGGTCCTGACCGCTTCTGATACCGGCGAGCCGATGGTCAGTATTTTCAGATTTGGCGGCTTCCGATAATCATCCGGGATCGATTTCAACATCTGCATCAGACTATGTACAAGAAATGACGCATGGGTGATCCCATGCAAAGACAATGTTTTCTCTGCGCTTTGCCGGGTCTCATAAACGCACATCCCACCAGCCCGAATACACGTCACCGCTGCCGCATGAAAGGCACTGACGGAAAATCCACCGGTTACAAAAAACCGGGATTCTTGCGAATACCCACCACGGAACTGGGTATTTCTATAAATGAATTCCTGATTTTCAATACTGCGGATCATGTACTTCATGGAACCGGTTGTGCCTGAGCTTTTGATGATCCGTGCAGCATCACCCGGCATGCGCGAGGCCAGCTCCGGCATTGGATCCGGCGCACGCGCCATCGTCTGTTTGATCCAGTCCTTATCCATGACGTGCCGGCGTCTCGTCGGAATATCCGCAGCATCCGGGAATACCAGAACGAGATCCAGCGTGCCCAGAAATTCTTCCATGTGCGGGGCTTCGGCACGCGCGAAAGTCATCGTTGCAACGCCAAGCCCTTCAAACGCGAGCAGCTTGACCCAGTGGTAATAGAAACTCGGAAAATTCCTGAGCGCAGGCAGGAATTCAACGCCGATGTGCTGGCCCGGCTCCAGGGTCAAATCACCCAAAGCGGCCCGCATTTTTCCGATGTCACGATTGAAATCGTCGTAAGTGAAGACTTGGCCCTGATCGACAACGGCCACAGCTTTTGGCCGCTGGGCTGCCTGATAGCGGATATAATCCGACGTCAACGGATAGGGTGATGGCCGATATGAATTATCCAGTTCCGGCAATGCGAGACGACTTTCACCCGTGATTTCCGGGATTCTTTGCTGTCATCAACGTAAACCGTGCGTGCAAATCTCTCAACGCCCGCAGTCACACGGGGCCGAAAGCCGTTGGCCTGGCTCCGGTACGCCAAAAGATGCGGGAAGGCGTTTGTGCCGTTCTGAGTTGTTCAACCGGTTTTTTCCAAAAGCACATCCAGTTCTTCCTTGCTCAGGGAAACCTCCGGATTTGCGATAATGTCATTGCGAGATTTACGCCTGTCTTCGCCGGTGTATACAGAACTGATTTTCTTCCGTCGCCGGTCTGGCCCCTTGTAACTGTCGGTTTTAATGAACGGTCTTTGCTCATTTATGATGCGCACTATTCTGTCATAAACGCTGGCAGGTGAGGCTGGTTTGGTTAGATAATGTGACGATCCCGCATCACGTGCTTCATACACCCTGAATTGTTCGCTAAAGCTAGAGAACATTATGATCGGGGTTTGCACATCCCATTTGCTGCCACCACTGCGGATGCGGTGAATGAACTCCAAACCGTTGGTTTTAGGCATTACAAAATCACAAAAGATTATATCCGGCTGAAACTCAGCACTCATTTGAATTGCCGTATCGGCGTCTCCAGCAATATGAACATCACGAATGCCGAGAGCTCTCAGAATCTCACGCAAAAAGGAAAGGGCAAATTTGTGATCATCAACTGCAAGTACACTCAGATGTGAAAGGTCATAGGACTTCATGTCATTATACTCTGAAAATCTGTCACATATCCTGAGAGATGATTTCTTTCGCAGCAGCCATATTCAGCAGACCGCAAAATGTTTCTGCTTCATATTTCCATTTTGATGAGCGCACGATTTTTATCGTTTCACCAATGGCCAGCCGGTTCCAGACCGGATCCATCGAGCTTTTAAGATTGCAGATAACCCTTTCCGGATTTTGCCCGTTCAGGGTGACCTCAGCAACCAGTCTGGAACCACTGGAGAAATCGGTCTCAACAACTTTCGCGTCATAAAAATACAGATAGTCGGCATCATTGCAGGCGGAAATTGATAGCACGAGCAGCAACCCGGTGATTATGCGCTTCATCCGTTTTCTCCTTCAAAAGCAGGCATATTTTATTTCGATATCGTAATGATTAGAATGCAAAAAATCAACACTTATTTTACAGATGCAAAGTGTTCATTGAATGTCACTTTTGGCTCAGGAAACCGCTTCCGAAAATGGTGCGATAAAGCCGACCTGATACAGCGCTGTGCGCACGGTTTGCACAACGCCGCTGCCGTGCGGCCGGTGCACAAGCGATTTGATGATACGCTTGAACCGCATAACCACCGCACGAAAAGACACTATGTCATTGAAAATAATGGTGCCCAGGGACGGCAAGTATTTTTTTAATAGAATCAATATGTTAGGAGATAGTGGGACATGCTATTTTTGCACCTATTTCTTAGAGTTTTTGCTATTTGTGTCCCACCCAAAATCAAAAGAAAATAAGAAAATTTATTCTTTGCCCCACCTTCCGATAAAAGGAAAAGTTACATTAAGGTGGGGGTTAACTGATAATTACTTGGTCCTTGGAGTGCATCCATGACTTTCCGCATATATTTCTTGCGATCATCTTCATCCGACCAGTTAAATGTAACGTTTGAATATTCCTTCAAAATTTCAATATGCGGCTTGAAAAAAGCGTCCTTTTCAGACACAGCATATACTCCAATACGCTGCGCATCAGTGCCATATTTCTTTTCCACTTGATCAAGCACCAATGCCTTAATGGCGGCATCTCCTTTTGCACGAATAGAGTCAGATTTACGCAAGTCAAGAGTCGCGGTCACATGGATTACTCCATTCCGCAATGCAAAGTCTGCCTTAAGTTCTTCTTCTTTTGAAATGTAAAAATCTCGCACAACCTTATGCTGATCTATTCCAGCCTGATCATCTGCCAGAATTTTATGCCCCCTCATTATTGCAGAGATTTCCGTATTAATTCTTTTCGCTACTGACCTCTTTTTAGCTGATGGTCTCATCACCAATGCAGTGAGTATTTCATTTATTCGATCATCGTATTCAGAAACACTATTTGTGCTAAACCAAGAAACCTCAGAAAGATGTACGATGGGCTCAGAAATAGAAAATTGGTCGAAGAACAACTCCAGTCCGTCCAATCCCTCATAAGCCTCTATCAGCCTACGTTGAACATTCTGGGCATACTCCTCCCAAGCCCCATGCGATAGTGCTTTAATTTTACCTATACCCGGAAAGCGCACATCAACGCGATCGTGGAGGAAAACAACAACTCCCACGTTCACCCGCTCACCCCTGCGGGAGTTGGGTATAGCCGTCAGGATGGCATATTTATAAATATGTTCCATCTTTTATGCCCTCAGAAATACCATTGATACGAGCCTCCTTAGCAGGGGAAGCCCACCATGAAAGAATACCATCCTTTTCATTTTCAGACAACCACTCCACAGGATGTGATTCTATAATATTATTAACATCATTTTCAGTAAAATAATTTAATTTATTTAGCACATCATCCACTATTACTTGATCTATATATTCACCAAATTTTCTTCTTATATACCGCTGAACTTTTAGTGTTTTTTCCACTGGAGCAAAAGGCAGACTTCTAAGAGGAAGCCCCATGCACAACCAAGCACGAGAATAATCAAAAGAAAATAATGACCAACCACTACGTGCCTCGCGAAACAGGTAATTATTTAAGTGTCTGTCCGAATTAAAAATAAAATTATCAAACACATAAATTCGGCAAATCGTCTCTTTTATTTTATTATAATCAATTTCACCTATTTCCACCTTATCCCACCAATTAACCGTCTCTGGCATTACGCCCCCTTCGCAACGAGAACCAAATACTAATTCACCATCGGGCATGGCAAGGGTTCTATATGCTGGGATAGGCAAGTGAATCAGATCGCCAAGGCGACTACAGAACCATTCTGAGTGGGGGATCAAATCTGATCGAGGGATGCTACTTGAATTAGTCTTGCACTTAATTATGTACTCAAGCCCATCGCTTGCTCTGCAAGCACCAGCAGAATCTGCTGTTCCTAAGTTGTTAGGGTCTAACCATACTATGGTCAATGGTATCGGAAGCAACTCTAGTTGCTTTTTGTCATTTTCCTCTTCTAATTTACTCATCTCGTCCAAATCGCATTGCGAGTGATTTCACGCCTTCCCATTGGCGAGAGACTAGCCACGCGCGATTCACCCCCTTTGTACCACCCACATTATCAAAAAATGAGTCAACGGGATATTACCACTAGTTGTTTTTTTATTCTCAACCTCTCCATTGGCTAGGTCAACTATCAGCTTCGTAAGTTAGGTACAGACATGCGCTGGGCGCTATTCATTTCTGATTTCGCCAACAGCAACGTATAGCAAGTATTAGATATTAAATTAAGTTCGACGTAACAGAAAAATTCAAGCTTTCAGGGGGGGTGTGAATCCGTTTGTGTCCCACCTTTTGACGATGCAAAAAAATGGTGGGACACTTTCGCGCCCTATCTTATTGATTTTATTGAATATGAAAAAGGTAGTGGTGCCCAGGGACGGATTTGAACCGCCGACACCCGCATTTTCAGTGCGATGCTCTACCAACTGAGCTACCTGGGCACCGTGCCGCGCGAACGCGAGACAGGTCTTTGTAAGACAGGCGCTTATAGAAGATATGCCGGGGCCTGTCCAGCGCTCCGGAGCGGGAAAATTTAATTGTTCAGGCGTTAAATTCGTCGTCTTCGTCACCGGCCTCTGCATCGCCCGGCGCCTCGTTGGTCGGCAGCCTGTAAGCGCCGTCCAGCCAGCGCCCGAGATCAAGATCGGCACATCTTTTCGAGCAGAACGGCTTATAGTCCAAGACCGCCGGTTTCTTGCAGATCGGGCATTTTCCGCCACGCAGCGGGATGATTTTTGCCTGATGCGTGCCCTCTTGATCCGCGCTCATCCTTACCCCTCGATCTCAATCGTCTCGATAGCGGCTGTTGTTGAAGCCTCCACACGAATAACAAATCCAAGCGTCACTTCAAGGGATTTACGCACGGACGCCAAGGGCCCGTTCAGTTGCGCGGCCACATCCGCATGTACTTTCAGGCCCGCTGACGCACCGCCTTTCTGCCTGATCGCGGCCAGTGCCTGCAGAGCGACGGTTTCGGGCGACAGGGTCCGGTGTGCGACGAGTAAAGTGGCACCGAGCGACGGCATCACACTGCGGCGGGCAATATCGACAATCCCGAAGGTGCTGAAATCACCGACACGCGGGCCGCCGGGATCGTTGCGAAAGGCTGCCTTCAGGGCTGACAGAACTTTTTTGCGATTCCCCTCCGCCCGCATCTTCAGGAAATCGACGGCGATCAGCCCGCCAATCCCGCGCAATCGCAACTGACAGGCCAGCGCTGATGCCGCCTGCAGATTGGTCTCAAGCGACAGACGTTCCTCGTCACCGGCAGCACCCCGCCCTGCGTTGACGTCGATGGTGGTCATCGCCGGCGTTTCCGTGATGATCAGCGTACCACCGCCCGGCAACGGAACTACCGGTGACAAAGCCGCTTCGAAAGCATCTTCCAGTCCGGCGTCGACAAAAGCGGCCGTCCGGGCGGGTGTCTGCAGGATCGCCGTCTCCACCCCAAGCGCGCCCGCCGCCAAGCCGGCTTTCAGTCTTCCCATCAATTCCGCATCGTCGAGCAGAATGTCACGGATACCGGCACCGCCATGCTCGGCAATCAATCGCTCAGGAAGACCCGGCGCCGGTGCAATCATGGCAGGCGCGTTCACGCCCGCTAATGCGTCCTGCATCGTCTGCCAGCGGCTGTTGAGGGACTGCAGTTCGCTCAGCACTTCGGCATCGGTCAGTTGCGTGGCCGCGGTCCGGACCACCAGTCCGGCGGCGGCAGTGTCGGTATCGGCAAGCAGCGATTTCAGGCGTTGACGCTGCCCTTCATCCTTGATTTTTCCTGATAACCCGAGGCCCGGTCTGCCCGGTGTCAGCACCAGTGCCTGTCCGGCAATATCGATGGCCATGCCGAGCGCCGGCCCCTTGCCTGCTCCGGCATCGCGGGTGATCTGCACCAGTATGGCAGCGCCTTCAACGATACGCTGGCCCCTGGCGTCCGTATCCCCCGACTTCAGGTTCAGAAAACCGTCAATACTCATACCCAGATCAATGAAGGCAGCTCCCAGACTGGGCCTGACGGCGGCAACGCGCCCCAGATACAGCGCCCCGATATGGCTCTGGCGGGTATCCCGTTCGACATGGAAGGCAATCGGAGAATTTGTGTGGTCGAGAACAGCGGCCCGCAGTTCCCCCGGGCGGGTTTCAATGACCAGCCGGACGCCGCCGCTCACTTGCCCGAACCGTCGTAGCCGAGCCCCTTGAGCACGCCTGCGACCTCGCTCAGCGGCAGGCCGACAACATTGCTGTAGGACCCGTTTATTCTGGGCACGAACGCAGCGGCCTGGCCCTGAATGGCATAGCCACCGGCCTTGCCCTGCCATTCGCCGCTTTCGATATAGGTGCTGATCTCGTCATTGGTCAGGCGCCGGAAGACGACTTGTGTCATGACGCTGCGCACGATCGTGCGACCGGCAGGCGCAATCACGCAAAAGCCACCGATCACCCGGTGCCTGCGGCCGGAAAGCCGGGATAGGAAGTGTTTTGCCTGTTCCGCGTCATCGGGCTTGCCGAGCACCCGATGACCGAGAGCAACCACCGTATCGGCCGCCAGTACGAATGCGTCGGGATGCGCTTCGGCGACCACGCTGGCCTTTGCCAATGCCAGCCGTTCGGCAAGCATGCGGGGGCGTTCGCGTGGCTCAGGGGTTTCGTCGATGTCGGCTGGAACGATATGAGCGGGTTTAATGCCGATCTGCGCCAGCAAATCCACACGGCGTGGCGATGCGGACGCCAATATGAGCCCGGCACTCATCAAAAGCCCCGCGTCACAAAAATTGCGTCATAGGCGACGCTCCGGTTACTTGAAGCGGAAAGTAATCCGACCCTTGGTCAGGTCGTATGGCGTCATTTCAACGTTGACGCGATCCCCGGCGAGCACACGAATACGGTGCTTGCGCATTTTTCCGGCCGTATGCGCCAGAATTTCATGTTCGTTATCAAGTTTCACCCGGAACATCGCGTTCGGAAGCAATTCCATTACGGTGCCGGAGAACTCTAGGAGATCTTCTTTAGCCATTCGTTACCTTGCCTGTGTCCAAAATCGAGCAGACCATGCCCATATCAGTACGTTTGGTCAAGTTTTCAATCAAAACCGCTATTTAGATACGCTTCAGGTGTCCGACTGCGATTGCAGCGGAAACCGCTGTTTAATCTTTTGCATCAACTGGTCGCGGACTGCCCTGTAGGCATCAAGCACCACTTCGCGGTCTTCGCTTTCGATCAGCGAGGGGTCCATGGTATTCCAGAATTCAACCTCACAAGCCATCACCCGCGTCAGTTCGATGGCGCTGTGCTGGGCTTCCGGCGACAGGCTGATGACGATATCAAAGTAATCGTCCTGAAGATCATCAAACGTCTTGGCGTGGTGTCGCGACAGATCAATGCCGATTTCGTCCATGACGGCGACGGCATAACCGTCAATATCCTTGGCCCGGACCCCTGCGGAATCGACAAAAATCCGGTGCCCGTGCAGAAACTTCATGATGGCCTCCGCCATGGGTGAGCGGACCGAATTCATCGTACAGGAGAACAGGACAGCCGAGGGCAGATCGCTCATGCGGTCATCATCCACGGATATGCAAGACACAGACCAGCGTGAACAAGCGGCGCGCCGTGTTCTCGTCAATCGCGACCTTGTCGGCCAGGCGGTCTTTAAGAATGGTCGCACCTTCGTTGTGCAATCCCCGTCTGCCCATATCGATGGCTTCGATTTGCGAAGGGGTCGAGCGTTTGATCGCCTCGAAGTAGCTGTCGCAGATCATGAAATAGTCTTTGACGATACGCCTGAAAGCACCGACCGGCAGATTGAACGCGTTCAGTTTCTTGTCGGCGATGGTTCTGATATCAAAAACGAGGCGGTTGTCTTCAATCGACAGGATGACGTTATAGGGTCCGGCGGGTATATCGACCGGATCGAAATAATTGGCTTCCAGCAGATCAAAGATCGCCACCTTGCGCTCGTGATCAACCTGCGCGCCCAGCCGCACCACCGAGCGTTCATCAAGATAGATATTGGCTATGCATTGAGTGTCGCTCACGCAAACACCTCTCAGCAGTCAGTTGTTCAACCGGATCGACACGGACAGGGCATGCGCCGCCAGCCCTTCGGCATCGGCAAGCGTTTTCGCGGCAGGCCCGATCCGTCGCAAGCCATCGGCATCGCATCGGATCATCGATGTCCGTTTCATAAAATCGAGTACGCCGAGCCCGCTTGAGAACCTGGCCGAACGCGCCGTCGGCAACACATGGTTCGGACCGGCAACATAATCACCAATGGCTTCCGGCGCATAGCGACCTGGGAAAATCGCGCCTGCATTGCGGATGCCGGCAGCGAGGCTTTCAGCATCGTCTGCAGCAATCTCGAGGTGTTCCGGTGCCATGCGATCAACCAGCGGCAACGCGGATTGCAGAGACCGGACCAGAATCACGGCGCCATAGTTCTTCCAGCTTTCCGTAGCAATTTCGGTGCGCGGCAATGTTTTAAGATGGGCATCGACGGCCGCGATCACGGCATCAGCAAAGTCCGCATCGTCCGTGATCAGAACAGCCTGCGCCGCGGTATCGTGTTCCGCCTGACTGAGCAAGTCGGCGGCAATCCAGGCCGGATCGTTCTTGCCGTCGGCCAGCACCAGAATTTCCGAGGGGCCGGCGATCATGTCGATGCCGACAGTGCCGAAGACCTCGCGCTTGGCAGCAGCAACAAAGGCATTGCCCGGACCGACAATCTTGTCGACGGGTGCAATTGTTTCCGTGCCGTATGCCAGTGCGCCGACGGCCTGCGCACCGCCGATCCGGTAAACCTCGTCAACGCCGGCCAGCTCTGCCGCAGCCATGACCAGCGGATTAACAATGCCGTCCGGTGTCGGCACCACCATCACCAGACGTTCGACACCGGCGACCTTGGCCGGCACGGCGTTCATCAGAACTGACGACGGATACGCTGCCGTACCGCCCGGCACATAAAGACCGGCGGCACCGACCGCTGTCCACCGATAGCCGAGGCCGATACCGTCCGCATCGGTAAAATTCAGATCTTCAGGACGCTGGCGCTCGTGAAAGGCGACGATGCGCTGATAGGCGACGTCCAATGCCGCCAGAACCGATGGGGCGCATTTGCTGCGACTGGCCGCAATCTCTGCATCCGAGACCCGAATGGTTTCCAGGCTCAGCGGATAACGGTCGAATTTCGTGGTGTAGTCGATCAGCGCTTGATCGCCGCGCATCTTCACATCGGCCAGGATCGCCTTGACCGTATCAATGACATCGACTTCGGTTTCGCGTTTCTCGGACAGGAAGGCTTTGAACCGTGTTTCGAAATCCGCCTGACGCTGATCAAGCCGCAACGGCATCGGTGGCCTCCCGGAAGCGCTGCACCCATTCGCCGATCTCATCGGCGCGGGTTTTCCACGCGGCTCGATTGACGCACAGTCTGGATGTGATCTCGCAGATCGTCTCGATCTCGACCAGGCCATTGGCCTCCAGCGTCGCCCCGGTCGAGACCAGATCGACGATACGGCGGCACAGCCCCAGCGTCGGCGCCAGTTCCATCGCACCGTTCAGCTTGATGCATTCGGCCTGCACACCGCGCGCTGCAAAGTGCTTGCGGGTCAGAACCGGATATTTTGTCGCAACCCGGACCGATGACCAGGTGCGCGGATCATCTTCGTCGGCAAGATCACGGGGCTCAGCGACCGACAACCGGCAGTGCCCGACATTCAGATCCAGCGGCGCATAGATTTCCGGATAATCAAATTCCATCAACACATCGTTGCCGGCAACGCCCAGATGGGCCGCCCCGAAGGCGACGAAGGTCGCAACATCAAATGAGCGCACACGGATGATATCTATTTCCGGGCGATTGGTGGTGAAGCGAAGCTGCCGGGCATTGCTGTCATCGAATGCCGCTTCCGGCTCGATTCCGGCAGCACGGACCATTGGCATCACTTCCTTGAGGATGCGGCCTTTTGGCAGCGCCAGGACGATTTTCTCGTTTGCCGTCACAGTTCCTTACCCCTTGTTATGGGTAGCGCTTTCGCCGGGGTGGCGAAATCGAGGCATACTTAGAGGTTTTTATGGTGGATTGCCAGTGTGGATGCGGGAATTAACGACTTCTTCTGCGATTGCCCGGATTACCCGTCGGTCGGCTATTTCGCCGGCAACCGTTCAATCAAAGCGCCGCAGGCCGCCAATTTCTGCTCGATCCGCTCGTAGCCACGGTCAAGATGATAGACCCGGTTGACGTCGGTGATCCCGTCTGCCGCCAAACCGGCCAACACCAGCGAGACAGAGGCCCTAAGATCGGTCGCCATCACCGGTGCCCCCGAAAGACGACTGACACCCCGAACGATCGCCGACGAGCCGTGCACATTGATGCTGGCCCCCATCCGCAGCAGCTCAGGGACATGCATGAAGCGATTTTCAAAGATTGATTCTGTTATCATCGAAGCCCCGTCAGCGAGACTGAGCAGCGCCATGAACTGGGCTTGCATATCGGTCGGGAAACCCGGATAGGGCTCGGTCATCACATCGACGCCCTTCAACCGGCCGTTTTGGCGGGTGATCCGGATGCCGTCATCACGACTGGCAATCTCCACCCCGGCACGCTTCATCAGCCCGAACACGGCCTCGTTACTGGCCATTTCAGCACCTTTCAGCAGCACGTCGCCGCCGGTGATCGCGGCGGCAATGGCATAGGTGCCCGTTTCAATCCGGTCGGGCACGATGGAATGGGTTGCGCCTGATAGCTCCTTAACGCCGACAATATGTAATGTGTCGGTGCCTATACCGGTAATCTCGGCACCCATCGCCTGCAGGCATCTTGCGAGATCCGAGATTTCCGGCTCCCGCGCGGCATTGGCAATGATGGTCTCGCCGTCAGCCAGCGCCGCCGCCATCATGATATTTTCGGTGCCGCCGACTGTGACCATCGGGAACAGGATTTGCGTCCCTTTAAGGCGGCCTTCGACATGGGCATTGATATAACCACCCGCGAGCTCGATCACGGCTCCCATCTGTTCCAATGCCTTCAGATGCAGATCAACCGGGCGCGTGCCGATGGCGCAACCGCCCGGCAAGCTGACGCGGGCCTTGCCAAAACGGGCCAGCAGCGGCCCCAAAACCAGGACCGACGCCCGCATTTTGCGGACGATATCATAAGGGGCCGTGGTTTCCGTCACCGTGTCGCCCGTGATCGCGATACTGCGTTCAGCCGCATCAAGTTCGATCCCGGCGCCGAGTTCTGCCAGAAGGGCCGACATGGCGTGGATATCAGCAACTATCGGTAAATTCCTGAGGGTCAGGCATTGCGCTGTCAGGAGCGAAGCCGCCATCAACGGCAAGGCCGCGTTCTTGGCGCCACCGATCTCAATTTCGCCCTGCAACGGCTGGCCGCCGGTAATCTGAATACGGTCCATTTGCCCCTCAAATTCAGTCGATTGTGTGCCCGCGGCTTTTAGGCGACAGATCGTCGTCTTGCAAGCCGGTCCCCGGTATCAGCCCATGATGTGGCGGGAATATGGCGAATTTATCTATTTTCCAGCTTTTTCTCTGGCCTGTATCTGCTGCTTTCTGCGCTTCAGGTTTTCACGCAATGCCTTTGCTTCACGGTCATGACGCTGTTGCTTGCGGAGTGGCGCTGCAACCGGCTTTTCGGGTTTTTGCGGCTCTTTGGATTGCGTCATTTCCGATCTTTCATACGATGTTTCTATAGTCTTGCCTCATGGATAACCCTGTGGCATGTTCCGCCGCACTTCACGAGCCCAACCGGCTCCGGGGTAAAGTATAATGCGGGTTCAGGCACGCCTGAACAACGAAGGTTTACGTACTCACAGCCTTGTTAAGGTTTCCGGTATTTAAGCTGTTTCTATATATGCTGCCGTAGCTCAGGGGTAGAGCACCCCCTTGGTAAGGGGGAGGTCCAGAGTTCAAATCTCTGCGGCAGCACCATCTTCTCAATTTATAACAGGCACTTTGGTTGAAGATCGCTCTTTGATTGTGCCCAAACTGGCCTCTCGACTTTCAATCCTGCAATGGCTTGTTTCGGATATCGACTTACGGACTCAAAAAAAACCCTCGTGCTAGGTGGAAGTGTCTATCATACTCTGTTTTCCAATGGGGGTGGGTTTTCTGTTTCCTTAGATCAAGGGAAGTCACCGTCGCCTGTTTTGCGACACCCCGCACGTCGTCACTTTGTACAAAGCATGTGACGGCCAACTGACAATAAACGTGTTCGAAAACAGGAGATACATTATGAGTTTTAAGGCCAAGTTACTGAGAACCACAACAGCCCTCGCCGTTGCTGGCGCTGCATTCGCGACATTAGCGACACAAGCCCAGGCAGAATATCCGGAACGCCCCATAACGATGGTGATTGCTTATGGTCCTGGTGGAGCAACCGATATTTCCGCCCGCACCATTGCCGAGCCGCTGGGTAAAGCCGTGCCGCAGCCTCTTTTGATGGTGAACCGCACCGGTGCCGGTGGCGCAACCGGGTCGGTTTCCGTGAAGAACGCCAAAAATGACGGCTACACGATGATCTTCGCCCGTGTCGGTTCGCATACCGTGAACCCCGCGATGAAAGAAACGCTGCCATACACGCTGGACGATTTCTCGTTTGTCGGCGTTTACGAAATCAACCCGGTAGTCTGCGCTGTATCGATGGAATCAGAAGTCAAATCCATGGCCGAATTGATTGCAAAGATTAAAGCCAATCCGGGCAAGGTTCGCTTTTCGTCTTCCGGTGTGGGATCACTTCTGCACATCGCCGGCATCATGGCGATTTCAAAGTTCGGTGTTGAAAAAGCAACCGATGCCGTGACCCACATTCCGCTGAAGGGCGGCGGCGCTGCTGCAACGGCTGTCCTTTCCGGCACGGCTGATTACATCTGCACCAACTCCTCGGCACTCGCCAGCTTCGTTGCCAACAAGCAACTCCGTCCGTTGGTTGTGACCACCAAAGACCCGGTACCGGGCTTTGATGCACCGACCGCGCGTTCGCTTGGCCACCCCGAGTTGGAAGAACTCGTGGGTTGGACCGGCATCGGCGGCCCAGCCGGCATTTCCGAAGAAGTTGCTGCGAAATGGCGCGGCTGGCTCAAAGCGGCCGTGTCCGACCAGAAGTTCCTGGACGCCATGACCAAACGCGGCTCGGTGATCCATCTGATGGATCCGAAAGAGTCGAACGATTTCATCCGGGCTCAATACAATACGTTCAAGAAGCTCGTTGATGAACTGGGTATGCGCATTAAGTAAGCTTACAAATCTGGGCGGCCTCTGTTGAGGTCGCCCATTTTGTATGGGTTTCGCGTAGGATTTCTTCTTTCCATTTAGGAGTCTGCAATGCTGCGGATTCACAGTTCAATATGGCTCGGCGCCGGCATGTTGCTGTTTGCGCTGCTATTGGTCGAATTTTTGATTCCGACCTGGGTGATTACCCCCGGCAACGTTCGCAAGATCGTCCTGTCACCGGATTTCTGGCCCTATATCGTCGCGGCCCTGCTGGGTATCGGCGGCGTCGTTCTTTTGCTGCAATACTACTTCGTGACGCGGCCGCTGAAGATTCCGGAAGAGCATGAAGATGTGCCTGGCGGCAACATGCGGATTGTTCTGGTTGCCGTCTTGATGGCGATCTATTACCTGCTGCTTCCGTACCTCGGCATGATTATCGCATCGGTGCTGGCTTACGTGGCATTCATTGCCGTGATTGGCCTGCCGCGCAAAGTTGCCGCGACAATCATTGCCGTGGTTTTGCCTTTGCTGCTTTTCGGGTTTTTCGATCACGTCGCCGGCGTGCCGATTCCTCAACCCGATTTCTTTCGCCTACCCTGAACGCCATTTGAGGACACTGAGGTCATCATGAGTTTTTTTGATTTTGCGCCGTCTGCATTTGCCTTGGTCGCCCAGTGGTCGAGTATTTTTTCGTTGTTCATCGGCGTCGTCGTCGGCGTCATCATGGGGGCAGTGCCCGGTATGTCGGCAACGATGGCCGTCGCCCTGACGCTACCATTCACATTCGCAATGGCGCCAATTCAGGGCATCCTGCTTTTGCTCGGCGTCTACAAGGGCGGCATCTTTGGCGGCTCAATACCGGCGATCCTGATCAAGACCCCGGGCACACCGGCCTCGTCGGCAACCGTATTGGATGGTTATCCGATGGCGGAAAAAGGTCAGGCGGGTAAAGCACTCGGCATGGCGCTGTATGCATCCTGCACAGCGGATATGATTTCGAACCTGTCGTTGATCATGTTTGCCGGCTGGCTGGCATCCTTCGCCCTCAGCTTCGGCCCACCGGAATTCTTCACGCTGATTTTATTCTCGCTGACCATCATCGCCGGGGTATCGGGCGATAATCTTCTGAAAGGTCTGATCTCTGCCGGCTTGGGCTTGCTGTTGGCAACAATCGGTCTGGATCTGGTGTATGGCACGGACCGCTTCGTGTTCGGCGAGCCGGAGTTGATGGGCGGCTTGAACTTTATCGCTGTGCTGATCGGTCTTTTTGCTGTCCCGGAAATTATCGAATACGCCAGAAAGCCCCGCAATCAGGAAACCAAAGTCACGCAGCTCGGTGATCGTCATGTGACCTTTGCCGAGTATCGCCGCTGCCTGCCCTCGATCCTTCGCGGCAGTGTAATCGGTGTGATCCTGGGCTCGATCCCCGGCATCGGGGCGGCGCCGTCTGCGTTCCTGAGTTATTCCGAAGCCCGTCGCAAGTCGAAGAACAAAAACAACTTCGGCAAAGGCGAAATTGAAGGCGTGGCGGCTTCAGAAGCCGGCAACAACGGCGTCTGCGGTGCAACCCTGATTCCGTTGCTGGCCCTCGGCGTGCCCGGCGACGTCATCACGGCCATCATCATTGGTGCCTTCATGATCCACGGGCTGCAGCCCGGTCCGATGTTGTTCGCCACCAACGGCGACATCGTCTATGCGCTGTTCATGGGCCTGATCCTGAGCTCGGTCTTTCTGCTCGGCGTCGGTTCGGTGGCAATCCGGCTGTTCCGGTTTATCGCCGATGTGCCTTCCTCACTGCTGTTCCCGGGCATCATGGTGCTGTGCGTGTATGGCGTCTATGCCGTCAACAACTCCATCTTCGATGTCGGTGTGATGTTTGCTGTGGGCTGGGTCGGCTATCTCATGCTGCGGCTGAACGTGCCGGCGGCGCCGTTCCTGATTGCGTTTATCCTGGGGCCGCTGCTCGAAGACAACTTCCGCCAGTCAATGCTGATGTCGGGCGGGTCCGGCGACATTCTGTTCCGGAGCCCGATCACCTGGGTGTTCTGGGCATTCACCGCGATCACCGTCGCGGCCTTGATACGTGCAGGCCTGAAGGAACGCCGGAACCGGATGTTGGTGCTCGAAGAAGAGTAACGCAACCGTGGTGACCCTGCAGCGTATCGAGACCTGGACGTACCGCGTACCCTTGCAACGCCCGGTCCGGACCTCGTTCGGTACCATGCGGGATCGCCCTGCCGTTCTGGTCCGCCTGACAGACAGTGACGGCATTCAGGGTTTCGGCGAAGTGTTCTGCAATTGGCCGGCGGCGGGTGCCGAGCATCGCGCCCGGCTTATCCTTGAAGACTTGGCCGAGTTGGTGTTTGCCAAAGCGTGGACCTCAGCGCCCGAGATGTACCAGGCCCTGACGCGGCAAACGGAAATCAAAGTCCTGCAAACGGCAGAGCCGGGACCATTTGCACAGGCCATTGCCGGGCTTGATATCGCCCTTTGGGATCTGATGGCCCGCAAGGCCGGACTCCCCCTATGCCGCGCCCTGAACAAAGCGTCGCCGTTACAGACCCGGGCATACGCCAGCGGCATCCAGATCGACGACAGTGCCGACATGATACAGGAGGCCCGTGCCGCCGGCTTTCGCGCTTTTAAAGTCAAGATCGGCTTTGATCTGGCAAGTGACGGCAAAAAACTCCGCCAGGTCCGTCAGTCATTACAAGCAGGTGAACAATTAATGGCCGACGCCAATCAGGCGTGGACGTTGTCCGATACCGAAACGTTCATTGGCACAATCCAGGATATCGACCTTGGCTGGCTGGAAGAGCCGATGCGTGTCGATGCCCCAAAGGCCGATTGGAATGCATTGGCAAAAGTCGCACACGTACCGCTGGCAGGGGGTGAAAACCTGCTGGGCGCCGATGCCTTTGAGGCCGCGATCAAGGATGGGGTACTCGGCGTCATTCAGCCGGACGTGGCAAAATGGGGCGGGGTTAGCGGCTGCTACGATGTGGCAACCAGGATCATTCAGATGGGCCGACGCTATTGCCCGCATTTCCTGGGCGCAGGGATCGGCCTGTTGGCATCCGCACACATTTTGGCGGCGGCGGGTGGCGACGGCATGCTTGAGATTGACGCCAATCCAAACCCGTTGCGCACTAAAATGCTGCCGGGCTGGCCACGCGTAATTGACCAGACACTCGACATACCAGATGCACCAGGCCTTGGCATGGCGCCGGACCTGGAATCACTCGCTGATTATCAAACTTTCTCAGGTACCGTCAGCGCCTGATAGTCATTCAGATTCACGGCTCCGACATTTCGCTGATGTGTAATGAATCGATTCCCGCGTGCTTTTAAGTTACGCTGCAATCGGGGAAAGCAAATGCGACAGGGAATCGTGTACAGAAAACAACGACATACCATCAGTTCCGAGGTCGACGATATGGACTTCGTCCAGTCGAGCCTTGATGCTATGGGTCAGGGCCTGAGTGTTACCCGTATCATCAACGGTGAATTGCAAATCGTCCTATGCAACACCCAGTTTATCAAGCTCCTCGATTTCCCGGCCGAATTCGGCAAGTTGCCGCGCCCGTTCAGCGATTTTATCCGCTACAACGCCGAGCGCGGTGAATACGGGCCGGGCGAAGTGGAGAGCCAGGTCCGTGAACGGGTCGAACTGGCCCAGAAATTTCTGCCGCATGAATTCAAACGTGTCCGTCCCGATGGAACCGTCATCGCGATCGTCGGCAAGCCTCTGCAGAACGCCACCGGGTTTGTTTCTACCTATAGCAATGTTACCGATCAGAGCCTTGCCGAGTCCTATAGCGATCTGCTTATTCAGGCCCTTGACCGAACCGCTGCCGGCATCGCGATCTTTGATCCGAACGATAATCTGGTCCTCACAAACAGAACCATCCGCGAGACCAATCCGTTTGTCACGGGCCACAGCATGCCCGGTTTCGGATATGAGGACTGGGGCCGTGCCATGATCGACAATCACATGATCGCCGGGATTGATGGTCGCGAGGACGCCTGGCTCAGCAAATGGATGGGGCTCCGCCTCAAACCACGCGGCGGCCTGGAAACCGAGCGAACCGACGGTAACTGGCGGGTGATTGACGTAATCATTCTTCAAAGCGGCCATACCGTCATGGTCAGCAACGATATCACCGAACTGAAAAAAGCCCAGATCGGGCTCATCAATGCCAAGGAAGAAGCGGAACTGGCAAACCGCGCCAAGACCGATTTTCTGGCGAACATGTCACACGAACTGCGTACCCCGCTTAATTCGATCATCGGCTTTTCCGAGTTATTGATCTCGATCGATATCGGGACACTGGGGTTGAGCCGTGCCAATGAATACCTGGGGGACATCAATCGTTCAGGCCGCCATCTGTTACGGCTGATTTCCGATATTCTCGACATTTCGAAAATCGAGGTCGGTGAGCTGAAACTTGATGAAGAGGCGCTCTGCCTGCGGGAACTCAGCGAAGAATGCATGCGCATGATCAAGGAACGGGCGCGCCGGGCCGGAACCAGAATTGAAAATCATTTAAGGCCGCCAAAGGTCCGATTGTTTGCTGACGAAACCCGGATCAAGCAGATCATTCTCAATCTGCTGACTAACGCCATCAAGTTTACCGAAAGCGGCGGTGTCGTTTCATTAAGCTGGCATAAGAATGATAACGGCTCGATCAGCCTCAAAGTCACCGACACCGGTGCCGGCATGGCCATGGAAAATATCAAGGTGGCACTGGAGCCGTTCGGACAAGTTGCAAATTCGATGACGCGCGAACACGAAGGCGCCGGTCTCGGCTTGCCACTCAGCCGCCGGCTCGCAGAATTGCATCAGGCCGATCTCACAATCGAAAGTGAAATTGGTAAAGGCACAACGGTTCTTGTCACCTTTCCGGCCGAACGCGTCGTGACTGATTTCGAACCCTGATTGCGATTAAAAATCCCCAGTATCGGGTGGGGTAAAATCCTGATTTCGCTATCATAGGCTCACTTCAGCGATTAATGCGATGCGAGGTATCTCTTATGACAGCGCTCAGAACGGCGGATATCATGCCCGAAGAACAGTCCAGAACCCAGGCACGACTTTACCGGCAGGTTGCCCGGGCAATTGAGTATATTGCCGCTAACCGCCTTGAGCAGCCCGAACTGGATGATGTCGCCCGCCACATCGGCATGAGCCCACATCACCTGCAACGGACCTTCAGCGACTGGGCCGGAATCAGTCCGAAAAAATTTCTCAAAGCCCTGACATTGCAGGAAGCGAAATCGCGGCTGCGATCACAGGCCAGCGTACTCGATACCGCCTATGACGCCGGACTATCCGGCCCTGGCAGGCTGCATGATCTGTTCGTGTCCATCGATGCCGTGACGCCCGGCGAATTCAAATCTCGGGGTGAAGGCATGACCCTGCGTTATGGCTTTCACCCCTCCCCTTCGGCGAATGTCTGATTGTCATCAATGAGCGCGGCCTGACCGGCATCTCGTTTGTTGTCACAGACCGTCAGAGTGCTTTGGCTGAACAAAGCGCCGGGTGGGAAAATGCCAAATGGATCAAGGACGAAAAAGCAACTGCACCTTATGGAGACAGAGCATTCAGCTTCAGAACGCCAAAGCACGAATTAAAGCTGCTGCTCAGGGGATCGCCGTTTCGCGTCAAGGTCTGGGAAGCGCTGCTGCGGATCCCGGAAGGGGACATCATGTCCTATGGGGCCCTGGCTGCGCAAATCGGCAGACCCGGCTCAGCCCGGGCCGTTGCCGGTGCCATCGCCAAAAACCTGATCGCCTATACCATTCCCTGCCACCGTGTCATTCGCGACAACGGCATGGTGACCGGTTACCGCTGGGAACCGATCCGCAAAATGGCCATGCTTGGTATGGAAGCGGCAAAACGGGGCGACACGGGGCTGGAATACGACGCCCACACTCCCTAAGTTGTCTGTAACGCATTCAACGGGAGGAGCCATTCATGAGATACCTGCATACGATGATCCGCATATCGGATGTCGACGCATCGCTGAAATTCTATTGTGATCTGCTGGGCCTGAAGGAAATGCGGCGCAGCGACCGGCCCGAACACGGCTATATGCTGATTTTTCTGGCTGCCGAAGAAACACCCGATGCGGAAATCGAACTGACCTACAACTATGATCCCGAGGTTTATGACGGCGGACGCAATTTCGGCCACCTCGCCTTCAGGGTCGAAAATATTTACGAATTATGCCAGCACATGCAGGATGGCGGCGTGACGATCAATCGTCCACCCCGCGACGGCCGCATGGCGTTCGTCCGCTCACCCGACGGCATTTCCATTGAATTGCTGCAGAAAGGCGAACCCCTGCCACCAGCCGAGCCTTGGGCATCAATGGAAAATACCGGCAAATGGTAGGCCGGTAAGCACTTCCTGGATGGATTTCGGATCAGGATTTGGGGCGTGACCGGCGCGTTTCGCGGCGAGGACTGCCCCCGGCGGCAACGCGCCTTTCGCGGATGGCATCAAGAATAGCCAACCGGGTCGCCGAATCCGCCCGTCCCCAGATGGCGATTTCGTCACGCGTGCGAAAGCATCCCGTGCAGAATCCGCTCGTGCTGTCTAGCTGGCATACGCTGATGCAGGGGCTTTCGATGTGTTGTGGCTGGTCCATGATGTCCTGTATCTTGCTTATGCGGGGATTAAAGATCATCGCCGGAAAATGCAAGGATTGCCTTTTCCGTATCGTTCGAGGCCATCATCTGTTTATAATTTATATATGACAACACTTCCAAACGATGGTCCGGACCTGTTGGCCCCAGATGACCCACCCCCGTTCGAGGTCATCAACCGCGAGGGTGGAGCCCATATGCTGCTGGTCTGCGATCATGCCAGCCGTGCTGTACCCAAGGCTCTGGATCATCTCGGGTTATCCGCCGAGACTTTCGACAAGCATATTGCCTATGACATCGGTGCCGCCGCGGTAACCCGCGGACTGGCTGAACGGCTGGATGCACAGGCTGTGCTGGCCGGCTATTCGAGGCTGGTGATTGACGTCAACCGTCCGCCGGGCCATCCGCAAAGCATTGTCCCTGAAAACGACAACATTCCCGTTCCGGCCAACCAGGGCCTGACACAGATTGCCCGACGCCAGCGCGTCCGCCAGATATTTGAGCCATACCACGATGCCGTAAACCGGGCGCTGGCCAGACTCTGGGATCGTGGCCCGGCACCGGCCATCCTTTCGGTGCACAGTTTCAGCCCGACGTTCGGCGGCAAACCACGTCCTTGGGATATCGGTGTCCTTTGGAATCGCGATCCGCGTATTTCCGTACCGCTGATGGAACATCTTGAACGCTTCGAGCTTTGCGTCGGTGATAACGAGCCATATTCGGGACATGATCTGGCCTACACCATCGACATGCACGGCGCTGCATCCGGCATCGCCAATTGTGCCATCGAAATCAATCAGGATCAGATCAGGGATCCCGGCGGCGTGCTGCGCTGGGTTGATATTTTGTCCGAATGCATCCTGCCCATCTTCGACATGCCGGGACTGCATCGGGTTGAACGCTTCTGATGGTCGGGGGTGGTCCCAGCCTGACGGTTGGCATCGAAGAGGAATATCTGCTCGTTGACGCAAAAACACGGGCGCTTGCAACCGATCCCCCAAAGGAAATGTTCGAAGCCTGCGTAAAGCGCCTCGGCAATCAGGTCGCGCACGAGTTTCTGAAATCCCAGATTGAAGTCAATACCAAGGTCGCACGCTCCGTACCGGAAGCCGTGGAAATGCTGGCCGAATTACGCACTGCGGTGATCGAGATCGCCGCCGATTTCGATATGATGCCGATTGCCGCGTCGACACATCCGTTTTCGCATTGGTCCGATCAGGGATTCACGGATCAGGAACGCTATACAACAATTGCCAATGATTTTCAGGCTGTGGTGCGCAGGCTGGTGATCTGCGGGATGCATGTTCATGTCGGTATCGAAGATGAAGAACTCCGCATCGACCTGATGAATCAGGTTCGTTATTTCCTGCCGCACCTCCTGGCACTGACCACGTCCTCGCCATTCTGGCAGGGACAAAATACCGGGCTTAAATCATATCGCTTAAGCGTCTGGGACGAGATGCCCAGGACCGGTCTGCCCTATGCTTTTGACAGTTATGCCGAATACCAACGTCACGTATCAACACTGGTCAATGCCGGCATCATCGAAGATGCGACCAAGCTGTGGTGGGATATTCGCCCGAGCGCCCGATACCCGACGTTGGAAATGCGTATCGCTGACGTCTGCACCTATATCCATGACGCGGCCTCGGTGGCGGCACTGTATTGCTGTATTCTCAGGATGTTGTGGCGACTGAAAACCAACAATCAGCGTTGGCGCCAGTATGCGGTGATGCTGGTCGCTGAAAATCGCTGGCGGGCACAGCGCTATGGCCTGGATGAGGGTCTGGTTGACTTCGGGCGCGGCAGAATCGTTGCCTGTGCCGACCTGATAGAAGAACTGATTGATCTCGTCAGCGAGGATGCCGAAGCACTGAATTGTGTCGACGAACTCGTTAACCTTAGAAAGATTGCCGGGCGCGGGACAAGTGCGCACAGACAGATCCGCTGCTACAATAAAGCGCTGCAAAACGGCTTGGATAACGACGCCGCGCTGGTCGCCGTGGTGGATCATTTAATCGCAGAAACCCGGGACTTTTCAGCCCTGCCCGAGAATTAGGTTCAATGATTGACCCGATAAATCTGTAATACGGTGGGTCCGTCTATATACTGTAATAATCCTTTGATACATTCCACGGGTTCCAGAAGGGAGACAGAACGTGGTTAAAATCGTTTGGAAAGATTACGTAAAAGAACAGTTGCACTGGGCCGAACGGCTTTTTGAACTGGCAACCGATACAGACAACACCCTCGATAGCCGGATGCTGAAGTATGCTGAACGGGCTCTCGCTAATGCCCAGATGGCTGAGAAAGCATCAAGCTGAGACACATTGCGCGGCGCATTCTTTCTGTGGGTCGAATTATCGGTATACATCCAATACAAACAATGTCCGTTTAAAGATACTTGTTGTCATTGCATCGTGATACAACACGATTAATCTTCGCTAATCTCCCGTCATGACAATACCGCAGCGCAATTTCCTGTTTTTGAACATTGGTCACCTGCTTGACCACTTTTTCATGCTCATTTTCACCACCGCCGTGCTGAAAATGGAAAGCGAGTTTGCCGATTCTTACGGGCGGCTGCTGCTTTTGACCACATGGAGCTTCTTTTTCTTCGGGGGTGCGTCCCTACCGGCAGGCTGGCTTGGCGACCGCTGGAGCCGCCGCGGCATGATGTTTGTCTTTTTCATCGGCATCGGCGCCGCCTCGGTGCTGACCGGCTTTGCCAAGGATCCCTTTCACGTTGAAATCGGTACTGGCGTTGATCGGCGTATTTGCTGCGATCTATCATCCGATCGGCCTTGCCCTTGTCGTCGAAGACGCCGCCCGCGTCGGTCGCGCTCTGGCCATCAATGGCGTCTGGGGCAACATGGGTGTTGCCCTCGCCGCTCTGACCACCGGCGCCATCGCCGATCTGTATGGCTGGCGCATGGCATTCATTATACCGGGCATCATCGCTATCGGCATTGGCGTCTGCTACGGCTTGCACCTGCTTTCGGGTGTTGCAAGTGATGCGCAAGGTGCCGGCAAGAAAACACCCCCGAAAGTACCCGTTTCTGTTCAGAAACGGGTCTTCCTGTTTCTCATTGTGGCACCACTGGTCGGCGGGCTGATATTCCAGGCGACGACGATTTCGCTGCCGAAAATAATGGATGAGCGCCTCGCGCAAATGCTGCCGGGAACGTCCGAAATCGGCTTCATTACGGCCCTTATTTTCGCCTGCGCCGCGTTTGCCCAACTGGCCGTCGGCGAACTTCTCGACCGGTTTCCGACCAAGCGCATCTATATCGGCCTCGTGTTCGCACAATTGGTCATGTGCTCTCTGGCAATCCCGGCTGTCGGCTGGGGCGCGCTTGCCGTTACGCTGCCGCTGATGCTGGCAACCTTCGGCATCATCCCGGTGAATGACTGGATCGTCGCGCATTTCATCTCGACCGAATATCGCTCAAGGGTCTATGCCGTGAAATCCCTGCTGTCGCTCAGCATCGGGGCGGTCGCTGTCCAGATGACCGGACGCCTTCACGAAGCGACAGGCAATTTCAATTCCCTGTTTATTGTACTGGCGGTTGCAGCTGCGATTGTCCTTATCACAACGGTCATCCTAATCCCGTCAAAACGCCCCGAAGCCGTTCCCGCCTGAAACTGCCGCCAAGCCCCTTGCGAGGCGATGCTGGCGACGCTACGTTGCCGGTCCTGAAATTTATACAATGCAGTGGAGATAAAGATCATGGCCGATGTCGGTGGGGTCGCAAGTGAACGTCTGAAATCCTTCGTCGAGAGGATTGAGCGCCTTGAGGAAGAGAAACAGGCCCTTGCCGGTGATATCCGTGAGGTCTATTCGGAAGCCAAAGGAACCGGCTTTGACGTCAAGGTTCTGCGTCAGATTATTCGCCTGCGCAAAATGGATTCCAGCGACCGCAGCGAGATGGAAGAGCTGATTGACGTCTATAAACGCGCTCTGGAAATGGTCTGAACAACACCGGTCTCTGCGTCGCCGGCACCGTCACTCTGACACTTCCGTATCGGTTTCTTCGAGTCGGAAGCGTGTGCCGACGAAGGCATCTTCCAGAAAATCATCGTCTTCGCCGGTTTTCGCCGCGCCATCGTTCGGATAGACCTGCCTGACGATAAACTGCCGCTCCAGAAACCGGTCGGGCAAAGTCTGGAAAGGCTGGAATATCTCCGACAAATCTTCGCCATCCAAATCCGCAAAAGGCGGGAACAGATCCAGGTCCAGACCCGGGATCAAATAGGTTTCCCTGATAACCGATGAAGGCAATGTCAAAGGGGCCGGGATATCCCCTTCTTTGCCGGTCAGCCTGAGTGTCTGACAAATCTCGCTCAACATCACCAGGCCGATTGCATTGTAAGCCAGCACCTCCCCGGTCGGCCCTTGCAGACGGGGGAGCAGACTGACCAGATCATAGCGTGCGGGATCAATGCGGACGGCAATCCTGGCCTGGCGAAGCCCCAGCACCGTATCGCCGGCTTGCAACATAAACCCGTCAAGACCCGATGCCATACTGCCGCTGTCGATAACAAACGTGCCCGCCATCAAACTGAAATGAATGCTGCCAGCATCGCCGTCCCTGATGTCGTAAGCATCAACCTGTAATTCACCATGCGGCCCCGCACATATTGTCGTGCCGTCATCAAATTGCAATCGCACAGAACCGTGTGGCCCGCTCTGGATACGATCGCCAACGTACAGCCCGGCCCCTGCCAGCAGAGGCTTTCCGGCAGTATCCCTGGTAGAGACCGTGACCGGGCCGATGCTGTGCAAACAGTGGCCGACCGGATCATTAGCGGGGCTGATGTCTGAAGCCATGATAAAAACTATCACCGGGACGCAATCAGCGGCAAGGAGTGCGCCTTTGTCTAGCAGCTCCGTTTAAGGACCGCGACGGCTTCGACGTGATAACTCATCGGGAATTGGTCGACCGGGGTCAGGGATTGAAGGACATATCCGCCGTCGATCAGGATACGCAGATCGCGACCAGTGTCGCCGGGTTGCATGACACGGCGACGATCACCGGCACGGTGCTGTCAGCCAGACATTCAGCCTGCACTTTGGCACCGGCGCGCGGGGGGTCGAAAATGACCGCTTCCAGCTCGTTAAATGCTGACGCTTCCAACGGACTTTCCTTGAGATCACGAACCGCTGTCCGGATATGGCCGCCAAGGCCGGCCCGGCCCGCTGCCTGATCAAGGGCTGCGATCTGTGCCGCATTCTCATCCACTGCAAGCACGTGTTTGCCCGCACTGGCCAGAACGAAGCTGAAGGTACCGATGCCACAGTACAGATCAGCAACATGCTTGGCATCACCAACACCGTCCTTGACGAGGGCTTGCAGGACGCCTTCGCCGTCGTTCGAAGGCTGCAAAAAGCCGCCGCTTGGCAAACTGATTTCAGCTTTCCCGATTTGCAGCTTCACACTCCGGCGCTGGGATACGGGCTCCGGGCCTTCGCCCGGTTTTTGCCAGGACATGCGGGCGATATCATGGGTTTCGGCAAAAGCGGCTATCGTTTCACGCCGGTGCAGATCAAGCGGCGTCTCGGTAATGACGTTCAAATCTATACTGTGCGCATTGATCGCTGTTATGGCGATATCTGCACGGGACGGGGTCGGCAGAACGGCTGCCGCCAGTTTGCGGATCGGCCCCAAAGCCTGGAAATCTCGTCGACTAAAAGCGGACAGCCATCCATGCCGATAACCCGGTCCGAATAGGCTTCATTAAAGCCGAGCACCGGGCCTGCTTCGGTCATCACCAGCGCCAACGTGGCACGCCGTCTCGAATTGACGGCAACCTGCCGCAAGGGGCTGATGTCATACTCCAGGCCATGCCGGGACAGGGCTGTTGCCAGTGCGGAAATTTTCCAGGCACGATAGTCATCATCCTGAAGATGCTGCAACTGGCAGCCGCCACACTTGCCAAAGACCGGACAAATTGGCGTCTTGCGCGGCTGCCCGGCGATCATCTCGTCGATAGTTCCGGCCAGACCGTCACCGCGTTTCTGGCCGGGTTGCACCCGGATTTTGTCGCCCGGCAGCGTCAACGGCACAAACACACGCATACCGTCAGCCAGACGGCCTTCGCCATCGCCATGCTGCGCAATTTTTACAATATCAACGATCTCGGTCGCACGCAGCGGGGCTGCACGCGGACGTCGCGGCCGCCCCCGGTGCCGTCCTTTCGGCTTCATAGATTTTTCAAATCAGCCAGCAGATCGGAGTATATGACATTCAAAGCTTCGTTCAGTCCGGTTACCGCTGCCGGCACGCCCGCTGACGATTGCGTCGTCTCGTGCGCATAGGTTTTCAGAAACAACAATTTGCCGCTTTCGGGTTGGCGGAGCGAAATTTCCAGTTCCAGCCGCGCCCGGTTCGGCGTACCAAGCATCTGTTCCATCTTGAGGATACGCCCGGTCATGACGTAGTCATTTCTGAGCCGCATTTCCGGCACCACGACATTGCCCGAAATCCTGGCCGCCCGCAGGTAGCTGACCAGTTCATCGCGCAGCATGATGGTCGGCGGCTGAGTCCAGAAATGATAATGATACTCGAGCAGCTGGTTGGCATTGCTGCTGTCGATATAGACGATTGGACGGCCTGCCGTCAGGCCATCGGCGGTAAACCGGTCAATTTCCAGATTGCCCGGAAACTTTTGTGCCGGCAGGGGTGCTGCGGCGAAAACGGCCTGCAGCCGGTAATACTTGTCGGCAGGTACAGGCGGTTGTGCGGCGCATCCTGCGAGAACAAAAACGGCCATCAGGATCGAGCAGACTGCCGACGGGTATTGACGGATCGCGTTCATTTTCAGCGCTATCATTTGACCGATCCTTTATCCTCGGGCGAGGTTCCGCCCAGTAACAAGCCCGGATTCTGCCTGATCTGGCGGCTGAATTCATAAAGGTTACGGGCGGCACCGTCCATGTTCTGATTGATGGCGTCAATGTTGCGGGACACCGATTCAACGATGTATCGGCTTTCTTTCATGGTTTTGGCGACGTCCCCTTCTGAATCAAGCACCAGATCATCGATATCTTTTAAAATTGAATTCAGCGTAATCAGCACGGTATCGAACTTCTGCGTCGCCGCATTCAGGTTATCGACCATGCCGATGATCTTGGCCTGATTTTCTTCGGTCAGAATCGTATTCAGTCGCTTTGATGTGATGCTGACGTCACCCAGGATGGATTCAAGCCTGGAGGCTATCGTCGGAATGCGATCCTTCAGATCGGCCATCACCGAGCGAGCCATGCCCATGGTATCGCGTGCATCTGCCGCGATCATCCGTCCTTCGCCACCGACCTGAAGGAATTCACCGATCTGCAGCACCGTATTATCGACGTTTTTCAGCAACGGCTTGAGGTAATTATTCGACAGATCCCCGAAATCGCCAGCAACGTTGGCGACAGCGGCGAACATATCTGCCCGCTCCGCTGCCTTGACCTCGGCACCGACTACGTGCGGTGTCGTGCTTTCACCTGCGCTGACGGCCAGTGTCACCGCGGCAAGCAAGCCAGGGGCCGCAATTTCAACGATACTGTCATCCGGAATTTTCCAGCCCTTGGTCACATCAAAGTCGACACGAAACCGCATCCGGCCGTCTTTCTCTTCAGGCGTGACCTCGATCACCTGGCCGATCGGATAGCCTTCATAGACCACCTGCGTGCCGAACTTGACCCCCGTCACATTCGAATAATACGCCCGATAGCTGTCCGTCGCACCGGTACGTCCGGTGAGCAAAGCAATCGCCACAACCAGACCGACGATCATGGTGATCACGAACAGCCCGACGATGAAGTAGTTGATCTTGCTTGTTCTCACGATTTGATCCTCATAAATGCGCGGTTCCCGGGCTGGTCTCACCGACCAGACGCCTCAAGTAATCATCCGGGTCCATAGTATCTTCCTCAGAGGTGCGGTTCAGCAGCGCCTGAACACGATCTGATTTAGAGGCCAGAACCTCTTCGACAGTACCGATCATGAGTATTTCGCCGCGGTCCAGTATCGTGATCCGATCAGCAATCTTGAAGGCACTGTCCAACTCATGGGTGACGACGACAATGCTCATCTGCATGGCGTCGCGCATGTCGAGGATCAGATCGTCCAGCGCCGAGGCAACAACAGGGTCCAGCCCCGCAGAAGGCTCGTCGCAGAACAGGACTTTGGGATCCATAACGATGGCGCGTGCAAACGCTGCACGCTTGATCATGCCGCCTGAGAGTTCAGAGGGCATCAAATTCTCGAAGCCGGACAACTCGACAACTTCGAGCTTCATGCGCGCCATGATTTCCATGGTCATGGCGTCGAGGCTGGTATGCTCATAAAGCGGCAGCATGATATTTTCGCCGACCGTCATGGAACTGAACAACGCACCGGACTGAAAGGCGACGCCCAGCTTCTTGCGCACATCAAGGAATTCCTGACGTGTGATCTGATCAATATCCTTGTCGAGGATACGCATGGTGCCCGAGGTTTTTTCCTCGAGCGCCATCAGATGACGAAGCAGTGTCGACTTGCCAGACCCCGAGCCACCCATGATGACCATGATCTCGTTTTCAAGCACCTGCATGCTGACCCCTTTGAGGATCATGCGTTCGCCATAATGAGTGACCAGGTTCTCGACCTCGATCACGGCCTTCGGTCCGCCAGCGGGACGCTGCCGGGACTTCCGTTCTTCGATGATCGAGGCTGCATTGCGCATGGTTCTATCCTACCGCGTCGCCACAAAGGCAAACAGCATGTCGGTGAGAATGATCGCTGAAATTGCCTGCACCACGGACCGGGTTGTTGCCTTGCCGACGCCTTCCGCGCCGCCCTGCACCCCGGCACCGTTGACGACACCGATAACGGCAATCAGCACGGCAAAGATGCAGCTTTTACCGAGACCGTGCCCGAGATCATCCAGTGACAGGATATCGATGGTATCGTGCGTATAGGCGGCGAGCGAAATGCCAAGATCGGCATTGACGTAGACACCAGCTGCAAACAAACCCATGAACATGCCGAGCAGCGTCAGGGCCGGCACCATGATCAGCATGGCCATCAATGCAGGAACCACGAGAAACCGCGTCGGGTTAATGCCCATAACCTTGAGGGCATCGATTTCCTGATTGATTTTCATGGTGCCGATGCGGGCTGCAAGTGCCGAGCCGGACCGGCCGGCCACTAAAATACCGGTGATCAGCGGTGCGAATTCACGCACCACGGAAAATGCGATGCCGATGGTCACCCGACTTTCGGCCCCGAAAATCCTCAACGTGTGAATACCCTGGATGGCCAACATGATACCGATGGTGCCGGTCAGCATCAGGATGATCGGGATCGCGGCAACGCCGATTTCCATCATCTGCTGGATGACGGCACCCAGGCGTACCGGCTGGCGCTCACGAACGCCAAACAGCAGCCAATAAAAGCTCTCGGCAACAAGAATGCCCCCGTTGCCGACTGACTCGACAAAAGCGACCGCGGTTTTACCGACGCTTTCGACGCGCTGAGCTGCGGATAACTTTTGTTCCGCCACCGTTTACGCCCCCCGTTATATTCTCTGCCGCCTTAGTGCGCGACGGCAGCGACCCCATCGTCAATCGTCGCACAGATTACAAAGACCCGGTCCAGCCGCGCCAGTTGCAGAACGCGCAATGCACCATCGCTCACTGAAACAAGGGCCAGCTTCTGTCCAGACTTCTTGGCGCTTTGCAGACATTCGACCAGTGAAGCGACCCCTGATGAGTCGATGTAGCCGACACCGGACAGGTCGACCAGTATGGACTTGCCCTTACCAACGAGTGCCAACAGGGCTTTGCGTGCATCGGGTGATGTCTGAAGATCGATATCCCCAGTAAAGGCGATGACCAATGCATCGCCGACATCGGCTAATTCATGCTGCATAGTACCCTTAACTCCTGATTTTTTTCACAAGCCTCAACAGATTGCCGCCATCTATCGGCGGCGGCAAGAAATCAACTTCATCCATCACTTCGCTGATCAGATGGGTGCCAAGTCCGCCAGGGCGCAAATCGTCAAGATCCCGGGGTTTTATTTTGGAAATATCGACCGGATCGGCAAAATCACGCAACGTCAGAATCATCGCATCCGGGCGATGCCGGATTTCAATAGAGATGTCTCCTTCACCCTCGCTGCCATAGGCATGCCTGATGACGTTCTGACAGGCTTCGTCGACAGCGAGCACGATATCGGCGGTATCGGTCTGTGAAAAGCCGCAGAAAGACGCCGTCTCCCGGACCGCATTTCTGATCAACCGCAGCCGGTTGGCTTTCGCCGTCACCCGCAGCTGGAATATCTTTTCTCCAGGCGCGTTCGTAGCACCCGGTTCAGCCGCCCCTTTCGGAGAACTGTTTGTATGTACGGCCGTGCCGTCATCAATCGCCAGCAACGTCACATCATCACGCAGTATGCGACCTTCACCACCGATGCTTGTGCGAACCTGGTCAAGAACGCTCTGCACGCTGCCGGAGCTGGCATTGGCGATTATCGCCTTGAGACCATCAATGCCAAGCTCGACCCCATCAGCGATATACCCTTCGGTGACACCATCCGTGAAGACAAACAACCTGCCGCCATCAAGATAAAATTCGGTTTCCGGAAAACCGTCTTCATCAAGTAGAGCCGGCGAAATGCCAAGCGGGGGCGCTTCGGCTTCGATCGCCCGGTAATTACCCTCCCTGTCGACAATCAACGGCGGCTCATGGCCTGCATTGGCCAGCCTGACATGGCCGCTCTCAGGGTCGTAAACGCCGTGAACAAGCGTGACGAACATGCCCCGCGTCGCCGTTTCGCATACTTCTTCATTGACCAGCGTCAAAAGCCGTCCCGGTTCCTTGATCGACTTGCCGAGGCAGCGCAGCAGGCTTGCCGTCTTGGCCATCATCAGCGCCGCGTTCATGCCCTTGCCGGACACATCCCCCAGGGTAAAGGCGACCCGCCCGTCATCAAGGGGATAGAAATCATAGAAATCCCCTGAAACCACGCGTGCCGGCAGATTGACGCCCTTGACCGGAAAGTCGCTTTCTTTTTCTACCGGCAACAGTGACCGCTGGATTTCTGCTGCCAGTTCCAGCTCTCGCTTGACCCGTTCCTGTTCGACCAGTTCAGCCGCCATGCGCGCATTGAGAACCGCGAGAGCCGCGGAAAATGACAACGCCTGCAACAGGTAGAGATCGTTATCATCGAACAGCCCATCACCGCCCCGCTTGTTGATCAGCTCGATAGCGCCAATCTTCTCCCCTTTGACGCTCATCGGGGCACAGAGGATGGATCTTGTCTTGAACCCGGTTTCATTATCGACGGATGCGTTGAAATCGGGGTCGTTGGCGACATCGCGGACAATCCGCCCGGTATCGCGCTGTACGCAGAACCCGACTATGCCCTGATCGGCGGCAATCTGAAGACCGCTGATCTCAACCGGTCCGATGCAGGCATCGCACTGCAGTTTCTGCCCGCAGGGGGACAGCATGAACAGGGCACCCGCTTCGGCATCAACATAGTCGGTGATGCGTTCAACAGCGCGCCTGAGTGTCGCTTCAAGATCCTGATTGGAGGCGAAATCGCGGCCCATATCTGCCAGCAATTCCAGATGACTAAGCGTTGCAGCCGGGACCTCGCCCATCTGGACGCCACCCTGTATCTCAACATGTGTCATGTGTGCTTCAGCCATAACCAAACTATGCCCGGAAAGACCGTTACGGGCAAATCCTGAGGTTGTTACGCGATCACCAGTACGACCACGCCACCGATGATTGCCGCAACACCGGAAATCCGACCGGTCACATGCCATAGCGGCAAGGTTTTTTCCGCCAGTACAAACAGGGCAAGCCCCCCGATCCAGTAAAGATTCATGACACCGCCCACAAACAGCAGCAGCATCATCGCCCAGCAGCATCCGACACAAAATGCACCGTGCAAAAGACCGGCCCGCAAGGCACCAAGGCGACCGGGACGCCAAATCAGGCTCAGAAATTCAACCGGGTTCCGACAGGCATCGAGGCACTTGTATTTCTGCGGCGCCAATTGCCAGATTCCGGCGATTATCAGCAAGGCCGCACTCAGATAGATTGACGCCGACACCATCATGCCATTGATGAAACCGGTGGCTTCTCCGAACGCGTGCAACACCGTCGCCAGTGCACTGAACAGCCCCCAGATCAGCAGATACCCCATCGCAAAAACCGCTGTGTTGATAGATCCCAGACCAGCTTCCCGACGGTTCGATACATGCTGGAAAAGCAAAAGCATCGGCGCTGCCGAGGGCAACATCATGGCGATCATCATTACCCACCACATGGCAAACATCAGCACACTGCCAACAATATCCCAGACACCCAGCGGCATCGGCATGTCGCCGGGCATCGCCGTCATCGTCAGCGCCGACATGTTCATGCCGACACCCATGATTGTGTAGACCCATGCGACGATGCTCACAGCGACAAGCGCAAGGACCGAACACAGCCGATCCTTGCGCAAAATATTGGTAATGACTTGGGTTAACACAGGCTTGCTGTCCTACGCCGCGCCTTCAAGGAGATGATCCTTGATGATCCCATAAGGGCCATAGGCGACATGGCACAACACACCAAAAACCTTTTCCCATTCCATCCCCAGTATCTCGTCTTGAGACCGGATTACGGCACTCGCCATTTCCCCGATCTTGAATTCGAAGGCCGTTTGAAGATGAATTTGCGCACGATGGTCAGCACCCGTCACCGGGTTCTTGATCGGACTCAGGTCAATCTGCATCACGTTTGGAACGGTGAACGATCCGGTCGCACTTTTGAAATCGCATTCAAAATCGATGGTTGCGAAAATCGGTTCCAGTTCGGTTTCCATGGTCGAGCCATAGATGCTGAACACCGTCGTCGGTTCCTGCTCTTCCCCACCAAGGATTTTGAACAATGCCGCACGCTGCTCATCCGTGGCACGCGCGTCAATAACGCCCTGCACGGTACCATGGCCTTCGTGAACAGCACCCGGCCAACTGTAACGTGCCGCAAACAGCAAGCCATCAAGACGCACGTCACCGAAGTACCCTTCGTCGATGCACATCGCCTCTACACCCTGGCAACTTCCTCGCGTTGGGCGGCCATTGAATTCACACGGACAACCGTAATCACAACTACAGCCGCCAATCTTTGGACCACTTATCATCCAATCCGTATATTCCGTCATTCCATCACTCCGGTTTTCTTGTTTCCAAACACCGCTCAGGGTGGCGTCCTGCAAAATCCGAAGCGGAAACTATACCGACCAGTTGGTTTGTAAAGTACAAAAATTGTTTCTATAATAATATATTAAGTGTGATACAAATCACACTTCAGAAATAACAGACCAAATGGAATGCAATAGCATGCCTCGACCAGGCGACCGCACCCGAAGCAACATACTCGACGCGGCGCAGTACCAAATTTTGCGCCACGGCTTCGTTGGCGCATCGATCGATCGCATCATTGACGCCGCTAAGATCACCAAGGGTGGATTCTTCCACCATTTCAAAAGCAAGGGGGCGCTTGCCGAAGCCCTGGTAAATCGGTTTCTGGAGCAGGATGCGCAGTTGCTTGCCAGTGTCTGTGAACGCGCAGAACGACTGAGCGATGATCCCCTGCAGCGGGTCCTGAATATAATCGGATTGTATGCGGATGCCCTCGACGATCACCCCGACGTCATCGAAGGCTGTCTGTATGCCTCGTTCGCCTTACAGCGAAAGGAATATCCGCTCGAGGTTGCCAGGGCGACGTCTGCTGGCATTGCCCACATCTATGATGTACTTCGGCCTTACTATCAGGCGGCCCTTGATGCTTATCCCGTGAAGAAACCCCTCAACTGTGACGATCTGATCAGCCTGCTCGTCAGTATCGGCGAAGGGGCCCTCATCATCGCCGCCATTAATCAGGACCCAAAAGTTCCAGGGCAGCAATTCCGGCTTCACAAAACCCACGTGGAACTTCTGTTCGGGCGCTGACGCCGTATCTGCTTATCAGATGCGCATCTTTGCATACGATCCGGGCGCGTCTTCAATCACCTTGAGTTTGCCGCCCCCCGGTTTGCGTGCGGGGACTTCCGCGCCCGCATGTTTCTTGATCCATTGCTGCCAATCCGGCCACCACGAGCCCTCCTTCTGTGTCGCTGCTTCCAGATAGGCATCCGGATCCGCCGGCGTTTTCGGATTTGTCCAGTAGCAGTACTTGTTGGCAACAGGCGGGTTGATGACACCGGCGATATGTCCGCTGGCCGACAGCACAAACCGTTTCGGCCCCTGATAGATTTGCGTCGCCATATAGGTCGATTTCAGGGCGCTATGTGATCGTCTCTGGTCGACAGCCAGTATACCGGCGTTTTGATGGTCGAAAGATCGATCGGCACGCCGCCGAGCGTGATGCCGCCCGCCTCCACCAGTTTGTTTTCCAGATACATTTTCCTGAGATACAGCGAATGCATCATTTTCGGCATCCGCGTGTTGTCGGAATTCCAGTAAAGCAGATCAAAGGCCATCGGCTCTCGGCCCATCAGGTAATTATTGACGACAAACGACCAGATCAGATCGTTATCGCGCATCATGTTGAAGACCTGGGACATATGCTGACCATCAAGAAATCCGGTCTTTTCCATGTGCTCATCAAGGCGCTGCAATTGTGCTTCATCGATGAAAACACCAAGCTCGCCGGGTTCAGAAAAATCGACCATCGTCGTGAAAAAGGTTGCTGACTTCACGCGGTTGTCTTTTTTCGCTGTCATATAAGCCAGCGTCGCCGCCGTCAGTGTTCCGCCGATGCAATATCCGATTATGTTCAGTTCCTTCTCGCCGGTTGCCTTTTCAATCGCCGCCATTGCTTCCAGCGGACCTTCCAGCATGTAGTTCTCAAACTGTTTGTCGGCGTGGCGCTGGTCCGGGTTGATCCAGGAGATGACGAAAACCGTATGCCCTTGATCAGTTGCCCACTTGATGAACGAATTCTTGGGCTGCAGATCGAGGATATAATATTTGTTGATCCAGGGCGGCACGATCAACAGCGGACGCTTCCAGGATTTTTCCGTCGTCGGCTCGAACTGCAAGAGTTGTATCAGATCGTTCTGATAGATCACCTTGCCGGGAGTTACGGCAATATTCCGGCCAAGCTCGAAGGCTTCGGTATCGGTCATCGAAATCCTGAGTTCGCCCTTACCCTTTTCCAAATCCTTGAGCAATTGATCAAGGCCCTTGATCAGGTTTTCGCCTTTGGTCTCCTGGGCCGCTTTCAGCACTTTCGGATTGGTCGCGGCAAAGTTCGTCGGCGACAGCGCATCAACGAATTGTCGTGTATAGAACTGCAGCTTTTCACGGGTTTTCGGATCGACATCATCAACGTCACGCACCTGTGTCGTCAGCCAGTCAGACGTCAGCAGATAGGATTGCTTGATGAAATCAAAAATTGCATCCTCGGACCAGGCATTGTCCTTGAAGCGTTTATCATCACGGGCCGGCGCAATGACCGGCTGCACATCTTCCTCGCCAGCCATACGCTTCGCCGTCGCCTGCCAGAGATCGGCATACCCCTGCATCAGTTTCGACTGCGCTTCGACGAATTTGGCCGGGTCTGCCATCATCTTGACCGAGGCATCCATGAACAGTCGGCCAATCTCAACAGGGTCTGAAACTGCGTAATTCTCGCCTGATTGCTGCCGCTCCATGAAGGCATTCATGATTCGTTGCGATCGTTCGGCAAAATCGGCATAGATCTTGGCGTTCTTCTCCGCATCGAATACGGCACCGGTCTCGGCACGGTTGTCGGCCATGGTCACCTCCCTAGTTTTGAGCATCATAGACCACCATTGGGTATGATTTAAGACTTGTCGACCACCTTTGGCGCGATATAACGGATGTCATGTCACAAATCATCAACGGCATTATCCGCTCACCGTCCCATCTGATCGCCCTGGCCACGACCGTTGCCGCGGTACTTCTGTACCTATCTCCGGCACCGGACGGTGTTGCGCAAAGCGCCCTCACCGGGGCGGCGCTGTGTCTGCTCGCGGTCGGCTTGTACGCGACCGTGGCCATTCCGGAATTCCTGACCGCCCTGGTCTTTTTCACCATGGCGATGGTTTTCAAGGTCGCCGATGCCGGGATCGTTTTTTCCGGTTTTCATTCAACAGCATTCTGGATGGTCTTCGGCGGCCTGATCATCGGCGTTTCGGTTCAGAAAACCGGGTTGGGTGCCCGCATGGCAACGACCATCACGGGCAAGCTCGCGGGCAGCTATTTCCGCGTCGTCTGCGGCGTCTCCCTGGTCTGCTTCGTGCTGGCCCTGCTGATGCCGTCGACCATGGGCCGCATCATCCTGCTGATCCCGATCATCCTCGCGCTGGCCGACGGGCTCGGCTACGACAAGGGCTCGCCCGAGCGTACCGGCCTGATCATGACGCTGGCCTGCGCCAGCTGGATGCCGTCCAGCGCCATCCTGCCCTCGAACGTGCCCAACATGGTGCTGGTCGGGGTCGCCGAAAACCTGTACGGGCAGACCTTCAATTACGGCGAATATATGCTTATGCATCTGCCGGTGAACGGCCTGTTGAAGGCCCTGCTGATCATCGCGCTGGTGATCGTTCTGTTTCCGTCATCGGGCAAGACCATCGACGCGGCTCCGATGGCCGAAGCCCCCCAACCGTTGCGGCCCGAAGCCCGCAGACTGGCGATTATCCTCGCCATCACGCTGGGATTCTGGGTTACAGACTTCATCCATCATATTTCTCCGGCATGGATCGCCATGGTCGCCGCGGTGACCTGCATGATGCCGGGCATCGGCATCATCAACGGCGACGATCTCAAGTCCAAGGTCAACTTCCCGTCCGCGATCTATGTCGCCGGCATCCTCAGCCTCGGTGCCGTGCTGGTGGAAACCGGTGCCGGGGACTGGATCGGCGGCTGGCTGCTGGCCCATGTGCCGCTATCGAGCGATGCGCCGCTGATGTCGTTCTTCTCGATGGTCGGTCTCGGCACCGTCGTCAACATGGTGGCGACTGCCCCCAGCGTGCCCGCCGTGGTCGGGCCGATGGCCAACGAGATCAGCACCCTGTCCGGCATTCCCCTGAGGACCGTCCTGATGAGCCAGGTGATTTCCTATTCGACGGTCATCCTGCCCTATCAGGTGCCGCCGCTGATCGTCGCCATGCAACTGGGCGGCGTGCCGCTCAGGGATGCAGCCAAGATGACCATTGTGCTGGCCGCAGTCTCACTGGTCGTACTGGTGCCGCTGAATTATCTGTGGTGGTCGTGGCTCGGTCTGATGAACTGATCATCGAAGAACAAAGAAAAAGGCCGGTGCAAGCACCGGCCTTTTTTGATGAGCGATAACCGCGCTTAGTGCATCGGCCCCGTATACCCGGCCGACCCCCACCAGTAGACGGCGGTGAACAGGAACAACCAGACAACGTCAACGAAGTGCCAGTACCAGGCGGCGGCTTCGAAACCGATATGTCCTTCTGCCGTGAAATGCCCCTTGAGGGCACGGAAATAGCAGACACACAGGAAAATCGTTCCGACCAGAACATGGAAACCGTGGAAGCCGGTTGCCAGATAGAAGGTCGAGGAATAGATGCCATCCTTGAAGCCGAATGTTGCATGTGAATATTCGTAGGCCTGACAGGCTGTGAACAGCGCGCCCAGAATTACCGTCAGCAGGATACCCGTCGCGCAACGCTTGCTGTCGCCCAGGCGGATCGCATGGTGTGCGTACGTTACCGTCACCCCCGACGTCAGCAGAATCAGGGTGTTCAGGAACGGCAGGAACCATGTTTCCAGCGGAACAACGCCTTCCGGGGGCCAGGTCGGCGAAGCGGCGAAGCTGAGCGCCGGGATCGAGGCATTGAAGTAGGCCCAGAAAAAGGCAAAGAAAAACATCACTTCCGAGACGATGAACAGCAGCATCCCCATGCGCAGCCCATGGCGAACTTCTTCGGTGTGATCGTGACCGCTGCGACCTTCGGCGATCACATCGCGCCACCAAATTGCTGAAACGATCACCAGACCGCAAAATCCGGCCACGACAGTGATCAGTGGACCACCGTGCATGTAAATGATGGCACAAATCGCCGTGGCAAAAGCAATCAGGCTCGCAACAAACGGCCACGGGCTCGGATTGACGATATGATAGGGATGACTTTTCGCACCACTCATCGGTATTTTCCCCCTCGGGTGTTAATTACTTTTACGTACAGGCGGCACACGACGCCACTCAGCCTTTATACCCGGGTGTTGACGATGGCTGTACCGCCGAGACCTTATTTTGTCCATCCTGAATAGGATAGAAGGTGTACGACAGTGTGATCGTCTTCACGTCACGGGTATTCATTTCTTCATAAATTGCCGGATCGACATAAAACGACACCGGCATGTCCACCGTTTCACCCGGCAGCAAGGTTTGCTCGGTGAAACAGAAGCAGTCTATCTTCACAAAAAACTGACCGGCTTTCAGGGGGGTCACATTAAAGACCGCTGTGCCGGTAACCGGTTTATCGGAAAGATTGGTCGCCTCATAGAAGGCCAGCCTTTCCTCACCCAATTTCAGCTTTATCTCCCGCTCAAGCGGATTGAACCGCCATGGCATACCGGGCGTGACGTTGGCATCAAATCGAACCTTGAAATCGATATCTGTCGCCGTTTCCGGTGCATGCGCCTGCACACCAGGCGTGCCGCCAATGCCCGTGACCTGGCAGAAAATCCGGTAAAGCGGAACCGATGCGAAAGCCAGACCGACCATGCCGGCGACGATGGTGAAGAGCACCATCGCCGAGCGGACATTCTTTAGCCTGACATTCGCCATCGTTTCGGTTCCTGCCCGAATTATTCGGCCGGGGCCTTGCCGGACATGTCCGGCTGGTCCTCGAAGGTGTGGAACGGCGCCGGGCTTGGCACATGCCATTCCAGTGTCGTCGCACCCACACCCCACGGATTTTGTTCAGCTTTCGTGCCGGCGGCATAAGTGCGGAACAAAATGATGAAGAAGATCAACGTACCGATCGCCGTGATCAGCGCCCCGACAGAACTGACATAGTTCCAGCCGGCATAGGCATCCGGATAATCCGGAATTCGACGCGGCATCCCGGCAAGACCGGCGAAATGCTGCGGGAAGAACAGGACGTTGACACCAACGAAGAAGACCCAGAACTGAATCTTACCCCAGGTTTCGTTGTACTGTTTGCCTGACATTTTACCGATCCAGTAATACCAGCCGGCAAACATCGCGAAGATTGCCGCAATCGCCATCACATAGTGAAAGTGTGCAACGACGAAGTAAGTGTCGTGGAAAACAAGATCCGCAGACGAGTTGGCCAGTGTCACACCGGTAACACCACCGACAACGAACAGGAAGATGAATCCGAAGGCGTACAGCATCGGTGTTTTGAACTCGATCGATCCGCCCCACATGGTTGCCAGCCAGGAGAAAATCTTAACCCCGGTCGGCACTGCAATGACCATCGTCGCCAAAGTGAAGTAGGCGCGCGTATCGACATCAAGACCGACGGTATACATATGGTGCGCCCAAACGACGAACCCGACGACACCGATCGCCGCCATCGCATAAGCCATGCCCAGATAGCCAAATACCGGCTTTTTGGAGAATGTCGATACAATCTGCGAGATGATGCCGAATGCCGGCAGAATAATGATGTAGACTTCCGGATGGCCGAAGAACCAGAACAGGTGCTGCCACAGAATAGGATCACCGCCACCGGCTGGATCAAAGAAGTGGGTGCCGAAGTTACGATCGGTCAGCAGCATGGTCAGACCGCCAGCCAGCACCGGCAATGCCAGAACCAGAAGGAACGCGGTAACCAGAATTGACCAGACGAAGAGCGGCATCTTGTGCAGCGTCATGCCGGGTGCACGCATGTTGAAGATCGTAACAATAAAGTTGATTGCCCCGAGAATCGATGACGCACCGGCAAGGTGCAGGGACAGAATACCGAAATCGACCGCTGCGCTAGGGTGAAAAATCCCGTTGGAAAGGGGCGGATAAGCTGTCCATCCGGTTCCCATACCGCCGCCGACAAAAGCGGAAATCAGCAGCATGAAGAAAGCGACGATCAGCAGCCAGAGGCTGATGTTGTTCATCCGCGGGAAGGCCATGTCCGGCGCCCCGATCATCAACGGCACGAACCAGTTACCAAAGCCCCCGATGGTGCCGGGCATGACCACGAAAAAGATCATGATAAAGCCATGCGCCGTCAGCAGCACGTTATAGAACTGGAAGTCCTCAATGTACTGGATACCCGGCTCAAGGAGCTCAAGGCGAAGATACCACGACATTCCCCCGCCGATTATTGCCGCAAACAGAGCGACAAACATGTAGACGGTTCCGATGTCCTTGTGGTTGGTCGAGCAGAACCACCGAGAAAAGAAGCTCGGGTAATGATCGTGATGGTCGTCGTGATGGGCGTCAGCTGCGTTAGCCATTTTACGTCCCTTTCCTCAAATCTCTATATGGATGATCAACGGGTAATGCCGGCATCAGCCAGCCGAACCTTTTGTTGGTCCGCTTTAGGATCATCCGATGCATACTTTTCCTGAGCCTGCGCGACCCATTTGGCGAAATCCTCTTTGGAGACCGCCTCAATAGCGATCGGCATGAAGCCATGGTTCACACCGCACAGTTCCGAGCACATGCCATAGATGGTCTTGCCGACATATTTCTCGTGAATCCGCGTCCAGGTTTCGTTGATCCGGCCCGGCACTGTGTCGAGCTTGATCGACAGCGACGGCACAGCCCAGTTGTGAATGACGTCAACTGAAGTCATCAGCAGGCGAATGTTGGTTTCAACGGGCAGATAAACCTTGTTATCGACACTGAGCAGCCTTGGCTGACCCGGCTTCAACTCATTTTCAGGAATAATGAGGCTGTCGAAGGTAAAATTGCCCTGATCAGGGTAGGCATAATTCCAGTACCACTGATTCCCGGTAATTTTCAGTGTCATTTCAGCATCGGGGGTCCTGTCAGCGAAATACAGGTGTTTGATTGACGGCACGGCAATCCCGACCAGAACAAAGATCGGCAGGATCGTCCAGGCGACTTCAAGCCCGACGTGATGTGTCGTCCTTGAGGGTACCGGGTTGCGCTTGGCACTAAACCGAAAAGCGATATAGGCCATCAATCCCAGAACGAAGATCACGATCAGCGTTTCAATCACCATAAGCTGGACGTTGAATTCAACGATCACGTCCGCAGTTGGGGAGCCCGGCTCTTGCAGCCACATTTGCCATGGGCTGGAGCGAACATCTCCGTTCGGACCAGCCAGAGCCGGCGCTGCCGAGAATAGGACACCAGCAAGTGCGGGCAGGAAATTCTTGAGCTTGTTTCGCATACGTCTCACCTGATTGTTGGCCGCTCACCATCAGAGCCGCCCCTTAATTTTACCCCTAAGAATGAACCATACAAGGGATGGAACACTCGAGCGTGTTTTTAATGCCGCGAACACTCAGGAGCAAGCGGCCAATCACAATAAGTGTATATTTTACATTATTGTAGCGTTGATTTTGCGCAACTGCGTCCGCGATGACAAGGATTTCCCTTAGGATTTTCATATCTCCCCAGCATCCGAATCCAAGAAAAAACCGTGCAATTCCAGTTTGAAGCGCTTAAATCTACCGAACAATGCGGTGCTACAAGCTGTGTCCGCCGCACTTCAGCCCAGCGCCCTATCAGCAAATGAACTATATTGAGGAATGTCATGAGCGAGCAAAATCAAACCGATACACAGGTATCCGAAGCCCAGAGTCGCAAAAAGCGCAATATCATACTTGGCCTCGTGCTCGCCCTGGCTGCCCTGGTTATGTACGGCAGCATTTTCGTGCGACTTTCCGCTGTCCCGCTTCAATAACCATCTCTTTTTTTAAGCTGATAGCCTGTATCAAACGATGAATTACGAATCGCTGGTTCACACGAACGCACTGTTCAACGCCATTTCGGTCGTTTTCCTGTCGTTCGGATATTATTTCATCAAGACCGGAGATTGGCGCAAACACCGCGCCATGATGGTTTCGGCGCTAATTGCGTCGGCTCTGTTCCTGGTTTCCTATGTCATTTACAAACTGAATGCCGGTTTTGCGAAATTCGGCGGCGATGGCTTCGTCCGCTACGTCTATTTCACGATCCTGTTCGTTCATGTTCTGGGTGCCATTGCCATTGTGCCTCTGGTGCCGATTACAGTGCTCAGGGCACTTCGTGAACGCTTTGATGCCCACAAGAAAATCGCAAAGATAACCTGGCCACTGTGGATGTATGTCGGCATCTCAGGCGTCGTGGTTTATGCCATGGCTGTGCATCTTTATCCCTACCAGGGCGGCTAGGGGATGTTTCGACCGGCCCAGGAACAGCGATGGGACCCAGTAGAGGGGTTTCGTCCTGTGCTTTCAGGGAAATCAGCATACCGCGAGCTACGCGGATGGAGCATCATCGCACTGGGGTCTCTCGCCATCGCCGGTGTGTTCGCCCTGTTGCTGGCAATTTCCCGCATCCCCGGCGCCGATACGCTGTTTCCATGGCCGGTCGCGTTCTACCATAAAAGCCTGATCATCCACGTCGTGTTCTCGTTCGTCGTATGGTTTCTGGCCATCGGCATTATCTTGATGCAAACCGCAGCTTTCCGGCTGTCCGAAGGCGCTCCGCTCGCCGCCACGCTCGGCAAGCCGGCAATCGCAGCCATGGCCGTTGCTTTCGTGCTGCTGGCAGCACCGGCGCTGATGGACCGGGGTGTTCCGTCCCTGAATAATTATGTGCCGGCCATTACAGATCCCGTCTATTACGTCGGGCTTTTGCTGGTCGGCTTTGCTGCCGTCCTGGCTGCGGTTCGCGCCCTTGCCAATGCGATGACCCGAAGCGGCCCGCTCGAGCCGATCGGCGCCGCCGGTCTCGCCTGTGCCGTGATTGCCCTGGCCGCCATGACGGCATTTGCCATTTCATGGAATCGCCTGGGCGGGATGCCGACGATTGCCGCCGACAACGAAGACCTGTTCTGGGCTGGTGGCCATGTTTTTCAATTCTTCAACACCTCGGTGATGATCGGCTGCTGGGTGCTGCTGGGCGGACGGGCACTCGGACGCCCACCGGTGCCGCCCAAACTGGCCATGGCTGCGCAGGCGCTGAATGCCTTACTGGCCATTGGCGGGGTTGCTTTGCTGTTTGTCGATGTCCCGTTCTCCGTCGAAGAACGCCAGCTCTTCACTCCTGGTATCAATACGCCCTTGCCCCGGCCCCGATTTGCGTCGGCTTACTGACCCTGAATACCGTGTTACGCAGCCCCCGTCCGGAAACGCCCGTCGCCGGTACGGCGCGATTGGCTCTGCTCATGTCGCTGATCGTATTTTTTGCGGGTGGCGTGCTCGGCATCTTCGTTGATGGTGCAGATACCCGCACACCGGCGCATTACCACGGCGTCATCGGCGGTGTGAACGTCGCCGCGATGGGTTTCATGCTGCTGTTCGTCCTGCCGTTGCTTGAGCGCGGGCTGAGCCGTTGGAAAGCTGCCAAGGCTTCCTTGTGGCTTTATGGCCTTGGCCAGCTTCTGCACAGTCTCGGGTTGTTTATTGCCGGTGGCTACGGTGCGCCACGGAAAGTTTCCGATACCGCGCCGGGCATGGATGTGATCGGCAACTGGATCGGGCATCTGGGCATCGGAATCGGCGGCGTTATTGCCGTACTGGGCGGCATACTGTTTATCTGGATCACCGGACAGCGTATACTGAGCCGTAAGGCTTAAAATATCGCGGAAATGCTGGAAGTTGCCGGGGCAATCTTCTATAACCCGTCTCTCTCAGACAAAGGCAGTGTTGGTATGAGCGAAAGCGGTCACAACGGCGTGGCAATTGAAAAGTTGGATGCATCGGCTGAAACGCCCGATGAACCCCGCTTTCGCGTCAACGATTTTGCCGTCCTGTTGAAGCCCAGAATCATGTCGCTTGTCGTCTTTACGGCACTGGTCGGCATTCTGATGGCACCGGGCGGGGCTGATGCCGCGACCGGCCTGATCACGGTACTCTGCATCGCCATCGGTGCCGGTGCCGCAGGTGCCATCAATATGTGGTACGACCGCGACATTGACCTGATCATGCGCCGCACCCAGGACCGGCCGATTCCCGCCGGCCGCATGGATCCTCGACTGGCGCTGGCCTATGGCACATTTCTGGCCGTCGGTTCCGTCGTCATGATGGCCATTTATGTCAGCAATTTCGCCGCCGGGTTGCTGGCGATGACGATCTGCTATTACGTCTTTATCTATACGGCATGGCTGAAACGCCGCACGCCGCAGAATATTGTCATCGGCGGTGCTGCCGGGGCTTTCCCGCCACTGGTCGGCTGGGCGTCTGTCACCGGCACGATCGATCCGGGTGCGATTGCGCTCTTTATGATCATCTTCCTCTGGACGCCGCCCCATTCATGGGCCCTGGCCTTGTACCGCACCGGTGACTATGCCGCTGCCGGTGTGCCGATGATGCCGGTCGTCGCTGGCGAGCGCGAAACCAAACGGCAAATGCTGATTTATACCGTCCTGATGATTGCAGCCACGCTGGCCCCCGCCTTCCTTGGCGTTTCCGGTTTGCTGTATCTGCTGACCGCTGCCGTGCTCGGCGTTATGTTCTGGATTCGCACATGGCGTCTTTGGAAAGTCGAAGGCACGGAACACGCAAAACCCCTGTTCCTGTTCTCGATCCTGTATCTGTTCATGATCTTCCTGGCCATGATTGCTGACCGGTTACTGTTCTTGCCGGTCATCTAGGCCATGCCCGACGCCAGCCCCTCAAGCGCCTACGACATACTCCAGAGCCGCTTTCGGCGCATCGCCCTGCTGGGTGAAGCCGAAGCCGTGCTGCATTGGGATTATGCGGCGGTGATGCCGGATGGTGGGGCTGAGGCAAGGTCTGAGCAACTGGCCGAATTGAAAGCCATTGCGCACGGCCTGCTGGTCAATCCGGAAACGGCGGGGCTGATCAACGAAGCCGAGCAGAACGAAGCGTCCCTGGATGCCTGGCAAACGGCCAACCTGCAGGAAATCGCTCGTCAGTACCGCCGTGCCGCAGCCCTCGACGAAGAATTCGTGACCCGGCTCTCAAGAGCCTCCAGCACGTGTGAAAAAATCTGGCGTCAGGCCCGGGCCGAAAGTGATTTCAGTCTTGTTGAAGCCGCACTCCGTGACCTCGTCGAGATTGTCCGCGAACAAGCCGTTCGGGTTGGTGAAGCCCTGCACCTCGCCCCCTATGATGCACTGCTTGATGCATACGAGCCGGGTGGTCGCGCTGCCGATATTGATCCGGTACTGGATGATCTGGCCGAGTTTCTGCCGGATTTTCTGGGTGCTGTACTGGAACGCCAGAATGCCGCCGGGCCGATCACCATGCCGGCAGGTCCATTCCCGACCGATATCCAGCGCACGCTTGGCATGCGGTTCATGGACGTCCTCGGATTTGATTTCAAGCGCGGCCGCCTGGATGTCAGTCACCATCCGTTCTGTGGCGGCATTCCCGATGATGTGCGCATCACGACGCGCTATGACGAGACGGATTTCACCTCCGCCCTGATGGGCGTGCTGCATGAAACCGGTCATGCGCTTTACGAACAGGGTCTGCCTGCAAGCTGGCGACTGCAGCCGGTCGGTACCGCGCTCGGCATGTCAATCCACGAAAGCCAGTCGCTTTTGATGGAAATGCAGGTCTGCCGCTCGCCGGAGTTCCTTGAATTCGCCTTGCCGATCATCCGCGACGCCTTCTCAGGCGCTGGCCCGGCATGGCAGCCGGACAATATTCTCAGGCTCTATCATCAGGTTGAGCGTAGCTTCATTCGCGTCGACGCCGACGAGGTTACCTATCCGTTGCACGTGATTCTTCGCTACCGGCTGGAAAAGGCACTCGTCGACGGCAGCCTCGCCGTCAGGGACTTGCCGGATGCCTGGAACAGCGGCTTCAAATCTCTGATCGGCATTGATGTTGCCGACGATGCCAGAGGCTGCCTGCAGGACATTCACTGGTACGGGGGATCGCTCGGATATTTCCCGACCTATACTTTGGGTGCGATGACGGCAGCGCAGGTTTATCAGTCTGCGAAAACTGCGCATCCGTCGATCCCGGATGACATCACCAAGGGTGACTTCAGCACGCTGGTCGGCTGGCTGCGCAAACACATTCACGCCAGCGGTCGGTTGCTGTGCGGGCCGGAACTGCTGACCAAGGCAACCGGAAATTCACTGCAGGCGGCACCGTTCAAGGCACACCTGAAAGCCCGCTACCTGCCGGATTGAGCAGCAGGCACTCTATTTAATCCAGCCTTTAGAGACATAGTAAGCCTGTGCGGCATCGTGCAACGGCGCGCTCAGGCCTTCCGACACCATACTTTCCGGTTTGCTGTGCCCGTACGCCGGATGCCCGGATTTGAAACGGCTGAAATCCTCGAACACCGCTTTGAGCAAAGCCTCGACAATTGCCGGCGAGGCATCTTTGGTCGTTACCAGCGTCGCCAGAACACCGAAGGTGTCGACTGCTTTCTGCCCGTCCCAATAGGTTTTGGCCGGTATCGAGACTTTCGAATAATACGGACGCGCTGCTGTCGCCAGTTTGCGGGTGATGGTGTTGTGCGGCTCGATCAGCATACCGTTACAGTCAGCTACGGCGCGCTTCATGGCGGCGTTGGGGATGCCGACCATATAGACAAAGGCGTCAAACCTGCCTGCACAAAAGGCGTCGACCTGTTCGCTCGAAGGCAGCTCGGTGACGGCACTGAAGATATCCGGTTTCCAGCGCTGTGCATCAAGCATCTCCTCCATGGTTTCCCGGTGTCCGGAACCCGGATTGCCGATGTTGATGCTGTGCCCTTTCAAGGCGTACCAGTTCTTGATTTTGGCATCGCGATTGACGACGACCTGTACCGGTTCAGCATAAACGGAAAACAGCGAACGCAGGTGGTCAACCTTATCGCCTTTCCATTTGCTAGAACCGCTATAGGCATGGAACTGCCAATCAGACTGGGTCATGGCAAGGTGAACCGTACCGGCGTTGAGCGCCATCAAATTGGCGACAGAGCCTTTACTGGGCGGCGCTTCGCAGTCAATGCCCCTGGCTTTGAGCAAACCGCACAACACCTGACCCGTGGCGTAATAAACGCCGGTTTCACCGCCGGTGCCGATAATGACTTTGTCCTGCGCATGCGATAACGAGGCTGACGACGTCAGCAGGGCACACAACAAGCCGAGGAAGTGTTTTTTCATCGGTAATTTCCTGCCTGCATTTAATTTCTGAAATCATGCCCGAGAGTTTTATGCACTTCAACCGGCAAGCCCGGTGTCCGTCATCCTTGTTTCACCCCCCCGCGATGGATAGGTTTAGCCACAGCAAAGGAGCGGACGTGACTTCCGCCACCTGAGGGAGACTTTCTGTGCGATATATTTCGACCCGTGGCCGTGCGCCGGAACTTGGTTTCGACGATGTTCTGCTGACCGGCCTTGCCCGCGACGGCGGGCTTTATGTGCCCAGGGAATGGCCGACCTTCACGAAAGCCGAAATGTCGGCAATGAAGGCGCTCAGCTATAATGAACTGGCATTTCGTGTCGTCCGCCCGTTCGTCAGCGAGACGTTTTCGGACTATGATCTGCAGGCGCTCATTGCCAAGGCTTATGGCTCGTTTGATGGCGGTGCGGTCGCTCCGGTCACCAACATCGGTGACAATATTCATTTGATGGAACTGTTTCATGGACCGACATTGGCCTTCAAGGATGTCGCCATGCAGATGCTGGGCGGCTTGTTCGATCATGTGCTGAAGACCCGGGGCGAGCATATCACCATCGTCGGCGCGACGTCGGGTGACACCGGCTCGGCGGCCATCGAGGCTTGCCGCGACAAGAACACGCTCGACATTTTTATGCTGTTTCCGGAAGGCCGGGTCTCCGAAGTGCAGCGCCGGCAGATGACCACCGTCTTTGCCGATAATGTTCACAATTTGCAGGTCAATGGCACGTTCGATGATTGCCAGGACCTGGTTAAAGCAATGTTCAACGATCAGGCCTTCCGCGACCAACACCACCTGTCAGCGGTCAACTCCATCAACTGGGCGCGGGTCATGGCACAGATCGTTTATTATTTTCATGCCGCCCTGCATCTTGGTGCGCCTGACAAGGCGGTGTCGTTCACGGTGCCGACCGGCAACTTCGGCAACGTTTTCGCCGGGTATGCGGCCATGAAGATGGGATTGCCGATAAAACGCTTCGTCGTCGCTGCCAATGCCAATGACATCCTCGCCCGATTCTTCGAGACCGGCGAAATGCGAACCGATGCGGTGGTGCCGACGTTGAGCCCGAGCATGGATATTCAAATCTCGTCCAATTTCGAGCGTCTGCTGTTCGACATGCTGGGCCGCGACGGTGGTCGGGTTGAAAACATCCTCAATGGTTTCCGGGCGGATGGCAGTTTCCGCGTCGATGCGAAGATGCTGGCGGCGGTACGTGAAAAATTCGATGCGGCCCGGTTCAACGATGCCGAAACCACCGAGACCATGCGCGCGTTATATGGTGAACAGGGAATGCTGATCGACCCGCATACTGCCGTGGGTCTTGCCGCTGCCAAAGCCAGTCCTGAGCGGGACGGCACGCCGATGGTCGTTCTGGCAACGGCGCACCCGGCCAAATTCCCGGATGCCGTAGAAGCCGCCACGGGCATCCGACCGCCACTCCCATCCCGCTTGGCCGATCTCCTCCAGCGTCCGGAACGCGTTACGTCTGTCGACAACCGGTTGGATGCGATCGAAAAGCATGTCGAGCAAACCCTGAACACTGCGGACAAGCAATAATGAGTGTTCAGGTCACTACCCTTGATAACGGCATGCGGGTAGCCACCGACCGCATGGATAATGTCGAAACTGTTACCCTCGGCACCTGGATCGGCATCGGCGCCCGCGACGAGGCGGCGGAAGTAAACGGCATCTCGCATTTGCTCGAGCATATGGTTTTCAAGGGCACCGAACGGCGAACGGCCCGTGAGATTGCCGAAGAAATCGAAGCCGTTGGCGGCCATCTGAACGCCTATACGTCGCGTGAAAACACCGCCTATTACGCCAAAGTCCTGAAAGAGGATATCGATCTCGCCGTCGATCTGGTCTCCGACATCGTCATGCATGCGACCATGGACCCGGTTGAACTCGAGCGCGAGAAATCGGTGGTCTGCTAGGAAATCCATCAGGCCCACGACACGCCTGACGATATTGTCTTCGACTGGTTTCAGGAAGCGGCCTACCCCGATCAGGCCATCGGCCGCCCGGTGCTCGGCACCGAAGAGGTCATTAGCACGTTCAGCCGCGACGACGTCGATCGCTACAGACGCCAGAACTATACCGCGTCTGAAACCATCTTCTGTGCCGCCGGCCGGATCGAACATGATCATCTTGTCGATCTGTTATCCGACGCCTTCGCCAGCTTGCCCAAAGCGACCCGCAACGGCCGCGAGCCGGCCTGCTACAAAGGCGGCGACATCCGCGTCGAACGCGACCTTGAACAGGTTCACATCGTCCTCGGCCTTGATGGTGTCGGCTGCAAGGATGAAGATTTTTATGCCGCATCGGTGCTGTCGACGCTGTTCGGCGGCGGCATGTCGTCCAGGCTTTTTCAGGAAGTCCGTGAAGAGCGCGGCCTTGCCTATTCCATCTATTCGTTCCTGTCGTGTTATGAGGATTCCGGTATCTTCGGTATTTATGCAGGAACCGGACCTGAGCATTTGGGCGATCTGATCCCGCTACTGACTGACGAAGCGATGAAGCTGGCCAGCACACTGGATCCCGAAGAAACCGCCCGTGCGCGCGCTCAGCTCAAAGCCAGCATCCTGATGGCCCGGGAAAGCACGTCGGCCCGGACCGAGCAGATGGCCCGCCACATCATGCTTTTCGACCGGCAGATCGACGTTGAAGAAATCGTCCAGAAAATCGAAGCCGTGGATGATGATGCTGTCCGCGCCGTTGCTGAGCGGATATTCAAGGGTCGCCCCACCGTCGCCGCCATCGGCCCGATTGCCGGACTGGAAAGCGCCGATACCCTCAGCGCCCGCTTCGCCTGAGGTATGGCCCTGCACCCCGCCAATATCCTGATCGCGCAAGGCTCCTTCGTGCGTCATCCGAAAGCGCCCGAGCTGGGCCTGGGTCGGGTACAGACTGTTGTCGGTGACAAAATCACGGTGAATTTCGAAAACGCCGGCAAACTGATCGTCGATGGCTCGGTGATCGAACTTTTATGCGTCGACCCGAGCGAGAAAATCTAACACGGGCATGTCAGATCAGGCGCGGCATCTTTCCAGCAGTGCCTTCGCATTCAGATAAGACGGACGCTCGACGATCTGACCGTCGACCTCGACCCGGTCACGGCCTGCCTGCTGCGCCTTTTCAAAGGCGGCGACGAGGCGCCTGGCGTGTTCAATTTCAGCCGCGCCCGGCTCAAGAATGTCCCGGATCACCGCGATCTGATCGGCGCGTGCAGCTGACTTGGCGTGATAGCCGAGTGCCTTGGCATAGCGCGTCTCGACAATCAGTCCTTCGCGGTCGGCCCAGGTGTAGGGGCAGTCAACCGGCGCAACACCAGCGGCGCGGCATTCGACCAGAAACCGCTCACGGGCATAACGGATGGCTGTCCCGGCAGGGTCACGCGGCGCACCAAGACTGGTCGTCATATCTTCAGACGCGATCAGGCAACCGATTAACGGTGGCGCTTCCTTGAGGATGGCATAGGTGTTCACAAGCCCTTCAGCGGTTTCGATGTTTGGCAATATCCCGGGCCTCTCCACACCCTTGCCACCCAGCACTGCAATCTTCGCATGCAAAGCGTGAAGCTCAGCCGATGACGCCGTTTTCGGCAACGCGATGACGCGAGCGCCGGCGGCGAGCGCGGCGGCTAGATCGTCCTGGTGGTCAGCCGTGCCCGTCGGATTGATCCTGACACAGGGCACGACACCCGCATCGGCAATGAGCGACAGACTTGCCTCAAGCTTGCGACGGCCTTCGGCGCGCAGATGCGGTGGCGTGAAATCTTCCATATCGACGATGACGCAATCGGGCCCGGCATCAGCGGCAGCACGAATTTCGGCATCATCTATTGAGGTGACGAACAACCACGTGGTCAGGATATGGGCGGATGCCGTCAAGCTGTGCACAGGCTCACCGCTCAGCTTTCGTCGGCCTGATCATCAAGATAGGCTTCGACGATCTGATAGATCGATTCCGTATCGACGGTGTTTCCGGTAAAAACGATGTTGGCCGTCTCGCCATAAATATTCATGACATACCCGCGCGCGCCACAGACTTTTTCAAGGGCCAGAACGAACGGCATCAACACTGCATCATTGAGGCGCTCGGCCGTTTCACATCCGTCCATGCGGCGGATCAGATCACGCATGAACTGATCGGCATCAGATTTACCGGCGGGCTTGTTCCCCTTGGCGGGGTGAGACGGGTGTCTTGGCTTAGGCATGACCGGCCTTGTCAGAAAGCATAAGTGGATCAATACCGATTTTAGCCATGGCGCGTTCCCATTTTTTGGTGACGTCTATATCAAACAGCAAGTTAGGATCGGCATCGACACTGAGCCAGCCGTTTGCCTTGATCTCGGCGTCCAGTTGGCCACTGTCCCATCCGGCATAGCCGAGCGCCAGAAGTCTCTGGCGCGGCCCTGAGCCTTCGGCAATCGCCCTCAGCACATCGACGGTGGCCGTCAGCGCGACCCCGTCATCAACGACCATCGTCGCGTCGTGCATGTAATCCGGGGAATGCAGAACAAAACCGCGCCCGGTTTCGACAGGACCGCCGAACATGACTTCGATCCCTTCGCCGCTCGGCGGCACGTGAATGTCGAGCTGCTCCAGAAGATCGGGAAAGCTGATGCTGTCGAGCGGTTTGTTGACGACCAGCCCCATGGCCCCTTCGGGGCCGTGCGCGCACATATAGATCAGCGTCTGCTGAAAGCGGTCATCCTGCATGCTGGGCATGGCGATAAGGAATCGCCCTGTCAGATACTTGTCCTGATCATCATCGCTGCCTAAAAATCCAGACACCTGTCACTCCATGGCCCGACATCCATTGAACATAGCCTGATCGCAAATAACGGTCTCATTATGGCACATCGGCAGCCGGAGGCAAAAACCATCCCGCGGGATCGGCATCACGCTGCCTCAACAAAGCGTGAGATCGGGGTTCATCCTTGCGTTGACCGGCGATCTGTGGCGCATGGTATAAACACCACTGCATAATCATATACGGACAGATATGCCGCGCCTGACGATCCTGTTTCTGACATTGTTTTTTGCGGTCCTGACCGTGTCTCCAGGCTCAGCCCCTGCCGGCACGGCCAGTTCCGACTGGGCCGATGAAGAACAGTCGTCCGTACGGCTGATCGCCGCCAGAGATGGTCTCGGCAAGGACGGTGTGGTTCGGGCCGGATTGCAGTTCCGCATGCTTCCCGGCTGGAAAATTTACTGGCGCTCTCCCGGCGATGCCGGCTTTCCGCCGCAGCCCGATTTCAAGGATTCGATGAACGCCGAGATCGGCCCGCTCAGCTGGCCCGTGCCGGAACGCTTTTCCGTGCTTGGCCTGGAAACATTGGGTTACGAGGGCGAAGTCGTATTGCCCTTCACCATTACGGCTTCCGACCCTTCAATGCCTGCCAGCATCAAGGCCACAGTGCGGTATTTAACCTGCAAGGAAATCTGCATTCCCTACGATGCCGATTTGCAGATGACGCTTGTCAGCGGCGACGGCGCACCGACAATCCTTGCCCACACCATCGGTCAGTTTGATTCCCGGGTGCCCAGAGATGCGCAAACGGCGCGACTGAACATCACGGCGACGTGGACAGAGTTCAGCGACAAGGGCCTATATTTTGTTGCCCGCACGACATCTGAAATTCCGCTGAAGGCCCCCGATCTGTATGTCGAAGGGCCGGTTGGCCTAGGCTATGGCGCACCAGCGACGAGAATAGATAGCGGTGGCCTTGAAGCCGTTCTCCGGGTTCCCGTTTCGGGGTTCAAGGGCACTCCAGCAGAAGCAGCACAATTGTTGACCGGCAAAACCATCACTCTGATCCTGCTGGACGGCGGCAGGTCCATGGAAAGCCGCATGACACTCGGCGAGCCGAAACCTCATGCCCCTGACGCACTCGCCGCGACACCGGCCAGCCCCGGAACATTTACCCTGCCGGTGATCCTGGCCTTCGCCTTTCTGGGAGGCCTGATCCTCAATCTGATGCCGTGCGTGTTGCCGGTGCTGTCGCTGAAATTCCTGTCTGTCATCAAGCACGGCGGCGCTGCGGCATCCGTCGTCCGTTACAGTTTTCTGGCTTCCGCTGCCGGTATCGTCTTTGCCTTTCTGGCGCTGGCAGCAGCCCTGATCGGACTGAAAAGCATCGGTGCCGGCATCGGTTGGGGCATCCAGTTCCAGCAACCCTGGTTTCTGATCGTCATGGCCTTTCTGGTCACCCTGTTCGCCTGCAACATGTGGGGGTTTTTCGAATTTCGCTTACCCGCCGCCGTCGCCGGCAGAGCCCATACAAGCGGCAACAGAGAGGGGCTGGCCGGCCATTTTCTTCAAGGTGTGTTTGCAACCCTGCTGGCAACCCCCTGTTCGGCACCATTTCTAGGCACTGCCGTCGGGTTTGCTCTGGCCGGTCAGAACAGTGACATCATTGCTGTATTTGCATTTCTCGGTCTTGGTCTGGCAGCGCCTTACCTGCTCATCGCCGCCCTGCCGCAACTGGTGACGATCCTGCCGAAACCGGGCGAATGGATGGCGCGGCTCAAGTTCATTCTGGGTCTGGCGCTGGCCGCCACCGCATTATGGTTACTCAGCGTTCTGTCCGGCGCTGCGGGCACTTTCGAGGCGGTGCTGACCGGCGGACTGCTGATCTTTGTCGGGGTCTGGCTCGGTCCGGTCATGCGCACCGTGCCTGAAATCCGAAAATCCACACCCTTCGTTCTGGTTGTTGCCACGGTCGCAGCCATTACAACGGCAGAGCTTGGCGACATCAACGGCCCACTCGACACGGCAACGCCCGGTGTCAGCAAGATTGCCTGGCAGAAATTCGACCCGACAGCCATTGACCAGTTAACCGGCAAAGGCCTGATTGTATTTGTTGACGTCACGGCCGACTGGTGCATCACCTGTCAGGTCAACAAGCGGTTCGTTCTTGAGCGGGGCAAGGTCTTTGAACTGCTGAACAGCACCGATATCGTTGCCATGCAGGCGGACTGGACCCGGCCTGATGCGGATATTGCCGAATATCTGGCTTCGTTCGGTCGCTACGGTATCCCGTTCAACGCGATCTACGGCGCCGCTGCACCGCAAGGCATTCCCCTCAACGAACTGCTCAGCGAAGGCGAAGTCCTCAAGGGCCTGGCAGCGGCAGCGCCCGAGCGGCTCAAGGGCCAGTTTAAATAGCCCGCAATCCGAACCTTTCAGCGAAAAACCCTTTGCAAGCGCGATGAATGATCCTATCTCATGGGCAAGTCGGTGCTGCCGACCAAAACCTTTTTATTGAAACATGATCACCGGGAGAGACAGAATGACCATTAAAGCGGGAGACAAGATTCCGACAGTAACCCTCAACGTGATGACCGAAAACGGTCCAGACGGGGTTTCCACCGACGATTTCTGCGCTGGCAAGAAAGTCGTCATTTTTGGTGTTCCGGGTGCCTTCACCCCGACCTGCTCGGCCAAGCATCTGCCCGGCTTCGTCAGCAACGCCGCTGCGCTGAAGGCCAAAGGCATCGACGCCATTGCCTGCGTATCGGTCAACGACCCGTTCGTGATGGGTGCCTGGGGCAAAGATCAGAAGGTCGGCGACAGCGTTTCCATGCTGGCTGATGGCTCCGCGAACTTCACCAAAGCGACCGGTCTTGAACTGGACCTGACGGCACGCGGCCTCGGCCTCCGTTGCCAGCGCTTTGCAATGATCGTTGATAACGGCACCGTCAAAACCATCCACATCGATGCCGCCGGCGCATTCGAAAAAACCAGCGCCGAATCGATCCTGAGCGAACTTTAATATCTGAAATCCGGGACATCGCTGCTATCGGCGGTGTCCCGACCTTCCCTCCCAACGATGATCCTTATTTTCTTGGTGGCTGTTTTTCAGCCGCATCCCATATTTTTTGCGATTTTTCGGCTTCGCGGATCACCCAGTCGCGGAACGCCACCAGCGCCGGCCGCTTGAGCTGCTCCGTACGGCAAACGAAATACACCAGTACATCCGACGGACAGTGGATATCGAACAATCGGACCAGCCGCCCGGTCTCCAGATCGTCCCAGACATGTGCACTCCGCGCCAAGGCAACGCCCTGACCTTCGAAGGCCGCCTGAATGGCCATGTTGGTGTCTGGAAAGCGCGTGCCGTCACGCAGGGCCGGTTGGTAAACCTCAGGGGCAACCCCCGCATAATCAAACCAGAAATCCCAACCGGGGGACAGAATGCTGGATTGCCGCAACAGCAGGGGTAATCGGCACAGGTCTTCCGGAGTCTTTGGCAGGCCATATTCCTCCAAAAAGCGTGGTCGTGCGACCGGGATGACATAATCGCGCATCAGTTCCCAAGAACTCAGCCCCGGGTAATTGCCGTCGCCCAGTGTGATTGCCGCATCCAGATCGCCGCGATCCAGCCCGGGCCGGTTATCCTGGCGGGTTGAAAGCCAGACATCGACCTCCGGATGCTCGTTCCGGAAATCCTGTAATCTCGGCACCAGCCACTTGACCGCCAGGGACGGCAGCATCTCGATCCTGAGCGCAGTATGCCCCTCATCGGCCTTCAGTGATTCCAGCGTCAGCCCCAGTTCATCTATGAAACCATTGACGATTTTAGACAGCTGCTCTCCGGCCGGCGTCAGCAAAAGCTTGCGCGGACGGCGCTCGAAAAGCTGCACATCCCACAATTCCTCGATATGGCGAATTTGATGGCTGACGGCACTTTGCGTCACGTTCAACTCATCCGCAGCCTTGGTGAAACTGAGGTGTCTGGCGGCCACGGCCAGAGCCCGGAGCGCAGCAATCGGCGGCAAATGCGGCATCGACTTCCCCACAATCTGTAAAATTCATGGCATATTTATGCATGAATAATAACTCATGTATAGAATGAAAATCTATCCTTTGTGGAAAAATAACTTGAGGAGTACATATGCTTGCAGAGAGTCACCCCCCGAAATGATCGGGGCAGACATGAGGAAAAGAACATGTTTAACAAGAACAGCAAACGTTTCGCCAACTGGTTCCCAGGCAAGCCCGCCACCCACGACCGCTGGGGCGATTTGATCGGCACCGAAGTTAAAGGCCGTGAATTTCAGGCAGGATCGAACACCGTCTCCGACGCCGCTGCACGGATGCGCTGGAGCCTTGGCCACGCCTGACCCGGCGCCAAATTAAACCCGTAAGCAAAGCGACCTCCCTTGCGATGCTTGATACGGGATCCTGAAAGGACACGGCTGCCCCAAATGGCCGTGTCCTTTTTTTATCTAGCGGATGAAAACGCAGTTTTTTTCTGCAGGTGATAACGCGGTTTTTTTCTGCGGGTGATAACCCGGGCTATTTGCGCGATGCACTGCCGGCTTCGACAGCCCCCTGCCGGGCCAAGGCATCAGCCCGTTCGTTTTCCGGGTGTCCGGCGTGCCCCTTGACCCAGCGCCAGTCGATCTCGTGATCGCTGAGGGCCGCGTCCAGACGCCGCCATAAATCCTCGTTTTTCACCGGCTTCTTTGCTGCCGTCTTCCAGCCGTTGCGCTTCCAGCCGTGAATCCATGATGTAATCCCGTCACGCAGATACGTACTGTCGGTATACAACACGACGCGTTTGGCATGCTTGAGGCTTTCCAGAGCCTGTATCGCTGCCATCATTTCCATTCGGTTGTTGGTGCTTTCTGCTTCGCCGCCATAGAGTTCCTTTTCATGGTCGCGCCAGCGCAAGATCGCTCCCCAGCCGCCAGGGCCGGGATTCCCTGAGCATGCCCCGTCGGTAAAAATCTCGACGGCATCTCGATCGGTCTCAGTCAAAGCCATACGATTGAGGCCCTTTCACGTGCAGATGAAAATCCAGTCTCTTGATATATTCCATAGGGCTTTTCGGCGTCACGAAGGCATCATCGGGCGTGTTGAGCCAGTCATACAGCCGGGTCAGCAGGAACCGCATCGCGGCCCCCTGCGATAGCACCGGCAACGCCTGTATTTCCGCCGGATCAAGGGGGCGCACCGCCTGATAACCGCCGAGGAACCGCCTGGCCTTGGTGATATTGAAGCTCAGATCAGGCTCAAAACACCAGGCGTTAAGGCAGATCGCAATGTCGTAGGCATAAAAATCGCGGCAGGCGAAATAGAAATCGATGACACCGGACAGGTGCTGCTGGCGGAAGAAGACGTTATCTGGAAACAAATCCGCATGAATGACGCCGAACGGCAGCCCCGATGGCCAGTTCGATGCAATGTTTGTGAGCGTTCCGTCCAGATGCGCAAAAAGCCCACTTTGCACATCGTCGGCAAAATCACCGGATGCATCCAGCAGGTCCCGCCATGCGCCGACGCCAAGGGCATTGTCACGCTTTATTGAAAAACCTTCACCGGCCAGATGAAAGTGAGCCAGCGCTTCACCAACCTGACGGCAATGATCTGCCGTCGGCCGCCTCGGCCACATGCCGGCCAGATAGCTGACCAGCGCCGCCGGCCGCTCCGCCAATTCCCTGAGCGTTTCACCACCCCTGGTCCGGAGTGGCACCGGGCAGGGAATGCCGTGCGCCGCCAAATGGTCCATAAGACCCAGAAAAAACGGCAGATCCTCGATTTTCACCCGCTTCTCATAGAGCGTCAGGATATAGGGCCCGGTCGTCGTGGTGACGATGAAATTCGAATTCTCGATGCCTTCGGCAATGCCCTTGCAGGACAGCACCTCGCCAATGCCGTAATCGGCAATGAACGCAATCAGTGCATCGTCATCAATTTCCGTGTAAACCGCCATCCGGGCGTTTTAAGGGTTCAGGCAACCCACGCCAAGCGCGCATCTGAATGATCCGGTAAATTTGGGCGAATTTGCCTGAATATCGACTATACTGAACGGACCATCCGGGTCGCAGAATAACCGGGAGCATCCCAAGCGTATGAGACGAGCCCTGAGGCAAAAACAACTTCGCCCGTTGGCGATCAGCGTGTGCATGGCACTGGCAGTCGTCCTGACTGTTCTGGCAGTGCCCGCCCATGCTTCCCTGCCGCCGCTGGAAGAACCCACCTCCGGTGCCGCCCGCCTGCAACCCAGCCCGCTTGTTGAACGTGCACAGAAAGCCCTCTCGAAGCTCGGGCTCTATATCGGCCCCGAAGACGGCGTCCTTGATCGCGCGACCCTTGCCGCTCTTCGTATTTACCAGCGCGGCATCGGCGTCGAGGCGACCGGGCGTGTGACGATGGATCTGATCGGCAAACTGGAATATGCCGTCGGCGTGCGCAAATTGATGCGGCAGTTGGACGAAGCCCGATCCGAAAGCATCAATGATGCCCGCTCGAAACTGATGAGCCATCCGGCGACGCGCGACCTGATGAAGGCTGACAGCGTTGCTGAACCCGCCAATCCGACCCGGGACCCATCAGCCTGCTTTGGCAATCCGACAACCCTTTGTCTGCTCGCCGAAGCGCTGGAAAGCGCCAAGGCCATCGGAAAGGCGGAATTGCGCGACTGGGCGCTCGGGGAAATTCTTATTGCCGAAGCCAGGACCGGTCTCGGTGAAAAGGCCATGGAAACGGCATCACGGATAAAAGACCTCAGACTGGTGGTCGTCGCCCTTCGTGATATCGCCGAAGCCCAGGCCGCTGCCGGAAGGCCTGAAGACGCGATCGCCGCGGCGGCAATCATTCCGGACCGGGAAAAGCAGGCTGATGCATTTACCACGATCGCTGAAATTCAGCTGCGTCGCGGCGACAAGGATGATGCCCGCAAAACCCTTGAGCGCCTGCTGGGTGATCTCGACGGCGTCGGCGATACCCTGAAACAGATCGCCTACAGGACACGCGCCGCCGTCATTTATGCCAAAGCCGGCGCCCGTGATCTGGCAGAACAAGAATTGACCATTGCCGAGAACTCTGCCCGTGCACTCCCACAAGACAGCTCGAAAAGCGCCGGCATACGCTATGTCGCCTCCGCACTCGCGGACATGGAAGAAACCGCCCGGGCGCTGGACATGCTGCAAGCCGTTTCCAGTCCATCCGACAAAATACCCGTGCTGATGTCAGCCGCCGAAGCACAGGCCCGCGCCGGCGATGCCGCCGCCGCCTTGGCGACGGCGTCCGGCATCGACAATGTCCGTTACCGGGCCGTGCTGCTCGGCCGGATTGCACTGGCACAGGCCAAAGCCGGTCGCATCGACGATGCCGATACCACGCTTGAGCTGGCTTTTGCCGCCATAGAGAGGATCGACAGACCCTATGCACGGTCATTCGCCATCAGCCGTGTGGTCCTTGCCATGACCCAGATTCATGGCGAGAACACGGCCCATACGGATGAGGGTCGGGGCTTCAGGAACGCCGCCAAACGCGCAGTGACTTCAGCAGCGCTGATTGATGACACAAGGCTCAAGGCGCATACGCTCTGGCTGATTGCTGCCAGACAGAAAAGGTTCGGCGATACAGAATGGGAAAACACCGAGACACTGGCTCAGGCAGCAACAAAAGAAGTCATTGGCGATCTGAGCCGGGTCTGGATGTTCTCAGAACTTGCCGAGGGCCATGCCATTGCTGGTGAAAACGATGCCGCCTGGCTGGCTTTCGGGCGCGGCATCGAAATCGCAAAAGGTATTGAGAACGCCTGGAGTCGCTCACGCACCCTCGCCAAACTTGCCGCCACCCTGATCCAGCTTGTCGATCCGGGACTAGGCCGTGATCCCGACACCCCATAATGGATACAAGTCCCTTGCTGGCTTGTCGCCTTGCCAAGCGTCCTTTACATTTCAGCGGGAGCGCGGGATTGAATGATATCAATCGCAAGTCATTCAAGCCGTTTCATCATCAAGCAGCCGCATGGCCGCAGGGCAGAACCGATTTTTGAAATGAATATTTTCACACGAACAATATTGGTTATCACGGCGCTGACCCTGACGGGTTGCGAAAGTGTCCCGTTTATGAAGAAGGCCTTGGTCCTGAACTGCCCCTCATATTACATCCTGGAGGATGCGGCGACCCTGACCCAGTTTCAGGATGGGCCCGGCCGGGACATCACGGATGTTCTCGTCAAAGCCCAGATCGGCGAGATGCAACTCGCCTGCCTGACAAAAGTCGATAACAAAACCGATACCGGGATTATGGTGATCGAGATTTCTCCGGTCGTTGCCGCAGAGATGGGCCCGGCCAACACCTCGGAAAATGCCACTCTGCCCTATTTCGTCGTAGTCACAGACCCCAACAAAAATATTCTTTACCGCGAAGAGCTGAAGCTGAATATGTCGTTCAAGGGCAACCGGACGCAAGTCATCATGCTGGCGCCGCCGACATCCGTTGAAATACCAATTACGCCAAAAATCCGAAACGATTATTATCGCATTTACAGTGGCTTTGAATTAACCCGTGAACAGGCTGATTATAATCGCAAGGCCATTCAGGACCGGCTCAACTAGAGCCGTCTGACGTCGACTTTTCTGAAGTGAAAACTGGCCAACGGCCTGATCCGCAGAACGGCAACGCAATTTCTGCACCTCCACGTCGGTTGACCGCCTCATTCGCTTCTGCAATGATCTCGTGTGTAGATGAAAACCTCGTCACACCGTTGTGGGAGAGACCGGCATCACGCGCCGGCGCCGAAGGAGCAACCGCCCCGGAATCTCTCAGGCAAAAGGACCGCAACGGGTTGAGGCTCTGGAAAGCGGCGCGGCGCAAGCCACGCCCACCGAAGATGTAAAGCCGCACGGAATAATTTCTGCGCGGGCGACACTTTCAGGTTCCAAGACAGAGGGGGCGTTTCAGATGATTGAACGGCGTTCTGCCCGATATCGATCTGAGACGACCAACTGTTTAGGGGAACTTGCTTGAGCCAAGAAACCGTTGAAAACCTGAAATCCGTTCCGTTAGCTGATTTCCATCGCCGTCTTGGTGCCAAAATGGTGCCCTTCGCCGGCTACGAAATGCCGGTACAATATCCCGCCGGCATTATCGAAGAGCACAAGCACACCCGCACCAAAGCCGGCCTGTTCGATGTCTCGCATATGGGACAGGCCTGGCTGCACGGCTCGGATGCGGCAAAAGCACTGGAAAGACTGGTGCCGGGCGATGTTCAGGCTCTGCCGACAGGCCATGGCCGCTACACTATGATCACCAATAAAATTGGTGGCATCATCGACGACCTGATCGTCACCAACTGGGGTGACAGACTGTTCATTGTCGTCAATGCATCGCGCAAGGATATCGATCTGCCGTTGATCGCTGCGGCCGCTGAAGGTCTGGCTGAACTCGAGATTGTCGAGGACCGCGCCCTGCTCGCCCTGCAGGGTCCGAGTGCTGCTGCTATCATGGCCGGACTGGCGCCTGCCACCGGCGATATGACGTTCATGAGCGCGCTTCCACATCGACATTGCCGGTGTAACGCTGTCACAGGTGACCCGGTCCGGTTATACCGGCGAAGACGGGTACGAGATTTCCATTCCCCTTGATCACGTCGAAGCCATCGCCACCGAACTATGCCAGCATCCGGACGTCATGCCGATCGGCCTTGGTGCCCGCGACACGTTACGTTTGGAAGCGGGTTTGTGCCTGTACGGGCATGATCTCGACGAAGAAACCTCGCCGATCGAAGCCGGACTTGCCTGGACCATCTCGAAACGACGTCGTGAAGCAGCCGATTTTCCGGGCGCCCAGCGCATTCTGGGGGAACTCAAGAACGGACCGGACCGCAAACGCGTCGGCATCTTGCCAGAAGGCAAGGCACCGGCCCGGGATGGCACGATTGTTCACACACCGGGCGGCGATTCTGTCGGCATCATCACGTCGGGCGGCTTCGGCCCCAGCGTTGGTGGACCGATTGCCATGGGTTACGTCGATACTGAAGCAGCCAACATCGGCACATCCCTGGAACTCGCGGTGCGCAAGAACATGGTGCCGGCCTCGGTCATCAAGATGCCATTTCAACCCCATCGCTATCACAAATCATAAGTCAGTCATCAGCTTGCAGCAGGAGCACGAAAATGAGCGTTAAATATTCCGAAGACCATGAATGGATTTCCATCGAAGGCGATATCGGCACCGTCGGCATCACCGATCATGCCCAGGAGCAGTTAGGCGAACTGGTCTACATCGAAGTCCCGGAAGTCGGGACGACACTGGATCAGGGCGATGAAGCCTGCGTCGTCGAATCCGTCAAGGCAGCGTCCGAGGTTTATGCGCCCTGCTCCGGCGAGATCGTCGAAGTTAACGAAGACCTGGCCGATGCGCCGACGACCGTCAACGAACATGCTGAAGGTGACGGCTGGATGTTCAAGATCAAGATCGCCGACATGAGCGAACTGGATGACTACATGGATGCCGCCGGGTACAAGGCCTACCTCAAGGATCTTGACGAATGAGCCGTCCCAGCCTCGATCTTCTGGAGAACAAGGACGAGTTCGTAAACCGGCATATCGGGCCGTCCGACAAGGACATCGCCGAGATGCTTGCCGTGGTCGGTCTTGATAGCCTCGATGCCCTGGTCGACAAGGCGGTGCCAAGCGAAATCCGCACCGCCGAAGCCTTCGACGTGCCGGCGATGAGTGAAGCCGAAGCCCTGAGCGAACTGTCGCGCATGGCGGGCCGGAACAAGGTCATGAAATCCATGATCGGGCTTGGCTACCACGACACGTTCACGCCCAGTGTCATCCTCCGCAATCTGATTGAAAACCCGGGCTGGTACACTGCCTACACCCCTTATCAGGCAGAAATTTCGCAAGGCCGCCTCGAAGCCCTGCTGAACTTCCAGCAGGCGATGATCGATTTGACCGGCATGCCGCTGGCCAATGCCTCGCTGCTGGACGAAGCGACCGCTGTCGCCGAGGCGATGACGCTGATGAAGCGTTCCGGCAAAAGCAAAAGTGATACATTGTTCGTTGCCGAGAACTGCCTGCCGCAAACCATTGCCGTCGTCGAGACGCGAGCCAGACCACTCGGCTTTACGGTCGAAATCGGCGACCCGTTCAAGGATCTTAATCCTGCAAACGTCTTTGGTGTGGTGTTGCAGTACCCGGCCGTGGGTGGCGATATTCTTGATTATCAGTCCCTGTCCGACAAAATTCACAACGCCGGCGCATTACTGACGGTTGCCTGCGATCCCTTGGCGCTGGTCATGCTCAAGGCACCCGGTGAATGGGGTGCAGATATCGTCGTCGGTTCGGCGCAGCGATTTGGCGTACCTATGGGTTTCGGCGGACCGCACGCAGCATTCATGGCATGCCGGGAAGAATACCGCCGTTCCATGCCCGGTCGGATCATCGGTGTTTCCATTGATGCCTGAGGGCGTCAGGCATTGCGCATGGCATTGCAGACCCGTGAACAGCATATTCGCCGCGAAAAAGCGACCTCGAATATCTGCACGGCGCAAGTGCTTCTGGCAAACGTCGCCAGCATGTACTGCGTCTATCACGGGACCTGAGGGACTGAAGCAGATCGCCGAACGCGTGCATCGGCTGACGTCGATCCTACTTGCCGGTCTGAAGCAGCTCGGAATCAAAACCATCAACGCCAACTGGTTCGACACCCTGACGATCAGCCAGCCCGCGCGCTGCCGAGACAATTCACGTCCGCGCCGTTGCAGCCGGCATTAATCTGCGTCATATCGACGGCGATCACGTCGGCATCTCGTTGAATGAAACCACTACCCGGGATGATGTCGCAGCTCTGTTCGCCGTCCTTTCCGGCAAAGAAAATCACGGTCTGGATGTCAGTGCACTCGACGCGACTGTGGACGATGGCATACCGACATCTTTGGCCCGAGAAAGCGCCATCCTCAGTCATCCGGTTTTTAATGCCCATCACTCCGAAACCGCGATGATGCGTTATCTCCGCTCCCTGGAAGAGAAAGATCTGGCGCTGAACCGGGCAATGATTCCGCTCGGTTCGTGCACCATGAAGCTGAATGCCGCCTCGGAGATGATCCCGATCACGTGGTCAGGCTTCGGTCGCATTCATCCCTTCCAGCCCGCCGATCAGGTCGAAGGCTACAAGGAACTGATCGACGATCTGGAAGCCAAGCTCTGCCACATCACCGGTTTTCACGCGGTTTCCCTGCAGCCGAACGCCGGATCGCAAGGGGAATACGCCGGTCTGCTGACGATCAGGGCCTATCATCATGACCGCGGTGATGATCACCGTAATGTCTGCCTGATTCCATCAAGCGCGCACGGCACCAATCCGGCCAGCGCCGTGATGGCCAATATGAAAGTGGTTGTCGTCAGTTGCGACGATCTGGGGAACGTCGACGTCGCCGATCTGCAGCAGAAAGCCGAAGCCAACGCTGAAAATCTGGCGGCCCTGATGGTGACGTATCCATCGACGCACGGTGTTTTCAGAGACCCAGATCCGCAAGATCTGCGAAATCGTTCATGCCAACGGTGGTCAGGTCTACATGGATGGTGCCAATTTGCAGGCGATGGTCGGCATTTGCAGGCCCGGGAAATTTGGCCCCGACGTCATGCACATGAACCTGCACAAGACCTTCTGCATCCCGCATGGTGGCGGCGGCCCCGGAGTCGGCCCGATTGCCGTCTCCGAACATCTGGCACCATTCCTGCCGGGTCACCCGGTGGTCCCGTCCGCCGGTCCCGAAAAGGGTATCGGTGCGGTATCCGCAGCACCTTGGGGTTCGGCATCAATCCTGCCAATTTCCTGGGCATATATCGCCATGATGGGGGGGCAGGGTCTGATCAAGGCAACGCAGGTTGCCATCCTCAATGCCAATTATGTCGCCAGCAAACTGCACGGGCATTTCGAAATCCTCTATACGGGACCCGGCGGTCTGGTCGCGCACGAATGCATCATCGATACCCGGCCAATACAGAACGCCGCGCATCTGAGCGTAGACGACATCGCCAAACGGCTGATGGATTACGGATTTCACAGTCCAACCATGTCATGGCCGGTCATGCATACGCTGATGATGGAGCCGACCGAATCCGAGCCCAAGGAAGAACTCGACCGTTTCTGTCAGGCGATGATTGCGATCGCGGGTGAAGCCGGCAAAGTCGGGTCTGGCGAATGGCCCGCTGATGACAACCCACTGGTGCATGCGCCGCATACGGCGGATGTGGTGATGGCGGATAGCTGGGAACATGCCTATCCAAGGGAAACGGCAGCATTCCCCGTCAAAGGCTTACGCCATGACAAGTACTGGCCGAGCGTCGGGCGGATCGACAACGCACACGGCGACCGTAATCTGGTCTGCACCTGTCCGTCTCTGGAATCCTATATGGAAGCTGCCGAATAACGACAGACCCCACTCAGAAATCGTCCGTTTCCTGTCTCAGTCCTTCGCCGACTGTACAGGGCGGACGGTCGGGGCTGGCGGTCGGGATGATATGCCCTGGCTGCGGGGCGGGCGGAACGGCGCCGGCTATTTCCAGGATCAGTTTCCGGCGCACAGCGCGACCGTAATCCTCAAATCCGTTGGCAACGATGATAAACGCCCCCGGTCCGCCGATCACACAATCGGTATAGTAATAATCCAGATTGGGGATCTGCCGACGACCAAAGCGGCTGGGCTTGTCATTGATGATCGGCAGGCCGTTGATGGTCATCCCCGTCGCCAACGCCCTTTGTCGAGCCAGCAGCACCGGCAGGCCGTCGTTATTGGCACCATCGCCGGAGATATCGATGACCCTGCGAGCGGCTTTATAAGGGGAGCGGCGGAATGATTCCATACCGGCCAGCATCGCGCCGCTGATTGACGTCCAGACATTGACCATGATCGGCTCGAACGCCAGCGCACCGGCAAAATTGTCGGCGGCTTCCTTGCTGTCGATCAAGCTCCAGTCGACCAGCGTCAATTGATGATGGCTACCCGCCCATTCAAAGTACGTGACGGCGATGGCACCGTTAGGACCATGCTTGATTGCATCAACAACCCGGGGATCGCGGAACGCATTGATATAGCCCTGTCGTTGCAAGGCGGCTTCATCATCATCGACAGAGCCGGAAATATCGACAGCGATGACCAGTTCCAGATCGACCAATCGCTCCTGCGCCCAGGGCCGCAAGGGCAGAGCCAACACACAAACACCGAACACGAAAAGAAAAACGAGGGCCTGTAGCGCCGATGGACTGAGCAAGAACCATCTCGCGTCTTGCCATCCTGCGTCTTGCCATCCTGCGTCTTGCCATGACCGTCCTAAACCGGCGAAAGTCGTTCATCAAAGGAGTGAACGCCATGTCTATCAATACCGTCAAGGCAATCGTATTCGACACATTCGGCACCATCACCGACTGGCGCTCGTCCGTTGCCCTTGAAGCTGAAAAAGTCGCTAAAATTAAAGGTTTGAAGGAATTCGACGGCGATGCCTTCGCACGCGCCTGGCGGGCCGGTTATCGTCCCGGCATGATGCCGGTAATTTCGGGTGAGCGCGAATGGACACCGATTGATGTCATTCACCGCGAGCGGCTTGAGCAAATCCTGCCCCAGTTCGGCCTCGACATGCTTGATGATGCCGAACGCGACCACCTGAACCGGGCATGGCACCGAATCAATCCTTGGCCGGACAGCATTCCGGGCCTGCTCCGATTGAAGAAAAAATTCTTCATCGCGCCGCTGTCCAACGGTTCGCTGGCGCTGCTCGCCGGCATGGCCAAGCGTGCCGGCATTCCCTGGGATTTCGTCTTCTCCAGCGACATGCACAAAGCCTATAAACGCGACCCGAAAGTCTATCAGAACGCCATCGCCCTGCTCGGCTTTAAGCCGGGTGAGGTCATGATGGGTGCTGCCCACAACGACGACCTTGATGCGGCACGGGCGCAAGGTATGCGCACCGCCTACATCAACCGGCCGACCGAGTACGGTGTCGACCAGTCCAAGGACTTCGAAGCCACCAGCGACTGGGATATCATTACTGACAGCACCGAAGGTGTCGCCGACGCCATGGGGTGCTGAACCGGTTATGCTGAGACCATACGAAATTCTGGGTATCGACCATGTGGTCATTCGCGCCGGCAACATCGAGATCATGCGGGATTTCTATACCCGCGTGGTCGGTTGCACGGTGGAACGAGTAATCAAAGATCTCGGCCTCTATCAACTTCGGGCCGGACGCACCCTGATTGATCTGGTTGATGTCGATGGTGAACTTGGTCGCAAAGGGGGAGCTGCCCCTGCCAGCGAAGGCCGTAACATGGATCATCTTTGCCTGCGAATTGATCCGTGGGACAGCACCGCTATTCATGCCTATCTCAAATCGTGCGGCGTTGACGCCGGTCCTGTCGAACGCAGAAACGGCGCTGAAGGTGAAGGCCCGTCCATCTATTTCAATGATCCGGAAGAAAATATGATCGAGTACAAAGGGCCCGCTGATTAGAATTATTCAGCATATCGCAGCGGCAGAGCCGTCGTTGCCTTGATTTCCTCCATCGCAAAGAACGAACTGACGTCAGCGAAATCAGCCCTGGCGATGAGCCGCTTATAGACATCGTCATAGGCCGCGATATCAGGCACAACGATTTTCAACAGATAGTCGATCTCCCCGGACAGGCGGTAGACCTCCATCACCTCATCGATGCTGCGCACAGCGGCGGCAAAGGTTTCCAGCCAGTCGGCGGCGTGCCGCCCTGCCTTGATACCGACAAAAACGGTTACACCTGCATTGATCTTAGCCGCATCAAGAACCGCAACCCGGCCCTTGATGACGCCACTGGACTCAAGATTGCGGATACGCCGCCAGCACGGTGTCGTCGACAGCCCTACTTTTTCGGCAATATCCGAAACCGGCATTGATGCGTCTTGTTGCAGCAAGGTGAGAATTTTTTTATCAAAGATATCCAAATCTATATTATCCATAAAAATTAGAATTATTTTCTAAATTATATGTAATTTATAAATTAAATAGCAAATTTTCTTCAGATTATTCGATGTACGATACCCTTCATACACGATGCAAACCGAAGGGGGATTCACATGTTCCGGCTTTTCACCGACCACCCGCAATCCGTTGATGAAACGTATGGCGAGCATTTTCTTGTCGCATCGGGATTTGCCGGGCGCTTGCTGCTCGCAGCCGTGATTTGCGCCGTCCATGCCGTTTTGCCGTTCATGTTCGAGAAAACCGGGAGCAGGATGATTGCCGGACTATATCAGCGCACAGGACCGGGGCGGGTGCGTACTGCACCGCTTGATGGCACACCGGACGCAGCTTAGGCCTTCATGGGCAGGATGTAATCAGAACAGTCCGCCGGAGTTGTTGCCTTCGGAATCCTCGAAATCCTCACCGCCGACGAACAGATCTTCCACGTATGAGAATTCCTTCCTGAGACCGCGACGTTCGAGCAGTTTTTTCTGGGCACCCGCCGGGAAGTCGGAAAACATGATGAGCTTTTTATCGATCAGCACCTCGATCAAATCTTCAAGCACCCGGGCCAGTTGCATATCCGACTGAACCCAGTCGTCACCGATGGCGCTCGGCACATTCTTCAATATAAATGCCTTCAACGCCGGGTCATCCGGGGCGACTTCATCGCATCCGTCTACCGCTTGCTCATAAACTGCGAGAATATTGCCGTTTTCATCACGATAAGCATAAGGCATGGCGTTCTCCTCAGTTGATATTAACGGGCATCCGCAAACAGGTATAGCCTCACGATTTATTATCCGTTTTGCGATTGATCAGCAGCATCGGCACGATACCGATCGCCGTAATCAGGGCTGCCACACCGAATGACAGGGTATACTGTCCAATCAGCTGATGGATGCCGGTAAACAGCATCGGGCCGATAATCACACCAATGAATACCGGCACCAGAACCCCGCCGGTGGCGCTGCCTATGCGATCCCTTGGTGCCAGGCGCGCCACCTCCGCCATGAAGACACCATTCCAGCCAACCGCAGAGACACCGAACATAAACAGGATCGTAAATACAAGCATCAGCGGCATACCCGGCACCAGTATGGTCGTGACGAGGGCTGCAATGATCGATAGCACCTGCGCGATAATCAGTGTTTTCTGCGGGTTGCCGCAACGGTCAGCGAAAACGCCCCAGCCTAATCGGCCGAACACACCGGCGACCTGAACCACGGCAAGCCCGATCCCGGCCGTTACCAGGTCAAGACGCACGTCCTCGACCAGCATCGTCACGGCAAAAGTGACCAATGCCATCTGCACAGCGGAAAGCGTCAATGCCGCCAGAGCCAGCAGCCTTAACTCGCGCAGCCGGAATACGAGTCCGACATCGCGAAACACAGCCCCCCGGAACCGCGTATCAGGGTCACGGTCGCCATCCAGCCGCCACCGTAAAGGCTGGATCGACAGCAGCACAATGACCGCCAGACAGGCACCGGCGACCAGAGACCATTGCCAGCCGAAAGCAACTGCAATCGGTGGTGCCAGCAAACCGGCAACAACGCCACCCATCGGCTGCCCGGTCTGCTTGATGGAAAAAATCAGGTTCCTGTTTTCAGGTGAAGCGATCTTCATCATCAGGTGTGAGGCGGACGGGTTGGTCAGCCCATAAGCAACGCCCAGACCGAGCGATCCCAGGACAAGCGTCGCCACATGCGGCAACGCAATCAGCAAAAGCGAGGCAGCAATGAATAAACCGGCGGTCTGATTGGCCCGAACCGCACCCAGCCGGCGCTGAACAAGACCCGCCGCCAGCGACATCGTCGTGGCGCCGACATAGACCAGACTGATCTGAAAGCCGATCATCGACACCGGCAGATCTAGGGTGCGGGCGATTTCAGGCGCAACCGACGCCGGAATCAGCACTCCCATCGTGGCGATCACCTGCATGGTAGTCACACCGCAGATGGTGGCCAATGCCAGTTTTTTTGAGATTGCCGGTTCGGGAACGTCGTTCATCGACACCAACGTAGCCCGTGCAGACGACAGGGTCTATATTGTGCTGCATGACCTTGAATAAATTTTCTGCATTTCTTTTGCCCCTGCTTGTTGTTGCCGCCTGCGTCGGCCCCGAACCGCTGCCGCCGGCACCGACAACAGGCGATATGACGCTTGAGCAGTTGATGGCGTCGGATGAACAGGCCGCCGCACAATCGCTGGCCCTGGGCAATGCCGAATGGGGGTATCTGCTGGTCGATGCGGCAAGCGGCAAGGTTCTGGCATCACGGCACCCCGACACGGGTTTCCCACCGGCATCCACGGCCAAACTGCCGACCATGATCGCTGCCCTCGGCATCCTTCGCCCGACTTACCGCTTCACCACACAGATCCTCGCACAAGGCTCCCTGAAATCCGGCGTTCTGGCAGGCGACATCGTCCTCGCCGGTGATGGCGATCCGCTTTTGACGGCCGGCGATCTCCGGGCCCTGACTGTGCGAATCAAGGATATCGGCATCACCAGCGTAGAGGGACGCTTCATCTACACAAGTGCCTTACCTGTTTTGGCCGAAATCGAGTCGACGCAACCAGCTACTGCCGCATATAATCAGGGTCTGAGCGGACTGAATATCGAGTTCAACCGGGTCACTCTGAGCCGTCCTTCCGGTGATGGGGCTTACACCTCACCCAGCGAAGCCCTGCCGCTGGTCCCCGATTTCCCACAAGGTGCTGGGGCGCCATACGACTTGCCCGTGCGTGCACCTGACCGGCTGGCAGCGTTGATGCTGCAACGATTTGCCAAGGCGGAAGGGATCGTCTTGCCGGACCCGGAACCCGGCATACCCCCTACCCGGTGCCGTTTCGCTGGCACAAATCCGCAGTCAGCCCTTACTCGAAATTGCCCGCGCCGGGCTTGAATATTCCAACAATATGCTGGCCGAGGTGGTGGGTCTCAGCGCCGCTAGAGCATTAGGGAATTCTACCGATACCTTGCAGGGCTCCGCCGACACCCTGGGTGTCTGGCTGGAACGCGAGGTAACGGGGCTAAGCCGGTTCGCAACGGCGCTGGCCAATCATTCCGGGTTAAGTACGGAATCCAGGATAACCCCGAGGCAGATGACCCTGTTGCTCAGTCATGCGCTCGGCCAGCGCTTCGACGGTTGGCGGTTTGATAGTCTGTTGTCGCCGGGTGGACGGCGCGATACGTTGCGCGGCCGCTTCAAAGACCCTGAGACATCTTACCGGGTCTGGGCCAAAAGTGGCACGATGCGCTACATCAAGGGACTGGCCGGGTATCTGGATGCTGAATCCGGCCGACGTCTGGTCTTTGCCCTCTTCATGCATGATCCGGCACTGCGCAACCGGCTTGAACACGATCCCGAACGCTTCAGCATTCAGTCCCGACGCACATCAAGTGATTGGCGCGACCGCACTGATCTTTTTGAAGCGGCTTTGATCCGACAATGGATCAAGAACTATTAGTATCCGACAATGGATCAAGAACTATTAGTATCCGACAATGGATCAAGTCATACTGACAGGCGCAAGAAAAAGGCCGGCGGAAAACCGCCGGCCAGGTTGGTGGAACGTGGAGAAACGAACCTGTTTTATCGACCGCTCGACGGCGCCATCATCTGATCGGCGGTCTGGATTACTTTCGAATTCATGTCATAAGCGCGCTGGGCACGGATCATCTCGGCGATTTCCTCGACAGCGTTGACGTTTGAGGCTTCAACGAAGCCCTGCAACACGGCACCCGCCCCGTTCTGACCTGGCGTCACCGTGGAAGCACCACCTGATGCATCCGTCGCCGTATACAGGTTGTTGCCTTCGGCTCTGAGTCCACCCTCGTTCGGGAAAATGGCGATCTGCACTGTGCCGACGTTAACCTGAATCGGACTGCCGTCCTGTTTGACCAGAACCTGGCCTGCGGCATTGATCGAAACATCAACCGCATCAACCGGTATCTGCACACCCGGCAAGACCTGGAAACCGTCATGGGTCACCAGAGCGCCGCCACTATCCAGTTGGAAGGTACCGTCCCGGGTGTAGCCGGTTTCACCATTCGGCAATTGAATCTGGAAATATCCTTTGCCCTGGATTGCCAGATCAAAGGAGTTTTCGGTCGACTTCAGGCTGCCCTGTTCCGTCACCCGATAGACCGACATCATGTCGACGCCCTTGCCGCTCTGGATGCCACCCGGCACTTCGGAGCCGGCCCTTGAACCGGTACCGTCCGGTCGGGCGCTGTTCTTGTAGATCAGATCGTGAAATTCAGTGCGCCGGCGCTGATAGCCGGAAGTGTTCATGTTGGCGAGGTTGTTTGCGACAACCTCGACGTTTCTTTGTTGCGCCATCATACCCGAGGCGCCAATACGCAGTGCGTCCATTATCCCGTTCCTTTTTCCAGCCGGTCTGTTTGTCGACCGTGCTTTTGTCCCAGCCGACCTGTTCTCAGTCGACATCTACGCAACAGTATAAGCAACCACCGTGCCAACTTATTTATTGTATTATTTCATATACTTAGTGATTTTAATGCGGCATTTTGAGCCGCATCAACGGGGTTGGTCCTGACACAAGCGGCAAGAATTTCCGCACGGACCGGTCTTCATCCAGAAAGAGAGAAGATGTCGGCAGAAGACCTTCAATGACATGGATGGCGTGTTTTGACAGAATGACCCGCGATCATACAGACGTGACCATAACGTGTTTCAGGGAGGTTTTCATGCTCACCATTCACAATCCAACCGGCGTCGCCAAGCCCTCATCGGCCTATGCACACGGCGTCAAAGCCGAAGGCGCAAAAACCTGGTTGCATGTATCGGGACAGGTCGGCACCAATCCCGATGGCACCCTTGCCGGCGACAGCGCTGCGCAGATGGCCATGTGCTGGCAGCGCATTTTTGCGATCCTGAAAGATGCAGGCATGGATAAAACGAACATCGTCAAGGTGTCCGCTTTCCTGACGCGGCCGCGTGATATCGGCTTGTACCGCGAGGCCCGTGACAAAATGCTCGACGGTCATCTGACGGCGTCGACGCTGCTGATCGTCGCCGGCCTGGCAGATCCGAGCTGGACCGTCGAGATCGAGGCGATCGCCGCCAAATAGCAAAAACCCTCCCTTCCGCAACGGGAAGAGAGGGCTTTCAGTTTCGATACGAGATCAGTTCAGCACGACATCGACCAGAACGACTTCAGAGTCCTCGAGGGCTTTGATATCGAGCGTCTCCACGTCCTTTATGGTCGCACCGGCACGGGTGTCGATGAAGGTGCCATTGACTTCGACAGCCCCTTCGCTGACCACCAGATAGGCGGCGCGGCCTTGCCGAGTTTATGGTGAGCACTGCCGTCCACATTGAGGCGGCCACCATGTACCGATGCATTCTGGTGAATGCGCATGGCGTCGGGGTGTTCGTCCCGACCCGAAGCCAGTGCCGGCAGCGCGCCGCTGATCGGCTCTTTCGGAAAGGCTCGCGCCTCCCATCCGGGCTCATACCCTGACCGGTCCGGTGTGATCCAGATCTGGAACAGGGTCGTTTCGCCGTCCTCAAGATTTCTTTCCGCATGGACGATCCCGGTACCGGCATGCATCACCTGAACATCGCCGGCTTCGGTGCGGCCCTTGTTGCCGATACTGTCCTCATGCGAGATCGCACCCCGCCGCACATAAGTGATGATTTCCATGTCCCTGTGCGGATGCGGATCGAAGCCGGTATTTGCCTGAATCGTATCGTCATTCCAGACACGGAGTGGTCCAAGTCCCATTTTGCGCGGGTCGTGATAACCGGCGAAACTGAAATGATAATGGGCATTCAGCCAATCGTTGGCAAAGGTGCCGAGGTTTTCAAAATTCGTGACTGTGATCATTGGTTTTCTCCTGCTCATTCATTAAGCCGCGGCCAGTTCGGGCACAGCAGCATCAATCAGGGCATTGGCTTCGGTGATACCCTGGGCACGGGGTTCAGGGCCCATATCCATGCCGTTGGCGGCAATGATGCGGACATCCTTGAGGCCGATGAAGGCGAAGATGTGCCTGAGATAACCGCTCTGAAAATCCGCCGGGTTAGAGTTCTCTGGCGAACCGTCGCCATACTTGCCGCCGCGTGTCGACAGCACATAGACGGGTTTGTCATCAAGCAGACCGACCGGGCCGGTCTTCGGATCGTAGCCGAAGGTTTTGCCGGGCCGCGCCACATGATCGATCCATGTACGAAACGCACCGGTGATGGTGAAGTTATGCATTGGCGCGCCGACGACAATGGCATCGGCCTCTTTCATTTCCGCAATCATCGCATCAGAAGCGGCACGGGCGGCAATTTGACGGTCGCTCAGGACTTCCGGTTCACGGCGGAGCGCATCAATCAGTTCATCATCAAGATGTGCCGGCGGGTTGGCGCCGATATCGCGGTGTATGATCCGGACGTTGGCGAAGCGCGCGCTGATCTTGTCGATAAAGCGCGATGTCAGTTGACGGGAAACCGCATCATTGCGGGGGCTGGTGTCGAGTACGAGTAGGGTTTTCATGATTTCTTCCTTTTGCATCCATGGCCCGGTTGGGCGTTGCAGGGAAGATAGGCGGGTTAATAATTAGAGACAATCTAGGTATTTATGAATATATTGTTCGTATATTTGAACAATAGGATACACATGGCCATCGCTGACCCCCTCGAAGGTATGACTGTATTCGCCGCCGTGGTTGACGCCGAAAGCTTCAGCGGCGCGGCACGCACGCTGCGCTATTCAAAAGCCGCCGTCAGCACACAAATCCAGAAACTCGAAGACAGGCTTGGAGTCAGGCTTTTGAACCGCACCACGCGCCGCCTGTCGATGACCGATGAAGGCCGGGCATTTTATGAGCACTGTCGGCGTATTCTGGACGAAGCCCGTGAAGCGGTTGATGCGCTCGACAGCCTGAATGCCAACCCCAGAGGTGTGCTCAGGATCAACGCGCCGATGTCGTTCGGCACTCTGCATCTGGGCTCGGCCATTGCCGATTTTGTCCAGAACCACCCCGACATCGAGATCGATCTGGTTCTGAATGACCGGCAGATTGATATCATCGAGGACGGCTTCGATCTCGCCATCCGCATCGCCAGCTTGCCGGACTCAAGCCTGATCGCCCGCCGCCTCGCACCCTGCCGGCGCATTGTTCTGGCCAGCCCCGCATACTGGGACCGTCACGGTCGCCCCGAACACCCGCTTGATCTCAAAAATCACGAAGCGCTGATTTACGATTATCTGGCAGAACCCGACACATGGACGTTCAAGGGGCCGGAGGGTGCGATATCGGTCAACGTCCAGGGCCGTTTTCGTGCCAATAACGGCGAGATCCTGATGGATGCCGCCAAACGCGGATTAGGGGTCAATTACGCCCCGACGTTTTTTTGCTGTGGCGAAATTCAGCAAGAGGCGCTTGAGGAAGTATTATCCGCATTCGAAGACGATGCGTTGTCGATCTATGCGGTTTATCCGCATCGCCGCCACCTCTCACCGCGCGTCCGTGCCTTCGTCGATTTCCTTGCCGACCGCTTCGGCGACAATCCGTACTGGGATCAATAATATCCATCCGCGTCAGCGGCGCGGGGGTGACGGGAAAGCAGATGCGTCATCGGCCGCCGCCGGCAAGGACGTCACGATACCGTTTCATTTCCCGGCCGGGCCACAGGCACGGGCCAGGATCTATTGCCGTGCAGGACAAGCGGTGCCATGGATCCCGAACTCGCCCCGCACCGCGTGCCTCGCCCGGGAAACAGAAACTGAACAATCCGCCCGGAGAGGGCTTTAACGCCCTTCCCGCCACCATGCCAGCGAGATCAAACCGATCCCCAGCACAACGACCAGCCACCACGGCGCCAGCGGCACACTGGTAACGCCGGTCACGGTGAAGGCTTCGTTGCGCACCAGACCCAGCCAGCCCGTTCCATTTGTCTGACGCCCTGGCTGCACACCGCGCAGGCTCGGCATACCATCAACCAGCCAGCGGACACCGCCGTTTGCTGCTTCGGCAATTTGTTTGGCCGGACCGTCGGTGGCTCTGAGATCGGCAAGCTCAAGCGGATTGAGCGCACCAGCCGGGGCCAGCGCGATATGCGTATCGTTACTGATCCGGTAAAGCCCGACCTCATCAACCGCGATCCCTGGCGGTTGACTTGCCCGCGGCTTCGGGTGTCAGGGCAAGGGTGGATTTTACCCCGCTCGGGCTTTCAATGTTGACCTCTGCCGGACCGACAACAAGGCTGCGCTGTTCGATCCTGAGTTCGCCGTTTTCAACGCTGGCAAACAGACCTTCCTCGTCCAGTTCCGGTTCTTTCATCAACCAGTGCGCAATACGCCGCATCAGTTCCGCCTGCGGACCGCCATTCTCAAACCCTCTGGCCCAAAGCCACAGATGATCACTGGCAATCAGGGCGACCCGGCCCTCATCGACCCGCTCCATCATCAAAAGCGGCTGACCGTTAACCCCATCCATCAATGTCGGCGCGACCGTCGCAGAAACCCCGATCTGGCGGAACCAGGCGCCCCAGCTCGGCTCCAGATCATTTCGTCCCGGCACCACAGCACCCGGCAAAGCACTGGTTACCGGATGACGATGACCCATATCTGAAATGCGCGGTTTGAAACGTTGCTCGAAAATCTGACCGGTCGGCTGACCCGGCAAAATGTCGGCCAGCGGCGTGCGGGCCAACGATCTGAGACCACCGTATTCCGGCCCGACCGACAACAGAACAGCGCCGCCTGCTCGCACATACTTGGCGATATTGCGGAAATACAACGGCGGCAAGACATCGCGAACGACGTACCTGTCGAAGACAATCAGATCAAACTCGTCGATCTTTTCCTCAAACAACTCGCGCACCGGAAAAGCGATCAGGGATATTTCGTTCAAGGGCGTGAAATCATTTTTCTCCGGCGGCCTGAGAATCGTGAAATGCACCAGATCAACCGACGGGTCCGATTTCAGAAGATTGCGCCACGTTCTTTCGCCGGCATGGGGCTGGCCAGAGACCAGCAGTACCCGCAAGCGATCCCTGACACCGTTGACAGAAACCACGGCCCGGTTGTTGACGGCGGACAGTTCGCCCTCGGCAACGCCGACATCAATTTCGATGAATGTCGGACCGGCATGTTCAAGTTTCAGTTTGAATTCATGATCCACATTCGTGGTCAACTTCAGGGTTTCACGCGCCGCGCCATCAACATGGACCGTAACGTCGACCAGATCGGACCCGAAACTGCCGTCACCGGCAAGGCGGTCCTCGACCCGATACCGTACGCTGACTTCGTTGCCGACGATGCCGTAGCCGGGTGCATCGGCAATGACCAGACGACGGTCCTTCTCATCCCTGTCGCCACTGATCAGGACGTGCAGCGGACCGGCCACCTCCGTTCGTCGCCAGCTCCGCGTCATGGATCTGGCCATCCGTAATCAGGACCGCACCGGCAAACCGCGAACGCGGCAAATCACCCAGTGCGTCGACAAGGGCGCCAACAAGCCTTGTCCCATCGCGCGTACCGTGCCCATCTCCATCGCGAACATTCACCGTCCGCACTTCCATACCCGGCATCGCACTCAGCTGATTGGCGATCTCAACCGCTGCGGTTTCGCTGCGCGTACGGCGAACACCGATTTTCTGGCTCGTCGTTTCATCAACAAGAACAATGGCGATATCATTTTCCGCTGTTCTTTCCTCAACGCTGACACGGGGCTCAAGCAGTGCCAGCAGCAATGCCGCGAGCAGCAGCGCTCTGGCGACCACGCCGCGCCGACCGGCACGCAGCAACTGCACACCCAGCAACAAGAAGCCGAACACCGCCAGAACGGCAATCACCTGTATCGGCAGGGACGGCGTCCAGAGAATTTCGGCGGTCATTGCCCGAGCCTCTTCATGATTGCCGGCAGATGCACCTGATCCGCCTTGTAGTTGCCGGTCAGGACATACATCACCAGATTGATCCCGAAGCGGTAGGCCATTTCACGTTGCCGCTCGCCACCCGGCACAACAGGAAACATCGGTCGCTGCGCATCGTCCATCGCCCACGCGGATGCCCAGTCGTTGGAACCGGCGACGATCGGAGACACACCGTCATTGACCCGCTCGCCAGCGCGCTCGACCCACAGCGTCGAGCCCGCATAGCGGCCCGGAAAATCATTCATCAGATAAAACGACCGTGTCAGCACGTGCCCGGCTTCGACCGGCACCAGAGGCGGCAGTTCCAGCCTGATCGCCAGATTACGCAAACTCGCTGCCTGCGCCCCGCCGCCCCGGTCCTGCGTATCGAACAGGATCGTGCCTCCGTTCTTCAGATATTCCTTAACTGCCAGCGCCGATACGTCATCAAGTTCGAAATCCGGAGTCACCGGCCAGTAGATCAGCGGGAAGAATGACAACTCGTCGATCCCGGGCTCGACCGGTTGCGGACTTCCCAACTCGGCGGCGGTGCGTCTGGCGAGCATTGTCGTCAAACCGATCAGGCCCCGCATCGAAACATCATCAACTCGGGCATTGCCGGTTTCCAGATAAGCGAGCCGGGTATCAAGACTGCTGTCGCGGGCAAATTTTTCATCGGCGGCTTGGGCCTGGGTCGTTGCGATACTTGATATCATTCCGACAACCAGCATCGCCGTTGCGGCACGTCGAACCAGCCGGCCACCGGCGCGAACCCAAAGCCCTGCGGCCATATCGATGAAGAACAATATCAGTGCCGCCAGAAACAGCCAGCCGGTCATGTCACGTTCGGCCGGTTTTTCATAGGCGGCTTTCACCCAGTCATCGGCCACCGGCAACGGTCTGATTTGCGGTAGCGACGTCGTCAGGTTGAAGGCACGGCGGAAATCTTCGGCACCATAGATGCCCGGCGGATGCTGCTCGGAGACCATCTCGGTATCGATCGATGTTGCATCAATCGGCTGCACATTGGCCGTTGGCCCCGACATCTGGGCAAAGGCGTTCATGATCCGATAAGGCGCCAGCGGCGGGACTTCGCCGGCATTCTTGACGCCGCGTCCGAGCGCCGTCAGACGCTGCATCATTTCCACAAAGGCCCCGCTGATCGGCAGGTTTGACCATGACGTATTGGGCGCCGTGTGAAACAGCACGATCCACCCCTGATCCCTGCGATCAGCGGTGACCAGCGGGGTCCCGTCGCTCAACCTGGCCCAGGTTTTCTGAGACAGGTCAGGGGCCGGCTGTGCCAGAACCTGACGATTGATGCGCACATCCCGGGGCACTTCTATGCCTGCAAAAGGGGAATCGTCGGGAAACGGCATCATCCCCATCGGTTGCCGCCAGGACATGGCGCCACCGATGATCCGATCACCGCCCCTGAGTTGCACCGGAAGCAAGGGCTCTCCGATCACACCGGGCACGGCATCACTTGTTCTGCGGGCCAAAGCAGGGCCGGCGAAGCGGACCAGAATGCCACCCTTCGAAAGCCAGGCATCGATAACGCCGACCTGTTGCGCTGAAAACTCCAGTCCGTCCGGAACAATCAAAACCGACATCGGTTGCTGAAACAGTGTCGACAGCGTTCCCCGATGCAAGCTCGTCGATCCTTCGAGCGCACGTTCGACATAATACGTGTTGCCCAGCAGCGGCTGGGCTACGGCGGCCCCATCGACGTCGGCGATACCGACGGGGCGGCGACGCCAGCGCTGGTCCAGCAGCACCACGCTGCCGGCATGGGTACCGCTTTCGATCTGCACACGCTCAACACGATTGAGAATTTCGACCGGGCCGTCGAGAGCAGCCTCGGCTTCCGTCGCACCGGCTTCAAAAACGGCGGTAGCCACTGCCTGCACCCGGCCCTCAACATCCAGCCCGCGCACCTCAAGCGATTGCGCCTCAACCAGCGCAAACGGACGCTCTAGCCGAAGCTGCAAACCTTTCGCAGTCGAGGTCGGCGGGCGCAGCACCGTCACCGGTGCATCGCCTGAACCGTAAACGGTAACCCGGCCCAATGTCCGCAATCTTTCCGACAGCACGTCACTGCCCGGCCCGTCGATGCCATCGGAAAGCCAGCGAATATCCGCCAGACCGGAAAATCCGCCAGCCCAATCCGTGACAGCTTGCGCCGCCTGTCCACGATCCGTTGGCCACGGCACAGGGATCAGCTTGGCGACTTCGGCATGGGCATCTGCGGGTGCTAATGCAGAAACGGTGATGGCACTGCCGTCTGACGGTTGTGCGGTGGTCAGCAAGATAACCTGCCGACCATTTCGGACCGCCTTGTCTGTGATGGCCAACGCCACATCGCGGCGGGTATCCCATCGATTTGCTGAAGCCCAGCCGTTATCGATAACCAGCATCACAGGGCCACCGGCCCGATTTCGTTTTCTGCATTCCAGAGCGGCCTTGAGGCGGCCAGTATGATCAACATAGCCAGCAAAATACGAAGCACCAGAAGCCACCAGGGCGTCCTGGCCGACGTTTCACGCTCGGTGATAATCCCGAACAGCAAGCGGATGGGCGGAAACACCACACGCTTCGGCAGCGGTGGCGTCAGACGCAGCAGCCACCAGATCGCCGGCAGCGCCAGCAAGGCACAAAGCGCCCATGGCTGAACAAATGCAAGAGGGCCAAGGCTCAGCATGTCAGCGCCTTCCCTGATCGCTCAGTGCCAGATAGAGCGCCATCAAAGCGGTCTCGGGCTTCTGATCGGTGCGATGGCGCGTATAGCCCCAACCCGCCGCACGGGCGATCTGTTCGACGCCGGCCAAGTGCGCCTTGAAAGCGTGCTGGTATGTGCCTGCGATGGTTTCCACGTTGCCGATCACGGCCGTTCCTTCGCCTTCCGGTCCTTCAAACTGTATCCGCCCGTTATAGGGGAACGATTCTTCTGCCGGATCAACGATCTGCATCACATGTCCACGCATGCCGTGATGGGCAAAGGCGTTGATGGCCATACGCACCTGATCCAGCGGCGACAGCAGATCACTGAAGATCACCAAACGGCCATGCCGGGGTAATATCTCGAAAGGCGGCAGACCGCTCGGAACGATCCTGGCCCCTTCGATCTCGTTCCATAGCCGCGACAGCACGTGCCTTCCTGAAGCCGGCGGCACCCCTGATCCGAGCAGCGCCACATGTTCACCGCCCCGGATCAATAACGACGCCAATGCCATCAGCAATAAATTGGCCCTGATTTGTTTCGGCTCGACCAGATCGCTGGATGTAAACGACATCGACGGCGAGGCGTCTCGCCACAGCCAGACGCTCTGCGCCGCTTCCCATTCCGTTTCGCGGATGAATACAGGATCGCTTTTCGCTGACTGCCGCCAGTCGACACGCTGCACACTGTCACCCGCCTGATAGCGGCGGAATTGCCAGAAGGTCTCGCCCTGGCCGACCCGGCGGCGTCCATGCACACCCTGTGATACGGTTGTCGCCACCCGCTCGGCGGCAACCATCAACGGCGGCAGACCGGCTGCCAGCGCTTCTGCCTGATGATGAGAACGCTTAACGCGTTCGGCCATGATTTACCTCAGCCGATTCGTTCACAAAGTGCGCCGATGATCTCTTCAAGCGTAATCCCTTCGGCGCGGGCGGCAAATGTCAGCGCCATGCGGTGGCGCAGGATCGGCCGCGCCAGCGCCAGTACATCGTCAATACTGGGTGATGGCCTGCCGTCGATCACAGCCCGGGCGCGTACGCCGAGCATCAATGCCTGCGAGGCCCGGGGGCCAGGTCCCCACGAAACGTTGGCCTGTACCATCGCAAGATCCGAGGATTCCGGCCTGCCGGCGCGAACCAGTGTCAGAATAGCTTCGGAGACCGATTCGCCGACCGGGATCGAGCGTACGAGCTTTTGCGCCGCCATCAGGCTTTCCGCATCCATCACCTGCCCCGGCTTGATGTCGTCATTGCCGGTAGTCCGGATCAGGATATCCCGCTCTGCTGCCAGATCCGGGTAGTCGACGGTCACCTGCATGAAAAAGCGGTCGAGCTGTGCTTCCGGCAGTGGATAGGTGCCTTCCTGCTCAAGCGGGTTCTGGGTCGCCAGAACATGGAAGGGTCTTGGCAGTTCATGATATTGCCCGGCAACGGAAATCCGCTTTTCCTGCATCGCCTGCAGCAGCGCCGACTGCGTACGCGGACTGGCGCGGTTGATTTCATCAGCCATGAGCAATTGCGCAAAGACCGGCCCCTTGATGAAGCGAAAGGAACGACGGCCGGCTTCGGATTCTTCGAGAACCTCTGAACCCAGAATGTCCGCGGGCATCAGGTCCGGCGTGAACTGCACCCGCTTGTCATCAAGCCCGAAAACAGTGCCAAGGGTTTCGACCAGACGGGTTTTGCCGAGGCCCGGCACACCGATAAGAAGGATATGCCCGCCGGCCAGCAACGTGACCAGGCTCTCCTCGACCACGCCCTCCTGACCAAAAATCGCCTGCCCCACAGCGGCGCGGGCTGCGCTGATACGTTCGGCCAGGGCCTCGATCTCTGCAATGGGACTATGGCGTTCGAGACTTATCGCGCTATCTTTATCCTGAGGGCTGGTCGTCGCTGTCACGTCGAAACCTCCTTCAAAGTGTGGAAAGGAAGCGTAGCGGATGAACGATACGCCGGAAAAGGTCGAAAATATTACATTTGCTACGGATCAGGGATCATCCTGCCCGCCGCCGAAAGGCATGACCCCTCGCCCGGGCCAGATAGTCTGCGGCGAAATCGATATGCGTATCAATACCGATGGTGTCTGGTTCTATCACGGAACACCGATTACCCGCAAAAAACTGGTCCATTTGTTTTCGACCGTGGTCCGCCGAGACGAGGATGGCGAATATTGGCTCATAACGCCGGCAGAGATGGCGCGAATCAAGGTCGATGACGCACCATTCTTGGTCGTCGAGATGCTTGAGACAAATGACAAAGGCGTGAGCAGCCTCAAATTCAGAACAAACGTCGATGTCTGGGTCACGGCTGATGCGGCACACCCGATCCGGGTCGTCACGGATCCGGACAGCGCCCAGCCCCGCCCCTATATTCGCCTCGCTGATGACGGTACGGAAGCCCTTATCAACAGGGCCGTGTTTTATGAGCTTGTGGACAAAGCAGTAGTGGCAGAGGTTGCCGGACGCGATATGCTGAGTGTTAAAAGTGCTGGGGAAGTATTTGTGCTGGGACCGGCGTCGGAGGAAATATGAACAGGTCCATCATCATCAAGCGCCTCGACCGGTCTTTTGAGACGTTCGGATTCCGCTCCTCGTCACGGGGTGATCACGACCTCAACCCCGGTATGGTGCCCTTGTCAGAACTCCGCGAGGCCGCTGTGCTGGTGCCGCTGGTTGAACGTTCGGACGGCCTGACCATGATGCTGACCCAGCGCACCGACCACCTCGAACATCATCCGGGCCAGATCAGTTTTCCGGGCGGACATATCGAACCCGACGATGGAACGGCCGAGAACGCTGCATTGCGTGAAGCTGAGGAAGAAGTCGGGCTTGAACGCAAGCACGTCCGCATCATCGGTAGGCTCGATCAATACGTCACGCGCACCGGTTTTTCGATCACGCCGGTGGTTGGCCTTGTCGATCCGGGCTATACTGTGGCTCCGGATGAATTTGAAGTCGCAGAAGTGTTTGAAGTGCCGCTGTCCTTCCTTATGGATGCTGGCAACCACCGTCGCGACTCACGTGTCTATAAAGGCACCAAGCGTGAGTTTTATGCCATGCCGTATGGCGGCTATTACATCTGGGGCGCGACGGCCGGTATGATCCGAAATCTCTACGACGTACTAATGGAGCCTGTGGAATAACGATGGTCCGATTAATGTTCACCTATGTATTGCCGCTGGTTGCACCTTTTCTCATGTATCTGGCATGGAATGCTTATGCGCGCGCCAGGGCGCGCAAAACCGGCGGTGAAGAGCCCAGCCTGCAGAAGGGGCCGATATTCTGGTCGATCATTGCCGGTTTTGTGTTTCTGGGGGCTTCGCTGATTTCCCTGGCGATGATAGGCGGCGTGAAACCGGATGCGGGAGTCTACATTCCGCCCAGTATTGAAAACGGGAAAATCGTCCCGCCCCGGTACGAGAAAGCCCCGCCCCAGTGATCTCGATCAATGCCACCACGGAACCGACCGGAAAACTCAATCCCGAACCATGGCTGAGCGCCCCAAATACCATCGCCGTCATGAATGCGCTGTGCGCCGGTGGTGCCGACGTCCGTTTTGTCGGCGGCTGCGTTCGCGACACCCTGGCCAAGCGCCCCGTCAACGACATTGATATCGGCACCCCTGAGGCCCCTGAAACGGTGATCTCAAGGCTCGATGCAGCCGGTATCAAATCCGTACCGACGGGTCTTTCCCACGGCACGGTTACGGCTGTCGTCAACGGGCAGGCGTTTGAGGTGACGACGCTGCGCTGCGATCTTGAAACCGATGGTCGCCGCGCCGTCGTCGCCTTCACTGATGACTGGATCGTCGATTCCTCGCGCCGCGACTTCACCATCAATGCCCTGTCGGCAAACCGTGACGGCGATGTCTATGATTATCACGACGGCATTGCCGATCTGGCACATGGCCGGGTCCGTTTCGTCGGTCGGGCCGAAGATCGGGTTGCCGAGGATTATCTCAGGATATTGCGCTATTTCCGGTTTTACGGCCATTACGGCAGACCGCCCTACGACTCATCAGCCTTCAGTGCCTGCCGCAAAAACGCGCCACATCTGAAAGATATTTCAGGCGAGCGAATCCGCCATGAAATTCTGCGCACGCTGGCAGCGCCGGAACCTGCAGATGCCTTTATCATCATGCGGGATGCTCATGTTCTGGAATCGATATTTCCGGAAGCGACGGAAATCGGCACGCTTCGGGCTGCGGCTTGGCTGGCCGACCGCGGGGTCGTAATCGAAGGTCTGAAACCCGACCCGGTTCGCCGACTGGGCGCAGTACTCTCCGCCCGATGCGACATCGACGCTTTCTCCGACAGATTGAAACTGTCCAATCGGGAAAAAGACCGGCTCAAGAAAATGAAAACGCTGGCAATGGTGTTTGCAGATCCACCGGAACTCCCGAGAACCAAGCAGTTGATCCGCCAGCACGGCAACGAAGCCGTCGGCGATGCGCTGGTTCTGGCATGGGCTGCCCGATTGGCTGATCAAGCCAAATTGCCCAGTGCCGAAACCGCCAGCCGTCTTGCCTCGCTTGAGGTGGCATTTGCATGGCAGGTGCCACAACTGCCGATCAGCGGCAATGATGTCAAGGCGCTGGGATTCTCTCCCGGGCCTGAAATCGGCTCGGCACTGAGTGCTGTCGAGGACTGGTGGGCATCCGGTAATTATACCGCAGACCGCGACGCCTGTTTGGGGTATTTAAGATCACGCATCGAAGATCAGGACGAAAACCACATATGACCACACTCAGAGTTTGTTTCATCGGCGACAGCCTTGTACTCGGCACCGGCGACGATGAATTTCTTGGCTGGCCAGGCCGTGTCATGCAACACGAGCGAGCAGCCGGGCATGATGTGACGATGTACAACACCGGCATTCGTGGCGACACGACGACGATGATCGAATCCCGCTGGCGTGCTGAGGCAGAAGCCCGCCTGCCGGCAGATAACCCATGCGCACTGGTTTTCTCGTTCGGTTGTAATGATATGGCAATGCAGGATGGCATCTTGCGCAATTCCCCGGAAGAGGCTGTGGCTTCGGCTCGACGCATGATTACAGAGGCAAAGGAATGGCTGCCGACACTCTGGATCGGGCCAATGCCGGTCAACGACGATGACATGCCGTTCTCGTCCGCACCCGGGCGGGCGCGTTATTTATCGTCCAGCCGCAATACACAGCTTTCCGACATGTTCGAAAGTGTCGCGGATGAGTTGGGCGTGCCGTATCTGGATGCTTTTACGCTGCTTGCTGCTGATCCGAACTGGAACCAGCATTATATCAAGGGCGACGGTGTGCATCCGAAAGGCGGCGGCTATGCGATCGTCGCAGAACATATCATCGGCTGGGAAGCCTGGCGGAAATGGTTCGATGAGTGACATTGATGAAATGCCTGCCGGGGATGAAGTCCCTGCCGGGCGATCGGGCGATCTTGAAGACAGGCTGCGTGCCTGCATCCTGAACCTGCTTGGCGAGCGTGGGCCCGGCAAGACCATTTGCCCGTCGGAAGCAGCCCGGATCGAACGCGGCGACGACTGGCGTTCAGCAATGAAGCCCGCCCGCCGTGTCGCAGCCAAGCTCGCCCGGGAAGGGCTGATCTCGATCTACCGCAAAGGCAAAGTCGTCGACCCGAACAATTTCAAGGGCGTGATCCGGCTGGGTAAGCCCGCGCCGGATTAGTACCATTCTCGATTGCGTTCAGGATGCGGTACGCGGCATCGTCGAGTTTCAGGCACGTCAGTGCCGCCTGCTTCTGCTCTGCGAGCACCCGCATAACACGGGCGCGGATGTCGACCGTAAAAGGTGAGCGGCCACGCCGGTACGTATCCTCGTCCGTCAGCCCGTCAATGGTCAGCAAGGCACCGGCCGGCAGCAGGGATGTCTTGTCCTCGACCACAAATCCGCCGTAACTCCACTCGACCGTATGAAACACATGCCCGAGATGGCGCAGATAAAGCTGCGGGCGAGACAAGCGGTAATGCTGCCGGCGCTCAACGACCGGCTCGGAAATCATATTCATTTCAGCCCCCAATGGATGTCCCCAGGAAGCCGATTATCGCTGTTAAGTGAAAGCTTTAGCTGTGATGCGCATCACCCGGCGGGAACCAGCACCTGCCCCGACATCAGCGGGCGTGCCGTGCGATAGACGGTGCAACTTTCCGCCGCTATCCCGTTTGCACCGGAGATCACCTTGGCGTCGACCGGGATAACACCGGAAGGATTGGCAAGGCGGAGATCGCCCGGCTGTTCCCTGACCAGCGCATTCGGCACGCTGCCGGGGATCCGGCAGGCAACGCCCAGACACATGGCGCCGGTCAGCGGCAGCACCCGGTGCACCTGCTCCATGGAGACAATGCGTGCGGCGAGATCACAGTCTTCGATGTTAATCTGTGTGCCTGCCAGGGTCTTGCTTGGTGCCGCCTTAGCGACAATGCCGATCTTGGGATTGCCGAGTTTCGCCGTTTCCGGCGTACTGGCCAGACCCATGACGACGGCGGCGGTGCGCCGGACGGCATCAAGATCAGCCATGAATTTATGGTCGGCCTCCAGCTCGGCAACGCTTTCCGTAGCGGTTTTCCCGAACCGTTCGGCGGCAACGAAAACCACCGCGTTCGACGCATCGACAAGACTGGCTTCAACCCGACCGACACCCGGGACATCCAGAACATCCATGGCATTGCCGCTGGGCAACAGCATGCCCGACGTTGCGCCGCCGGGCTCGAGGTAATCCAGACGGATGCGTGAGCCGGTGCCGCTGACACCCGGAATCTCGAATTCACCAACCGGTTGAAAAACGCCGTCGGCGATCTCAAACGTGGCGATGATAGATTTTCCGGGTATTGGTATTGAAGACACGGACTGTCTGCTTGCCGTCAACGGGTTTGATCAATCCACCGTCGACGGCGAACGGGCCGACGGCAGAGGACAGATTGCCGCAGGTCGCCGAATAATCCACTTCCGCCTTGTCGATGACGACTTGCGCGAACGTGTAATCCACATCAGCACCGGCGACACTGGAAACCCCGACAATGACAGCCTTGGAAAGCGACGAAACACCACCGCCCATGCCGTTGAGCTGCCGCCCGTAGGCATCGGGACTGCCGAGCGCATGGATGAAGATGCGGTCGCGTTCTTCCAGGCTTTCGGGCAACGCGTCATGACGGAAAAACACGCCTTTGGACGTGCCCCCGCGGATGAATGTTGCCTGATAGCCTTGCTGCGCCATGCGGGATGTTAACGCCGCCACTGGCGTCCGGCAACACGACAATCAGCCGTCAATCAAGCTTCAATCAACCCTCAATTAATCCGGCCATCTCGGCCAGCAGGATATCCCGCCGGTGTTGCAATGACACATAGACAAACCGCATGTCGGTACGCTGGCGGACCATATGCGCCGGATAGGGATGGTAAACCAATTCAACCGAAGCAAATGCCGGTGACGCGGTGGCAACCTGAAAGGCATCCTCGATCGTGACGTCGACCAGCTTCAAAGTCGCGGCACCGTCTCCGCCATCAAGCTCAAACGGCACCCGGGCCAGACGCAGGAACCCGGGCTTGTCAGGTGCGGCGCGAAATCCGGCGATGAAGTTATCGATCCAGTCCTGAACCTGATCACTATTATTCAATCCTGATGGCTTGTTCGGATGCGAATGCAGATGCTCGGCATGACTGGCATGATTGTGATCATGCGGATGCGTGTGGATGTGTCCGTCGTGAGGCATTTTTCATCTCCCTCAAAACGTTTTCGGTTTGTCGATGATATGCTTGTGTGCACCCATCTTGCCGTGCGCAACCAGAGTTCCAAGCACATCAACGATCACCCGTGTTGCAAACAGCGATGTGATGTCAGACGTGTCGTATGGCGGCGAGACTTCGACGACTTCGAGGCCGCAAAGTCCTTCCTTCGCCACTTTGCCGACCAGCGCCAGCACTTCCCGGGGCAGGAACCCACCCGGTTCCGGCCAGCCGGTCCCAGGGACAAAACCGCAATCGACACAATCGATATCAAAGCTCATGTAGACGGCATCGGCACCTTCCCAGGCGATATCGAGGGCGATCTCGGCAACCCTGTCGATGCCCAGTTCCTCGACGTCCGACATGGAAATGATGGTCGTGTCCCGTTTGCGGGCTTCAACGACCGCTTCTCTGGGCACCTGCCATCCGCCAATGCCGATCTGCACCAGATTTTTCGGTGACACGTTTGGCATGTTGGTGGCGTGAAACCACGGTGTCGTGTGCATACGCTCGTCGAGATCCTTTTCCTGAATATCGGCATGACGGTCGAAATGAACGATGCCTATTTTCTTGGACGTGCATTCGGCAATACCGCGCACCGTCGGAAAACCAATAGAGTGATCACCACCGACAACGATCGGCATCGCGCCTGAAGAGAACACGTGGCTCATCGCCTTGGTGATCTGGTCAAAGGATTTTTCCAGATTGGCCGGGATCGTGAAAACGTCGCCGGCATCGCAGAGCGTCATCTGTTCACGCAGATCGACACCCATTTCGTAATTGTAGGGCGTGTAGAGTGCCGAGATGCGGCGCACACCCTGTGGTCCGAAGCGGGTGCCCGGCCGGTATGTGGTGCCGCCGTCAAACGGCACGCCCAGCACGGCGGCATCGTAGTTGCCTACTTCCTTGACGTCTTCAATATACGGTGCCTTGAGAAATGTATTGATGCCGGCATAGTGCGGCAGCTCGCCCCGGGCGAATGTCGGTATCGATTTGTCCTCGATACTGTCGGCGCCCGGCAGACCCACGCGAAGCGCCCATTCCCGCTCCTTCTTCCAGCCGTCACCTGGAAGATCGCCCTCCTTCATAGCCGCCTGCCAACCCCTGAGCTGCATCTTGTCGAAGTCGGGATGGTGATGACGCAAGCCTTGCGCACGGACCGGATATCGGGTGCCGGCGATATGGTGGCGTCGTTCACTTGGGTCATTTCTGAACATTATCTGTTTCCTCTGTTTGCATCGCGTCCAAATCAATTTTTTCGTCGTCGGTCAGCGGCAGGTCATAGGTTACCGTTGCGCCATAGGCATCAGGCTCCTGTGGGTCCCAGCGCGGCTTGTCGAATACCAATAACCGGGTGCCGAGGCGGAACCCTTCCTTAAGGTCATGGGTCACCATGAATATCGTCATGTTCAGGTTTTTCCAAAGTTTGAGCATGATCCGGTGCATATCGGCGCGGGTGCCGGGATCCAGGGCGCCGAACGGCTCATCAAGCAATAGCACCTTCGGCTTCGCCAACAGTGCCTGAGCAATGGCGAGGCGCTGTTGCATGCCGCCGGAAAGTGATTTCGGATACAGATCGCGTGCGCGCTCGAGACCGACGCCGTCAATCATCTCCTGCACGTCTTCAAGCGCCTTCCGGCGTGCTGCACCGAACAGCCGACCGGTCAGTTTCGCTGCTCTGAACTCGGCAGCGACAATCAGGTTTTCGGCGACACTCAGATGCGGGAAAACGGAGTAGCGTTGAAACACAACGCCACGGTCCGGTCCGGGCTCATCCGACAACGGTGTGCCGTCGAGCAGGATCGTGCCCGTATCCGGTTTCTCCTGGCTCAGCAGCATACGCAGAAACGTCGTCTTGCCGCAGCCGGAAGCGCCGACCACGGCGCAGAAATCACCCTGATTGATCTCAATATTAACGCGTTCCAGAACGCGAACGTCCCCATAGCCCTTATGCACATTACGAACCGAGATCAAACTCACAACGCCTGCTCCTCGGCCTGCCATTTGAAAGCGCGCAAGGCGATATGCTTGAGAATGTAATCAAGCGCGAAAGCAAGGATCGTGATCCAGATCACGTACGGGATAATGACATCCATCGCCAGATAGCGACGCACGAGAAATATGCGATAGCCGAGACCTTCGGTTGCGGCAATGGCTTCGCTTGAGATCAGAAACAGCCACGCCGGACCGAGTGAAAGGCGCAACGCCGAAACAAGCTTCGGCAACATCTTCGGCAAAGCGACGCGGGTCACGATCTGCCACGTCGATGCGCCCAGAGTCTGTGCCTTGATCAGCTGTTCACTCGGCAGTTGCGCAACATAAAACGACAGATCACGAATCATGAAGGGGGCGATACCAATCACAATCAGCACGACCTTGGCAACTTCACCGAGGCCAAAAATGATAAACAGAATCGGAAGTATCGCCAGCGGCGGCACCATGCAAATCACTGTAACAACGGGGGCCAAACCGGACCGGATCAATGGCAGCAGACCGATGGCGATGCCGAACACGAGACCGATGGCCGTCGCTATCGATAGCCCGGCAGCAAGCCGGCCGAGGCTGGCGGCCGTATCAACCCAAAGCGTGTATTCACCTTTGCGTTTGTCCGGCTGAAAAGCCAGGCGGTCAACGGCGTCGGCAATATTGGCAAGAGAGGGGAGCAACTTGTCATTGGCATTGGCGTCAAGTCTGGCATCCGAAGCGACGACGTAGACAATCAACAGCAAGATGAACGGCAGCGCGCCCAGTATCAGCGAGCCGCCCCCGTCCACCTTGCGGTTGATCAGTCTCATTTTCAGGAAACCTCGATCAGAGCTTCCCGTCCGCCGCCATTTTCATGTAGGCCGGATCGAAACGGAACTTGATATTGCCGGAATCGCCAAGCGTCTTACCGCCCGGAAAAGCCATGCCGACGAAATCCGGGGTTTTGGCCCCTTCGCCGAGAATGCCATGCGAGAACAGAAATTTCCTGACCACGTCCATGGTCTTGATCAGCGTCGCGCTGTTGGTGAATGCCACGGCACTTGCCGGATCATAGAACATTTTCGTCGTCGCCAGTTGTGCGTCATACCCGGCAAGATCGGTGCCCGACTTTTCTGCCATAAAGGTGCGTGCATTCTTCCCTGCAGCATCGTCCTTCATCATCACGGACATGGTTTCAAACCATGCACCGACGAGGGCTTTTCCAAACGCAGGGTTTTCCGCCAGCGTTTCAGAATTGACGACCAGCATATCGATGATCTCACCGGGAATGTCGGCCGACGTGTAGAGTACCTTGGCACCCGGTTCGGCAGCGACTTCTGACAGCAGCGGGTTCCAGGTGACGACGGCTTTGACATCAGGTGTCTTGAACGCGGCAACGATGTCCGCATCAGACGTATTGACCACCGTCAGGTCTTTTTCCGTCAGCTTGGCACTATCAAGTGCACGCGCGAGCAAATAGTGTGAAACCGACAACTCCACCAGATTGACCGACTGGCCTTTCAGATCGGCCACACCTTTGGCACCTTTCATCACGATGCCGTCATTCCCGTTAGAGAAATCCCCGACGATCAAGGCCGTTGAATCGACGCCACCACCGGCGGGGATCGACAAGCCGTCCATGTTCGTCATGACGCAGCCGTCATACTTGCCAGCGGTATACTGGTTGATGCTTTCGATGTAATCGTTGATTTGCGTGACTTCGATATTGATGCCGTACTTGTCGGCCCATTTTTTTACGATGCCGCTTTCCGCCGCATATGCCCACGGCATCCAGCCAACGTAAATTGACCAGGCAATCTTGAAGTCTTTCTTCGGCGCTGCGTCGACGCTCGCCGACAGGATCAAGCATACCGCCGTAACGGCTGCAAAGAGCCCTCTGCACAGACCTCTTTCATGGTTAAGCCTCCTTTTGTCGCGAGGAGGCCTGCTAAATCAAGAACGAATGTCCACGGCGGTCACAGACCCCACTCGCAGGTTATCTCCCGGGATTTTGCCCCGCCGTGGTTCCCGGAACCTGCGGGTTCCGGGCTGCATCTCTCGGACCAGACACCGCACATGCGGTCGGAACCCTAGACGCCCTGCATGGGTGCAACGCAGCAAATGCCATGCCAATCCGCCTGGAGCAGACAAAGCACTGTAATTGTTGAGTAAATTATTCTCTGGGCCACGAGCGTGCAAACTCATCTGCAATTAATGCATAATTTTTAATCTGCACAACACGTATTGATTAATTTATAATCAATTAATCTCGTGGGCCGGCAAAGAACCAGAAAATAACACCAAGGATTGGCAGCAGCAGGATCACGATAACCCAAAGGACCTTGGACCCCGTTGACGCTGAACTGCCCAGCGTTTTGACGATTGCATAGATGTCGGCGATCAGTATCAGCAGACCGCCAATGCCAGTGACTTCAATACCCAAGATTGTAACTCCTTATTATTATCATAGTCTAAGGCCAGGCGACATCAGGCGGCAAGCTCATCAGTATCGCCTCAACATTCCCGCCTGTTTTGAGGCCAAAGATCGTACCCCTGTCATATAGCAGATTAAATTCCACATATCGACCGCGCTTGATTCGCTGCGCCTGGCGTTGTTCCGGCGTCCAAGTCAGGTTCATCTTGTCAGCGGCGATATCCGGATAAACAGAGACGAATGCTTTCCCTATATCCCGGGTAAAGGCAAAATCCCTGTCCCAGTCACCGCTCCAGTGATTGTCATAGAAGATGCCGCCGACACCACGGGCCTCGCCACGGTGCGGCAGATAGAAGTATTCGTCGCACCAGTCCTTGTATCGCTGATAATAATCGGCACCGTGTTTTTGGCAGGCGTCCCTATAGGCGGCATGAAAACGCTCCGTTTCCGTCTCTTCTGGAAACACCGGCGTCAGATCGCCACCACCGCCGAACCAGCCCCTGGTCGTCACGATCATCCGTGTATTCATGTGCGCAATCGGCACCAGCGGTGAGCGCGGGTGGATTACGACGGATACACCGGACGCCCAAAATCTCGGATCTTCATCGGCGCCGGGTATGCGACCACGGAATTCTTCTGAAAACTCCCCGAATACGCTGGAAATGTTGACCCCGGCCTTCTCGAAGACCCGCCCCTCGCGCAGCACCGCCATGGTGCCGCCACCGCCGCCATCGCGCTGCCATGACGTGCGCTCGAATTGCCCCGGCGCAAATTTTTCATTGAGCGCGTGCGACACAGCCGATTGTTCCAGCGCCTCAAGCCTTGCGCACAGATTATCCCGCAATTCAGCAAACCAGGTCTCTGCCTGAGCCTTGTGGGCCTCGCCAAACAGGGAATCGGTTGCCAAAGGCAGGTCGTTTGCGTTCTTCATCCGTCAACTCCAAGCAGCAACATCTATCAATTACGATAACGGGTTTAGCGACAGATTTTTAGGCGGGCAAGGCATGCAACTGTCGAAGTGCTTCAAAAATCGCAATACCCCCGGCAACGGCGACGTTCATGGATCGGACATTGGCTTGCATGGGCAAGACAACACGTGCATCACAGGCCTGATGCACATCTTCCGGCACACCGGCACTTTCGCGCCCGAGCAACAACGTATCTCCGTCCATAAAACGGAATGCCGGCAAAATCGTCTCACCCCGTGTTGTGAGCAGAACCAACCGGCCAGCAGCCTGATCAGCGGCCCGGTCAGCCTGAAACCGTTGCCAGCTCTCATGCCTGCGCACATCCACATGGGCCATGTAATCCATACCGGCACGGCGCATCTTTGTATCGGATAAGGCGAATCCGCAGGGTTCGATCACATGCACCGCCACTTCGAAACAGGCTGCGGTTCGAAACAGGTTCCCTGCATTTTGCGGAATATCTGGCTGATAAAGGGCCAATGAAACCGGTGCTTTGACAGACGTATTCATGGTTTCTCCAAACAGGTGCCGCAATTCATTGCAAACGACTGTCATTCGCTTCCATAAAGGCTTTTGCAGCCTATCTAAACCCTTGCAACGTTTGGGTCATCAAGTATAACGGATAAACGCTTCCGGGGCCTGCCAGAAGTGTATTTTGATCGTAAGCCGGTGGGTGCTAGATTCTTGCATTGTCGCACACTTACGATTTACCAGGCTGAACGCAAGGGTGAGTGCAGTCAGCTTACAGGCATGAACAATTATCGTCGCCTCGGCGGCGACGGGTACTATGTCAATCGAGGGGAATTTCCATGAGCGAAGCCGCAAAACATGCGGGCCAACCCACGAGCAGCGGTGCTGAAATCGATGAGCAAACGCGCCGCGATTTCCTGATCTGGAGCACGGTCGCTGTAGGCGCAGCCGGCACAGCACTGGCGGTCTGGCCGTTTATCGATCAGATGAACCCGGCTGCCGATACATTGGCGCTGGCATCAACTGAAGTCGATATTTCACAAATTGCCGTTGGTCAGAGCATTACCGTGATCTGGCGAGGCAAGCCGGTCTTTATCCGTCACCGTACGGCTGGCAGAAATCAGGCGCTGCCGAAACCGTTGATCTCGGCGTACTGCCGGACCCGCAAAGCGATGCCGCGCGTGTCCAGAAGCCCGAGTGGCTGGTTATGGTCGGCGTCTGCACGCACCTTGGCTGCATTCCGCTCGGTCAGAAACAGGGCGAACCTACCGGTGATTTCGGTGGTTGGTTCTGTCCCTGCCACGGATCGGCACTACGACACGTCCGGCCGTATTCGCAAGGGCCCGGCACCAACGAACCTGACGGTGCCGACCTATCAATTGTGTCACTGACACGTCCGTTCTGATCGGCTGAGGGGGAAAATAATTATGAGTGGTCGGAACCTCGAATTTCCGATCCAACAGCCGTATCGTGAACTGGATCGAGCATCGCCTGCCGATCTTCTGCGTTCATGGATCAATGCAGCTGAACCGATTACCCGACGCCGAAGAACCTGAACTACTTCTGGAACTTCGGCTCGCTCGCCGGGATCGTGCCTTGTCATGTATGATTGTCTCCGGCATCACGCTGGCGATGAGCTACATTCGGCGCACGACCTCGAACTTGCCTTCGATCAGCGTCGAGCAGATCATGCGCGACGTCAATTACGGCTGGCTGATCCGCTATATCCACATGAACGGCGCCAGCGATGTTCTTCATTGTCGTCTATATTCACGTATTCCGCGGTCATGTATTACGGCTCGTACAAGGCGCCACGCGAGATCCTCTGGATCATCGGCATTTTCATCCTGCTGGCGATGATGGCGACAGCTTTCATGGGTTACGTGCTGCCTTGGGGCCAGATGAGCTTCTGGGGTGCCACCGTGATCACCAACCTGTTCTCTGCATTACCGCTGGTTGGCGAGCCAATCGTGCAATTGCTGTGGGGCGGCTTCGTCGTCGATAACCCGACACTGAACCGTTTCTATTCCCTGCACTATCTGCTGCCGTTCGTTATTGTCGGTCTGGTCTTCCTTCACCTTTGGGCGCTGCACATGCACCATTCCAACAACCCGACCGGTGTGGACATCAAAGACGAAAAGCAGGACACCATCCCGTTCCATCCGTACTACACGATCAAGGACATGTACGGTCTTGGGATCATGCTGATTTTCTTCGCATTCTTCATCTTCTTTGCACCGAACTTCTTCGGCCACCCTGACAACTACATCATGGCCAACCCGCTGCAAACGCCGCCGCATATCGTTCCGGAATGGTATTTCCTGCCGTTCTACGCAATCTTGCGTGCCTTCACGAGCGACTATCTGGTTTATCAGGTTGTCTCTCTCGGCGGCCTGCTGATGACGGCAAAGCTGGCAGGGGTTATCGCAATGTTTGCGTCGATCCTGGCACTGCTTCTGCTGCCTTGGCTTGATCGCTCACGGGTTCGTTCCTCGAAATACCGCCCGGTTAACCGATTCTTCTTCTGGGTTTTCGTCATCGACTGCGTCGTCCTTGGATGGGTAGGCGGTCAGGCACCAGAAGGCATGCTGGTAACAATTGGCCAGTTCGCGACGTTCTGGTATTTCTTCCATATTCTCATCGTTGTCCCGTTGGTCGGCGTGCTTGAGCGGCCGAAACCGCTGCCTGATAGCATTGCTGCTTCGGTCACCGGTGCACCTCAGGCGGCGGAGTAAAACCATGAAGATGACCAAGACACTTACCGCCTTCGCCCTCGGTGCCGCTCTTATTGCAGGGGCAACGACCGCCGAAGCCGCCGGCGCCGGCCCGAAAGCCTCGTCGAAGGACTGGTCCTTCAACGGCATTTTCGGTACCTATGACCGGGCTGCTCTGCAGCGAGGCTTTCAGGTATTCAAGAATGTCTGCGCTGGTTGCCATTCGCTTGAACTGATTGCTTTCCGTAATCTCAGCGCTCTCGGCTACAACGATGATCAGATCAAGACGATCGCCGCCGGTTACGAAGTCCAGGACGGACCGAATGCTGAAGGCGACATGTTCCAGCGTCCGGCGACGCCTGCCGATCACTGGCCGGCACCATTCGCCAACGCCAAAGCAGCTGCGGCTGCAAACGGTGGAGCGACGCCGCCTGATCTGTCGTTGATCACAAAGGCTCGTGGTTCGGGGGGTGATTCCGCCATCCGCGTTTCGATGCTGCAGCCGCAGGGTTTTCCGCTTGGCGCTGACTATCTCCATGCCCTGCTGACCGGCTACAAGGAACAGGCACCAGCCGACTTCCAGCTGCCGGAAGGGAAGTACTACAACGAATATTTCCCGGGCCATGCCATCTCGATGGCACCGCCGCTTGGCGAAGGCGTTGTCGATTATGAAGACGGCACCAAAGCCACAACAGACCAGATGGCGAGTGATGTCTCCACTTTTCTGGCCTGGGCTTCGGAGCCGGAACTTGAGCAGCGTAAAAATCTCGGCGTCAAAGTGATCCTGTTTTTGATCGTGCTGACCGCCATGCTGTACGCGCTGAAACGTAAAATCTGGTCCGATCTGCATTAACAGTTCGCCGGCCAGTCCAAACGAGAAAAGCCCCGGTCGATGACCGGGGCTTTTTTTATCCGCGAACAGTTGTGCGCTTCTATTCCGAAGAAACCATCCCACGTGCCACGTTCAACAATTCTGCCGCATTCGAGAATTCATTGCTGGCGCATCGCTTTTCAGCGAGTTCCAGGATTTCATCGAAGGCCTTGGCAGCTTTCGGGCCCAACGTAGGGTTCGTGGCACGAGCTTCCTTGGTATCAGTAATTCCTTGGGCACATTCTTTAGCGTTCGTTACCTGCGAATCTTCAGGCCTTTGGGCTTTCTGTGCATCAGCACTGAAGGCTACAACACACAAAAAGCCACCCAGCACCACCGGTGCAAGTGCGGAAGTCATCTTGGTCATTTTCTTAAAATCCAATTGGCGATGCCGAACCTTCGACACCCGGCCAAAACGCGGGGGCTGCCGCGATTTCGACTGAATATATAAGGCTAATTCCGGTTTGCAGCAATTCCATTCAGACTGGCCACGAAAATGTGATCAACCTAAGCTCAGGGCTAATCAACGATGAACAGCCTTGCACCGGTTTCGGTCCGCGACCGGTGCGGCGCATCGCCGAAATCGGACACCTGATAGCTCATGCCCGGTTTCATGACGACGCTGCGGCCGTCTTTCAACTCACTCGTCAGCTCGCCTTCGAGAACATACAGAATATGCCCCGGTCACACCAATGATCGGCAAGATAGCCGAGGCGTATACTCAACGACCTGATACGGATATCGCCGACGTTTAACGTCCGCCAGATTGCCTCGCCCGTTTCACCGGGATGGCTAACCGGCTCCACCTTGTCCCAATCGGTCAACGTAAATGGCAGGGCTGGAATTTTCATATCTCTCTCGGGCCGCGATCAACGGGCTTTCGGATCAGCCCAGGCGCTATAATTCTTGAATTTCTCGAGCACGACGTCCATGTCACCCACCGTCAGCAATTGCGGCTTCCCGACGGCAAGGGCTTTCAGATATTGCGCTGCCAGGGTTTCGATCTCAACAGCCCTTTTAAAGGCATCCTCAATATCCCGCCCCAAAACCAGCATGCCGTGATTGGCCGCATGAGTGCACGCTAACCGTCCATCGAGCGCCTCGAGCACAGGATCAGCCAGTTTTTCCGTGCCAGACGTTGCATAGGGCGCACACCGGATATCCCGTCCGCCGGCAACGGCAACCATGTAATGAAACGGCGGAATTGAGCGCCCAAGGCAAGCCAGCGTTGTCGCATTGATCGAATGGGTATGTAACAAAGCACCAGCCTTGGGACGGGCCGCCATAACCCGGCAATGGAAATGCCATTCACTGGACGGATTGCGCCGACCACGCAAAACTTTCCCATTGAAATCGATTTTAACAATATCAACCGGTTCCGTCTTTTCGTAATCCAGACCCGAAGGCGTAATCAGCAGCCCGTCATCAACCCTGACCGAAGCGTTGCCGCTTGTTCCCTGATTAAGACCGACATGGTTCATTTTACGACATGTATCGATCAGGGTTTTTCGTAAGCCATAATCGGGCAGATCACTGCCGATGGGCTGGCCGAAGTTCTTTTCCTGGGCATCCCCGCCCTGAACCGGCAGCAACTTGGCAACGGCGCGGCCACGCTTGGTGATGATGACTTCATGACCCTGCTCACTTTCCGAAAGCAGCCGCGAAAATCGCTGATTGGCTTCCGTTGCATTAACAAGAATGGATTTATGGTCATTTCTCATATTAAATAGTTACATAACTATCTAGTTGTGTCACTAGAATTTGACGCAATGCTTATCAGTTATGAATCATCTTCATATTCCTGCAGCACGTGTTGACGGTCTGCTTCATATGCCGTCCAATTACAGCCCGTAATTGACCATCAAAATCAGTAATGTGAGGCTTCAATGGGCGCTTATGTGATCGACAGCGAGCTGTTTCGTGACCAGTTTTCCACCGCCGTCATGCGCGAGATTTTTTCTGACCGGCGCACGGTACAAGCGTGGCTGGACGTCGAAGTTGCCCTTGCTGATGCAGAAGCCGAGTTAGGGATTATTCCCGTTACTGCGGCCGAGGCAATCCGGGGTGCCAGCGACGCTGCACTCTTTGATCTGGCGGCTATGAAGCTGGAAATGGACCGCACCGCGCATCCCATCGTCCCACTGGTCCGGATGATTGCGGAAAAATGCGCCGATGACCTCGGCCAGTTTGTCCATTGGGGTGCGACTACACAGGACATCATCGATACCGGTATGATCTTGCAAATCAGAGATGCCGTTGACGTCATCGATACCCGCCTTGAAGCCCTTTCCGCCAGCCTCACCGACCATGCCGTGACCCATGCGGCAACGGCCATGCCCGGGCGGACACACGGCCAGCACGCCCAGCCGGTAACTTTTGGCTACAAGGCCGCGATCTGGCTTGATGAAGTGCGCCGCCATCAGACCCGCATGGACGAGATGCGGCCTCGCCTGCTGGTTGGTCAATTTGGCGGTGCCGTCGGCACACTGGCGGCCCTTGGCGATCAGGGGTTCGCCGTACGCGGCAAACTGATGGACAATCTGGAACTGGGTGAGCCTGCGATTACCTGGCACACGGCTCGCGACCGCTTGGTCGAGCTCATATCTCTGATGGCGATGATTGCCGGGTCCTGTGGAAAAATCGCCCACGAAGTGTATCTGATGCAGAAAACCGAGTTGCAGGAAGTCGAGGAACCGAACCCGTCCGGCAAGGTTGGCTCGTCAACCATGCCACACAAGCGCAACCCCGCGATCTGCGAAAGCGTCGTTGCCCTGGCCCGTACTGTTCGCTCCGCGGTGCCGTTGGCTTTTGAGACCCTGATCGGCGAGCACGAACGCGACAAAATTTCCCTGCAGACGGAACGGGAATTTATCGCCCGCACGCTCTGCCAGACGGATGCGGCACTGGCCAAGACGATCGTCGTCTGTGAAGGACTGGATGTGCGCGTTGCCAACATGCGGCGCAATCTCGACATCACCAATGGCCTGACGCTGAGCGAAGCGGTGATGATGTCGCTGGGCGAAAAACTGGGTCGGCAGAAAGCCCATGATATCCTGCATCATGCCTGCACATCCGCTTTCAAGGAAAACACCTCGATGCGCGATGCCCTGATGGGGCTTGCCGAAGTGAGGGCGGCTCTCTCCGAAAGCGAGATCGATGCCCTGCTGGACCCGGAAGCCTATATCGGCCTCGCCGCCCGAATGGCCAGAGATGTCGCCGAAGGCTAGACAAAAACAAAAGGCCGCAGTCCACTTTCTTTTATTTCCCGGCACACCAGTCGCGATCTGCAACAGGTCCCGGATACCTTTCTCCGTTCGGTTCCGGGAAACGGACCGTCAGTGCTGCAGATAATCGGCGATAAAATCCTCAATAATCTCTTCAAGGCCGCTGTCTTGCGGACAGCCGAGCGACAGGGCCTTGGTCGCATCCATCGCCACCGGCCAACTGCCGACGATGGCACGGACCGCCGGGTCCGGGGTATCAACGATGGTGCCAAGCTGAATACCGTGCCTGGCCGCGACTACGCCCGTGGTTTCGATCATCCGGGTGACGGTCGTGGTCAGGTTCGGCAGATTGACGACCCGGTCGTCGCCAAATTTATCCGCCGACGCATCCAGCAGCACCATCAAGCCATCAATGCAATTCCGGTAACCGCCCACCATAAGCGTTAGGTCCCGATCCACCGGAAGGTTACAGACATCGCCCGTCAAGGGTTCGCGGATGACACCGCTCGCAAAGCTCGAGGCGGCCGGATTGGGTTTGCCCGGACGGACGATAATCGTCGGCAGACGCGCGACGCGGCCGTCGATGAAGCCCTTGCGGCTCATGTCATTGATCAGCATTTCCATGACGGCTTTGGTCATGCCGTAGGTGTTTTGCGGCAACGGCCGGGTCATCGCATCAACCCGCGACGGCATCGCCTCCCCACCAAAAATTGCCAGACTTGAGGTGAACAGCACCTTCGTTGCCGGGCCGTTCGCGCTAGCCGCTTCGGAACCACCCGACCCCCATCCAGATTAACCCGCATGGCAGCATCAAAATCCGCTTCCGACCCGGCGCTGACCATTGAAGCCAGATGCACCACGGCATCGCAGCCTTTGATCACGCGCTGAACTGTCGCAATATCCGTAATATCGCCACAGACGATATCAACCTTGCCATCCAGCGTGCCAAGCCCCTGCTCCGGCACAGCGATATCGAACAAGCTCACCGCGTCACCCCGTGCGACGCAACGTTCGGCAATCAGACGGCCGAGAAAGCCGGTGCCGCCCGTAATCAGGATTTTCATAAATTTATTCCGCTGCAGATCTGGCGGCTGTTCTTTCCGCGAACGAGGACAGGCAATCGTCAGCCAAAGGCTCAATCGGCGTGAAATCGCGATGCGCGATCCACGGCTTTCGGGTGAACTTGGTGATGTGGTTGGAAACAGCACACAGGCTCAGATAAACGATGACCCGGTCCCAGGGTGAAATGTTCGGCGGGCTGGCGTGAACCAGGTTGCCATGAAACAGCAAAACGGATCCCGGCGCGCCGGTCGGCGCCACGACGCCGCCTTCGTTTGCCAACTCCAGCACCGATTGCCGATCCAGCGTCCACAACGGATAGCTTGTGGTTTCCAGATCATGCCCGGCCTCAACCACGCCTTTCTTGTGGCTGCCCGGAATAAACAGCAATGGCCCGTTTGCCGCCGTCACGTCATCGAGGAAAACCGAAATATTCATGGCGCGCGCTTCGGGCATGCCGTCGTCGCGATGCCATGTGCCAAAATCCTGATGCCACTGCCAGATATCACCGTCAAAGGCTGCCTTGGCGTTGATCTTGTACTGATGCATGTAGACCTGTTCGCCGAGGATCTGCATGATCGGCTCGACCAGGCGCGGGTGTGCACCCAGCATCCTGTGCGCCTCATCATAGGTATGCGCAGCAAAGGCAATACGCGGCACCCCGGATTTCTCACGCCATACTTCTTCACGATCGGACGCATAGATATCCCTGGCAGCAGCCTTCAATACCGCCGCTTCGTCCTTCGAAAACAGGCCGGGCAAAAACAGATAGCCCTTCTCATCAAATTCCGCGAGTTGCGCGTCGGTCAGTTTCATGGCGTTCCTCCCAAAGAACGATTTCGTCTATTTTAGCGCTGAAAGCAGCGAATTAAAAATGCCGGAATCAGATTAATGCTTAGCCATGTCCGGAAACATTCTGGCCAGTCCGCCTTTGGATGCCTTGCAGACACCGCGCTCTGTGATCAGGCCGGTCACCAGACGCGCCGGTGTGACGTCAAAAGCCGGATTGCCGCCCCTGGCACCTTCGGGCACGATCTCGACGGTGACAACGTCACCCGCAGCCGTTTTGCCCTGGATTTTCGTAACTTCATCTGCGGAGCGTTCCTCAATCGGAATGTCCATCCCGTCTTCCAGGGTCCAGTCGATGGTCGGTGACGGCAGCGCAACGTAGAACGGCACTTTATTATCGTGCGCTGCCAGTGCCTTCAGATACGTGCCGATCTTGTTGCAGACATCACCCGCCGCCGTCGTCCGGTCGGTGCCGACTATACACATATCAACGCGCCCTTCCTGCATCAGATGGCCGCCAGCATTGTCAGCGATGATCGTCAACGGCACGCCGTGACGGCCAAGCTCCCACGCTGTCAGACTGGCTCCCTGATTGCGGGGGCGCGTTTCATCAACCCAGACATGCAAGGGAATGCCCGCATCGAAGGCCTTGTAGATCGGCGCCAGTGCCGTGCCCCAGTCGACGGTTGCCAGCCACCCGGCATTACAATGGGTGAGAATATTGATACTGTCCTTCCCGCCCTTCTTGGCGTGCAGATCGCTGATCAGTTTGTGGCCGTTATCTCCAATCGAAGAGCAGATCGCCACATCCTCGTCACAAATCTCGGCAGCGCGCCGGTACGCAGCGACCGAGCGCTGATTATCAGACAACGGCTCCAGCAGACGTGACATTTCATCCAGCGCCCAGCGCAAGTTGACCGCGGTGGGCCGGGTCGCTAACAAGCTTGTCATAGGCGTTGCCAAGGCTCTCGTTCGAGGCATCAGCCTGCATCGCCAGCGCCATGCCGTAGGCCGCCGTCGCACCGATCAGGGGCGCACCCCGAACCAGCATGTCTTTGATCGCTCTGGCAGCATCATCAACCGTCTTAAGCCGCACGGTGACGAAATCGAACGGCAGACGTGTCTGGTCAATAATCTCGACTGACCAGCCGTCGTCGGCCAGCCAGATGGTGCGATAGGGCGTGCCGTCAACTTTCATGGATAACCCCTTCTAGAGCACCCGGCCGGCAACCGCGTCGAGCATGGCAACGATACCAGGGTCGCGGGCATCCGGATGCGTAATGATGGCGTGTTCAAGCGCCGTGTGGCAACCGTTGTGGCAAAGCGTTGTCCGACCGGAAAGGCGCGGCACCACATCCTTGACCAGCGCGCGGCCCTTGTCTGCATTCCCGACCAGAACGGCAATGATCGCTTCGACCGTGACGTGATCATGGTCCGGATGCCAGCAGTCAAAGTCAGTGACCATGGCAACGGTCGCGTAACACATTTCGGCTTCACGGGCGAGTTTTGCTTCCGGCATGTTGGTCATGCCTATGACATCGCAACCCCATGAGCGGTAAAGATTGGACTCGGCAATCGTCGAGAACTGCGGCCCTTCCATGACGAGGTATGTGCCGCCCCTGGCATGCGGGATATCGAGTTGGGCAAGGCCTTCGGCCAGTGCGTCGCCGAGCCTTGAGCAGACCGGATGACCGAACCCGACGTGCGCCACCAGCCCCTCGCCAAAGAAGCTTTTGTTGCGGGCAAAAGTACGGTCGATAAACTGGTCAACTATGACGAAGGTGCCCGGCGGATAATCCGCCTTGAGCGAGCCACAGGCTGACAGGGAAATGATCTCGGTACATCCCAGGCGCTTCAGTGCGTCAATATTGGCGCGATAATTCAGATCCGACGGCGGGATACGATGACCGCGGCCGTGCCTGGGCAGAAATGCCAGTTCGACGCCGCCAAGAGTACCATGCAGGATTTCATCGGACGGCTCCCCGAACGGTGTTTTAACCGCTTCCCAGCGGGCGTTCTCAAGTCCTTCAATTTCGTAGAGTCCGCTGCCGCCGATAATGCCGATCACCGGTGGTGTCGCATGATCGCTCATGCGCTCTCTCCACGTCTGAGCACGCCTTCAAACAATTGCGTGGTGCGCATACCGGCGATGGCGGCGGCACGCGGGTCATAGCTGCCCCGCATATCGCAATGAAAGCCATGACCAGCCTGATAGATATGTATGCCCACAGCTGGCTGTGCCTTGCGGACAGTTTCGACATCGCTCAACGGGATCGACGCATCGCCGTCACCGAAATGCAGAATGGTCGGGCATTTCGGCGTTTCGCCGGCAACCTCGTGAATACCGCCACCGTAATAGCCGCTGGCCGCCTGGATATCGAGACGGCATGCCGCCAGATACGTCACAAAGCCGCCCCAGCAGTAACCGACAACGCCGGTCCGTCCAGCATCTGCAATGGCCGCGCGGGCTGCATCCACATCGGCCATAACGCCATCCAGATGTTTGTTCGCCGTCGCTTTGTGCGCCCGGCCACGCTCAATATCGGCGGGCTCGTAGCCGACTTCGAAGTTACGTTCCCAACGATCATAAAGAGCCGGTGCGATGGCCGTATAGCCAACGGCAGCCCAGCGCTCGACCAGATCGCGGATATGCACGTTAACACCGAAAACCTCCTGGATAACGATGACACCGCCCAATGGCTTTCCGTCGGGGCCGGCACGGTAGGCATCGAACGTATGACCATCGGCTGCTGTAAGTGTGACGCTTTTCGGCATTATTTATTCCTCCCTGAATGGTCGCAAAAAATAGCCCACGTCCTTGCATAGGGCAAATGGTGAGAATGACTTCAAGGATATTTTCGTATTGGAGATATATTTTATTGCGATAGATAATCGTTTTAATGCAATCTGCAGTTAATGATCACTTCGGGGAGGGAATGATTAAGATGGCGATATTCCGCACACAGAGCGCACGGCTAATCGTCTTTGCAACGGCTCTCGTTTTTCTACTGTCGGCATGCCAGACAACGGCTGTTTATACCAATGAGGTCCTCAAACGGTCGGAAAATCGTGTCCGCCTTCTTGTAATGCCCATGGACGTTGAATTGAGCGAAGTCTCGCTTGGCGGCGTCTCTTCAATTCGTGCCGATTGGACAGAAGCTGCGAACGGGCATTTGAACACTTCGCTTTCGGAATTCCTCGCATCACGTAATGTTGAAATCATCACCTACGTCCCCCCACAGGGCGAACCGGATATTACATCGCACAACGAACAACTCGTTAAACTTTTTACAGCAGTTGGCTCGGCAATATCGCTTCACCACTATATTCCCGCATACGCACTCCCGAGTAAGGGTGAGGCTTTTGACTGGAGCATGGGTGAAACCGTAAAATCACTTGGCGAGCGTTACGATGCTGACTATGCCCTGTTCATTACAGTAAAAGACAGTTACGCGACAGCAGAACGGGCCGCCGCCATAGCCGTTGCAGCTCTCCTGTTTGGCGTCGCTCTACAGGGCGGTGTACAGTTAGGCGTTGCCGCACTTGTCGACCTCAAAACTGGCGAATTTGCCTGGTTTAACCAACTCGCTCGAGCTGCAGGCGATCTCCGCACAGAACAGCCTGCGAAAGAAACTCTCACGTCGCTTATGCTGGAATTTCCGAAGTGAATTTGGTCCAGCGCCAAATTGCTGCGGTCACAATGGTCGTCGCTCCATTTTTGGTTGGCTGTCAGACAACCGGCGTGAGTAAGTGGATTCCCGCCAATTCAGGTGCAAGCGATGGTACAGACTCATCTGTCAACACTGCCATCCCTTCAGGCAACAATGCGATCGGCATCACCGATATCTCTTTTGAGATTGGGACTGACCCCTACGCCTACGCCGATATTCCACCCGGCGTACGTCCCGCAATGGATACGCGTGAGGCAGGCCTGTGGCTCTCAATTGACAAATCCGAAGAGAAAAGCAAAACCGCAGGAAACCGGATACTCGACGAAAACCTGAACACCTACCTCACTGAGCTTGTATGCACGATGAGCGGACCTTACTGCAGCGATGTGCGCGTATACATTCAACGTATTCCCCTGTTCAATGCGACAATGGCCCCAAACGGTATGATGTCGATTTATTCCGGATTCTTGCTGCGGGCGCAAAACGAAGCACAATTGTCTGCCGTTCTCGGCCATGAAATCGGGCACTACATTCGCAGACACTCCATACAGCGTCTGGAGGACGCCATCGCCAAACAGGACTTCGGTCTGGTATTCGGCATGCTTGCCGCTGGATTGGGTGTCCCTGCGGCAGGGGACCTGATGCAATTGGCAATGCTAGGGTCAGTTTATTCATTCAGCAGGGACAACGAACGCGAGGCGGACCTGATCGGCATCAACCTCATGCATCTTCGCGGCTACGATACACGGGAAGCATCAAATATCTGGACATTGTTATTGCGGGAAAAGGATCCCGATACTGATTCGAACGACGTCTCGACATCCACCCCATTTGCCAGCACCCACCCCTCAATCGGTGAACGTATCGTCACACTCGGTGCAATCGCAGATAAACTACAAGGTCCCGACAAATGGGGGACCACGAACAAAGAGCGTTTCGATAGAATCGTCGGGCCTTGGAAATTCCAATTCCTTCAGGATGAAGTGCGGCTGCGCAATTGGAAATCATCATTGGAGCTTTTGAATATCCTGGCCGAATACGGCCATGACAAAGCTCAAATCGCATACTTCCGGGGTGAGGTATTCAGAAACAGAAACAAGGATGCCGATAAAGACGCCGAGGATGTGGCTGAACGCGAAGCTGACATTGATCGCGCTTTACGGGCTTACGAAGAAAGCATCGGCTTACCCGACGCGCCAGCCGAAGCTTACCGTGCTGCAGGACTTATCTATCTAAAAAAATCTAATCCCGCAAAAGCACGAGAGGCACTCGAGCAATACCTGAAATTGAAACCAGCTGCAGAAGATTTAAAACTTATCCAGTATATGATGAAAAATGCCGGAGGACTAACGTCTTGAAAAAATTAACTGTTATTTGCCTCTTGCTGATGTTGAGTGCCTGCACGGCCTTCAAACTCGCACCAGTCGGGAAAGTTGACATAGGCGACGCATATTCAATTAATCTCAATGACCCTTGGAGCCTTGCCGAGTTTGGCCATTTGCGCACGTATACAAAGGATGGGCCGGTGTTGGGTGCCGTTCATGTTTCAGCGGGCGTGAAGGAAGATGAACGTTTGCTCACTGGACCGGGCGAAGAGAAACAGCCGCCATACAAGAAGAATCTTTCGCTGATCGAACTACAACAATTCATCACAGATAGTTTCGTCGCCATCGGCGCTGAGAGACTAACAGTTACAGAAATTTACCCGGAACCGTTCGGGAATTGGCAGGGGATAAGAGCAGAATTCGATTATTATACTACAGACGGGCTGAAAAAACGTGCTCTCCTCGTCGGCGCGCAACAAAATGATAAATTCTATTATATTCTCTATGAAGCGCCAGCGATGCACTTTTTTGACAAACGCAAAAAAGAAGTAGATGAAATAATACGCTCAGTCAAAACAGCACCTAAGGCGTAACGTCTACTCCGCCGCCGGTTTCAGGCTTGGCCGGTGGAGTGTCATGATCTCCTGTACGGATGTGTAATCCATGTAACCGAGACGCGCGAGCGGGCGGATTTTTTCGATATCAACCAATCCGTCCTTGAGAAATTCGTCCCGGATATGGATGCCGACAACGAAACCGACACAGATATCATTTGCACCGCCAAACCTGTCTTTCGGCAGATGCATGGTGTCGAAGTACTTGCATTCCATATGGATCGGCGCGGCTTTGACCCGCATCGGCTTGACCAGTTCGGACGGCTCCATCTCGATCCCGAGGATCCCCGCTTCATCAACCTCAGGCCCGTAAGCAGCGCTGGTTTCGTTCATCACGTCGCGCAAGTCGTAAGAAACCATTGAACAGACGAATTCCCCGGTCTGCTCAACATTATAGATACTGTCTTTCGGGGCATCGGCAGAACGCGCGCCGCTGGCAAACATCACCATCGGCGGGTCATCGGTAAGGCCGTTGAAAAAGGAATAGGGCGCCAGATTGGCGACGCCATCTGGCCCGATCGTCGAGATCCAGCCGATCGGCCTTGGAACAATACAGCTTTTAAACGGGCTGTGCGGCAAACCATGGGGTTGATCCGTTTTCCAGAACATAATTCAGTGTCCTTCGTTTTCATCGATTGGCGCATCGCCGACATAGGGGACGGTCTCTTCGACCACATCCCAGATGTGCCTGGCCGTCGGATTGGATTGTTCTTCGCGGATATGGGCGACCAGACCGGCGGCGCGGCTGATCACCGAAAACCCACGCATGATTTCAGGCTCAACACCGATCTCCAGCATTACCGCTGCAACCGCACCGGTCGCATTGATTGTCAGGTGTCGTCCCAGTTCATCATCGATGATCGCCGACAGGCGTTTCATGGCATCGATATAGGTTCCCGTGATGCCGTCTTCGGCCAGCGCGATTTCAAACAGACGCGCCGTTCTCGGATCATCGGGTTTATGCAGGTGATGCCCGAAGCCAGGCAAAGGCTTCTTAGCTGTGCGCAGTGCCTTGATTTCCCGCCGGGCAGCCGCATCAAAACCGTCCGCGTCTTCAAGCAGAACCATCAACAGCTTGGCCGCATTTTCCATGGTACCGACGAATTGAGAACCGACGTTCAGAAGCCCCGCAGCGACCCCTGCCTGCAGCGCTTCCGGTGCTGAATGATAAGTCAGGCGTGTCGCGATGGCGCTCGGTGTCAGGCCATGCTCCATCAATGTCACCAGCACGGCATCAAGGATGACGACGTCACCCTTGCTTGGCCTGCGCCCCATGATGTGCATGAACATCATTTCCGTGAAGGAGACTTTGCCCATCAGCTCGGCAACCAGACCGCTGTCGCGGTAATAAAGCTCTTCGTTGGTGTGCGTTGCCAATCGTGTCGTTGGCTTTTTTGACTCACTCATGCCGCATCCTCCCCGTCTTTCGGCGTAAACATCACTTTGGCTTCGCGTCTGAGCACTTTGCCGACCGGAGAGCGTGGCAGCTCATCGACGATGTGGACGATCTTGGGTGTTTTAACAGAATCCAGACGCTCTTTGACGAAGGCCGCAATCTCGTCACCGGTGACGTCCGCATCCGCCCTGACCTCAACGGCAGCGGTCAATGCTTCACCCCATTTACGGTCCGGCACGCCGAAGACAACGCATTCTGTGACAGCAGGGTGCAGACCCAGCACCGCCTCAACATCGCTCGGGTAGACGTTGAAGCCGCCCGTTATGACCACATCGCGGATTCTGTCCTTGATATAGACGAAGCCCCGCTCGTCGATGATGCCGACGTCTCCCGTATGCAGCCAGCCATCAATAATGGTTTCGGCCGTCTTGTCGGGCATATCCAGATAGCCCTTCATCACCAGATCGCCTTTGAGAACAATCTCGCCTGTTTCACCCGTCGCCAGAATCTTGCCATCCGGGTCCATGATCTCAACCCGGGTCAGGCATGTCGCCCGTCCGGTCGAGGCCCAGTTTTCAGGCTTAGCCCAGTCGTCCGCACGCATGCAGATGGCGATCTGTGGTGCTTCTGTCTGACCAAAACAGGTTTCCAGCGCATTGTTGAAGACCTTCATGGCGCGTGGCACTTCGTCCTTGCGGATCGCCGCACCACCGACAATCAGATGCTTGAGTGCTGAAAAGTCACGCTCCGCCACACCCGGCTCATCCAGCATCATGTAAATCACGGTCGGTGGCAGAAAAATGCTCGTCGCCTTTTCCCGTTCCAGGGCATCAATGATCGATGCCGGCTTGGCGGACCCCATGAACACCTGCATACCGCCGACGGCAAAAGTCGGCATGATCAGTGTGTTGGTGCCGTGCGTCATCGGGGCAGCCAGAAGGTTCCGGTCATCGCAGTCAAAACCAAACTCGTGCAGCATCGTGGTGATGCATGAATTCCATACCCGATATGTCTGCATGCAGCCCTTTGGCTGACCGCTGGATCCACCGGTAAACTTGATCGCCTGCAAATCGTCGAGGCTCAGGTCATGGCGCACCGGGCGCTGACCGGCGTGCGCGGCAACCAGATCGGCAAGGGACTGCCCGTTGACGGTATCGGTACCGGGCTTCCCCGTAATCCGCGTCGCTGAACCCGTATCGATCTTGTCGTCGCAATCGCCATCGACAAAGACAATGCTCGGGCTGGTGACCTGACAGATACGATCCAGTTCCGGTTTGCCGTTTCTGGGGTTCAAGGGAATCCACGTTTTACCGGCGGCAAACGTCGCCAGCCACGCCAGCAAATGCTCGTACGTATTGTAGCCGCAGATACCGACCCGGCTTTGCGGTTTCGGATCAATCGACTGCAGGGCTGCAGCCAGCGCATTCGTGCGCTCTGCCAATTCGGCGTAGGTGATATCAGTTTGGTTGTCTCTGACGGCGATTCGTCCGGGAAGCGCTGGGCCGCTCGAAAAAATGATCGATGGGGAGCATGGTCAGGCACCATCCTCGACCATGTCTGTCTTGAACCTTTTCCAGCGTGCAACGTAATGCTCGGCGGTCCGCGTCAGATCGGCGATGACTTCCGGTTTGACCTGCCTGATGATGCGGCCCGGTGCGCCGTACCACCAGCGAATTGTCAGGGATGACTGTATTCTCGGTGATCACCGCCTTGGCCCCGATGATGCAATTTTTGCCGATTTTCGCCCCGTTCAGTATCACCGCGCCAATGCCGATCAGTGAATTGTCGTCGATGGTGCAGCCGTGCAGCATCGCCAGATGGCCGATGGTCACGTTCCGGCCCACGCTGAGCGTGTAGCCGGGGTCCGTGTGCAAGACGCAGTTTTCCTGAACATTGGACCCTTCGCCAATGATGATCGGATCATTGTCGCCGCGGATGACGGCTCCGAACCAGATACTGACCCCGGCCTCGAGCGTCACCTTGCCGATGACGGTTGCGTTGGGGGCAATCCAGTAATCATCACCACGGGTCGTGACCCGATGCTCACCGAGCCTATATTTCATCGCAATCCTCCGTCTTTAGGGAGAGCAGTGTCGCACCGCGTGGGCGCAGTTGAAAATGACTAATATTGCCAGATCTTGGCTGAATGGATCAGAGCCAGCACATCCGCTACCGGTTGCGGCCGGGCAAACAGATAACCCTGCCCGTAATCGCAGTCGAGTTCCCTGAGGCGCATCATCTGCTTTTCTGTTTCAATACCTTCAGCGACGATTTTCATCTCCAGAGCCTGCGCCAATCCGATGATGCTATGGACAATACGTCGGCTATTTTCCGTCTCATCCATGCTGTTGACGAATGCCCGGTCTATTTTCAGGGTATCCAGCGGGAACATGTGCAGATAACTGAGGCTGGAATAACCGGTACCGAAATCATCGATGGCCAGGGAAATGCCGAGCGCTTTAAGTTTTCTGAGTGCCTCTGCTGCATGGTCCGGATTTTCAACCATCAGCGTCTCGGTGATTTCCAGTTTAACCTGCGACAGATCAACCCCGCTGTCGTGGATAATGGCGCCGATAAGGTCAATCTCATCCAGGTTCGATAACTGCAATCCCGATACGTTGGTACTCATAAACGGCGCCAGGTCGTCAGGGAATACTTTGCCAAAAGCTTCTGCGAACAGACGATGGTCGCGCATACTGGTTTCAAGTGCAAATCGACCCAATTCGACAATCAACCCGGTATTCTCGGCAAGCGGAATGAATTGTCCCGGCGAGATGAATGATCCATCGCCCTTGCGCCATCGCATCAGGGCTTCAAAGCCGGCCAGCTTGCCGCTCTCAAGCCAGATGATCGGCTGGTAATGCATCTCGAATTCCTGCGCTTCCAGCCCGCGCAACAAATCGCGCTCGTCATGGATGCGTTGAAATGCAAGCTCGCGAATTTCTTCCAGCGAGCCGTTCTGCGTATCCGGGTTCACATTCAGGCCTGAGTAACGGTTCTGGGCATTTCTAAACCGCGTCAGGACCACCCGCAAAATCAGGTTCATCATCGGGTCTGCGGAGGTCAGCGGCTTGATAAATCGCGAGCGCTGTATAACGATCAATTCCGTCTCAGTTGTCGCGATCACATCCGCCGAACGTGGCGCATCGTCGATCATCGACATTTCGCCTATGATTTCGCCGGCACCAAGTTGTGCGATGATGAAGTCTGCGCCATCCTTTTCAATGATGACGTCAACTGTTCCACGCTCAATAAAATATGCGTGCTCGCCTTGTTGGCCGCGGCGAAAAATGACTTCGCCAGCCTTATAGGTTTGTGAGTAGATGTTCTCAGGCAATCGCCCCTCCCCTTTCTGGGTATACTCGACCCCGTCAGCGTACGCATGTTGACCAATATCGGCAATAGGGACAGTTTACAGATAACCGCCCGGATTGCCGAGGGCGTGTCGCATCAATTCCGCCGTCACGTAATCAAAAGCCTCGTCCATACTGTCCGTCATAAAAAACAGATCCAGATCCTCAGCCGCAATCGTTCCGGCCTCAACCAGGGCCTCCATATGGAATGCATCATCCCAGAAGGATTTACCGAAAAGCACTGTCGGTATCCGCTTTTTCAGTTTTTTGGTCTGGATCAAGGTCAACGTTTCAAAAAATTCGTCCATCGTGCCAAAGCCACCCGGAAACACGAGCATCGCCTTGGCCATATACATGAACCAGAATTTGCGCATAAAAAAGTAATGAAACTGAAAACTCAACTCGCGGGTGACGTATGGATTCTCATGCTGTTCGTGCGGCAGCGAGATATTCAGGCCTATGTTGATGCCGGCCGCTTCCGATGCTCCCCTGTTGGCGGCTTCCATAATACCGGGACCGCCGCCGGTACAAACAACGAAACGCCGCCTGGATCCTTCCAGGGTTTTGGACCAGATCGTCAGACGATGGGATAATTCCCGGGCGGCTTCATAATACTGTGACATCCTGTAGTCGCGTTCAGCGCCGACGATATCGCCATTATGACGCTTGGCTGCATCCAGAAGCTTGGTTGTCTCTTCCCGTGATTTGATCCTGGCCGAGCCAAAAAAAACAATGGTATCGGCAATATTATAGGCTTCGAAGCGCGCTTCGGGTTCAAGATACTCGGCCAGAATTCTTAACGACCGGCCGTCCCGGCTGTGTAAAAACGTCAGATCTTCGTAAGCTTTCAGTGGCCCCGGATAATAAGGATCATCATCCTTGCCCCGGCTCACTCGACACCCCCTTTGACGGCCCATCGTTTCTGGGCGGCATCATCACTGGACCGGGCATCAACCCATTTCGGCCCATCGGGTGTTTCTTCCAACTTCCAGAACGGGGCACGGGTTTTCAGATAATCGATCAGAAAATGACAGGCATCAAAGGCAGCTTCACGATGTGCCGAAGCCGCCGCAACGAGGACGATCTGATCACCGGGTTGAAGCCGCCCATATCGATGAATGATCAGTGTTGCTTCCAATGGCCATCGTGCATGCGCTTCTGTCTCGATTTCCTCCAACGCCCGCTCAGTCATGCCGGGATAATGTTCCAGCGTCATGGCGCCGATATTGGCATCGCCGGCCATGTCCCGGACCAGACCGACAAATGAACACAAACCGCCAATCGCGGTATTGCCCTCGCGCATCTGCTGTAATTCAGCACCAAGATCAAAATCCTGTTCCTGAACCCTGATCATCCGAGGCCCCCGGTTACCGGCGGAAAAAAAGCAATTTCGTCATTGTCAGCAAGCGGATGCGAGGTGTCGACGTGCTCTTGATTTACCGCCGCACGGACATGCTCAATATCGGCGAAGGCTTCCCCGTAACCATCTCCACGCGCGCGAAGCCAAGCGATCAGTTCGCCAACTGTGCCGACATGGTCCGGCCTGCTGACATCTTCCGATGAAACGCCGACACGTTCACGCACCCATGCGAAATAAAGAATCTTCACGCAGTCATCCTGTCAATAAACCACTAAACGGTAAGTATGTTACCATATCCCCTGCCTGCAGGCGCTCAACGGTTTCTTCCAGTTCCACCAGCCCGTCGGCGGCGACCATCGACGTCAGAATACCGGCACCGCTGGAATGATGTTTAATGGCAACAGGCTTGCCCTCGTCATCAAGCCCAAGGCCAGCCCGCACCCATTCCCTGCGGCCGGTTTTCTTTTTGTAGGGGAAATCGGCCTGCACACGCAGTCTTGCCGGGGTATAGCGGGTCTCACCCGCCAATCTGCGCAGCATCGGCTGTGCGATCATGAGGAACGTCACCATCGCGGCGACCGGATTGCCGGGCAAGCCGATGAACGCCGCCGGACCAACCTGACCCAAGGCAATCGGACGGCCCGGTTTTATCGCCAAGCGCCAGAAATGGACACTGCCCTGACTTTCAACGGCGGCCTTCACATGATCTTCTTCGCCAGCGGAAACCCCGCCGGACGTCAACAGAACGTCGTGCCCGACCTGCGCATCAGCCAGTGCATCGGCAATTGCTGCCTGATTGTCCGGCAGAATACCCAGATCCGTAATTTCCACCCCAAGCTGACGCAGCATGGCCATCACCGTATACCGGTTGGCATCGTAGATGCAGCCGGCTGGTGCTGAGCCGCCCGGGTCACGAACCTCATCACCCGTAGAAAATACGGCCACGCGCAGAGGTTTGAATACATCAAGCCGGTCACAGCCGACGGAACCGCAAAGGCCCACTTCCTGGGCCCGCAACCGCGCCCCCGCCTTAACGATCACGTCATTCACCTTGACGTCTTCGCCGGCAAATCTGCGGTTTGAGCCCTGCTTCAATCCTTTGGGAAGAAGGATGTCATCGCCATCCGGCGCGCAATCCTCTTCCATAAAGACGGTATCCATGCCATCCGGCATCGGCGCGCCGGTAAATATCCTGACTGCTTCTCCCGGACGTGCTTCGCGACCCAGCGGATGGCCGGCGGCAACCCGCCCCCTCACCGGCAAACGGGTTTCACCATCTGCATCGAGATCGGAAAAAAACACCGCATAACCGTCAACAGCGCTGTTGTCATGGGGTGGCACATTCCGGTCAGAAACAACGTCGACAGCCAGGACCCTGCCAACGGACTGGTTCAGAGGAACGCTTTCGCTGGCCACGACAGTCTCGAGTCTGGACAGCAAATCATCCATGGCCGAAGCGAATGGAATAAGCGCATCACCGAAAGCGAAGCAATCGTCCTTAAGCTGCGCCATGGCGCTGCTCCGCTGGCAACTCGCAAAAATTAATCACGAACTCGGCAATCGCCTCGACATCATTCAGATCAAGCTGCGGAATGGTAACATCAAGCTTCATCGTTGATGCCACGGCCACAACCGACGGATCGTCGGCACAAATTATGGGCTTGCCGACTTCTGGTCGGTAAACTTCCATTTTCGGGTGCGCATATGATTTGAACCCTTCAATAATCACCAGATCCACCGGTGACATGCGGCTCAGCATGGCATTGATGTCCGGTTCCGGCTCACCACGGTTTTCGTGCAGCAACGCCCACCGGGCGGCGCCCGTAATGACGACTTCGTGGGCGCCGGCGGCGCGGTGTTCAAAGGAATCCTTGCCGGGACGGTCGATGTCAAAATTATGGTGCGTGTGCTTGATGGTCGATATTTTCAGACCGCGTTCGATCAAGGCAGGGATAACCGCTTTGACCAGCGTCGTTTTGCCACTGCCGCTCCAGCCTGCAAACCCGAAAATCTTCATAACCGGATGTCCCCAGCGACCGTTTTGGTCTTAAAGTTATTATAGGTTAAATATCGCTTGCTGGGCATGCGCGTTCAACTGGTCGTATGTATTTTGCCTGAGTTTTTATCCGCACCGATCACTGCATCCGGTTTATCGGTAGCAGGCGGGGTATTGCTGTCGACGTTGGCGATCTGACGCACGCCGACAATCAGATAGTCCGCACCGGTCACCAGCGTCAGAAGTGCAGCACCCCAAAGGCCAATGATGCCAATCTCGGTCGTCGTCAAGGGTCCGAAATCGGGGCCGACGGGGCCGACCAGAAGGAAACCGAGCGCCAGCATCTGCAACGTTGTCTTCCATTTGGCCAGCGCCGTCACCGGCATCGGCACCCGGACTTCAGCCAGGAACTCGCGCAGACCCGAAACCAAAATTTCCCGGCACAGGATCACAGCGGCCGGCAGGACAGTGACATTATGAATCCGGTCGACACCGACCAAAGCCAGCAGGACCGACGCAACCAGCAACTTGTCAGCGATCGGATCCAGAAAACGCCCAAATGCCGATTGCTGCCGCAACATTCTGGCCAGATAACCGTCAAAAAAGTCAGTAATGCAGGCAACGGTATAAAGTGAAAATGCAATCCAGTTCGCATACGGTGGTTCCAGAAAAATCAAAGCGACAATCAACAGCGGAATTGCAGCAATCCGCCCGATCGTCAGCATATTTGGTATCTGTGTCAGCATGCACCTTGCCCTGACTGTTTGGTCTGGATGGGAACCCTATCGCCTGCAAGTCTTCTAACAGGTTCCGGGCGGGGTTGAAACCGGCTCCATGCCAGAATCCGAATTTTGCGCCTGAAAACTGCTCAAAACCGGAACCACCTCAAATGATACTAGATCATTCCATTGCTCGAACCATTTATCGAGCAACTGGCGGTCCCCCGTTGACATGATCTGATAACAGCGAGACTTATCTTCAGCGACCCAGCTCTCAACATAACGCAGCCCGTCCGGCAGCATCCGGCCCTTTTCTTGGAATCGTCGATAAACCGGCTCTGCCCCGACTTTAAACGTTTCAATGATCATATACAGCATCGCTTCAGTCCTCGGGATGAAACCAGTCGTATATCTTTCTGGCCATGGCGCCGCTGACACCTTCGACCGTTTCCAGATCCTTGATCCCGGCCGTCGCCACGGATTGCGCAGCACCAAAGTGATGCAGCAGGGCCTTCTTGCGTTTGGCCCCGATCCCCGGCACCTCGTCAAGGATCGAACGGGTGATCTGCTTGCCCCGTTTGGCGCGATGCGTGCCGATGGCAAAGCGATGCGCCTCGTCACGAATCCGCTGCAGAAAATACAACACAGGATCCTTGTGACCGAGATGGATTGCTTCCGTCTTGCCTGGCATGAATATCTTCTCGCGACCGGCGTTCCGATCCGGTCCCTTGGCGATGGCCGCCAGCGCCAGATCTTCAATGCCCAGTTGCGCAAATACGTCCTGGGCTGCTGACAACTGCCCCTTGCCGCCATCGACCAGCACCAGATCGGGCCATTGCCCCCGGGTCCGGTCCGGGTCTTCCTTGAGGGCGCGTGCAAACCGCCTTTCAAGCACTTCGCGCATCATATCGTAATCATCGCCTGCAGAGGCTTCGCCGCTGCCAGCGCGCCGGATGTTGAATTTACGATAGGCACTTTTCATAAAGCCATCGCTGCCGACAACGATCATCGCGCCGATCGCATTGGTGCCGGAAACATGCGAATTGTCATAAACCTCGATCCGATCCGGCGCAGATTCCAAAGACAAGGCATCGGCCAATCCATCCAGCAGTTTCCGTTGCGAAGCACTTTCAGACATGCGCCGGGCCAGCGCATCGCGCGCGTTGATGACGGCGTTGTCGATGACACGCTTTTTTTCACCCCGGGTTGGCGTCCGGATTTCAACCTTGTGACCGGCACGAACCTTCAATGCTTCTTCGACAAGTCCATGATTGGGCAGCTTATGTGAGGTCAGCAGCAGCTTTGCCGGCAAGGTGCGGGCATAAAACTGACCAACAAACGCTTCGATAATTTCTTCGGCGCTGTCTTCTTTGGCATGGGACGGAAAATAGGCCCGGTTCCCGTAACTCCTGGACCCGCGATAAAAGAACACCTGCACACAAGTCTGACCGCCTTCATGATGGAGCGCGATCACATCGGCATCATCGAGACCGGCACTCAGCGTTTCATGTCTGGACTGCACCCGGGTCAGGGCCTGAATCCGGTCGCGATATTGTGCCGCCATTTCGAATTCTAGTGCATCAGATGCAGATTGCATCTTTTCAGCCAGTTTCCGCTGAATGCGTTGACTGTCGCCGGTCAGAAAATCCCGGGCTTCCTCAACCAGGCTGCCGTAAGCCTCCTTCGATATCTTGTCCACACAGGGACCACTGCAGCGTTTGATCTGAAATAACAGACAAGGCCGTGTGCGGTTGGAAAAGACATTGTCGGAGCAGGTCCTGAGCAGAAAGGCACGCTGCAGCAAACCAAGCGTATCATTCACCGCCCATACCGAAGCGAAGGGGCCGAAATACTGTCCCAAGCGGGATCGTGCGCCCCGATATTTCACCACCTGCGGATAGTCGTGATCCCCGGTGATCAGGATCATGGGGAATGATTTATCGTCCCTGAGCAGAATATTATAGCGCGGCGCATAGCGCTTGATCAGGTCGGATTCCAGCAGCAAGGCCTCGGCCTCGGTCTCGGTTTTGACGATTTCAAGATCAACCGTCAGCGCGATCATGCGGCGGATGCGGATCGACTGCCGCTCAGGGCTGGCATAACTGGTGACGCGCTTGCGGATATTCTTGGCTTTGCCGACGTAAAGCACGTCTCCCGCTTCGTTCAGCATCCGGTAAACACCGGGGGACGTCGGCAAACCAAGCAACCTGGAGCGGATCACCTCAGCCCCCTTTTCCTGGGGCTCAGCTTTCGCCGGGTCGGCCTTGTCATCGTTCATCGGGTGACTTTGCATGGTCGTTTTTCATTGAAATGACGGTATACGTCAACCAAACGCGCATATCCGGTAACTCATTTGGGATTAACCATAAACCTATCCACCATTTCTGTGGATAACCTTGTTGAAAAAAGCCTCGCCAGAGAAAAATCGTTTTGAATCAGTAGGGCTTAAGCACTGTGCCTATTATATAGGCAACACTATAACTTATTGATTTTTATACATTATTTCTAAAACGGCTTGCCGGGAAAAATTTTGGTTAATAGAGATAACATAATTCAGTAACACAGAAAAAATTGTGCAAAACGCGCTATCGTGATTGCCCTGCTCAACCTAATAATAACAAATAAATGCTGATTTATTAACTATTTATACTTGATTATTAAATCGTTCGATTTCAACACCGACACTTTGAGTATTGTCGAATATATCGAGTTTTTCCACCCGCACCCGTGCCGAGCGCACCCTCGAATCCTGAAGGCACATTTCGGCAATCTTCTCGGCCATCGTCTCAACCAGCCCAACATGGCCCTGATCGAAAATATGCTGCACCCCGGTCACCAGTTTTTCGTAATCGACGACATTGGCAAGATTATCATCCAGCCCGCTGTCGCTTTCACGGACGGCCAAATCAAGATTGATGCGAACACGCTGCGGCTTGTCGAGCTCATGGTCATGAACACCGATCAGCGCCATCAGTACAAGATCACGAATAAAGACATGCCGTAAGCGCTGCCGTGCATCCGCAATCTTCAATGGTTCCAGAAACTCACTCGGCTTAATGCTCATACGCACTGCTCCAGTTCTCCAGGCGCACACGTATCGTGCGTTTCGTCATTCTTTGGGGGCCGTTTCAGCCGTTTCATAGGCCCAGTTAAGATGCTGTCCTGAATCGACTGCGATGATCTGCCCGGTCACCGACCGAGCGTCAAGGAGAAACGCGACCGCTGCCGCAATTTCATCGGGATCCACGGCCCTTTCCAGGGGGGTCTGGGCAGCCTGACGTTCAAAGTCAGCAATCCGCTGACGGGTACTTGGCAATACCGGGCCCGGCCCGACCGCATTAACGCGCATCCTCGGCGCCAATGCTCTGGCCAGTACCTGTGTTTCATCCCATAACGCCATCTTGCTCAGCGTATAACTGAGGAAATGCTTTGTCGGATTAAGCACACGCTGATCCACAATGTTGACAATGGCGCCATCAACGTTCTCAGGCAATTGCCGATATAACGCTGATGACAACACAAATGGTGCCCTGACATGCACCGCCATATGCTCATCCCACAACGCCGGTGTATGATCTTCAATGCTATCCGGCGAAAAGACCGAGGCGTTATTGACCAGCGCGTTCAAGCCGCCTAGTGCCGTGGACGCCTGCGTGATCAGGCAGCCCAAAGCGTCCTCGTCCTTGAGATCGGCTTGCAGTATGACCGCATTCTGGCCGCAGGCGCGAACGGCATCAGCCGCACGCTCCGCTTCGCTGACGGAACTGTTGTAATGAATGGCCACATCCCAGCCGTCGCCAGCCAGCTTTTCAACAATCGCCCTGCCGATCCGTTTGCCGCCACCGGTGACCAGCACATGTCGCATGGAAAGGCCTATCAGACTGCAGCCAGCAAGCGGTCGACGCCATAAGCCTGGGCCCAGACATAGCCGATATAAAGAGCGAAAAACACCGCAGCATAGGATCGGTTCAATTTCATGCGGCCAAGCAATACCGGCATCAGCATCGCCGTTGCAATCACCATGACCCAGATGTCGAAATTGAGGATTTGTGCCGGCACCGGCAAATCCGCGACCAGTGAAACGACGCCACCTACCAGCAGCATATTGAAAATATTCGATCCGATGACGTTACCGATGGCCACATCCGGATGTCCCCGGTAGGCAGCGACAACGGAAGCTGCCAATTCAGGCAAGGATGTGCCGAACGCGAACAGGGTCAATCCGATGACTTCCTCGGAGACCCCGAAGGATCGGGCGATCTCTGACCCGCCGGTGACCAGAATATCGGCACCGAAAGCCAAACCGGCGATACCGATGACCGTCAAGGCTATGGCAACAGGAATACTCTTTGGAACCCCTTTCTCGAGTTCCTCGAGTTCTTCCTGATGCTCTTTGAGAAGTTCAGGATCCGAAGTCTCGCGAATGAACGAAAACGCCAGAAACGCGCCAAAAACAATCAGAAAGGCAATTCCGGCAACAACACTCAATGTCCCATCAAGGCAGAACCCCCGTGAACAGCAGAGAACCACCACCCAATAACAGGATATCCCTGTTCATGGCATCCGGTTTGGCCAGGATTGGCGTTACCAGACACGAAGCACCGAGGATCAGCCAGATATTGGCAATGTTGGAGCCGACGATATTACCGATGGCAAGACCTGTAGAACCATTAAGGGCGGCCTGAAGACTGACCATCAATTCCGGTGCCGATGTGCCGAAGGCGACAACTGTCATGCCGATCACCATCGCCGATATACCCATTTTATCAGCGATCACAACAGCCCCGCGAACCATTGCCTCGGCTGCCACGATGAGGATTACAAATCCACCGATGACCTGAAGATACATAACCATAAACTTCAAACTCCCTGACGTGCCCAGCTTTCGGAAACTGGTTTGAACGCACTTACAATAGCTTCGTACACACCGCGTTTAAAGGGAACAATCAGGACAGGAATGCTCATGAGCGGCACCCATTTCCATTGCCGAAACTCAGGTTTACCGTGCAGTGCAAGATTGATTTCACTGTCATCGCCGGTAAATCCATATGCATACCACCGCTGCGCCTGCCCCTTGTGTTTCTTGAACCGTTTGCCCAGGATTTCAGGCGGAAAATCGTACGTCAGCCAGTTATCGCTCGCAGACAATAATGTGACGGAACGGATACCCGTTTCTTCATAGAGTTCACGCCGGGCCCCGCGTTCCGGATCCTCGCCAGCATCCAGCCCCCCTTGTGGCATCTGCCAGGCGTAATCATCCTTCGGGTTCTGATCGATACGGCATCCGACAAACACATGCCCATCCGCATTGAACACAGCGGCACCGGCACATGGGCGATAGCCCTTGGGCGCTTCGGTCAGTGGATTCATGGGAAAAAGTACAAAATCACTGGGTTACCTCGGGAACCGTGGCAATTGCAGAAACCGGCACCAGCACGATCCCCTTGTCTTTTAATGTCTCAACCCAATCGAGAATATTCTTGATGGTCACCGGATACGGCCTTGCCGTTGCGAGGACACTGCCCCGGTCCTTGGCGAAGCTTTCCAGACGGTCGAGGTTCGTGCGGATTTGCTGAATGCGCGGGACATCATCGATATACATATCGCTTTCCACATGAACCAGTTTGAGCTCCTTGGCAATCGGCAATGCATCATTCCTGGTGCGATTGCCACCAATCACAAACATCACGCCGCGTTGCCCGAAATTCTTGAAAAGCGTGCGCATCTGGTTTTCGGCTTTCATAAACCGCGACCCCATGTACGTTACGAGCCCGACATAGCCGCCGGCACTTGCCATCACCACATCCAGTCGACGCTGGTTTTCAGCGAGTTGAATCCGCGTATCCAGAGCCAGCGGCCCGGCATCTTCAAGGGGAAAATCCTCGCTTTCCATCGGCAGCGAGATAAACACTTCATGTCCGGCCAAACGGGAGCGAAAGACCCAATCGTTCAGGTCGCGGGCATAAGGACTCAACACCATGCTGACAGCAGGTGGCAACTTATTGATCGCGCCCAGTGATGCCTGACGGCTCAACCCGATCCCCTCGATCATCAGGGCGATTTTAGGCTGGGTAATGCCCGGATCGATCGGGCGGGCATACACCTGCCACGGCGTTGCGCCTTTGCTGCTTATCTTCGGCAGGTTGCCGACACCGCTCTTTTCTTCGATCAGCGCCTTGATGGGTGCACCTGCCAATGACTGGCTCTGATCCGCCGCCGACGGCTGGTCGGCAATACGTGCCATCGCTGATCCCGCCACGGCCGGCACCACAATGCCGCCGCCGGCGGAACTCGTCCCCCCCGCCGCGTTCAGATTATTCAGTGAGTTCATACTGGTGGAAGGCTGTGTATCCGCCGCTGACGTGCCGAATGTTGTCTGCTCCTGTTTTTCTTCCACAACAGTCTGGGGCTGGGCTGGATTAGCTGCCTGCGGTGCCGGTTGTTCCGGGCTTGCAGGGAGACTACCGACTGAGCCTTCTGATACCGAATTCAGACTGGGCGCGCCGAGTTGGGCGTTAAGGCTGCCAGGGGGGGCCGGCATTGCCAATTCAACACTTCCCGGCCGCTTTTCCGGGACCGCCGCCGTTTCAACAGCCGAGCCGGAAAAGAAGTACCATCCGGCACCGCCCAGAATACTCAGAAGCAGAACACCAAAGCCGATTGCGGCGAAGATGATCGCTTTCTTTTTATCAGAAGCAGCGTCTTCTTCATCCTCATCATCGTCGTCTTCATATTCATCGTCATCGTCATCGTCATCATCATCGACTTCATCAAAGGGATTTTTGAAGTCATCATCACTGCCTATCGTTTCTTCATTGATGGCAGGTTTCTCAGCAACGACTTCCTGAGTGCTGGGCTTACTGTCTCGCGCAGGTATACTCGGCTTGGAATCTGATGTTCCCAATGCTTCTTGAAGTTCGTCATCGAAGTCATCCTCGATCTCTTCGATATCGAAATCATCTTCGTCGAGGTCTTCTTCTTTTTTCTTGCCGAACAGCTTCGGGAACTTCACGACGCCCTCCAGGCCCGGCAACAGCCTGCACCCGGTGCAGGCTGCGCCAATGTCAGTCCAGACTGCTTATTGCAGCAGTCATCATTTTGCAGCAGCGTTTTGCGACATGATCGAGAGTCCACGGATGAGATCCAATGCCCGGGACAATTGATAATCCTGCCCTTCGGCTTCGGGTTTATCATCGCCAGCAGCTTTATCCTCGTTCTGCCCATCCTTTGGCGCCTTCGCAGGTTCGTTCCCTTCTTTCTTGGCCGGTGACTTTTTATTGGTGTCGAGGGCACCGCGAAGGTCTGCTTCACTACGGCGGGGGCGCTTCGCGGCAATCTCTTCAAACTTGGCTTGTTTGACTTCGATATCCGGATCAACACCCTTGGCCTGAATGGAGCGGCCCGAAGGTGTGTAATACCGTGCCGTGGTCAAGCGCATCGCACCGCTACCGGAAAGTGGCATGATGGTCTGCACGGAACCCTTGCCGAAGGATTTGGTGCCGAGAATGACCGCCCGGCGATGATCCTGCAGGGCGCCGGCAACAATCTCGGAAGCCGAAGCGGAACCACCATTGATCAGCACGACGATGGGTAAACCGGATGCCAGATCCCCTTCACGGGCATTGAAACGCTGTGTGTCTTCCGGCTTGCGCGACCGTGTCGAGACGATTTCCCCACGATCCAGAAACGCATCGGATACGGCAACCGCCTGATCGAGAAGCCCGCCCGGATTGTTGCGGAGATCAAGCACGACCCCCTGAAAATCCTTGCCGATCTCGTCTTTCAGTTTCTTGATCGCGCGCTCAAGACCTTTATCCGTCTGTTCATTGAACGAGGTGATCCGGATATAGCCGATTTTACCTTCGGCATGAGAACGCACAGATGTGATCTTGATGATCGAACGTGTTATCGTCACATCGAACGGTTCCCGACCTTCACGGGCCAAAGTCAGGCGAATATCGCTGCCGACCTTGCCGCGCATTTTGTCAACGGCCTGTGCCAGGGTCAGTCCCTGAACCGATTCACCATCCAGATGAGTAATAATGTCGCCTGATTCGACACCGGCCCGGAATGCAGGGGTGTCGTCGATTGGCGAGATCACCTTCACAAACCCGGCTTCCATGGTGACCTGAATGCCAAGCCCACCAAATTCGCCGCGCGTGTTAACCTGCATATCCTTGAAGCTTTTGGCGTTGAGGTAACTTGAATGCGGATCAAGCGCTGCCAGCATACCGGCGATGGCCGCTTCGATCATTTCCTCTTCGCTTGGCGGCTCGACATATTCAGCACGAACCCGTTCGAAGACATCCCCGAACAGCGATAGCAGCCGGTAGGTTTCTTCGTCATTCTTTTTTGCGTCTACAGCAGCCGCAGGTACAGTCCATGCAAACACACCAAGCGCCAAAGTCCATGCGCCGAGCGTGGAGATCATCCGATATTTCATCCGTTCACCTCATCCTTGCGTGCAACCAACCAAGGCAGTGGATTAATTGGTTGGCCGTCACGGCGTAATTCCACATATAAAACTGGCTGGCCGCTCTCGCTCTGTTCCATCACACCGACAGGCTCTCCGGCCAGGACTGTTCGCCCCTGCTCGACATCGATCCGGGTCATCCCGGCGAGAAGGGTATGATATCCCTCGCCGTGTTCGATGATCAAGAGAAGCCCGTACCCGCGAAATTTTCCGGCATAGACGACTGTGCCATCGTATGTTGCCGTAACCTGCGCACCGGACGGTGTGGCAATCGTCATGCCTTTGCGCGATAGCCCCGCATCGGTCTTTTCGCCATAGCGACCGTCAATTTTCCCGGTTGCGGGCAAATTTATCGTGCCTTTTGCCTTACTGAACGGCCTGAGCGACGGCACGGTCCGGCTGGCCTGAGCGGCTTTGCGGTCAGGCCGTTCGGGTGCTTTTCGGACACGGCTGCGTTCCAGTTCGATCCCTTCCAGCAGATCGCGCAGTGTTTTTGCCTTGCGGCAAGCTCGGCGATTCGCTGATCGGCCTCCTCGGCCTGGTCATCGGCACGCCGTTTCAAGACCTTTTTCCGGGACATCAGCGCCCCGAGGCGGCGGCGTTCCCGGTCCAATAATTCGGTAGTTTCCCTGAGCGCCACTTCGCGAGCCGCGATTTCATCTCTGGCCTTGGCCAAGAAAATCAATTCTTCACGCAGCGTTGTCGCCTGACGGTCGATCTCGCCAACCGCTGAACGCAAAAGGATTGCCGTTCTCACCATATCTGCCGGTTTCGCCGGCTGAGCGATCAGCGCTTCGGGCGGATACTGCGCAATGCGCTGCATGGCCGCTAATACCCGAGCGAATTTGACCCGGCCTTCACGCAAATCATGGGTTTTATTTTCCCGCAAACGCTCGAGCGCCTGCAGGCGGGCCTGCAACGCCGAAACCTGGGTTTCATGACGCTGCACAGCACTGGCCGCACTGACCAGTTCGTTCTGCAGGCTGACGATATCGCGGCCCATGATCTCGGCCCGGGCACGCGCGGCTTCCGCTGCGGCCTTTTCGGCACCAATCCTGTCTTCAATCTGTTTCAGGGTTTCTTTTGGCGCAGCGGATTGGGATTGAGCCAGCAAGGGCTGCGCCTGAGAAAAATAAGCAGCAACGGCGACGCACAGGAGCATCAACATGCCCTGAAATCGCTGAATTGGGAAATTACTCGGCTGCTGCGCTTTCAGCAGTATTCTCCTTGATCAGGCATCGCCCGGTCATCTCGGCGGGTTGCGGCAATTCCAGAAGTCTCAGCAATGTCGGTGCGACATCCGAGAGCCTGCCTTCTGAAAGACCATGCACGTAGGCCGGTGCATTGACCATGATAAACGGAACCAGGTTAAGAGTGTGTTGCGTATGTGCGCCGCCGTCGGGTTCCCGCATCTGTTCGCAGTTGCCATGATCCGCCGTAACCAGCATGACCCCGCCACTTGCGACAACAGCACTTTCCAGCCGGCTTAATGATCGATCAATGGTTTCTGCTGCCTTGATGGCCGCTTCGAGAATACCGGTATGCCCGACCATGTCGCCGTTGGCGAAATTGACGATAATCAGATCGAAGGTGCCGCCCTCGATCGCTGCAACAAGCTTGTCGGTCACTTCCGGTGCTGACATTTCCGGTTGCAGATCATAGGTGGCGACTTTTGGCGACGGCACAAGAATGCGCTCTTCGCCTGGAAAAACATCCTCGCGGCCACCGTTCAGAAAGAACGTCACATGGGCGTATTTTTCCGTCTCGGCTATGCGCAACTGCCGCATGCCGGCTTCGGAAACCACTTCACCCAGAATCTGCGAAAGCTGGTTCGGCGGATAAATCGCCGTCATATAAGCGGCATGCGCCTTTGAATATTCGACCATGCCGAGGGCGGCGGCAAATGTGACCGGACGGGGTCGCTTGAAGCCATCGAAGGCGGGCGCACACAACGCTGCCATAATTTCCCGGGCGCGATCTGCACGGAAATTCGCCATCATCAGACCGTCACCGTTCTGCATCCCCCCGTAGCCTTCAATCGGCACCGGCAGAACAAACTCATCGGTCAGTCCCGGGCATAGGCATCCTGAACAACATCAAGGGCGCTGGCTTGTGGGTTGCCGACAGCGTCCAGCATACAGGCATAGGATTTTTCGACCCGGTCCCAACGGTTGTCGCGATCGAGGGCAAAATAGCGTCCACTGATCGTGGCGATCCGGCAATTCTTGAGCCCAGCGATATCGGCTTCGAATTTCGTGATATAGGCTTTGGCTGCTTGCGGCGGCGTATCGCGGCCATCAAGAAAGCCATGCACCCGGACCGCAACACCGGCGTATGATACGGCCCTGGCAATGGCAACCATGTGATCCTGATGGGAATGCACGCCGCCCGGGGACAGCAATCCGAGCAGATGGCAGGTACCGCCGCTTTTTTTCAGGGCTGCGATGAAATCCTTGAGGGCTGCCTCGTCCTTCAGGGTATTGTTGCGTACCGCCAGATCGATTTTCGGCAGTTCCTGCATGACGACACGTCCGGCCCCGAGGTTCATGTGGCCAACCTCGGAATTTCCCATCTGCCCTTCCGGCAGGCCGACTTCCAGCGCAGACGCATTCAGGCGCGATCTCGGATACTTTGTCTGCATCGCGTCCCATGTCGGTGTATTGGCTTCGGAAACGGCATTATCCGGCGCCGGCACACGATCACCCCAGCCGTCCAGGATGCAAAGCACAACAGGTCTGGGTCGGGACGTCTTGTTCATTAGCTTCAGGTCTCGCTCATTCCCTCAAGACGACGGCAAAATAGCCCATGCCGCCGAGCGTTTAATATCAGGCATATAATATCAGGCTTATTATATATATGTCGTCATATAAGGACTTTTAAGATCAACCACCATCTGCGGTGTAACCGGCACCCTTGATACCGGCCATGGCGGCGGCTTCGTCATTGTTTGAGTTGTCACCCGTAATGCCAACGGCACCGATGATCCGGCTGCTCTCGTCCTTGATCAGAACCCCGCCCGGCACCGGCACCAGCGAGCCACCGGCCAGTTCGTTCATGGACTGGATAAAGAACGGCTCCGCCTTGGCGCGCTCGAACAGGGCTCTGGAGCCCAGACCCATCGCCAGAGCGCCATTGGCCTTGCCGATAGCAATTTCGGGACGCATGTTCGAGGCACCGTCTTCACGCTCAAGCGCCTTCAGGTTGCCGGCGGCATCCAGCACTGCCACGGTCAGCGGTTTCAGCCCAAGTTTGCGGCCTTCGGCGCGAGCCCCTGCGAGAATTTCACGTGCCTTGTCGAGGCTTAAATCAGTCATGGTTTGCTCCAGAATTCTACCTGCGTCAAACGAGCGCGGACACTATCACCCCGCCCACCGGGGTTAAAGCCGAAGATCAGGTTTTCAGTCGCGGTGGTAAGGGTGTCCGGCCAGGATTGTCTGCGCCCGGTAAATCTGTTCGGCCAGCATCACGCGGACCAGCATGTGTGGCCACGTTTGCGGCCCGAAACCCAGGATCATATCGGCCCGCTCACGGATCACCGGTGCCAACCCGTCCGCACCGCCGATGACAAAGGCGAGATCACGCCCACGATCCCGCAGTTCGCCGACTTTCTCTGCAAAAACACGGCTTTTCAATGCTTTGCCGCGCTCATCAAGAGCCACAAGATAGGCCCCTTCCGGGATTTTCTCCGCAATCAGTTCGGCTTCACGGCTCATCAGTTCCGGCCCGGCAAGCGGGCGTTTTTCCTCAACCTCGAACAGATCAAGAGACGGCCGCAACCGCTTCAGATATGAAGTGAAAAAATCCTGCTCCGGGCCGCGCTTGGCGCGCCCGACCGCGATAAGTGTCAACCGCACGTCGACATTCCTTTAATTCGGCCCCAAAGCTGAACCCTGAGCCTCAACCGAGGCGCCACCTCAAGGTCTGATCCAAAAGTTTTGATCCGCTACCAATGAGATGCAGAGCCCTGCCCAATAACGATCCGTCATCCCCGCGAAAGCGGGGACACCAGCAGCCGTCGTTTGATCTGGGTCCCCGCTTTCGCGGGGATGACGGGCATGGGGGAATAGTAAAGCTACTCATTGATCGTACACCATAACTCTCAAATCCAGGTCTCAGGCGACGGTGCCCGCCATCGGCTGTTTGCCGATACTCGTTCCCGCCACCACATCCGGAACCGACCACAGCTTTTCCAGACTGTAAAAATCACGCACCTCGGGACGGAACAGATGAACGACGACATCGCCGGCGTCGATCAGCACCCAGTCACTTTGACCGACACCTTCGACGGCGACTTCCTTGACGCCGAGATCCTTGATTTTCCGACAAAGGTGGTCAGCCATTGCGCCGACCTGGCGGCTTGATTGACCGGAGGCAATGACCATGTAATCAGCCATTTGGGTCTTGCCGGTGAGGTCGATGACGACAATGTCCAGCGCCTTGTCATCATCGAGGGAGGTTTCAACCAGCGCCCGGAGGACATCCCCGGACGGGCGAAGTTTGCGTTTACTTGGTATTGCTATGTTCCTTTCTAACTGATGTCTGCATCCATGCCCGATCCTTTTCGCCCGGGCATACGCCCATTGTTGCCCGATACCGGGCATAAACATATTGCCCAACTCTGGGCATTAACACATTGATCGGCGCACGGCTAAAACCCGCCTTGCGCCCGGATCTTACTTGCCGATTGTGAATGTTCACGAATTTTCAAAAACACCCAAGCCGGCAGATCCGCATCCACCAGGCGCTTCGCCGCTCCTTGGGGCCACCGGTCCCGAGCGAAACGCCGGGCTGCTACACTAGATGTAGCTCTTAGAGAGTATCCCGGACGACCAAATACTGCAACGGGGACAATGCGAAAAATTCGTGACCAGTCCCGCCAGTGATGAATTTGCGACAGATTGTCCGCCCCCATCAGCCAGACGAAACGATTGGACGGGCTGCCGGGCACCAGTTTTTCAAGGGTATCGGCCGTATATCGTGTGCCAAGCTGGGCCTCGACATCGCTGACGTGAATCCGGGGGACGGCGGTCGCAACGGCGCGGGCCGCATCCATGCGTTTCTCAAACGTGGCCATGCCGTCGGTGGATTTCAGCGGATTCTGCGGTGATACCAGCCACCACACCTCGTCCAGCCGCAACAGCTTCAAGGCCATGCGCGATATGTGCAGATGCCCCGCATGGGCCGGATTGAACGAGCCCCCGAGCAGGCCGACGCGGTGGAAAGTTTGGGGCAGAACCGGTTACTCCGCCGCGTTTTCAGCAGCCAGCGCTTGTGGCATCTCGCCCCGGATCACATAGGCCAGTGCGGCCACCACCTGTTCCGGCTCACGCGCAACGCCGTGCGCAGCACCGTCGACTTCTTTCAATGCATGATCATGCTCGGCCGGGTGCAGGGTGATATAGGGAATATCCAGCGCCGCCGCGTAGCCGGCATCAAAGGCGGCATTCCATTGTTTGTATTTCTCACCAAACCGGATCACCGCGATATCGGCGCTTTTCAACAATGTCTTGGTGCGGATTGCGTTCAGTTGCGCACCCTTGCGGTCGTGCCAGAACTTGTTGCTTTCGGCACCGAACACGGCAACGCCGCAATCGTCTGAGTCCTCATGCACCGTGACCGGAGAGACCAGTTCAATCGGCAGGTCTGCCGATTTGATGCCGACCGCGATGCGCTCGCGCCAGTCGGAATGAATTTCGCCTGAAAGATAGACGGTCCAGATTGCGGTCATAGTATTCTCCTCTGTTTCGGTGTCCCCGTCCTTCGGGACGGGCTTCGCCCTCCTCAGGACGAGGTTAAACTGTACGCCTCATCCTGAGGAGCCCCGGACCTGATCCGGGGCGTCTCGAAGGATGGAAAAATGTCACGACCGCGTCTGCCCGGTGCCGCGCACCTTGTATTTCATCGATGTCAGCTGTTCGACGCCGACCGGGCCCCGGGCATGCAGCTTGCCTGTCGAGATGCCGATTTCCGCACCCATGCCGAATTCGCCACCGTCGGCGAACTGGGTCGAGGCATTCCACAGGACAATCGCACTATCGACCGTATTCAGAAACGTCTCAGCGACAGAGGCATCGCCGGTAATGATGGCGTCCGTATGATCGGAGCCGTGCTTGCGGATGAAGGCGATGGCATCGTCAACGCCGTCGACCTGCTTCACGGCGATGATGCTGTCGAGATATTCCGTGTCCCAGTCTTCGTCGGTGGCCGCCGCAATGCGCGGATCAAGCGCCCGGCTTTCACCGTCGCCACGCACCGCGCATCCGGCTTCGATCAGGCCGTCGACGATGTTTGACAGATAATCCGGCGCCACGGCACGGTCGATCAGCAGGGTTTCCGTCGCCCCGCAAATGCCGGTGCGGCGCATCTTGGCATTGACCACCACGTCGCGGGCCATGGCCCGATCTGCGGCAGCATGAACATAAGTGTGGTTGATGCCTTCCAGGTGCTTGAACAAGGGCACCTTGCTTTCGTCCGTAACGCGCTGGATCAGCGACTTCCCGCCGCGCGGCACGATGACATCTATAAAGTCCGTCATCTTCAGCATTTCACCGACGGCAGCGCGGTCCGTGGTCGGCACCAACTGGATCGCATGTTCCGGCAGACCGGTGGCTGCAAGGCCTTCACTCAGGCATTCCATGATGGCGCGGCTGGAATGATAGCTTTCAGAACCGCCCCTGAGGATCGCCGCATTGCCGGCTTTGAGACAGAGCCCACCGGCGTCCGCTGTCACGTTGGGGCGGCTTTCATAGATTACCCCGATGACGCCCAAGGGCACGCGCACTCGTTCTATATGCAGACCGTTCGGACGGTCCCAGGCGCTTTCGATGGCGCCGACCGGGTCCTTCAGGGTGGCAATCGCTTCCAGTCCTTCGGCGACGCCTTCAATCCGGGCATCCGTAAGCAAAAGGCGGTCGAGCATCGCACCCGTCAGGCCCTTGGCTTCTCCGGCTTCGATATCCTTGGCGTTTTCTGACAGGATATGATTGGCACGGCGACGCAGGCTGGCGGCCATTTCCACCAGTGCCTTGTTTTTCGACGCCGTGGAAGCGACAGCCAGACGGGCAGCCGCAGCTCTGGCGTTCTCGCCGATTTCACGCATCAGCATCGGAATATTGCTGTGTCCGTCCATCTTCTCTCTCCTCTCATCCTTCGAGACGCTTTGCTCCTCAGGATGAGGTTCCGGATAAAGCCTCATCTTGAGGAGGCCCGCTTGCGGGCCGTCTCGAAAGACGAGGCGCAAACCTCAGATCAGCACAAGATCATCACGGTGGATCATCTCGTCACGACCACGATAGCCCAATATCGCCTCGATTTCACCGGTCTTGTGTCCGGCGATTCTGGCCGCCTCATCAAATGAATAAGCGACCAGCCCGCGCGCGATTTCCAGCCCGTCCGGATCAATGATGGCGACGGCGTCGCCGCGCTCAAACTTGCCTTCGATCCTGCGGACCCCTGCCGGCAACAGGCTTTTACCACTGTGCAGCGCCTTGAGCGCGCCCTGATCGAGATACAGCCGTCCGGCGGGCTTGAGTGAGCCCGCAATCCATTCCTTGCGTGCCGTGCGCGGATTGCCTTCTGGTACAAACACCGTGCAGCGCCCACCGTTCAGGATTCGCTTCAGGGGATTGAGTTCCTTGCCCAGCGTGATCATCGCCGTGGTCCCGGCCCCCATCGCGATTTTCGCCGCCGCGATCTTGGTCACCATGCCGCCGCGCGAATCACCTGACAACTGAATACCCGCCATCTTCTCAATTTCAGGCGTGATATGTCCCAGAACCTCGGGCACGAATTGGGCGTTCGCATCGATCTGTGGATTAGCGGTATAGAGCCCGTCGATATCCGACAGCATGATCAGCAGATCGGCAGAGATCATCGCCGCAACACGGGCCGCCAGGCGGTCGTTGTCGCCAAACCTGATTTCGTCGGTGGCAACGGTATCGTTTTCATTGATCAGCGGCACCGCACCCAGCCGCAGCAGTTCGGTCAGGGTATTGCGGGCATTGATATAGCGTCTGCGATTCTCGGAATCATCCAGCGTCAGGAGTACCTGCGCCACCGTCAGATCGTGTTTGCCGAGCACGTCCTGATAGGCATGCGCCAGACGCACCATGCCGGTCGCGGCAGCAGCCTGCTGTTCGGGCAGCATCAGCTTGCCGGACGCAAGACCGAGATGCCTGCGCCCGACGGCGATGGCCCCCGAAGACACAATCGTCACTTCCTTGCCCAAAGCCCGCAGAGCGGCAATATCGTCGGCCAGCGTTTCCAGCCAGCGGCGATGCACATGCCCTGTTTCCGGATCGACCAGCAACTGTGAGCCGATCTTGATGACGACGCGCTTGGCGTTCGTCAATGGCTGCCGGGTCATGGCTGAAAGCTCTCGTCTACTGCATCCCCCTGCTGCTCGCGCACACGATCGGCAAGGATCACCTTCTCAAGTGCAAAGGTCAGGTCCCTGACACCGATCCCGGCGACACCGGAAATGACATGTACATCCTGACCGGAGGCTGCGGCCAGCTCGGCGCGGCGTTCCTCAATCATGTCAGCGTCCAGCGCATCGATCTTGTTGAGTGCGACGATCTGATGCTTCTCGGCCAGACCACCACCATAGGCCTGCAATTCGGTCATCACCGTTTCATAGGCAGCGGTCACATCGTCGCCGGTACCGTCAACCAGATGCAACAGCACCGGGCAGCGTTCGACATGGCCCAGAAACCGTGTGCCAAGCCCGGCACCTTCGCTGGCGCCTTCGATCAGTCCCGGAATATCGGCCAGCACGAAGGTACGGTCCTCGACCGCCACCACGCCGAGATTAGGGTGCAACGTGGTAAACGGATAATCAGCAATTTTCGGGTGTGCTCTGGAACACGCCGCAAGGAACGTTGACTTGCCGGCGTTGGGCAGCCCGATCAGGCCGGCATCGGCGATCAGCTTGAGCCTGAGCCAGACCCAGCGCTCTTCGCCTTCAAGACCCGGATTGGCGCGCCGTGGCGCCTGGTTGGTTGACGACTTGAAGTGCGAGTTGCCAAAACCGCCGTTGCCCCCCTTGAGAAACACGAAACGGTCCCCGGCGTTGGTCATGTCCGCCAGCAGTGTTTCTTTGTCTTCATCAAGAATCTGCGTGCCCGGCGGCACCTTGACGACAAGCTGTTTCCCGGCCGCCCCGCTGCGGTTCCGACCCATGCCGTCAACGCCTCGCGGTGCCTTGAAATGCTGCTTGTAGCGAAAATCGATCAGGGTGTTGAGGCCGTCGGTGCATTCAAAAATCAGATCGCCACCGCGACCGCCATCACCGCCGTCAGGACCACCATATTCAATGAATTTCTCACGGCGAAAGCTGACGCAGCCATTGCCGCCGTCGCCGCTTCTGACGTAGATTTTCGCCTCATCGAGAAATTTCATGGTCCGCTCCGGGAACCGGATCTACAACGATCCGAAAGTTATCTGATTCTGGCCGATTCAGGCTTTTCAACATCCAGTTACGTCAAAAAAAACGAGGGAATGGTTGGGCCATTCCCTCGCTCAAACCTACAATACTGGTCAGCGAGGCTTAGCTCGCTGGCGGCAGCACCGAAACAAAGGCTTTACCGCCTGTTTTCTTGTCAAATTTCACGCTGCCTTCGACCACGGCGAAAATCGTGTGGTCGCGACCGATGCCGACACCGTCACCCGGATGAACCTTGGTGCCGCGCTGGCGAACGATGATGTTGCCGGGAATAACCGACTCGCCACCGAATTTTTTGACACCGAGACGGCGTCCGGCGGAATCACGACCGTTGCGTGAACTACCACCTGCTTTTTTATGTGCCATAAGGGATTACTCCTCAGTTTTCGTCTTGGCGGCGGGCTTTTTAGCTGCCGGCTTTTTCGCTGCGGGCTTCTTGGCTGCAGCTTCTTTCTTTGCAGCTGGCTTGGCTTTGTCCGCGGCTGCGTCCTGATCTTCGGCTTTCTTCACCGGGGCTTTCTTTTCGGCCGCTTTCGGCTTTGTGCCGGTCGGGCTGATCTCGACGATCTTGAGAACCGTCTGCTCCTGGCGATGGCCGTTTTTGCGGCGATGGTTCTGGCGACGCTGCTTTTTGAAGATGATCACCTTGTCGGCGCGCGACTGATCGATCACTTCGCCAAACACGGCGGCTTTCTCGATCGTGGGAGCACCCACGGTCGGTGCCTTGCCTTCTTCGCCAAGCATCAGCACAGGGCCAAGCTCGATAATATCGCCGATTTCGCCGGCGAGTTTCTCAACGATAAGGGTATCGTCTTTGGCAACCCGGTATTGTTTGCCACCGCTTTTTACTACTGCGAACATGATCGCCTCTAAACTTCAAGTCAAAGGGGCCAGAGGGCACCTTGCCCACGGCCTCCCTCAGAAGGGCGGCAATATACTTCCCGGACAGGCGATGTCAATGGCGGAAACACGGGTTTTCGGCGGTTTCTTCGACAATCCCGGCAGCAGGACGAAAAACCGCTGATTTCCTGACGAGATCGCTTGCCGGGGGGTGGTCGATTGGTTATGTTCCGCGCTCCCCGACGTGGCCATCTGGGCACGTCCACACTTGCGGAGAGATGCCAGAGTGGTCGAATGGGGCGGTCTCGAAAACCGTTGAGCGCGTGAGCGTTCCCAGGGTTCGAATCCCTGTCTCTCCGCCATTCCTTCCGTTTCAGACCCGCAAAACACCTAGAAAACGCAATGTTGAAAACGTTTAGGCGGAATCGCCTGGCAAATTTTGCAAGTGTCAACAGACGTTCTCGTCTTCGCCGAAATTCGGTCGAGACCTTTAATATCATTTTAACTAGCCGAAACCTCTAGCAATGCTCTAGCAAATTTCTGATATGAGTCTTGCCCCCCTTTACCTCCCCCAGCATTAACCAATCTGAACAGGGGGCAGAGAACTCCCAGTTCACGAGCATGGACTGGGCGTCATTCCTCAAGGCTCACAATCTGGAGCATTCCATGAGCCGCCGCGGCATCTGCCACGATAACGCCGTGGCCGAGAGCTTCTCCAATCTACTCAAGCGGGGGCGGATCCGGCGCAGGACATACAAAGTCCGGGACTAAGCCAGGCAGGAGGTGTTCGAATATATCGATTCGAATATATCGAAATGTTCTACAATTCGAAGCGCAAACACACTAACAACGGGATGCTGTCACCCGTCGAGTTCGAACGGCAGCATAAAATGAATGCGGAAGGTGTCTAGCAAACTAGGGGCACCTCAGGATTAATATATTCTTTGGGGCAGAGCGAAGCCCTTTGAAAGCCTCATTATTCGGTTTGGGTAAGCTTCCCAATAAGACTTTTGATGCGCGAGTGATCGAGAACGTCAATGAGAAAACTGAGCCATTCGAGGATGTCTAGAAAATTTGGGGCTGTTCAAAGCAGATTTTCCTATCAGTGATTTGATCGTTCAGCTAATCGCCAAGAGCAGCCATTGATAATAGAGAGGTATAATCATATTCATTCAGCAACCTATAAAGTCGTCGAAAAAGGATGAAATGATTTCAAAATCGATGCGGCCGGTGGCTTCAAAGACTGGGATTTGCCTCAACACCGGCAAATAATCGGCGGGATCGGTTTCGACGATACCTGTTGGCGCGTCGGCGCCATCGGGGATAAAGAACGGTCCCGGCGCTTTCATCACGGCGGCCAGCAGATCCGGTCTGTTGGCGATATCGATTTTCCGGAAACGGGTTGGATCAGGGCTCGTCCGCGACCAGTTGAGGATCAGCATCCCCTGCATCCGGGCATCCAGCCGAAAGCGATCCAGCCCGTAAAGTTGATCGATCGGCGCGTCGTATTTTTCCTCAAGCTGCCAGAGCGCATCTGTTTCAAGGGCCTGTAATCGCTCTGCATCGGCTTTCGATAGAATGCTGGAGAGCATCGGGTTGTTGAGGATTGTACCTGGATTGATTCGCGGATGTTTCGGCACCCCCCGCATCATCGGTTGGTCATCGACTAGCGATATCAGCGTGCGGTCGTTAGAAACGAAATTCAGCCCCCTGTTCATCAGATGCAATGCCGTCGTCGACTTGCCGCCACCGGAAAAAGCCGAGATTGCCAACCCCTGCCCGTTTCGCGATACCGCCGCGGCATGGCACAGTGCCCAGCCCCGGTTCATCAACCAGCTGATCTGCTGGGCATTCACGAAATTGACAACCTGATTGCTGTTCTTCAGGCAGTCGCCGAACATCATCAACCGTCCGCCCCCCATCAGATATTGTATGCCGGTCTTGACCTTGCGCAGTGCCCGGCCATCAGCAAGATCACGATAACTGTCCTTACCCCCGACCTTGCCGGGATCGCGCGGCCAAGCCAGAAATTCAAGGGCTAGATCAGGCGCCGGAATCTGCAAGGCCTCAATCCGGACATCCGGCCGGGCTTCGATGTCGGTCAGAAATGCCCTGAAATAGTCTGCGAGCTGTTTGATCAGTGGTGCCGAATTACTGTTAAGTTGGATCGTGCAACCCCCGCATGCCAACATCAGGCGATGTCTGGCGTCGATCCCGGCGGCAATCCGCGTCTGTAATGCAGCGATGCTGGGCTCGGTCATATTCGTCACCCTTTCTGGGTCATGATATTTTCTATCACATAATCAGCATAGAGCGCTGCGACGTCGATGCCGTGCGCATCACCTAATCCCCTAAAGCCCCCGAACGCACTGACTTCGAAGACCATCGGTCCGCTTGCCGTCTCAACGACATCGACACAGGTGAAATCGAGTCCGAACAGCGCCTGGGCTCGGGTCGCCACTTCCAGCACCGCATCACCGGGTTCGACCGCGGCATACTTGCCGCCACTGTTAATGGTCGTATTCCAGCTTTGTGCATTGCCGACTCGCGCGTAGGTCGCGAGATACTTGCCGCCGAGAAAAGCGACGCCGAGATCGTGCCCGGGAATGTCGAGTTTCTTTTGAATGTAGAGGACCCGGTTGGTTTTGGCGAACGCCGCCAATTTCTTGCGCCAGCCTTTTTCACCATGTGCAACCAGCGTCATGCCTCTGGCCTTGGTCGAGAAAAGTGGCTTCAGGACGACCGTGCCGAACTCGGCGATGGCCTCCTCAGCAGCGCTGCGATCTTCGGTGATCACCGTTTCCGGCATCGGGATGCCGGCAGCCGAAAGCGTCACCGTGCAGGACAGTCGGTCGATCAAACCCAGCAAAGTGGCCGGACTGGAAAATATCCTGACCCCGGCCAGTTCCAGATAACGCAGTGCTTCAAGCCGGTCGAGGGAGTCCGGGGTGTATACCTCGGCGATTTTTTTAACAATCAGGGCATCATAGTTCGCCAGATTTTCCCCTTCGAACTGCACACTGCGATCATGAAGGGAAACCGATACACCGGCCATGTCGATCAGTTTACATGCACCAACCCTGGCCTGGATCGCTTCCACTAGCGCCAGCGTCGACCATTTACCGGGTGTACCGATGACACCGATCCTGAGCATACGATCAGCCAATCAGAACCTCTTCGGGTAACCGGTATTTTGTCCGCCGGCGACCATTGTCGGCGACGACGCTTTCCAGCAGAAACCGCGCCCTCAGAATCATGTCCTGGGAAAAATCCTCATCGAGAACGAAACGGGAGGATGTGACAAAAGACCGGGCGACGCCAAGCGCCAGACGCCGCTCGAAGGTCTTGTCACCGATTTCATCGGCAAAGTCGGCGGCGAACGTCTTGAAGCTGGTTATCGATTGATGAATACGACGGCGGAGCGGTGTTTCGAATACCGGCAAGCGGTAATTGGACACCAGAAATACCGACACGTCCTGAACATAATCCTTCATCGCTGCGCGGTGCAGGTCGATAAATCGGATGCGATCAGTTTTGGAATCAAAAATTACGTTATCAATGTTAAAGTCACCATGCACCAGAACCTGCTTCGGTGTCCGCGTCGTATTTTCAACCGCCTCGGCCTGATCCAGCAGATCAAGAAACGCCGGCATGCCGACACCGCCGATGCTGCTTTCCTTGCTGGCAAAATCGGGATGCACGGAATTAATATCGTCAAGTCTGTCGCGAATCTGTCGCACGAATCCGGCCGGTGCTTCGCTCGGGCGCTGGGTTTTTCGCCAGACGGTTCTGAGTGTCTCACAGAGCTGACGCATGGCCGTATCCATATCCCGAACCGAACTTCTGAGCAAAATCTGCTCATATGTCGAGCCGTCGAGAAATTCAAACAGCAGGGCGGCATTGTCACCGTTCTGATGGTGCGCATAGATGGCCGGCGCAATGCCCGGCATCAGGGCATCCCAATAATCGACACCGGCCTTTTCACGCGCCAGCTTCTTGCTGGCTCCCTCCTTGAAAATGACCATCTGCTGCGATGCATCAGCATTGCGCGCCGATACGAGATCGATCCGGCAACCCGACTTAGTTTCACCGACCGCTGAAAGGCTGACATCGCCGAACTCGGACTTCAGATTTGCCACCTCGAGGATCTCCTCGAGCACTTCGTACTGGCCGATCTTGATCTGCTCGCCCAGGAATGCCGACATCGCCGCCTCTCCGATGTTGAGCAATGAATCCCCCATCCGTTCCAGATAGCGCGCGATAAACAACGTCGTCACTAGACTTTGCGTACGCCGCCCGTGCGCCAGTTCGGCAAGAATTTCCGAAAACATTTCCGCATAGTGAGCATCAATCCTGTTTTCGATGTGACACAGTGCGAGGGCAGTCTTGAAGTCGTCGCGCAGGACCACATCCTCGACCATCGAGACCCCTTCGATGACGTCGTTGAACAACTGCCTGAAGTCGTATTTTCTGAGTACGTCCTCGTCTTCTATATAGGTCAACTGACGGACGATCTTTTCGCAGAAGTCGGCGATCCGCTCGAGATTGGCAGCAACCACGACGACAGTCTTGAGAGATTCACCGCGGGCAGTATCGTTATTGGCGCCGTTTGCGGCGCTGGAAAAACATTTCCGCTGAATGACCGTTTTCAGATTGTCGATGTAGTCATCACGACCGAGGATGCTGTCCAGCAATGACAAATTGGGGGCGTGGATATATTCGACTGTGCGGTCGAGCTGCTTCTGCACTTCGATGACCAGAAACCGCAGATTTTCCTCGATGCCTTCGTTGATAAACATGCCTTGTCAGTCCGCTGAAATGACGAGTGTGCCGGGGTTGGACGCTTTGCTGTCGTCCAACTCCTTCCAGTCCAGCACAATGTGCAGTTCATGACGGTGATCGACACGGCGGACGCTGACGTTGAGGCGGATCAATCCGTCCGGGCTCAGGGTAATCTCGCCGTCATTGTCGGCGAGGGAGAGCATCCCGTTGCCGACACCATTGGTCAGCGCCTTCAGATACTTCTTGATGGATTTCCGATCCTGCAAACTGACGTGCTCGAACAGATCTTCCTTATCCATTACAGCCCCTGCGCATTATATCCATGGCAAACAGATTCAGTTCGACGTAACCGAAATATTTTTCGGCTCGCGCGCCTGCCAGGACAATGTAAAGGTGACGCGCTCCTTATTGCCTTTTGTCAGTGCCTTGAGTTCGACATCGACAACGTCGGTCGGATTGATCGCCACGGTTTCCTTCCCTTGCTTGAACTGCAAGGTGCCATTTTTCAAACCACCAATGACGGCTTCGAAATAGACAACGGCTTCGTCCCTCGTCATCTGTCCCTTGAAATCAACTTTGGTTTTGCCTTTACCCCTGGCTTTGGTCTGCTTGGCCGTCATCTTGCGGCTCGCTTTCTTGGCTTTCTTGGCTAGCTTTTCTTTTTCCCGCTCGCGCTTTCTGGCTTTCTGTTTTTCCAGCTTCTCCGCCTTTGCCAGATCTTTTGCTGCCTTCTTCTTCAGTTTAGCGGCTTTCTTTTGTTCCGATTTCTGGGCAGCGACTTTCGCCTTGGCACGCTTTTCATCGTCTTTGGATATCGGCTTTTTGGCTGGCACAGCAGCACTGGCATTGACGGAAGTCGACTTGACGTCGGGTTTGGAGGGCGTGGCTGGCACTTTCTTGACGGCTTTGGGTGTCGCAGCCTTTGGCTTAGCAACAGCCTTTGTCTTAGGCGTGGCTTTGCCGGCTGGCTTGGCCGTAGCATTGCCGACTGGCTTCGACGCACTTCGGGGTTTGGCTGCAGGGGGTGTGGGTTCGGCAGCAGTCGTCGTGGTTTTAGCAACAGCCATTATACTCTCCGACACAGGTAAGCGGCAGCACACAATGACAAACTGTCACTGTGGCACCGGCAGGAATAAAGATCGGGTAGAGTAGCGCTTAGCTGTATGCAGAGTGGAGAGTTAATCACTTCTAGAAATATGAAATTTATATTTCACTTTTATTACATGATTATCTTTCGTTGCAGCCCAAGCCGACAGAATTGATGTTAAACAATTGTCGTTAAGTGAAAAAAGTCCGAGGGCCTGAAATCCTTGATCAGAGGATAGTCTGTGCTGATCGCAAATACGCGGGCTGACGGGTGAACGATTGTCACCGCCCCGCCAAGACCGGGCAAACCTTCCAAGCGACGCGTGCCGCTGTCGACCGAGGCATCACATTCGAAATTCAATAATCCCTGGCGCAGTGTAATCTGCTGCCCGGCGCGCAAATTCCGGTGCCCATGCATGATGGCATAAATGCCGGCGGCATGAATGTCCTCAAGGCCCTGCTCCGTGAACGGCATATCCGAAATACGGTACTTGGTGCGGAAAGCGTTACCGATTGGCCCGTTATACAGATCGAACAAATCATCCTTGAGTGCTGAACGGAAAGCGCCGTTCAATGCATCAACGCCGCCGGCCTTCAGCATCGCCGCAACCTGGTCATCGACCCCGGCATGCAGCATCAGGATCGATCCGGCCTGATGGGCAAGCTGCATATCCCTGAAGAACCATGCATAGGCGCCGTTATCAGCCAGAAACAGACGGCGCGCGTGTTCAAGTGCCGCATGCACCATGCCCAGTGTCATGCCGAGCTTTGCGGTACGGGCCTCGAACTCCCGGGTTTTCTCTGCAATCCGTATCATTTCCTTGGCGATTTTGGCTTCCGGAATAACGCCTTTGGCGGCATCGGGAAAATCACGGTACCAGCCCGCATCCGGGAAAAGTTCTTCCCGGATATCGGCATCGCTCCGTTGCTGCCACGACCGGTCAGAACCGGCAACGTATCGGTCGAAAATTTCCTTGAACAACGGCACCGCTTTCTTGCCCATGCGCACGAAAAGATGTGCATGTCGCGGATCCCTGGCACCAGCAGAGGCAATGCCGACATAGGTTCTGAGGTCGTGATTACCAACCAGATTGACGACATCGGCACCGCGTTCGTGCAGGCATTTCAGCACTTCAAGCAAACGCAGGTTATGCGGTCCCTTGTCAAAACAATCGCCGCCAATAACGAAACAGGCACCGCGACCGAACGCCGTCAGCTCCATATCCCCGTCAGCCGGACCGGTTTTGGCGACGCCGCCGGACGCCACCAGCGAACGAAGAAAGGCATCAGCATCGGCATGCATGTCTGAAAAGAAAAGATGTGGGCGGCCCGGCCACAGCCACGGCTTGATGGCTGCATAAGCGTGAATCTCGTCAGCCATGGCCGACATCGCATCGTCGCTGCCGTCAATCGTTGAATAGGCATTCATTGACGGCCAGGACTCGGCCTCAACAGGTAATCTACCGCCGAGCCAATCAAGGCCGGCGTATTCCGGGACCGGGTTATCGTATCTGATCAGGGTCATGTTGTATCGTTACCCCAGTCTCAATCCATTAATTCTTCATTTGAGCGGCGCTCTTTCCAGGTACCGCCGACCTGTTGCCAACGACCGTCCTCTGCAGGGGCCAGAAATACCGGGCGGCAATGATACATGGACAAGCCCGGCACATCTTCAATCTGCAACGCGCCCAAATCCACTGCCGCATGTCGAAACGAAGCGCCGTGGCCGACGAATATCTTGAGCATCCCGGCGGCACCCACGTTCAGCGCACCGGCAATGCGGGTGCGAACGTGGCGGGCAACGCGCAGTCCCGCCTGCATCAGGGATTCGGCACCCAGAAGCGGCAACTGATAATGACTTGATGATTTCCAGTTCGCCGGTGGTACCTCGAAACGAGGATCAGCGGCCATGACGGCATCGATCTCGTCCAGTGTCAGATTAGCCGCACTGCCGAGCGAGCGTTCTGCCAGATCATCAAAACCCTCAAGCTTTATCGGATCACCGGTTCTCTGTTGCAGGCCGACACTGAGGATTCCCGCTGTCTGCCAGGCACGCAGCAGATTGGAACTGTCGATAACCGGATCAATCCGCAATTGGGATTCTGCTGCGAAACGGCAGATATCATCCACCGCGGCGGCAGCCTGTGCTTCGCCTTCTGGTGTCAGAGGATGCGGCAAATGCGCACTCGGAACCCTTGCGCGCTGGTGAAACTCCCCATGCCGCAGAAATGCCGCTACGAATCTTGCCAATGCGGACCCCAATACCAAAACGGACACCATGTCTCTGCCACCATAGTGATCTACACACAAAATATAGTATTGATATCAATATGTGTAAATTTTTATTTCGTTAATACCATATCTGGTCTGCTCAAGGCCTTGCGAATCGTCACTTTATCGCCGGAAAGTAAACACGGGCGCCCCTCGAGCGCCCGTGTTGCCGTGCAGGCGCGTTCTTACGCTTCAGGTGTTACCGTTTGGATTCTCTTTCATGATGAGTTTGTGACACGCCTGAGTGGCGCGGTTCACCGCGTTCATTCACAAGCATGTTTCACAAATCTGTCCATTGGCGTATGTCAAAATTTTTCACACACTATCCGCATGGATCAAAAGCCCCCGACCCCTGACGCTTACCGGCGCTTTGCCGTTTATGCAGCCCCTGCACCGGGCTGCCCCATTGGTACGTTCGGGAATGCCTGGCTGGGCAGGGATCCGGAAACCGGCCACCAGCTTTCCTATCCGAGCACACTTGGCTACGCTGATGCAGAGATCGCCAGAATGACATCACAACCCGCGCGGTATGGCTTTCATGCGACACTGAAGCCGCCTTTTCGCCTCAACAACTGGATAACGCCTGCTCTGTTGTTCGAAGCGATCCATGAACTGACGTCTATTCTCGAACCCGTCCCGATTGGCAAGATGAAGATTGAGGCGATAGGCACCTTTGCCGCACTGGTCCCCCAGTCAACACCGCAAAAACTGACCCGTCTTGCGGCAACACTGGTTGAAAAACTGGACGCGTTCAGGGCGCCTTTAACAACCGACGAGCTTGCGAGGCGACGGCAAACTAAGCTGACGGCCAGACAGGATGCACTGCTGCAACAATGGGGTTATCCCTACGTCATGGATGAATTCCGCTTTCATCTGACCTTGAGTAATAGCCTTGCACCAAAGGACCTTGCCCCTCTGATCAGTGCACTGAAACAACTCGCTCCATTGCGGAACTATAATTACTGTATTGAAGACATAGCGGTTTTTGGCGAACCGGCTGACGGCAGCTATTTTCGATTACTCAAACGCTTTCCCCTGAGCGGCAAAAACGGCTGACAGGTTATCCACAAAATTCACAACATTACGGCTTTGTTTCATTTAAGAGTCACATGACCATCACCTGAGTGCAACGCAACCCGCCTAAACAGGGTTCAACACAAATCCAGCAAAAGCAGGAGGTGGCGTTGAGTGCTGTCGAGGTAACTGATCTGAACAAGACATTTGGGAAAACCAACCGCGCCCTCAAGAATGTCAGTTTCACCCTGAACCCCGGAGAAATGGTCGCCCTGATCGGCGCATCTGGCTCCGGCAAGTCCACCCTCATCCGCCATATTGCCGGACTTGTTTCCAGTGATCGCGGTTCCGGCAACGTCAGGGTGTTCAACGAATCCATCCAGCAGAACGGCAGAATCGCAAAAGGCGTCCGCAAGCGGCGTACAGAAATCGGTGTTGTCTTTCAGCAGTTCAATCTCGTCGGCAGGCTCTCGGTTCTGACCAACGTGCTGACCGGCGTTCTCGGCCGTGCCCCGTTCTGGCGGATCTGACTGGGCGTCTTCACGCGTGAAGAAAAACAAATGGCGATGGCTGCCTTGTCCCGTGTCGGCATTGCCTCTCACGCCGGCAAACGCGCATCCAACCTTTCAGGTGGCCAGCAGCAACGAGCAGCGATTGCCCGCACCATCGTACAAGGTGCCAAGCTGATTTTGGCAGACGAACCGATTGCTTCGCTCGACCCGGCCTCATCCGTCAAGGTCATGGATAACCTGAAGCGCGTCAATGAAGAGGATGGTGTCACCGTTCTGGTTTCATTGCATCAGGTTGATTACGCCATGAACTACTGCCCCAGAACGATTGCCATGCGCGCCGGAGAAATAGTCTTTGACGGTGCCAGTGATCAGTTGACGCCGTCGCTGCTGCGCGAGCTCTATGGCTCGGAAAATCTGGATCTGCTTGCCGGTGCAACGGAACAAAGCGTCCGCGTACAGACCAAGCCACTGCATACCAAAGAAACAAGTAAAGCAAACCCTGCACTGGCTTATGCCGCCGGATAGAGATTGCTGCCTTGCAACAAACGACCTTCAATTGAACCTACAAACGGAGTGATAATATGTTACGTAAAACCATGATGTCGGCAATTCTGGCCGTTTCAGTAAGCGCTAGCGTCGCCCATGCTGATTTCAAAGCCCTTGATGGGGATCCGAAAGAAATCAACTTCGGTATCATCTCGACCGAGTCCACATCCAACCTGAAAGATCAATGGGTCCCCTTCATCAAGGATATGGAAGAATCACTCGGCATGCCGGTGAAGCCTTTCTTCGCCCCTGATTATGCCGGCGTCATCGAAGCCATGCGCTTCGGCAAAGTTCATGTCGCATGGTTCGGAAACAAATCCGCTATGGAAGCCGTTGACCGCGCTGGTGGCGAAGTTTTCGTCCAAACGTCGAAGGCTGATGGTTCACAGGGTTATTATTCGCACATCATCACCAACGTGAAGAACACCAACATCAATTCGCTTGAAGACATCTTCAAATGTGACAAGTCCCTGGATTTTGGTATCGGCGACCCGAACTCCACATCCGGCTTTCTGGTTCCGACCTATTATGTTTTCGCCAAGAATGGTATTGATCCGAAGTCCTGCTTCAAGACGGTCCGCAACGCCAACCACGAGACCAACCTGATGGCGACCGCGAATAACCAGGTTGATATCGCCGCCAACAACTCTGAGCAGATCGCTCGCTCGCAGATGAAAGCACCGGAAGCTGCCGCCAAGGTCAAGATAATCTGGACGTCGCCGCTGATTCCATCCGATCCGATGGTCTATCGCAAGGACATGTCAAAGGAACTGAAGTCGAAGATTAAAGGCTTCTTCCTCGCATACGGCCGCTTCGGCGACACGGAAAAGGCAAAGAAGGTCCTCGCCAACATCTCAGACGGCCAGGGTTTCTACATGGAAAGCAATAACACGCAGCTTTACCCGATCCGTCAGCTCGCGCTGTTCAAGGACAAATTGAAAATCGAAGGCAGTTCCAGTGACGTTACCGAAAAGAAGATGAAAATCGAAGGCATCGACAAGCAATTGTCTGATCTCGATATTCTCGTCGCCAACCAATAAGACCACTCCGTCAAAGAGGCGTCGGCAAACCATGCCTGCGCCTCTTTTTCTTTTCCTTCATCCAACGGAGACCTTCGATGGCCATGGCGCAAACTCAAGACATTGATCACCGTTCAGACGTCCCCCCACACGACATAAAACGCTCAGCCATGAACATCGTCGGTTGGGGAATCCTTCTCGGGTTGCTGATGTGGTCCTGGGAAGGTGCAGATATGCGCCCCATGTCGTTGATCAACGACGCCGCCAACATGAGCGATTTCGCGTCCGGTTTCTTCCCCCCCAATTTCACGGAATGGCGCATGTATCTTAACGAGATCATGATCACATTGCAGATCGCGATCTGGGGAACCGTTCTTTCAATCGTTTTCTCCATTCCGTTTGGCATCATGTCGTCTGAGAATATCGTCCCCTGGTGGATTTGCCAGCCGACGCGCCGCTTGATGGATGCCGCGCGCGCCATCAACGAGATGGTCTTTGCCATGTTGTTTGTGGTGGCTGTCGGTCTTGGCCCCTTCGCCGGTGTGCTGGCTTTGTGGATACACACCACCGGCGTGCTCGCCAAACTGTTCTCAGAAGCCGTCGAAGCGATCGATCCCCGTCCTGTCGAAGGCATCCGCGCCACCGGTGCCAATGCCATGCACGAGGTGATCTACGGTGTCATACCGCAGGTATTACCGCTCTGGATATCTTTCTCGTTGTATCGCTTTGAATCCAATATCCGTTCGGCGACGGTGCTTGGCATTGTCGGCGCCGGTGGCATTGGCATGGTGCTGTGGGAAGCTATCCGGGGCTTTTATTACGCGGAAACGGCCGCCGTCATGATCATGATCATTGTCTCGGTCAGCCTGCTCGACATGTTGTCGCAGAAACTGAGAAAACTGGTTACCTGATCCTTGAGCGCATCTCGCTGTTGATGATGTCGCAGAATGCAACAACCGCCTGGGAGATCGTGCCCGAATTATCGATCTCCCGGACGTCCTCCCCGTCCGGGGAACACATCTGGGCGCGTGCCAACCTGGCCCTGATCTCGTCAGCCTGCTCACGACCACGCCCCTGCAAGCGCTGAGCGAGGATATCTGTATCGGTTGAAATGGCGATCACAGTCAATGGCTTGAACAGGCTGCGCGCCTGATCGATGACGGTCCTGGACACATTGACGACAACCGAGGATCCGGACGCAAGATCAGCCTCGATTTCAGCGGCTATGCCGTAACTGAAACCATGAGCTTTCCAGCTCAATGCAAAAGCGCCATCCCTTTCAAGTGCCTGGAATGACTGTTCGCTGAGAGGGATATGCTGTTCGCCGTCAGCGGTCGTCGGGCGTGTGATCACGCGCCTTGGGAAAATGATATCGGTTTTATCTGCAAGGGCAGCACGAGTACCTTCAATGATCGAATCCTTGCCGACACCGGACGGTCCGACGACCAGAAACAGTCGGCCGCAATGTTTCGACCCCGTCTCATCAAGGGGGCCCCGGATTTTATCAACGGATGCGTTCATAGCAGTCCCTAATTCGATTATGCGACGCGCTGACCTTCACGCCACACACCCCGGACAATCGGATGATGTGGCGAACGATGTATCCGCACCAGATCGGCCCGGCGGCCGATTGCGATTTCTCCGCGGTCCGTCAACCCGACACCTTCAGCCGGGTTCTTGGTTACGGATCTGATCGCTGTCGGCAGATCGATCGTGTCGATCACTTTTTCAAGAATCATTGCGGCATGCAGTAAACTGCTCGGCACATAATCGCTGGAGATGATATCCAGAACCCCTTCGTCGGCGAGAGCGCGCGCCGAAATATTGCCTGAATGCGAACCACCCCGGACCACATTCGGCGCTCCCATCATAACCTTGATGCCATTTACATGAGATGCCTTGGCCGCTTCTAACGTCGTCGGGAATTCCGCAATGATAATGCCGTCGCTGATCGCCTCGGTGACATGGGCTTCGGTGGCGTCGTCATGGCTGGCCAGGCTGATATCACGGGCGCGGCACATGTCGACAACATAGCGGCGATGCTTGTCACTATAGGTTTTCTGGTCACGCCGGCGTTCATCGATGAACGCATCCATATCCTTGTCGTTAAATTTGTATTTGGTTTGATAGTACCGTCGGTAATGATCCTCACAGGCGAACTGGCGCTGACCGGGCGTGTGATCCATGATCGAAGCCAAGCGCACCATTTCGTGTCCCGACAGTTGATCGAAAACTTCCGGTAACCCGGCGTAGGAAACCTCGCAGCGAAGATGCAACAGGTGGTCTGCACGCAGCAGGCCAGCCTTACGCGCCAGTGCAATACTGTCGACCATTTCGTGTAGTCGTTGAACACGCACCGATGTCGTCAGCACGGCACCCAGGGCTATCGCATCAAGAACAGTGGTGATCCCCGCGGCAGCAAGCTGACTGTCATGCGCCACCACTGCCGCTGTTGCCGGCCAATCGGCACCGGGCCTGGGAGTCATATGGCCTTCCAGCGCATCCGTGTGCAATTCGACCAGCCCCGGGATCAGCAGATCACCGGCGCAATCCAGCGCCGACGATAAGTGACTGTTCTGTTCCGAAATTTCGACAATCAGGCCTTCTCGCGCAACAACGCTGCCCTGGATAATCCTATCGGCAAGAACGATTTCCGCATTGGTAAAAACGGTTTCGGTCATGCTGCCCTCGCCGCGCACAGGGACATGTCGATGGCCCGCGTGCATAAGGCATCACGTGCCGGCTGATCGTGAAAGATACCGATCATGGCTGATCCTCTTTCACGGGCTTCGGAAATGATTTCGATCACCGTTTGCCGGTTATCCGCATCAAGTGATGCCGTCGGCTCATCGAGCAGCATGATCGGATAGTACGCCGTAAAGCAGCGCGCCAGATTGACCCGCTGTTGTTCACCACCTGAAAAGGTCATCGGCGAGAGTGACCACAGACGCTCAGGCACACGCAGACGTGTCAGCAGTTCACGGGCGCGCCCTGACGCTTCAGTCGCAACAACGCCTTGGGCCAAAGCCGGTTCCATGACAATTTCAAGCGTCGGCACCCTCGGCAGGACACGAAGAAACTGGCTGACATAACCAAGTGTCCGGCGGCGGATATCCAGAATATGATGCGGGTGAGCCCGAGCGATATCGATCCACTGCTCGTCGTGACGGATCAGGATTTCTCCGCTTTGGCAGTAAAAATTGCCGTAAATCATACGCATCAGCGTGCTTTTTCCGATGCCCGATGGCCCGTTGAGGGCAATGCATTCCGATGGCTCGAGCTCAAATGTCAACTTGTTGAACACCGGCAGGCGGGCACCGTCCTGAGCATGCAGTGTGAATTCTTTCGCCAGATCGTTGATCTTCAACACATGCATAATGTTCTCTTTCATGCCCTGAGGATCGATGAAACAAGAAGCTGGCTGTAAGCATGCTGCGGATCATCAAGTATCTGGTCTGTCAGTCCCGTTTCCACGACCTCTCCACCGCGCATCACCATCAACCGATGCGACAGATGCCGGGCCACGGCCAGATCATGGGTCACAATCACACACGCCAATCCCAGTTCAGAAACGAGGCCGCGCAGCAGATCAAGAAGTCTGGCCTGCACGGAAACATCAAGCCCGCCGGTCGGCTCGTCCATGAACGCCAGACGCGGACGGGTCACCAGATTGCGGGCAATCTGCAGGCGTTGCTGCATACCACCGGAGAATGTTTCCGGCATGTCATCGATCCGGGTTGCCGACATCTCGACTTTTTCCAGCCAATCGATAGCGGTGCCACGGATATTACCGTAATGCCGTTGACCAATAGCCATCAGGCGCTCGCCAACATTGCCGCCGGCACTCACACCCATGCGCAGGCCGTCTCTGGGGTTTTGATGCACGAAAGCCCAATCGGTACGCATAAGCATACGCCGTTCGGGAGCACTCATGGCGTGCACATCGGCTATCTCGCCTGTCCGCATGGCATATGTGACATGGCCGGACTGCAGCGCATGATCTCCGGATAAACAACGCAGCAAGGTGCTTTTACCGGATCCCGACTCCCCGACAATCCCCAGCACTTCGCCCGGATAAATCTCGAGGTCGACGTCCTGACAGCCGGTCACTGTGCCGAATGATTTGCAAACCTTACGGGCCTGCAGCAACGGTGCATCATCATTGATGGCGCTCATGCGGCTTCTCCCGCATCGCTATCAGATTGCTGGCCCTGATGGCCGGCATCACGGCGTTCCTTGCAGTAGTCTGAATCCGAACAGACAAACATCCGGCCGCCGCGATCATCGGTGATGATTTCATCCAGAAACGTGTCAGCAGCACCACACAATGCACAGTCATGTTCCCACTGCTGGATTGCGAACGGGTGGTCTTCGAAATCCAGGCTGACGACCTGGGTAAAGGGCGGGATTGCGTAGATACGTTTTTCGCGCCCGGCACCGAACAACTGCAAAGCCGGACAGTTGTGCATTTTCGGATTATCGAATTTCGGCGTCGGCGACGGATCGGTGACGTAACGTCCGTTGACCTTGACCGGATAGGCATAGGTTGTCGCGATATGTCCGTGACGGGAAATATCCTCGTATAACTTCACATGCATCAACCCATAGTCTTCAAGGGCGTGCATACGCCTCGTTTCGGTTTCGCGGGGCTCCAGAAATCGCAACGGCTCGGGAATCGGCACCTGATAGACGATGATCTGCCCGGCATGCAGGGGCGTTTCCGGGATCCGGTGCCGGGTCTGGATCAGGGTCGCATCCCTGGTCTTGTCAGTGGTTCTGACGCCTGCCGTCTTTTCGAAAAAGCTGCGGATACTGACCGCATTCGTGGTGTCGTCCGAGCCCTGATCAATCACTTTCAACACATCGTCACGGCCAAGCACCGCCGCCGTCACCTGCACGCCGCCTGTCCCCCAGCCGTAGGGCATCGGCATTTCGCGCGAGGCGAACGGCACCTGATAGCCGGGAATGGCCACCGCCTTCAGGATAGACCGGCGGATCATCCGCTTCGTCTGCTCATCAAGATAGGCAAAATTATAGGTGGGCACGGCAGGGGTCATCATTCGGCAGCCTCAGTGACCGCAGACCGGGCATCAAATTCAGCCCGCAGTTTGCGAACCAGTTCAAGTTCCGACTGAAAATCGACGTAATGCGGCAGTTTCAGATGTTCGACGAAACCCGTAGCCTCAACATTATCACTGTGTGACAGCACAAACTCTTCATCCTGCGCCGGTGCTTTGCGGGCTTCGCCAAGTTCACCGGCGCGCAGCGAGCGGTCAACCAGCGCCATCGACATCGCCTTGCGCTCGACATGGCCAAAGCCCAGACCATAGCCTCGGGTGAATTTTGGTTTTTCCGTTCCTGATCCGGCAAACTGGTTGATCATCTCGCATTCCGTAATGGTGATTTCGCCGAGATCGATGGCAAAGCCCAGTTCTTCCGGAGTAAATGACACACGAACCTCACCGACCCGGATTTCGCCGGCGAACGGATGCGTTCGTCCGTAACCGCGTTGCGTCGAATAACCCAGAGCCAGCAGAAAGCCCTCATCACCGCGGGCCAGTGTCTGCAATCGCACGTCACGCGAGGCCGGGAATTCGCGGGGCTCGCGCGTGATATCGCCAACGGCAGTCGGGTCTTCGCCTTCGGGTGGCAGCGCCTCTTCGATCATGCCTTCACGGCTGAGATGTTCGAGGACGCGCGGCATGGCACCCGGCAGGTCTACTATTTCAGCGGAAGGCGCGGGTGCCGTATCAACCGACTTGTCCTGTTCGTTGGCTTCCAGAGCGAAATCAAGCAGCCTGTGCGTATAATCAAACGTCGGCCCCAGAACCTGACCTCCCGGCACATCCTTGAAGGTTGCTGAAATCCGCCGTCTGGCGCGCATGCCCTGCACATCCAGCGGTTCGCTGTATCCCAACCGCGGCAGCGTCGTTCGATAGGCACGGATCAGGAAAATCGCTTCGATCAAATCCCCTGCTGCTTGTTTGATCGCCAGTGCGGCGAGCTTCCGGTCATAAAGCGAGCCTTCCGTCATGACCCGGTCAACGGCACGACCCAGTTGTTCAGCGATTTGATCGGTCTTGATTTCGGCAACATCCGGATCGCCGCGGCGCTCTTCCGCCAGCAGGCGATGGGCATTTTCAATGGCCTTCTCACCCCCTTTGACAGCGACATACATCACAGCACCTCAATTCTGGTAGATCGGGGAATGGCCATGATCGACGCAGGCGCCGTCAGAATGACATCGTAGCCGAGTGGGAATGTTGCCGCATTTTCGCTCAACTCAAACCAGAACGAACGCGGCAACGGGCCAGCGCCCAGTGTTAGCGGCTTTTCGATACCAGGCCCGCTTACACGCACACAATCCGGGACATCAAAGCGATCGACTTCGATGATCATCGTGGTCGATCGGTCCGGATATTCCGGCGTACCCGACTGAAACCGACCCAGGTCTATTTCATCGGCGTTTCTGGCAATCAGGGCAAATCCACTTTTAGCAGGGTCCAAGGTCGTCCGTGCACCGGCGTGAAAACCGACATAGGATTCTATATCACGATACGGTAGACACGGATCAATCCATAGAGCCGTGCTGAAATCCGTCAGGGACAGCAGCACCGCTGCCGCAGGACCGGACAGGCCTTCCGGGCATTCTTTGGGACCAGCCAGATCCATCACTCTGCCCGGCGTAGCCATGGCATTCAGAAGCACGCGAAAAGCTTCCTGTGCATCGTCAACCGGGTGATCAAAACCTCGTAGCAGCTGGGCGTCGCGTTCAAGCACGGTCATCCGTTTTCCCCACGAACGATCGTGTAAAAATCAACCCGCGTCGCGGCCGATTTCTGCTGGCGGACTTGCGATACAGATGCAAGGTTTTCATCAAGGCGATTGATAATTTCGTTTGCCGTTTCTTCATCCATATCCTGCATAACTGCATCAAGCTGCGCGGCAAGTTCGGCATGGCGGCGGCTACGTCCTGCGACATAACCGTGTCCGACCGTGCCTTTTGCATTCCTGACACTGCAACGCGTAACCGTCATCTCGCCGGCATTGAATAATGTCCCCTGACCGCCAGCGCGGGCGCGAACCATAACCAGCCCGCACTCGGGCGCTCTCAAAACCTGAAACCGGCATAAGGTTTTATGATCGGCCAGCAGCTTTTCCAGCGTCTTGCACACACCACAACCACACACGCAGATCCAGCGCCGCCGCCGGCGTTGTGTATCGTCAATCGCCACAGGGTTTTGTTGGGAAGCGGACATCATAAAAGGCTTTCACCACGTCAAAGCGGATAAAATCACAAGGGACTAGAATAGGTGAGTTTAGCCAGCCAGACTTGGCCGATGCGTGACAACTTCGGCAAATCTTTATGACGAATGAATGACAAAGTTTGAAAATGTTAAACGGAGTCGCCGGCTGAACCCAGACCATTGATTTAAAAAGACGGTTATCCTGAGCACCGTCGATTGGAAGGCAGATATTAGAAATTTTGTGCGCTTCCGAAGTCGGGCAAGAAGGTATTCGCCATAGGCAATCTGCCCCTCCCCCCGGGGGCTTTGTGTGCGCGACGCACTCAAACTATCGATACTATGCCACTGCAATCGGCATAGGCATTGACCTGAGATCCAAGGTTATTGTAACGGATCGGTTACGCTCCATGTCCGTCGTCATATAATTGGAACAACCACCGGCCTCATGTTGATGGTTTGGACGGATATGATTGAATTTGTTCAGCCGTCTGTTGGGGAAGAGCACAGAATGTCTGGGCAGATGCAGCCGTTCATGAGAGTGTGCATGGCAAGTTTAAATCTAATCGTAGATTTCCAACAGCTTGCCTAACCCGAGGTAAAAAATGATTTACGAATTAGTGATCCCCCAGCTTACCAAGATGCTCGAAAATCTAGTGGCTATCCTGGATGAGGCCGAGAAATACGCTGACGAGAAGAAATTTGATTCCGGCGTACTACTGCAATCACGTCTGGCCCCCGATCAATTCAACTTGATGCGCCAGATACAGGTCGCTTGTGACACGGCGAAGCTCGGGGCTGCCCGGCTTTCCGATACCGAAAAGGACGCCCCGGTACATGACGATACCGAGCAAACCTTGGTTGAAATCCGCTCACGGATTCAAAGTGTCATCTCGTATTTAGGCAAATTTTCGCCAGAGAGCTTTGCTAACGCGGCGGAAATCCGGATTTCGCAACCACGCTGGAAGGGCAAGACGCTCTCAGGTCAGGAATTTCTGATTCAGCACGTCATTCCGAACTTCTATTTCCACGTGACGATGGCGCACGCAATCCTGCGCCACAATGGACTTGGGATCGGTAAGAAGAATTACCTTGGCGACATGCCTTACCGCGAACCTGCGTGAGGCAGCACGCCCGCCTGCGATAACAAAAATAAGGTGGTGACAGGCCTGATAGGGCGACAGGTCTGTACCGACTTTTTTTGAACCGCATATATATTAAGTCCCTGTACTTTCCCCGCAAATCATGGAAATGCCTGAAGGCCACACCGGACGACGGCCCTGCGCAAACTTTCTTGCAAAGAATAGAACAGCTAAAGCTTCAGCCACCCGCCCCGGGTTGGGACAGTGTTTGGCATCTGGATAAAAAGTGATTGATATTCAGCATTTGATAACGACGTGGCCCTTATCGGTCAGATTTTTTACCGATCATGAAATCGGCATTTTCCTGGATCAGGTTTTTCAGGAAATCGAGGACCAAACGCACTCTTGGAATGTGTTCAATATCCTTGTGAACGCTCAACCAGAAGTCTCTGAGCACGCCGATTTGTTCGGGAAGTATCGGCACCAACCTGGGGTCTGACGCTGCAATAAAGGTGGGCAGCATGGCAACGCCCATGCCCCCGACAGCCGCATGATATTGCGCAACAAGGCTGGTGGAGCGGAAAACGGTTTCCTGACGTCGCTGTACATCTGATAGCCATCGCACAGCCGATATGACGACGAGTTCATCAATATAATCGATAAACCGGTGATGCTCCAGATCGTCCGGCTCTTCGGGCGTGCCGAATTCTTCCAGATAGTCCGGTGATGCATACAAAAAGAGCGCGAATTCGCCGATTTTTTCGGACGCAATACGATGGCCCAGCGGCCTTGGAAAGCTGATCAATACATCCGCTTCCCTTTTAGAAAGATTGATCCAGTGAGAAGCCGTGACCAGCTCGACCCGCACGGACGGATGACGTTTGTAAAGCTGCACAAACCGGGGCGCTAAATACAGGCTTCCCAATGCCTCCATCGTCGCAACACGGATGGTGCCACCGACCTGTGATTCTTCACCGCCGAATGCCGTTGATATTTTCGAGACATGGGCCTCTATCCCTTCTGCCTCGCATAACAGCACTTCGCCGTCATCGGTCAGCAAAAATCCGTTAACCGTCCGCTCAAACAGTTTCGTCCCAAGCGAAGACTCAAGGGCTTTAATGCGGCGACCAACGGTTGAATGTGTCAGCGCAAGAACGCGCGCGGTCTGACTGAGCGATTTGTGGCGCGCGAGGGCCAGGAACAGAGATATATCGTCCCAATTGAACTTGCTAAGGTCACGCGCCTTCCCTTTGCTCTTCGGGCTCAGTTTATCATTCACTGCTGGCGCTCCCGCTTAAGCCACTTTAATGGTGCGGAATATCAGACTCCGTCACTGCGGCTTCAATTTGTTCGAAATTCATACACCTTGTCGAGCGATCGGTCTCACTAAATTCAACCGGTGACAAGCTTCGCCGGTTCACTTTCAGATCAAATACGTCGAAGCGGTTATAGTAACCGACGACGTCGTGAAACTGCTTGGGCACGACGCAGTCATCAAGATCTATTGTCTCTATCAACAACGTATCCACCGTCGACGCCGTTTCCGCCAAGGGGAGACCATTGGGCCCGACAATCATCGACACCCCCTGCGGAGAATCCGTAATGACGCGCAGCATTTCTGGCCCCAATTCAGACAGGTGATCCAGCAAAGTTTGATCGACCAACGATGCCGCAACGACATTGAATGCTTTGGCTTCAAACGAATGAGCGCCAGCGCGAATTCTGATCGATGACGCAAGATCATAGCGTTCATTCTCGCCCGGCTCATGGGTCGGCCAGATTGGCGGGTAACTGGAAATGTGAATTTGTTCACCCTGCGCCATCAGCGCATATCGGGCCAACGGGTTTGTATTCTCACCACAGATCAGGGAACCGATCTTGCCAAGATGGGTATGGGTTACACGCAGTCCGCTGCCGTCACCGTTTGCCCAAATCAGTTTTTCATAGAATGTCGGCACAAGCTTCCGGTGATGATTGAGGATAGAACCATCAGCACCGATCAACAGGTTGCTATTCCAAAGACAGCCGACGCTATGCGGTGCAGCTTCGCTAATCCCGATCGAAACGATGATGTTCTCTTCGCGTGCTGCTGTGCATAATTTCATGACCTCTGGACCAGGAACCTGGATTGATTCACGCGCAAACGTAACAAACAGGTTATGGTTTTTGATCGGTGGGGAAAGGGCTGCCCACAATGGAAACCCCGGAACGAATGATTCCGGAAAGACCAATAATTCGACGCCGTCTTTCGCCGCCTTATGGATCAGTCCGCACGCTTTTTCTATCGTCGCGCGGGCATCCAGATATACGGGAGCGACGTGTGCCGCCGCCACTTTGACTCGTTGCGCCATTTATTCATCCTCAGAAAATAATCCCCCCGGCACCAAAGCCGGGGGGGTGGAGTCGACGTCTTAGAGGGATTCTTTTCGGAAGTCGTAACGCGGCGGAAGCTTCGCCATCATTTCGTCGCGCGGGATTTTCTTTTTCACGACAAATTTCGAATCTTCAACCTTGCTGATATAACAATCGACCATGCCGCTGTGATCTTCGGCGCGGAGCAATTTCGAGCCTTGCGGATAAGCGAGTGAATTCTTCATTTCCATGCCTTCAAGCGCTTCGATTGCACCTGGCGTATCCTTTGGACGCTGCCAGCCGGATGCCTCAATGGCTTGCTTGAGTGCGAAGAAGTTCTCGTAGCTTTGCCATGCATGGCTCTTTGCCATCACGCGCTTGGTTCCGATCTCTTCGGCATGTACAGGATCGATCTGCATCAGCTCAATAAACTGCTTGTGGAACGCATCATCTTTGTACTCAAGCGGACGCGGGAAGTTCTCGAGGAAGTAAACACCTTCAGCAGCGCCGCCAATGTCCCGCGGATCAATCGCTTCAATCGTGCCACTGACCGAGTACATCTTCATCTTTTCATCCAGACGCATCGCCTTGGATTGCGAATAGAATGCAACAGAAAGTGCGCCAAAGAATACCGAGAAGAGAACTTCGGTTTCTTCCGGGATTTTTGCCAGGTATGGCACCAAATCCTTGGTACCCAACGGAACAGCGATCGGATCGTTCACCTTTCCGCCCATCGCCTCAATCAGCTTCCGGTGCTCTTGATGATGGCTGTGCCCCCATGCGTAGTCGGGGAAAATCATCGTCCAGTTCTTGCCGAGGTTTTCGACGGCCCATGGCGCACCAGCAGCGGCAAGGGCGTACGTATCCGTGCCTGTTCTGAAGCTATAGCGTGAGCCTTTGGAGCCTGTTGCTTCGGTAGCTTCACCGGCAGAGAAATAGGGTGTCTTCAATTCAGTTGCCACAGGGATCGATGCCAACATGATGCCTGAATGTACGGAACCAACGACAAAGGATGCGTTGCTACGCTGAATCAGGGAGCGCAGTTTCCTGGCACCGATTGCTGGGTTTGATTCCGTATCTTCGGTCGCAAGCTCAAGCTTACGTCCGGCAATACCACCGCCCTCGTTGATGAGTTTCACGGCGACCTGGGCACATTTGTCATGCCAGTAACCCCAGGACGAAAAACCGCCGGTTAATTCACAATGATGGCCGATGACGATTGGGCCACTTTCTTTCGCAAAGACGTCTCGGGTAATGCCGAGATATGCGGTAGACGCAATCGCCGTCCCGGCCAGGGCTGTTTGCAAAAATGACCGGCGTGTTGTGCCTGCCTGTTCAATTTTCTGATCGACCTTCTTTGGGGATTTCATCATTACTCTCCTGTGTGAGATTCCTGTTAAATTGGCGTCTTTCGCGCCTATACGGTGACACCGAGATATCGGTGCAGCGTGCCTTTGTCGTTCTTGAGTTCATCGGCGGATGCTTCGTGTACAATTTGACCTTTCTCCATCAGATACACACGAGTGCATAACCGAAGCGCGGTCTTGATATTTTGTTCGACGAGCAGGATCGACACGCCGGTTTCCCGGACAGCCTCGATCTCGCGTCTGATTTCCTTAACAAGGATCGGCATGATCCCTTCGGTGGGCTCATCAAGAATGATGAGTTTCGGCTGCATGACCAAACATCTGGCGATGGCCAGCATTTGCTGTTCTCCGCCCGACAGGGTGCCGCCAGGTTGTTTCAGGCGTTCCTTCAGGCGAGGAAATCGATCAAAGACGTACTCAACAATGGCAGTGGGGGGCTGCTTGGAAACGCCAATGAATAAATTCTCTTCAACACTGAGCATCGGGAATATGCCGCGACCTTGCGGAACATAGCCGATACCCGTTGATGGTATCCGATGCGGCGGCAGGCTTGAAATTTCCTGACCATCAAAAATGACCGAGCCGCCGGTTGGTGGCACCAGGCCCATAATCGATTTCAATGTCGTGGTTTTGCCGACGCCGTTACGCCCCAGCAAGGCGACCGCTTCGCCGGCCTGAACATTCAGATTAACACCGCGCAGCACATGCACTTTGCCGTAGTGTGCATTCAGTTCCTTGAGTTCAATCATCGTCATCATCCCCGAGGTAAGCAGTCCGCACATCTGCATTGGCTGCGATTTCATCAGGAGCGCCTTGGGCAAGAACCTTGCCGTTGGCCATGACGGTAATTTGGTCGGCTATTTTAAAAACCACTTCGATATCATGCTCGATAATGATGATGTTGGTGTGTTGCGAGATTTCCTGGATTTTCGCAACGGTCTGCTCTGTTTCTGCCGGGCCCATGCCGCAGATTGGCTCGTCCAGCAACAGCAGTTTCGGATCCGTCGCCATGGCCAGACCAATCTCCAGCAAGGCAACATCACCGTAGGATAAGTTCGCAGCCGTCTGGTCGGCGAGATCCGTCAGGCCCAGTTGTTCGCAAATTTCTTCGGCGCGCTTTTTCGCGCGCGTACAGGTTTTCCAATTTCTGAATACCGAAAAAACACCCTCGCGTGATTGCGCCGCAATCCAAAGGTTTTCACGCACCGTCATATTTCCGAAAACGCTTTTGATCTGTAATGTTCTTGCCAGTCCACGCAGGCTGATCCCATGAACAGGCAGATCGGTTATATCATCGCCAAGGAATTTAATGCGTCCGCCGCTAACCGGGAGCGTTCCGGTTACGACGTTAAAGAAGGTTGTCTTGCCAGCGCCGTTTGGTCCGATAATCGCGTGTAATTTTCCTGTCTCCAGGGATAAGTTCACGCCATCAAGAGCGTTCAGGCCGCCAAACCGTTTGCTGACATCGTGGGCTTCCAGAAGAGGAGTGCCGGTCATTCTGCGCCTCCCTTTCCGGTCTGCTTGTCGTTGGCAAACCGGGCCACCACCGCCGCATAGATGCCGCCCAGTCCGCGAGGTGCAAAGATCACTGTCACGATCACAGCAACCCCCACCAGCAGCAGATAATGATCCCAGACCGTCGACAGTTCTTCGCGAAGTACAATCAGCAGCCCCGTGCCGACAATGGGTCCAAACAATGTGCCGACGCCACCAATGATCGCCCAAACCACAGCCTCACCAGAGACGTGATAAAACATGTAGCTTGCTGACGCGTATCGTCCGAAGAAGGCGAACAACGCGCCAGCCACGCCGGCGATAAATCCAGCAAGAACGAAAGCACTTAATCGGATCAGATAGACGTTGAGGCCAATCAATGCCGCGCGCTTGTCATTTTCACGTACCGTTATGAAAGCGCGGCCGAGCGGGCTGTTGATGACCCTGCTCATCAGCACGTAACACGCGCCAACCATGAAAACGATGAAGAAATACTGGACGTCCGGATTGGTGATCGATAGCTGGAAGCTGCCGATTGAAATGATTTCGGGAACGGTGAATGGCAAGCCGTCATCGCCCCCTGTAACGGGCTTCCAGGACAACGCCGTGAAGTAAAAGATTAACGAGAACACGACCGTGATGATCGCGAAGTAATGCCAGGTTAAGCGGACAGCGAGCGCGCCTGCAATGACGGCCATTGTGGTTGCCAAGAAGACACCGAAGCCAAACGCAGGCCAAAAACCAAGACCCAGTTTCGATACGCCGATGGCGACGCCATACATACCGAGACCAAAAAACAAGGCCTGACCAAACGAGAGAAGCCCTACATAGCCAAGCAACAAATTGACGCTTGCGGCAAGAAGGGACCAAATCAGAATCTCTGAATAAATATCAATCCAGAACGCATCGACAAAGATGGGCAGCACCCAGGGCGCCGTTAACGTGAAGAGGATAAGCAGGAGCGTTCCTGCGCGATTGATAGCAATACTGCTCATCGCGTCGCCCCGGCAAAAATACCATGGGGCCGGAACAACAATACGGCACTCATGAGGCAGAGAGAACCGATCCGTGCAATGGTCGGGTCGGCGAAGCTGGTAATAATCCCTTCGACAAACGCGAGCATGACAGCGGCAGCTACCGTGCCTTCCAGATTACCCAAACCACCGATAATAACGGCCATGAAACAAAACGGCAGGATATCGATACCTGCCTGAAAATCGACGGTCGTAATGGGTGCGGCAACAACACCGCCGAACGCGGCCATGGCAAAGCCAATCGCGAACGTCACGATATAGATACGACGTGCGGGGATACCCATTGCCGTTGCCGTCTCCGGATCAAACCGAACAGCTCGCATCCAGGTACCGAATTTCGTGCGATGCAGGAAGGCAAAGAACGCACAAATGGCCATGATCGAAACAGCGGCGGCAAAAATCCTGTAGATTTCATATTGAATGCCAAACAGCAAGATCGTGCCGTCAATGGGTGCCACCATCCGGTTGGGTGCGGCGCCGTATGTTGCACGAACACTTTCTTGAAGGATAATGGACAATCCGAAAGTGGCGACGATGGACAATGCCGCAGCGTTCTTGATCGGCTGGATAACGGTGTATTCAATCAGCGCACCAAGCCCAAAACCGATAATCGGCACAATAAGGAATGCCAGCCAGTAATTTCCCGTAGATTCGAATACTGCCCAGGCAAGCACGGTGCCCACCATGAAAAAGTCACCATGTGCAATATTGATGATGTCGAGCAGGCCGAAAATAATTGAAAGGCCAAGCGCGATAAGCGCAATGATCAATCCAACAACGATACCGTTCATCCCCAAGGCGATGACTAACTCCATCGCAAAACCTTCCCTTATTTTTTTTACACAGGCTTGATCTAAAAAGACTGACCTGAATTATTTTTCTCTACAATTATAAAAATTTCATCGTACCTGTTTATAAATGCACAGGTGTTCATGGCCAATCGCAGTAAAACGAGCCAGTAAGACCCACCTCGTGCACACTATTTCTGCATATGGTCACAACGTCACACCCCTCTGCCAAGCCAGTCAGCATCAAATTACGCAACATCAATGTTGAGCTTCGCTGCTATTTTTCTGGCCGTTTTCAGACGCTCCGACGTGAGCGTACTTGCTTTCGTTCGTGCCGCCTCCAATACATCTTTTGGCGCACGCTCAGGCGTTCCGGAATCGAATGGGGGCTCCGGCTGATATTGCATATACAGCTGAATTTGTTCGGCAACTTTTTGTCCGCGCAGCATGGCGGCCAAGTGCAGGGCGCCATCAATGCCGGAGGTCACACCCGCCGCAAATACCCAGTTTCCATCAATAACAACCCGCTCATTGACGGCTTCCGCACCAAAGAACGGCAGCAGATGATGCGCCGTCCAATGGGTCGTTGCTTTTTTCCCGACGAGCAGACCCGCAGCGCCACAGATCAACGCACCGGTGCAAACGGAGAACATATACTGAGCATTTTCTGCCTGCGCCCGGATAAAGGAGAGGACGGCCTCGTCTTCCATCAACGCTTCTTGCCCCGGACCGCCTGGAATATGCAACACGTCGAACTGCGGTGCCTCGTCAAACGTCTTGTCGGCAATCAGGCGCAGGCCTCGAAAGTCCTTCATGGGCGCAAGCGACTTCGCTGTCACCGTAAACGTCGAGTTCGGAATGGTGGCCAGCACTTCGTATGGCCCCGTCAGATCAATCTGATCCAAGTTATCGAACAAAATCGAACCGATCTGAATATGTTTGTCTGGCGGCAGCATGGCGGCTCCTGATTTCTGCTTTATGTGATGCGATGAGCCTAGTGACAAAAATAGACCATAACAAGTCATAATATGACAAAAAGAATATTTATGGATTTTGTCTTTACCCTGCTTGCCGGATCAAAGTCAAATGATGGCAGCCATGCTGAGAATAGGCACTGATCAAGCCAAGACCGCATAATGCATTGATTATAAATTATTTTATTCATATCTTTTAATGTGCCTCTTATTCCCCCTACGCCATTCATGCGACAATTTCATCGCAAACCTGCCCCGCCAAACTTATTTGTCTTAATGTTATGCACACTATGACTTACAGATATGAGCGTTTGTCCTAAGCGGAAAATCCCGTATAGTCATGGATGATCGTGATGCCGCCCGGGCTTGATGTCCGTAATATTTAGAATGGTACTGTATTGGATTTCCGATGGTGGAACGCAGCAGCTCAAATTCGGTCCTGAGCGAAAACAGAATTCGCATTCAAGGCGCGACCGCCGATGAAATAGCAGAAAGCATTAAAAGAGCGATCGAGGCTGAAGATCTCGTCGGTGGCGATCCGTTGCCGACGGTCCGCGCCCTCGCGCACGACCTCGGGGTAAATCGCAACACGGTCGGCTCTGCATATAGACAACTGTCCGACGCCGGCATCATCAAGGGCCGCGGGCGTCAGGGAAGTCGGATTGCCCTGTCGAAAAGCAGCGGCACGCAGGCTGTCTCATCAATATACAATGTCGCCGCGGGCAACCCCGGATATGGAGCTTCTTGCCGGATTTGCAACTGCCCGAGTTTCGATCAGACTGGCATCACCGTGGATATGAAGAAGCCCCTGCTGACGAACAGCTTCTGGACCTTGCGCGCGAACGCTTCCTCAATGACGGGCTACCGGTCGGTGCCATCTGGATTGCCAATGGCACGTTCGATGCAATCTCTATGATCTTGCGCTCCACGTTTTCCGGCCCCGTGAAGATTGGCGTTGAAGACCCCTGTTTCATGACCACATTGGGTCTGTTGCGGGGCCTTGGTCATATCCCGGTACCGATGCTTGTGGATGATCACGGCATTCTGCCCGAATCTCTCAACCAAGCCATCAATGAGGGCATTGAGGCCGTCATTGTGACGCCACGAGCCCACAATCCCTTTGGGGGCTCGTGGTCCGCAGAACGGCAAGCGGATCTTGCCCGTATTCTGGCCCGCCGCGATGACGTCCTGTTGATCGAAGATGACCACTTTGCCGAACTTTCCCTGTTCGAACCACGGACACTGGTTAGCGAAAACACCGCCAATTGGGCAATCATCCGCTCTGTCTCAAAGTACATCGGCCCCGACGCCCGCCTTGCTTTCGTCAATTCCAGCAAAGCACTTGGCAAGAAAGTCGACCTTTTAGGTGTTTTCACCTACCGCTGGGTCAGTGGCTTAATTCAGAAAATCGTGCTGCACACCTTAACGTCTTCCGCCTACGCGACGTCTGTCAAACGTGTTTCCCATATCTATAAAGAACGGCGCATGTTCCTCATCAATGCCTTGAAAGACAACGGATTGGTTGCCCATGGGTCTGACGGGTTCAATGTCTGGGTGCCCGTAACCGACGAACAGAAAACCACACGGCGTTTGCTGGAGAAAGGCTGGATCGTCCAGCCCGGTGCCATTTTCCGCCTGGCGACACCAATGGCGATCCGCGTGACAACGAGCGCTTTACTTGAGAATGAAGCCAGGGAGTTGGCCGAAATAATTCAAGAGATCGAAAACGACGAGACCGTCCAGCGCGGCGCCTAGTCCGTTAAGGTCTGTTGCAGGCGGGCACATAACAAAATAAAACGCATGTTCACAGTCCCTTTGACATGAGGAGACGGAATATTTACCTGCATCCTCATCAATTGAATGACATGTGTGCTTTGATTCTGATGGTAAACGCCATTCCACGTCTGTGCAGACGTTGTCTATTGGTACAATAGCCAGACAATTAATGGAGAGACTGATTATGAACGCTGCCCCGAATACAGCAAAGAATGTTGATAGTGTAACCGGCTCAGTCTCGGCACGGTTTGCGCAACTGGCTATTCAACAAACGCATATCAGCCACCCGGATCAGGTCATACATGCAGCCAAAAGATGCATCATAGACTGGTTCGCGGCTTCTATACCTGGCGCCGTAAGCCAGGAATCACTGGCCCTTGAAAATGGGTTAAGCGATGGTCTGGGGTATGGGAACGCATGGACACTGCGCGGCAAGAGAGCACCCGCCAGACTGGCAGCACTTATCAATGGGACCGCA
>CBDIRN010000005.1:0-307717 GCA_965284225.1 uncultured Rhodospirillales bacterium
GCAGCCGCTGATTCGATTGCAGTATTTTAAGGTTAACTTACTGCCCAAATGAACCTCTCCTGCCCCCTCTGTACCGGACATTGGCCAAAAAAATTCTTCCCGACAATGGATGGGTGATTTTATTTACGATATTAAAGACCATGATATGTTATTCTTCTCAGTAAAATAATAATTCGACAATATTTGCAAAATTATTTATAAATTAACATAATATCTTAGCAATCCATTGCGGATATTTAGCGACAGTCACGCTGACCTGCGGCGATGCTTTCATGTATGAATGACTTAACGGAACCCGTTAATATGGTGCAATCCCTACCAGGTCTGAACTCATTTTTAGTATTCCCGCCACCATATGCAAATAACATTTTGACCTGAACCTCACAAATCTCGCTATATTTCGCGCCATACTAAATTTGCCTGCAATATCTTCGACTTTGTATACGCTTCCTGTGAGACAGCTACCTGTTTACAGCACTGGTATGCTGTTTCTCGACCACTCACCAGATGCATCCGGTGCAGCGTTGTGCAGCAAATGAATAAGGAAGACCAAAGTCTATGTTGAGGAAAAATACGCGGAAGGGACGGACGCCAAATATCTGATTGCGACAATTCGGGACCGGGTGTTGCGGGCGGGCGGCAGGCTGGTCCCGGCGCGCGCCGATGCCGATCTGGTGCTGGAGCCCCGCATCGGGGCGGCCTCCGTTGATCGCAAGTTCTGTTCGGGATTCCAAGCTTCAATTTACCGGTTCCGCTCGCCGGCCCCTTGCCGTTTCCCGAACTCGCCCTTTTCAAACGCGACCGTCAGCAGGGCGTCGTGAAACTGGCGATGGCCAGTTATGATGCGAAAACGGGCAAACTGCATCAATCGACCGAACCGGTGTACAGTTTCTCTGAGCGGACCGACTGGGCGGCGTTGCTGTTTTTCAGTTGGCAGGACAACGACCTGGTCCCCGAGCCGTATGTGCAAGACTGGGTTCATCAGCCCACATTTGATTGAGAATGGCGTGCGAGGGGGTATGCGGCCCCCATATCTTGTCTCGTTAACCATTATTAATTCCCATATATAGCTTTCGATTCATCCCATAAGTCATTGAATCCATTTAATTCTTGACGGCGAATCCCGGGTGACTCAGGATGCGCCGCATGAAAACAGACAATAAAAAACCCTGGGTCAACAAAATCCACATCGGTGACTGTATCGACATCATGAACGGCTTGCCGGAAGGCAGTGTCGACATGGTTTTTGCCGATCCGCCGTATAACCTGCAGCTATCAGGCGATCTGATGCGGCCGGAAAATCACAAGAAAGTCGACGCTGTCGACGACGCGTGGGACCAGTTTGAAACCTTCAAGGCCTATGACGATCTGACGCAGAACTGGCTGACGGCAGCTACCGATATAGGCTTGACAGCACGCTCTGGGTGATCGCTGGCTACCATAATATTTTCAGTTAACTCTCGGTGCGCGGATCGGGTACTGGATCTGGCTGCAATCAGCGGTGGCGCAGACCAGCCCAATGCAGGCCTACTGGCGCGCCGCTGCCAACGCCCACGGGCCGCGCGGTCAGAGCAGAGCAAGTACCGCTTCAATTATGAATCCATGAAGGCCATGAACGACGATCTGCAGATGCGGTCGGACTGGTATCTGCCGATTTGCTCGGGGGCCGAGCGGCTCAAGGGCGAAGACGGCAAGAAGGCACACCCGACACAAAAGCCGGAATCGCTTTTGCACCGGGTCATCATGGCCTCGACCGAGGTCGGCGACACCATCCTCGACCCGTTCTTCGGCACCGGCACCACAGGTGCGGTGGCGAAGCGACTGGGGCGCAATTACATCGGCATCGAACGGGAGCAGAAATACGTGAACGTCGCAGAACAGCGCATAGCGGAGGTCAGGAAACTGGCCACCGACGAGATGCTCAATTCACCAAGCAAGCGCGACGAGCCGCGCATTCCGTTCGGCTGGCTGGTCGAGCGCGGGATGCTGGAACCGGGCACCGTGCTCACCTCCACCAACCGCCGTCACAAGGCCCGGGTCCGCGCCGATGGCACGCTGATCACATCCGATTTCAAAGGCTCGATCCATCAGGTCGGCGCCCACGTCCAGAACCTGCCGGCCTGCAACGGCTGGACCTTCTGGTGTATCGATGTCGAGGGCGGCACGGTGCCGATCGACGTGCTCAGACAAAAACTCCGCGCCGAGCTGCACTGAGCGCACTCGGTTGCGATTCACTTGAGTAATTGTGGTGTATAGCATCGAGTAAGCCGTCAAGTTCAAATGCTTAATAAAGCAAGTTTACTTGCGTTGAAATTGCACTTGTGCGCAATTTCACTGCTTATACGCGCTGGACACAAGCGGGAGCAGTTAATTGGAAGAGTTGGAATTCGAAGAATTATTAGAAGAACTAACTCGTCGGTTGACTATCGATGTACGAGCAAGCGTTCAAAACCATAAACCTTCAATTTTTGAGGATAGAGTACGGATGGTTCTCTCGGAATTACTTGGAGAGAAATCGCTTCAAATTGTGTTGGCCCCTGAAGTTCAAGGGTTTCCTGATATAGTTCTTGATGACTATGGGATTGAGGTAAAGGCGACTGAAAGCGACAGTTGGAGATGTATAGCAAACAGTGTCTCTGAAGGAACCAGAAGCACCCAGGTCCGGAATATTTATGTTGTTTACGGAAAAATGGGTGGAGTGCCAGAAGTCAGGTGGGCTTTATATGGTGATGTAATTATCCATGTCAGAACTTCACATGTGCCAAGATTTGAAATTGACTTGGGTTCTGAACAATCATTATTCCAAAAAATGGGAATTAAATATGATGATTTTCGTCTACTCGAAATGCATGAAAAGATGGAATACATCAGGGATTATGCAAGGGGGCGTTTAAGGCCCGGTGAAAGGTTGTGGTGGCTAGAAGAAAAGATTGAAGAAGACAACCCGCACACCCTCCCAATGGAAGTAAAACTCTATATGGAACTCCCTCAAGATGAGAAACGGAAGTTACGAGGAGAAGCTGCATTATTAAGCCCGGGAGTTGTCGGCGGGTCTAGGGCACGCAGAAAGTATGTCGACCCCGTAATGTATCTAATGACTTATCGGGGTGTTCTTTGCCCTCAAGCTAGGGACTTATTTTCTGCAGGTAGCGTAGCGCTCAGATCTAATGAGGCAAGAGGTGGAAATTATATTCTGAGGGCATTAGAAGATATTCAAGACGAGATGCGGTTCGCAGCCCAAAACCTAGAAGACGCACTTTTCATAGAATACTGGGGGCGCTCTGTGTCCCCTGAGAACAGAATATTATGTTGGCTAGAAATGGCGGACGAAGTTGCAATAAACTGGAACCCCTCTGATTATTTATTTTTAAAAGAACAAGGCATCGAATAATCCGCCTCATCCTTCGATAACATCTTTAAGTCTTTTGGCTGATAAGTTATTCTATCTTGATCATACTAAATACGGTGCCGTAAAAATGCACATGCACAAAATATCGATTGTATCTATGTTTTCAGGTTGTGGGGGCATGGACCTGGGCTTCAAAGGTGATTTTACCGCTTTAGGGAAATATTATGATCCCCTTCCATTTGAGATTTTATGGGCGAATGATCTGAACCATTTTGCTTGTGCGACGTACAAAAATAATATTGGCCTTCATATACATGAAGGGGACGTATGGTCGTTAATGGATACATTGCCTAAAAAGGCAGACGTTTTGATTGGCGGATTTCCCTGCCAGGATATTTCAGTCAATGGAAAGATGAAGGGGATATTTGGATCGAGAAGCGGCTTATATTCAGCTATGGTTGAGGGGGTTAGGCGTACTCAGCCTAAGGCCTTCATCGCTGAAAATGTAAAGGCGCTGTTATTCAAAAATAATAAACTTTCGTTGGACAAGGTATTACATGACTTTGGTGCTTTAGGTTATGATGTATCAATCAAGCTATATGAAGCAGTAAAATTTGGTGTCCCCCAAAGTCGAGAGAGAGTTTTTATTGTAGGGACCCGCTCTGACATTACGAAATTCGTTCACCCAGAACCATTATACGAGCAAAAAGATTGGATAACTGCAGAACAAGCTATCAAAGACTTAGAGAATCTATCTGAGGACGTGGATTTTAATCACATTTGGAGCAAGGCTAATAAAAGCCCAGATCAAGGAAGCCGAAGGTTACGCGCTGATAGGCCCGGTTATACAATCAGAGCTGAATGTCATGGAAACATCCAGTTTCATTATAAATTTGATCGAAGGATTTCAATGAGGGAAGCGGCTCGATTTCAGAGTTTCCCTGACAATTTCATATTTAAATCGCGCCTTCGGGAAACGGAAAGGCAAGTAGGGAATGCTGTCCCCCCTGTGCTCGCATGGCATATTGCTAATTCGTTGAAGAATATCTTGGAAGTCAGTCGACAACCTGCTGTTAAAAAAGAAGACGAAGCTGCTTAAACGTATATTGGAATAGTCAAGATTTCGTAGTTCCTCCACTGAGCGCTGCAAACCATCCGTTCGCGCCATTCGAACGTAATCTGGACATATCCTTCGAGACGGCCTTAACAGGCCTCCTCAGGATGAGGGTAAAGAACAAGCCTCATGCTGAGGAGAGGGCGCAGCCCTCGTCTCGAAGCATGGCATCACGATCACGTTTAAAAGTTTCAAGCGGCCGGGGCGTTGTCTTTGGTACCGGCCAGCCATGCGGTCAGGTACAGGCCCATCGAGACCGCATAGCCGATGCCCAGTGCATACAGCACGGTGCCGATGCCGACCGTGCCGCCGAGCGCCCAGCCACTGAGGACCACCGTCACCTCGATACTGATCCGGACCCAGGCAATCGGCAGTTGCGTGACGCGCTGCAATCCTGTCATCAGGCCATCGCGGGTCCCGGGGCCGAGGTTCGCGACCAGATAGATACCGCTGCCGAAGCCGACCAGCAAAATGCCGGCAACGACGATCAGGACCTGCAGGGCCGGGTTGTCCAGGACCGGCAAGAGAGCACAAACTCGATCGTTGCGGCGATAATGACCGTATTGAAAATGGTGCCGATACCGGGGCATTGCCGGAGCGGTATCCGGAATTGCTCGAACCTGCAAACTGTCGAGAGAATCTCATCGAAGGCGGTATACTGACCGAAATGAATGCCGAGTCCCTGTGCCAGCACCATCCATGGGCTGACGCCGATTCCGGCCGAGAGGATCAGGTTTCGCAGTCCGAAGAATACGATGCTTAAAAAGATCATCGTTGTCGAGCTTGGACGCCGAAGTTCAGCGGATTGGGCGAACTCCACCCCGCCACCGGAACACTTCTGACCATGAACATGCGCATGCAGCCTTATACGTCTGAGCGCGGGTGAACGCCATAGGATCGGTTCGAATAAATTGTTACCGGTACGAAAGTAATGGTGCGCCTGACAACGGGGCAGGGCACACGCCTCAGCGCAGACCGAGCTTGCCCGCCGCCGCCGTCAGGTCGTCGCGGAATTTTGGGTGCGCGAGGCCGATAATGGCGCTGGCCCGCTGGTTCAGCGACAGCCCCTTGAGATCGACCTTGCCGTATTCGGTGACAACAAAATGGATATCCATCCTGGTGTCGGTGGTGATGGCGTTGGTCAGCTGCGGCACAATCCTGCTGATCGTGTCTTTCTTGGCCGTTGAATGCAGCGCAATGAAGGATTTGCCGCCCGGTGCGAGATAGGCCCCGCGGACAAAATCGAGTTGACCGCCGGTGCCGGAGAACTGCAGGCCATTGATGGATTCCGAATTGACCTGGCCGGTCAGGTCAATCTCGATGGCACTGTTGACCGAGATCATGTCCGGGTTCTTGCGAATCACGGCCGGGTTGTTCACCCAGCTGGCCGGATAGCCGACAATCGACGGATTGTCGTTCATGAAGGAAAACAGTTTCTCATCACCCAGCGCCAGGGTGAAGACATGCTTGTGCGGCATCACCTTTTTGGCACTGCCGGTGATCACGCCCCGCTCGATCAGATCGGCCATCGGCGGCGACAGCAATTCCGAATGCAGCCCGAGATCGACGTGCCCCTGCAACGCCCCGAGCACCGCTGCCGGGACGCCGCCGACGCCCATCTGTATGGTTGCCCGGTCAGGGATGTCGGCAACGATCTGCTCGGAAATCAGGCGGTCGATATCGCTCGGCTGATGCGCCCTGATGGTCATCAGCGGTGCCGTGTGCTCGATCAGCATGTCAATTTGCGAGATATGTACGAGAGACTGGCCGAAGGTGCGGGGCATGTTGGGGTTGACCTCGACGATGATCCGCTTGGCCGAGCGCACCAGATCGGCGCCGTAATCGGCATTGGTGCCGAGGCTGAAATGCCCGGATCGGTCCATCGGCGAAACCGTGGTGACAAAGCAGTCCGGTGAAAACCGTTCGCTGAGCAGCCTGCTCGCCTGATGAAACAGACAGGGGACGAAATGGACCCAGGTCTGGCCGGCTTCGAGCCCTTGCTGTTCAAAGGCCCGGTCAAACGAACTCGCGAGACAGGCTGTGCAGTTTTTCAGGACCGGCTGCACAGATCGGGCTTGAGGATCGCCTTCCGCCGCCGCGCTCGCCGGCGTGCACGTTGCAGCCATCCAGCGCCGTCAGCGCCGCTCGCGGTTTCTTGCGCGTTCGGCCAGCGCGGCCATGAAGGCGGGCGGCATGGCAACGCCCATGCCGAGGATCAGGTTGGAGGTGCCTCGGCAATGCTGGCTGAGGCCTCGGCGGCGCTGACGCGCTTTTGTGCACGCTGTTCGGCGGGTGTCTGCATTTGGCTTTTCATCTGTCCTGGGGTAGGCACAGATATGAAATCCGCGCCTCATGTGCTTATTGTGCAATGCAACACGACAAGAGCGCAACGGTCCTGGGCTGGTGTAAAAAAAGAATCAAATACCGGTTTCCGGGGGTCCGACGGACATCGTCAGGCCATCGACTTCAACAACCGGTATGCCCGAAAGATCGACGTCGTCCAGACAATAGACATTGATTCCGTAATGATCCGGCTGGGCGCGTTTGCGGTGAAACGTATAGATGCCGCAGCGGCTGCAGAAATGATGCCGGGCGACCATCGTGTTCCACTGATAGGTGGCGATGAAGGCCTCGCCCTCGAGCAGTCGGAACTGTCTCTCGTGCACTTTCGTCATCACCGCATTCTTCTTGCGGCAGAGGGAGCAGTCGCACTTGGTAAACTCGGTGAAATCAGTGTCGATCTCGAACCTGATGGCACCGCAATGGCAACTGCCCCTGTAGGTCTGCATGGCTTTCCTCCCGTATAATGATCAGGCGATCCGGCCGGTTATGCCGCCGTCGACAATCAGACACTGTCCTGTAATGTAGCGCGCTTCGTCGGAAGCCAGAAACAGGGCAGCATGGGCAACATCCAAGGCTGTGCCCATGCGGCCGGTCGGGCAACTTCGATTGCGCGTTTCGATCATAGTGTTGACGTCGCCGCCGTAGCCGTCGGTGACATAGGCACGGATCTGCGGCGTATCCATCAGGCCGGGACAGACGCAGTTGGCGCGGATGCCTTCTGCCGCGTGCTGTAGTGCAACGTTCTGGATCAACTGTTGTACGTAGCGCCTGCCGGAGCATTGTAAGCGGGGCAACGCTCGGATAGCCCAGATAGCGGTGCCCGGCGATTGACGAGATGGCAACAATAACCCCGCCACCGCCGGAAATCATGCCGGGCAGCGTATACTTGCAGAGCAGAAACAGGGCGCGGACGTTGACGTCGATAATACGGTCCCAGTCTTCCACAGGCGTTTCGATTGGTCCGCCGACCTTGACGATGCCGACATTGCTATGCAGCACGTCTATACGGCCAAGCGTTGCTTCCGCCTGACGGATCAGGCTTTCAACCTGCTCGGGATCACTGACATCCGCGGTCACAGCATGGAAGCTGCCGCCCTCGTCGGCGATCATCTGCGCGGTTTCCTGCAGGGCGACCGGGTTACTGTCGCAACCGACGACCGTGGCGCCTTCACGCGCATAAAGGCATGCCGCCGCCTTGCCGTTGCCCATCCCCGCACCTATCGATCCGGCACCGGTCACCACTACAGTCTTGCCCATCATGCGGCCGGTCATCGCTGATCATCCGCCGGGTCTGGGAATATTGTCGTCCAGACTGCTTTAAGGGCATCGGGTGTCTGGTATTCGTGATCGGCGTCCGGGAAGGTGCCGGATTTGACATCAGCATTATAGCAAGCAATTGCCGTTTCGATATGTTGCCCGACGTCCATGAATTTCTTCGAGAATTTGGGCAGCGGTCCGTCGAATAAGCCCAGAATATCCGCCAGAACCAATCCTTGCGCATCGCAATGACGGCCGGCGCCGTAACTGATCGTTGGCACATCAAGTCTGGCAGTGATTTCTGCCGCAACGTCGGCTGGCACGCACTCCATGAGAACCGCAAAGGCACCGGCATCCTGATAGGCTAGGGCGTCAGCATAAAGTTTTTTTGCCGCATGGGCTGTCTTGCCCTGCACGGTCATGCCACCGACCTGTCCGGCACTTTGTGGCGTAAGTCCAATGTGTCCAATCGCCGGGACACCGGCCCGATGGATCGCTGCCAGCGTCGGCGCCATTGACGCGCCGCCCTCGATCTTGACGGCATCGGCACGGCCTTCCTTGAGAAACCTTCCGGCATTCCGCACAGCGTCTGTTTCGGAAATCTGGTAGGACATGAACGGCATGTCGGCGACGACCATGGCATTGACGGCACCTCTGGAGACCGCCTTGACGTGATGTAGCATCTCATCGGTGGTGACCGAGATTGTATCTGGATAACCGAGGATGGTCATCGACAGGCTGTCGCCGACCAGGAGGGCATCGATCCCTGCTTTTTCAGCAAGCCTTGCGGTGGGGTAATCATAAACGCTGAGCATGGAGAATTTTTCGCCCCGGGTCTTGGCTTCCTGGGCACTGCGGACGGTAAATTTAGGCATGTTCTTAACACCCCGCTTCAAACGCCGTTTGCGAACTGTGTGATGAATGCCCGGAATGCGGCCAGGAATTCTTCGGGCTTCTCTTCCGGAATGAAGTGACCGCAATCGAGCAGCGTGCCCGTGACATGCTGCGCCCGATTGCGCCAAGCCTGTACCATATTGATGGTGGCGCCGGTTTGCCAACCTGGCCGTTTACGCGTGTCGGCGCCCCACATCACCAGCACCGGACAGTCCAGCTTGCGCCCCCGGTCGGCTTCGTCATGCTCTAAATCCAGCACCACCGAACGGTATTCGGCACAAGAAGCATGTATCGCTTCCGGCGTGCAGAAGCTTTTGCGGTACGCGGCCATAAGGTCTGGAGCAATGGCATCCTTCGTCGCACACCAGCGTTCCATCAGGAAATCGAAATAGAATTCGGCGCTGCCGCCGATCAGCTTTTCCGGCAACGGATAAGGCTGCCGCATCATATGCCAGTGAAACCACGCGAACGAAAGCTGGGCGTCCATGGAATCAAATGCAGCTTGTGACGGGGTTACATCGAGCGAGGTCAGCGTCATGACGCGGTGTGGATGATCCAATGCCATGCGGTGCGCGACTCTGGCACCCCGATCATGGCCGACGACGTGAAATCTGTCGATGCCGAGGCCGTCAAGCAGTTCGATGATATCGGTGGCAAGCGTCCGCTTGCAGTAGATCGTATGATCTTCATTCGAGGCGTCGGGCTTGCTGCTTGCACCGTAGCCTCTGAGATCGGGGGCAATCACGGTGTAGCCTTGGGCCAGCGCGGGGGCCGTCTTGTGCCAGATATTATTGTTCTGAGGATAGCCATGCAGCAGCACCACGGCAGGGCCTGATCCGGTGCTGCGGTAGGCGATATCGACACCGTTCACACGGCGTTTATCCTCGGCAAATTGTGCATAGTTCATTGCGGTGTCATCCTTGAACGGGCTGTTCCGGAGATTAATCGGGTCGGTAAGGAGACGATAATTCGGTAATATTTTGAATGTAATGATAAAATTTGCATATATGACATTCATATAATGAATTAATATGTCGCCATGGATCGTTTGGAAGCCCTCAAGCTCTTCGTCGATGTGGTTGAAACCGGAAGCTTTACGGCGGCCGGCCGTAAGAGCCGGATCAGTCAGCCGACCGTTACCAGACGGGTTGCAGCGCTGGAGGACTGGCTCGGTGTGCAGTTGTTGCGGCGCTCGACCAGAACCATCACCGTTACCGAAGCGGGTGAGGGGCTATACCGCCGCGCGGCAACGGTCATCGCGGAGATTAACGACTTGGAAGCCGATTTTCAGTCGACTGAAAAATCCCTGGCTGGTCGCTTGCGCTTGTCCGCACCGATCGAATTCGGTCGCCGTCTGGTGTTGCCGCATGTCATGGCATTCATGAGCGTGCACCCACAACTGTCGATCGATCTCGACCTTGCCGACCGACACGTCAATATGGTTGAGGAGGGATACGATATGGCCATTCGCGTCGGCAATCTGATCGATCAGGATCTGGTGACACGGAAAGTCGGAGAAGACCAGCGGTACCTGGTTGCCTCTCCTGCCTATATAGAGCGCATGGGGCAGCCGAATTCAGTGAGCGATCTGGCTGATCACACCTGCATCCTCTACACGCTGCAACGAGAGCCGGAGAACTGGCGCTTTCAGTCAGCAGTAACAAAAACCGAGAACACGGTGCGTGTCTCCGGCCGGTTACGTGCCAACAACGGCGAGACGATGCGCCAGGCGGTCCTTGCGGGACACGGCATTGCAGTGCTCGGCAATTATGCCATTTCCGATGATCTCAGTCAGCGGAGGATGCTTCGGCTCCTGCCCGGCTGGGATGTGCCGCCGCTTTCCGTGCAGATTGTCTATCCGCCGACGCGCAATCTTGGGCGTCGGCGGCGGTATTTCATCGATTATATCACTCGGCGGCTGAAGACCTCGATATAGGCTCCTGCCCGTCCCGTATCAACTCACCTTGACGGCACCGTCGTAAGAGGCTTCGTCGAACGATCGTTCGTTGTCCCAGACATTCTTGGGCAGCGGCAGGCCGGCCAGATCGGCGTCGCTGATCGGCTGGTCCGGCTCGATGCCGAGTTTTTCCCTGAGCATCAGCATGATCTGGCGGGTGTGCTGGCCGGAATGCCAGCCGGTGCGTTCCAGCACTTCGTGCAGGGTAACCTCACCGTAATAGACCTTGCCGGGCTGTTTGAAATCCGTGCTCTTGCCGTCACGCTCCCACCATTTCTGGAAGCGCTCGCGGTTGCCCAGTCCGTAATCGAGCAGGTCCTGCTTCGTTTTCATGGTTTCGGGCAGGACCGAAATCAGCGCTTCATAGGTATAGGGGGCATCGTGTTCGACCCGGTCGAGAAAGACCTTCGGAATGTCGAAGACATGATAGACCAGCTGACGATAAGAGCGCGGCCGACCGGGCAGAATGACGTCGAGCTTGTCGTCGGGGATCTGCTGCAGATAGCGCGCCGCCCCATCAAGGATCATCAGCACCTTGTTCTTGAGCTCTTCGGGCGTCAGCATCTTGTGGCCGCCATACGTAAAACCGGCGACCTGGGCGACGTCGCGAAACACCGCACCATTGGCCCAGACCGGACCGCGCGCGACGATCGGCACCAGCCTGACGCCGAGCGCTTCAAGTTCCTTGAAGCCATCATCGTCATCAAGCACGTTGACCGACTGAAACGGCACCCCGTGATCGAGCAGGAATTCCTTGGTTTTCAGGCAGCTCGAACAGCCCGGCTGCCAGTAGACCTTGAGCGGCAGCGCGAGATTTTCAGATGTGCCGGCGCCATCAAGTTGGCTCATGATTTTAACTCCCAAAGTTGATTTGAATGTTTCGTGTTTGGATAACGGTACGCCCAACGGGTGGATAATTCCAGATTCTGAGCCGTCGCAAGGACGGGGTCATGTTACGCCTCCCATGGCACTTTCGAGTAATGCAAACGGCGCTGTGCGCGTTTTCCTCGGTGATCGGCTTGGGGAAAGATTTGATGGCGCCGAACTGCTCCGCGATTTTCTTGTAACTGAGCGTGCTGTTTTCGTCGGCCTGGGTAAAAACCACGACCGGTAATTTACCCCCCTCTTTCTTGAGCCACACGAGCACTTCGATGCCATCGCTGACCGGCATCAGGATGTCGAGAACCATGGCGTCGATTTTGCCGTTCTTGATCGCCTCAATGGCTTGAATGCCGTTCTGGGCTTCTTCAATCCGATAGCCGTGACTTTCCAGATGTACGCGCATGATATCGCGGGTCAGACTGTCGTCATCGACGATCAGGATGGACTTGGTCATGTGTACTTCCCCGTGTATGAATTGGCATGATTACACACCTTCGGGCATGCGTCGTCAAAGGGTGCTGTTCCGAAGTCGCGGCGCGCACATGCACAATTTGGTCCATCCCGTTAACCCATTCGGGACGAGCCATTCGGATCAGCCGGGTGCCGCCGTGTAGTCACCCTCGCTGACCGGTTCAACAGCCAGTCGGTGGCGTTGCCCTGATCATCGGATTCCGACAAAGCCAGGTGGCACATCATCTGATCGGGTGCAGCACCGTGCCAGTGACGGGTGTTGGGGGGAATGATGACCGTATCGCCGGGGCAGATTTCCTCGACCGGGCCGCCGTCCATCTGATAGCGGCCGACGCCGGACAGGACATAGAGGGCCTGGCCTACGGCGCGCTGGATTGCCACGTTGGTGCGGCCCCGCGGGGTGCAGGTGACGCGCGTCACCCGACATCCGGGACGGGTCGTCGGGTACGAAAACCTGATCTTGCAGCACCTGGCCGACGAACAGCTCACCCGGGGCAACTTTGGTTTTGCATTCGTTGGCACGGACAATTCTGGGTTTCATGGTGTGGAGCCTCCCTCGACTGGACGAAATATCGTTTCTGATATCAATCTGGTGACCCTGTGGCCGAGTTGCAATATCCCGGATGTAAGGACCCTGGTGTGGTTGCCCGGAGGGAATGTGGAAAATGCGTATACTGGACGCGTAAAATTGAGAATAAATGTACTCTGTGACATTCCGCACTGCACAATGGCAAGGGAGCTGTCAGGTTTAAAGGCTAGGCTCTTTCCGAACGATGTATGACGGGCCGTAATTATAAGACGACACATGGTTATTTATTTCTAATGTTCATTAATAGCGAGTTCACAGCGCTCGTCACCTTTCCCGGAGACCAGACCCCGCTCGTAGGCATGTTCCGTTGGGATCTGGTGGCGCTTTCGGTTGTCATCGCGGTTTGCGGGGCGTGGGCGGGGCTGTCCTGCCTGACGCGGGCCGAAAGCGTGTCGGCGAACAGCCCGGCCGGCAGCGCGTTGTGGAAAATTGCCGGTGGCATCGGTTTCGGCGGTTCGATCTGGGGCATGCATTTTATCGGCATGCTTGCGTTTTCGTTGCCGTGCGGCATTTCCTACGACTTCCTGCTGACATCCCTATCGATTGTGCCGGGTATCCTTGCCAGCCTGACGGCGATGACTGTCGTCGGCCGCGCTGATTTCAGCTTGTATACGCGCCTTGCGGTCGGCTCCGTCCTGATGGGGGCCGGAATCGGGGCCATGCATTACACCGGTATGGCGGCCATGCGGATGCCGGCCATTCTGATGTATGACCCGTTCTATGCCGCGCTTTCGGTCGTTGCTGCTGTCGGGCTGTCGTTTGTCGCCTTGTCTGTTGTCGAGCACGGACAGCGCCATTCAACATATTTCTTTTTGAGAAAACTGATCGCTGCCGCGATCCTCGGCTCGGCGGTTGCGTCCATGCATTACGTCGCCATGCAGGCGGCAATTTTTTATCCGACTCTGGATGTCCCCGCTCAGGAAGGACAGCTGTCGCAAGGGGTCATGGCGCTTCTGGTCAGTCTCGCCACACTGGCGCTCGCCGGTGCCGTTGTAGCCGCATCGTTTGCCGCGCGGCTGAAAGAGCAAGCGCGGGTACTCGCCGAAGAAGTACAGTTCAGGACCGCTGCCGAGAAGACGGCGCGGGCAGGCCAGATGCGTCTTCAGGCAATCCTCGATACGGCTGTTGAAGCGATTATCGTGATCGACCGAAAAGGTCTTATACAGCAATGGAGCGACAGCGCGGAACGCATCTTCGGGTATCCGGCGGAGGAAATCCTCGGTCGCAATATCGCCATCATCATGGATGGCATCAGCCCGATGCAGCATGATGATTATCTGCAGCGCTATCACGATACCGGTCAGGCCAGCATTATCGGTATTGGCAGGGAAGTTGTCGGCCGTCGACGCGACGGCTCGACGGTGCCGATCGACCTGTCTGTCGGTGAAACGGTCGTTGACGGTGAAATTCTCTATACGGGCATCCTGCGCGATATCACCAAGCGCAAGGAAATAGAACGCGAACTGCTTGAAGCCACGCGCGCCAAGCAAGCGAATGAACTGAAGACGAATTTCCTGGCGCACATGAGCCACGAAATGCGCACGCCGCTGAATGCGATCCTCGGATTTTCGGACATCATGAAAATGCAGACGTTCGGGCCATTGGATAAAACCTACCGAGAGTATGCCAGCGACATCTTTGCGTCCGGCAATCACCTGTTGAATCTGGTTGATGCCCTGCTGGATCTTTCCAGGATCGAAAGCAACACGCAGGATCTGGAAATTGCAGACCTGGATGTCAGGTCCATGCTGAAAGATGTCGAGAGCATGTTGCACGATCAGGCCAAGGAAAAAAATCTTACCGTTGCGACGTTGATCGACAACGACCTGCCGCAAACGATTGAATCGGATCGCGGCAAGCTGCAACAGATTTTGATCAACCTGGTGAACAACGCCGTCAGGTACACACCGGATAACGGCCGCATCTCGGTGCGGGCATGGCCGAGCACCGACAGTGTGAAGATACTTGTGGAAGATGACGGTATCGGTATGACCGATGACGAGATTGCCCTGGCCCTGAAACCGTTCGGTCAGGTCAAGAATGCCTTTACCTCCGATGTTGCCGGGACAGGCCTCGGCTTACCGATTGTGGTTTCCTTTCTTGATCTGCTGCGGGGTGACATGCGCATCGAAAGTGAAAAAGGCAAAGGCACATCGGTCTGCATCCGCATTCCGATGCGATTTGCCGAACGGCCGCATCGCAGGGGGAGCATCGCGCATTGATGCCGAACGCGGATGCCGCTGCTTCCTGATCAGCAGGCTCGTGCCGCGTGATCAGAACCGTGTCGGCGTGCCGAGCAGGTCGTTAATGCCGGGCGAGCGTTCAAGAGCCCATCCCAATTCCTGTTTCTCGCGACTCGTCCAGCGCTCGCCAGCTCAACCTTGCTGGAGAGAAGCGGGATGCCGGTCTCGATATCCCGGAGTTGCTGGCGCAGGATCGCGCCCAGCATGATCCGGTGCGCTTCGATCAGCCCGTCAATCAGATGCGCGCCTGCAATGTCATGCGCCTTGGCTTCAGCCAGCCGTTCCGCCGTCGAGCGGGCAGCAAGACCCAGTTGCAGGGACAGAACCCGGGCCGTGGAAAAGATCGGCATGATGCCGCACTTCTTCAGATCAAGCCGGCCCGCTTCCGATTTGATGCGGCCGAACCAGCCGACCGGGCTGTCGAAGTCAGCGGCCTTGACCGCCATGTGCTGCAGGAACTGTCTGTTGTCGCTGGCCACCCGGATGGCATCGGTACGCAGCGCCTCGCCGAGCGCGGTGTCGCCATGCACAGCCGTTGCATCAAAGAAAATATCGCTATTCAGGATATCTTCAGGCCGGGCCTTGTTGATCCATTGTTCGACGGTCTGTTTCCAGTGCCGGACGTCCATGCGCCATTCCGGGTTTTTGGCCATGATGCCGCCCTTGCAATAGCAGACCCCGACGCCGTCCAGCGTGTCGGCGGCAATTGTGCCGAGCCGCTCGAACCACTGGTCGGCGGCGTCGCCCCGTTCGCCCTGCTGATAGACGATGGCGTTGTCCTGATCCATGGCCAGCAGACTTTCACCACGCCGCCGATCCCAGCACCAGCATCGCATAAGGCATCGGTGCCGGCCCAAAACCTTCCGCCTGCATCTGCTGTTCGGCGAGTTCGGTGGCACGCCGGGTCAGGGCACGCAGTTCATGCGAGATGATCGCGGCAATATTGCGCGGGTCAACGGCCTCGTGGCTGAGCGCGCGAACGACCATGGTCAGGCTTTCCCAGATCGAGCCCAACTCTGCCGGAGAGCCGGCGGCATCGATGGTATCGCCAAGCGACATCGCATCGCCGGCGCGCTGCTTCAGAAGATCGCGCGCACTGAGCGCACCGGTGATGTTGCCTGCTTCGTCGGTGACGCCCAAGTGGCGGAAATTTCCCGAAGCCATGCGGGTGATGGCGCGATAGACAAATTCGTTTTCGGCAATCGACACCAGCGGGCGGATCGCATAATCGCCGCTGTCGTGATCCAGCGCGGCGGCACCATCCGTATCAACGGCCCGGAGCACATCGCGCTCGGTCAGAATGCCCCACGGCACGTCGGCACCATCCGGGGCAACGAACACGGAACTGATGCGCTTTTCGATCATCAGCGCGCAGGGATTTTCTGAGCGCGAGATCGGCACTGATGGTGACCGGTGGTGAATGCATCAACTCGGCGACCCGGTGGCGATAAGGGAAGCTGTCAATTCTGGCCAGCACGGCTGTGTCGGTGGCCGACGCGTCGTCGTTGAGTACGGGATGCCAGCCGGCCTGTGCTTCGGCGTTGAGATGCGAACTGAGCGCACGGCAGGCACGTTCGGCCTGCGCCAGTGTGACGATGCCCCGCTGGCGCAACTTCGGGATCAGGGCGTGGAAGATATCCGCCGTGACACGGGCATCGCCAAGCGCGCGATGCCGCTCGGTCACTTCTATGCCCAGCCAGCCGGCGGCGATTTCCAGGCTTTGCCCGGGCAGGTCGGGGGCGACGACCTGCATCAGGTGGCGCACATCCAGACAGCGCGGCGCCGACCACGAAAGGCCGGCGCGCTGGTGTTCGTTGCCCAGCATCGTCAGATCGAAGCCGAGCGAATAGCCGATCACCACATCGGTGCCGGCCCACGCAGCAAACCGGGCGAAGACTTCGGCAAAGGGATCGGCACCGACGAGATCGGCATCGCGAATGCCATGGATCGCTGTTGATTTCGCCGGTACGGGAATGCCCGGTGCAATAAATTCGGAGATGCTATCGTCGCATCGTTCGCCGTTGCGGATGCGTACAGCGGCAATTTCGATGATCCGGTCATTCAGGGTATCGAGACCGGTCGTCTCGGTATCCAGCACAAGGGCCGGCAGTGATGCAAGGGGCAGGGCCGACAGGCCGTTCTTGCTCGGCTGAAAACTCATGTGCGGGCTCCTGTCATGCCCCCGCTTGCCGGGGCGTGCCGGTCATTGTGTGACCGTCCGGTCCGGGCGTTCCGGGCTCTTGGGCCAGGGCCGCAGCGTCGAGGCGTTTGGTGAACGAACGGCGGACGTCTGCCCACGCGAACTTGACTGAATTTTCCACATACTCGGCGTCCATGCGTTTGAGATTCTCGGCAATCGGTGCCCATCTGATGACGCGGGCCGGACTTTCGATGAAATTGTCGCGGGTCGCGGCGATGCCGTGCCAGTCGGCAAACTGCACCCGACGGTAAAAGGCGGCGCGGGCATCGGTGGGTGAAAATTCAGTAACGGAGGCATCGGGGTTACGCTCAATGCCCTGATCGAAGATGCGAATGGCCATGGCTGCCAGTGCCGAATCTTCCGGCGCGGTGCGTGCATAGGCGGTTGCAACCGCCCACACGGTCAGGTCGGAGAGACAGGCATCGAAGACATGCATTTTGGCGATGTTGACCGAGTGGATCATCTGATCGATCCTTGAACATATCCGTATAGCGCGTGCCCATGCGCGTCTTGACATAACCATAGAGTGTTTTCTGGGCGATGAAGGCGCTTCGCGTGATGACGAAATCTTCAACCTTTTCATAGCTGTTGATCGGTCCGGCATGGCGTTTGAGATTGAACCCTGCGGCAAATATACGCCAGTACTCGCCTACCTTTGATAGTTCGAAATTCAGCATGACCTCTCCTGATTCGCTCTTGCGGCGAAATTTTATTTCGTATGTCAAGTTATAAAGTACGCGGTGTTTCGTAACCAGTTGCACAGAACGAATAATAATGCAGTATAAGACGAGTCGCATTCATGTAAATGCGCGTAGTTTGGGGATGCAATGTCTGAGGGGATTCAATCACTATGGCTGATAATGTAAATGAGATCCGCCAGCAGCACTGGGTGAAAACGAGAAATCTGACCTGGCTTGTCCTGGTCATTTGGTTCGTTTTCGCTTTCGTGGTGCCGTGGAATGCAGCGGCGTTGGACAAAATGTCGTTCATAGGCTTTCCGTTAGGTTACTACTTCTGCGTACAAGGCTCGCTTATCATCTTTGTTGCCCTGATTTTCTTCCAGAACTGGAAGCAGGACAAAATTGATGACGAAGCCGGCCTCAGTGGCGAATAGGGAGTAGGAACATGCAGGGTAAATTTATCGACAATCTCGGTCGCGTGTACGGTATGTACACCGGCGGATTCCTGGTCTTCGTCCTGATCATGGCCGTTTGCGAGCAGATGGGTATGAAAGCTGATACCATCGGCATTCTGTTCGTTGCCTTCACGATTGCTATTTATGCCATCATCGGCTGGCTTTCGCGTACCATGCAGGTCGAAGCGTATTATGTTGCGGGACGCGAAGTGCCTGCGGTCTACAACGGTATGGCGACGGCGGCGGACTGGATGTCCGGTGCGTCGTTCGTGGCGTTGGCCGGCGGCATCTACTTCGGTGGCTACGGCTATCTTGCCTTTATCATCGGCTGGACCGGCGGTTATGTGCTGGTCAACTCGTTGATGGCACCGTATCTGCGCAAGTTCGGCTGCTATACGGTTCCTGACTTCATCGGGACCCGTTACGGCGGCAACCTTGCCCGCTTCTGTGCCGTTGTCGTTCTCGTTGTTGCGTCGTTCACATATGTGACCGCGCAGATCAACGCATCGGGTACGATCGCCGCACGGGCACTGCACATTCCGTTTGCTGCAGGCGTCTGGTTCGGTCTTCTCGGTATTCTGCTGTGCTCGATGCTCGGCGGGATGCGGGCCGTTACATGGACCCAGGTGGCGCAGTACATCGTGCTGATTATCGCCTATCTGGTGCCGGTTATCTGGATGTCCAACAAGCAGGGCTTCGGAATCATTCCACACTTCTCGTACGGTGAGGCCGTGGCGCGAATTCAGGAACTGGAACCGTTGATCGGCCTCGGCACCGCTGCCGTGGACAAGGCACCGTTCGGCGGGGTCGGCATTCTCAAGACGCCGCACTTTGCCCCGGCCGGTGGCATGGACAGCTGGAAGTTTATCACCCTGGCTGCCTGTATGATGATGGGTACGGCATCGCTGCCGCACATCCTGATGCGCTACTTCACCACCCCGTCCGTGCGTGATGCACGGCGTTCGGTGGCATGGTCGCTGCTGTTCATCTTCCTGCTGTACTTCACGGCGCCGGCTCTGGCCACGCTGACGAAACTGCAGCTGATTGACCCGAACCTGGCAACCAGCATCATCGGCAAATCGTTTGAAGCGGTGAAAAGTCTGGCATGGGTACAGAACTGGGAAAACGTCAAGATGCTTTACCTTGTTGACAGTAACAAGGACGGCATCCTGCAGTTGAACGAGTTCTTCATGCGGGCCGACATCGTCGTTCTGGCGACCCCTGAAATCGCGGGCCTTCCGTACGTGATTTCCGGTCTTGTCGCAGCCGGCGGTATGGCAGCTGCCATGTCGACGGCCGATGGCCTGCTTCTCGCTATCGCCAACGCACTGAGCCATGATCTGTACTACAAGATCATCGATCCGAAAGCCGACGTCCGTCACCGCCTCATCGTGGCGCGGGTGTTGCTGGTCGGTATCGGTGCGGCAGGTGCTGCGGTGGCCAGCTTGAGGCTGACCGGTATCCTCGGGGCCGTGGCATGGGCGTTCGACTTCGCCATGTCAGGGTTGTTCTTCCCGCTGGTGCTCGGTGTCTGGTGGAAACGTGCAAACCGTCCTGGCGCAATTGCCGGTATGGTCTGCGGTTTCGCAGCCGGCTCGGCCTACCTGTACTACGTCTATACGGGTGGTACCCCGTGGATGGGCATTGACCATCTGCGGTTCGGTATCATCGGTGCCGGCGTCAGTCTGATCGCAATGGTCGTCGTCTCGCTGGCGACACCGGCGCCTGACGCTGAAACCCAGGCGATGGTGGACGAAGTCCGCGTACCGTCGGGTAAATCGATCCTCGATAACGCCCACTAATCCGGCGTTTTCGAGACAAGCAAGCTCTGGGGGGCGGATGAATGTCCGCCCCCCATTGTTTTTGCCGCCACGCTGTGATTTTCTTGACCCGTATCAAACTGAAGAGCTGACCAATTACCATGCAGGATGAGTTTGCCGCCTTTCCGGTCTGGGTACTGACCGTCGACTATATCCTCGGCATGATCATGTGGACCCTGATCGCCCGGGTCGCCATGAACGTGTTCCTGCCGATCGACAGTTCATTTGCGTTCATGCGGTTTTTCGTCAAGCTGACCGAGCCGCTGCTGCGACTGTTCCGGCCCATTACGCCGGGCTTTATTCTGGAGCCGCTGGTGCCACTGTATGTCGCCTGGTTCTTCTATATGACGCGCTTCTATCTGATGCCCTGGCTGTTGGGCTATGACGTCATGGGGATGCTGTCGTTCCCGCTGGAAGGCGAGATCTCGCACGCGCTCTATCAGATGTTCTACAAAAAATAAGCAAGGACCGGGGCTGGCTCAGCCGCCCCGGTGTGCTGCCTCAAGACTGCCGCGGACGGCGGTCTCGGCGGCTGTTGCCAATGATTTGCGGTTCGGGAATGCGGCCGGACGGATCGGCGGCATGAAATTGACCTCAACAATGCAGCCCTTCAGCCCGAACACCGAGAACAGGTGATCGGCCAGAGTCATGTCCCCATACCAGGCATACAGATCGGTCAGCGCCCCTTTCAGGCGTCGGCCATCGGCATAGCGTACATAGGTGATCGAGACCGGCTGCATGATGACATCGGCTGCGACCTGCTTCGGCTCAACGGCGGCAAACAGGGTTGAGCGGAACGGCAGCACGTCGAGACCGTTCGATGATGTGCCTTCCGGAAACAGGACCAGCTTTTCGCCCTGCGCGAGCGCTGAACTCAGACTGGTGCAATCGCAGACCGCACGCTTGCGTTCACGGGTGACGAATATGGTACCAGCCAGTCGGGCCAGCAGACCGAACAGCGGCCACGTCGCCACGTCACGCTTGGCGACGAAGCGGGCATCGGCAAGGCTGCCCAGGATAAGGATATCGAGATACGACACATGGTTGACGGCATACAGCGTCGGCCCATCCGTATGGGCAGCGCCGTTGACGCGAACGTCGAGCCCGCAAAGCGCCAGGCAGGCCTTGAACCAGAGCCGGGCAATCGGCCTTTTCGCCTTCGGCATCAGCCATCCGGAAACGGCATAGGGGCCAATCAACGTCAGGGTGACCAGCGAGAATCCTGTAGCCCGTGTAACGGCACGAAAAGCGGACGGCTTGGTCGCCGCGTATTCGTCTAGGATGCTCCAGATGGTTTGTAGTGGCGACGGTATCTCTCGGTAATTTTCGTACATTCGACGATCACACATATGTCTGTGGTGTTAAACTGACGGTCGATGACGGCGCCTTCGCCAACCACCCCGCCGACGCGAAGATACCCTTTGATCAAGGGCGGCAGTTCACTGAGTGCGGAGCGGCGGTCGAGCCAGTCCGGTTGAACCTTGCTCATTTCGACAAAGCGGGTCTGCTGGGCGCGCGGACGAATTTCCGCCGGTGCCAGGTGGTAGTGATGCAGATATGAAAGCCCGGTCTTGATCGCTTCCGGATCGGCACCGGGAAGCTGGCGCAGCCGAACATCATCTCGATATCGTAGGCATCGAGATAGGCGGCAATACCGCGCCACAGCAACTGCATGACGCTGCCCGACCGATAATCCTTGTGCACGCACGAGCGGCCAAGCTCGACTATTTCCCCCGGATATTCCATCAGGGTACTCAGGTCGAATTCGTTTCTTGAATAAAAGCCATCGGCTTTGTCGGCGACACTGCGGCGCAGCAGCCGATAGGTGCCAACCACGAACGGCTTGCCGTTGGAACGGGATTTGTCGACCACCAGCAGGTGATCGCAGATGTGATCGAAAGGGTCTTCGTCGATCTTTGCGCGGCGGGTTGCCAGGGATGGAACAGCGCCCATCTCGTCATAAAATACCTTGTAACGCAGACGCTGGGCGGCCTCGACCTCGATCGGATTGTCAGCCAGATACACCAGCAGATCGCCGCTAGAAATAATGTCCTTCATGGCCTCTCCTTTCCCGCATCGATGCAGGTAGGCTTAAGACGCGGACGACGCACAGGCGCGTCCTTCCTGCATCAACAAGTGGCAGAGGCCGATGGTGAATTCAAAAGAAGCTTATTTGCCGGATTGATGTCGGAAATATGAACCCGGAAACGGGAAAAAACAGTGTTTTCAAGGGGCCGCAAGAAGCAAAGTCGGCAAGTTAAACATAACTGAAATCAAACCGTCATGGGGATGTCATGACACCGACCACCGCTGGAAGGTGCAAGCCAAAGCGCGCCGCCGATTCGCACAGAATTACGCTGCGCCGCAGGCACTTAACTGTGTGGCCGGGTCCCCTTTGTGGTCGTTGGACTTTTCTTTATCGTCCTTGGCGTCGCTGCCGGGATTACGGCGGTTCTCATTGACGTTGATATCCCGGCGGCGGCGATCGGGGCCAAAGAAGTTTCCGGTTCTGACGAACGAACGCGGCTGTTCGGCTATGATGTGCAGGCGCAGATAGATCAGTTTCGGCGAGAACGGTTTGGCGATGAACTCGGTCATGCCAAGATCACGCGCCGTCAGCACATGCTCTTTATCCGACATCGAGGTCATGACGATGACAGGGACGAATGGATTGGGGCTGTCGTCGTCGCGGCGGATACGCTTCAGCAAACCCATGCCGTCGAAGCCGGGTGCCCAGTCGGCAAACACCACATCGGGCTTGTGCAGACAATAGGAATCCCATGCGTGATCGGGGGAGCGGGCTTCCTCGATGGTGCCGACGTTAAAGGTGCGCAGGATGCTGCGCATGGTCTGACGCATGTATGAATTGTGTTCGGCGACCAGAACGGAGATGTCTGAAAAATCGAACTTCGGAGTGATACTTGCCATCTGATCCTCACCAAAAAAACGTATTTCCAGTGATGAGGGTCTCATGCCCTTGTCATAGGGATATGTCGGCAGGATTCCGGGGGGTAAGAAATTGTTTCAGAATGTTAAAGCAGAACGGGACCCGAAGGCCCCGTTCATTAGACTGTATTGACGCTGAGGTTATCGCGTCGGCACCGGTGTGTCGGTGGAATAATCGTAGAAACCACGGCCGGTCTTGCGACCCAGCCAGCCGGCTTCGACATACTTGACCAAAAGCGGGCACGGGCGATATTTCGCGTATCGGCCAGACCGTCGTGCAGCCACATGCATCACGGCAAGGCAGGTGTCGAGACCGATAAAGTCGGCCAGTTCCAGCGGGCCCATCGGGTGGTGCGTGCCGAGTTTCATGGCGGTGTCGATGGCGTCCACCGAGCCGACGCCTTCATACAGCGTATAGATGGCTTCGTTGATCATCGGCAGCAGGATGCGGTTGACGATAAACGCGGGAAATCTTCGGCATTGACCGAACGCTTGCCGAGTTTGGCGGCCAGTTCGCGGATGATGGAATAGGTGTCTTCGTCGGTGGCGATGCCGCGGATCAGTTCGACCAGTTCCATGCGCGGGACCGGGTTCATGAAGTGCATGCCCAGGAATTTGCCGGGACGGTCGGTTTGGGCGCCGAGACGGGTAATGGAAATCGATGACGTGTTGGACGCGATCAGCGCTTCCGGCTTGAGCACCGGACAGAGTTTCTTGAGGATCGCCTTCTTGATGTCTTCGTCTTCGCTGGCCGCTTCGACAACAAAGTCGCAGTCGCCGAAACCGGCATAGTCGGTGCCGGTGGTGACGCGGTCGAGGGCAGCCTTGGAGTTCTCATCGCTCAGTTCGCCACGGGTGATCTGACGGGCCATGCCCTTCTTGATCTTGTCGATGCCGGCGGCCAGCGCGTCATCGGTCATATCCAGCATGTGCACGTTATAGCCGGCAAGGGCACAAACATGTGCAATGCCGCTGCCCATCTGTCCGGCACCGATGACGCCGATCTTCTTAATCTCAATCGCCATGGTCTTATCCTCACTATCGAAAGCAGCGGTTACGTGTTTGTCCATTTTACCCTCAAGTTCAGTATTTTTGTTATTTATCGAGTTCTGCAGACAGGGCGGGCACCGCTTCGAACAAATCGGCGACCAGTCCGTAATCGGCAACCTGGAAGATCGGCGCTTCTTCATCCTTGTTGATGGCGACGATCACCTTTGAATCCTTCATGCCGGCCAGGTGCTGAATGGCACCGGAGATGCCGACGGCAATATACAGATCAGGGGCCACGACCTTGCCGGTCTGGCCGACCTGATAGTCGTTCGGCACAAAGCCGGCATCGACAGCGGCACGGGACGCGCCGACGGCAGCGCCCAGCTTGTCGGCGATTTCTTCCAGCATCTGGAAGTTGTCGCCCGACTGCATGCCGCGACCGCCGGAAATGACGATACCGGCACTGGTCAGATCGGGGCGTTCGGACTTGGTCAGGTTCTGGCTGACGAATTCGGAATGCGCACTAGCCGGGGCCGCGCTGATGACCTCAACCGTGGCCGAGCCGCCTTCGGCGGCGGCGGCATCAAAAGCGGTGGCGCGAACGGTGATGACTTTACGGGCATCCTTGGACTGCACGGTCGCCATGGCGTTGCCGGCGTAGATCGGACGGATGAACGTATCCGGGCTGACAATCGCGACGATTTCGGAAATCTGCTGCACGTCCAGTTTGGCGGCAATGCGGGGGGTGATGTTCTTGCCCGATGTCGACGCCGGCGAGACGATGTAGTTATAGTCCCCGGCAATGCCGAGCACCAGATCGGTGACGCTTTCGGCCAATGCGTTGGCGTAGTGATCGCCCTCGGCATGCAGGACCTTGGCAATACCGGCAACCTTGGCGGCTTCGGCAGCCACACCGGCGCAATCCTTGCCGGCAACCAGCGCGGTAACCTCGCCAAGGGCGGCAGCCGCCGTAACGGCGTTCAGGGTAACGGCACGCAGTGCCGCGTTATCGTGATCTGCGATCAGAAGTACGTTGGCCATATCAGATCACCTTCGCTTCATTCTTCAGTTTGGCGACAAGCTCGGCAACATCGGCGACTTTGACGCCGCCCTTGCGTTTCTCGGGCTCTTCGACCTTCAGGACTTGCAGACGTGGTGCCACATCGACACCGAGATCGGCGGCGGTGACGGTATCGATCTGCTTTTTCTTGGCCTTCATGATGTTCGGCAGCGATGCATAACGCGGCTCGTTGAGACGCAGATCGGTGCTCATGACCATCGGCAGTCTGACCTTGATGGTCTCAAGCCCGCCGTCCACTTCGCGGGTCACGCTGGCCGAGCCATCGCCCAGTTCCAGCTTCGATGCGAAGGTTGCCTGCGGCCAGTCCATCAGGGCGGCCAGCATTTGCCCGGTCTGGTTGCTGTCATCGTCGATGGCCTGTTTGCCGACGATCACCAGATCGGGGCTTTCCTTCTCGACGATGGCTTTCAAAATCTTGGCAACGGCAAGCGGTTCGACGTCAGCGTCAACCTGGACCAGGATGCCGCGGTCGGCTCCCATGGCCAGCGCCGTGCGAATGGTTTCCTGCGCCTGTGCCGGTCCGATGGAAACGGCGATCAATTCCTCGATGCTTGCCGGATTCCTTGAGACGCACACCTTCTTCGACGGCGATTTCGTCAAACGGATTCATCGACATTTTGACGTTTTGAAGCTCGACGCCCGAATGGTCAGGCTTGACGCGGATCTTGACGTTGTAGTCAACGACGCGCTTTACAGCAACGAGTGCCTTCATTGGTTCTCCTCATGCCGCTCTGGCGACTTTTGGCTCTCCACCCAAGCGAAAAGACATCGTTTTTCAGGTGTTTGTCTTATACGAGTGCAGATGCACCTTTCTTTTCGCAGGCGCAACATTAGGCCCTGCCAAAAAGGGGGTCAAGCCGTGTTTGCGACAAAATGATGAACCTAAAGGACCGGTTTTCCGCCGCTTTTCGGGGGATGCTTCGTGTTTTTCAATGCCGCTTTCCCGGGCGAGCCGGCGTCGTCGGCGAGACCCGGGACCCATGGGCGGCACGGGTATAAGGCCTTGTTGGGTCCCGGATCGTCATCCGTTTACCCGCAAGTCTGTGGTTTCCGGAAACGTCATACGTCCGGGAAATAAAGGAACCGAAGGCTAGCGGTTGCCACCCGGCACCCAGAGCACGTCCTTGTCGCCGTTGTCGTTGAGCTTGCGGGACAACTGGAACAGGTGATCGGACAGGCGATTGACGTACTTGATGGCTTCCGGATTGACCGGCTCGACGTCGGCCAGTTCGGTCAGCAGCCTCTCACAGCGCCTGACAACGGTGCGGGCCAGATGCAGATAGCTGGCGGCGGGGGTGCCGCCGGGCAGGATGAACGAAGTCAGCGGTTTAAGATCGGCGTTCATGGCGTCGATTTCCGATTCCAGCCGCGTCACCTGTGTGGCGACGATGCGGAGCGCGCCATCGGATCGTTTGCCGCCTTCCGGCGTGCAGAGATCGGCACCGAGATCGAACAGATCGTTCTGGATGCGGGCCAGCATGGCATCATCTGTGCCAGTCGTGTGCAACCGGGCCAGGCCGATAACGGCGTTGGCTTCATCCGACGTGCCATAGGCCGCGACCCGGATGGCGTGCTTCTTGACCCGGTCCCCGGACCCGAGCGAGGTTTCACCGGCGTCACCGCCGCGGGTATAGATTTTGTTCAGCGTAACCACGAATATTTCCGTCCCTTGAACTTGTGCAAATTTATTTTGCGGCCAGCCACATGATCAGAGCGAACAGGATCAGCGCCAGACCCTGGCCGATGATCCGTGCCCGCATCAGGTTGTTGGCGTGCTTTTTGTAAAACGGCCCGTTGCGGGCAAAATTGACCAGTCCGATGACAAGGACAGCCAATGTCGCGAACATCGCAAAGCCGAGCAAGAAGGGTAAAAATGAGTTCATCCCCTTTATATAATGCCCCAGGGGCGCTTCTGCGAGGGTAAATCCGCCAACGCCAACAGAGCCGCGGTTCGGGCCGGCGGCCCGATTTGACTGAAATCCGTCAACGGCCTGTCACAACACGGCAATGCTTTTATGGGATTTTGCCGCCAGATTTTGATTCTATAATGCAGGAGAGACCCGATGCCTGACGGCAGCAAAGTAACACCCATCAAGAATTCAGGCGCTGTGACAAAAGTGATGACGGAGACAGTCGACGCAGCTGAAGAAACCGCGCGTGAAGCAACCGGCTTCGATGGCGTGCTGCAGCGTGTCTTGGCCCGTCGGCAATTCATTGGCGGCGCCGTGTCGATGGGGGCAGCGGCGTTTGTGCTGGGGGTCGGCGGTTTCGTACCCAGGGCCCGGGCCGCAGCGCCGGTTTTCGATTTCAGGCCGGTGCCGGCCAACAGCTTTGATACGGTGACCGTGCCGGAAGGTTATTCCTGGCGCATCGTTGCAGGATGGGGTGATCCGCTGTGGTCTTCCGGTCAGGCCTTTGACCCGATAACCCGGGGCACGGCAATCAGCCAGCAACTGGCTTTCGGCGACAACAATGACGGCATGGCCCTGTTCACCGATGGTGTGCGCACGGTCCTGGCGGTCAATAATGAATATATCAACAGATCGATCATGTTCGGCAATCGTGATGACGGAAAACCGGCAACGACGGACGATGTCATCAAGGGCATGGCCGGGCATGGCGTATCAATCGTGCAGATCAGCCAGCAGGCCGGGCAGTGGACGCTCGAGCGGGATCAGCCGCTGAACCGCCGCATCACTGCGGCAACACCGATGCGTATTGCCGGACCGGCCCGGGGCCACGCCTGGCTCCGGACCGCCGGCGATCCGAACGCGGAACAGGTGCTGGGCACCCTGAACAACTGCGGTGCCGGGCGCACGCCGTGGGGCACGTATCTGACGTGCGAGGAAAATTTCGACGGCTACTTCTCGTCAAGCGATCCGGACTTCGTCATCGACGATGCCAAGAAACGCTACGGCATCAAGGCCAGGGACCGGGGCTACGATTTCGCCCGTGCCGACGAGCGCTTCGATATCTCCAAACACCCGAACGAGGCGAACCGTTTCGGCTACATTGTCGAAATCGATCCGCTCGATCCGAAATCGATGCCGGTCAAGCGGACGGCGCTGGGTCGTTTCAAGCATGAAAACGCCGAGGTCGTGATCAATGCATCCGGCCATGTGGTGGTCTACATGGGTGACGACGAGCGCGGCGAGTTTCTGTATCGCTACGTCAGCAAAGGCACCTACAAGGGCGGCAAGGACAGCGGCGACCTGCTCGATGACGGCACGCTTTACGCGGCAAAATTCAACGACGACATGACCGGCACCTGGCTGGCGCTGACACCGGAGACGACGGCGATGAACGATGCGGAAATTCGCATCCTGAGCCGGTTCGCCGCGTCGCGGGCCGGGGCCACGACCATGGACCGCCCGGAATGGATTGCCGCCCATCCTCAGAAGGCAGAGCTTTATTGCGCCCTGACCAACAACAAGGACCGGGGCAAGAAACCCAATGCCGGCGGCGATGCGACGCCGGTCTCGGGCCCCAATCCGCGCGCCGAAAATCTTTACGGCCAGGTCGTGCGCTGGCGTCCCGACGGTTCGGACCACACAGCGGATACGTTCGCCTGGGATCTGTTCTGCGTCGCCGGTAATCCGGCTGTGCATCAGGATGCCAATCGCGGCTCAAAGAACATTGATGCCGACAACATGTTCAATGCGCCGGACGGGCTCGCCTTCGACAGCCGCGGCCGTCTGTGGATACAGACCGACGGCAACTATTCGGACCGCAAGGACTTCGCCGGCATGGGCAACAACCAGATGCTGGTTGCCGATCCGCTGACCGGCGACATTCGCCGCTTCATGGTCGGGCCGAAGGAATGCGAGATCACCGGGCTCTGCTGGGATACCGATTACAAGACCATGTTCGTCGGCATCCAGCACCCGGGCGAAAGAGGCGGCTCGCACTTCCCGGACGGCGGCGACAGCGTGCCCAGATCGTGCGTCATCGCGGTAACAAAGTCAGACGGCACGCCGATCGGCTGACCCCTCACCCGGCGCCCGTCCCGGATCAGGTCCGGGACAAGCGCCACCCTCTCCCGAGGGAGAGGGATATATCGGCGAGAGTCCCCTCTCCCTTGGGAGAGGGCCAGGGTGAGGGGATTTTATTACCCCGCGAGCACCCGGTTGATGGCTGCATATTATATATTAGTGGTGCGCTTTTTCAGCCAGTTGCCCTTTTTGAATAAACTGCAGAATACTGGCGAGCCTGTTTGAAAAAATCATGACCAGGATACCTAGCGTGATTGGTCCAAAAATGGCGATGAGGGTGATTGTACGCATTAAGGGCATATCAGGGCCGGAAAGAACGAGTAAGAAACCGGATGTCAATGTGTGTGGTAGAGAGTTCACAACGATCCACAGACCGATTACAGAAATCATTATGGGGAACAGATTTTCAGTGGACCGCCCGCCCTCTGCCGACGGAGCTATCTTAAGTGATAACCAATTCGCTGCCCGCCATAAAATGACCGAAAGTATGAGTTGCGGTATGACATACTTGAATAGGGAAGATATCAGGAGGATCTGGCCGTCGGTTATGCGTTCAAATGAAACAGGCCAAATCATTAAAATTTGTACCAAACTTGCAGCCAGATTAATTGCTGCTGAAACTGCTAAGTTTAGCGCGGATAATCTGCAACCTACAAAAGCGACATCGCGTCTGATATTCATCTGGCCCCCCTACTCGCGATTTTATACGCGAACATAAGGGGGTATGAATAAATAATATACCCCCTCATCCTGTCCTTCTCCCAAGGGAGAAGGAACTCACGCCGCACCAGCCCTCTCCCTTGGGAGAGGGTGGCGCGAAGCGCCGGGTGAGGGGATTTGATTACCCTGCAATCGCCCGGTTGATGGCGCTGACGACGGCTTTCAGCGAGGCCTTGGTGATGTTGGCGTGGCGGCCGACGCCGAACAGGACGGGGCCGTCGGCGCGCTGGATTTCCACGTAGGCGACCGCGTCGGTGCCCGAACCGACACCGACCGCGTGTTCATGGTAGCTGACAATTTTCATGTCCTCGCCCATGTGCGCATTGATCGCCGCCATGAAGGCATCGATCGGGCCGGAGCCCTTGCCCTTGAGGACCACATCCTTGCCGCCGTCGGTGATGTTGGCGGTCAGGTCACGCACCTCGCTGGCGTGGGTGTCCGGGACCGAGCGGTGATCGATGAACTTGAAGCGGCCTTCGGGCTGCGTCATGTAGGCCGCATCAAAGATCGACCAGATTTCCTTGCCGCTCAGCTCCTTGCCGGAGGTATCGGCCTGGAGCTGGACGACGCCTGAAAATTCGATCTGCAAGCGTCTGGGCAGCTCGAAGCCATAGTCCGTTTCCATGACATAGGCGACACCGCCCTTGCCCGACTGGGAGTTGATGCGGATCACCGCTTCGTAACTGCGCCCGACATCCAGAGGATCAATCGGCAGATACGGCACATCCCAGACCGGGCTGTTGGCCGACTTCAGGGCCGCCAGACCCTTCTTGATGGCGTCCTGGTGTGAGCCGGAAAAAGCGGTGAAGACCAGATCGCCGACGTACGGATGACGCGGATGCACCGGCAGCTGGTTGCAGTATTCGGCGACCTGCATGACCGCATTGATGTCGGAGAAATTCAGATCCGGATCGACGCCCTGGGTAAACATGTTGAGGGCCAGTGTCACCACGTCGACGTTGCCGGTCCGCTCGCCGTTGCCGAACAGTGTCCCTTCGATGCGATCCGCACCGGCCATCACGCCCAATTCCGCCGCCGCCACACCAGTGCCGCGATCGTTGTGCGGATGCAGGCTGAGGACGATGCTGTCCCGCCTTGCCAGATTGCGGTGCATCCATTCGATCTGATCGGCATAGATATTGGCGCTGGCCATCTCGACAGTTGCCGGCAGATTGATGATGGCTTTTTTTGCGGGCGTCGGTTCCCAGACGTCGAGGACCGCGTCGCAGACGTCACGGGCGTATTCCAGCTCGGTGCCGGTGAAGCTTTCCGGTGAATATTGAAACACGATCTCGGTGTCTTTCACCTGTTCGGCCAGCCGGCGCACGGTTTTGGTGCCGTCGACGGCGATCTTCGTGATGCCGGCCATGTCCGTATTGAAGACAACCCGGCGCTGTGTTGTTGAGGTCGAATTATACAGATGCACGATGGCGCGTCTGGCGCCCCGGATCGCCTCGAAGGTCCGCTCGATCAGCGGATCGCGGGCCTGTGTCAGAACCTGGATCGTGACGTCGTCCGGGATCATGTCGTCGTCGATCAGCTGGCGGCAGAAATCAAAATCGGTCTGCGAGGCGGCAGGGAAGCCGATCTCGATTTCCTTGAAACCGATCTCGACCAGCTTCTCGAACATCCGGCGCTTGCGGTCCGGGCCCATCGGCTCGATCAGCGCCTGATTGCCGTCCCTGAGATCGACCGAGCACCAGACGGGCGCCCTGGTGATGACTTTCGACGGCCATTGCCGGTCGGGCAGGTCGATGGGTTTGAAGGCGACGTATTTGTCGCCGGGCTGCATCGGTGGTTTTGCGGTTGCCTTGTTCATTTTAAATCTCCCGGGTCCCGGTCATCGGGATGATGTGTGACCGAATGTGACCCTCATCGTGTTTATCGTCTGATCGGGTGAAACGACTTTGGATGCGACCGCCGGGTCGTCGTGGGATTACCGGCAGCCGGTGATAAGTCGAAGCGACCCGGTGAACAGGACGGCAGGACGCGGAGAAACAGAAACGGGTGAAATCATGATGTCGAACTCAAACGAAGTGGAAACGAACGGCGCAGCGTTAACCCGGCGTCCCTTCAGGACCCCGGGGTCGTAAGCTTTAGAAGCAGTGCGCGGTTCATGTGCAACATCATGGCTAAAACCTAAGCGGGTTCAGCTGACGGGTCAAGGGGGTGGGTCAGGGGGCGGTCGCAAGCCGCGTTCACCAATTCTTCAATGCCGGCATGGGATTGTGGTTGTCAGGAAATTGGACGATTGATCAGGACTCTTTCGGGAAAGCACGTTAAAATATTATATGATTAAAATAACACGTAAAAGTATTTTGCTGGCCTTCAGCCTGTTCTGGTGCGCAGGCGGGGCTTTGGCCGGTGAAACCTGCGGCTGCGATATCGCGCCGGCACAGGTGCAGCGCTATGACGCCCAGCTGTTTGCCGCCGATCCGGTTGCTGCCGAGGCCGTCCATGCGCCCTATGGGATCGCCGTTGCCGAAGGCCCGGAAACAAGGTTCACCATCCTTGCGCAGCTCCACTGGCTGACCGGTTACGACAGCCGACGGCGTATGCCGTTGTGGGTTGCCTACCGGCTGACGGCAGCCGATGTCGCAGCCAGACGGTCACGCACCCAGTGCTTCCGGCCCGACCCGCGGCTGAGTGCGGATACGGGGGCAACAGGCTGCGCCAGTTACGTTGGCGACGGCATGGACCGGGGCCACATGGTCGCCAGCGCCGACATGACCCGATCCGAGCAGGCAATGGTCAACACGTATGTGTTTTCGAACATTGCGCACCAGTATCCTAGCTTCAACCGGACGCTCTGGCGCGATCTGGAAAGTCACGTGCGGGCGCTGGCCCGGCTCCGTGGCAAGGTCTATGTAATGACGGGTGCGGTGTTTGATCATGATGACGACGCCCGACCGGATGCATCAGGCGCAGCCCCTCTGCCTGACAAAAGTGGCCAGCCCGGAGCGGCCATCGCCAGTCATTTCTACAAGGTCGTCATCGTGCCGGGCCATGGGGCAGAGCCGCCCGAAATCAGGGCGTGGTTACTCAGACATGAAAACATCAGGACGACGCGTTCACAGTCGAAACAGATTATTGCCAATTCAGAGGTGCCGTTGGCCGTGATCGAACAGCTCGGCGGTCTCGACATCGCACCGCTTCTGAACGGTATCCGCTCAGCAGAAGTTTCCGTGGATTGATCAGGGGCGTCTGGCCAGGGCCATGCCGATGCCGGTGCCGATCAGCAAGATACCGGTCAGCCGGTTCCTGATCCGGGCCCGCCCGGCGTCGGCGAGATAAACCCTGAGTTTCCCGGCCAGCAGCGCATAACCGGTATCGAGAAATCCGGCGAGAATGACGAAGGTCACCGCCAGCAAAGCCAACTGCGGACCGGCCGGCGCATCCGGGTTGATGAACTGCGGAAAGAACGCGGCATAGAACATGATCGTCTTCGGGTTGGTGATGGCGACTCAGGATGCCCTGACCCATGACGGCGGAGCGTTTGCGCATCGGTCTGGTATCATCCAGCGTTTCCGGTTCGGCCCGCCAGGCCCTGATGCCGAGCCAGATCAGATAGGCCGCGCCGACCCAGCGCAGCACGTCGAAGATATCGCCGATAAGCCCAAGCAGGGCGACCAGGCCGAGCGCACTGGCCGTCGCCAGAATGGCATTGCCGATGCACGAGCCGATCGCTGTTTGAACGCCGGTGCGGGTGCCGTGCGCCAGTGCATTGGCCACCACCAGCGTGACGATCGGCCCGGGCAGCAGGGCCAGCGCGATGGAGGCGAGAACGAAGGTGGCGTACAGATGCGGCTCGATGGGCATGACGGACTCCTGAAAGGTCAGGAAGTAAGAAATCCATTGAAATTGCGCGGAGTCAATGTGTTCGCACGGGATGCCCCTCATCCTGTCCTTCTCCCAAGGGAGAAGGGACTCACGCTGCGCAACCCTCTCCCTTGGGGAGAGGGAGGGTGAGGGGGTGCTAAAGCTTGCGGGTAAAGACGTATTCGACCGAGTTCGATGCGTCGGCGCACTGCACGAGGCCGGGCTGGCGGGTGTAGCCGAGCCGCTCATACAGCCGGTGCGCATCAAGGAAACGGCTGTCCGTGTACAGCATCATGATGTCGGCCTTGAATTCTTCACGGGCCGTGCGTTCCGCCAGCTTGCAGAGTGTTTCGCCGAGCCCGCGGCCGCGGGCCGCAGCAGAGACAAACAACTTGTTGAGCCGGGACATGCGCGGCGCATCGGTCGGCGTCAGGGCCAGTGTGCCACAGATGCGCCCCTGACATTCGGCGACCCAGAACTTGCCGCCAAGGCGCTCGTATGCCGTTGCCGGTGCCTTCAGTTCGGGATGCTCTTCGTCGACCAGCAGAACGCAGCCCTGATATTCCGTATAGACGTCTTCGATCAGCTGGATCACCTGTTCGGCATCATCGTCTTCGGCTTCACGGACAATCACATCGGCGACGCGGGCCGCGATGTCGATCACGTCATGGCGGACACATGCGGTACTCAATTGCGTCCCTCCAGCAGGCCGCGGGCGATGACCTGCGCCTGAATTTCCGCTGCCCCCTCGAAGATGTTGAGGATGCGGGCATCACACAGCACGCGGGAAATCGGATATTCCAGCGCATAGCCGTTGCCGCCGTGAATTTGCAGTGCGCCGTCGGCATTGGACCAGGCGACGCGGGCCGCCAGCAGCTTGGCCATGCCGGCTTCGATATCGCAGCGCCGCTCGCTGTCCTTTTCGCGGCCCGAGAAATAGGTGATCTGACGGGCGATCATGGTCTCGACCGCCATCCAGGCGATCTTGCCGTGCACGCGCGGGAAGGCATAAATCGGTCTGGCGAACTGGACCCGGCCCTTGGCGTATTCAAGCCCCAGCTCCATGGCGTTCTGCGCCACACCGACGGCACGCGCTGCGGTCTGGATGCGGGCACTTTCGAAGGTCGCCATCAACTGCTTGAAGCCCTGACCTTCTTCGCCGCCGAGCAATTGTCCGGCCGGCACCTGCATGCCGTCGAAGGCAAGCTCGTATTCCTTCATGCCCCGGTAGCCGAGCACTTCGATCTCGCCGCCGCTCATGCCGTCTTTCGGGAACGGGTCGCCATCAGTGCCGCGCGGCTTTTCAACGAGAAGCATCGACAGGCCCTTGTAACCTGCAACGTCCGGATTGGTGCGGACGAGAAGCGTCATCATGTCGGAACGGCTGGCGTGGGTGATCCAGGTCTTGTTGCCGGTGACGGTATAGGTGTCACCATCTTTGATCGCGCGGGTCTTCAGGGACGCCAGATCGGAACCGGTACCGGGTTCGGTGAAGACGGCCGTCGGCAGGATTTCACCGCTGGCGATCAGCGGCAGGTAGTGTTCTTTCTGGGCGTCGGTGCCGCCCAGGCGGATCAGCTCGGCCGCGATTTCCGAGCGCGTGCCCAATGAGCCGACACCGATGTAGGCGCGGCTGAGTTCCTCGGTGACAACGCACATCGCCATCTTGCCGAGACCAAGGCCGCCGAATTCTTCTGGCACGGTCAGACCAAAGACGCCCAGTTCGGCCATCTGTTCGACGACGGCGATCGGGATCAGCTCGTCCTTCAGATGCCATTCATGGGCATAGGGCAGAACCTGTTCTTCGGCGAAGCGGCGGAACTGGTCGCGGACCATGTCCAGCGTCTCGTCAGCCAGACCCGGTGCGCCGAAATGCCCGTCTTCGATCAGCTCTGCGATGCGGGCACGGACTGGGCCAGTGTTGCCATGCGCCTGCAAAGTCCTGACGGCGTCGGTGTGATAGGCATCAAGAATTGCGGCGTCGATGCCGATGGCACCCGGACGGATCATCTCCAGCTGGCTGATGGCGATGCCGCCGGCAAGCTGGTTCAGGTATTCGCCGAACGCGGCCTGCACCATGAGCTGTTCAAGCTCACCGAAGCGGCTCTCGGCCTCAAGGCGCTGTCCCCATTCGAGCATCTGGCGCAGACCCTCGACATAGGTCGCGACCCAGGCCAGACCATGCACTTCGGTCTGATATTTCTCGACCAGCGAACCGGAAACGCGGCCGTCGACGACAACCATGCCGCTCAGACGCTGGCGGGTTTCCGCGAGCAGCATTTCAGCCGACGGCAGTGCCGCCCGGGCCAGATCGATCAGCCCGTCCAGAACCGGCGCGTCGTCCGACGATACAGGATGAATGCCTGCGTCCATTGTTGTGTTCCCCATCGCTCCCCGTCTTGCGCCGACACCGGGCAGGGCAGAATGACGTGTTGCCCTCTGACCCGGTTGCGGTCGGCGCTCTTACCCCTCGATGCAGTCTTCAATCGTGCGCCGGCCCGGCTTCTTGGCCTGTACCAGCACCGCCATGTTGCCCGGCTTGTGCTGGTTCCTCAACATCTTCATGTGTGCGGCGGGAATGTCGTCCCATGAGAAGACTTCCGACATGCACGGATCGATGCGGCGTTCAATGACCAGATTGTTGGCCTGGCTGGCCTGCATCAGGTTGGCGAAGTGGCTGCCCTGAATCCGCTTCTGGCGCATCCACACGAATCGGGCATCCATGGTCAGGTTGAAGCCGGTGGTACCGGCACAGAACACGACCATGCCGCCGCGCTTGACGACGTTGCAGCTGACCGGGAACGTTGCTTCACCCGGATGCTCGAACACGAAGTCGACGTCGTTGCCCTTGCCGGTGATGTCCCAGATGGCTTTGCCGAACTTGCGGGTTTCGCCCATGTATTCCTTGAAGCCTTCACCGTTAACCGGCGGCAACTGGCCCCAGCAGTTGAAGTTCTTGCGGTTGATGACGCCCTTGGCACCAAGGCCCATGACGAAATCACGCTTGTCTTCTTCCGAAATCACGCCGATGGCGTTGGCACCGGCGACGGCAATCAGCTGAATGGCCATCGAGCCCAGTCCGCCCGAAGCGCCCCACACCAGAACATTGTGGCCGGGACGCAGGATGTGCGGGCGGTGGCCGAACAGCATCCGGTACGCGGTCGCCAGCGTCAGCATGTAGCATGCGCTTTCTTCCCATGTCAGGTGTTTCGGCCGCATCATGCACTGACGGTCCTGGACGCGGGCAAACTGCGCGAACGAACCGTCCGGCGTCTCGTATCCCCAGATCCGCTGTGAGGTTGAAAACATCGGGTCACCGCCGTTGCATTCCTCGTCATCGCCGTCGTCCTGGTTACAATGCACGACCACTTCGTCACCGACCTTGAAGCGGGTGACCTTGGCGCCGACGGCATAGACGATCCCCGACGCATCGGAACCGGCGATGTGATAATCAGCCTTGTGATAATCAAAGGGTGAAATCGGCTGGCCGAGCGCGGCCCAGACACCGTTGTAGTTGACGCCGGCTGCCATCACCATGATCAGGACGTCATGGCTGTCGAGATCGGGGGTGTCTACAACCTCGACCTGCATCGCGGTGTCGGGATTGCCATGGCGTTCCTTGCGGATCGCCCAGGCATACATGCTTTTGGGGACATGGCCGAGGGGCGGAATTTCGCCCAGCTCATAGAGATCTTTCTTCGGCAGGTCCGGATACAAATCGATGATTTCTGCAGCTTCGGTCATGGCTCATCCCCTAGCGTTGTTTTTGTCGTTTCGCGGCCTGCCTCCCAACATGCCGACGATCCCCTTCAGAATTCGTCCATTGCTTTTTTGTTGCAATGCAATAACAGGATTAAACGGATTCTTCTTTCTTCGCAATGCACAATTTGCTAGCTTTGGAAAAATTTCGAGGCATATTTGTAATTAAATTTCAAAAACGGCATAATCTCGAATATTAAATGCGCCGGGGTGAGGTAAAATGTCAGAAAATTACGTGCCGGGTCAGACTGGGGTTGCTGCATCTGCTAACGGGAAAGGCGCCGTCAAACCGGACCGTCCGTGGCTTTTCAGGACCTATTCCGGGCATTCCTCGGCGGCGGAATCCAACGCGCTGTACCGCGCCAATCTGGAACGCGGCCAGACCGGGCTGTCGATCGCCTTCGACCTGCCGACCCAGACCGGCTATGACAGTGACAACCCGCTGGCCCGTGGCGAGGTTGGTAAAGTCGGCGTGCCGATCTCGCATCTGGGTGACATGGAAACCCTGCTGGACGGCATCCCCCTCGACAAGATGAACACCTCGATGACCATCAACGCACCGGCGGCGTGGTTGCTGGCGCTTTATGTGGCGGCGGCGGAGCGGCAGGGCGTGGCCCGTGACCAGCTTTCCGGCACGGTCCAGAACGACATCATCAAGGAATATCTGTCGCGCGGCACCTACATCTTTCCGCCGGCGCCGAGCATGCGGCTGATTGCCGATATCGTCAGTTTCACCTACCGGGAAATTCCGAAATGGAACCCGACCAACGTCTGTTCCTATCACCTGCAGGAAGCCGGTGCGACGCCGGTGCAGGAACTGGCCTATGCACTGGCCATCGCCATCGAGGTACTGGATCAGGTGCGGCCGCTGGTGCCGGCCGAAGATTTCCCGACCGTCGTCGGGCGCATCAGTTTCTTCGTCAATGCCGGTGTCCGCTTCGTCACCGAAATGTGCAAGATGCGCGCCTTTACCGAGCTTTGGGACGAGATCTGCCGGGACCGCTACGGCGTTGAAGATGAAAAGCTGCGCCGCTTCCGTTACGGCGTGCAGGTCAACTCCCTGGGGCTGACCGAACAGCAGCCGGAAAATAACGTCTATCGTATCTTGCTGGAAATGCTGGCAGTGACGCTGTCGAAAAACGCCCGCGCCCGTGCCGTGCAACTGCCGGCCTGGAACGAGGCACTGGGTCTGCCGCGGCCCTGGGATCAGCAGTGGTCGCTGCGCCTGCAGCAGATCGTCGCTTATGAGACCGACCTTCTGGAATACGGCGATCTGTTCGACGGCTCGCCCGTCATCGACGCCAAGGTCGCCGAGCTGAAGGCTGGTGCGCTGGCGGAGCTGGCGCTGATCGACAAGATGGGCGGTGCCGTGGCTGCGGTGGAAAACTCCTATATGAAGCGCCGGTTGGTCGAGAGCAATGCGACCCGTCTCGCAGCGATCGAGCGGGGCGATCAGCCGGTCATCGGCGTCAACCGCTTCACCGACGCCGAACCCTCACCCCTGACCACGGGCGACGGCTCGATCCTGACCGTCGATGCGTCGTCGGAACGCGAACAGATTGAACGCCTGGGCGCATGGCGCGACGGGCGCGACCAGGACAAGGTTTCGGCCACGCTGGGCGCATTGAAAGCCGCCGCCGCGGAAGGGCGGAATATCATGGAGCCGTCGATCGCCTGTGCGCACGCCGGTGTGACGACCGGCGAATGGGCCTCGGTGCTCAGGGATGTGTTCGGTGAATATCGGGCGCCGACCGGGGTCGGTGGTGCCGCCTCCGTCGCCCTATGACGACATGGCCGCAATCCGCAGTCGCGTCGAAGCACTGGAAAGTGTGATCGGTACGCGCCTCAAGATGCTGGTCGGCAAGCCGGGGCTGGATGGCCATTCGAACGGGGCCGAACAGATTGCGGTGCGCGCCCGCGACGCCGGGGTCGAGGTGATCTACGAAGGCATCCGCCTGACGCCCGACGAAATCGTCCAGGCGGCGCTGCAGGAAGGGGTGCACGTGGTCGGCCTGTCGATCCTGTCAGGCTCGCACGTGACGCTGGTTGCCGATATCGTGGCCGGGATGAAAAAGGCCGGCATCGGTGACGTGCCGGTCGTCGTCGGCGGCATCATCCCGCCGGTTGACGCCGCAAAGCTGATCAAGAGCGGCGTCGCCGCCGTCTACACGCCAAAGGATTTCGATATCACGCGGATACTGGACGGCATCGTCGGCATCGTCGAAGACGCCCACAAAGCGGCGGCTTAGCCTTCTCACCTGCCCTCTCCTCCACACGTGGAGGAGAGGGACTCTCGTATTCAGGCACGTAACACCCTTATCCCTCTCCCCCTTAAGGGGGAGAGGTTAGGTGAGGGGGATTATCCAGCGACGACCAGCCGATAGCCAGCGTCGAAAGCGTCGGCGTCGAGTAGTGCTCCGAACTTTTCTGCCCAAGCACCGCTGTCGAGATCGCTTTCGAGCCTCCCCAGTTCCGTCGAAACGTCGCCGATCGACCAGAACGGCGAGATCGCCGCGCGTACCCTCTCGTCGAGGTAGGCCGCCGGGCGGCGCCAGTACGCGGCCATGAAGCCGTCGGTGCAATCGTGCGGCACGGCCACCGTGCGGACCTCGACGGGCCCGAGCGATTTTTCGTAATCCGAAATCAGCGGCATGTTGCCGTCATCGTGTGCCGTCAGTTGCGGGATGTAGTCGAGCAGCCAGAATTTCTTCAAAAGCGGATCATAGGTGAACAGTACCACCGGGCCCCGCGTCACGCGGCGCATCTCGGCGAGGCCCCGTGCCTTGTCGGTCCAGTGGTGGATCGTGAGCACCGCCATCGACGCATCGAAACTGGTGTCGTCGAACGGCAGGTTTTCGGCATGGCCACGGACCACCCGGGTTTCCGACGGTTTGCGCTGGCGGATCATTTCGATGGACGGCTCAAGCGCGGTGACGTACCGGTCCGAAGGCTCGTACGACCCGGCTCCGGCGCCGACGTTGAGAACGGTCCGCGCATCGCCCAACGCATCGTGGATCGCCGCCGCGATGCGGGCATCGGGTTTCCGGAGATCGGCGTAGTTGATGCCTATGGTGTCGTATTTCGCGGCCATGATGCCGAGTAGCACACGCCGCCCGGCTTGTCATCCACGCCGGCGTCAGCCGTCCTTACGTTTCGGCACGATGACGTTGATCGGGCCGTCCTTGATGCCTTTGGTGGCCGGGTTGTTGACCGCCGGTTGCATGGCTTCGACGAGGAAGCGAACGACGCCGTCCTGTTTATCCTTGAATATCGGTGACCAGGTGACGTACAGCCCGCCGTTCACTTCGTAGGAACTGATATCCTCGTTCTCGCTGGCGGCGTCGATGGCCGAGGCCAGATTGTCGGAGGCGCCGACATAGACCCATTGCGGCTTGACGCCCGAATGCCAGATGACAAAGACGCCACTGGTCCCCTGCAGGCCTTCGGACTCTGTATCGAGATGCATCAGGCGGGTAAACTTGCCACGCGCATTGCGAACCCACTGCGGATCAATCGGCGGCCCGCTGTAGGCCTTTGCCGGCTGTTTCTTCTTGAATAGTCCAAGCACGTTTCACACTCCAAAGCGCATTTCTTGATCTGCGTGCATCACTACATGCGCTTAAACACACCCAGATGCACGTCTAAACCCTCGCCCAAACCCTCGCATGGATGTGTAAAGAACGTGTAAAGAGTGCCCTCGGCGCTGTTTCCCGAATTGCGAAGAGGCTGTTCGCAAACTACGGTTTGGCGAAACCATGCGCCTGCACTATTTTGCTGAAGGGAGAACACGCCATGACCAGATCCATCAGCATTGATCGCATCGACCATTTTGTCCTGACCGTGCGCGATATCGGCGCCACGTGTGATTTTTATGAACGGGCGCTGGGGATGCAGCGCGAGGTTTTCGGCGAGGGGCGCACCGCGCTCAAATTCGGCCGCCAGAAGATCAACCTGCACCCGGCCGGCCGCGAGTACGAGCCGAAAGCAGCGCACCCGTCGGCCGGCGGTGGTGATTTCTGCCTGATCACGAAAACGCCGATGGACGACGTCATCGGGCATCTTGATGCGGTGGGGGTCGTGCTCGAGCTGATGCCGTCGCCCCGCACCGGTGCCAGCGGGCCGATCAACTCGATTTATTTTCGTGATCCCGATGGTAATCTGGTCGAAGTTTCAAACTATGCAGATGAAATCGATGCCGGATAAATCACCTGAAGAAAGCGACATTAAAGGCCCGCTGCAGGGACTCCGGATTCTCGAACTTGGCCACTTTATCGCGGCCCCGTTCTGCACCCGCATCCTTGCCGATCTCGGCGCCGATGTGATCAAGGTCGAGCCGCCGGGACGCGGCGACCCGGTACGGGCCTGGGGCATGATGCCGGACGGCGACACTTCTTCGGTCTGGTGGTCGGTGCATGGCCGCAACAAGCGATCCGTTACCGTCGATCTGAAACATCCGGAAGGCATCCAGCTTGTCAAAAAAATGATCGCGCACGCCGATGCGGTTGTTGAAAACTTCAAGCCCGGCCAGTTGGCGAAATGGGGCCTTGGCCCGGACGATATCGCCGCCATCAATCCGGACGCCATCATCGTGCAGATTTCCGGATACGGACAGAGCGGCCCCTATCACAAGCGAGCCGCCTTCGGCGTCATCGGTGAAGCGGTCGGCGGTCTCAGACACCTGACCGGCTATCCAAAAGACGTCAGTGATCTGCCGCCGGTCCGCACCGGTGTGTCCATCGGGGACAGCATCGCCGGGCTGTATGGTGCCATCGGGCTGCTGGCCGGACTGTTCGAAAAGAACGCCGGGCGCGGCCGTCCCGGACGCCGGGTTGATGTGGCGCTGACGGAAAGTATCCTCAGCATGCTCGAAGGCTGTCTGCCGGAATACGGACTGATGGGCTCGGTGCGCCAGCCGCACGGATCAACCATTCCAACGGCAGCACCTTCCAGTGCCTATCCGTCCAGGGACGGACGCTGGTTCCTGATCGGTGCCAATTCGGAAACGCTGTATGCGCGGCTGTGTGACATCATGGAGCGGCCTGATCTGAAAACCGATCCCCGCTTCAAGGACAACCCGAGCCGGGTCCGGCATATGGCGGTGCTGGATGCCGAGATCGGCGGCTGGACCTGCAAGTATCCGCTGGAAGAACTGGAGAAGATGATTTCGGATGCGGATATCCCGTCGACACGGATTTATGACATGGCCGATGTTGCCGCCGACCCGCAGTTTCTTGATCGCGGCATGGTACAGGCGGTCGCTGATCCGAGGCTGGGCAAAGTCCTGCATCCGGGTGTGGTCCCGTTGATGCCGGCCGACGGCGAGACGGGGCATGCCGGTGCCGTACGCTGGGCCGGTCCCGATATTGGCGAACACAATAGTGAAATTCTGGGCGGGCTGCTCGGCCTTGATGCGAGCGAGATCGCCAGATTGAAAAAGGAGAACATCATATGAGCACCAAGGAAGCCGTGATCCTGTGTGACGTTGCGCCGCGTGACGGGTTTCAGGTGGTCCCCACCTGGATTCCGACCGAAACCAAGATCAGCATTATCGAAGGCCTCGCCGCGGCCGGGTTGTCCCGTATCGAAGCGGGCGCCTTCGTCAGTCCGAAGCATGTGCCGCAGATGGCCGATACCGCCGAAGTCCACAGCAAGGTCCGAGTGCCCGCCGGTGTCGCCCTGACGACGCTGGTGCCGAACCTGCGCGGTGCGGAAAATGCGCTGGCCGCCGGCATTGCCGATATCGGCTATGTTTTCTCGGCAAGCGAAAGTCACAACAAATCAAACGTGCGCCGGCCGGTCGAAGCGTCCATCGGTGAGCTTGGCGATGTGATCCGGGTCGGGCGCGATCACGACGGTTTCAAGCTGCGCGTCAACGTCGCCACGTCATTCGACTGCCCGTTCGAAGGCCGCGTTGCCGAAGATGATGTCTACCGCGCCATTGAACAGGTGCTGGCGTTCGGCTATCCGGTCGAGATCGGCATCTGCGATACCACCGGGCGGGCGCTGCCCGATCACGTCGCGGGCTTAAGCCGGGGCGCCATCGAGAGATTTTCGGGCGATGTCGTCGCCTGGGCCTATCACGGTCACGATACGTTCGGCCTGGGTGTTGCCAACGCACTCTATGCATATGATGCGGGTGTCCGGGTCTTTGATGCCTCGGTTGCCGGGCTCGGCGGTTGTCCGTTTGCACCGGGCGCGACCGGCAATACCGCGACCGAAGATCTGGTCTTCACCTTCGAGAACATGGGGATCGGCACCGGCGTCGATCTGGCCATGCTGCTGGATGTCGCCGAAACGGTCGCGGCCCTGCCCGACACGGATACCGGCGGACACATCCGGGCCGTGCCAAGAAAGCGGGTGCTGAACGCGGCGTAATCTGAACGCTTTGGGGGGACGGCCTTGGATTCACTTATCTCGCTTCTGATCGACGGCACCGGTGTCGATATCTGGGGCTTTGCCATCATGTGTGCGGTGTCGTTCATGGGCAGCTTCATCGCCGGGTCGCTCGGTCTCGGCGGCGGGCTTCTGGTGATGGCGACGATGGCCGCCCTGCTGCCGCCGACGGTGCTGATCCCGCTGCATGGCATCGTGCAACCTCGGCTCCAACGCCGGACGCGCATTCATGTCGCGAACACATATCCTCAAGCACGTGGTGCCGCCGTTCCTGATCGGCACAATCATCGGGGCGGCCATCGGCGGCAATCTGGTGGTGACACTGCCGACGGCGATCCTGCAGATGGTGCTGGGCGTCTTCGTGCTCTATGCGATCTGGGGGCCGAAGCTGAAAACCGCCGTGCCCGGCAACAAGGCTTTCTTCGGTATCGGCATCTTTGGTGCGCTGGCCACCATGTTCGTCGGTGCAACCGGGCCGCTGGTCGCGCCGTTTGCTGCCGCGGCCTCCGACAAGCGTCAGGAAGTGGTGGCGACCCACGCCACCATGATGACCATCCAGCACGGCTTCAAGGTCATCGCCTTCGGATTCCTGGGCTTTGCTTTCGGGCCTTATGTACCGCTGCTGGCGGGTTTGCTGATCTGTGGCTTTGTCGGCACCTGGGCCGGCAAGCATATGCTGAACGCACTCCCTGAAAAGGCCTTCCGGATTGGCCTCAAGGCGGTCATCACGCTCCTCGCGCTGAAGATTCTTTATAGCGGCCTGAGCAAAACCTTTAGTTGATACCCAGATAAATCAGGCAGCGGCAGAACGGTTTCTGGCCAGATGACGGCGGCCGCGGTCGGTGATCGCGACCATCAGGGTTGCACCGTTCAGCCGCTTTTCCAGATATCCGGCATCGATGGCATCTTCCCAGACCGTCAGCCTCGGGCATGACGTGCGCCACGCGTCCATGACATCCGTATAGGGTTTGGGGGTTTCTTCCAGCCACTGCAGCAGATCAAGCACAAGATCGTCCATGAGCACCTCCTGAAATGAGGGGCAAGTTTAGCGCAGTTCGTGAAAATTTCAAAGATGGTGCAGGCGAACGTCAGGCGCCGCGTGCGCCGGCCTTGATCCGCTTCGTGGCTTTCTGCAGCCAGGCGCGTTCGGTCTTCTCGAGGTTTTTCTCAAGGGATTTCAGCACCCACGCATGATACGTGTTGAGCCAGTCGACTTCGACCGTACTCAGCAGCTTCGGCTCGATCAGATTGATGTCGTAGGGCGCGCAGGTCAGGGTGTCGAAGCCCAGCAGCTTGCGCTCCCAGCCCTTTGCCGGTTTTACCGTGCAGACCATGACGAGGTTTTCGATGCGGATGCCGTAGCCGCCGGTCTTGTAGTAACCGGGCTCGTTCGAGACGACCATGCCGGGTTCCAGCGCGAAGGTGCTCGGGTGCTTGGAAATGCGCTGTGGTCCCTCGTGCACGCCGAGATAGCTGCCGACACCGTGTCCGGTGCCGTGCTCGTAATCGAGGCCGACATCCCAGAGCGGCTTGCGGGCCAGCGCATCAAGTTGCGAGCCTGAGGTGCCTTCCGGGAACAGGGCTGCGGCCGAGCTGGATATGACCTTTCAGGACGCGGGTATAGCGATCGCGCATTTCTGCGGTCGGCTTGCCGATGGCAATGGTGCGGGTCACGTCGGTGGTACCGTCGAGAAACTGTCCGCCGCTGTCGACCAGAAGCAGCGAGCCTTTTTTCAGGGTGGCGCTGGATTTCTCGGCGGCCCGGTAATGCACGATGGCGCCATTGGCACCGTATCCGGCTATGGTCTGGAAACTGGGACCGCGATGCAGATCAAGTTCTGTCCGGAGCGCATCGATCTTCAGACCGACGTCCCACTCCGTGATTTTGCCTTTGCCGGCACTGCGCTCCAGCCAGGACAGAAACCGCACCATGGCAATGCCGTCGCGAAGATGGGCGTTGCGCATGCCGTCTCGTTCGGCTGTGTTCTTTCTGGCCTTCATGGCCATGATCAGGTCCGGCGTGTTGATCACGTCGGCACCGGCCAGACGCAGCGTCATCGGAATTTTTGCGGCGGCTTGCGCCAGATCGACGCCGATCCTGAGATTGCGGCTGCCGAGATGGCCCAGTTCAGACGTCAGGGCGTCGCTTTCCATGACCACGACTTCCGGGCCCAGATGCGCTTCCAGACCGGGGCTCATCTTGCGGGGATCGGTGAACAGCTCGATGCCGCCGCCGCTGTGGACCACGGCAAAGCCGAGCGATATCGGGGTGCAGGGCACGTCCGCGCCGCGGATGTTGAGCAGCCAGGCGATGGAATCGGGTGCCGTCAGCACAACCGTATCGAGGCGGGCCTTGGCCATGGCGTCAAGCAGACGCTGGCGTTTTTTCTGTGATGTTTCGCCCGCGTACTTGGCCGGGTGCGGCAGCATCGGTGAAATCGGCGACGCCGGCTGTCCGGTCCAGACCGCATCAATGGGATTGTCGCTCAGCGCCACCAGATAGGCGCCGGCTTTTTCCGTGATTTTTTCCAGTCGCTTGCGCTCATTGTCGGTGATCAGTAAGGGGTCGAAGCCGACCCGCATGCCGGCGGAGAGATTGTCGGCAAGCCAGGTCGCTTGCGAGGTGACGGTGGCATGGTGCGCTTCGAACAGTTTGGCGGTGACCTGTTTCTTGACCTGCAGGGTATAGCGGCCATCAACAAAGATCGCCGCCTTGCGGGTCATGACGACAGCCGATCCGGCAGAACCGGTGAAGGCGGTCAGCCATTGCAGGCGTTCGGAACGGCGGGCGATAAACTCGCCCTGATGTTCATCGGCCTTGGGGACAATGAAGGCATCGAGATCGCGGCGCTTCATTTCCTGGCGCAAAGCCTGAATGCGTTCGGGGTCGGTGGTGCGCCGGCTGAGGCCGTCATCAATCAGCGAGGCGCGGATTCGGGTGTTGAGATCGTTCAGGGCGGCAATGACGTCGGCGTTGGCACCGGGGGCGATCAACGTCAGCCACTGGGCCTCGGAGGTGTCCGGTGCGGCCAGAACGCCGCGCAGAATTTCGCGCGCACTGACCATATCGACCCGTGCGTTGTTTTCACGCAACAGGCGGTCCAGGTCCCGGTCAAGTTCGCGTCGATCCGTCATAGCGATGAAAAGCTAGGGTGCCATTGAAGTGGACGCAAGGATTATCTCTATTTGCATAGCTAAGCCTAAATATAGCCTCATAGCTATGCATAATTGTGATAGCTGATGCGCAAAAACAGCACTTTTTGCAGTGCAGCATTCGGGCGTATATACGCGTCATAGAAACAAGGGCGACGCGGAACGAGCTGCGCCAGCCTGATCTTACAGAATGAAGGAACAGGTTAGATGACGAACAAAACAGTAAATACTGCCGGATTACCGCTTTTCGAACAGGCCAATGGCGTATTCGCCATCGACGTTCAGGCAATTCTGGACGAAGCCCGGGTCATGCGTGCCCGCGCCATCGTCTCATTCTTCAAGGCGATTGGTTCGGCACTGGTATCCAGCTTCCGCGCTGTCCGCACCGCCCGCACTTTGGATCACCTGAGTGATGCCGTTCTTGCCGATATCGGTATCGAGCGCAGCCAGATCCCGTCGATCAGCAAGGCGCTGGCCAACGGCACCTATATTTCGGCAACGCCCGCTGTCATCACCGTGATCGCGCCCAGAGATGCTGAAAAATCAGACAATCTTCAGGAAGAACTGCCGCTGGCGGCATAAGCCCCCCAGCATACCCCAGCAGCGTTTTTCCCAGACGGCGGCCCAAGGGTCGCCGTTTCTGTTTCCAGGGTGTTCCGTTACTTGACGATTGGCTGATAGCCGAGCCGGCGCATGCAGCTGTCAAAGGCGCGTTGCTGTATCTGCGCCAGATCGTAGCGGTTCATGGATGACTGATAGGTGGTTCCCATGCCAGGCAGGTTGTCGCTCACCGGGCCTGCGGCCGGAATGCCGGCTTCACGCTCCATTTCGCGTCTGGCATGGCGGCGGCACTCGCCGATATCGGCGCCCCAGGCTTCCTGCGGCACGTCGGGGTTCTGCCAGTTGGCGGTTGAGCGTTTTTGCGCACAGCCACTGAGACCGGCACTAAGCCCGGCCATCAGCATTAGGGTCAGTATCGCTAGAGATGCTGGACGGAGGATGTGCGGGCGTGTCATGACCGATCGGGTCCGATGCAGCGGCGGAAATAGGCATGGCTTTCGGGGGTATCGTAATGATGGATGCCGACGATGCGGGCCACTTCGAGGCCAGCCGGATTAATGATCAGTGTCGTCGGCAAGCCGCGGACACCCAGCGCTCTGGCGGCGGTGCTTTTCGGGTCATGCAGGGATGCCAGATTGCGGACCCCGATCCGTTCGTAAAAGCTGCCGATCGCTGTGTGCCCGGCGCGGTCGGTCGAGACCGCCAGCACGTCGATGCCGTCATTTTTCAGGGCTGCGCTAAGGGCATCCAGCTCCGGCATTTCCCGGACGCACGGCGCGCACCACGTTGCCCAGAAATTCAAAATCACGCCCCGGCCCTTGAAATCGCCCAGCGTCATGGTGCTGCCGTCGGCTTTGAAAAATTCCACGGCGGCAGGCTGCACGGGGGTCTTGGCCGGAACAATCGCCTTCAGGGCATCGCCGTTGACCGCGCAACGGGCCGGATCATCGCTTGCAAGCGCCGGAGATATAAGGAAAATCACGCCGACAAGCAGCACCGCCCGGAGCAGCAATCTGTTCTTCGGACTAACCTTGATGTGAAACATGCGCTATCCTCGGTGGCGGCGGCTGCATAATAAGTAGGATGATAAAGGCCCGATTGCCATGACCGATAAAAAACGCAATGACCCGAACAATGCAAGTGCCGGGACCAGTGCCATGTGGGGCGGGCGTTTCAGCGCCGGCCCGTCTGCGGTTATGGAAGCGATCAATGCCTCAATCGGCTTCGACCAGAAAATGGCGCATCAGGATATCGCGGGCTCAAAGGCCCATGCCCGGATGCTGGCCGACAACGGCATCATCACCGACGCCGATGCCGACAAGATTATCGACGGGCTTGTAAAAATCCAGGCCGAGATCGACGCCGGCACATTCGTCTTCAAGACGGCGTTGGAAGATATTCACATGAATGTCGAATCCCGGTTGCGGGAACTGATCGGCGACGCCGCCGGACGCTTGCACACCGGGCGGTCCAGAAACGATCAGGTGGCGCTTGATTTCAAGCTGTGGGTTCGCGACGCGCTGGACCAGCTCGACGGCGATCTGCAAGCCCTGCAGGCGGCCCTGATGGATCAGGCGGAAACCCATGCCGCCAGTGTCATGCCGGGCTTCACCCATATGCAGACGGCACAGCCCGTGACCCTCGGTCATCATCTGATGGCCTATGTCGAGATGCTGGGCCGGGATCGCTCCCGGGTCACCGACGCCCGCAAGCGGATGAACGAAAGCCCGCTGGGTGCGGCGGCGCTGGCCGGCACCTCGTTCCCGATTGACCGTGAACAGACGGCCAAAGCGCTCGGCTTCGAGCGGCCGGCAGCCAACTCGCTGGATGCGGTTTCGGACCGGGATTTCGCCATGGAATACATGGCCGCCGGCGCCATCATCGCTGTGCATCTGTCCCGCCTTGCCGAAGAGATCGTACTCTGGTGTACCGATCAGTTCGGCTATGTCAGGCTGGCCGATGAATTTTCCACCGGCAGCTCAATCATGCCGCAGAAGCGCAATCCCGATGCCGCCGAACTGGTCCGGGCCAAGGCCGGTCGGGTGATCGGTGCGCTGAACGCGCTGATGATCGTCATGAAGGGCCTGCCGATGGCCTATGGCAAGGACATGCAGGACGACAAGGAACCGGCGTTCGAAGTGGCCGACACGCTGGCGCTGTCGCTGGCGGCGATGACCGGCATGATCGAAGGGGCGCACTTCAACAAGGACCGCATGCGGGCCGACGCCGGCAAGGGCTTCTCGACCGCGACCGATCTTGCCGACTGGCTGGTCCGGACTTTGGCGATGCCGTTTCGCGATGCCCATCACGTGACCGGCGCACTGGTCAAGATGGCTGAACAGAAATCGGTCGGGCTTGAGGCATTGTCGCTCGAAGACATGCGCTCGGTGCATCCGGAAATCACCGAAGCGGTGTTCGCAGTGCTCGGCGTCGATAATTCGGTGGCCAGCCGGACCAGCTTTGGCGGCACCGCGCCGGACAATGTTCTGGCGGCGATCCAGAATGCGCGAGCACGGTGGCTCACGTAATGCCTGCCAGGTAATGCCTTTCAGATAATGCCTGGCAGGTAATTTCTGTAAGGCGTCCCGAGACGCATATCACACCTGTTGTGCACAGTAAGGATATTGCGCGCGCCTGACGGCATGCCAACAATTATGACAAATTCCTGCCGGCCAGCCTAAATAAATGGCGAAATTCCGCGATTCATTTGATTTCTGCGTATCCAGGAATACGTCATTGAAGGAAACAAATGGATAGAAGAAAGGATAATGCCATGTCTAAGAAGCAAGCATACGAACAGAAATTCCAGGCCCAGTTTGAGGAGTGGTCCGCCGAAATTGACAAGCTCAAGGCCAAGGCGGAGCAGGCCGATGCGGATGCGCAGATCACCTACCATAAGGAAGTCGATAAATTGCGCTCCCGTCAGGACGAAATGAAACAAAAGCTGAAAGAACTCAAGAACTCAGGCGACGATGCCTGGACCGATATCGTGGCCGGCGTCGAAAGCGCCCAGGGCGCGCTCGGGAATGCGCTTCGCTCGGCCCAGTCCCGTTTTAACTGACCCGTTTTAACTGACCCGCTTTAACCGATACCCCACACCATCGAATTTCGAGCAGGCCCGCCAATGGCAAGCCTGACCGTTTAATTGCGCGCAAAGGAGATTATCATGCAATTCAATAAATTAATCCGCACATCGGCCATGATTGCCGTTCTCGGCCTCACTCCCGTCTCTGGGGCTCTGGCGGAGAATGCCGACGCATCGTTTGATGCCGTGCAACAGGAAACCGTGGAACTGATGCGGGAACTCAAGGCTTACGGCGCCGAACAGCGTGACGAAGCCGTAGAGGCTATCGACAGTGCGCTGGACAGCCTCGATGCGAAAATCACTGCACTTGAAGCCCGTGTCGACAATGAATGGGACGCGATGAGTGCCGATGCCCGCAAGTCCACAAAGGAAAGCATGGCCAAACTCCGTGCCCAGCGCGCTGAAATGGCCGAATGGTTCGGAAATCTGAAAAGCAGCACCGACGACACGTGGGACGAAGTGAAGGATGATGTCTCGGATGCCTATCAGGATCTTTCCGACACCTTCAGTGACGCTTGGGCGGATGCGAAAGAGGCCGTGCAGAGCCAAAGCTGATACCCGTAAGCGGCAGGATCCACTTCAAGATCCATGTCTGACCGAAAAAATGAATGCAAAGGCCGGCGATATTGCGCCGGCCTTTGCTGTTGGGGCGGTTGCATGCGGGATTTATCGGCGGACGGTTCCCGTGAATGTGTCTGGACCCGTGAAAGGGTTGCACACTAGTATGCCGGGATGAACATAAGTATATCGAATCTGCAAAAATCGTCGTTCCGGATTGCGTTTCTGATCCTGATGATTGCCGTCGTGGCCGGTGTGTCAGCGTGCGGCGTGAAATCGAAACCGGGCACGCCGGAAGGCTCGACCTATCCGAGCCTTTATCCGGAACCGGAAACACAGGCCGTGCCTTCCGGGCCGGCGCCGGCCGTGGGCAACACCTACGGTAGCGGCTATGTGCGCAAGAACCGGAGCGGATCATCTGGATATTATGAGCCGCCCCCGGCGGTTACCGACCGGCCGTTGAAATAACCGGCGGTCAGCGACCGACGACAGATGACCCCGGCAGGGTGAGCAGTTTTAAGGAGACGACGTGGATCATTTCGCTTATCAGAACGGCAGACTGTTGGCTGAAGACGTATCGCTTGAGGCTTTGGCCGAAAAGGTCGGAACGCCGTTCTATTGTTATTCGACGGCGACACTGACGCGCCATTATACGGTCTTCACCGAAGCGCTGGCCGGACTGGACGCGCATGTCTTTTTTGCCGTCAAGGCGAACGGCAATATCGGCGTGCTGGCAACGCTGGCGGCTTTGGGTGCGGGCGCTGATATCGTCTCCATCGGCGAGTTGAAGCGGGCCATGGCGGCGGGTATTCCGCCGTCGAAAATCGTCTTTTCGGGTGTCGGCAAAACCGCTCAGGAATTGCGTCAGGCGATCGAAGCCGGGGTGCATCAGATCAATGTCGAATCCCTGCCGGAGATCGAATCCCTTTCGGCAATCGCGGCGTCGATGGGTGCCACGGCTCCCATTGCGATCCGCGTCAATCCGGACGTCGATGCCAAGACCCACAAGAAGATCACCACCGGCCTGAGCGAAAACAAGTTCGGCATCGCCTGGGAACAGGCCGAAGCCGTGTTCGCGCATGCGGCCAGGCTGCCCGGCATCGATGTTGTCGGTGTCGCCGTGCATATCGGCTCGCAGCTGACCGATCTGACACCTTACCGGGACGCCTATACCAAGGTGCGCGGTCTGGCCGAACGGTTGCGTGAAAGCGGCCACAATATCCGCGTCATCGATCTCGGTGGCGGCCTCGGCATTTCCTACGATGCGGAAAATCCGCCGAGCCCGGCTGAATACGGGGCCATGGTCAAGGAGGTCATGGGCGGCATGGACTGTCGTCTGGCGTTTGAGCCCGGCCGCATGATCTGCGGCAACGCCGGGGTGCTGGTCAGCCGCGTGGTCTATGTCAAACAGGGCATCGACCGCTCGTTCCTGATTGTCGATGCGGCGATGAACGATCTGATCCGTCCGGCCATGTACGATGCGCATCACACGGTGGTGCCGCTGGCCGAGCCGGCTGCCGGTGACAACATGGCGCCGGTTGATATCGTCGGGCCGATCTGCGAAAGCGGCGATACTTTCGCCAAGGCCCGCATGATGCCGATGCTGGAAGCCGGTGATCTGGTTGCCTTCCGGACTGCCGGTGCCTATGGCGCGGTGATGTCGTCGACCTATAACGGGCGCGACCTGATCCCGGAAGTGCTGGTCAACGGCGATACCTATGCAGTTGTTGCTGACCGCCTCGGCATTGATGATATACTGAAGCGTGAACATGTTCCCGACTGGTTGACCCAACCCTTGCCCAAAGAGGCGCTTGGATGAGTGAAGCCCCTGTTCCCGACATGGCTGCCGACCGCCTGAGCACTGCTGTTCAGGTTGCCCGGCTGGCAATACGTTGGGAACGGCTTTGGCAAGTCCTGTGGGCGCCGGTTGCGGTTATCGGTCTGTTCATCGGCATCGCCCTGACTGATGTGCTGCCGCTTTTGCCGGACATCATTCATGCCATCGGTGCTGGCCCTGCTGGCCCTGCTGTTGGGCTTTTCGATCAAGGGTGCGGGCCGTGCTTTCAAGCCGGTCAGCACAGAAGCAGCGGCGCGCAGGGTCGAGGCGGCATCGGGGCTGAAGCACCGGCCGCTGACCGCACTTTTCGACACACCCGCCCAGGACAAGCTGACCACCGACGGCAAACTTTTGTGGCAGGCACACATTGCCCGCGCGCTGCGTGCGACCGAACACCTGACGTTTCCGTCGCCGAAACCGGGGGTCGCGGCGCTCGATCCGCGTGGCCTCAGATTCCTGCCGGTGCTGGTGTTGTTCGTCGGCGTCCTCATGGGCCACGGCAATCCGTTTGAGCGGATCGAACGGGCTCTGGCACCAATGGCTTCGGTGCTGGGCGGCGAGCAGGTGCGGATCGATCTGTGGCTGACGCCGCCGGCCTATACCGGACTGGCCCCCAGCGTGTTTAACAACATCCGTCCTGACGGCGAGACGATTGCCGCAAAAGATGCGCCGAAAGGTGAAGGACAGGTGCCGGATGCGGCCCTGTCGGGGCAGGCCAGACCGACCCTGATCGTGCCGGTCGGCTCGCAGATACTGGTTCATGCCACGGATGTTGCGCAGCCGCCGTCCATCATGATCGGCAAGCAGGCGTTTCCCCTGCAAAGGCTTGGCGACGGCAACAGCGCGTCCTATAAGCTGCAGCTTGACGTCGATGCCAAAACTGTCGGTGCGGATCGCCTGAAGGTGTCGGTCGGTTCCGCTGCGTATGCATCGTGGCCGATTATCATTGCGGCGGACGCGGCACCCAGGATCGAATTTGCAAAAGCGCCGTCGCGACGCAGCGACACAACTCGAAGTCGCCTATATCGCCACCGACGATTACGGCGTCAAATCCATCACCATGGCGATCCGCCGCCCGAACGGAACCCCGGTCCCGGGTGGTGAGGCGGAAATCCGTGTCGAGGTACCGCTCAGCGGTGATCGGCGCAACATGAATACCAGCACGGTGCGTGATCTGTCGTCGCACCCGTGGGCCGGCCTGCCGGTCAAGCTGCAGCTGACCGCCGAAGATACCGCCGGGCAGACCGGCAAGACCGAGGCCTTCGAGGTGGTGCTGCCGGAACGCATCTTCAATCACCCGGTGGCGCGGGCACTGGCGGAAGTGCGCAAGAAGCTCAACGATCCCAGCCTCGAAGTGATGCAGACGGCTGGTCAGGAAGTGCATGAACTGTCGCTGTATCCGATACGCTTCTTCGATGATCTGGTGGTTTTCCTCTCGATGCGGGTTGCGTCCAACCGGTTGCAGCTGGCTGAAACCGATGACGTTGTGCCGAGCGTGCAGAAGCTTTTGTGGGAGACGGCGCTCAGGATCGAGGACGGGGAATTTGCCCTCGCCGAATCCGATCTGATGCGTATGCAGGAAGAAGCGATGAAGGCGCTCCGCGACGGCAAGATCGGCGAGGAGCTGGACAAGGTAATGCGCGAACTGCAGCAGGCGATGGACCGCTACATGCAGGCGCTGGTCGACAAGCTGCAGGAAATGGGCATGGACAAGTTGCCGCCGATGTCCGATCAGTCGCAGATGCAGGCCCAGGATATTCAGGAGATGCTGGACCGGATCCGGGAACTGGCCGAGACCGGCAACCGGGATGCCGCCGAGCAGATGCTGGCGCAGATGCAGCAGATGCTGGAGCAGTTGCGCCAGGGTCTGAAAATGCAAAATTCAAACCCGGCCATGGCGCAGGCCAAGAAGATGATGGATGGCCTGCGTGCACTGACCGAAGACCAGCAGAAACTGCTCGACCGGACTTTTCAGGAAAGCATGAAGGGGGCGCAGCCGCGCCTGCAACGCAACCCGCAGCAAGGCCCGATGCCCGGACAACAGCAAGGACAACAGCAAGGCCAGCAGCAGGGCCAGCAGCAGGGACAGCAGCAACAAGGTCAGCAACCGGGCCAGCAACCGGGCGAGCAGGGCAAGCAAGGTCAGCAGGCCGGTCAAGGCGGTCAGCCGAGTGCAGAGGAGCAGGCAGCACTGCGCAAACGGCTGGGTGAATTGATGATGCAGATGGATGAACTGCTGGGGCAGATTCCCGACAACATGGGCCGTGCCGAACAGCAGATGGAACAGTCCGGCAGGAATCTGGGCAAGGGCGAGTTGAGCGACGCTGCCCGCAATCAGACCCAGGCCCTGCAGGAATTGCGCAAGGCCACCGACCAGATGTCACAGGCGCTGGCGCAGCAGTTCGGAGCGCAGATGGGGCTGGCGAACGGCAATCAGCCGATGCCGGGACAGCAGGGCCGTTTTGATCCGTTCGGTCGCCGCAACAGCAATGAAAACGGTCAGGGGGCTGCGGTCGAAGATGCCGACGTGTCGCTGCCGAACCCGACGGAACTGCGCCGGGCCCGGGAAATTCTCGACGAACTGCGCCGCCGCTCGGGCGAGCGTACACGGCCGAAGCTCGAGCTTGATTACATCGACCGCCTGCTGGATGTGTTCTGAGGCTTAACGGCTCATAACACCAAGACCCCTCACCCTGACCCTCTCCCAAGGGAGAGGGGACTCACGGCAAACAACCCTCTCCCTTGGGAGAGGGTGTCGCTTGTCCCGGACCTGATCCGGGACGGGCGCCGGGTGAGGGGGCAGTGCTGTCAGCAGGTTCTTCGTGCGCCTATTTCGGCGCTGCGGCCTCACCGGTACGTTCGATGAAAGTCACTTCCAGACGTCGGGCCAGTGCGCTCGGGTCCTCGACCTGAATCTTGAACCCGATCTGATCGTCGGCGGCCAGCTTGTTCTTCAGCGGCGCGGTCTTGGCCGACTGCACCATCTTGCCGTCAAGATCGGACAATCTGAGTTCCAGCATCGGCACGTCGCGCTCGCGCTTGGAGACGTTGACGATGACGCCACGGACCACCAGCACATCCTTGCCGCTGATGGATTCGCGCGTGCTCTTGACGTCGTTGATCGACAGACCGGCGCCGAGTGAATCGTCGCTGAGGCCGACCATTGAATAAATGCCTTCGCTGGCCGGGAACATTTCAATGACCATCTCGCGCATGAAGATGGCGCCGCCGATAATCAGAACAAACAGCGCCAAGATCGCAGCCAGAATAATCTTCAGCACCGATCCTTTGCTATGACTGGTGTCTTCTTCCTCGTCTTCGTCGTCATATTCGTCATCGCCGGTTTCGTCGGCGGTAAAGACCTGCGGGATCGGCTCCGGCTCTTCCAGGTCATCAAACGCGGGAGCGTCTTCCTCATCATCGTCGTCATCGTCGTCGTCGCTCTCGACCATGGAGCCAAGCGGACCCGGTTCTTCCTCATCGCTGAACATCGCCTCGATATCGTCGGACGACAGATTGTCATCGTCATCGTCGTCATCGGTGGCAAAAGCGGCCATCGGATCGTCGTCGATGTCCTCGTCCATTTCCGGCAGGGCGGGTTCTTCCTTCGGCGCGGGCGGCGGCGGCGGTGGTGGTGCAACAGGTGCCGGTTGCTCAGCAGCGGGCTGGCCCGGCTGCGGATAGCCCGGCTGCGGATAACCCTGCGGCGGATACGGATACGGTGGATAACCCGGTGGCGGATAACCCGGCGGCGGATACGGATAGGCGGCCGGCTGGGCATACTGCTGGGGTGGCGGAGCAAAGTGCTGCTGGGGCATGCTTCTGGGGCGGGCCGGGGGCGGCTGATCAGCAACCGGGACCTGATGCCAGGTGTTGCCGCAGTGCGTACATTTGACGGATTTCCCCGCAGCACCGATCTGGGCGGCAGAGACGTTATATCGCGTCGTACAGTTCGGGCAGGAAATATACATATGCAACCGGCCAGTTAAGACTTCATCGTTTATAAGCGCTGGCGATTCCGCACGCAAGCAGGCCGGTATCGTAAAGCAGATTCCTTATCGGCTCGCCGGACCATGCCTAGGCTGGACGGAAGCCGCTCCCCCATGCCATTGTCGCGTCATTGCCGGGCGCGTTCCGGCATGACTGACGCGTGTCTCCCCTTGGAAAAACCGCAGGTGGCAAGGTTGTCTAAAGGAAACATCACACGATTCGAAAACGTCGGGTTGCGCTACGGGCTGGGCCCGGAAGTCCTGCGCGACGTTACGTTTTCGCTGGATCAGGGATCGTTTCACTTTCTCGTCGGGGAAAGCGGTGCGGGTAAATCGTCCCTGTTGAAGCTGATGTATCTTGCCCTGAAGCCGTCGCGCGGCCTGATTTCCCTGTTCGGGTGCGACATCGCGACCACGCCCAGACCCGAACTGCCTGCCCTCAGACGCCAAATCGGCGTTGTTTTTCAAGAATTTAGACTGCTTGAGCACCTCAGCACGTTTGATAACGTCGCCCTGCCGTTGCGCGTCGCCGGGATCAAGGAACATGACGTGACGCGGCACGTCACCGAGCTGCTCGAATGGGTCGGGCTCAAGGATCACATGAAATCCCGGCCGCCGACCCTGTCGGGTGGTCAGCAGCAACGGGTCTCCATTGCCCGGGCCGTAATTGCCAGACCGAAGCTTCTGCTCGCTGACGAGCCGACCGGTAACGTCGATGACCGCATGGCGCTGCGCCTGATGCATCTGTTTGAAGAACTGAACCGGCTCGGTACAACCATCGTTGTCGCCACCCACAATATGGCGTTGGTCGACAGCCTCGGCCATCCTGTCATGCGTCTTGATGCCGGTTCGATGTCGGTGGTGCCGGGCAGCGGCAACAAGTCTGCGGCCCGCGAATGGCGCGAATCGCGCGAATCGGCGGCGGCGCAAGCCAGGGCCCGTCGCGGCCGTGTGAGAGACGATATTGACGAGCCCGATGCCGATCCGCCCGGCATCGAGAACTTTCTGTAGGGCCCCGGAACATGCTCGGTGTGAAAAGATCCGACCTGCCGCTGGATCAGGATGCGCACAGCCGCTTCCTGCCGTGGCTGATTGCCTTCATGGTTTTTCTGGCGGTTCTGGCCATCGGCGGGATTCTCGTCCTGAACGCCACGGCGACGCGTTGGGATCAGGGCGTCGGCGGCACCCTGACCGTGCAGATCGCCGCCACCGAAGACGCCAAGACCGATCAGAACAATCTGCAGGAAGTGCTCAATGTGATCGCCGCCCAGGCCGGTGTCGAACGCTACATCGTCATCGACGAAGACCGCATGATGGCGCTTTTGTCGCCGTGGTTGGGTGCGTCGGCCAAGGCGGGTGATCTGCCGTTGCCGAAACTGATCGATGTCGGCCTTTCCGACGAGGCGAAATTTGATCTCAAGGCCTTCACCCGCGCCCTGCAGCTCAGGGTCCCGGAAGCCAGTGTCGATGACCACCGGGTCTGGCTGCAGCGGTTGGTCAAGCTGATCCGCACCGTGCAGCTGATCGCCATGGCGATCCTTGTTTTCATCGCACTGGCAACCATCGGCACCGTTGTCTTTACGACCCGCACCGGACTCGCCGTCCACAAGGAGGCGATTGAGGTTTTGCATCTGATCGGTGCGCAGGACAGTTATATCGCCGGGCAGTTTGCCGGCCGGGCGATGATGCTCGGGCTCAAGGGCGGCCTGATCGGTATTTTACTCGGTCTGCCGGCGCTGCTTGCGGTCGGCTACCTGGCGGCAGGCCTGCAGGACGCGGCGCTGCCGGAACTGGCTTTCGGACTTGGCGAATGGGTGCTGTTTGCGGCGATCCCGATCAGTGTCGCAGCGCTGGCAACAACAACCGCACGCCGGACGGTGCTGCGGGCGTTGGCCAGAATGCTCTAGGATGAGGATACGCTAGAATGCGGCCACGCAATCGCGGGCGACCATCGCCCTGGTTCAGAAGTATTGTTTTCCTGTCACTGCTGATGCTTGCGGTGTGGGGTGCCGGGCTGCTTTCGTTCGTTTCCGATATTCCGGAACGCGGCGCGGAATCCGAACTGCAGACGGATGCCATCGTGGTTTTGACCGGCGGCAGCGGCCGGTTGCGTGCCGGCCTTGATCTGCTGCTGGCCGACCGCGCCCGGCGCCTGTTCATTTCGGGTGTCTATCGCGGCGTCGATGTGACGCAGTTGCTGGCGCTTTTGAAGCAGCAGCCCGATCAGGTCGAAAACCGGATCAGCATCGGCAATGCGGTCGATACCATCGAAAATGCGCTGGAAACGAAAATCTGGATGCGCGGACAAGGCTTCTCGTCACTCAGACTGGTGACGGCGGCCTATCACATGCCGCGCAGCCTGCTTGAATTCCAGGACGCCATGCCGGATATCCGGATCGAACCGCACCCGGTTTTCCCCGAGCACGTGAAACAGGAATACTGGTGGGCATGGCCGGGCACGATGGCTTTGACCGTGACCGAATATAACAAGTATCTGGTGGCCTGGCTGCGTCACAATATCAGGGCCCTCGATCTCGCTGGGTCGCCCGCGATCAAGGGAAATTAAGCATGGTGAACTGGTTCCGCTCGTTGATGTTCAACATCGTGATGTTCAGCTGGATCACCATATTGGTGGTGTTTGCGTGGCTGCTGATCCCGTTTCCGCGCCGAATCATGCAGGGGATGTTCCGCAAATGGGCGCATGTGGCGATCTGGTCCATGCGCATTTTTGGCGGGATCGACGTCCGCTTCATAGGGCTGGACAAAATACCCAAAGGCCCGGCGCTGATTGCATCCAAGCATCAGTCGATCTGGGACACCTTCATCATGTACGTGTTGCTCGACGACCCGCAGTACATCCTCAAGCAGGAACTAATGCGGATTCCGTTCTGGGGCTGGTCGGCGCAAAAGAGCGAACACATCCCGATTGACCGCGAAGCCGGTGCGAAAGCGCTGCGCGATATGGTCGATGCCTGTGTCGACCGCTTGTCGAAGGGGCGACAGGTGATCATCTTTCCGCAGGGTACCCGCACCCGCACCCGGCGAGGATTGCCGTTATCATCCGGGTGTGGCGGCGCTGTATCAGAAACTGCCGGACGATGTCATGGTGGTGCCGATGGCGCTCAATTCAGGGGTCTACTGGGGCCGGCGCAAGTTTGCCATCAAGCCGGGCACCATCACGCTGGAAGTCCTGGACCCGATCCCGCCCGGACTGCCGCGCCGCGAATTCATGCAGAAACTGGAAGACGGTATCGAGACGGCGTCGACGCGGCTGCTGCAGACCCCGTGAGCAATCCGGGAAAAAATCCCATCATCGCCCCGTGAAACCTGGGGAAAACCTCCTTACATATTGATTGTAAACATATTTTGATGATTGCGCCGGTGGATAAATCTGGTAAAATCAGTGGAAACATTTCAAGAACATCTACTTGCTGGCAGCGTATGCTGTGCCTATGGTGCGGACTCTGACAGGGCGTCTTTTTTTGCCGCCTGAGCCGCCTCAAAGCCATCCCGGGATGATCGTTTCCCGAGCCGGCAAAACCCCCGGAAAATTGCCGGGAATAAATTGAAAGACGCGCCATGATCGACGTTGCACCGATTTCCCAGCAGATCTGGGACATGAAATATCGTCTGAAGGACGCCGAGGGCGGCGCTGTCGACAAGACGGTTACCGATTCCTGGCGCCGCGTGGCGAAAGCGTTGGCGGCCAACGAGACCGATACGGATCATTGGGAAGAACGCTTCTTTCAGGCGATGGAAGATTTCAAGTTTCTGCCGGCCGGCCGGATATTGTCCGGTGCCGGTACCGAGCGCCGGGTGACGCTGTTCAACTGTTTCGTCATGGGCGATATCCCGGACGACATGGCCGGCATCTTCGAGCAGTTGAAAGAAGCTGCGCTGACCATGCAGCAGGGCGGCGGCATCGGTTACGATTTTTCGACGCTGCGGCCGAAGGGTGCCAGGGTCAAGGGTGTCGGCGCCGATGCGTCGGGACCACTGTCGTTCATGGATGTGTGGGATTCCATGTGCCGGACCATCATGTCGGCGGGCTCCAGGCGGGGTGCCATGATGGCGACGCTGCGCTGCGATCATCCCGATATCGAAGCCTTCGTCGATGCCAAGCAGGAGCCGGGCCGGCTGCGTATGTTCAACCTGTCGGTGCTGGTCACCGATCCGTTCATGCAGGCGGTCAAGGACGATGCGTCGTGGGATCTGGTGTTCGACGGCATGGTCTACCGCACGGTGTCGGCGCGCGGGCTCTGGGACAAGATCATGCATGCGACCTATGCCTATGCCGAACCGGGCGTGATCTTCATCGACCGCATCAACAACCGCAACAATCTGCACTATTGCGAAACCATTCACGCCACCAACCCGTGCGGCGAACAGCCGCTGCCGCCTTATGGCGCGTGTCTGCTGGGCTCGATCAATCTGGCCCGGCTGGTCATCAACCCGTTTGAAGCGAATGCCGTACTCGATGTGGCCGCGCTCGACGATCTGACGCGGACCGCGGTTCGGATGATGGATAACGTGGTGGATGTGTCCGGGTTCCCGCTGGAAGAACAGGCACACGAAGCGAAGGCCAAGCGCCGCATCGGTCTCGGCATCACCGGTCTTGCCGATGCGCTGATCATGTGCGGTGCGCGCTATGGATCACGCGAAGCGGTGCAGTTGACGGAAGCCTGGCTGAAGGCGCTGCAGCGCTCGGCCTATCTGGCGTCGGTTGACCTCGCGAAAGAAAAGGGTGCCTTCCCGCTGTTTGACCGGGACAAGTATCTGGCCGGCGAAACCATCCGCGAGATGGATCAGGACGTTCAGGACGCCATTGCCGAACACGGCATCCGCAACGCGCTGCTGACATCGGTGGCGCCGACCGGGACGATTTCGCTGTTTGCCGACAACATTTCGTCGGGGCTCGAGCCGGTGTTCAGTTTCACCTATCGCCGTCACGTGCTGATGCCGGACGGTACCCGGCGCGAAGAAGAAGTGTCCGATTATGCGTTCCGTCTTTATCGGCGTCTGAAAGGTGCGGAAGCCCAACTGACCAGTGCCTTCGTCGATGCCCAGTCGCTGGCACCGGAAGATCATCTGGTGATGCAGGCTGCCGTGCAGAAGTACATCGACAGCTCGATCTCGAAAACCATCAACGTGCCGGAAGACGCCTCGTTCGAGGACTTCAAGGGCATCTATGCGCAGGCGTACGAGCTTGGCTGCAAGGGCTGTACCACGTACCGGCCGAATGACGTCACCGGCGCGGTGCTCGAGGTTGGCGAGAAAAAGAAAAAGACCGTGGCCGAGCCGGAACTGCCGTTCGACACACCGGCCAAGAAGACCCTGCCCAAGGACGAGGGGGATTCTGGCTCGGTGGTGCGGATGTTCCAGCCCCTCGACCGTCCGGGCGAGTTGCCCGGCAAGACCTACAAGGTGCGCTGGCCGGAAAGCGATCATGCGATTTACATCACGCTCAACGACATCATCGATGATCAGGGCCGCCGCCGCCCGTTCGAGATTTTCATCAATTCAAAGAACACCGAACACTATGCCTGGACGGTGGCACTGACGCGGATGATCTCGGCGGTCTTCAGGCGCGGCGGCGACGTCTCGTTCGTGGTCGAGGAGTTGAAGGCCGTGTTCGATCCCAGAGGCGGCTACTGGGTCGGCGGCAAGTACGTGCCCTCGCTGTTGGCCGCAATCGGCAGCGTCATCGAAAACCACATGATCGATACCGGCTTCATGGCCAACCCGGCGGCAAAAATCGACCCGGCGCTGGAAGCCCAATCCATGCCTCTCGCGATCGCCGCCAGCGGTGCCAACAATGCATCGGGCGATACCCGGCGCGGGCTCGCGGGCGAGGGCGGCCCCGGTCGTTCAAACCTGTTCAAGCAATGCCCGAAATGCGGCCAGCCATCGCTGATGCGCCAGGAAGGCTGCGACACCTGCACATCGTGCGGTCATTCCAAGTGCGGGTGAAGAAGACGGGTTAGTTTAATGGACCAGCGCCTCAGCCTCGTGACGCTCGGCGTCGATGACATGAAAAAAAGCCGTGCGTTCTATGAGGCGCTCGGCTGGCAGGCCTCGGCACAATCCAACGATGACGTCACCTTCTTTCAGGCCGGCGGCATGATTCTTGGCCTGTACGGGCGCGCCGCGCTGGCCGAGGACGCCAAAATCGATGACAGCAAGCCCGGCTTTTCCGGTGTCGCACTGGCCTATAACGGGCGCGACAAGGCCGAAGTTGATGCGGTGCTGGCCGAGGCTGTTGCTGCGGGCGCGACCCTGATCAAAGCGGCAGAGGATGTTTTCTGGGGCGGCTATTCCGGCTACTTCGCTGATCCGGACGGTCATCTCTGGGAGGTTGCCTGGAACCCGTTTTTCCCGATTGCGCAAGACGGCGCGATCGCGCTCGGAGACTGAGCACGTTTGCCCTTGTCGTCATTCCCGCCTGCGCGGGAATGACGTTCGGTGTTCGGGATGACGATTATGTTTTTAATGGTGACTTAAGACCGAAGCCGCATCGCCAACCGTTCCAGTGTCCGGTCGCGGATGTGGGCGGCGCGGAGGTGATCGGCGGTGTTCAGCACATACTCGGTGCAGGGGCCGGCGGTACCGTGGCCGGCGCGGATCAGCCGCAACGTCTCGGCCTCGGAAAGCTTGCCGGCGTATTGCACGTTCTCTTCGTTGGCGACGAAGGCCAGACCGGTGACGACCTCAGATTTGTCGCCGCCCAATCGGAGCTTCAGCCGGCGCGGACAATAGACATCGGTGACCATCTCGCGTTCATGCAGTTGCTGATAGACGGCCTTGGCGTGCTTGTCGGTAATGCGGTAGGCAACACCGCTGACGGCACCGCCCCGGTCGAGCCCGAAGACCAGCCCCGGACATTGTTCCGTGCCCCGGTAAACCCATGAATAGACACAGAGGGCGCGATGATAACCGTAAAGGGTGGCCGGGCGCTTTTCGGCATGAGGAAAATCCGCGTGCCAGAGCAGCGAGCCGTAAGCGAAAACCCAGAATGACGATGTCGGGGCTGTGAAGGCGGGGGGGCGGGCCATTGCGTCAGCCCCGCGTCACCAGAGCAACACCGATCACGGTGATGCCCATGCCGAGCAGCGCCATCGGGCTCAGGATTTCGTCAAACAGCAGATAGCCTTCGACGGCAACCACCGGCGGCACCAGATAGAACAGGCTGGCGACTTTTGATGCGGCCCCCTGGCGGATCAGGATGTAGAGCAGGGTGATCGCCCCGATCGAGAGGACGAGCACCAGCCAGACCATGGCGAAAATCGACTCGCCGTTCCAGTCGATGATCATGGTTTCGCCCGCTGCCAACGCCATGACCCACATCAGGGCCGCAGCGGCGGCAAACTGGATCGCCGATCCTACGCGCAGATCAATGCCGGTGGCATAATGCTTCTGGTACAGGGTCGCGGCGGTAATGGCGATCAGGCTGGCAACGCAGGCGATGATCCCTGCCATGCCACCGGTGTCACCGGCTTGCCGCCAGAGCACGAGAACAATACCGACGAAGCCCAGCACAAGCCCGAACCACGCCTTGCCGCTCAGTCGTTCGCTCAGCAAAAGTCCGGCAAAGATCGCCGTCAGCACCGGCTGCACACCGACGATCAGCGCCGAAATGCCGGCCGAGGTGCCGTGATAGACGGCATAAAAGACGCCGCACAAATAAATGCCCTGCATCAGGATGCCGACCACCGATGCATGCAGCCAGATGATCGGCGCTCTCGGCCACGGCACGCGCATGACGATGAGGATGAGAATGAACAGTGCCGACGCCAGCACGAAGCGGATCGCCAGAAACGTGAAAGGCTCGGCGTGCGGCATGCCCATCTTGGCGCCGATGAACCCGGTCGACCACAAAAGCACGAAAATGATCGGGGCGGCAGCGACAAGAATTTTTTTATGGGCAGGGGACAGGGTCATGGGCAACCGGCGCAGATTACGAACAGGGGGTCAAGCTATGCCCTTCCGAAAGCCGGGGCAACGGTCTAGATTGCGGATAATGACCAAGTTTGATAATTCCGAACCCGATCTGACAATTTATGAAAGCCCGTTCAACGGAACGCGACGGCGCTGGCTGACATTGTTCGTTCTGCTGATGGGGATGGTGGCGGCTTACACCGGCTGGTGGTTCTGGCTCGAAGATACCCTCAGAGGACAGATAAACACTTTCATCGCGGCCGAGAAAAGACAGGGTCGCACTATCGGTTATGGCGCGCTGACCGTATCGGGATATCCGGGCCGGATGCGGATCGACATCGCCGACGGTCATGCCGAAGACCCGCTCGGCGGCTGGCAACTCGGCGTGCCGTCCCTGCAGGCCTTTCTGTCACCATGGAACATCGGCACCCTTGACGGCACTCTGAAGGCGCCGGTTACGCTCAAACTGGGCAAGGGGGCTTTATCGGGACACTATACGTTCAGCGCCGGGCGCAATGCCCTGCAACTGGATCGGTCCGACGGCGGACGACTGACGCTCAGTCTTGAAGCAGCGCAGATGATCAATGAAGGCAACGGCGAAGCCCTGGCCCTTGCATCTCTGTCGGCGGCATTGGTCCGGGGGACGGTGCCGGTTTATGCCGGCCTTGATCTGGAAATAAAGGACATCGATCTGCCACTCAGGCTGGCCTCACCCTTTGGTCCGCACATCGCGATCCTCAAAACCCGGTTGCACCTGACCGGGACCGAGCCACCGGCCGGGCCGGATGCCGATGCCTTGCGCGGCTGGAGCCGGGATGGCGGTGCGCTTGATGTCAAAAGCCTCAATCTGGTGCATGGCGTGCTTGGCCTTGCCGGTGAAGGCACGCTGGCGCTCGACGATGATTTGCAGCCGATCGGTGCCTTTGCGGCAAGGATCACCGGGTTCGAGCCTGCTGTCGATCAACTGGTCGGGGCCGGTCTGGTGCGCCGTCAGGACGGCGCGCTGGCCAAGGTCGTGCTGGGTGTGCTGGCCAAAGTGCCGAACGGTGGCGGCCCGAAACAGTTGTCATTGCCGCTCAGCGTTCAGGACCGGGAGCTTTCAGTCGGCCCGATCAAGCTGATCCGCCTGCCGCGGATTGTCTGGGAATAAGCGCATGGGCCTTCAGGTTGTTCACAGGTGGCTGGCTTTAATGTTGTGAACTGCTATCCTTTTCCAGTTATTCAGGAAAATACCTGAAAACAGGAAGATATTGAGGGAATTGAGGGTTCTCCAGCAATTGGAGGATCGAATTGTCTATCAAATGGCTACCGGCGAACGTCTGGGCACTGTTTTTGACATTGGTTGCCGTCTCAGTGCTATCGACGTTGATATCCACGACCTTGCTTCACAGAACAGCTTTGGAGGAGACGACGAAACGTCTCGAGATTGCCGCCGACGTGCAATCGGTCTTGCTGGGCGAAATGGTCGGGGAAACGGAAAGCGATTCCGAAGCTGTTGAAAAACTGTTCAAGTTACACGAGTTCCATGGCTTCGGCGAAACCGGGGAATTCGTAATAGGCAAGATGCACGGATCCGTAATCATGATCATTGCCACGTCACGGTTTCAGCCTGACCACAGGAACATTGTCGTCGAAAACGATTCACCCATGGCGGAACCGATGCGTCTCGCACTCACCGGTTTATAGGGCACTCTTGAAGGGACGGATTACCGGGGCAAGCAGGTATTTGCTGCGTATCATCCGGTCGGTGATACCGGGCTTGGTGTCGTCGCCAAGATTGATGTTGACGAGGTCAATGCCCCATATGTGAAGACGTTTCTTGTCGCCACCGCTTTTGCTCTCATGATCGCCGCGATCGGCGGCACCGTCATTTATCTGCTCAACAGATCAATCATCCACGATCTGGTTTCGCATCGCCAGGAAATGACGGCAGCTTTTGAATCCATCATTCACGCCTTGTCCAACACGCTGGATCAGCGCGATCCCTATACCAGCCAGCATCAAAAGCGCGTTTCGGAAATTGCAACCAGGGTAGCGATGCAGTTGGGATTGGATGAAGACAAGATTACGGGCATACGGATCGGCGCCCTGGTACATGACATCGGTAAAATCGGCATTCCGGCAGAAATCCTGAACCGTCCGGGAAAGCTCAACGACGCCGAAATGGCCGTCATCAAAAACCATCCGCTGATCGGCCACGACATCATGCATGACGTAGTTCTGCCCTGGCCGGTTGACCAGATTATCAGCCAGCATCACGAGCGGGTTGACGGTTTGGGGTATCCGCATGGTCTGAAAGGCATAGATATCTGTCTTGAAGCGCGGATCATATCACCGTGTGACGCGCTGGAAGCGATTACCGCCCACCGACCGTACCGACCACGCAAGCCGCTGACTGAAGCCATCAGCTTCCTGAAGGAAAATCGCGGCACATCATACGATGCGAAGATCGTCGATACGCTTGTCACGTTGATTGAATCCGGTGCATTCACCTATCTGGACGACGTTACGGAAGCGCCTGGGGCGGTCTGATCCTGCGCCATACTTCGAGATGGACGCGATGCGTCATCCTCAGCATCAGGGTGTAAGGTGCCGGGCCTCGGCATGTGGATGCTGGCGGATTCCATGACCTCATCCTGAGGAGACCCCGATCCTTGATCGGTGTCGTCTCGAAGGATGAAGTGCCGGAAATACTTCTGTTTATTTGATCAATGCCGCGCGCGCCGCATCATATTCGGCCTTGAGTTGGGCGATGTAATCGCCGGCAGGCTGCTGGGCGGTGATCGGGCCGATGCCCTGTCCGGCACTCCACACATCTGTCCACGCTTTCGGCTTGGATGAACCGCTGCCGAATTCCATCTTTCTCGGCTGGGCGCTCTCAGCTTCTTGAAGATCGGCACCGGTGGCGATGATCGACGGGATCAGGTAGTTGCCGGGCGTGCCGGAAAAATAGGGCGTGTAAAGAATGTCGGCGGCGCTGCTGTCGACGATCATCTGCTTGTGGCCCTGGGCGGCAATGCTTTCGTCACACGCAATGAAGGCAGAGCCGATATAGGCGAAATCAGCACCGAGCGCTTCGGCGGCGAGGATCGCGCGTCCGTCGGCAATGGCCCCGGAAAGGATAATCGCGCCCTCATAAAAACGCCTGACCTCGGCGATCAGCGCAAACGGGCTGAGACGCCCGGCATGGCCACCGGCCCCGGCCGCAACCAGAATCAGGCCGTCGACACCGGCGCCTGCCGCCTTTTCCGCGTGCCGCGTGGTTGTGATGTCGTGAAAGACCAGCCCGCCATACCCATGCACGGCGGCGATCACCTTATCCGGCACCGACAGCGAGGTAATCACCAGCGGCACCTTGTGGCGGACAACGGTGGCGAGATCAGCGTCCAGTCTTTCGTTCGATCCGTGCACGATCAGATTGACGGCAAAGGGTGCTGCTGACTTGCCGGTCTCGTCTTCGAACCGGGTCAGACGCGCTTTGATTTCGCTGAGCCATGTATCCAGGGCTTCGGCAGGGCGGGCATTGAGCGCCGGGAACGCGCCGATCACGCCATTGCAACACTGGGCGACGACAAGATCGACACCGGAGGCGAGGAACATCGGCGCACCGATGACGGGCAAGATCAGATTCTGTTTTAACATTTCCACCGTCATGCTGCGCACCCCTCTGCTCATCGTCGCATGTGTCTGGCGCGAGCATAACCGGGGATACACAGGGAACAAGCCGCAAGCTTTTTAACGGACCCGGCACAGAACCTTGGCGATGCGGAGCGACGTCAGAAGTTCCCGGGCGACTTTCGGATAGGTGTCGCCGTTCATGGCCCCGGCCAGAACCGTCTGTCCGGCGGGACCGGCATCGGCCATCATCTGTTTCAGGGTTGCGACCTCGGCGGTCAGCACCCGGCCGCGCCTTGGTTCTTCGGCCAGCACGACACCGGCCAGCCTGCCGTCGGCGCTGAAGGTGGGGCCACCCGAAAGGCCACCGAGCGAGCCGAACTGATCCGGAATGCGGCTGCGTTCCGACCACACGGCGGCGCGTTCGCGGGTCTGATAGCGACCGCCTTCGCGTAACGTCGTGGTGCCGATCTTCGATACATGCACGGCACCGGGCTTTCCCTTCGGGAAGCCGATCAGATACCCGTCGTCGCCGCGAGCCGCATCGCTGCCGAGCGGAAACGGCGGCGGGCCGTTGCGTGTCGTCAGCAGGGCGACGTCGGCATTCGGATGATTGACCACGCTGCTGACGCGAATGCCTTTGCCGGGTCCGGTTTGCAGGGCGATTTCACTGCAGCCGTCGGTGACGTGGCGCGCCGTCAGCCATTTGCCGTCGCCGACGGCGAACGCGGTGCCGGTGCCGGAACCCCGGCGCTTGGGAATATCCACGTAGGAATTTCGCTCCGGTGCCATCCAGTCGGATGATTTTCTTGCCCCCGCACCCGGTCTGCTTTCGAGCCATGTGCGGGTCTCCGCATCCCACGGCTGGTTGGTGAAAGCCTCGGGTGCCGGACGGCGCGGGTTGTCAAAACGGGGTGATGGCGGCGGCGTGTCGGGATCGCTTCGAAAAACCTGTCCGCCAAGCGCAACAACGATCAGCAGGATCAGTGCTACGATGTCGCGGAACTTCATGGCCCAAACCTAGCCCGAGACGGCGGCGGCATTGATGGCGGCAGCGGCGATCTTGATCGATACCAGCAACACGGCGGCGCCCATTTCACCCTGCTCGATGCGTTTTGGCAGATCCCGCAGCACAATGTCGGCAATCCGGTAGGCGGCAATCTGCAAGACCAGTGTCACCGGTCCCCAGATCAGGATTTCATAAACACTGACACTGCCGGACATGGCAAAGGCCAGCGGCAGGGCAAGGCCGATCACGGCACCCCCCATGGAAACGGCAGCAGCGGTGTTGCCGTCGCGGATCAGTTTGATTTCGTCCCAGGGCGTGATCCACATATAGATGAGCACGCCGGCCACCAGCATGGCGATGGTGACGGCGGAATGCAGCATCAGAATGGGGAACCCGGCAAGGAAAGCATCGATGGCGGGCTGCATGTTCGGCTCCTCAGTCGTCTTCGTTGCTGCGGTAGGGCGCGGGGATGGGTCCCGGCAGGGCTGTCGGCATGTCGTCCTGACGGGCATCGACGACACCCCGGCGGATGGCACGGGTGCGGGTGAAATGCTCGAACAGCTTGTCGCCGTCACCCTTGCGGATGGCGCGTTTCAATTCCGTCAGATCCTCATCGAAGCGGCTCAGCACTTCCAGCACGGCGTCCTTGTTGGTCAGGAACACGTCGCGCCACATGGTCGGGTCGGAGGCGGCGATGCGGGTGAAATCGCGAAACCCGGAAGCCGAGAACTTGATCACTTCCTGCTTCAGATCATCGCCGAGATCGGTCGCCGTGCCGACAATGGTGTAAGCGATCAGGTGCGGCAGGTGCGAGGTGATGGCGAGGACCTGATCGTGGTGGTGGGCTTCCATGATCTCGACCATGGCTCCGGTCCGTTCCCAGAACTGCACGACCTTGTCGACGGCTTCAGCGTCGGTTTCCGGCGATGGCGTCAGCAGGGTCCAGCGGTTCTTGAACAGGGCGGCAAAGCCGGCGTCGGGGCCGGAGTGTCTCGGTCCCGGCAATCGGGTGACCCGGCACCAGATGCACCGTATCGGGCAGCGCCGCGCCGAGGGTTGCAAACACCGGTTCCTTGACCGAGCCGACATCACTGACGATGGCGCCCGCCTTCAAATGGCCGGCGATGGTCTTGCCGATGCCGGCGTAGCTGCCCATCGGTGTGCAGACGATGACCAGATCAGCGCCTTCGACAGCCTCTCCCATATCCAGTGTGCCGCGATCACAGAGACCGAGTTCAATGGCGCGGACCAGGGTTTCCTTGCTGCGGGTTGTCACAACGATCTCGCCGGCCAGCTTCTGTTCGCGCATGGCGTGGGCCAGCGACGAGCCGATCAGGCCGATGCCGATCAGGGTGACGCGGTTGAACAAGGGTTTTCCCGGGGGCGCTTTGCTCATGCGCCCGGCTCCGTCTCGTTGCGGCCGAGATAGGTTGCCAGCGCATCAACAACGGCCCGCATCTCGTCTTCAAGGCCGATGGTGATCCTGAGACAGTTCGGAAAGCCGTAGCCGCCCATACGGCGGATAACGATGCCGCGCGATTTCAAAAATGCGTCAGCGCCTTCGGCGCTTCTTGACGGCGTGGCATCGCCGAAACAGACCAGCACGAAGTTGCCGATGCTGGGCGTGACGTCGAGGCCAAGCCCCGTCAACTGTTCGGTGAACCATGCCAGCCACCGGGTATTGTGGGCGCGGCTCATGTCTTCGAACGCGGTATCACCAATGGCCGCAACGCCAGCGGCCATGGCCGCAGCACCGACGTTGAACGGGCCACGCACACGGTTCAGGACATCAACGATGTGCGCCGGCGCGTAGGCCCAGCCGAGACGAACGCCGCCCAGTGCGTAAATCTTGGAAAAGGTCCGCGTCATGACGGCGTTGTCACCGGCATCAACCAGCGCGATGCCGGGCTCGTAATCGTCGACGGAGACATATTCCGCATAGGCGGCATCGATCACCAGCGCGTGCGCAGGTTATTCGGCTCAGTCGTTCGATCTCGGCCAGACCGATCATGGTGCCGGTCGGGTTGCTCGGGCTGGCGAGGAAACGCCTCCGGCTGCCACTGCCGGTGACTGCATGCCACCGCTCCCGCCCCGCCCTTCGCTCCCGCCGCTGTCCACTGACGCCGGCGTCGCGCCGACGGTGCCATTCAGGCTCGGATACATCAGAAAGCCGTGACGGGAATACAGCACTTCATCGCCAGGCCCGGCATAGGCCTTGCAGAGCAGTGCAATCAGCTCGTCGGAACCGGCACCGCAGACAATCTTGTCCGCATCCAGTTTGTAGCGCGCGGCAATGGCCCGGCGCAGTTCGGTGGCGCCGCCGTCAGGATAGCGGTGCAGGTTGGACGCTTCCGCTTCGTGTGCTTTGCTGGCCAGCGGGCTCGGGCCGAAAGGACCTTCGTTCGACGACAGCTTGATGATGCGATCAATGCCCGGTATGGCAGACTCGCCGCCAACATAGGCAGCGATATCCATGATACCGGGACGGGCTTCGGGGCGGTCACTCATTTATCGCTCTCCGCTGCGACATCACGCTCGCCAAGCGGCGTGCCGTAGCCGCCGAGGTGCAGGATGCGCTGGGCTGATTTGCCGATGCTGTCGATGAATCGGGGAAACTGTTTGCCGGCCGGGTCGATGAAGCCGAACGCCTCGATCAGGTATATCCAGCCCGGTGGCCGGTTCGGGTCATGCCAGTTCTGGATGTAGGCGGAACTGACGCCGACGGAATTCAGGGCATCTTCGATCCGCCGGGCGCCGATCTCGGTATCGCTCTCAACGGCCAGCAGCGAGCGGTCGCGGCCGGTTGGCTCCTGTTCGATCGGGCAGATGACGGCGGCTTCAAGGCCGATGCCCCTCGCGTTCGATCCGGGAATGAACGGCAGGCGGGCGATCACTTTCGGCGTGTCTTCACTGCTTGAGACCATGTATCGCCACCACGGATCGGGATCGTCACGGGTTGGCCACGGCAGGATGCCGACCGAGCTTTCCTGACTGCGCACAGCCTCGACAACGGCGCGACCGGAACTGTGGCGGACCATCTTGGTGAAGGTGCCGAAGTGATCGCGGGCCATGTCCCAGTAACCGGGCTCATTATCGATGTCGTTGACGGCGACCGAAAACGGCCCTTCGAAGGTCAGTGTGGCAACAATAATTTCGCGCCAGATGCGGCACAGCTCGCGCTTCGGAAAATTGCCGTGATGACGCGACGTCAGACGGTACATCATCTCGGCTTCGCGGCTGGGGCGGATCTTGACGGTCTCGCCTTCCTTGATGGCACGCACTTTCTCGACGATCTCGGTCCGACGGATCAGCAAATTCTGGATTTGCTGGTCAATCTGATCGATTTCCTCGCGCACCAGATTCAGTGCTTTTTTCTTGTCAGTCATGATCTCAAGGTCCGCTCAACGCATTGTCTGTGTATTTGCCACCCGATGCCCACCCTGGCGAATAAGCATTCAGGGCCGGCTAGTGATAAAGTCTAAGGCTCTGGAAATCAAAGCAAAGCTGAACCGGTGGCGCGGGGGTTGTCCGGCCGCCGGGTCAGGTGCCTTGTGACTTGCCCATCGCGGTTGCCAGCAATTCCCTGAACAGGGCCAGGATTTTATCGAGAAATTTGAGCTCCTGGTCGCGCCGGGCCTGTTCCTCGGCGGCGGCGGCTTTCTTGCCGGCTTCGATCTCGGCATAGGATTTCTTCGGCACTTCGGCGGCATTCGCCGATGTGGTGCAGACCAGATTGCTGCCGGCCAGATCGCAGACCGCAATCTCGCCGGTCTCGGTATTCAGCCGCCAGACCCGGGTGTCGGTCGCCTTGACGATCTGATAAATGCCCTCGCGCTTGCCTTCGGCCACAGTGGCCTTGGCCGGCAGTGCGCCAGATGCGAGGGCGATCGCGAGCAGGCCTGATGCTATATAATGTCTCATCGTTTTTGTCCTCATGAACCCGCATAGGGTGTTGGATCAGTAATGCCGGCTTCTTTGAACCCTTTCTGGCGCAGATGGCAGGCATCGCAACTGCCGCAGTGCGCACCGTCCGGCGTCGGATCATAGCAGCTCAGCGTGTCGGCGTAATTAACGCCGAGTGCCGTGCCGCGTTTGACGATATCAGCTTTGCTGAGGTCGATCAGCGGCGTGTGCAGGGTGAACGGGTTCGCCCCTTCGACGCCGGCCTTGGTTGCCAGGTTCATGACGTTCTCGAAGGCTTTGACGTATTCGGGGCGGCAATCGGGATAGCCGGAATAATCGAGCGCATTGACGCCGATGAACACATCAAAGGCCTGCGTGGTTTCCGCCAGGGCCAGCGCAAATGACAGGAACACGGTGTTTCTGGCCGGCACATAGGTGATCGGAATGCCGTCGCCGATTTCCGCGTCCGAGCGGTGCTTCGGCACATCGATGTCGGCGGTCAGGGCCGAGCCCCCGAATGCCCGAAGATCGATGTCGGCGACCACATGGCGGGTAATGCCGGCGGCCCTGGCGATCCGTGCGGCAACGTCGATTTCAGCGGCATGGCGCTGGCCATAGCGGAACGTCAGCGTCACCGGCCGGTAGCCCTGATCGAGCGCAATCGCCAGCACGGTGGCGGAATCAAGTCCGCCGCTCAAAAGCACCACGGCCGGTTTATCAGTCCCCATCTCAACACTCCGCATTACCGTCAACAATCGTCGTTCATGGCCTTTCCGGCCATAATTTGCCGCTATCTGCATTGATCGCCGGGCTCATTAGCATAATGCTAGGCGGATGACCATTGCCGCAAACCCGGAAACCGACCCCCGCGTCATCAAGGCGGAAATCTGCGATGAAGCGCTGACGCTGGGCTTCGACGCCATAGGCTTTGCCCAAGCCGGGTCCGATCCCGCTGACCGCACCCGTCTGGCTGAATTCGTCAAGGCGGGCTATCATGGCGATATGGCGTGGATGGCCCGTGACGACGGCCGACGCGGCGATCCAAAAGCATTAATGCCCACCGTCGAAAGCATCATTGTGCTGGGTGTCAATTACGGTCCCGGTCAGGACCCGATGGCGGTCATGGCGCACCCCGAGCGGGGGGCGGTCAGCGTCTATGCGCAGGGCCGCGATTACCACGATCTGGTCAAGAAGCGCCTGAAGCAGCTCGGACGCTGGATCGTTGAGACTTATGGCGGCGAGATCAAGGTCTTCGTCGACACCGCACCCGTCATGGAAAAGCCGCTGGCCCAGCGCGCCGGGGTCGGCTGGCAGGGCAAGCACACCAATCTGGTCAGCCGCACGCATGGCTCGTGGCTGTTTCTTGGCGAGATATTCTCTGCCCTCAAACTGCCACCGGACCGGGCCGAAGCCGATCATTGCGGCAGTTGCGATGCGTGCCTCAGGGTCTGTCCGACCGCCGCTTTCCCGGCCCCCTATCAGCTGGATGCACGGCGCTGCATTTCCTATCTGACGATCGAGCATCAGGGCGATATTGCGCCTGAGCTGATGGACGCCATGGGCAATCATATCTATGGCTGCGATGACTGTCTGGCGGCCTGTCCATGGACCAAATTCACGACGCCGACCCGGGAAGACGCCTTCAGGCCCAGGATCGAGCTGACGGCACCCAGACTGGCCGAGCTGGCAAGCCTTGATGATGCGGCGTTCCGCGCACTGTTCGCCGGCTCGCCGGTCAAGCGCACCGGCCGCGACCGGTTTCTGCGCAACGTCGCCATTGCCATCGGTAATTCCAAAGACCCGTCACTGGCCCCGGTGGCAGCCCAACTGTCGGAGGACGCCTCACCTCTGGTTGCCCATGCCGCAACCCATGCGACAAGAAAGCTTCGCAATGCTTGACCGACGCCTGATCTGGCGACACCCTTGGCGGATGATCAGCCGTCCATTCATGACCATCGCCCTGGCCCTGATCCTTGCGCTGCCTTTCTCCGGGGCCGGGGCGCAGGGTGTCTATCCGCAGATCCCGCCAAAAGACATCCCGAAGGCGCCGCTGCTGAAACCCGGTGAGGTTTTGAAACCGGGCATGATGTTCCGCGATTGCGAGACCTGTCCTGAAATGGTGGTGGTGCCGGCGGGGCTGAACGTGATGGGCTCGAAGCTGCACGAAAGTGAAATGCCGACCCGCATCATGCGCTTCAAGAAGCCGTTCGCCATCGGCCGGTTCGAGACCACGCATAGCGAATGGCAGGCCTGTCTTGATGCCAAGGCCTGCACGCATCAGCCGGACGATCACAAATGGGGCAAGAACCGGATGCCGGTGATCAACGTCAACCATGAGATGGTGCAGGGCTTTGCCGACTGGCTGACCAGGAAAACCGGGCACAAGTACCGGCTGCCGAGCGAGGCCGAATGGGAATATGCGGCCCGCGCCGGGTCCAAGGATAATTACTGGTTCGGCGAGCTGATCGGCGAAAACAAGGTCAACTGCCGCAAGTGCGGCGCGCCGTGGTCGGGCATCGGCAATGCACCGGTCGGCAGCTTCGATCCCAATCCGTGGGGTCTCTATGACATGCACGGCAATGCCTTTGAATGGGTCGAGGACTGCTGGCACGATAATTATCAGGGCGCACCGAAAGGCCCTGAGGCCTGGGTCGAAGACAAATGCCAGTTCCGCGTCATCCGCGGCGGCTCGTGGTATTACTATTCAAGGATGTCGCGCTCGGCCAACCGGCAGAAAAATCCGGGCGCCGTCAAAAGCTACTGGCTCAGCTTCCGGCTGATCCGGGAACTGCCTTAAGTCAATTTCCGCGCCACATCCTTCGCGTCTCCCTATCCTTCGAGACACACACTGCGTGTATTCCTCATCCTGAGGAGGCCGACAGGCCGTCTCGAAGGATGGGGGTGTTTCGCCGGTTGAAGAAAGCGGAGATTACTTGCCGGAAAGCTGATCCAGCTTGCGTTGCATTTCCAGCATCTGCGTCCTGAGATCGTTGATGTCGCCGGCACCGGATTTATCGCTGTCGTCCGATTTGGGCTGATCGTTGTGGCTGCTGAGTGTGCCGTCCGGATTGTAGAAGGGCGTGAACATCTTCATGGCATTTTCGAACATCGCCATGTTCTTTTTGGAGATCTCTTCCATCTTGACGAAAGGCGTCAGGCCGCCAAAAGCTTCGTCGAGATAGCTGCGCATCTGTTCCTGGTTGCGGGCGAACGAGCTCATCGAATGATCGAGATAGTTCGGCACCACCGCCTGCAGGCTGTCGCCATAAAAGCTGATGAGGTGACGCAGGAAACTGATCGGCAGCAGGTTCTGGCCCTTGGATTCTTCTTCGACGATGATGTGGGTCAGGACCTGACGGGTGATGTCCTCGCCGGTTTTCGCATCGTAAACGCAGAATTCCTTGGCGTCCTTGACCATCTGCGCCAGCGTATCGAGCGTCACATAGCTCGACGTCTCTGTGTTGTAGAGACGACGATTGGCGTATTTCTTGATGGTGATCGGTGGCTCTACCCCATCGGGGCTCGCAGTATCCTGAGGCTTTTTCGCCATGTTAGGCTCCATTTCCCATATCCCAGACCCTAGCGCCGATGCTTGTGCGCTGCAACGAATAATGCTGCATTCTTGCGGCAGGTGCAGCATGCAGCAAAAAAGGCGTTTTTGCGAGGGGGCAACCCCCCGCATCACAATATTTGCCGATGCGGCAGATGCAGATATACTGTTATCGGACGCCAGCAAAACCGGGCAATATCAAGGCCATGAGTGAAGACGATCAAAACAGTTCCGGCTCAGCAGACCTGCAGCAAATGGCGAAGCAATATGTCGATCTGTGGGAGCAGCAGATAAAAGCGCTCGCCGGCGACGACGCATTGGCACAGACGATGGCGCAAACCATGGAGCTGATGAACGCAGGTGCGGCAAACGTTGCAGCCATGATGCAGAAGGCCGCAACGCAGGGTAACGGGACAGAAAACAGGACGGGTGCGGATGATGGATCCGACAACAGTGCCGACAAGAATGCGGGAAATGCTGCAACTGAGCGAAAGGCTGGCGCTCACGCCAAGGCCGCTGGCGCTGCACCTGGCCGTACAGAACCTGATGTTCGCGAGCTCACTCTGCGCATTGCCGAGCTTGAAAGACGGCTCGCTCGTCTGGAAGGACTCACTGAGCCGTCAGGCAAAATCGCTGCAAAAAAATCTGGAAAAAGTTGATCCGGAGGAATTTGCAAACGCGGTACGTCTGGAAATTGAAAGACGCTGCGGTGATTTTGCGGCCGGCATAAACCGGTTTGCTGCAGCCGAACGGCCCCAGGCATTGCCACCGCTGCCCGTTGTCTGGGAAGAGGGCACGACCCGCTTGCTGCGCTGTCAGGCCGATGGTCGGCCGGTGATCCTGATCCCGTCGCTGGTCAACCGGTCCTATATTCTTGATCTCAGCCCGGACCGGAGTTTGCTGCGCTATCTGGCGGCTGAGGGGCTGGATACGTGGCTGGTCGACTGGGATGCCCCGGGTACGCAGGAGGGGTCTTATCGCATCGAGGAATACGTGCAAAGGCTGGTGCGGATACGCGATGATGTTATCCGCACCACCGGACAGACACCGATGCTGGCCGGCTATTGCATGGGCGGCAATCTGGCTTTGGCGTTGGCCCATGTGGCACCGGAGCGGGTCGCCGGACTGGCGCTGCTGGCGACCCCCTGGGATTTCCATGCAATGCAGAAGGGGCCGACGCTGATGCTGGCGGCCATGATGCCGGTGCTGCGCCAGACCATCGAGGTTCTGGGTGAACTGCCGGTTGATGTCATGCAGGCGATGTTTTCAAGCCGCGATCCCGGCGGCACGATCCGTAAATTCCGCAGCTTTGCCAAAACCGATCTGGATAGCGACGCGGCCAGAGCCTTCATCGCGCTGGAAGACTGGCTTAATGACGGCGTGCCGCTGACGCGGCTGGTGGCACTGGAATGCCTCGAAGGCTGGTATCTGGAAAATCGACCGATGCAGGGTCGGTGGGAAATTGCCGGACGGATGGTCGAGCCTGCAAAAATCACTGTACCATCACTGCTGATCGTGCCGCTTCACGATACCATCGTGCCGCCGGAATCGGCCAGACCGCTGGCGGCGCAATTGCCGGATGCCAAGATGATCGAGCTGGATGCCGGGCATATCGGCATGATGGCCGGCTCGAAAGCCATCGATCAGCTCTATGCGCCGCTCGCAGCGTGGCTCCGGCAATAGCCCTGAATGGCAAGCCTGAGTTGAAAGTGGGCTGAAATTGGCCTAAGTCTTGATCCAAAGGGGCGGGGCACGCTGACGAACCCCGAATTAATTTCGTTCGCAAATAATAACATTCCAGAGGAGAGACATAATGACCGAAGTTGTGATCACAGGCGCCGCCCGGACACCCGTCGGAGCATTTCTTGGAAGCTTGAGTTCCCTGTCCGCATCGGCACTGGGCGAGGTCGCCATCAGGGCAGCACTGGAACGCGCCGGGGTCAGCCCGGAAGATGTTTCCGAAGTCATCATGGGACAGATTCTTGCCGCCGGCGGCGGTCAGAACCCGGCCCGCCAGGCAGCCATCGGCGCCGGCATCCCGAATGAAAAGACCGCATACGGCATCAACCAGCTTTGCGGTTCCGGTCTGCGTACGGTCGCGCTCGGCTATCAGGCCATTATGATGGGCGATAGCGAGATCGTCGTCGCCGGGGGTCTGGAAAGCATGAGCCAGTCACCGCACGTCATGCATCTCAGAAACGGCGTCAAGATGGGCTCCGGCGAGATGATCGACACCATGATCAAGGACGGTCTGTGGGATGCCTTCAACGGCTATCACATGGGCACCACGGCGGAAAACGTCGCCCAGAAGTGGCAGCTGACCCGTGATGAGCAGGATGCTTTTGCGCTTGGTTCGCAGAACAAGGCCGAAGCCGCCCAGAAGGCCGGCAAGTTTGTCGATGAAATCGCGCCGGTGACGATCAAGTCGCGCAAGGGCGATACGGTCGTCGACGCCGACGAGTATCCGAAGCACGGCACGACCATCGAGAGCCTGTCGAAACTGCGTCCGGCCTTTGACAAGGAAGGCACGGTCACCGCCGGTAATGCATCGGGCATCAATGATGGCGCTGCTGCCCTGGTATTGATGAGCGCGGAAAACGCCAAAAAACGCGGCGCGCCGGTTCTGGCCCGCATCAAATCGTGGGCGACCGCCGGTGTTGACCCGGCCATCATGGGCACGGGGCCGATCCCGGCGTCGCGTCTGGCACTGGAGAAGGCCGGCTGGACTGTGGACGATCTTGATCTGATCGAAGCCAACGAAGCTTTTGCCGCACAGGCCTGCGCCGTTAACAAGGACATGGGCTGGGACGTTGAAAAAGTGAACGTCAACGGCGGCGCGATTGCGCTCGGCCATCCGATCGGGGCTTCGGGTGCCCGGGTTCTGGTCACGCTGCTGCACGAAATGCAAAAGCGCGATGCCAAGAAGGGCCTGACCACGCTTTGCATCGGTGGCGGTATGGGCATCGCCATGTGCGTCGAACGCGACTAAGATCATGTTGGGCCGGGAGCGGGCACCAAGCCCGCCCCGGCACCAATTTTAAAACGACCGCGATAACAGCGGCATTTTACGGAGGAGTTCACGATGTCCAGAGTTGCATTGGTCACGGGTGGGACGCGCGGTATCGGGCGTGCCATTTCTGAAGAACTGAAAGCCAAGGGATACACTGTTGTTGCCAATTACGCCGGCAACGACGAAGCCGCCAACGCCTTCAAGGCCGAAACAGGGATCGGCGTCTACAAGTTCGACGTTGGTGATTTTGATGCGGTGACGGCGGCCATTACCCAGATAAAGGCCGATGTCGGCGCCGTCGATGTGCTCGTCAACAATGCCGGCATCACGCGCGACGCGCCGCTGCACAAGATGTCCAAGGCCGACTGGGATGCGGTGATCCACACCAATCTTTCGCAGCCTGTTCAACCTCAGCCGCAACGTCATTGATGACATGCGCGCCGCCAATTTCGGCCGCATCATTTCGATCAGCTCGATCAACGGCCAGAAGGGTCAGTTCGGACAGACCAACTATGCCGCAGCGAAGGCCGGCGATCTCGGCTTCACCAAGGCACTGGCGCTGGAAACGGCGTCGAAGGGAATTACCGTCAATGCGGTTGCACCGGGCTATATCGGCACCGAAATGGTCCGCGCCGTTCCCGAAGAAATCCTGAATACAAAAATCATCCCGTTGATCCCGGTCGGCAGGCTCGGTGAAGCAGAAGAAATCGCGCGTTGCGTCAGTTTCCTCGCATCCGATGACGCCGGTTTCATCACCGGCTCAACACTTTCGGCCAATGGTGGTCAGTATATGGTCTGACCCCATGCGGTTTTCGACTATGATCAGGGCGGTGCTTGCGGGTGCCGCCCTTTATCGGGCCCACTGGGGAGATCAGGGGAGACGAGGGCTGGGGCACGGCACTGGATGCAAATCGTGCCGGGGCTCACCGCCATCGAGACCGCCGAAGACGGCGCGCCGGTGCTGATCGGCAAGACCGGCAACCGGCTTCGAGTCACGATCAGGAATGGTGCGGTTGAACTGCAGCCGGTGTCTGCATTGGTCCATTCGGCGTTGCCGCCGGGGGCGTTGCCCGACGCCGTCGTCAACCAGAGGGAGACGGGGCAGGGGACGCTCTCGGCCTGGCTCGATCAACCGACGACGCGCTACGGCCATGCGGTTCTGGGCGACGGCATCGAGGCGGGAGGGCTCAGCATCAAATATGCTGATGGCATTGAGCAGACGTTAACGCTGCCTGCCAGTCGCGTGTTTGAAGACCGTTTCGTCCGCTTTACAGATGACCTGCACGAAGGCCGTCCGGTGCTGATGACGGTGACGTCATATCTTGATGCGGGTGCCGCTCTGACGCTGGTTGATCCGGGCGCACCAGGCGGGCCGGGGCCGAGCGTGCTTGCCGAGGCTGCAGCCATAGGCATCGCGAACCGGTGGCTCAATCCGGTTGGCGCCGCCGATGTCGACGGCGACGGTCGCATTGAATTTCTGGCCGTCGTCACACCGCACATCGGTGGTGCTTTGACGGCTTATGAACACTTAGGCGACCGCCTCGTCGTCAAATACAGTCTGGACGGTTTTTCCAATCACGCATACGGCTCCAGGGAATTGGGGCTGTCCGCCGTTGCCGATCTCGATGCCCCCGGCGATGGTATCGCCGAGGTTATCGTTCCTGACGCCCGGCGAAATGCCATGACCGTGGTCCGGCTCGCAGGTGGAACGCCCCGGATCGTTGCCTCAATCACGGCCGGTACGCGGATTGTGCATCGCCTTGTCGTCCATGACCTTGACGGTGACGGGGTGCCGGAACTGACGTTTGGTACCGAAGGCGGTGGGTTGGTCATTTGGGCGCCCGGATTGTGAATTGCCCAATCCGAAGTGTTGGGTTAAGCCCATGATGCTTCGGGACGGGTCCAATCATGGATCCGCCACATCCTGAGGAGCGCGAAGCGCGTCTCGAAGGAGAGGGTGCGGCATGAGGGCGGATAATCCCAACAAGCTGAAAGCGACTTTGATCGGCACAACGGCCGTGCTGCTGTGGGGGACGCTGGCGCTGTTCACGACGCTGACCGGAAAAATTCCGGCTTTCCAGTTGTCGGCGATGGCATTCGGTATCGCCACGGTGTTTGTGCTTTTAAAATGGACCGTCCGGCGCGAACCCGTGATCCGGCATTTGCGTCAACCAATCGGTGCCTGGGCGCTCGGCACCCTCGGCCTGTTCGGCTATCACTTCTTTTATTTCATGGCGCTGAAAAATGCGCCACCGGTAGAGAGCTGGGCTGATCGCTTACATGTGGCCCCTGCTGATTGTCGTCGGCTCGGCACTGTTGCCGGGCGAACGCTTGCGCTGGTGGCATGTGGCGGGTGCCGTGGCCGGGTTGGCCGGGGCCGGGTTGCTGATCACAGGCGGTCGCGGCCTTGCCGGTTTCAGGACCGAGTTCGCGCTCGGCTATTCGATGGCGGTCTGTTGTGCGCTGACGTGGTCGGGGTTATTCGGTGCTCAATCGTCGTTTCCAGCAGGTGCCGACCGATACCGTCGGCGGCTTCTGTGCCGTGACGGCAGTGCTGTCGCTGATCTGCCATCTGCTCTTTGAGCAGACCCTATGGCCGGAAGGTGCGCTGGAATGGCTGGGCGTGATCGGCTTGGGTCTGGGCCCCGTCGGCATTGCGTTCTTCACCTGGGATTACGGCACCAAGCACGGCGACATTCAGGTGCTGGGCGCGTTATCCTATGCAGCGCCGCTGATCTCGACGGTGCTGCTGATCGCGTTTGGCAAGGGTGAAGCGACGTGGATCGCGGCTGCCGGGTGCCTGTTGATCGTCGGCGGGGCGGTGCTGGCATCAAAGGAATTGTTGCGGCGGCGCAAGGCTGGCTGAGCAATTGTGCTTCGAGACGGCACCCCGAAATCCGGGGTGCCGCCTCAGCACAGGGACTGTCATCCAAACCTCATCCTGAGGAGCGGCATGGCCGCGTCTCGATGGATGCTCACGGATAGGCGCGTCTAAGCGGCTTTCGGTACCGTTGCGGCAACGGACGGGCGTTCGGAGATTTTGTCGTACCAGTCGGCCAGGGCCGGGCGTGACGTGCGCCAGCCGAAATCCGGGAAGCGCAGATCGATCCAGCCCAGGCCACTGACAATGGAAATCTCTGCAATGGTGATCGCACCGGTGCTGCCCATGCTGTCGGCGGCGGCATCGGCGACATCCATGCAGCGTTCCATGGCGGCTTTCTGGCGTTCGATCCACCAGTCCCAGCGCAACTCGGCCGGGCGGCGCACGGTCTCGATCAGATACAGGATGCCGGCATCCGTCATGCCGTCACCGGCAGCCGCCAGCGCCAGCGCCTTGAAGCGGGCATCGCTGCTGGTCGGGAACAATTTGGTTCCTTTGTTCAAGCCGTCGAGATATTCGCAGATCACTGGGCTGTCATAGAGTGCGACACCATCATCGGTGATGAGGCAGGGGACCTTGCCGATCGGGTTGGATTTGACCAGATCGGTTTCCGGCGACCACGGGTCGGTTCTGATCTGCTCGATCTTGTCAGCGAGACCGGTCAGGGCGGTGATGGATACTTTGCGGACGTAGGGGGATGTCGGCGAATAGCGCAGTTGCATGGATTCTCTCCTCGGGGTGGATGTTTCTGATACGAATATGGGGATCATTCGGGAAATGTCATCCTCAAACATCGCCAGAGCATTGCCGGAATAGTGCATGGCGGCAGCTTTGCTGCATGGGGGGCTGACCCGGGGATGGAAACGATCTAGTCTCCGGTTATGTGGTCTGATGTTGTTGATCTTCGGGAATTTTACGCGCGCCGGCTGGGGCGCACGGCGCAACGCATGGTGCGCAGCAAACTGCGTCTGTTGTGGCCGGATACGAGCGGCCTCAGGGTGCTCGGGCTGGGCTTTGCGACGCCGTATCTTTCCATGTTCCGGGGCGAGGCCGAGCGTGTGCTGGCGGCCATGCCGGCCGGCCAGGGGGTCATGCACTGGCCGCTCAGGGAGCGCAGTCTGACGATGCTGGCTGACGAGACGGACTTGCCGCTGCCGGATTTGTCCATGGACCGGGTGCTGATCGTGCACGCGCTGGAATACACCGATCAGGTGCGAGCAGATGCTGCAGGGCGTGGCGGGTGCTGGCCGATTCCGGCCGGCTGATCATCGTCGTGCCGAACCGGCGCGGCCTGTGGGCACGCTTCGAATCGACGCCGCTCGGCTTTGGCCGTCCGTATTCACGGGGGCAGATGTCGCGGCTGCTGCGAGACAACATGTTCATGCCGGTCGAGCAGACCCGCGCCCTGTTCGTGCCGCCGGTCGACCTCGGTATCCTGCAGGGCTCGGCGGCCGCCTGGGAAAAGATCGGTGCCAGGCTGTTTCCGGCTGCCGCCGGTGTCATTATTACAGAAGCAGTCAAACAGATGTATGCCCAGACCATCGTCACCGAAAGCAAACGCAAGCGCACCCTGAACACGGCACCGGGGCGCACGCAGGGCTACAACCGCAGCGTGGATGGAAACCGATGACGGCGGGCCTCAGTGGAGAGGTGATGAACTGTCGTGTCCGCTCGGTCGAGGTTGCCGCACCCGAGATCAGGATCATCCGGCTGGAATCGTGCGACGGATCGTTGTTTGACTGGCGTGCAGGTCAGTACGCAAGCTTCCGATTCTGTGACTTCGACGCCAGGGATTATTCCATCGCCAATGCGCCCGGCGATGATTTTCTTGAAGTGCATATCCGCCGCTCCGGCTCCGGCGGGGTCAGTGATTATATCTGCAACGACCTCAAGGCCGGCGATACACTGGATGTACAAGGCGCCTTCGGCGGGGCTTATTATCGTGCCGGTCACCCGGGGCCGTTGCTGGCAATTGCCGGTGGCACCGGTCTGGCGCCGATGAAGGCGATCATCGAAGCGGCCATCAAGGATGGCTTCAAGCGCGATCTGCACCTTTACTTTGGCGTCCGCGATGAAAGCGAGCTGTATCTCGAGCGCCATTTTATCGAGCTGATGCACGCCCATCCGAATTTCCGCTTTATCACGGTGATTTCCGATCCGAGTGAGAATTCCGGCCGCCGCACCGGACTGGTCAGCGATGCCGTGGCCGCCGACTTCCAGCTTCTGTATGGCTACCAGTGCTATCTGGCCGGGCCGCCGGTGATGGTCGAGGCGTCGGCGCATATGCTGAAACTGAAAACCGTGCCGAAATACGACATCTTCGCCGATGCGTTCTACACGGAAGCGGAAATGCAGGCCAAGGGTGAGCCGCGCCCGGACTGGTAGGCTGAAGAGGCAAAATCACTGGCTGGTTGAAGCGGACAGCGGAACGGCGTAAAACCCGCCCCATGGGCTATCAGGTCAAAGAAATTTTCTACACCCTGCAAGGGGAAGGGCAGCAGGCCGGTCGGCCGGCGGTATTCCTGCGCTTTGCCGGCTGTAATCTGTGGACCGGCCGCGAGAAGGACCGCGCCAGTGCCGTCTGCAGCTTCTGCGATACGGATTTTGTCGGCACCAACGGGCCGGGGGGTGGCGCGTTCGCGGATGCCAGGACTTTGGCCGAAGCGGTACGGGCGGCCTGGCCCTGCAACGATGCGGCCGTTCGGTTCGTTGTGATGACCGGCGGTGAACCGTTGTTGCAGGTCGACCCTGATCTGATCGACGCCCTGCATGATCAGCGTTTCGAGATCGCGGTCGAAACCAACGGCACCATCGATGCCCCGGCCGGTATCGACTGGATCTGCGTCAGCCCGAAAGCCGATGCTGCCTTGAAACAGAAGTGCGGCAACGAGTTGAAGCTGGTCTATCCGCAGACGCTGGCAGAGCCGTCTCGTTTTGAGGGGCTCGATTTCGATGTCTTCATGCTGCAGCCGATGGATGGCGCCGACGTCGAAGCCAACACCGCCGCCTGCGTTGATTATTGCCGCCGGCATCCGTTATGGCGGCTCAGCCTGCAAACCCATAAAATGCTCGGTATGCCCTGACCGGCCTTGCCGACCCTCACTGGAAGAACGATGGAAATATTCAAGGAATTCACTTTCGAAGCGGCACACGATCTGCCGAACACGCCGGATGGCCACAAGTGCCGGCGGCTGCACGGGCACAGCTTTCGGGTGCGTCTCGCGGTCGAGGGCGACGTCGATCCGGTGACCGGCTGGGTTATGGACTTCGCCGAGATCAAGGCCGCCTTCATGCCGATCTGGGAACGGCTCGACCATCATTATCTCAACGACATCCCGGGTCTCGAAAATCCGACCTCGGAAGTGATCGCGCAATGGGTCTGGACGGAACTGAAACCGACCCTGCCCCAGTTATCCGAAGTCAAACTGTGGGAAACCTGCACGGCCGGGTGTACGTATAGGGGGGAATTGAATCCCCTCACCCGGTGCGCGATGCGCACCACCCTCTCCCCAAGGGAGAGGGATGTTAATGCGTGAGTCCCTTCTCCCTTGGGAGAAGGACAGGATGAGGGGCCTGTCTCAGCCCCGGCCGCGATAGGGCGCAACACCCTGATCGGGGAGCCACAGACCCTTCGGCGGCTCGCCGGTCTGAAAGAACACATCGATCGGGATGCCGCCGCGCGGATACCAGTAGCCGCCGATGCGAAGCCAGTGCGGCTCGGCGGCCGAAATGATCTTCTGGGCGATATCAAGCGTGCACTGTTCATGAAAGCCCGGATGATTGCGGAAGCTGGCCAGATACAGCTTCAGCGACTTGCTCTCGACGATGCGTCTTTCCGGCACATAGTCGATCACCAGATGCGCGAAATCGGGCTGACCGGTGACCGGGCAGACAGACGTGAATTCGGGTGCGGCGAAGCGGATCAGATAGCGCGTGCCGGCGTGCGGATTGGGCACGCATTCAAGGATTGCGGCTTCCGGGGAGGCCGGCATGTCGCTGGCGCTGCCCAGCTGGCTCAGGGTCTCATAGGTCGTGTCACTCATGCGGGCATATTAGGCGACTAGGCCGGGCGCGGCAAAGCCGGATTGTCCCGCCTTTTCAGGACGTGACTTCGACGGTCAGGTCGGTCGGTTCCGCATCCAGCCGCCCGTAACAGCTGACCCGATTGGCATCCGCATCAAAGGCCTCGAACGTGGCTGGAATAAATGTGACCTCGAGGCGGACCAGTTCCAGCAACTTGGCGCCAATATCCTCAAACCGGTCGGCCCAGAAATGCGCCTTCGGCTTGAAGGTGTTGAGCAGATACCAGCCCGCAGCGCTTGGCCCTTTCGGAGAATGACGCGTCAGATCGGCGACAATTTCGTGGAAGCTGGCGGCACAGGCATCGGCGGTGCGTTGTTGCACCGGCATGGTGACCGAGACAAACAACGTGATCCGGTTCGAGCGCCAGTCATAGAATGATCCGGTGACCGGTTTGCCGGCGCTGAAGCCGACCTGTTTTGGTATGGTACGCTCGGCGGTGGTGGCGATGTCGCGGTCAAGCTGGGCAATGCCCCAGTCGAACAGCGTCACCGGTTCATCCATCAGACGGCGCAACACGTCCTTGTTTTCGGCGTGGGCCGGACTTGCTGCAATCAGCAGGCTGAGGGCGAGTAATATCCGCAACATAGAGCGCCTCCTCGTTTTGAACAAGAGTCGCAATTTGTGCGTATTTTAACATAACCGCCAAAAATCCGGTAACAGTTAATTATGACAATTGGCTCGGCCTGAATTGCAGCCCCTCACCCTGTCCTTCTCCCGAGGGAGAGGGGAGTCACGGATGACCGGCCCTCTCCCCAGGGGAGAGGGTGGCGCTTGTCCCGGACCTGATCCGGGACGGCGCCGGGTGAAGGGGCTTGTTCAGAGAGTCTCGATATCTTCGCCGAAATACTGTGCGGTGAAGGATGTCTGGAAATCCTGGAAAGTGCCGTGCTCGATGGCGCTGCGCATACCGGCCATCAGTTCCTGATAGTAATGCAGGTTGTGGCGGGTCAGCAGCATCATGCCGAGAATTTCCTTGGCCATCACCAGATGATGCACATAGGCGCGACTGTAATTCTTGCAGCCGTAGCACGTGCAATCGGGATCCAGTGGCCGGGGGTCGTCCTTGTGTCGGGCGTTCCGCATGTTGACGGTGCCGCGTCGCGTAAAGGCCTGATCGGTGCGTCCGGATCGTGTCGGCAGCACGCAATCGAACATGTCGACGCCACGCGCCACGGCGGCAACAAGATCGTCGGGCTTGCCGACGCCCATCAGATAACGGGGTTGTGCACCCGGTAATTTGGGCGCGGTGAAATCAAGCACGCGCAGCATTTCTTCGTGCCCTTCGCCGACCGCAAGGCCGCCGATGGCATAGCCATCGAAGCCGATGCCGGTCAGCGCTTCGATGCTTTCCGCGCGCAGATCTTCATGCACGCTGCCCTGCACGATGCCGAACAGGCCATAGCCCGGTCGCTGGGTAAAGGCGTCCAGGGATCGTTTGGCCCAGCGCATGGAAAGCTGCATGCTTTTGCGGCGACGTCGTTTTCACACGGGAACGGCGTGCATTCGTCGAACGCCATGGTGATGTCGGCATCCAGATTGTGCTGGATCTGCATCGATATTTCCGGAGTCAGCATCGTGATAGCTGCCGTCGATGTGCGAGCGGAAGCGGACCCCGTCCTCGCCGAGTTTGCGCAATCCCGCCAGCGACATGACCTGAAAGCCGCCGCTGTCGGTCAGGATCGGGCCGGACCAGTTCATGAACGTGTGCAGGCCGCCGAGCCTGGCAATCCGCTCCGCACCCGGACGCAGCATCAGATGATAGGTGTTGGCGAGGATGCACTCGGCGCCGGTCTCGGCGACCCACTCCGGCGTCATCGCCTTGACGGTGGCGGCTGTGCCGACCGGCATGAAGGCCGGGGTCTCGAACGCCCCGTGTGCCGTCGAAACCCGACCGCGCCGCGCCTGGCCGTCCGTTTTCAATAATTCAAAACCGGTACCGGTCATGTGCCTGTCTCCGCCCGTTCGATAAAGCACGCATCGCCATAGGAATAGAAACGGTAGCCTTTGTCGATGGCATGGGCATAGGCGGCCTGCATGCGCTCCAGTCCGGCCAGTGCCGAGACCAGCATGAACAGGGTCGAACAGGGCAGATGGAAATTGGTCATCAGCGCATCGACGGCACGAAAACGGTAGCCGGGCGTGATGAACAGATCGGTGTTGGCATCGAATGGCTGGAACACGCCGTACGGATCACAGGCACTTTCCAGGGTTCTGAGCGCGGTCGTGCCGCAGGCGACGATGCGGCCACCCCGAGCGCGCTGGTCGTTCAGGCGCGCAGCCATTTCCCCGGACAGCACGGCGCGTTCCGTGTGCATGACATGATCGTCGGTATCTTCGACCCGGACCGGCAGAAAGGTTCCGGCGCCGACATGCAGGGTGACGCGGATATCGCTGACGCCTTTGGCGCGGATCGCGCTCATCAGGCTTTCGGTGAAGTGGAGCGCCGCCGTCGGTGCCGCCACGGCGCCGTCCTTTTCGGCAAACATGGTCTGGTAATTGTCCCGGTCCTCATCATTGCCCGTGTCCGGGCGCTTGATATAGGGCGGCAGCGGCATGATGCCGTGCTTTTCACCAAGGTCTTTCCAATACTGCAAGGCCTCGACGAAGCGCAACTGCCGTTCCCCCATCTCGCCCGATTCAATGCAGTCGGCGGCGAACCCGGGCGCGAAGACGACATAATCACGCGGGTTGAGCTTGCGTGCCGGTTTGGCGAAAACGCAGCCAGGTATAGGCATCAACCGGCTGGTGCAGGGTAACTTCGATCTTCGTGCCGCCTTCCGGTTTGCCGCGGTTGGTGGCATCACCGCGGGTGCCGGTCAGACGCGCCGGAATGACCCGGGTGTCATTGAAGACCATCAGATCGTCCGGCCGCAGCAAATCCGGCAGGTCACGGACGATGCGATCCGCAAAAGCCTGACCGTCGGCACCGATGTGCAATAGCCTGGCCGTATCACGCGGATTCGCCGGTTGCTGGGCGATGCAGGTGAGCGGCAGCTCAAAATCGAAAAGCGAGACATCCATGAGCGGGGTTTTTATACGACTTGCGGCGGATGCGACAATCGTGGAACGTCATGATACGATAATATAATCGTCATCCGGTTCGCCGTCGGCATTTTGGATGACCAGCAACTACAGACGAGTCTGCCCTATGTTACGTCTCATTCTTGCCCTGCTTGTGCCATGGCTGAACTTCTTCACCATCGGCAAACCGATCCAGGGTGTCATCTGCCTGATCCTGCAGTTGACCCTGATCGGCTGGATTCCAACCGCGATCTGGTCCGTGTATTCACTGAGCCAGTACAACACCGACAAGAAGATCGACGCCGCCACCCGGGAGTGAATAAGGGCCGATGCCCTTGTGAGCCCATTAAGGGCTCATGCCCTTGTGTGTGCATTAAGGGCCCATGCCCTTGTGTGCATTAAGGGCAAAGTCAGGGCAGCTTGACTTCGGTGCCCTTCTTCGATGCCTCGACCACGGCGTCGAGAATTTCGATGCCGTGAATGGCGTCGTCGACCGGTACCGGGAAGATGGCGCCGCTGGTTACGGTGTCTGCGAACGCTTCCAGTTCGGCACGCTCGATATCGGTGCCGGAAAGATCTTCGCGCACGCGCTCACCGGCAATGGTGCGGACTTCGAAAATATCCTGATCGCGCACTTCGGCCCAGCCGAGGCTGCCGAATACCTGAATACGCCAGAGCGCCTGGGTTGCGAACAGGGTGGTCAGCACGCCGCTGACGCCGGATTTGAATTTAAGCGCGGCAAAGGTCGTGTCATCGACCGGCACCGGTGTGGCGCGGCGCTCGCTGACGGCGCGCAGGCTTTCGACCGGGCCCATGATCGACAGGATCGCATCCATCATATGCACGCCCATGGCCGTCATGCCGCCGGCCGGGCTTTCGGTTTCCGATGCCCGCCAGTGTTCGGCACTATAGCGCAACCCGCCGTTGCCCGAGATGTTGCCTTCGACATGCAGCAGCGTCCCGAGCCCCCCCGACGCGACCAGTTCCCTGAGCTTGATCATGGCCGGCAGGAAGCGGCGGTTGAAGCCGACGCAAAGCGGCAGCTTGGCGTCCTGCATGGCTTTGACGGCGCGCCGGGCTTCGGCAGCGGTCAGCGTCAGCGGCTTGTCGCAGAACACCGGCTTGCCGGCTTTGGCGGCGGCTACAATCTGATCGGCATGCTGGGTGTGTGGTGTGGCCAGAACAATGGCGTCGATTTCGGGATCGTTCAGCAGATCGGTGAAATCGTCGCGCAGATCAATGCCCTTTTCCGCGCAATATTCCAGCGCCAGTTCCTTTCTGCCGGTGACGGCAGCGGTGACGGTGATCTTGTCAGACTTACCCTGAACCGAGTCAATGAGCACACGTCCCCAACGGCCGAGTCCGGCTACACCACATCTGATCATCTGCTCATTCTCCTCTAAAGCTATAAAGTCTCTTGTTTGATGCACCGTCTCCCCTTAACTCAGAAGGACAAGGCCGGTCGCGCAAATCGTTGGCGTGACCGTAACAGTTTTTTTCGGGACGGCAATGGTATGGGTGAAGAACCGGTAAGCGGCGTCGTGACGAAAAAAACAGTGAGCCGCAAGGCGGCCATCAAAGGGGCGGCCTATATGGCGCTGGCCGGGTTTCTGATTACCTCGCTGCATGTGCTTGTTCGCCAGATTTCCAACGAAGTGCATCCCATTGAAATCGCGTTCTTCAGAAATATTGTCGGGTTCGTGCTGTTGATACCCTTTCTGCTCCGCCAGGACCGGGCTATGTGGAGAAGCAAGCAGCCGAAGCTGCAGTTCTTCCGTTCCATCGTCGGTGTCTGCGCCATGATCACCTGGTTCATGTGCCTCAGCATGATGCCGGTCGGCGATGCCACCGCGATCAGTTTCGTGACCGTGCTGTTCGTCACCATGGGGGCTGCGCTGATATTGGGCGAGAAGGTCGGTATCCGCCGCTGGACCGCGATTGCCGTCGGCTTCATCGGCACCTTGATCATCATCCGGCCCGGGTCCGGGATATTTGGCCCCGGCATGCTGGTGGCGCTGGTCTCGACGGTGTTCTGGGCCGCGTCGGTGTTGTGCGTCAAGGTGCTGTCGCGCACCGACAGCAGTGTCACCATGGTGTTTACCGCGAACGTCTACTTTACCGTTTTCTCGTTTGTGCCGGCGCTGTTCGTCTGGACCTGGCCGACGCTTGAACAATTGGGCTGGATGCTTGTCATCGGCGTGCTGGCGATGCTTGGCCATCTGTGCATGGCGACGGCGCTCAGAACCACGGAAGCAACCGTCGTTGCGCCGGTCGATTATATCCGCCTGCTGTGGGCGGCAGGCATCGGTTATATGGTGTTCGGTGAATTTCCCGATATCTGGACCTGGGTTGGCGGCACCGTGATTTTCGCTTCGACGGTCTATATCACCTATCGGGAATCCCGGCGTTCACCATCGACCCCGACACCGGTCGTTGAGACCTGAATCGCCTGTTCTCGCCTGACGATGTAGAAGGACGAGGCGAAAATCACCGAGGCACCGATCCACGTCCAGATGTCGGTCAGCTCGCCGAATGCAAGCCAGCCGATCAGCGCCGCGACCGGCAATTTCGAAAAATCGACAGCCGCGACAATCGATGCATCGGTCAGGGAAAACGCCTTGGTCAGCATGATGTGGCCGAGCACGGCGACCGGGCCGGTCGCCAGCAGGAACAGCCACACTTCAAGGCTGGGCCAGGTCCAGACGAACACGGCCGGGATCAACGCCATCGGGATCATCAGCAAATGCGAGAAAAAGACTACCGTCCAAGGATCATCACCCCGTGTCAGCGCCTTGATCAGCAGCGCCGACGTTCCCATAAAGACTGCAGACGCCAGCGCAGAACCAGTTGCCGGCGCCCATTTCCACAATGCCCGGACGGATAATGATGAGGGCGCCGCAAAACCCGATCACGGTTGCGGTCCAGCGCCGCAGGCGGACCACCTCGCCCAATACCAGCGCCGCACCGATGGTGGTGAACAGGGGGGCCAGAAAGCTTAAAGCCGTAACCTCACTGACCAGAAATCATCGAGAGCGCATAAAGCCAAGGTCGTCATCGCCAGCATGCTGGCAACGCAGCGGACCAGATAGAGTTTCAATTGGGACGTGCGTACGCTGCCGATGCCGCGCTGCATCATCCACGGCAGCATGCAGACCCAGGCGAACACCAGCCGACAGAAGACGATCTGCAGCGGATCGACGCCGGCCTGGGACAGATAGCGGCCGAGTGCCGACAATCCGGTCAGAAAGACGCATGACGCGACCATCCACATGGCCCCTTCGAGCGGTCGGTTGACCCTCGGCGGTCGTGGCGGGACCGTGTTGACGAGCGGGACCGGTTCGGACATGCCTCAGTCCAGATCCAGCGGAAAGATCGGCCGGCGCAGTTTGGTGAACGGCAGTTTGGAAATGTCCTTGGTCGACAGCGCGCCGGCATCGCAGATCAGCACCGCGCGCGCCAGTGGCTGGAAAGCGGCGCGGAAGTGCTGCATTGATTTGACGGCAACCACATCTTTGGCGCGGGGATCGATGCCGGCATGGGTGAAGGCCTCGACCTCGGTCAATTGCAGGCGGTTGGAGGCGACAACGATCTCGATGCCGCCGACCTTGAAGATCGCGGTTGGCCCCAGGTGATGGGTGACGCCTTTCCAGCGCGGACCCTGCGCCACATAGACGCCATCGGTGATGCGGGTGACGGTGCCGGTCAAGGCGAGCGGTGCCCCGAACGCAGGGTCGACCTTGCCGCCGAGCTTGACGCTGACCTCGGCACCTTCGCCGGCGGCGACAAGGATCGCGGCGGCTTCGGAGTCGCAGATGGTGCCGAAGCAGGCATTCTTGACACCGGCCTTGATCAGGCCGTCCAGCATCAGCGTCGAATCACCGTAGGCACCTGAGCCCGGATTATCGGAAAAATCGGCGACAATGATCGGGCCCAGCCCGGCACCTTCGGCGAGAAGCCGCTCAATTTCCTGAACCGTTTCAGGGACGCTCAGATATGTGTTGGAATCGAAATGCCGGGTCTCCCAGGCGTAGTCCATATAACTTTCGGCAATCGCCATGAATTTGGGATCATCGCCGTTGCCGGTGACGCTGACGCTGGGGCCGGCTTCTTCCAGATCAGCCGGTGTGAAGCCGGCGTGCAGGCTGACCAGCAAGACATCGGGATCGGATTTTTCCAGGGCCTCGGCACGCGCCAGCAGGGTCGTCATGGGGTTGTCGGTGGTGGTGCGGCCATCATCCAGGCCTTCGATCATGGCCCGTCGGGCGGTGACGCAAACAGGCCTGACGTCGCCCTTCATGGTACGCTCCAGAACAGCCGCAGCACGTTTCGCCGTGGCCACCTGATCGATGTGCGGATAGGTGCGATAGGCGCAAATGATGTCGGCGTGCTTGGTCATCAGCGTTGTCACGTTGGCGTGCAGATCGAGCGTGATGGCGAGGGGCACATCGGGCCCGACAATCTCGCGCAAGGCGGCCAGCAGAACGCCTTCGGCATCGTTGTGGGCGACGCTGGCCATGGCACCATGCAGGTTGATCAGGATGCCGTCGAAGGGGCCCTGGCTGCGGGCGGCGTCAAGGATCGCGCCACTGCAGGCATCCCAGGCATCCTGTGCTACCGGGCCGGACGGGGTTGCCCAGGCGACCACGGTCGCGACCAGGTCTCCGCCGTATTCCTTCGCCGCCTGCTCGACGCCGGGCTCAATCGTCGCCCCTTGATGGCAGCGGGCACCGCATCGCCGTAGGCCAGAAGATAATTCTGGAACTGGGCAAGCCGGGTCGGCTGTGATGAAAAGGCGTTGCTTTCGTGGCCGAACAGGCCGGTAAGGACGCGAAAGGTCATGAAGATTTCCTCTGTGGTCTTTTGTCATTTGGCCATGATGCCGGTGCATTGTTGAGCCGTTGCATCAGCACATCAGCATTCTGCATGCTCAATATTCCTGTTCTGATGCGACGAGGCGCCGGAAATGGCGTCGGCGAGTTTCGATGGCCAGCGGCCCGAGTTTGTCGCGCGCTTTGGCGACCGACCAGCCGGGCGTGTAGGCGGAATATGCACGGCGGCAATGCGGTCTGCCGCGGTAATCGACGATCGGTGCTGCAGCCCCGATCTCGCGTGGCAGCAATTGTTCGTACGTGATCGCAAATCCCTGTTTGCGGGTACGGGTGATGGCGGCATGGATTTTGTCGATGTCGATGATGGTGTCGGGCATTCGCTTGACGAGATTTGAGCGTTCGATGATCTGGGCGACCTCGTCATCATTCAGTCTGGACAGCACCGCCTGCCCGGTCGCGGTGCAGAATGCCGGCACCCTGCGTCCCGGGACGGTCGCGGCATAGGCCGCTTTTTGGTGGGGAATGCGGACCGTATAGATCATATCGGTGTCATCGCGCTCGGCCAGATTCATGGTGGTACTGTAAACACTGCCAGCCTCGATCAGGCGCGGCATGGCGACAGCGCCGAGGGCGCTGTGTCTGAGATAGGTATAGCCCAGTTCCATGAGTTTCCGGGCCGGCCTGTACCGGCGCGTGACAGGGTCTTTTTCGAGAAAGCCAAGCTGATGCAGCGTATTGGAAAATCGCTGCGCGGCACTTTTGTCGAGGCCGGTCCGAAGCGCGATCTCGGTAACGCCCAGAGAGGGGAAATCATCACTGAACGCGGCCAGAACTCTGAACCCCTTTTCCAGCGAGCCGACGTACAGTGCACTTGATGGCGGAAGTCCGCTATGTGTGTGCGATTGCTTTTTTGTGCCTGCCGACATGCTTGACGTCCTCGCGTTGCCTTCATAGCATATCGAAATATACTATCAGATATTGAATATTAATACATGGTAATGCGTGGCGAGTAATGACAAAAAAAGAGAAAAAAATAATTTTCCTCGCCCAAATGTTCTTCATCATGGACTCGCAAGCGAATTCATCGAACAATCCGGTTAATTGGGGCACGTCGAGAGTACCCCCGCTTCTGGCATGCGTAATGCCATATTAAAACAGGGAGGCGAGAGCAAAATGTTCCGCAAAGTTTTATCAATCTCAGCTCTGGCAGCAGCGGTTTCGCTGGCTGTCGCGCCTGCAGCTTTTGCAGGCAAGGCCAACGACACGTTGGTCTGGTCGACAACCCGTGAAGTTGCGGTTGCCGATCCTTACTTCAATAACACCCGCGAACTCGTCATCATGGGCAACACGGTTTGGGACGGGTTGCTGTTTCAGGAATCTGAAGACCGGCGGGCCATATGCCGCTGCTGGCGAAGTCGTATAAATGGGTGGACACCACCACCATCGACTTTGAACTCCGGACAGATGTCGTTTTTCACGACGGCTCCAAATTCGGCCCCGAAGATGTGGTCTACACGGTCAATTTCGTCGCCAAGGAAGAGAACGGCGTGCTGACCCAGGCCAACGTCAATTTCATGGAATCGGCAGAAAAAACCGGTCCGAACAGTGTTCGTATCAAGCTGAAAAAGCCGTTCCCGGCAGCGCTGGCTTATTTCGCGCAGGCCGTCTTCATGATGCCGGAAGGCCATTATGAAAAGGCTCCAGCCGGTCCTGACGGCAAGAAAGACTATGCCGCCGTGAAACCGGTCGGTACCGGTCCGTACATGATCACCAAGGTGATTGCCGGTGACCGTGTCGAAATGGTTCGCAACGATAAATACTTCAAGGGCGGCCCCAAGGGTACGGCGGCCATCAAGAACCTGACGTTCCGTTCGATCAAGGAAATGAACACGCAGCTCGCCGAGCTTCTGACCGGTGGCCTCGACTGGATCTGGGACGTGCCGAAGGATCAGGCTGACAAGCTGAAAGACAGCGGTGCCGTTACGGTGACCAACGCCAAGACCATGCGGGTCAGCTACATTGCTTTTGATGTCAACGGCACCAGTGGCGAAAAGCATTTCATGGACAAGCGGGTTCGTGAAGCGGTCGCGCATGCCATCAATCGTAAATCGATTGTGGAAAACCTGGTCGGCCCGGCTTCCGAAGTGATTGATTCTGCGTGCCATCCCGATCAGTTCGGTTGCACCCAGGACGTCAAGAAGTGGGCCTATGACCCGGCCAAGGCGAAGGCACTGCTGAAAGAAGCCGGTTTTGCTAACGGCTTTACAACCGACATCTATGCCTATCGTGAGCGTGAATTCACCGAAGCGGTGATCGGCGATCTGGCAAACGTCGGAATCAAGGCAAACCTCAAGTACATGCAGTATCGTGCACTGCGTGAACTGGTCTGGAAGGGCACCACGCCGATCCATCATATGACCTGGGGTTCAAACTCGATCCCGGACGTATCCGCGAGTACCGGACACTTCTTCTCGGGTGGCAAAGACGACCCGGCCAAGGATCCGTCCGTCGTCGAAGCGCTGGAAGCCGGCAATACCTCGGTTGATCCAGCGGTTCGCAAGGCCAAATACAAAGAGGCTTTGTCCAGAATTTCCAGTGAGCTTTACTGGCTGCCGATGTTCACCTACGCAAAATACTATGCGTATTCGCGTGATCTCGACTTCCAGCCGACCTCGGATGAAATTCCGCGGTTCTTTACGGCTAAATGGAAATAAGTTCGATGTATTGCGACCGGTCCCGGCATAGTTCCGGGGCCGGTCCCTGCATCGACTGCAAGGCTATTTGCCATGCTTAAATACGCTCTGAAACGTTTCAGCGTTGCGATTCTTGTCGCAATAACTGTTTCGTTGATCACATTCTCGATGATTTATCTGTCGGGAGACCCAGCCATGGCGCTGGCCGGTGAAACGGCCACGCAACAGGATATTGAAAGTATCCGACGGACCTACGGATATGATAAGCCGATTATCGTGCAATATCTGATGTGGCTCGGTAATGCGCTGACCGGCGATCTCGGCCACTCGCATTATCTGAAGACGGATGTCTCCCTCGTTATTTTCGAACGCCTGCCGGTAACCATGATCCTCGGCGCCACGGCGCTCAGTTTCGCCCTGCTCCTGTCCATTCCACTCGGGGTGCTGGCGGCGATGCGGCCGAATACGCTGATTGATCGCTTCGCGCTGTCGCTGGCAGTGGTCGGTCAGGCCCTGCCAAGCTTCTGGTTCGCCCTGATGATGATTTTCTTCTTCGGCGTGTATCTCCGGTGGCTGCCGATTACCGGTAGCGGATCATGGCTGAATTTTGTCATGCCGGCGGTTGCGCTCGGCTATTACGTGACGCCTGCAGTGATGCGCCTGACCCGTGCCGGCATGATTGAAGTGCTGTCGAGCGATTATATCCGTACCGCCCGCGCCAAGGGGCTGCGCCCCGGTGTCGTGCTGTTCAAGCACGCGCTCAGGAACGCGATCATCCCGGTCGTTTCGCTGGCTGCTGTGCAGTTCGGATTCATGCTCGGCGGTTCTATCGTCATCGAGACGATTTTCGCCATCAACGGGCTTGGACAACTGGCGTGGGAATCCATCCTGCGCGCCGATCTTCCGATGATGCAGGCCATCGTTCTGGTCCTGTCGTGTTTCTATATCGTGCTGACATTCCTGGCCGATATCCTGAACGCGTTCCTTGACCCTCGAATTAGGGTAAGCTGACATGACCACATCCTCAGAAGCCACCACCAACGCACCGGTTATCGAAAAGCGAATCATCATCGAGCCGTCGCCGGGGGCGCGTGCCCGCAAGCGCATGTTCGGACATTACGGCTTCATGATCGGCGCCATCTTTCTGGCCATCATCATGGCCATCGCATTTCTGGCGCCATTGATTTCGCCGCACGATCCGTTCGATCAGCAACTGGCCCGGAAACTGATTCCGCCGATCTGGCACGACCATGCCAAAGCCACCTGGGATTTCCCGCTCGGCACCGATCAGTTCGGTCGGGATTATCTCTCGCGGCTGATCTACGGCGCACAGATTTCGCTGCTGATCGGATTCGCGGCGATGCTGATTTCTGGCGTCATCGGCACCGCACTCGGTGTCGCTGCCGGATACTTCGGCGGTCGTGTCGATATGGTCGTCAACTTCATCATCACGACGCGGCTGTCATGCCGGTTGTGCTGGTGGCGCTGGCGGTGGTTTCGCTGATCGGCAATTCGCTGTGGATCGTGATCATGGGTGCTCGGACTGTTGATCTGGGACCGCTTTGCCGTGGTCATGCGATCAACCACGCAACAGGTCCGCAATCTTGATTACGTGGCGGCAGCGCAGGCCATCGGCTGTTCGACAAGACGCATTATCTTTTCCGAGATCATGCCGAACATCGTCAACAACCTGATCGTCGTTGCGACCATCGAGATGGCCCATGCGATCATCCTCGAAGCGGCACTGTCTTTTCTGGGGCTGGGTGTGCAGCCGCCGGCGCCAAGCTGGGGCCTGATGATTGCCGAAGGCAAGAACCACATGCTGTTCGATCCGTGGCTGGTCGGTATTCCGGGTGCGGCGCTGTTTATCTTGATCCTGTCAATCAACCTGCTCGGCGACGGCATCCGTGACGTCACTGCGCCGGAAAACCGGAACTAGGGGGCAGGGATATGTCTGGTGAAAAACCGATAAGCGAGCGTGTCCTCGAAGTTGAGAATCTGACCGTCGATATCCCGGTTGGCGGCGGCATCCTGCATGCGGTGCAGGGCATCTCGTTTCATGTCGATCGCGGCGAAACGCTGTGCATTGTTGGCGAGTCCGGCTGCGGCAAATCGCTGACCTCGCTGGCGGTGATGGATCTGCTGCCGAAAAAGGCCACGCGCGGCGCCGATGTCCTCAGGCTCAGCGGTGAAGACATGCTGACGGCCGGTGAGCGGCGGATGTCGGATATCCGCGGCAACACCATGGGCATGATTTTCCAGGAGCCGATGACCAGTCTCAATCCGGCCTATACCATCGGCAACCAGCTTGAAGAGGCGTTGAAAAGACACCGCAAGGTTTCAACCCGTGAAGCCCGCGACCGGGCCATCTATCTGCTCGAAAAAGTCGGCATCACGGCTGCGGAATCCCGGCTCGGCCAATACCCGCACCAGCTTTCCGGCGGATTGCGTCAGCGTGTCATGATCGCCATGACGCTGATGTGCGGCCCCAACCTGATCATCGCCGACGAGCCGACAACGGCGCTCGATGTCACCATTCAGGCGCAAATTCTGTTGTTGCTGGCCGAACTGCAGCGCGAGTTTGATATGGGCCTGATCCTGATCACGCATGATCTTGGTGTGGTTGCGCGGATTGCTGATCGGGTCGCGGTCATGTACGCCGGCCAGATTGTCGAGGAAGGCACAGCTGATCAGGTCTTCAATCGGCCGACCCATCCCTACACCCAGGGGCTTCTGGAATGCATCCCGATTCCCGGCAAGACCGACCGCGGCAAGCCGCTTGGATCAATCCCCGGCATCGTGCCGTCGCTGGTCGGCAGGTTCAATGCCTGCCATTTCGCCGAACGCTGCGCGTTCGCGACCAGCGACTGCACCAAAGGCAATATCGACATGCGTCAGGCAAGCGAACCCGGACATGCCTATCGCTGCATCCTTGATGCTGAAACCTGCCGAACCAATGCCTTGGAAAAGGGGGTTGCATGAGCGACGTCGTCATCAGTGCCAAGGGCGTCACCAAGACGTTCATGATTTCCGCCGGTGCCTTTCGCGGCAAGAAGCCCCTGCACGCGGTCAACGGCATCACGCTCAACGTTGAACGCGGCGAAGTGCTGGCGCTGGTCGGTGAATCCGGTTGCGGCAAAACGACGCTGGCAAAGATGCTGCTGGGCCTGTTGCCGACGAGTGCCGGAACCATTGAATTTTCAGGCGAGCCGGTGGCCGGTATTGAACGCTTGAAGCTGGCAGGGCTGGTGCAGCCGATTTTTCAGGACCCGTATTCGTCGCTCAACCCCCGCCGTACCCATTGGCTCGAGATCATCGCCCGGCCGCTCAGGGCGCTGCGCGATCCGGACGCGTCGACCTGGCGCAAACGCGCCGAAGAAATGATGGAACTGGTCGGCCTGCCGAGACGCCTTTTCGAAAATTTCCCGAACCAGCTATCGGGCGGACAACGCCAGCGGGTCGCCATCGCCCGCGCTTTGATCAATCGTCCGGAAGTGGTCATCTGTGACGAGCCAACCTCGGCGCTCGATGTCTCGGTGCAGTCGCAAATCCTCAACCTGCTGCAGGACCTGCGGAGCGAGCTGAACCTGACGTATGTGGTGATCAGTCATAACCTGGCCGTGGTCGAACACATCGCGACCCGGGTCGCTGTCATGTATCTGGGCCGCATCGTTGAAGAAAAAGACACGGCCAACCTGTTCGATAATCCCGAACACCCCTACACCAAAGCGCTTTTGCAGTCGGTGCTGACGCCGGACCCGTCGCTCGGCGTGCCCGATACGCAACTGGGCGCGGCTTATCCGAATCCGGTCAATCCGCCAAGCGGGTGCACGTTCCATCCGCGCTGTGCGCGTATCATGGACCATTGCTCCGTTGTTGCACCCGCGACCATTCAGCGCCCGGGCGGTTTCGCAGAATGTCATCTCTATGATGAAAATGAAGGGCGCGGCAGGGTTGCTTCATGACCACAAAAGCTGCTGCCATTGCCACCATAGATCAGTATTTTACCAGCGGTGCCTTCAAGGCCGACCTGGCCCGGCGAGTCGCTATCCGCACCGAAAGTCCCGAGCCCGAGCGTCGCCCGGAACTGTACCGGTATCTCAACGAGGAAATGACGCCCTATCCTCGAAGCCTTCGGCCTCACCCGCGAAGCGTTCGGGAAAACCCGCGCCCGGACGGCGGGCCGTTTCTGGTCGCCAGACGCCACGCGGTGTGACGATCTGCCAGACGGTAATGACGCGGTACGGGCGGCGACGTGGTGCGCGGTTATGACGATCAGTGGCGCGAGGGTCTCAACCCCTGGGTCATCACCGAGGAAGGGGATCGCTGGTACGGTCGCGGCACAGCCGACAACAAGGCGCAGCACACGATCAATCTGGCAGCCATGAAAACCGTACTCGAGGCGCGCGGCCATCTCGGCTTCAACGTTGTTGCGCTGATCGAGACCGGTGAGGAATGCGGCTCGCCGGGCCTCAAGGAATTCTGTGCTGCCAACAAGGATCTGTTCAAGGCGGATGTGTTTATCGCGTCGGACGGACCCAGGCTGCAGCCCGGCATGCCGACCGTGTTCATGGGATCGCGCGGCGTCTTCAATTTCAAGATGACGCTTGAGCTTCGCGAAGGCGGCCATCATTCGGGTAACTGGGGTGGGCTGCTGTCCAATCCGGGCGTGATGATGGCGCATGCGCTGGCAACCATTACCGACGCCAAGGGCAAATTGCTGATCGAAGGCTGGCGCCCGGAACCGATGTCGAATTCGGTCCGGCGCGCGATTTCAAAACTGTCGGTCGGCGGCGGTGCCGGGTCCCCGGAAATCGATCCGGAATGGGGTGAGCCGGGCCTGACGCCGGAAGAAAAAGTTTTCGGCTGGAATACCTTCGAGATCCGCGCGTTCGAATGCGGCAATCCGCGCAATCCGGTTAACGCAATCCCGCCGAGAGCGGTTGCCTATGGGCATATCCGGTATGTCGTCGGCACCGATCCGATGGGCTTTCTGCCGGCGCTCCGGAAACATCTTAACGAGCGCGGCTTTCATGATATCCGCCTTGAAGCCGAGCGCGATTATATGAACGCGACCCGGCTTGACCCGGACCATCCGTGGGCCAAGTGGTCAATTGCCTCGATCGGTGAGACGTCCGGCCAGGAGGTGGCGGTGCTGCCCAATCTGGGTGGCACGTTGCCGAACGATGTGTTTGCCGAAGTGCTGGGTCTGCCGACCATCTGGGTGCCGCATTCGTATGCCGGCTGCTCGCAGCATGCGCCGAACGAACATGTACTGGCACCGGTTTGTCAGAGCGCCCTGAAGATCATGGCCGGGTTGTGGTGGGATCTGGGCGACGGCAAAACACCGCTTGCCGGGGCCGCCTGAAGGGAGTCATTCAATGTCCGAGCTTTGCGATTTAAGTGCCGTCGAACTGCGCCGTCGCATCGGCTGCAAGGATGTCTCGCCGGTTGAACTGCTGGACAGTTGCATCGACCGCATCGAAGCGGTCAACGGCACGCTGAATGGCGATGGTCTCGACCTGCTGAGCGGGCTCGCAGATGAAGCGAAGGGCCGCTGAGCAGGCGGTCGCGGACGGCGAATTTCCTGGGTGAAGTCCCGTGCGCGGCACGCCGATCGGCATCAAGGATCCTCGAGCAGACCGAGGGCCTGCGCACGACGCTGGGCTGGAAACTCTACGAAGACAACATCCCGGCCAGCGATCAGATTTCCGTCGCCAACGTGCGCGACGAAGGTGCGGTCGTCATCGGCAAGACCAACACACCTGAATTCGGCGCAGGCGCCAACACCCGCAATCTGGTGTTTGGCGCCACCGGCAATCCGTTTGATCCGACGAAGACCTGCGCCGGCTCGTCCGGCGGCTCGGCGGTGGCATTGGCCGCCGGCATGGTGCCGATTGCCTCGGGCTCGGATTACGGTGGCTCACTGCGTACACCCGCTGCGTATTGCGGCGTCGTCGGTTTCAGTACCGACGCCGGGCGTGGTGCCGGCCGAGGCCAAAACACGGCCGGTCTGTTGCCGTTTTCCGTACTGGGTCCGATATGGGCCGCAGCGTCGGTGATGCGGCGTTGCTGCTGTCGGCGCAGGCCTCCATCGATCCGCGCGATCCGTATTCCCGCTCACTTGATCCGGCCCTGTTCGAGCCGATGCGGGAGGCCGATCGGAGCTCGATCCGTGTTGCGATCTCCGAAGATCTGGGGGCGGCACCGGTCAGCAAGGCTTACCGCGATATTTTCAAATCACGGACCGACAGCTTCCGTCATGTGTTTGACGAAGCCCAGGATCGCGATCCCGATTTCACGGACGTGCATGACTGCTTCGAAGTGCTGCGTGGCGTTGTTTTTGTCGGCGCCCATGGAGAACGGGTCCGCAATCATCGTGACAAGATCAGCCCGAACGTTGTCGATAACGTCGACCGGGGTCTTGCCTATTCCCTGCAGGATGTCGCCACCGCCCACGTGCAGCAGTCGAAGATCGCCCGGAACTGGCTGAAGCTGCTGAGCGAGGTTGACGTGGTGATCTGTCCGGCAGCGTCGGTGACGCCGTTCCCGCATGCGGAATGGTATGTTTCAGAAATCGACGGGGTGAAAATGCCGACCTATATGCGCTGGCTGGCATTAAGCTATGCGCCAACCATGGCCATGGCGTGCGGTCGTGTGCTGCCACGGCGGTGTTGACGATCAGGGGATGCCGTTCGGCATTCAGGTGCTGGGCGCACCCGGCACCGATCGGCATGTTCTGGAAGTTTCAGCCGCGCTGGAACGGATACTGGCGGCGAACCCGGACACGCGCCGCCCGTTGCCCGATCTGGACAAACTGCGCGCCGGCTGAGCAAAGAGGACACATTGATGAAACTTTTTACCGCTTGCCTTGGCACGGAAACCCACACCACGGCACCGCTACCGACCGACATGGCCGCTTTTGAAAGTTCGCATCTGGTGCGCGGCGGCAATCACGGCAAGGTCCCGCACATGTTCGGCGCACCGCTGGTGATCTGGCGTGAACACGCCCGGGCCAAAGGCTGGGATGTGATCGAGAGCTTGTCCGCGTTCGCGACCCCATCCGGGATTACGGTGCGCAAAGTCTATGAGGATTTGCGTGACGAAATCCTTGGTGATCTGAAAGCGGCAATGCCGATAGACGGCATCATGCTGAGCCTGCATGGCGCCATGGTTGCCGAGGGCTATGACGACTGCGAGGACGATCTTGTGCATCGGATTCGCGAAATCACGGGGCCGGATGTACCGCTCGGTGTCGAGCTTGATCTGCACTGCCACATCACCCGGCGATTTACCGAAGAAGTCGACGCCATCGTCATCTACAAGGAATATCCGCACACCGATTCCCGCGAACGGGCGGAGGATTTGTGGCGCATCATGGAACCCACATTCGAAGGCCGATTGAAGCCGGCACTGAGCAGTTTCGACTGCCGCATGATCGGTTGCTATCACACGACCCGCGAGCCGATGCGTTCCTTCGTTGACCGAATGACGGCACTCGAAGGCAAGGACGGCATCCTTTCGGTATCGCTCGGTCATGGCTTTCCATGGGGCGATGTGCCGGTGGAAGGCACGCGCGTCATCGTCGTCACCGATAACAACAAGGCGGCCGGTGATGCGCTGGCGGAAAAACTGGGACGTGAATTGTGGGCGATGCGCGATGAAATCACGCCCCGTTATGTGGATGTTGAAACCGCGATCACCGAGGCATTGGCGGTCAGCGAAGGCCCGGTCGTGATTGCCGACATGGCCGACAATCCGGGCGGGGGCGGCCCCGGCGACAGCACGTTCATCGTCAGGCGTATGCTGGAACGCGGCATCGGCATGGCGGCGGTCGGCGGTATCTGGGATCCGGTGGCGACCGGCATCTGCGTCGGCGCCGGGATCGGTGCCAAATTCCAGCTCAGGCTTGGCGGCAAGTCCGGGGCGGTTTCGGGAACCCCGCTTGATCTCAACGTCGAGGTCAAAAACGTCATCAGGGATGCATATATCAGGAGTCTCGGTGGTTCGCAGCGCTATCTTGGCGATGCCGTCTGGGTCCATGCCGAAGGGATCGACTTCGTCGTGCATTCGGCGCGCACCCAGAACACCGATCCGCATTACTTCGAAGCGCTTGGCATTGATCCGATGAAGCAGCGCATTCTGATCGTCAAATCCATGCAGCATTTTCATGCCGAATACTCGAAGATCGCAACGAAGATCATCTATTGCGCAGCACCCGGCACGCTGGAATGGGATATGACCAAAGTCGCGCATACCAAGATTGCCCGACCGGTGTGGCCGATTGATGCCGATCCTTGGACCATCAACGAAGAGCGTCCCTGGTAAACGATTTGCGGCTGGCTTGATCGTACGCCTTAAAGCGGCAGACGGATCCAGACCCTGAGGCCGCCCATCGGTGATTCTTCCAGTTTGATTTCGCCGCCATGCCCCTGAATGGCATCGCGTGCGATGGACAGGCCGAGGCCGACACCGCCGGTGCCCTGATTGCGCGAGCTCTCGATCCGATAGAACGGGCGGAACACTTCCATGCGCTGTTCTTCGGGGATGCCGGGGCCGTCATCATCAATGACGATTTCGACCGCTTCACCGCGCACGCCGGCACGGATTGAAATGTGATCGGCATAGCGCATGGCGTTTTCGACCAGATTGGTGATGCAGCGGCGAAAGCCATTGGCGCGAATGGTGACGTCAATACGTCCTTCCGTATGCAGATCGATCCGGGCGTCACGGCGACGGGCCTGGGTTGCGACATCCTGCAGCAGGGCGGACAGATCCGTTGATTGCGGCGGCTCGCCGCCTTCACCGCGGGCAAAAGCCAGATAGCCTTCGAGCATCCGTTCCATTTCGCCGATATCCTGTTTCAGCGCATCGGTATCTTCGCTTGGCTGCGCATTTCAGGTTGCAGCTTCATCCGCGTCAGCGGTGTGCGCAGATCGTGCGATACACCGGACAGCATATCCGTGCGCTGGGCGATCTGGCGGCGGATCCGGTCGCGCATGGCGATGAACGCGGTCGCCGCCTGACGGACCTCGGTCGCCCCTTCCAGTTTGAAGGCTTCGGCGGCACGCCCCTTGCCGGAATCATCCGCGGCGATGGCGAGGCGGCGGATCGGCATGACCTTGGTTGCGCATGAAGATCATGGCAACGGCAAACAGGATCAGCGATGTGCTGACCATCCAGATCACGAAGACATACGTGGTTGAGCTGGAACAGCCGTTTGCGGGTGGTGAGTACTTGAAGGACGCCGTCTGCCATACTGCACTTCGAGCAGTACATCGCGCTCAAAGCTGGTGGTATCGATGGCGAACGGCTTGTTGATGACAGACTTCATGGATTCAACCAGCATCTCTTCGAGGGTGCCATCAGGCTCGGGCGTCTTGTTGGCGAGAATGCGGCCTTCGTCGAATTGCAGGCGGAATTCCATTTGCCGGGCGGCCATATGAAAAATCCACTCCCGGTCTTCGGGGCCCGGAAAGCGGCGCATCAGGGTGATGATCGTGGCGGTGTCACCAGCCACAGATTTGGCAAGGCGCAAGGTGACCTTGTCCCAGTGACCTTCAAAAAAGATGATGGCAGAAACGATCTGCAGCAAGACCAGTGGCGTGACGATAATCAGCAGCGACCGGCCGAGCAGGGACTTCGGCAGGAACTGCTTGATCAGAAGGCTCAATGATTGTCCGGCCAAAGCACATATCCCTTGCCACGTACTGTTTTCAGATAGCGCGGCTCGCGCGGGTCCTTTTCGATCTTGCGGCGCAGTCGTGTCACCTGAACATCAATGGCCCGACCTTCGCCGCCGGCATCGGTCGCCATGATCAGATTTTCCCGGCTCATCACCTGTCCGGCTGTGGCCCCCAGGGCCCGCAGCAAGGATATCTCGACCTCGGTCAGGTGTACACGTCTGCCGCGTCGGCGCATTTCACCGCGCTCCATGGCAAACACGGCATCGCCGAAAAACAGCTCGCGGTTCGCCGATGGTTCCGGCCGTGCCCGCTTCAGGATGGCATGAATGCGCAAGACCAGTTCTCTGGGCTCGAATGGTTTGGTCAGGTAATCGTCGCCGCCTTTCTCAAGGCCCTTGATCCGGTCTTCGGATTCACTCATGGCGGTCAGCATCAGGATCGGCAGATCATCCGTCCGGCGCAGCTTTTCGGCGAACTCAAGTCCGCTTTCGCCGGGCATCATCACGATCAAGCACGATCAGATCGAAAGCCAGTGCCTGCATGCGCCGGCGCGCTTCCTCGGCATCGGCGGCTGCCGTGACCATAAAGCCGTTGTCACCCAGATACTTCGCCAACAACGAGCGGAGTCGGTCGTCGTCGTCAACGACCAGGATGTGCGGCATGTCCTCGGGATTATCTGGCGTCATGTTTTCATTCTACCGTCAAACCCGGTTGCGGTCATGGGGCGAATGGCCGGTTGAACTCAAGGGTTGATCTCAAGGGGTGTCGCTGTCTCTGCCGGGGATCCGGCTGCGGTCGGCCTCATTGATCAGACCGCGCAACACGGTGCGGAAACCGGCCACCGCTTCGGCCCCGGAATGGCGATAGGCATCAGCAATGTGGCGGCTTTGCCGGATCGTCAGCTCGCTTTCGAGGGCGCGTCCCTTTTCCGTCAAATACAGACGGCGGCGGCGGCGGTCTTCGGCATCGGTCTGCTGATCGATGAAGTTTTCCTCGACCAGCTGGCTCAACACCCGTGACAGACTTTGCTTGGTGATCTTCAGGATGTTCAGCAACTCGCCGACCGATATGCCGGCATTGGCGCCGACGAAATAAATGATGCGATGATGCGCGCGTCCGAACCCGTAGGCTTCAAGGACGGCATCGGCTTCGCCGGTGAAATCACGGTAGGCAAAGAACAAAAGCTCAATGGCTTCCCGGAGATCCTCATCACGGAGGAACAGGGGGTTGGCTCTGGGACGGCCGCGTGACTGTTGATCGGACATACCGGACTTTCCGGGAGGCGTGACAAACTGTCAACATTAATTGGTCAGTGTTATTGACATATATGCTGGAAACTGATACATCACGCAATATCCAAGTTGTCTAACCTCAGAATGCGAAAGAAAATTACAATGGCTGGTCCTAATTTTGCCGATCGTGACGGAAAGATCTGGTTCAATGGTGAACTCCTCGAATGGCGTGACGCCAAGGTGCATGTGCTGACGCACGGTCTGCACTACGCGTCGTCGGTTTTCGAGGGCGAGCGGATGTACAGCGGGGCCATTTTCAAACTGCGTGAACACACCGACCGGCTGTTCTATTCGGCCGGCGAACTGGGCTTCGAGATTCCTTACAGCCGTGATGAGATCGACGCCGCCTGCAACAAGGTGTGCGAGATCAACGGCATCAGCAACGGCTATATCCGCCCGATTGCCTGGCGCGGTAGCGAGATGATGGGCGTGTCGGCACAGACGAACCGCATCAACGTCGCCATCGCTGCCTGGGAATGGCCGTCCTATTTCTCGCCGGAGCTGCGCACCAAGGGAATCAAACTGCAGATTTCCAAATGGAAGCGCCCGAGCCCGGAAACCGAGCCCGTGCATGCCAAGGCAGCGGGTCTCTACATGATCTGCACGCTGTCGAAGCACACGGCTGAGTCCGCCGGTTTTCAGGATGCGCTGATGCTCGACTGGCGTGGTCAGATTGCCGAAGCGACCGGCGCCAATATTTTCTTCGTGATGCCCGACGGCAAACTGCACACGCCGAAGCCGGATTGCTTCCTTGATGGCATTACCCGGCGGACCGTAATCGGTCTGGCCAAGAAGCGCGGCATCGAGGTCGTTGAACGGGCCATGATGCCCGAAGAAATGGCCAATGCGTCCGAATGCTTCCTGACCGGTACCGCCGCCGAGGTAACCCCTGTCGGCAGCATCGACAAATACACCTTCACGCCGGGTGAGATGACCCACAAGCTGATGGAAGATTATGACCGGGCCGTTGGCAAGGTCACAGCGGAGGCTGCTGCCTGAAGCTGATTGCAGATATGACGGAATGAGGGGCGGCGAGCCGGGCGACAACCCGGTTCCCGCCCTTTTTCCTTGCCTGCCATCTCCGCGATGTTTGCCGGACGTGGTGACCATCCCGAACCGGGCCAGATATAACTTTACAATAATTGAATAGTTGTTTAACTGTTGAGCATGAAGAAGCTCAAAAACCAGAGCGGCCGGCCCCTTTGCTTGATCCGGATACCCGGCGCGAAATCGCTGATCTGTTCCGTATCCTTGGTGATCCGACCCGGCTCGGTATTGTCTACGCCTGCCTGACGGCACCGATGGCAGCCGGGGATATCGCCGAGCGTCTGGATATCTCGCCATCACTGGCCAGCCACCATCTCAGGCTGTTGCGGGCTGCGCGTCTGGTTCGGGCCGAGCGGCAGGGCAAGAATATCTATTATATTGCCGCCGACGATCATGTCAGCCGCGTGCTGTCGGACATGGCGGACCATGCTCTCGAAACCGTCGACGGGGGCAGCTTATGAGTGCGTGCTGCGATCACACGGATCACAATGCCACCGACCCCAAAGTCCGGCTGGCCTTGATCATTGCGCTGATCGTCAATATAGCGATGTTCATCATCGAAATGGGCGGCGGTGCATTTGCCGAATCGGTCGGGCTGCAGGCCGACGCCATCGACTTTCTTGGCGATTCCATGAATTACGGACTGTCGCTGGCGGTACTTGGTATGGCTGCCAGCTGGCATACCCTTAGCGTCGCTTTCGCCAAAGCCGTGGCGATGTTGGCATTCGGCTTGTGGGTCTGGTCGATGATTATCGTTCACTGGCTCGCGGGTACGGTACCGGAAGCCCCTGTCATGGGCGGCATCGCGTTTCTGGCCATGCTCGCCAATATTTTTTGCGGCGTGATCCTGTTCCGGTTCCGTGGACAGGATGCCAACATGGCATCGGTCTGGATCTGCACGCGCAATGATGCATTGTCGAATATTGCCGTGATGATCGCGGCGTCAGGTGTCTGGATCAGTGACAGCGGCATCCCCGATCTGGCCGTGGGTGCATTGATCGGTGGCCTGGCCGTTTCGGGCGGCATTCAGGTGCTCAGGATGGTACGCACCGAACGTCGGCAGCAGGCAGGTCCCGGTGCCATGCCGGCTGCACGGATTCAGCTGAATTCAGGAGACTGAAACAGACATGTTGTATGCTTTGGCATGACAACAGGATTCCCGGTCTTCATGCCCGGAAAGGAAACAAGGTAATGACGATGACAGACGATGAAAGGACAGAGCCGAACTCAAAAGGCTCAATGGATGCCTACAGTCCTGCCGAGATTGCGCATCGTGTCGAAAATGCGGGCGCGTCACCAAAGCGTCATTGCCGTTCCTTCAGATGTTTGTCCTGGCACTGCTGGCCGGTGCCTTTATCGCATTCGGCGGCATGTTGTTTACGTTGACGATCACCAACAGCGGATTGGGCTTCGGGCCGAGCAGGCTGCTCGGTGGCGTTACTTTCTCGCTCGGACTTATTCTCGTCGTCATCGCCGGGGCGGAACTGTTTACCGGCAACAACCTGATCGTCATGGCGTGGGCCGATGGCAAGGTTTCGACCGCGCAGTTGCTCAGGAACTGGGGGATCGTGCTGGCCGGCAATATCGTCGGTTCTCTCGGTATGGCCTTACTGGTTATTTTGTCAGGCACGCTTGAATTGGGCGATGGTGCCGTCGCCAGGACGGCGATGGCAATCGCAACCGCCAAGATTGCAATCCCGCCGGTCGAGGCGTTCTTCCGTGGACTGCTCTGCAATGCGCTGGTTTGTCTGGCGATCTGGCTATGCTTCGCCGCGCACTCGGTAACGGGCAAAATTCTTGCGATCATTTTCCCGATCACGGCCTTTGTGGCGCTAGGCTTCGAGCATTCAATCGCCAACGCTTATCTGATACCGGTCGGTTATCTGGCCGGTGCGACCGGCATTACATTGAGCGATGCACTGCATAATCTGATTCCTGTCATCGCCGGGAATATTGTCGGCGGTAGCGGTTTTGTCGCGCTTGTCTACTGGCTGATATACTGCCGTAAATAATGATCGCTAAAGGCTTGAAGCAGGACGCGAAACCTGGATTTCATGACGCATTGATATTGCGGAGTGCGCAATTTGTGCGTATAAATAACAGGTTTTCGGGCAAGAAAACACAAAAACTGTCATTTTGATTTGACGGCTTCTGGACTCAAGGACTGTTGAACCTGTGCATATTCTGATCGAGATTTTTGGTGGTGTCGCGTTGATGCTGTGGGGCATCCGTATGGTGCGAACGGGTATCATGCGGTCGTTCGGCGCCGAGCTCAGACGCGTTCTGTCGTTGACCGCAGGCCAGCCGCTGAAGGGTTTCGCCGCCGGATTTGCGGTCACCACGGTCTTGCAGAGCAGCACGGCGACCACCCTGATCCTGTCATCTTTCGCCGGGCGCGGTCTGATCGGCGGCGCCGCCGCACTGGCCATTGTCCTTGGCGCGGATGTCGGCACCACGGTTGTGGTCCAGGTACTGTCCTTTGATCTGACATGGCTGTCGCCGGTGCTGATCGGTTCAGGCGTGCTGGTCTTTCTGACGACCGAGGTATCCAAGCGTAAGAATCTCGCCCGTGCCACAATTGGCCTTGGCCTGATCCTGCTGGCCCTGCAACTGATCGGTCAGGCATCGGTGCCGCTCAGAACCAATGAAACGCTGTCGCTGATCCTGAAGCCGCTGACGGACGAAATTCTGCTGGCGGTCATCCTGACGGCGGTGCTGACCTGGATGGCGCATTCGAGTGTCGCCGTCGTGCTGTTCGTGATGTCGCTGGCCGGGCTGCAGGTGCTGAACATGCAACTCGCCCTTGCGATGGTCCTGGGGGCCAATCTGGGCGGGGCCTTTATTCCGGTCGTCGCCACCTACGGGGAAAAGGCTGCTGGTCGCCGGCTGGCCATCGGCAATCTGCTCATGCGCGGCATCGGGGTGTTTGCATGTGTTGCCGTTCTGCCGTGGGTGCATCCCTATCTGGCGCTGTTCGAGGATCATCCGGCACGGATGGTCGCCAATTTTCACACCGTCTTCAACATCGCGCTGGCGCTGTCGTTCCTGCCGTTTGTTGGCATCGTCCACCGGTTGACCGAGCGGATCATTCCGGCACCGCCCGTCGATGACGATCCGGGTATGCCGAAGTATCTCGATACATCATCGCTGGATTCACCGGCTGTGGCTTTGGCCTGTGCGGCGCGCGAAACCCTGGCGATGGGCGATGTGGTACGCGATATGCTGGCCCGCAGCCATGAGGTGTTCCGCGATAACAATACGGAACTGATCCGCGAGATCGAGCGTTCGGACGATGTCGTCGACAGTCTGCACGAATCGATCAAACTTTATCTGACGCGGATCAGCAAGGAAGAGCTCGACGCAGAGGAGAGCGAGCGCAGTATCGAAGTGCTGAGCTTCACCACCAACCTTGAACACATCGGCGACATCATCGACAAGAACCTGATGGAATTGGCGTCGAAGAAAATCAAGAAGCGCGCCAGCTTCTCGGATGCCGGCCTCAAGGAACTGCAGAGCTTCCATGCCCGGATTCTGGAAAACTCTCGATCTGGCGATGAACGTTTTCATGTCCGGTGATGTCGGCATGGCGAGAACGCTGATCCGCCAGAAAGTGACGATCCGCGATCTGGAACGAAACTACGCCGAAACCCATTACGAGCGGATCGGTGCCGGCCGAGCCGATTCCATCGAAACAAGTTCCCTGCATATCGACGTGCTGCGCGATCTGAAGCGGATCAACGGTCATCTGACGTCGGTTGCCTATGCGATCCTTGACCGGGCCGGTGAGCTGACTGAAAGCCGGTTGCGCGACGCTGCCGAAGAAACCGCCGACAGAAAGGCCAGACGTTCAGTCGCCCCTGAAGCGCCGACATTATAATCCAGGCGATTGATCGACCGGCGAGATTATCCTTGCGGACACACGTTCGGGCTTAACGATCCTCTGGCGCAATATCCCTGATCCGCGCCGTATGGGCTTCGATTTCTGCAATGCTGAAGGAAAGGCTTGCCCGTTTTGTCGACGGCGGACGCTTCGCAACGGAAAGGCCTTCCCGCCATTCGGTTGCAGGCCGGATCGGCCTTGGTGCAAACCCGCCGCCGCAGGTCGGACAGACATTGTGAAGTTTATTGTCGACGCAATCGGCGCAATACGTGCATTCGTATGAGCAAATCCGGGCGTCGGTGGCATTCGGGGGGAGGTCCCGGTCACAGAGTTGGCAATTCGGTCGCAGTTCCAGTGCCATGATTTCCGCCTTGCTGTCAGCCTGACTGATTGAGTTCATGGCAGTATAGCGTGCCCGTGGCCAATCGGAATGACAAAGCCTCCTCGGTTTCTGCCAATCTGCACCCAATTAAAGTGCATCAAGCGTGAGCGTAAATGGGCTCAGAAACTATCCTTCAGCCGTCTGACTTCGGCGAAGACGTCGACGATGTCGGCACCCTGCATGCCCAGTGTTGCCTGAATATTGGCGCTGGAGGGGCGCAGAAACGGGTTGGTGGCGCGTTCCTGCTCAAGCGTTGAGGGCACGGTCGGAATGCCCTTTGCGCGTTTCGCATCGACATCTTTCATCAGTGTCTTGAGGGCGTCGTTGTCGGGCTCAACGGTCAGCGCGAAGCGACCGTTGTTCTGGGTGTATTCGTGCGCACAGTAAACCCGGGTCTTGCCGGGCAGGGCATCGAACTTGGCCAGCGAGTTCACCATCTGTTTCGGTGTGCCCTCGAACAGCCGGCCGCAGCCCATGACGAACAGGGTGTCGCCGCAAAAGAGCGCATCAGAATCGGCGAACCAGTAAGCGATGTGGCCTCGGGTGTGGCCCGGCACGTCAAAGACCTGAGCCATTGCCTCGCCCATCGTATAGCTGTCGTTGTCACCGACTTCGACGTCGATGCCGGGAATGCGATCCTTGTCGGCGCGGGGGCCGACGATGGTGCAGCCGGTCTCGGCCTTCAGCTCCATATTACCGCCGGTGTGATCACCGTGGTGGTGGGTGTTCAGGATATGCGTCAGCGTCCAGCCGGTCTGCTTCAGCGTATCCAGAACCGGGCCGGCGACGGCAGGGTCGACGACGGCTGTATTGCCGCTTGCCGGGCAATGCGCCAGATACACGTAATTATCGTTGAGAACGGGAATTTGCCTGATTTCAAGCCGGCTCATGTGACACCTCCTGGAAACGTAGAACCCCGCCTTGTGGGCGGGGTCCTTTTAGCGTGACGCGACCCGCTCGGGCCGTATTCAGATATTCTGTTCGATCCACTGCAAAAGCTGGCTTTTCGGCAACGCGCCGACTTTGGTATCAGCAACCTCGCCGTTCTTGAACAGCATCAGGGTCGGGATACCGCGTACACCATAATTGCTGGGCGTTTCGGGGTTATCGTCGATATTGATCTTGGCGATGGTGACGCGATCACCCATCTCTGCCGAGATTTCTTCGAGAGCGGGTGCGATCTGTTTGCACGGTCCGCACCATTCAGCCCAGAAATCAACGACGACGGGGCCAGACGCACCAAGAACGTCCTTTTGGAATGAGCTGTCTGTAACTTGCTTGGGCATAAGGTGTCCCTTCAAAAAAGCATGGATTAATGATCGGTGTTTCTGTGCCACCAGATCGACTTCCGTCTGGTGAATCTAGGTAGCTCCCCGAACCCCGTCAAGGTGCGTGGTCCGCTAGTAATTTATCCGGCAATTCCATCCACTTGGGACCATCTGTCCACAATAGCACGCAGCGTACCGGGAGGCCCGGGAAGATTTGTTGCAGGGCCGCACGGTAGCTCGCCATCTGCTTCAGATAGAGCGGTGCCACATCTTCGGCCTGATCGGGCGGCGGCCGGTTGGTCTTGTAATCGATGATGAGCACGTCTTTGCCCGTATGCACCAGCCGGTCGATCTGGCCCGAGACAACGCGGGGGCCGTCTTTCGTCGGCAGGATACCGGCGACGGGGACTTCGGCTCTGGAGCCCGAACCGAAGACGGTGGCAATGGCAGGGTCTTCCAGCACAGCCATGACTTCATCCAGCAGGGCTGCCTGCGCCTTTTCGGCGAATCCGTGCAGCGGGCGGGCAATATAGCGCCGGGCCGCGTCGCGGCGGGCAGATTCGGGCAGTTCCGGCAGGGTTTGCATCAGGGCATGCACAACATTGCCGCGCTTGAAGCGTTGCCCGTCATCACTGTCCAGTGGCGAGCGAACTGCCGGTTCGGCATCGTCCGGGCGGGACGGGCTCAGCGGTTTCGGCGGCACCGGCTCGCCTGTGGACGGCTTCCGGGCCCAATCGGGCAGTGCGGCCTGATCGGCCTCCCGGGACTGGCGTCCGGTCAGGCCGTCCGGGTCTGCGGTCTGCGGCTCTGAATAGCTGAGCGTGACCCGTCCATCCGCTTCTTCGACCGGCTGCCCGTGCTGCTGCATGGCCAATTCAACCATGTCATACCACGCGCTTTCCTTGCTTTCGTTCTTGCCGGTGAAGCCGGTGATATAGGAGCCGGTCCTTGGCGCGGGTCAGCGCGACATACAGCAAGCGGCGATATTCTTCGAGGGCGGCCTCGCGTTTTGCCGCCTTGATTTCCTTGAGAGCTTCGGTTTCTTCACTGGCAAAGCTCCGGCCATATCGGCAGTCCGGCGTCTTCCGGCCAGCGTATATGTGTCATCGGTCTTGCCGGACGGCACCAGACAGGCATCGGCAAGGATGACAATTTCCGCCTGCAGACCCTTGGCACCGTGCACGGTCATCACACGGACTTCGTTGCGGCCCTGTTCAAGGTCGCGTTTGACCTCGGCGGCACCGGTTTCCAGCCAGTGCAGGAAGGCTTCCATCGAAGGGACGTGGTCGTGTTCGTAATCGAGCGCGGCAGCGAGAAAATCATCAATCGGGTCGGCGGCGTCAGGGCCCAGGCGGGCCAGCAGATCACGCCGTCCGCCTTCGGCGGACAGCACGCTTGAGAAAAACTCGAACGGCGGCACAAAGTCGGCGCGGTTGCGCCACTGGCTGATCCGCTCCCAGGCTTGGGCATAGGCCGGTGTCGTGTCGCGCTTTTGCCCAAGCGCCGCCAGCACCGTACCGGCGCGTCCGTAAGCCAGATCAAACAACTGCTGCTCGTCAAAGCCGATCAGCGGCCCTTTGAGGACAGTCGCTGTGTTGAGATCATCGTCGCTTTGCAGGGTCAGCCGGCCAAGCGCGATCAGGTCCTTGATGACCAGCTGATCGGGCAGGATCATGCGATCACGTCCGGACACCGGAATATTTCGCTCCTTGAGTGCGGCGACCAGAGATTCGGCCATGCTCTTGCGCCGTTGCACGAGGATCAGGACATCACCCGGACGTACCGCGCGGCCCTGTGCCTGGAGGATTTCTCCGTTATCGAGCCAGCCTTGGATGGTGTCGGCAATGCGGACCGCAACCCGGCCGATCGGGCTGTCGCTGCCGACATGATCCAGTGGCACATGCCACGGATCTTCCTTGCCGTCATCTTCTTTGGGGACTTCCTTCGGCCACAGTTCGACCAGACCGGCCTGACCCTGACGGGCTGAATGATGCCGGATCTTCTCGCCGGCAAAGCTGAGGCCGCGTGACGCATCAGAATTTTCAAATACCGCATCAACGATCTTCAGGATCGCCGGAGCAGAGCGGAAACTCTCGGCCATGGCGACCGACTGCCAGTGTTGATCAATGCTGGTGACCTGTGCGGCAAAGCGTTTGCTCATGGCCCCGAACATCGCCGGGTCGGCACCTTGAAAGCTGTAGATCGACTGCTTTTCATCGCCGACAGCAAACATGGTGCGCGGCCGCTCGGCGGTTTCCTCGTAGCGGCTTTGTCCGGAAAAGAAGTCGGACGCAATCGCCTCGATCACCTGCCACTGTTCGGGGCTGGTATCCTGCGCCTCATCGACCAGTACGTGCTCGATGCCGCCGTCCAGTTTGATAGTGTACCCAGCTGATGCCGGACTGGCTGCCGAGCAGGGCCGATGCGCGCCCGATCAGATCGTCATAATCAAGGTTGCCGCGATGCTGCTTGATGCCTTCGTAAGCATCGATCAGCGCCGCACCGAGCAGGATCAGCGAACGGGTTGCAGCACAGATGTTGATCGACCGGATCAGGTCCTTGATGGCGAGGCACTGTGTGCCCAGTTCAAGCGCGATGTCGAGCGCACCGGGATCACTGGCCAGCGCCGATTTCGCCAGCAATGTCGAGTTTGCTTTCAGATCGCCGTCTTTTTTGATGAACAGTGATGCATATAAATCGTGCCACAGCGGCATGCGCTGTTCGGGCTGCATCACCAGCCAGGTCCGGGTATCTTCGGCCATTTTTTTATTTGTTGAGGCGCCATGATCCCAGGCTGCGCACAGCCGTTCAAGATCAGCCCGTGTCTTGTCATCGACGGTGCAGGCATCGCGGATGATGTCGTCTTTGGTTGTTTTAGGGTCAATGCCGAAATAATCATAGACGGCGTCGGCAAGCCGTTCCGGACCGCCAAATTGAAGCAGGGCGGTGCGGAACTTCGCCCGGCTGCCGTCCAGTTCCTTCATCAGCTCGGCAAACTGGTCCTCGTTGACCAGCGCGGCAATCGCACCGAGCGCATCGGCCAGCACCGTGCCGCTGGCTTCGGCATCGCTCAGCACATGGTCGCGGGCCAGCAGTTGCAGTTCGCGCTGGTCACGCTCATCCATGACGCGGAAGTCGGGGGCGATCTGTGCTTCCAGCGGAAAGCGGCCAAGCAGGGATTCGCAGAACGAATGGATGGTCCTGATTCTCAAGCCTTCCGGCGCTTCAAGGGTTTCTGCAAACAGCCTTCGCGCACGGTCGATCAGGGCCGCGTCAACGGGATGCTCGCCCAGCGCATGCAGCTCTTCGGCGATCACCGCGTCGGGCATGGCTGACCAGCTGCTCAGCAGTTCCGATAGCCGGTTGGCCATTTCTGCCGCCGCCGCCTTGGTGAAGGTCAGACATAAAATCCGTTCCGGTGCGACACCGGCCAGCAACAGCCTCGAAATGCGGTCGACCAGCACGCCGGTCTTGCCGGTCCCGGCGTTGGCCGAGACCCACACCGACGCCGCCGGCGTTGCTGCGGTGATCTGCTGATTGGTGCGATTGCGGACGCGGAATGTTGGTACACCGTTCATGCATCGTCCTCGCCGCCACCGGCACCGCGCCACTCGGCGACACGGGCCAGATGATCGTAATCGCCGAACTTGTTTTCATACTGCGGACGCGGCTGCGACGAGAGTAGCTCCGTTTCGGATCGGCATATTGTGTGATCAGCTGATTTACGCCAGTCATCGTCTTGTCTATCAGCTCATCGATGTCGGCTTTGAGCTTGAGCGGCTTCGCCTCACCCGGCTTGCGGCCACCGGACAGCTTGACGTACATAAGCTCAACGGCGGCTTCGGCGGGCACGCCCTTAAAGGCCCCCTGTTTTGCCATCGCGGCTTCCAGCGGCAGCTGCGGGCTGAACATCGCTTCGACCTGCTTGGCGCTCGGCGCCTGTCCGGTTTTGTAATCAATGATCGACAGACCAAGCTCGGGGCGCACATCGATGCGATCGGGCTTGGCGGTGATGGTGAAGCCGCCTTCGATGGCATCAATGACCAGCTTGCCGGTATCTTCAGCAAAGGTGACCTGCCAGCCCTCGGCCAGACGGCCACGCTGCCATTCGACGAACCATTCGGCAATGCGCACAAACCGGGGCCACCAGAACGCCCGCACGCCGGGTCTGGCCAGATGTTCGGCAAACACACTGCGTCCGATATCAATCAGACGGCGTTCGGCATCATCGGGCAGCGCCTTCGGATAGGTGCGGACGAATTCTTCCAAAGCACCATGGATCAGCGTGCCGCGGTCGGCGGCGCCCGGGTTGTCGTCCAGCGGATCAAGGACCTTCAGCTTCAGGATGTGCCTGGCATAGATCGCATAGGGGTCGCGGATCAGGGTTTCAATTTGCGTCACCGACAGCTGTGTGGGGCGCGCCGCAAGCGGCGGGCAGGGGTTGGGGATGACCGGCTGGATGCGCTCGGCGGCGTCCAGTGCCTCGACCCATTTCAGCCACGGCACACCCGGGTCGGGGGCGAGACGATCCGGCAATCCGGCCCGCTCCAGAAGATTATCGATCCTGAGCAGCCAGCGTGACGGCACGGTCGGCGCACCGCCGATCCGCTCGGCTCGGGTCAGGATGATTTCCGCGGCAGAGAAGGCCTGCTGGAAATCGTGCGCCGTCAGGCCGATCCGGCGGTCCGGCAACTCAAGGCCGAGGTCGGCCATCATCGGCCGGCTCATCCATGGGTTGGTCTCGGGTGCCGGCGGCCAGGTGGCTTCATTGAGGCCACCCAGGATGACCGTGTCGGCGTGCTGCAAGCGGGCTTCCAGCAAACCCCAGATGAACAGGCGTGGATGCACACCGAAACGGGGCCTGACGACGCGGCCGTCCATCAGGCCGTCGAACAGGCCGGGATAGGCATCGCGGGGTTGCGGGCCGAGTACGCTCAAGCTGTCTGAAAGTTCGGCAATGAAATGCGCCGCCGCTTCGCCGGCTTCGCCGGACCACAGGCGCTGGCTGCCGATCAAGACATCATCGCCGGCCAGTACCTCGGCTGAGGCGACATGCAGCTTGAGAATTTCTGCAAAATCCCCTGTGCCCTGCGCCAGCCCGTCGACAAGTGGTTTCAGTGCTGCTTCGCAAATTGCCAGCAGGGGTCTCAGATGCGCGTGCTTCGGGTCGCCGCCGAGCGCTTCCTGCAGGCCTTTAAGTCCGGGTGCCGGGCGCGGGCCGCGTAGTGCAGCGAGTTCAAGCCCCCGCACCAGAGCGCGGAAATCGCCGCCTGCCATGCCGCCCGACGCCAGCGGGTGCTTGAGCAGCGCCAGCAGTGGAACGGGTGCCAGCCGCTCGGCGCAGGCATCGGCAACAAGCCGCAAAAAGGCACCGGGCGGTGTTGCCGCAAGGGGCTTGCCCGCAGAATCATCGACATCCAGGCGGAAGCGTCTGAGCGCGGCCGCGACCCGGCGGGCGAGCCCCCGGTCCGGCGTGATCAGCGCGCAGGTTTTGCCCGCCGTCTCCAGTGTCCGGCGCATGGCCACGGGATAACGGCCGCTTCCTCGCTCGCTCTGGACAATGCGATCCGCGTGACACCTGCAAGCGCTGCGCCGATCTCGGCTCAGTCGGCAGATCAACCGCTGGTGCGCTGGCCGGCATCAGGGCCGCTGAAGCAGGCCGGCGCCGGGCGCGCCTCGGCCGGTGCGGTGAACTCGGCCACCTCGGCGCGGGCAACATCAAGGCGGGACAGCAGTTGTTTGAGGCCGAATTGCGGGTGGCTCAACCCGAGTGCATCCCATGCGGCATCCGGCATGTCCTTGTCGAGACCGGGCAGGATCACCATCCCCTGCGGCAGCCCGGCAATGACCGCCAGCAGATCGGCAGTGGCCGGGATCGAGCCGGTTGAGCCGGCGGCGATGACGGGGGTTTTGGGCGGGCTTTCCTGCCACAGTCTGGCCTGTGCCGCCAGCAGGGCATTGCGTCGGGCGGCCGGATCAAGGGCGCCTTCGGCGGCAAGAATATCGGGCCACCTGGAAATCAGGATATCCAGAAACCGCAACACTTCCTGCCAGTGCTCGGCATAGCGGTCGTCATCCCGGACCAGTGTGCGCAGGTCTTCGGGATTACAATTTTCCGTCGCCATGCGGTCAATCAGCTTGGCCAACTCAAGTGCCAGTGCCGTCGCCTGCACCGGTTGCATGCGGTGGTCGGGCAGGGCCATGACGGCCAGACTCAACAGGAGCTGGCGTTTCAGGGATGGGATTGCCGGTGGCAGATCAGCGGTGCCGGCTGCGCCGGCGGGGACCGTGGTTTCGGCAATCGACAACTCTTCTTCGTCCATATCGCCCAGCGGCGTCATGGTCGGCAACAACTGCACGCCGCCGCCGCTCTGGCGCAAGAATGCATCGGCCAGTGCCCGGCAGGCGCGCCGGGTCGGCAGCAGAATACGCATCTCGGCAAGGCGCATCGGATCGCCGCCGGTGTGTGTGATCAGCCTTGAGGCCAGCGCGTCTACGAAAGCGACGCCACTATCAATCGTTGTGATGCGTGGGGCCGGTCCTTCGAACATGATCGTCTATCGCTTCCTGTCGCCGGCGTACGGCTGGTTAAGGAACGCTTCGGCCTCGGCCAGACCGTCCGGGGTGCCGATATGAAACCATTCGCCGTCATGGATAACGCCATACAGCCGGTCGGCCTCCAACGCCTTGTCGAAAACCACGTTCAGCGACCATGCGCCGTCCGGGCTGTCCTTGAACAACCTGGGGTGCAGAATCTGCACACCGGCAAACAGCCAGGCCGCAACCTCACTCTGGGGGCGGCGCTTGAGACGGCCGAGCGGATCGGCGACGAAATCTCCCATCCCTTCATAGCCGTGGCTTTCCACGGTCGATTGCAACAATAGCAGGCCATCCATGGTGTCGTCCTTCCATTCCCGGGCCAGGCGGAGCAGCGTATCTTCATACCCGTCCAGCCAGAAGGCATCGGAATTGACAGCATAGAAGGGTTCCGTGCCCAATTCGGTCATGGCGTTTTTAATGCCGCCGCCGGTTTCGAGAAGCTCGGTTTCTTCCGAGAAGATGATGTCCATCCGATCTTCCGGTTCAAGATAATCCCGGATCTGCTGACCCAGATAATGCACGTTGACGACGGCCCGGGTCACGCCTGTGCGGGCCAGCCGGTCGATGACGTGGCCGATCAACGGCTTGCCGTTCACAGGCACCATTGGTTTCGGCATGGTGTCGGTCATCGGCCGCATCCGCTTGCCGTAACCCGCCGCCAGAACCATCGCCGTCGTCGGCGTTTTACACCGCATCGGATCCCCTCTCGGCTTCGGGCGTCAGACGCTTGCCAGTCGGGACATGCTCGGCGAACCACCCGGCAACGGGTGCCAGATCAGGATGGCCAAGGGACCGTTCGAGCAGCCGCCAGACGCGCGGAATGTGAACCAGATACTGCGCCTTGCCGTCGCGTCGGCTAAGCCGGGTGAAAATGCCGATTACCTTGGCGTGCCGCCCGGCACCAAGAATGGCGATATCGCGCCGCAGATCGTTTTCGCGAACATCGCCGCAGGCCGCGACATACCGGGCGATCAATCGGTCGGCACGCTTTGGCTCAATATCGCGCCGGGCATCTTCGACCAGCGACATCAGATCATAGGCTCTGGCACCGATCAGGGCGTCCTGAAAATCAAGCAGCCCGCACCGTGCCGTCTGCGTCCGACCCGGCAGCCACATCAGGTTGTCGACATGGAAATCCCTGAGCACCAGCGTTTCCCTGCGCTCGGCGATTTCTGAAAATACCGTGCGCCATGCGGCGTCATAGGCTTCACGTGCGGGATTTGAAATTTTGATCCCGATGGCCGGCAGATACCAATCGATGAACAGCATCACTTCGGCCATCAGCCTGCCCATATCATAAGCAGGCGTTTCGGCCGGGGCGGTCGAGGCCGAGGACAATTCGTGCAGATGCACCAGCGTATCGATGGCGATGTCGTAAAGCTGTTGCGGATCACCGCCGCTTTCCAGAACCCGGGTGTAGGTATCGTCACCCACAGGTCCTCGAGCAGCAGGAAACCGCGCCGGGTGTCTTCAGCGAGAATTTTCGGCGCACTGAAGCCGAGCTGGGCCAGATAACCGGCAATCTGTACGAACGGGCGGATATCCTCATCGGGTGGCGGTGCATCCATCAGCACGCAGACCCGGTCATTGAGGCGGACCCGGTAATAGCAGCGAAAGGACGCATCGGCAGCGAGCACGGACAGCCTGGGCACCGGCCCATCCGGCGTTGGCCAGAAACGTCATGCGGGGTTCAGCGCGTTTATCCATTGGTGCCGGATTCCTTGAAAAGATCGCCGAGCCGGTCGGCCCAGTGGCTGTTGCCGGTAATCGTCATCCTGCGCCCCTCTGGCTTATCAACATCGCTGAGCGTGACCCTGAGATGGCCTTCCGGCAGAAGGGTACCGAGCTTCTCCGGCCATTCGATCAGACTGACGGCGTCGAAAAAAGCATCCTCGATGCCGAGCTCATACGCATCGTCAGGATTCTCAAGCCGGTACAGATCGAAATGACAGATATCGAGATCACCCCGCTCATAGGTCTGCACCAGCGTGAAGGTCGGGCTCGGCACTTCTTCTTCGGGGCCGGGCAGGGCGTTGATCAGGGCCCGGGCAAATGCGGTTTTGCCCATGCCAAGCGTGCCTTCCAGCGCGATCACGTCGCCTCTGACGACATGGCCGGCCAGAAGCGCTGCCAGGGACCGGGTTCCGGCTTCATCGGCAAGCACGACGTCGGCGATGGTGTGTGTCTGATCAAGCATGCTTGCGTTTGTATCTTCCGTATCGGCAGCGAACAAGGCTTGAACCACCGCCCATTGGCACCCATCCTAGCATGGACACCATCAAAGCGGCGACGAAGGAACTGGTCACGTGACAATCTCTGCACTTCCCGAAACGGTCTCGACCGATGTGGCGATTATCGGTGCCGGTCCGGTCGGTCTGTTCGCGGTGTTTGAATGCGGCATGCTGGGCATGAAATGCCGCCTGATTGATGCGCTTGAGGAGATCGGCGGGCAGTGCGCGGCGCTGTATCCGGAAAAGCCGATCTTCGATATTCCGGCGCTGCCGGAAATTGCGGCAGGTGATCTTGTGCGTCAGCTGGAACGCCAGATCGCGCCGTTCCAGGCACCCGTTCACCTGAACCAGCAGGTCACCACGCTGGATGGATCGGCAGGGAGCTTCAGGCTTTCAACATCGGCCGGTACCGTGATTGAGGCCAAGGCGGTCATGATCGCCGCCGGAGTCGGGGCTTTTGGCCCGAAACGTCCACCGCTTGACGGCATCGCCCATTACGAGACGCAGGGCGCGGGTCTGGGTGTTCAATACATGGTCCGGAAAATTCATGATTTTGCCGGCAAGCGCGTCGTCATCGCGGGGGTGGCGACAGCGCCGTCGATTGGGCGATCCAGTTGTCCTCGGTTGCCGCAACCGTTCAGGTCGTGCATCGCCGCGCAAAATTCCGGGCCATGGACGAGAGTGTCCGCCAATTACATACATTGGCCGACAGCGGCGCGATCACGCTGGTAACACCGTTTCAGCTGGAACGCCTTGAAGGGGCGGACGGTGTGCTGGAAGCGGTCATCGTTGCCGATCTGGATGGTGGGGAACGCCGCCTTGAAGCCGATGTGCTGTTGCCGTTCTATGGGCTCGAGCAAAGCCTGGGCCCGATTTCGGACTGGGGACTGAATGCGGACAGCAACGGCATTCCGGTTGAGCCGCAAACTGCCCGGACTGCCAGAGCCGGAATCTATGCCATCGGCGACATCGCCGCCTATCCGGGCAAACTCAAACTGATCCTGACCGGTTTTGCCGAAGCCGCCACCGCCGCGCACCATGCGCATGGCGTGGTGTTTCCGGACAAGGCGCTGCACTTCGAATATTCGACGACAAAGGGGCTGCCCACACGACCCTGACTGGTTAAACTCAACTAGCCCCTGCATGGTGAAACGCGCATCAGAAGGACACGATTCCAGCATGATAAAGTCAGGATATCTGTTTTTATTCATCCCGCTGCTCATGATTTCTTCGCATCACAGTCATGCCGCCGGTGATGCGGCGGTCGGCCGGATTATCGCCAAATCCTGTCAGAGCTGTCATGGGCTGGACGGGATGAACCGAATCGAAGGCTTTCCCAATCTGGCGGGGCAAAATTACGGTTATCTTGTCAATCAGCTGGAAGCCATGCGGGATTCTGCAAAGCTGCGCGCAGGCTATTCAACATTTGTCGAAAGCGATGCGTTGACGCGAAAACAGATACGCCGGTCCAGCACGATCATGGATCCGTATGTGATCGGCCTGTCCGACCTGGCGATTGCTGATGTTTCGGCATTTTACGCGGGCCTGCCCTGTCTGCAGGGTGCCAGCAAGGCGCCGTTGCCGCCGCCGCAGGTTGCGGTGCGTTGCCAGATCTGTCACGACAAGTCCGGTATTTCCAAAGATACAAACATGCCCAATCTTGCCGGTCAGGACGCGTTGTATCTGGAACAGCAATTGAAGAGTTACAAGGCGGCCAAAATGCAGGCAGGGGATGGTCAGGAAAAACGGCGCTCGGTCGTGATGGAGGGGCAGGTTCGCAGTCTCGGTGACGCCGTTCTCCACGACATCTCGCTCTACTATTCGAGCCTGCCTTGCAATAAATAAACGGAGATGATGAATGACTTTTGATATTGCCCGGGCGCGTGCCGAAACTCCCGGCACCAGGCACGTCACGCATTTCAACAATGCCGGCGCCGGTTTGATGCCGACACCGGTGCTGGATGCGGTGATGGCGCATCTGAAACTGGAATCCGAGATCGGCGGCTATGAAGCGGCGGCAGTCAATCATGCGCTTCGGGAGCGAACCTATCAGGCCGTGGCGACAGTGCTGAATGCCGAGGCCGATGAAATCGCCATCGTCGAGAACGCCTCGGTGGCGTGGTTGATGGCGTTCCATGCCATGCTCAGGCATCTCAAGCCCGGCGACAGGATCATCACCGTCGAAGCCGAATACGCCAGCAATTACATCTCGTATTTGCAGGCCAAGGAAACCCATGGCGTCGACGTCGTTGTCGCGCCCAGCGATGCCGGCGGCAGCGTCGACATCAAGGCGCTGGAGAACCTGATTGATGATCGGGTGAAGCTGATATCCGTCACCCATGTGCCGACCAACGGCGGTCTGGTCAATCCGGTCGAAGCGATTGGCCGTATCGCCCGTGCTGCCGGCATTTATTATCTGCTCGATGCCTGCCAGTCCGCGGGACAAATCCCCCTCGATGTCGAGAAGATCGGTTGTGACGCGCTGTCGGTGACGGGGCGGAAATATCTGCGGGGTCCACGCGGCACCGGCTTTCTCTATGTGCGCAAGTCGCGCATTGCCGAGCTTGAGCCGACATTCCTCGATCTGCATGCGGCACGCTGGACGAGCCGCGATCACTTCGACATCGTGCCGACTGCGAAACGCTACGAGAACTGGGAATTCAATATCGCCGGTGTGATCGGCTTGGGCGTTGCCGTCGATTACGCGCTGGATTGGGGGATGGATGCGATCCACCAACGCGTCACCGGATTGGCCGGCACGCTGAGAGCGTCACTGGCAGGAATCCCCGGCGTGACGGTCACAGATATCGGTGATGAGAAATGCGGCATCACCACCTTTACCAAGGCCGGTGTGGCAAACCTTGAGATCAAGTCGGCACTGGCAAAGAAAAAAATCAACGTCTCGGTTTCCGGGCGCGGCTCGACCCTGATCGATATGGACAAGCGGGGCCTTGCCGATGTGGTCAGGGCGTCCGTGCATTATTATAACGACGAGGCTGAAATCGCGCGTCTCTGTGAAGCGGTCGAAGCGCTTTGATACAGGGGCTGTTCAGCGCGGGCCGCGCACTTCCGCGTCTGTGAAATAGGACAGGATCCGGGCGAAGTAGGGGCCGGTGAATGTCGGATCGCAGGCGTCGAGGCCATCCATCTCGCCGGCGATCAGGCCCTGCTGGCCTTCATCGCTGGCCATCAGGCGGGCCATGATTTCGCTGCCGGCACCGATCCCGATGCCGAGCCGGATCATTTCCATGCGGATCGGTGTTTCCAGTGCGGGGCCATAGGCGACCCGGTTCATCTTGGCGATTTCGCGGGCGATGCCGACCAGATAGGCGATATAGAAACGCCGGCCCGACGGGTCGTTGCGGCCGGGCGCCTGATCGCCCAGTCCCTGCTGCAGGATGCGGACCGTTTCATTCAGTTTGTCCAGCGCATCATTGAGTGCCAGCGCACCGGCGGGTGCTTTATTCGCGGTGCGTTTCCGGCCCATGGCATTGGTCCTGCCGGCGGCGATCATGGCACGGACCAGCATCCATACGGCGGCGCCGAGTATGATGACGATGCATAGGGTCTGTAAGTCCACGTTCTCTCTCCGCCCGGGCGATCCCGGTCTATTCTGCTGCGTGCTCGTCCAGGGTAGCACGATCCGTATCAAAGGATGCAACACCTTGCACACTATCGGCGTCAACAGGAATGCGGCAAATAACCGTGGTGCCGCGTGATTTGTTCGAACGGATATCAACCGCGCCACCGTGCAATTCGACGAATCGCTTGACGATGGTCAGGCCGAGGCCTGGGCCATTGCTTGAGCCTTTGTTCGGGTGCGCACCATCCTGGACGCGGCCAAAGGGCTCGAGAACCCGCTTGCGATCGGCCTTTGCAATGCCGGGGCCGCTGTCGGATACGGTAATGTCGATCCAGTCGTCATTGCGTGTCGCCGCCAGCGCGATATGACCGAGCTTCGGTGTGAAGTTGATGGCATTGGTCAGCAGGTTGAAGACAACCTGCGTCAGCCGCTTGTCGTCGGCATTGATCCAGCCGATATCGGGCGGGCAGTCAAAATCGATCTTGATGGTTTTGCGCCGGGCCTGTTCCTTGACGATGTTGAAGGCATTGACGAGAACAGCGTGCAGATCGACGGTGTCCTTGTTCAATTCCATGCGTCCGGCGTCGATGGTTGCGAGATCCAGGATATCGGTCACCACCGCCATCATCCGTTCTGACGTCTCGACGATGCCGCCGGCATATTCCATCTGACGGCGGTTCATGTCGCCGAACATTTCCTGACGCAAAATGTCGGCGAAGCCGTGAATGGTGTTCAGGGGGGTGCGCACTTCCATCGCCACGTTGGCAATAAACTCGGTTTTCATGCGGTCGGCTTCAACCAGTGTGCGGGCGCGCTGGCGCAGCGCTTCCTCGACCCTGTAGGTGTCGGTGATATCGACATAACTGACCAGCGTTGCACCGTCGGGCAATGGAATATTGGCGAAGGCAATGATCTTGCCGTTGACCAGATCGAACCGGCCTTTTGAGAAAGTCCGGTCGAGAACGGCGGCAGCGATCCGCTCCTTGCGCTTTGACCAGGGCTCGTTGTTGGCGGCCATCTGCATGCCGAAAATCTGGATCACGTCGGGCAGGCGGCTGCCGAGCGGCAGGTCCTCCTCGCTCTGGTTCCAGAGTTTCCTGAGCGTCGTGTTGGTGAGTTGCAGGCGGCCATCGCCGCCAAACACGGTGATCCCCTCGCGCATGTTTTCCAGCGTTGTCCGCTGCACCCGGTCGAGGGATTTGAGCGAACGCTGCATGCTCAGATGATCGGATACATCCTCGCAGCTGACCACCAGACCGCCGTCAGCCAAGGCACCGAAGCGGCGCTTCAAAGTCCGCCCGTCCGGCAGATGCAACTCGTCCTCGACGATCCGGTCCAGTCCGCCAAAGCGCGATAGCTCGGAACGGCGGAATTCGGAAAAATCGGCAACTTCCGGCAGGCGGCGCAATTCACGGAGTCTGTTCAGCAGATCGCTCATGCCGGGCCGGGTATCCAGCCAGTCGTGATCGAGCCGCCACAGATCGGCAAAGGCAGCGTTGGCGGCGACCAGCGTGGTATCGCCGTCAAACACGGCGACGCCGATTTCCAGGGGTCGCAGAAGTTCGACCGGCGGTGCGGCGACAGGGACCGGGATCGGGGCTGAAGCCGGCGCGCCGGATGCGATGGCATCGGCATCGATGGCAAAGCCGAGCGTGCCGCTTTTGGCACCATTGCCCGGTGCCAGCGGCGTTTCTGTGACGCGGACACGGCGGCCCTTGCCCTGTTCGGTGATCTCGGTGATTGCATGGCTGGGTTTGTTCGAGGCACGGGCTTCGGCACCGACGCTGGCATCAAGACCGGTGATCCCTTCCGCGGCGCGGTTGACGAATGCCAGATTGAGATCGGCATCCCTGAGCCAGAGCGGGATCGGCAGGGTATCGAGCAGGGCCGTCAGATGCTTGTCGTCCAGTCCCGATGTGTTGCGAAGCGGGGCACCGGCTGGGGCGGGCGCACTGAGCCCGCTTGCCTGCTCCTGAGGATAGGGCTGCAACGAGACCTGTCTGGCGGCCTGACTGACGTCGCGCATCCAGACGATGTCGGCGACGGCTTCATTGTTGGGGCCCTGCGCGCGCGAGCCGAGCGCCTGAAAAATCTGCTCGCCCCGTTCGAGGACGATACTGAAGGGTGTGCCTTTGGCGCGGAGCAGGCTGACGTTCTGCTCCAGTTTCTGAAGGTTTTCGCCCTCGAAACAGGCGCGGATATCGTCATAGCGCGACAAGGTGCCGCCGTCGAGGCTCAGCATGTCGGCCAGCCGACTGGAACAGCTGATGCCGCCGCTGGCGTTATCCCACATGAAAATGCCGTCGGGTGATGCGGCGAGCACGCCGCGGGTCCGGTTGGCGACGGCTTCGACACGGCGCCGCTCAGCCGAAGCATCGCGGGCGCGGGCACGGTAAATGAGCGCGAACGGCATCACGATCAGGGCGCCGATGACGATGCCGATGACAAAGGGCGTCAGGGTTGAAAATTGTTCAAACACGCAGGAAGTTTACGCTGCTTAAGTGCCGGGGCCAAGAAAAGCGTTGTCCCAGCGGTGATATTGGCGGGAATTTATGGGGATAAATATTCAGGCCTCGCGACCCGTCTGCATGTTGTCGGCAATACGCATCAGATGATCCAGTGTCGATTGCCAGCGCGATAGCTGGCTGAACGTTGTGATGATCGGCTCGAACCAGGGATCTGCCTTGACTGCGTTGGCTGCCGGCAGGAACGGATAGCCGGGCAAAAGGCCACGCAGCGCATCACCCTGCAGCGGTACCGCACCGGCATAGCTGCCGTGCGCGATCAACGGTTTGCGGGCGCCCGAACTGTCGATGATCAGCCAGCGCCCGGCGGCATCGATGTAGCGCGGGAGATTGTCCATGGATGCGGCGAAGGTGCGCTCCATCAGGGCATCGTCGATATCGTCGCCGCCCCTGGCGATGCGGGCGCGGATTCTCTCCCGGCACAGCTGGATTTTCGGCAGTGCCAGATAAATCAGCGTCACCCCCCAGCCCCGGCGGCGCAAGCGCACCGCTGCAGACAGGGAGTTTCCGGCTCATCAGGCGGCTTTCGACGACAAAGCTGCGGTTCCCGGCTTCGGCGATCTCGAGGCGTTTGGAAACCGGGATGATGCGTTTATGCAGCCCCGCCGGCAGATCGTCGGCGGCGGCAAAGCCCTGGGTATCATCAGCGTCGATATGCCGGGACGTGCCGATCTCGCCCGGAAAAAGCTTGGCGGCCAGCGTGCTTTTCCCGGCCCCCGGCGGCCCGGCGATGATCCACATGGTTTTGTCGGTGCTCATGGGTGGATTTATACGCGATCAGCGCCGGGATGGACGATGGTTTTCTGTCAAAGGCTTAACTTATAAAAAAACACGTCATTCCCGCGAAAGCGGGAACCCATTTTTATACAGGAAAATTGCTGGGTCCCGGATACGGCTCTCGCCGTTCCGGGATGACAGGAAGTGGTGAGGGCAAGAATGCCCTCACATTGGATTAGTAACGATACGTTTCCGGCTTGTGCGGACCGTCGACCGGCACGCCGATGTAGTCGGCCTGCTTTTTCGTCAGCGTCGTCAGGCTGGCGCCAAGTTTCGCCAGGTGCAGCACGGCGACTTTTTCGTCCAGATGCTTCGGCAGCACATAAACGTCGTTCTTGTACTTGCCGTCCTTGTTGTTGGCCCAAAGCTCGATCTGCGCCAGCGTCTGGTTGGTGAAGCTTGCCGACATCACGAAGCTCGGGTGGCCGGTGGCGCAACCGAGGTTCACAAGACGACCCTGCGCCAGAAGGATGATGCGGTTGCCGTCCGGGAATTCGATCTCGTCGACCTGCGGCTTGATCTCGTCCCATTTCATGTTCTTCAGGCCGGCAACCTGAATTTCGCTGTCAAAGTGGCCGATGTTGCAGACGATGGCGCGGTCTTTCATCTTGCGCATGTGATCGACGGTAATCACGTCGACGTTGCCGGTCGCGGTGCAGTAAATATCGGCGCGCGGCAGGGCTTCTTCCATGGTCACGACTTCAAAGCCTTCCATCGCCGCCTGCAGGGCGCAGATCGGATCGGCTTCGGTGACCATGACGCGGCAACCGGCGTGACGCAGGCTTTCCGCAGACCCCTTGCCGACATCCCCGAAACCGGCGACGCAAGCGACCTTGCCGGCCATCATGACGTCGGTGGCACGGCGGATTGCGTCGACCAGGCTTTCACGGCAGCCGTATTTGTTGTCGAATTTGGATTTGGTGACGGAATCGTTGACGTTGATGGCCGGGAACATCAGCGAGCCTTTTTTCGCCATATCATAAAGACGATGCACGCCGGTGGTGGTTTCCTCGGTGACGCCCTTGATGTCCTTTGAATGATCCGTGTACCAGGTCGGGTCGGTCTTCAGCTTCGCCTTGATCGCGGCGAACATGACCTCGGCCTCTTCGCTGTCGGGCTTGCCCAGAACCGAAAGGTCTTTCTCGGCCTCTTTCCCAAGATGCATCAGCAGCGTCGCGTCGCCGCCGTCATCAAGGATCATGTTCGGACCGGTGTTGCCGGCCCAGTTGAAAATCTCGTGCGTGTACTGCCAGTATTCTTCAAGCGTCTCGCCCTTGGTGGCAAAAACTGGTGTGCCCTTGGCTGCGATGGCGGCGGCGGCGTGATCCTGCGTCGAATAGATGTTGCAAGAGGCCCAGCGGACTTCCGCGCCCAGTGCCTGCAGGGTTTCGATCAGCACGCCGGTCTGGATCGTCATGTGCAGGGAACCGGCAATCTTGGCACCCTTCAGCGGCTGCGATGCGCCATACTCCTCGCGGGTCGACATCAGGCCGGGCATTTCGCTCTCGGCGATGTCGAGTTCCTTGCGGCCCCATTTGGCGAGGCTCATGTCGGCGACTTTGCAGTCCGTAAAAGTGCTCATGTCATTCAGCTCCGTGCTCGATTTGAGAAACAGTTAAAGACATAAAGATTTCTTTATATCTTGTCGTTGGCCGTGTTTATACCGGCCCGGACGGTTTGGAGCAAGGGGAAAAATCACCCTCTCTCCACGGGGAGAAGGCGGGGTGAGGGGGCTATCGCGAGACGGAAAAGACCCTCATCCGGCGCGCTGCGCTTGCCACCCTCTCCCAAAGGGAGAGGGGAAGTGCATCTAATTCAACCCTCTCCTCGGGGAGAGGGCAGGGTGAGGGGCTAAGCCAGTGCGTTGAAATCGTCGATCATCATGGCGATGCGGCCCTGGTCAGACTGTTCCATGATCTGCTGGGCGCGCTGGCTGGCGGCCAGGGCATCCATATCGCGAATCCGCTTTTTGACCAGCGGGATCTTGCTGGCGGTCATCGACAGATCATGCAGGCCAAGGCCGACCAGCAGTGCCGTGTAGCGCGGATCACCGGCGATCTCGCCGCAGATCGAGACCGGGATCCGGGCCCTGAGTGCGGCCTGAGTCGTGAACTGGATCAGTCTGAGCACCGCCGGATGCAGGGTGTTGAACAGATGTGCCACATGCTCGTTGGCGCGGTCGACGGCCAGTGTGTACATGGTCAGATCGTTTGAGCCGATGGCGAAGAAGTCACAGGCGCGGGCCAGCGCGTCGGCGGTCAGCGCGGCACCGGGCACCTCGATCATGACGCCGATCGGCGGCAGCGGGTCGGGCAGCGTGAAGCCGTCGCGCTTCAGGCTTGCGGCGGCTTCGGCAAGGATCACCTTGGCCCGTTTTTACTTCGCCGGGTGTCGATACCATTGGCAGCAATATGCGGATGTTGCGCCCCGGTGCGACCCTGAGGAAGGCCCGGAACTGGGTCAGCAGGGTATCGGGATTGGCGAGTGACAGGCGAATCCCGCGCAGGCCCAGCGCCGAAGCTGCCGCTTCATCAATTTCAGACAACAGTGCCGGTGCCGGTTTTTCGCCGCCAATGTCGAGGGTGCGGATGGTCACCGGCAGTTTCTTCATGGAGCCGACGATCTGCTTCAGGACGCGCACCTGTTCGTCCTCGCTCGGGATATCGTCGCGGTTCATGAACATGAATTCCGAGCGCAGCAGGCCAACGCCCTCGGCGCCGGATAGTTTTACCGCTTCCATCTCGACGGGCAGCTCGACGTTGGCCATCAACTGGATGGTCGTACCGTCCCGGGATGTTGCCGGCTCAAAGCGTAACCGGTCGAGTGCGCGGGCACCGCGCCGTTTTTCGGCCTGGCGCTTCTCATATTTCTTGATGGTGTCAGCCGTCGGCTGAATGATGATCTTGCCGGTATAGCCGTCAACGATGACGATATCACCCTGCGAGACGCCACCGATAAGATCGGTAATGCCGAGCACGGCGGGCAGGCCAAGGGCGCGGGCCATGATTGCGGTATGCCCCTCGGTGCCGCCCAGTGCTGCGGCCACGGCATCGACACTGTCGGGATCGATCTGTGCCATGTCGGCCGGGCTCAGTTGTTCGGCGACGATGATGCCGCCTTTCAGCGGTTTCGGCGGCGCCTTGTTCGGGGCGCGGACCAGATTGCCGATCAGCCGCTGCGCCACTTCGCGGATATCATCGAGACGCGCTGCGATATAGGCATCCCCCATCGCCTCAAAGCGTTTGGCGACGATGGTGTATTGATGCTGGACGGCGGCTTCGGCGTTGATCTGCTCGTCTTCGATGGCCTTGCGGGCACCGCGCACCAGCCTGGAATCATCAAGCATGCCGAGATAGGCATCGAACAGAAAGACCAGTTCCTCACCGGCAGCGCCACGCATTTCACCGGCGCGTTTCTGCAGGGCATTGATCTGCCGCCGCGCTTCGACGACGGCATCATCAAGTCGTTTGATCTCGGCCGGAATTTTTGATTTGGCAATCGTGTATTCCCTGACTTCGATGCTGTCGGCGAAGCGCACGTAGGCTTTGCCGATGGCGATGCCGGGGGCTGCTGCCAGTCCCTTGAAGATGCGCTCTTCGCTCTTGCGCGAGGATTGTTTCCCGGTCGGCTTTTTCGACATCGCTTCAGTCTTCCTCGAACTTGTCAGCGATCAGCGCTTCGATGGCGTCGAGGGCATCAAGTGCGTCCTCACCCTTGGCCCGGACGATGATGTCCGTGCCGGTGCTGGCGGCCAGCATCATCAGGCCCATGATCGAGCGGCCGGGAACGCTCTGCCCGTTGCGTTCGACTTCGATGTCACAATCGAAGTTGCCGGCGGTGGCCGCAAACTTGGCGGCAGCGCGTGCATGCAGGCCGCGCTTGTTCTGGATGGTCAGGCGTCGTTCTTGAATGCCATCTGTCATGACGGTTCAGGGACTTCCCTGATCAAGCAGCTGCGACGCGATGTTGATGTATTTGCGTCCGGCGTCCTGCGCTTCGCGAGCGGCTTCCGGCAAGGTGGTGTCGGCGCGAATCGAACCGAGCTTGATCAGCATCGGCAGATTGACCCCGGCGATCACCTCGATGTTGCCCTTGTCCATGATCGAGATTGCCAGATTGGATGGCGTGCCGCCGAACATGTCCGTCAGCACGATGACGCCGGTGCCGGCTTCAACCTCGGCGGCCTTTGTGACGATTTCGCTTCTGCGCTGTTCCATGTCGTCGTCCGGTCCGATACAGACCGTAGCCACATTTTCCTGTGGCCCGACCACATGCTCAAGCGCGGAAACCAGTTCGATGGCCAATCGGCCATGAGTAACGAGCACCAGTCCGATCATTGTCGGTTATCCCTTATCCCCTGTTCTTGATGGAATTGTGAGCGGATTTTTACGCTTTGTCCAAGTCCCTGTGACGAATTTGCGCCCGCCAGCCGTTCTCTTTCAGCCATGCATGGTAGCGTTCGGCAATGAAAACCGAGCGATGACGGCCACCCGTGCAGCCAAAAGTGATCGTCAGATAGCTTTTACCTTCAGCCTGATAGCGCGGCAACAGCGGCCCGGTCATGCCTGTCAGGTGGGCGAAGAAATCAGCGAATGCGGGATCGGCGGCGATGTAATCCTGCACCGGTTTGTCCCTGCCGGTTTTTGGTCTGAGGACATTATCATAGTGCGGGTTTTTGAAAAACCGGACGTCGAAGACCAGATCGGCATCGCGGGGCAGACCGCGCTTGAATGAAAATGACGTCACGAATATGGCCAGCCCCGGATCGGCGGTAAGGCCGAAGCTGTGTTCAAGCTGTGCCTTGAGCTCGCCGAGCGCGAAATCGGTGGTGTCGATGACGTAATCGGCGCGGGCGCGCAGCGGTTCCATGGCGCGGCGTTCGCGGCGGATGCCATCGATCACCGGGCGGTCTGCTGCGAGCGGGTGGCGGCGTCGTGTTTCTTCAAAGCGTCGGCCCAGCACGTCATCGTCGCAATCGACAAACAGCAGCGAGACCTCGATACCGGGCACGGTCGTCAATTGATCCATCAGGGCCAGAAGCCGGCTCGCATCAAAATCTCGGGTCCGGATATCAACGCCGATGGCCAGGGGTTGATTGTCCGGCGCTGAGATTTCACCGCTATCATGCCCCGGAAACAAACGTCCGATCAGCGACAGCGGCATATTGTCGACGGCTTCGTAACCGATATCTTCGAGCAGTTTCAGGGTCGAGCTTTTGCCGGCGCCGGAAACGCCTGAAACCAGAAGGACACGGCTTTTGGGTGCGGAACTATTCATGATGGCTCCAGCATAGCCTTATTCCCGGCAGAAAGTGCAAGACGGATTTTTGACACTGTCGATGCTTCGAATGCTGAGAGGCCGAGATGCCGGACAAGAACGCCCTCAATCTCGGTGTTCAGCGCTTCGGGCAGGCGAGGAACCGCGTCCGACGCCACCAGATCAACGATCAGCGCCAACGGTACGGGAGCCTGGAAATTCATGCGGACAATACCAATGCCGCGCACCTCGAGCAGACCGGCGAGGTTCTCAGGCGGCATCATTTCAAGGCCCGTTTGGGATTTAACAAGATCGACACGGTCATCGGCGACCAGCACCGCGCCCCCATCGATCAGCCTGAGCGCCAGATCGGACTTGCCGGCGCCGGACGGCCCCCGGATCAAAATCCCGGCCCCGTCGAGGGCGACGGCACTGGCGTGAAGTTGACGGGTGTCCGCGTTCATGAGCCGGGCATCGTTCCTGTTGAGGCCTGATCCTTCGAGACGGACCTGCGGTCCTCCTCAGGATGAGGGTTGGAAAAGGCTCTCCTCATCCTGAGGAGCCCCGGGGCCTGATCCGGGGCGTCTCGAAGGATGAGTGTTTCAAGTCTGACAGATCACGGCAACCGTTAACCGCCCAACGCCGGCAGCCTGACCACGAAACGGGCACCGATGACGCTGCCGTCGCCGCCGCGCCGGTTCATCGCCCAGATTTCCCCTTCATGGACATCAATGATCTGTTTCGAGATCGACAGGCCGAGGCCCGAATGGGTGCCGAATTTTTCGCCTTCCGGACGGGCCGTGTAGAAGCGATCGAAAATCGCCGTCTCCTTGCCGTCGGGAATCGCCGGGGCCATCGTCATCAATGGTAATGGTCAGCCAGCCGCCGTCGCGTCCCAGTGCAATCCGGATGCGCCCCGCCGGGGGGCGAAAATGTATTGGCATTGGCGATCAGGTTGCGGAACACCTGAACCAGCCGATCTTCGATGCCCACGGCCTCGAGGCCGCCGTTGGAGATAATTTCCAGACTGATCTCCGCATCTTCTTCGCGCCCGGCGGCTTTCCACATATCGACGATGGCGCCGAGCACACCGGCCAGATCAACGGTCTCGAATTCAGTCCGGCTCAATTCGGCATCAAGTCTTGAGGCGTTCGAGATGTCGCTGATCAGACGATCCAGTCTGGCGACATCGTCGAGAATGATCGCCATCAGTTTTGCCCGCCGGGCCGGGTCTTCGATGCGTCCCGCCGTTTCGACAGCGGAACGCAGCGAGGTCAGTGGATTCTTGATTTCATGCGCAACGTCGGCGGCAAAGCGTTCAATGGCATCCATGCGCAGCCATAAGGCTTCGGTCATTTCCTTCAGGCTGATGGCCAGATCGCCGATCTCGTCACTGCGGTCGGTCAGCAGCGGGATGGTTTCCTTGCGACCGCGATCATGGCGGATGCGCTCGGCGGCAATCGCCAGCAGCCGGATCGGCCGGGCGATGGTGCTGGCCAGATACAGCGATAGAGCGATGGTGATGCTGAGAGCAACGGCGACGACCTTGAGGATATCCAGCCGGACATCGTGCAGGGCGCTACGGACGTGTTGGCCATCTCTGGACAGCATGATCGCGCCCAGAACCTGCTTGTAGCGCTGCACCGGCACGGCAGCGGAAAGCATCAGGTCGTCCGCTACCGAAGCGGCGGGCAGCGACGGCATTCTCGCCAATCAGCGCGGCCTGGGTTTCCGGGAAATCGGTGGCCGACTGCATCGGGTTCTCGCGGTACTTCGGCAGCGGACTTTCGCCGCTGAGTGCGCGGGCAATGTCGTCATATTTATCGAGCAGGTAATCGAGCAGATCGAAAGCCTCCTCGGGAGGGCGCAGGATTTCGATCTGCACTGTGCCGCCGGCTCCGCCGAGGCGACGGGAATCAACGATCATGGTGCCGTCAGCGCGAAACAGCCGGGCCCGGGTTTCGGTGATTTCAACCAGGCGGCGGGTAATCTGATAGGCGACGTCGGAAACCAGAAACTGCCCGTTCGGCGCATCGGAGACAACGGCCCCTTCGCCAAGGGCTGCGGCAAACATTTCCGCCTGCACTTTCAGCGACGTCAGTTCGTTATCAATCAGGGTGCGGCGGTATTCGCCGAGATAGAGCAACCCGGCAACAAGAGTGCCGATCGCCAGCAGATTGACCGTGAGGATGCGACGGGTGAGGGGAGAAACAAGCGGCTTTGCAGCACTGCTGCGCTTCTTTCTGTGCCTGAGGCTCGCCCGCTTGCCCCCTTGGCCATTTGATCCCCACCGATAAATTAAAGCTCAGGCTTTATGCCTTATAGCGGTAGCCGACACCATAGAGCGTCTCGATTTCCGTGAACTCATCGTCGATTTCCCGGAACTTCCGGCGCAGCCGTTTGACGTGACTGTCGATGGTGCGGTCTTCGACGTAGATGTTTTCACCGTACGCCGCGTCGATCAACTGGTCGCGGTTCTTGACGTGACCGGGCCGGCGGGCAAGTGATTCGACCAGAAGAAACTCGGTCACGGTCAGGGTCACCTCGCGGCCTTTCCAGGTGCAGAGGTGACGGTCCGGGTCGAGCATCAGCTCGCCACGGCGCAACACGTTCTCGCCGTCTTCGCCTTCGGTAGCGGGTCCGACATCGCGGCGGCGCAGGATGGCACGGATGCGTTCGATCAGAAGGCGCTGCGAAAATGGTTTTTTGATATAATCGTCAGCTCCCATGCGGAGCCCCATCAATTCGTCGACCTCGTCATCCTTTGACGTCAGGAAGATTACCGGCAGGGTTTCCGTCTTGCGGATTTCGCCCAGCAGTTCCATCCCGTCCATGCGCGGCATCTTGATATCGAGCACGGCAAGGTCGACCGGATGGGCACCGATGCCGGCCAGCGCGGCGACGCCATCGGGATAGGTGGAGACGTCATAGCCTTCGGCTTCAAGGGCCATGGAAACCGATGTCAGGATATTCTGATCGTCATCGACCAGGGCGATTTTATGCAGCATGGGCTTGGGTCCACTCATGATTTCATTGATACCTCGCTTCTGGTACGTGGACAATATGGCCAAATTATAGGCCAATTACGGCGAAATAAGGCAGGGCAGATGCAATCACAGGTGCATTTTGCGCCCAAATCGCCTATCTAAGCCTAAAGCATAAAAGCAAAAATATCGACCTTTGACATAAAATGGGCGACACAGCGGGAGGATATCATGATCAGAACAACAATAGCAGGCAGTTTGCCGAAACCGGCGTGGCTGGCCGAGCCGGAGAAACTCTGGGCACCCTGGCGGGTCGCCGACGATCTGCTTTTCGAAGGGCAATCGGATGCGGCGCTGGCCTGGATCAAATGTCAGGAAGACGCCGGGATCGACATCGTCAGCGACGGTGAACAGTTCCGCAAACACTTCGTGCATGGGTTTCTTGAACGGATCGAGGGCATCGACTGGAACAAGATGACGACCATGGGCATCCGCAATGACCGCTACGATGCCGAGGTGCCGACCGTCGTCGCCGAAGTCAAGCGCACGACTTCCGTGCATGCAGCGGGTGCCAAGTTCTGCAAGGACCACACAAACAATAAATACAAATTTACCCTGCCGGGACCGATGACCATCTGCGATACCATCGCCAATGGCTATTACGATACGCGGCCCGACATGGCGATGGCCTTCGCCAAACTGTTGAACGAAGAAGCGAAGGAACTGGAAGCGCTCGGCGTCGATGTCATCCAGTTTGATGAGCCGGCCTTCAACGCCTTCACCAGGGAAGCGTCCGAATGGGGCGTGCAGACACTGGAAGCGGCGGCGGATGGTCTCAAATGCACGACGGCCGTGCACATCTGCTACGGCTACGGCATCAAGCAGAGCCTGGACTGGAAAGAAACGCTGGGTGACGAGTGGCGTCAGTACGAGGAATTCTTCCCGGCCCTTAACGCCAGCAAGATCCAGCAGGTGTCGCTGGAATGCGCCGACAGCCATGTGCCGCATCAGGTCATGTCGATCCTGAAAGACAAGGAAATCCTGGTCGGTGCCATCAACGTCGCGACCGAGGAAATCGAGACGCCTGAAAAAGTCGCGGCAACGCTGAAAGCGGCGCTGGAATTCGTCGATCCGGAACGCATCATTGCCTGCACCAACTGCGGCATGGCACCACTGCCGAGACACGTCGCCGAAGGCAAGCTCAGGGCGCTTGGTGCCGGGGCCGCGCTGTTCAGGAAGTCATTGTCCTAGGCTGCGACGCCCCGATAACGCGTCATTCCGGCTGAGACCGGAATCCAGAGCGGTGCTTTTTCCGCCCGCTGACACCTTGAATACGTCTCTGGACCCCGGCCTGCGCCGGGGTGACGCTTTCAGTTATTTGCCTCAAGCCGAGTTGGCATCCCTTAGTTTTCGTTGCCGTTTGCGGGACAGCATGTTCAGTCCCTCGACGAACGCCGAGAAGGCCATCGCGGCATAGATGTAGCCTTTCGGTACATGGAAGCCCATCCCGTCGGCAATCAGTGTTGTGCCGATCATCAACAAGAATCCCAGCGCCAGCATGACGATGGTCGGGTTGTCGTTGATGAATTTCGATAGCGGATCGGCAGCCAGCAGCATGGCCAGTACAGCGACGATGACGGCGATGATCATCACCGGCAGGTGCGTCGTCATGCCGACGGCGGTGACGATGCTGTCGATGGAAAACACCAGATCGAGCATCAGGATTTGTACGATGGCCGCGCTGAAAGCTATTTTGGCGACGCCTGTGTTGAGTATTTCTTCATCCGGATCGGGATCAACGCTGTGGTGAATTTCCCGGGTTGCCTTCCAGACCAGGAACAGTCCACCGGCAATCAGGATCATGTCGCGCCACGAGAATCCCTTTTCGAAGATTTCAATGACCGGGTCGGTCAGACCGACGATGTAACTGAGTGTCGCCAGCAACAGAAGACGCAGGATCAGCGCGGCGCTGATACCGATGCGTCTGGCACGGGATTGTATCTCTTTCGGCAGTTTGTTTGTCAGGATCGCGATGAACACCAGGTTGTCGATGCCCAGCACGATTTCCATGACGATCAGCGTGACCAGGGCAATCCATGCCGCCGGATCAAGAGAGAGGGCAAGAAGCTGCTCCATGGCAAGGCTCCTAAATTTTTATTCCAGGGTTTTCCCCGGTGCCAGGATCGGCACGTCGAGGGTCACGGTACCGGCTTTCTCGAAGTTCAGGGTCAGTGGCAGGGTCGTGCCGGCTTTCAGGGGCTGCAGTCAGGCCCATCAGCATCACGTGCAATCCGCCCGGCGCCAATAATACGGACCCCTTGGCCGGGATCGGCAGGGCCATCATGTGTGACATGGTCATGACGCCGTTCTTCATGACCGACTCGTGAATCATGGCATTGGCGGACAGGGGCGTTGAGACACTTTGCAGTGTGTCGGCTTCGGCGCCGGTGTTTTCAATCGTCATATAGACGACACCCGCCTGGGCGCCGGGCGGCGTCGCCCGTGACCATGCTTTGTTAATCTGCAGGGTGGCGTCTGCTTCGGCTGTCAGCGGGAAAAGAATTGAGAGCAGCAGGGCCGCACCCATAAAGATTGTACGCATATGTCGTCTCCTTTGAGGAGGCAGAGCATACGCTGCATGGACCCGGAATCAAGGGGTCGTTCTTGACGCGGCAGGGCGATCTCCGCACTCTCAGCTTAGACATTCTGGAGATGACCATGAAGGACCGACGCAACGCAGATCAGGCCCGATTACTGATCCGCGAACGGGGAGTGGGGGCATTGGCGACGACGCTGGTTGAGGGCAAATCGCCCTATGCCTCGCTGGTGACGTACGCCTGTGACCATCAGGGACAGCCGATTTTTCTGTTTTCGGCGCTATCCGATCACACCAGGGAATATAGCCGCGGATCCCCGGGCCTCGCTTCTGATCGAGAACGCCTCTGCGCGCCGCAACCCGCAGACCGGGCCAAGGCTGACGCTGATCGGGCAGATCAGGCCGGATAAGAAGCCGGAAACCCGGGCCCGGTTTCTGGCCCGGCATCCGGACGCAGGGCTTTACGCAAATTTCGGCGATTTTGCATTTTACCGGATGACGGTCGAGCGGGCGCATTTCGTCGGCGGATTTGCCCGTGCGGTCTGGTTCGACGCAAAACACCTGCTGACGCCGAAGAAAATCGCGCAAACGATGGCAGGGATCGAGGCGGGCGTGGTCGAGCATATGAATACGGACCATGTGGATGCGGTCAGGCGGTATGCCGAATCCCTGCTCGGGCGCAAACCTGCAGAATGGCGGATTTCGGGCAGCGACTCGGACGGACTTGATCTTCGGGCGGGCGGCCGTTTTGTGCGACTGCAATATGACAATCCTGTAACAGATTCAATGTCCTGTCGGGAAAGGCTGGTAGAACTTGCTGCACGTGCCCGGAGCGGAAGCAAATAAAAGCCCGGAATTCCGCCACTTTGTCTTGATCATCCCCGGCGGTTTTGTCTAAGTTCGCCGCCTTCGAAGTGGCAACGGGCGGCTCATTGCAAGACCGCCGTATAAGGAGCGAGGAAACGGTGCAAAACATCGGTCATCTGTACAGCCGGAACGGGCTGGATCAACAAGGGTTGGGCAAGGTTTCGAATGCCTTCTGGAACTTCTCGGCACCGCGCCTGAGCGAAGAAGCCATTCGCCGCGGCGAAGTGCATCTCGGCCAGGGCGGCTCATTGCTGGCACTGACCGGCAGCCACAGCGGCCGTTCACCGAACGACCGGTTTGTCGTCGAGGAAGATGAAAATTCCGGCAACATCTGGTGGGGCAACGTCAACCGTCCGATCTCCGAAGAGAATTTCGAGAAGCTGCTGGCGAAAATGCTCAAGCATTACGAAGGCCGCGATGCCTTCGTTCAGGATTGCTTCGCCGGCGCCGATCCGACCTACCGCCTGCCGGTCCGGGTCATCACCGAAAACGCCTGGCACAATCTGTTTGCCCGCAACATGTTCATCCAGCCGGCCGACAGCGAGCTTGAGGGTTTTGCCCCGCAGTTCACCGTGATTCAGGCACCGAGCGTGGTCGCCAACCCGGCCACCGACGGTACCACGTCGGAAACCTTCATCGTTCTCAACCTGAAGCGCCGTATGGTCATCATCGGGGGATCGGCATACGCCGGCGAGATCAAGAAATCGGTCTTCTCGGTCATGAACTACCTGATGCCGGCACGTGACGTGCTGCCGATGCACTGCTCGGCGAACATGGCCGCCAACGGCGATACGGCAATTTTCTTCGGTCTGTCCGGCACCGGCAAGACGACGTTGTCCGCCGACAGCTCGCGCACCCTGATCGGTGATGACGAGCATGGCTGGAGCCCGAACGGGATCTTCAACTTCGAAGGTGGCTGCTACGCCAAGTCGATCAACCTGACGGCGGAAACCGAGCCGGAAATTTTCGCAACAGCGTCGCGTTTCGGCACCATCGTCGAAAACGTCATGATGAACCCTGAAACGCGGACGTATGATTTCTTTGACACGACGCTGACGGAAAACGGCCGGTTGTCCTATGACGTTTCGGAAATCCCGAACGCGTCACCAAATGGTCAGGGCGGTCTGCCGAAGAACATCGTCATGTTGACGTGTGATGCGTTTGGCGTCTTGCCGCCGATCAGCCAGCTGACGCCTGAACAGGCGATGTATCACTTCCTCAGCGGTTATACCGCCAAGGTTGCCGGTACGGAACGCGGTCTGAAAGAGCCGGCAGCGACGTTCTCGACCTGCTTCGGCGCACCCTTCATGCCGCGTCACCCGACGGTTTATGCGAAATTGCTGCGGGATAAAATGGCAGCACAGAACGCCAAATGCTGGCTCGTCAACACCGGCTGGTCCGGCGGTGGCTACGGCGTTGGTGAGCGGATGCGGATTGCCTATACCCGTACCATGCTGAATGCAGCCCTCGACGGCCGTCTTTTGGAAGGCTCCTTCCGTCAGGACCCGAACTTCGGCGTGCTGGTGCCGGAAGCCTGCCCGGGGATTCCGGACGAAGTGCTCAATCCGAAAAGCACCTGGACCGACGGTGCCGGCTACGATGCGCAGGCGCTCGATCTGCGCAAGCGCTTCGAGGTCAACTTCAAGCAGTTCGAAACGCACGTTGATGACAACGTCAACGCAGCGGCGATCCGTGCTGCTGCCTGATATCGGTTGAATTACACCGATCAGGCGAACAAATCAGGCCGGCCCTTCGGGGCCGGCCTTTTTGTTTTTGCCCCGGTCGGTTGCACTTCCGCTAAGTGTGTGGGATCGTTTCTCAAATCACGTTTCTACGGGAGGTTTAACCGTGACCAGAATCAATATTCAATTCACCCTGTTTTCGGCCTTTTATTCGCCGCTGATTTCAACCATGTCGGGCGGCTTCCTGAAGGCCGAGGGGCTTGAGCCGGAATGGTCCGTGTCACCGCCCGGTAAATCGGCGATCGAAGCGCTTGAAGATGGCAGCGCACACGTGGTGCAGACGGCGCCGAGCCAGACCTTCAACTGGCTGAAGGATGGCAAAACCCCGCCGATGATGCATTTCGCGCAAATCAACGAAATGGACGGCTTCTTTATTACCGCGCGAGAGCCTGATCCGGATTTTTCCTGGAACAAGCTGGAAGGTGCTGAAGTGGTCATGTTCAAGGCGGGGCAGCCGAATGCGATGTTCCGGTATGGCTGTCACAAGGCCGGTATTGATTATGACAAGATCATCCCGGTCACGCCGGGCGGCGCCGGCGATATCGACAAGGCTTTCCGCGACGGCAAGGGCCAGTATGTGCAACAGCAAGGCCCGTTCCCGCAGCAGCTTGAAGCGGACGGTGTCGGGCATGTGGTGGCGCAGGTCGGCCCGAAAATCGGTCCGAACGCCTTTTCCAGCCTGGCAGCAACGCCGGCCTGGCTGGAAACCGATATGGCGAAGGCCTTTACCCGCGCTTACAAGAAGACCCGCCAATATATGAACGAGACGCCGGCGGCCGAGATCGCCAGAGCGGAGAAATCCTATTTTCCGAAAATCGACGAGGCGGTGCTGGCGAAATGTATCGCAACGTACCAGAAACTCGGCTGCTGGACACCGCACGTCGAGATCACCCGCGCCGCTTATGAGGTCGCGCTGGACGTGTTCATGCATTCGGGCGGCATATCTGAACGCTACCCTTACGAAGCGGTTGTTGCCCAGCCGCCGTCCGTGGATTGAGAGCCAGCCGGCTGATGGCATGATTGGCCTTTAAAACGGTGCCGGAGTGGGGCTAATCTCCCGCCTTGGCCGATGTGAAAACGGAGGCTATCATCGACGTGCTTGAGGGAAGGAAACGAATGCTCTGTCATGTACTGGCCGAAGAAGGGGCACGGACCTGGTTGGCGTTTCGCCGGCCCGTGGCGCAGGCCAATGGCGCACGTTTCACAACCCATTATGTCGTCTGTTCGAACGAACAGGCGGTACTGGTTGATCCCGGTGGGGCCGCGGATTTCGGGCCTTTGCTGGCGGCGATTTCAGACAAGATCGCGCTTGAGAATATAACCGGTATCGTCGTCACGTTGCGCGGCGTGCATGCCGCAGGCTCGATCGGCATGTGGGCAGAAGTGCTCGGCTATGATCTGCCGATCTATACATCCGACATGATCGCCGCCGATCTCAGACATGCCGACGCCGCCCTGAATATAGAAACGATTTCCGAGAACGGCGGCGAAGTGCCGATGGCTGACGGTTCCGGCCTGCATCTTATGCCGGCGCCTTATCTGCCGGCATCGTCATCGATGACGCTTTATGATCCCGCCGTCAGAATCCTCTATACCGGCGATGTCGGTACCGCAGAAGGGGCCTGGAGTGATGATGCGACGCCTTTTTGTGAGCAGTTCTCGCTGATCAGTCACGCCATGAATGCCTTTCACCAGTCCGCCCTGCCGTCTGCTGCAGCCAGAGACGAATGGTTGACCCGGATCGCGGAAATGGATGTGGAAATCGTTGCGCCGCTGGCCGGCCCCTGCTTTCGTGGCAAGGACGTGGATCATTTCAAACGCTGGCTGGCATCAATGGATGTCGGCGTGCTGGTCGACAGTCAGATTTCGTCATTTCTGTCGAAGTCGACGTATCAACCGGACCGTGACAGGGAAGACGCGTCCGTATTCCCGGCAGCACCCTCGTTCAGTGAGCCGCCCACCGATGTGTCGTTCGCCGATGATGATGACGATTACGTCTATGCCGAAGGGGAAGAAAAACCATTTTACGAAGACCTGGATGATGAGGAGGTCTCGAGGCTGGTTGACGCGCTGGATATCGATGACGTCAATGCCGAAGAAGATACTGACGGCTATGACGACGACGAGTTCGAGATCGTCTATGTCGATGAGGATGGTAACGAAATCGATCCAAGCGACCTTGATGACGAGGATATCGTCAGCGAAGAAGAAATTCTCGAAGGCAATGACGAGCAGCGTCTCGAATTCCCGCCGGGCCAGATGTTCCGCCTGATCACGCGCAGTGATTTCGACGGACTGGTGTGCGCGGTGCTGCTGGAAGAACTGGATCTGATCAACGACATCCTGTTCGTGCACCCGAACCAGATGCAGGAAGGCGAGATCGAGGTCTCGGAAACCGATCTTTCAACGAACCTGCCGTACACGCCGGGTATCTTTGCCGCGTTCGACCATCACCTGTCCGAGGTCAAGCGGCTCGGCAAGCATTACGACAACCACATCATTGATCCGCTGGCGCCGAGTGCTGCCCGGGTCGTCTACAACTATTTTGGTGGCAAGAAGCGGTTTCCGGATATTTCCGTCGATATGATGGATGCCGTCGACAAGGGCGATGCGGCGCAGTTCAGTCAGGAGGAAGTCCTCGACGCCGAGGGCTGGCCGCTGTTGAACTTCATCATGGATTCCAGGACCGGTCTCGGCCGTTACCGCGGTTTCCGCGTGCCGAACTACGAACTGATGATGTCGTTGATTGATTACTGTCGCCGCTATGACATCGACCAGATTCTGGAACACCCCGACGTCAAGGAACGGGTCGAGCTTTACCGCGAGCATGAAGAGCCGGCGAAGGAGCAGATCAAGCGCTGCACCACGGTGCACGGCAACCTGGCGGTGATCGATTACAGGAATGAAGAGACCATTTATGTGGTCAACCGCTTCATGGTCTACGCGCTGTTCCCCGAGTGCAATATCTCGATGCACATCCTGTGGGGTCGTGGCGAACAGAACACGGTCTACGCTGTCGGCAAGTCGATCTTCAACCGGACTTCGAATACCAATATCGGCGAACTGATGCTGACGTATGGTGGCGGCGGTCACAGAAATGCCGGCACCTGCCAGTCTGACAACATGCTGGCCGACGTGGTCCGCGACGCCCTGATCCAGCGCATCAACGCAGACGGCTGAACCCGTTACGCGTGGCCACCAGCCGTATCGCCGCCACCGCATGTCTCGAATTCGGCCATGGTGTCCTATCTTTGTGGGTTTCCGGGGCGGGCCGGTGTGTTACCAATAGGCCATGGATTTTCTGCTGAAAGACAAGATCGCTCTCGTCACCGGCGGCTCGCGCGGCATCGGCCGGGCTGTGGCGCTGACGCTGGCCGGGCACGGCGCGCACGTGGCGATCTGCGGGCGGACCCGGGAAAGCCTCGATGCGGCCTGTAAGGAAATCGAGGCGCTCGGCGTCAAGGCATGGGGCTTTCAGGCCGACGTCAGCGAGAACGAAGAGGTCGAGAAACTGGTCGCCGATGTTGCGGCGGCGACCGGCGGCATCGATATTCTCGTCAACAACGCCGTGACCTTCGATCAGCGCCCTGTTCGACCAGCTGACGGACAAGGAATTCCGCTACCATATCGACGTCAAACTGATGGCGTACATCCGGATTGCGCGGCTGGTGCTGGCGCACATGATCCCGCAGGGCGGCGGGCGCATCGTCAACATCGGCGGCATGACGGCGCGGATCGTCGCACCGTTCCGCATGACCAACGGTGTCACCAACGCCGGCGTCGCCAACTTCACCAAGCAGTTTTCAAGCTATACGGCGCGCCACAACATCACGGTGAATTGTGTGCATCCGGGTTACACCGCAACCGAGCGGGTGACGCAGATCTTCGAGAAGGAAGCCCGGGAAGCGGCACTTGATCTGGATCAGGTGATCGCCAAACGCACCGGCGATATTCCGCTCGGCAAACTGATCCAGCCGGAAGACATCGCGAACGCGGTGCTGTTCTTCTGCTCACCGCTGGCGAGCATGGTGACCGGCCAGTGCATCGCCGTCGACGGCGGCTCCGGCGAGGCCGTGATCTACTAGCCGTCATTCCCGTACCCGCCTTCGCGGGCACAGGCTGTGGCGGGAATCCAAAACTGTGATCGGTTTGGGCCCACGCCTGCGCGGGGGTGACTGCAAGGCGCGCGTCTAGGCGGCGAGGTCTTCGCCGCGGATGGCGCGTTCGATCAGTTCGAGCGATTCATCCAGACCATAGAGCGCAAAGAACGATCCCATGCGCGGGCCTTCGCTCTGGCCCAGCAGAATTTCATACAGCGCCTTGAACCAGGCCTTGAGATCGTCAAAGTCTTCGCGCTGGCCTACGGCATAAACTTCCGTCTGGATCGCTTCGGCGTCGGCATCCCGGGGCAGGGCGCGAATGCGGGTCACCAGATCTGTCAGCGCCGCCCGTTCGACGTCGCTTGCCTTGCGATAGGATTTATTCGGCCGCACAAAATCCTGATAATAGTTGATCGCGTATTCAACCAGCTTGTCCAGCATCGGTGCCGTTTCCGGATTGGCGTCGGGACGGTAACGGGTGATGAAGTGCCACAGCACCGCCTTGTCCTCGCTATGGCAGACGTTGGCGAGGTTGAGCAGAATATTGAACGACAGATGCGCGCGCTCCGAGGTCGGCTCGCCCATGTGAATGAACCAGGCCGGATTGTCGATCTGCTTTACCTGTTCCTGAGTGTCATAAGCCTCCAGCATGCGGGTATATTCGTCGACCTGTCTCGGGATCACATCGAAATACAGACGCTTGGCGGTTTTCGGTTTCTGGAACATGAAATAGGCGAGGCTTTCCGGCGGTGCATAGCGTAGCCATTCATCGACCGTCAGGCCGTTGCCGCGGGATTTCGAAATCTTCTCGCCGTTTTCGTCGAGGAACAGTTCGTAAGAGAATCCGGCCGGCGGCTTGCCGTCCAGTATCCGGCAGATCTTGCCGGAAAGATTGACGCTGTCGATCAGGTCCTTGCCGGACATTTCATAATCAACTTCGAGTGCGGACCAGCGCATGGCCCAGTCGGCTTTCCATTGCAGCTTGCAGTGGCCACCGGTAACCGGGACTTCGGTTTTGGTGCCGTCGTCTTCCTGATAGACGATGGTGCCGGCTTTGACATTGCGTTCAATTACCGGGACCTGAAGGACGACACCGGTTTTCGGGCAGAGCGGCAGAAACGGCGAATAGGTGCGGCGGCGTTCTTCGCCCAGCGTCGGCAAGATCACGTTGATGACGGCATCAAAACGCTCGAGGATTTTCAGCAGGGCCGCATCGAAATGCCCGGCCTTGTAGCTTTCCGTCGAGCTGACGAATTCATAGGAAAAGCCGAAATTATCCAGAAATGCCTTGAGGCGGGCATTGTTGTGATCGCCAAAACTCGGATGCGTGCCGAACGGATCGGGGATCGACGTCAGCGGCTTGCCCAGATGCGGTGCCAGCATGTCCTTGTTGGGGACATTGTCCGGCACCTTCCGGAGCCCGTCCATATCGTCGGAAAAGGCGAACAGCCGGGTCGGGATGTCGGACAGCTGATGGAAGGCATGGCGAACCCATGACGTGCGGGCGACCTCGCCGAAGGTGCCGATGTGCGGCAGGCCGGATGGGCCGTAGCCGGTTTCGAACAGCACGTAGCCCTTCTCCGGTGTCTTGCCACCGAGGTTTTTCAGTATCGTGCGCGCCTCGGCAAACGGCCAGGCGTTGGACTTTTCGGCGAATGCGCGCAACTCGCTCATGGGGACAATCCTTCAGGTGTTTCAGGCGACGGGAAGCTAGGACGTGACCGGGATTTAATCAAGTCGGGACGCATAATCAGGCTGGAAATACCCGTGTTGCGACAATTCAGGGCGGATAGTAGACAAAAAAGTTTAATTGTACTAATATGCACGTAATAAGTGTTATTCTTTAACTATTCATACAGTCGCAGGGGGATGGTCATGAGAAGCATTAGAACGCGGAGATGGGTTAATCGAGGCAAAGGCAGCATCGTGGCGATGAGCGTCGGCATGATCGCCCTGCAGGGATGCACCATGGTCAGCAGCCACAAATTAACCACATCCAATCATCTCAGTGGTGCCTCTGCGACCTACACGCTGCCGAAGACGCTGGTGAAACTGAAACGGGATGTAAATTCTCCAGGCATAACAATCAGCACTGTCAGCATTGCCGATCCTGAGCATACGTATGCGCTGGAATACACTGAAAGCCCAATGAGCGAGGATGATCTCAAGATCGAACTGGATAGTGTGACAGGGTTCATCAAGTCCGTGAATGGCACGGCCAGCGACAAAACGGCTGAGGTTCTGGAGGAGGTGTCGAAGACGGCTGCGCGCATTGCTTCGGGCGGTCTGTATTCGGGAGCAGATGTAGCCGGAGCGGTGATCGGGACAAAGTCAGTCATGATCAAGCCTTTTGAAATCATATTTGATCCAAGTGAGAAGGCAGAACGTGACAGGGCCGCCATCGATTTGAGCAATGCAACAGGCGGGCAATTAAATGTGATCCGGTGCGAACAATGTACGGATGAAAAAACGAAAGCATTGCCGGGTACTGTTGAAGGTATCGTGACGCGTCCGGCCAAATTCGTTCGCATTGATCTGTGTGCAGCAGAATGCAGTCCGGCCACTGTGGTGGCTTCGAACTGGGTCAAAACATATAGCGGCTCACCGCTTGTTCTGATTCCGGTTGAGCGTTCCATCGCCGTGGCGCGTAAAACGACACTCACATTCAGCGACGGGGTCGTGACGAAAGCGGAGCACGACAAGCCGAGTGAAGCGGCAGGGGTTGTAGCCATTCCCGGAAAAATTATCAGCGCTGTGTTCGCAGGGTTACTGCAGGGTGAAACAGATAAGCAAAGCATCCTTGACGCGGGGGCCAAGAGTGTAGAGTCGCAGGCAAAGCTGATCGAAGCGCAGGCCAAACTCCTCAAGGCACAAACTGATTACAAGAACGCTGTGTCTGCGGCAGAAGGTGCGCTTAACGTGTTGCCGGCCAAGTAGTAAAGGGGGAGGCCATGAAGGGAAGCGTTTTCCGCTTACTTTTTTGCGCTTTCGGCGTGCTCATTTTAATCGATACAACCTCAGCCGAGGAGATTGATCCGCTGGCTGCAAATAAGCGCGCTGCCGAGACCAGAGACTTAAGGAATGCATTGATCAGGAAGGAAGCAAATAATAACCAGTCGCTTCCTTTTTCGTCAGAGATGAGCAAGCACCTGCCAGCAGCTAAATCAGTATATAAGCCATACGATTTTTTAGGGCCGTTGAAACCTTCCCCAGTGCCTGAACGCGATGCCGATCCAACACCGGGATTAAAGATAGACTTTGACCCGGTGTATCAAAAATTCATCCGCACAGTGAGCACCCGTGACAAACAGCCCTTCGCTTTTCTATTTCCAAATATTCCGGTTATCTCCAGTGTCAGCAGTAACCGCATATATGAAGATGATATACTGCCATCGATTGTTGCCTTGCCGGCGCCGAGCAAGTGTTCCGGCACACGCGTTGGAAAAAATATCGTCCTGAGTGCTGCACATTGCTTATGTAATCCGCCTACCGAGATTCAATATGGTGCGCGTGTCTCTGCCCTGGGATCAGGCAAGTCGCTTGCGGTTTTGGGGACCTGGAGACCGGAAGGCATTCAATGCTCGGATGATGCCAGTAATCACGGCAGAGATATTGCTCTGTTGCAGATCACGGATCGACCGGCAATTTCTAATCAAATCCCGGTCATGCGTGTTGCTACGGACCGTGTATTGGAAAAATTACACGAAGAGGACGTAAAGATATTCGTCGTCGGATATGGCTATACTTCGGAAATATTGAAAGATTACGGTCACAAGAACTTCGTAGAATCGCCGATCCTTTCGGTCGATTGCGGCCCTGCTCAGGCGGCGAGATACGGTTGCGTCGAGGGTAAGGAGCTGGTTGCCCGGGATCATCGACGGATTAGCGGAAGACTGTATGGCTTTGGTCCGTGTTTTGGCGATAGTGGTGGCGCAGCCCTGGTTCATATGGATGATCCAGATACGCCGAATAATGACCCGCAGTACTTTCTCGTCGCCGTCATTTCACGGCCGGTTGACGGCGCAAGAATGTGCGGCGATGGCGCAATCTTTACACTGCTCAGTGCCCCCCGCATTTCTGAACTCAAATCTGCCGCAACCCAATTACTCGGATATGACTTCAGCTTCGCGGAAAATGAAGCTGCACGACAAGTGGCTCAACGCTGACGATAAAGCGAAAAGAGCTTATCAGCGTATCTGAACATCCTTGTTGATGACATTGATCGGCTTGCCGGCTTCGAAGGCAATGATCTGGTCGAAAATATCGGTGAAGTGGGTCTCGTATTCGTCTTCTGTGACATAGCCGATGTGGGGTGTGCAGATGACGTTCGGCATGTTCAAAAGCGGATGGCTGGTGTCGGTGACAGGCTCTTCTTCGTAAACATCGACGGCGGCGGCGCCGGGCCGTCCGGCATTGAGCGCTGTGACCAGAGCGCCCGGCTCGATCAGCGGCGCACGGCTGGTGTTGATCAGGACAGCGGTCGGCTTCATCAGCGCCAGATCAGCGGCGGTGATGCTGCCCCGGGTGGACGGATAAAGCCTGACATGCAGCGAGACGACGTCCGACGTGGCAAAGAATGCTTCCCGGCTTTCGGGTATGGTAATGCCATCTGTCCGGGCCCGTTCAAGCGAGCCCTCGCCGCCCTATGCCTGCACCGGCATCTGGAACATCCTGGCGATGCCGGCGACGGCGGAGCCGATACGACCGTAGCCATAGATGCCGAGCGTGCGGCCTTTCAGGGACTTGCCGATGCCGGATTGCCATGTGCCGGCTTTCAGGGACTGCATCTGCTGCGGGATCATCCGGAGTGAGGACAGGATCAGGCCCCAGGTCAGCTCGACGGTGGCCGTCGACGGGGTGTCGGCATGCTGGTGCGAACACAGCATGATGCCGAGGCGGGTGCAGTCTTCGACATCGATATGCGGATAGACGCTGCGCTGGGAAATCAGACGCAGTTTCGGTAATCGCTCGAGCAGCGGCTTGCGGATTTTCGTGCGTTCACGGATCAGCACCAGCGCCTCGGTATCCTTGAGCCGCTCCGCCAGCACATCGTCATCCTGAACATGATCGTTCCAGATCGTGACGTCATGGCCGGTAACCTTGGCAAAGCACGGAAGGTGGCGAATGGTATCGAAGTAATCGTCGAGAATGGTGATTTTCATTGTATTTCCCTCAAGAGCGCCAGAAGTCGGGATCAAAGGCGACCAGTACGGCCAGCACCTCGAGCCGTCCGGCCAGCATGGCAAAGGTCAAAATCCATTTCACGGGATCAGACAGGGTTGAGAAATTTCCGGCCGGGCCGATGATGTCGCCAATGCCCGGGCCGACGTTCGTGATCGCCGTGACGCTTGCCGAATAGGCGGTGACAATATCAAGCCCGAGCAGGGACAGCAAAACCGTAAAGATGGCGATGGTGGCGACGAACACAGCCAGGAACGACAGCACCGAGCTTGGCACGTCAGCGGGCAGCGGCTTGCCGTTATAGCGGAGCGGAATGATCCGGTTCGGGCTGACCAGTCGCTTGATGTGGGCGCGAACCAGCAACAGCAGGATCTGATGGCGATAAATCTTGATGGCGCCGGATGTCGAGCCTGAACAGCCGCCGACAAACATCAGGACCAGAAAGACACCGACCGCGCCCGGCCCCCATTGTGTATAGTCATCAGAAGCAAAGCCGGTCGTGGTGACGACAGACGTGATATTGAAGGCGGTTAGTGTCAGGGCATCGAAGAAACCGATGTCGCGCTGGCCAGTCAGCCACCAGGCCATCAGCAGGCTGGTCAGGGCCAGAAACCCGATAAATCCCCTTACCTGATGGTCGGTGAAGAGGGCATTCAACTGCCCGCCGACGATCTTGATGTACAGGATGAACGGGATCGCAGCCGCGATCATGAAGAAAATCGCAACCCAGTGCAGGCGCTGGTCCGTGAAGTAGGCGAACGAGGCATCGTGGCTCGAAAACCCGCCTGTCGACATTGTCGACATTGCATGGGTGATGGCATCGAAGGTGGTCATGCCGAAACCCCGATACATCAGCGAACAGAACACCGTCAGAACGAAATAGATGGAAAACAGCGCGATGATGGTGCGTAGCGCATTGAAGACTTTTTCTTCCGACGTATCGGAGCTTTCGATCTTGAAGAGTTGCATGCCGCCGACCCGTAACAACGGCATGATCAGGATGGCGATGGCAATGATCCCGATGCCACCAAGCCACTGCAGGATGGCCCGCCACAGCAGAATGCCGGGCGGCAGGGTATCGAGTTGAACCAGCACCGTTGATCCGGTGGTCGTGATCGCTGACATGGATTCAAACATGGCGTCGGAAAAATCGATGCCGACATGCATGAACGGCAGGGCTGACAATGCGGCAACCACGACCCAGCCCAGCGCGGTAATCAGAAACGCCTGGCGGATGTTGATCTCGACCCGGCCCTTTGTACGGGTCGCCGAGACGCAGACGCCGCCGATAAACAGGGCAGCCAGGGCCGTGTTCAGGAAGACATGCCATTCCGGATTGCCGAAAATCGCATCGGTGATGGCGGGCACGCACAGAATGGCTGACATTGCACACGAAAGCAGGCCGAGGATGTAGATGACGGGCCGAATATTCAGCATCGACAGAACCAGAGATGAGAATCCAAGACGTCAGTGAACCCCGCTGACCGGGTTAAATCAAGGCGCGCTGTCATTCTTGGCGGACTGCATGGATATTTGCTGCCAGCGTGACGACATTGCGCGACAATCGGGGCATTGGCCGTGTTGCCGCGCTCCGGTGAAAGGGCGGCAGAGCGGATGTTCATCGCTAAATCGATATAATCATCAAGGTGAATACTAATTTGGAATACCAGCATTGAACTCAGCGCATGGCGGTGTCACGTATAAAGCACGGCTCGCGTTCTTGATCTCGGGTCAGTATGGGCGCGTAATCGTCCGATAACCATTCAGGGGGAAAATGACATGATTGAACGATTGGACAGCGGCGAGATTCTCAGCCAGGCGACGATACACAACGGCGTTGCTTATATCTGTGGGCAGACGGCAACGGACCGCAGTGCCGACATCAAGGGGCAGACCGCCGAAGTGCTGGCAAAAATTGACGACCGGCTGGCCCGTTGCGGCACCGACAAGTCAAAAATGCTGATGGTGACGATCTATCTTTCAGACATGAGCCAGAAGGCTGGCATGAATGAAGTGTGGACGGCATGGATGGGCACCCTGCCCAGACCGGCCCGCGCTTGTGTAGGTACGCCACTGGCAACCGCAGACACACTGGTCGAAATCGTCGTCAGCGCCGCCATCTGACGTACGGAATTGGACACGCCGCCTTTAATAACGGGACCTGTGCCGCCGGATAAAGTGCAAAGCGCGCTCAAGGGTATTCTTTTTATGCTCGGCGCGACTTTGCTGGCGGCGGTGATGAATTCGGCGGCACGGCATGTTACGCAGACCGTGCATCCGTTCGAGCTGGTGTTTTTCCGCAACCTGTTCACGTTTGTGTTCGTGGTGCCGATGCTGTGGCGCGTTGGTTTCGGGGCGCTTAGGACCAACCGGCCCTGGATGCACGCCGGGCGCGCCAGCCTGAACGTCGTCAATATGATGCTCTGGTTTACCGCGGTCAGCCTGGCGCCGCTGGCGGAAGTGGTCGCGCTCGGGTTTACCGCGCCAATCTTTGCCACCATCCTGGGTGTGTTGATCATCAAGGAAGTCGTCGGTATCCGTCGCTGGTCAGCGATCATCGTCGGCTTTATCGGCGCGTTGATCATATTGCAGCCGGGCTTTGACACGATACAACTCGGCCACGGCATGACCCTGCTCGCGTCAATTCTCTGGGCCGGCATTCTGCTGATTATCAAGTCGCTCAGCCGCACTGAATCGTCCATCACCATCGTCGCCTATATGGCAATCCTGATGACACCGATTTCATTGTTTCCGGCGTTATTCGTCTGGGCCTGGCCGACATGGACTGAATTGGCGTGGATGGCGCTGATCGGGTTTTGCGGTGGTGCCGCACAGTACCTGCTGGCGCAGTCCTTCCATGAAGCGGACATCAGCGTTGTCATGCCGTTCGACTTTGCCAAGCTGGTCTGGATTGCACTGATCGCCTACATCGCCTTTGCCGAAGTGCCGACTTTGAGCACCTGGCTTGGTGGCGCCATCATTTTTGCCAGTGGATTGTATATTGCCCGCCGTGAATCCCTTAAACGGCGAGAGCAGGGCGGGGTGCCGGATTAGCCGGCCGGCTCAAGGCGGATGATCTGTCCGGGTTCGTGATCGACCAGAAGATACAGATATCCGTCCGGCCCGTTGACGACGGCACGGATGCGTTTTTCAAAACCTTTCAGCAAGCGCTCCTCGGCAACCACTTTCTCGCCGTCGAGTGTCAGGCGCACCAGCAGGCGGAATTTCAGTGCGCCAACAAAGGCATTGCCTTGCCACTTCGGAAATTTGTCCCCGCTATAGAACGCCATGCCGCTTGGTGCGATTGACGGATCCCAGTACCAGACCGGTTGTTCCATGCCGTCCTTGTGGGTGCCCTCGCCGATTGTCAGGCCGGAATAATGCACGCCGTAAGAAATCACCGGCCAGCCGTAATTGCGTCCTGCGAGCGGGATATTGACCTCGTCACCACCCCTGGCCCCGTGTTCGTTGATCCACAGTTTGCCGCTTTGCGGATGCAGTGCCGCACCCTGCGGATTGCGGTGGCCGACCGACCAGGTCTCCGGGCGATAGCCGTCGCGGCCGACGAAGGGGTTGTCCGCAGGGATCGAGCCGTCCCGGTTGATGCGAATAACCTGGCCCCGGTTGATGGTGAAATCCTGGGTGCGGTCTCGCTCGCCACGCTCGCCGACGGTGATGTAGAGATGCCCATCCTTTGAGAACACCAGCCTTGATCCGAAATGACGGCCGCCGCCCGTTTTCGGGAACTGGCGGAATATCACCTCCACGTCTTTGAGCAGATTGGCGGCGCGATCAAGCCGGCCACGGGCAACGGCGGTGCCGGCACCACCGTCGCCGGGTTCGGCATAGGAAAAATAAATCATGTTGTTGGTTTTGAAATCAGGATCGATGGCGACATCCAGCATGCCCCCCTGGCCATCGGCCTGGACCATGGGCGTCCCTGCGATGGGCGGATGGATGGTGCCGTCCCTGGCGACAATGCGAATGGTGCCGGGGTCACGCTCGGTGACCAGCATGGCCCCATCCGGCAGGAAAGCCAGTCCCCACGGATGATCGAGCCCGTCAGCGATGACAGAAAGCTTCAGGTCGTAATGCTCGGACGAGAAGGTTTGGGCAGCGGCGGTGTGCGTAGAAAAAATGGCACAGAGTGCGAGAAATACGAGCCGCAGCATGGTGATCTCCTTACACATATATGATAAGATGGGAACAGTGCATATGCAGATCAAGCTACGGTTCCGGCACATCCTTCGAGACGGGCCTCCGGCCCTCCTCAGGATGAGGTGATCCGGCCGCCCTCATCCTGAGGAGCAGGCTGAAAGCCTGCGTCTCTAAGGATGAAGCGTGAAAAGCTCAGAACATCCTCCCGCCATCGGGCACATCCAGATCGGGTTTCAGCAGCACGACCTCGCCGTCGGCATCGGGGACGCCCAGCACCAGAACTTCGGACATGAACTTGCCGATCTGGCGGGGCGGGAAATTGACGACGCCGATGACCCGACGACCGGGCAGGGTTTCCGGATCATAATGTTTGGTGATCTGTGCTGATGTTTTGCGCTCACCGATCTCGGCGCCGAAATCGACCCACATCTTGATGGCCGGCTTGCGGGCTTCCGGGAAAGGTTCGGCGCGAACGATGGTACCGACGCGAATATCGACTTTCAGGAAATCATCAAATGACAGGCTCATGGGGTTCTCCTCAATCTCGTTAGAGGGGAAAATGCCAAAGCCGGAGCCAAAAAGAAAGGGCCGCCCGGTTTCCCGGTGCGGCCCCTCTCATCAGATCAGGAGATCGTGATTATTTCTTTTTAGCAGCTTTGAGAACGGTCGACTTGACTTCCTCAAGGGCTTCAACAACGCGGGTGTTCAGCGCGTCGCTGGCTTCGGTGTTCGATTTGGTCAGCAGTTCGGCCAATTCGCGGGTGTTGTCCACGGATTTGACGAAAGAACCTTTCAGAAGGTCAGCCTGCACAGCGGCAATCGCCTGCGGGTTTTCGAGCTTGGTGAAGCTTTCGATCATTTTCGAAACTTCTTCAAGCGTCTGCTGAAGCATTTCCGACTGACGCTTGGCGAAAGCCTGCGCACCTTCTGCTGCAACCTGGTTGGCTACCGTGAAGGCTTCGAAATTCTTTTTCTGCAGTTCGAGAATGGCGTCAAAATCGAATTTCGGTACTTCAAAGCCTTTCGAGGCTTTGGCGAACTCGTCGGTCATTTTCTTCGGGTCGAATTCGGTCATCATCTTCGTGTATTCAGCAAAGAAAGGGTTGGCTTTCTCGGCCATCTTCATGAAATCAGCGTACATTGTGGTTCTCCATCACATTGTTCAAATGATGCGGCGCATCACACTTAATCTTGCTGTCGCGCTCGATATGAAAATCATATTGCGCTGCAACATGAGGACAATATGTGGCAGTCAGCCTCAGGAGTCAATGGTTTTTTGTGCATTGCACAATAATTTTTTTCGCATATGCAACAAAGTGAAAAAACAGCGGATTTATGCGGTTTCTTCATCCGCCGTGGGGACGGCGCTGCGTCGGGACATGATTTTTTCGGCCTGCATCAGGCCTTTGTCGAGGGCCTTCATGGTCGAGGCCAGACCCGGATCTTCGTCGCCGAGCCAGACCCGGAAAGCGTTCAGCTGAATCGCGGCAAGCGCCTTTGCCATGACCGCCCCCTTTAATCCTTCCGCCCGGACACCGGCAGCCCGCAGGCTGAGCGTCATCGATTTCAAAAAACGGCGTCCGAGGCAGGCGGCTGACAGCGGGTCAGTCCTGAGCGCCCGGGCAATCGACGCCATGCCGGTTCTGTGCGGGGCCAGCGCATCAAAGCGGCGCATCAGAATATCGAACAACTGGTCTCTGGTGGTGCCGTCGAGGGGATCGTCGGCGAAGCTCCCGAAAACGTCGGCGTCGATGCGGTCCATCAAGGCGCAGAGGATAGGCATGCGGCCGGGCAGGATCATCAGTGCGTCACCGGTGCTGACACCGGCATGACGGGCGATCTCGGCCAGCGACAGTCGCTGCCAGGGTGTTTCCGCGGCCAGATCAAGGGCGGCATCAATCAGCCTGTCCCGGGTGGACCGTTTGTCGGTCTTGCCGGAAGCGGCAGATTTTGACTTGCCGGAAGCGGCAGGTTTCGTCTTGCGGGTTTTCTTTGCAGCAGCCATCACGTGCCTCAGTCCGTCAGGCACACGACAGAGTCGCGGCCTGCGATTGGTGATCCGTCCGTATTATACAGAAATAGGGATGTGATGCCTAACCCGCAAGTTCTCGCGAGCGGCGCGTTGCCTGGGCAATGGCTTCGGTCATGAGGGGCTGCAGGGCATCATCAGCCATCAGGATTTTCAGGGCTTCGGCGGTGGTGCCGCCGGGGCTGGTGACGTTTTTGCGCAGGGTTGCCGGGTCTTCGCTGGCCTGATGCAGCAATTCACCGGCACCGGCGACGGTAACCCGGGCCAGCTGCATGGCCAGATCGTCGGGTAATCCAGCCGCGATCCCGGCCTTGGCCATGACTTCAACCAGTAAAAAGACGTAAGCCGGGCCACCGCCGGAAAGTGCCGTGACGGCATCAATCATGCCTTCGTCATCGACCCAGGCTGACCTCGCCGACCGCGGCCAGCAGGGTGTCGGCCCATTGACGCTGATCCTCGGAGACCTGCCCGTTCGGGTAGCCGACCGTGATGCCGCGACCGACGGCTGCGGGTGTGTTCGGCATGGCCCGGACAATGACCGCGTCGGCACCAAGGATATTTTCGAAGTAGCTGATGGTCTTGCCGGCGGCGATGGATAAAAACAGGCAGTCCGCTTTGGCAAAGCGGGCATACGCCGGCAGGGCGCTATCCATCATCTGCGGCTTGACGGCAAGCACGATGGTTTTCGGATGGACGGTATCCGGAATATCGGCGGCATCAGCGACACAGCGGACGCCCATCGATTTTTCAAGTTGGGCCCGGGTTTCGGCGAACGGCTCAACGACCAGCACATTTTCAGCGCTCAGGTTGGTCTTGAGCCAGCCGGACAGCATCGCGGCACCCATCTTGCCGCCGCCGATCAATACAAGCTCAACAGACATCGCTCAGGCTTCGCCTGCGGTCTCGATCATCGCTGCGGCGATGGCTTCCGAAGCCGTCTTGCCGCCCCAGATCACATACTGGAAAGCCGGATAGAATTTTTCGCATTCGATCAATGCGGTTTCCACCAGATCTTCCATCTGTTCAAGTGTTGGCTCAATCTGGCCCCGCATCGGCAGGGCATGCCGGTACATCGGCAGACCCTCGTCAGCCCACATGCCGAAATGGCCCATCCACAGGCGCTCGTTGACCTCGGCCAGTAATTCGAAAACCGGCTGGCGGCGTTCCGTTGGCACGCGCATGTCGAAGGCACAGGTGAAGTGCATGGCACCCATGTCGTCATTCCAGGCGAAATACATGCTGAAGTCGCACCAGGTGCCCGGGACCTGGACGGCCATTTCTTCATCGTTTCTGCGGTCGAAAGTCCAATCATTGTACTCGACGATCTTCTCGACGATGTCCAAGGGATTGGCGAGGGGGGTATCGCGGGAAATCTCTGTGGTACGCATGGAGCGCTCCTCTCATGCCCGGCCGGCGTTGCGTCGGGACCGAAAGAGGCAAAACCACTATACCTAGCGGTGATCACTAGATATCGCTAATGCCATCCGATCACCTACAAGATTTACCCTGCACTATGTCGGAATCGGGCGCAAGTGGAATTGCGGATTTCCACGCAAACTGTTGTGGATAATCACGACAATCCTACAGGTTGTTGTGTTTATTGGCGGAAATGATGGCCCCGGCAGGCGGCAGGCCGGTGCGGCGCGGCTTTATTTTTTTGCAGTGCCTGCAGGTTTGGCTTTAGCTGCGGCTGGTTTCGCCTTGCGCTTGGTGCTGGCTGCCTTGGCCTTGGGGTTGGCCGGTTTGGCAGCATCCGCTTCCAGTTTGGCGATGCGGGCTGCGAGCTTTTCGTTTTCCGTTCTGGCTTTGACGGCCATGGCCTTGACGGCGTCGAATTCTTCGCGGGTTACCAGATCGGCATCGCCCAGAAATCGTTCGATCCGTTGGCGGACCATCGCATCGATTTCATCCTTCATACCCATAACCGTCGAGACCGCGCCGTTGGCGACACGCGCCAGATCATCAAAGAGTTTGTTCTGTGTCTGCATCATGGGCTCCTTGTTATGCCCTGAATATGGTCTTTTGTCGTGAGGATCGCAAGCCGGTGGCGCTTGCCCGGTCAAGCCAAGGGGGCCTATAAGAAACCTGAAGATTGACGATGCATCGAGACCAAGGAACCGACATGTATGTGATTACCGGCGGCGCCGGGTTTATCGGATCGAACGTTGCGCACATTCTGGAAGCGCGGGGTGCCGGACCTCTGGTGATCGTCGATCATCTGGGCCAGGACGACAAATGGCGCAACATCGCCAAACGGGCCCTGCACGACATCGTTCATCCCGACAACATTCACGCCTTTCTTGGCCTGAACGCCCAGGCGGTGAAGGCGGTCGTGCATATGGGCGCGATTTCGGCGACCACCGAACGCGACGTCGATCTGATCATCGAGAGCAATTTCCGGCTCAGCCGGGATCTCTGGTCATGGTGTGCCAGGAATCAGACACCTTATATTTATGCATCGTCAGCAGCGACGTATGGCGACGGTCAGGCCGGGTTTGACGATGCGCTGACGGACGCCGGTCTGGCCAAGCTTCGGCCCCTCAACCCTTATGGATGGTCGAAGCTGCTGTTTGATCGTTGGGTCTGGGCACAGCTTGACCAGGATGGCGTGCGCCCGCCGCAGTGGGCCGGCCTCAGGTTCTTCAACGTTTATGGCCCCAACGAATATCACAAGGGCCGGATGCAGAGCGTGGTCTCGCAGATCCAGCCGCTGGCAGCTGCCGGTGAAGCCTGCCGCCTGTTCAAGTCCCATCATCCGGATTACGCCGATGGCGGGCAGCTGCGTGACTTTGTCTCTGTTGATGACTGCGCCGATGTGATCGCATGGCTGCTGGAATCCCCAGTGTATCGGGACTGTTCAATCTCGGCACCGGCAAGGCCCGCAGTTTCGCTGATCTGGCCCGCGCCGTCTATTCGGCCATGGGCCGGGACTTTCTGGTCGACTTCGTGCCGACGCCGGAAGATATCCGGGAAAAATACCAGTACTTTACCGAAGCGAATATGAGCCGGCTCAGGGATGCCGGGTACACCGGGCAGTTTACGCCGCTTGAAGATGGCGTCGGGCGTTACGTGCGCGATTATCTCGCAACCGCTGATCCCTACCGATAACCGGCGACGTCATTTATGTTTTTCGCCATCCCCTTTCCCAACATTGATCCGGTCCTGTTCGAGATCGGTGTGTTTGCAATCAGATGGTATTCGCTGGCCTATATCGCCGGTCTGGTTCTGGGCTGGGTGTATGTCAAAAGGCTGGCGGCAATGACACCTGCGGTTTGCGACGGCAATGCTGTTGACGATTTCCTGACCTGGGCGACGGTCGGCGTCGTGCTTGGCGGCAGGCTCGGCATGGTGCTGTTTTATCAGTTCGATTATTACATGGCCAATCCGGCCAAGATCATTGCTGTATGGGAAGGGGGGATGTCATTTCATGGCGGCTTCCTCGGCGTCGTCATTGCAGCCATCATCTTCACCCGGAAACGCGGCATCAATCCGTTGCGCTTCGGCGATCTGCTCGGTTGCGCAGCACCGATCGGTCTGTTCTTCGGGCGTGTCGCCAATTTCATCAACGGTGAATTATGGGGGCGGGCGGCGGATGTGCCGTGGGCGATGATCTTTCCGACCGGTGGTCCCTTCCCGAGACACCCGAGCCAGCTTTATGAAGCGGCCCTTGAAGGGCTGGTTCTGTTTGCTGTGCTGTTCGCAATGTCCAGAAGCGAATCGGTGCGCCGCCGTCCGGGGCTGCTGATGGGGACCTTCATTGCCGGCTACGGTATTGCCCGCAGCATCGCAGAGATGTTCCGCGAGCCCGACACTTATATCGGCTTCCTTGCATTCGGCACGACGTGGGGGCAGTGGCTTTCCCTGCCGATGATTGCCACGGGTATCTACTTCATCATCCGGGCAAGGCGGCGGGGCGTCGTCTGAGATGTCTCCGCTGGCGCAGCGGCTGAAGCGGCGCATCCTCGAGGATGGTCCGCTGACGGTCGAACAATGGATGCTGGCCTGCCTCGCTGATCCTGACGATGGCTATTATATGACCCGCGACCCGCTGGGCCGGGCCGGGGATTTCATCACCGCGCCGGAAATTTCACAGATGTTCGGCGAGCTTCTGGGGCTTTGGGCGGCAGTGGTCTGGCACAGCATGGGGTCGCCAGGTGCGGTCCGTCTGATTGAGTTGGGGCCGGGTCGCGGCACCTTGATGCGGGACGCGCTCAGGGCTGCGGCAACGATGCCCGGTTTCATGCCGGCGCTTTCCGTTCACATGGTGGAAACGAGCCCGGTGCTGCGAAAGGCGCAACAGGAAACACTTGGCGATGTGTCCTGCCCGATCGCCTGGCACGATGCCTTTGCCGAAGTGCCGGTTGGACCGGCCCTCATTTTTGCCAATGAATTTCTTGATGCCCTGCCGGTCCGGCAATGGGTGTCCCAGGATAATGTCTGGCATGAGCGGACGGTCGATCACGACGGGCAGTCATTTATCTATGCCACGGGTGCTGCGATTGCCCCGTCGATGGTTCCGGGCTTTCTCAAGAATGTGCCGGAGGGGTCGATTTTCGAGAACGCACCAGCGGTCGAAGCGGTTACCGGCGAGATTGCCGCCAGGCTGTGCGCTCAGGGAGGCGCAGCATTGCTGGTCGATTACGGCCATACTGAACGGCGTGCCGGCGAGACGTTGCAGGCCCTCAAGGAACACCGCTTTGCCGATCCGCTGGCCGATCCGGGTGCGCAGGACCTGACCGCCCATGTGGACTTCGCGTGTGTCGGGGACGTTGCCCGCGCTGCCGGGGCCATGGCTTGGGGGCCGATCACGCAGGGCGCGCTGCTGGAACGTCTGGGTATCGCAGCCAGAGCCACCAAGCTGTTGCTGAATGCCAGCAAGGCGCAAGCCGAAGACATTGCCCGGGCACGGAGCCGGCTGGTGAGCGATGACGCCATGGGGCGACTGTTCAAGGCGCTGGCGTTGACGCACCCGACCCTGCCGGCCCCGCCCGGCTTCGAGAATTCCGGCTTTGAATAATCTGGCGGTGATTAGTCCGTTTTACAGGTCTTGATGCCGAACGGTACGTACGCCGGGCACCAGCGAATCAGTCCGGTTGCCAGCGGCACGACGCCGACCCAGCCCCAGATTGCATATTCGTGATGACTGAACAGCGCAAATGCGATCAAAGCAAGACCGGCAACAATCCGCAGAATCCGGTCAATTCCTCCAACATTCGATGACATGGCAATCTCCTGTATGTCCGATACTCACATAAAGTCTAAGCCGCGTTTCACCCTGCATCATTGATACAGGACAATCCGGGCATCTTTATTGCGCGAATTCGATGCGATCGAACACGGCGTCCAGTGCCGTCTGCGCACAGGCGGCATCAATGTCGCCACCGGGTGCGCCGCTGACGCCGACTGCGCCGATGCGCATGCCGCCGCCATTGATCGGCAGTCCGCCTTCCATCATTTTGACATCGTCGAGATGATTGAGGGTTGCAGCCAGTTGTGGACGGCTGGCCAGCAGCTCACCGGTCGGTGTCCCGGCCATGATGGCGCCACGTGCCTTGCCGGCGGCGAGATCAATCGTCTGCACAGCGGCAAACTGGCTGCGCAGCATGGCGATCATCTGGCCGCTGCGGTCAACGACAACGGCGGTGACCGAATAGCCTTTTTCGGTGCAGGCCTGAACGGTCTTGTCGGCGATGTCGCGGGCAAGATCGGTGCCGATCGTCTTGACGTTGAGAACGTCGGCGGCATGAACGGGCTGGCCCGCCATTGAAATCGCCGCGATCGCCGCCAGCATCAGCCCGTGAATTTTAAGATTTTTGCCGCTCACCATGTTTCGCTCTCCCTTGTGTTGCCGGACGTTGCCGGGTGTTGCCGGTGCCATGAAGACATTTTTACCCGGCTTCCCCAAATTCTGAATGTATGAGGATCATAACATATTCTATATGGCGAATATGTAAACCATTATGCCGATGCAGGTCTTTCAAGGCGGGTCGGTTTGATTGATAATCATTTTATGATCAAAGCCGATAATCTGTCACGCGAGCCGGGCGTCCGGCATATGTTTTTCACCCGCGAGGGCGGGGTCAGCACGGGCATCTATGCCTCGTTGAACTGCGGCCCCGGGTCCAGCGACCAGCGCGCCTGCGTTATTGATAACCGGGCCCGGGCCATGGCGGCACTGGAACAGGACCCGGCGAAACTGGTGACGGTGCATCAATATCATTCCCCGGACGTGGTCAGGGTCTACGAAGCCTGGCCGATCGGGCAGGCTCCCAAAGCCGACGGCATGGTGACGACGGAACCGGGTGTTGTGCTCGGCATCCTGACGGCCGATTGCGCACCGGTGCTTTTTTCCGACGCTGAAGCGGGCGTCGTTGGTGCCGCGCATGCCGGCTGGAAAGGGGCGCTTGGGGGCGTCGTCGATGCAACCATCGCGATGATGGTTGATGCCGGTGCCGAGATCGACCGGATCAGCGCCGCCGTCGGACCGTGTATCCAGCAGGCATCTTACGAAGTTGGTGCAGACTTCCGGACATCCTTTCTGGAGGCCGGATCGGGTAACCAGCGGTTTTTCGCCGCCGGTGCCGGGCCCGGCAAGTATCAGTTCGATCTGTCCGGGTATGTCCGCCATCGGCTGGACAATTGCGGGGTCAGATCTATCGAAGTGCTGGGACATGATACGTATGTCGACGCAGAGCGGTTTTTCAGTTATCGCCGCACCACCCACCGGAACGAAGCCGATTACGGCCGCGAGCTTTCGGCAATCGTTCTGGAGGAATAATCATGGCCCTGCACTTCACTGAAGCAGAACTGGCGGAACGTCGTCAGCGTACCTGCCGGGCCATGATCGATGCCGGACTGGACGGCATGCTGCTGTTTCGCCAGGAAAGCATGTTTTATCTGAGCGGCTACGACACCTTCGGCTATGTGTTTTTCCAGTGCCTGTATCTTGGTGCGGACGGGACCATGACCCTGCTGACGCGGGCACCCGATCTGCGTCAGGCCGAGAATACATCCGTGATCAGGGATATCCGCATCTGGGTCGATGCGCCGGATGCCGAACCGGCGCGGGCGCTGAGAGATATTCTGGCCGGTCACAACTGTCAGGGTAAGCGGCTCGGGGTCGAATACGACGCTTACGGCCTGACGGCCTTCAACGGCAAACGACTTGAAGCGGCTTTGGACGGGTTCTGCACGCTGGAAGATGCGTCCGGTCTGGTCAGCAGGCTTCGGGTCGTCAAAAGCCCGGCCGAGATCGCCTACGTCAGGCGTGCCGCCGCATTGGCGGATGATGCGCTGGATTCCGCACTGGCAACCGCAGCACCGGGTGTATCGGAAGGCGAGATTCTGGCCGGGATGCAGGGCGCGGTGTTCAGGGGCGGCGGCGATTATCCCGGCAATCCGTTTATCATCGGCTCGTCCGATGACGCGCTTTTGTGTCGCACCAAGACCGGTCGCCGTACGCTCGAGGCTGATGACCAGCTCAATCTGGAATGGGCCGGCACTTACCGCCATTACCATGCGGCGATGTTCCGTACGATGGTCTTCGGCAAAGTGCCGGAAGCGCAAAAGCGCATGTATGATGTCGCCCATGAAGCGCTGCTGGCGGTCGAGGCGGCGCTCCGGCCCGGCAATATCGTCGGTGACGCGTTTCGGCCCATGCCGAAGTGATCGACGGGCGGGCATGCACGCGCATCGTCTGAATGCCTGCGGCTACAGTCTGGGCACGACCTTCCAGCCGAACTGGATGGACTGGCCGATGTTGTATGCTGATAATCCGGTCGAGATCGAACCGGGGATGGTCTATTTCTGCCACATGATTATTTTCGACAGTACAGCCAGGCTGGCGATGTGCCTGGGCGAGACGGTACTGACAACGACCGGTGTTGCCGAACGTCTGTCGCGCGCCCCGCTTGACCTGATCCACAGACCTTAGCGCGGATACCGGGAAAACCGATGCCACACATGATGATTTTCATTGGCCTGCTGATATTGGGAATGCTGGCGACGTGTGTTATCGGTCTGGGTACTTGAGGGTTGGGTGGCATGAGACGATCCTTGGCCGGGCTGCTTGTGGTGCTGTTTTTTCTGAGTGCCTGCGGTCCGCTGCCAAGGCCGTTCGGGCGCAGCGATGACGCCGCTGAAAATGCACTGGCGACGAACATCTTCTTTGAAGGGGTTGAGTTGTTGCCGTTGACCGGGACGACCCCGCCGATGGGCAAGTTGCTCGCCGAGGCGGTCATCAAGCGTCTCGAAAAGGATTATGAAATTCCGGCCGCATTGGGGGGGCTTGATCGCAGCCGGTTCGTGCTGAGCGGAAACGTCATTGATAATGAAGGCAACAGGGATGCGCGGTCCCTGATCAGCATCGACTGGCAGTTGGCGATCCGTGGCGGCGACGTGGTTTCGGCATTTACAGAGGATATCAAAACGGACCGCACCGCATGGGATTACGGTTCGGCACCGTTGATCAATCAGATCGGCATCGATATCTCGACCCGTGTTGCAAAACTGGTTCTGGGTGATCGTTTCGGCAAGGCCGGTCTGGACAAGACGCTTGGCCGCAGCGGTATCTTCATCGGCGAGGTGACAGGTGCACCCGGCGACGGCAATGCCGCACTGCGCCGGGCGATTGCCGTGGCGTTGGGCGGGGGCGGGGTGCGACTCGTCGCTGACACTGAAAAGGCTATATTCCATCTGACCGCCAGCGTCGAGATGGGCGCCCCTGACAAAGGGGCAGAATCGATCCGTATTCTCTGGCTGGTCAAGGATGTCGACGGCAAGACCCTTGGCCGGATCGAACAGGCCAATGCCGTGCCTGCCGGCAGTCTGGATCAACGCTGGGGGCAGACCGCTGCGTTTGTCGCCGCAGCGGCGATGGACGGCATCATTCTTGCCATCGACCGCAATGATCCGACCAAGCTGCGCGTACCCGATCTGGGCAGCGGCAGCGGGCGTCCGGTACGTTCGCCACCACTGCCACCCAGCCCTGAATTACCGCAGGTGCCGGGCCGGGCACCGCCGCCGCCAAGCTAGAGATGCAGGTCGAACACGCTTTTTACTGAAACAGTCCGCCGGGACTGATAGATTCATCCTGTGGCGACATGGGTCTCGATACATGGAAACTTGTGGCGGTCGGGTGGTTCTGCCCGACGCGTCCGCTTTGGCATGTATGTGTTGCTGAGCTTCATATTCTTGCTGGGCGGGTGTGCCGGTTCCGGGTCTGTCGGTGCCCAGGGAACGACCATGCCGGGCAGCGAATCGACAGCCAAAGGTGAGGCGATGACGGGCGTCATATTCGTTGTGCCCCTTGAAGGGGCGCCGGCGATGACCGGGCTGGTTCTGGCCGACGCCATTGCCGCTGAAATCCGCGACACCAATCATCCGGCCATTTTAGCGTATGAGCCCAATCAGGCCGGGGCTTCGGTAGTCGGCAAGGTGACGACTTCAGATGTTCGGGGCGAGGTGGTTTGGCTTGGTATCGAATGGGCGATCAGAGCGCCCTACGGCACCCATGTCGCAACCTATCGCCAGAACGTCGTCGTTGATTCCGGCATGTGGAAGAACGCGGCTCCGGAAGCCATCAACCTGCTGATCGGTGACGCTGCACCTAAATTGGCGGAAATGGTCAATGCCAACGTCGGTCCGCCGGTCCTTTCTGCCATGCATCATGCGGATGACACGCCGAAATCGGCCCCGGTTCTGATCCAGCCAACAGAATCGCCGCCGCCAGCAGCCGTGCCCGCAACCGAGGCCACGACTGCACCCGTAACCCTGAAAGCGCCGGCTGCGGCACCGGTACAGCCGCTGGCCCGCATTGCGGATGCGACCAACGGGCAGGTCACCCATCCCGTCGGGTCGCCGCTGGCAGCCGCTGCAAATCCGTCCGGTGTAGCAATGGCAGCGTCGACACCAACCCAGGAACCGCTGGCGCAGCCGACAGGATTGCCGTCATTGCTGCAGGCTCCACCGGTCGCATCGTCCGGTCCGCCAAGGGCATTAACCCCGGGTGCCGCCCCGGCCGCTGCGCCGGCGGCGACAAAATCCGATGATTTGTCCGGTAGTCTTCTTGATGCGCTGGTGCCGGGCATGGACACCGACAAACGACAGCCCGACGATGCCCGGCCTGCCAATCCGGCAACAACCACCTTTGCCAAGGTCCGCTGGGGCCAGCCGTCATTTCTGATCAAACCGGTGCAGGGTGCGCCCGGCAATGGCAACGAGGCGCTGACGGCAGCCCTGAAATCGGCGCTCAGGGACCGTGATCTGACGATCTCGGAGGACCCAAGGCAGGCAGGTTTTGTCATTCAGGGTGTGGTTGACACCGGTGATGCGGTCAACGGACGGCAATATGTGCGGATAATCTGGCGGGTCATCACGGTTACCGGGGAAGAGGTCGGCAAGGCCGTTCAGGAAAACACTGTCGTTGCCGGTAGCCTGAACGGTGAGTGGGGACATGTGGCCGAGGCTGTTTCAATTGCCGCCGTGAAAGGGATCAAGGACCTGTTCGGTGAAGCGGATGACCGGCTGAGCAGCCGCGAACCGCTGCCCGATTTCCCCGATATCAAGCTTCCCAAGGTGCCGGGGCGGGCGCCGCCGCCACCGGCCTCGTATTAACACATTCAGCCTGCTGAAATTTATCGGCCATCAAAGCGTTTACAGGGCGCGATCAGGTTGATATGTTCCGCGCGCTTTTCCGGGGCTCAGGTGAAACGTATGAAAATCATTGCTTGCAACAGCAATCGACCGCTTGCAGAGGCGATTTCCGCCTATGTCAATCTGCCGTTGACCAAAGCCAGTGTGCGCCGGTTCTCGGATATGGAAATCTTCGTCGAAATCGAAGAGAACATGCGGGGCGAGGATGTTTTCGTCGTGCAGTCGACCTCGTATCCGGCAAACGACAACCTGATGGAGCTTCTGGTCACGCTGGATGCCCTGCGCCGCGCTTCGGCGCGCCGGGTTACGGCGGTGATTCCTTATTTCGGGTATGCCCGTCAGGATCGTAAATCAGGCCCCAGAACACCGATTTCAGCCAAGCTGGTGGCCAATCTGATCACCGAAGCGGGTGCTGACCGGGTTCTGACCATGGACCTGCACGCCGGTCAGATTCAGGGCTTCTTCGACATTCCGACCGACAATCTTTATGCCGAACCGGTGCTGTGTGAGCATATTCAGAGCGAAGCCAACGGCCAGACCGAAAAGCTGGTCATCGTATCGCCGGACGTCGGCGGCGTGGTTCGCGCCCGCAGCCTGGCCAAGCCGGCTGAATGCCGATCTGGCGATCATCGACAAGCGGCGCGAAGCGCGCCGGCGTATCGGAAGTCATGAACATTATCGGTGAAGCCCAAGGCCGGGACTGTATTCTCGTCGACGATATCGTCGATAGCGCAGGCACCCTTTGCAATGCGGCGGTTGCCCTGATGGAACAGGGTGCAGCGTCGGTTTCAGCCATCGTGACGCACGGCGTGCTGTCCGGCGGTGCCGTCGCGCGTGTGACCTCGTCGCCGCTGAAGAAGCTGCTGATCACCGACAGCATTCAGGCAACCGAAGCCGTTCGGGTTGCCCAGAACATTCATCAGTTAACGGTCGCGCCCCTGATCGGCGAGGCCATCAAGCGGATATCTCAGGAAAGCTCGGTTTCGTCGCTTTTCGATTGATCCAAGGAATTCCGGCCCAATGGTTGGGCCGGTAACGTGGGCGGCACCCCTGGAGGCCGTCTGCAAATTGAGCAAGGAGACTTACAATGGCTCAAGCCCATCCACTGAAAGCGGAACTCCGCGAACGTGCCGGCAAGGGGGCCGCTCGTGCTGTCCGCCGCGCCGGTCGCGTACCTGGCGTTATCTACGGCAACAAGCAAGAGCCGGTCCTGATTTCTGTTGATCCGGTCGAACTGAACAAAGAATACCACAAGCCGGGATTCTTTGCGCACGTCTACGACGTCACCGTCGGTGGCGAAAGCTACAAGGTGCTGGCGCGTGATCTGCAGACGCACCCTGTCAATGACATGCCGATCCACGTCGACTTCATGCGCTTCAGCGCCAAGACCCGACTGGCTGTTGACGTCGTCGTTGACTTCATCAACGAAGATAAATGCCCGGGCCTCAAGGCTGGCGGCGTGCTCAACGTTGTGCGTCACGAAGTTGAACTGCGTTGTTCGCCGGATAACATTCCGGAAGCACTGATTGCCGATCTGAGCGGTCTGGACATCGGTGATTCGCTGCACATCAGCGCCATCGCCCTGCCGGAAGGTGTCGAAGTGACGATTACCGATCGTGACTTCACGGTGGCGACGATTGCTGCGCCGACGGTCTTCACCGAAGTTGAAGAAGATGAAGATGACGGCGAAGCCGAAGGCGACAAAGACGGCAAAGACGGCGACAAGGACGAGGATTAATCCCGGGATTTTCCCAGGAGGAGGTTTCTCATGTTTCTTGTTGTCGGGCTTGGCAATCCTGGTCAAGCCTATGCCGACAACCGGCATAATATCGGTTTCATGGCGGCGGACGAAATCGTCCGCCGCCATGGCTTTTCGCCCTGGCGTGCAAAATTTCAGGGCGAAATCTCCGAAGGCTCAGTTGGCCCGCACAAGGTTCTGCTGCTGAAGCCGATGACTTTTATGAATCTTTCCGGCAATGCCGTTCTGGCATCGGCATCGTTCTACAAGATCGCACCGGCCGACATCATTGTCTTTCATGACGAGATCGATCTGGCACCCGGCAAGCTCAGGGTCAAGCGGGGCGGTGGCCATGCCGGTCACAATGGTCTGCGCTCGATCCATGCGCAGATTGGTGCCGATTATGCCCGTGTCCGTATGGGCGTTGGGCATCCGGGTGAAAAAGATCAGGTGAAGACCTATGTTCTCAAGGACTTTGCCAAGGCCGATGACGTCTGGCTGGATCCGATGCTGGATGGCTGTGCCGAATATCTGAATTACGTGCTCGAAGGCGATGACCCATCCTTTATGAGCCGGGTTGCGCATCGCATCAGCCCAAACCGACCGAATGCACCCCGCCCCGATCAGGGCCCTGACGAAAAGGTTTAATTATGGGATTTAACTGCGGCATCGTTGGGCTGCCCAATGTCGGTAAATCGACGCTGTTCAACGCGCTGACCCAGACCGCGCAGGCGGAAGCGGCGAACTTTCCGTTTTGCACCATCGAGCCTAACACCGGCCGGGTATCCGTGCCGGATGCAAGGCTCGAAGCGATCACGAAAATTGCACGGCCGCAAAAAATTGTGCCGACCAGTCTTGAGTTCGTCGATATTGCCGGTCTGGTCCGTGGTGCTTCGAAAGGTGAGGGCCTGGGCAACAAGTTTCTGGCCAACATCCGCGAAGTTGATGCGATCTGCCATGTGCTGCGTTGCTTCGAAGACGAGAACATCACCCACGTTGAAAACAAAATTGACCCGATCGCCGATGCCGAGACCGTTGAAACGGAATTGATGCTGGCGGACATGGAAAGCCTGGAAAAGCGGGAAATTCCCCTGACCAAGCGCATCCGTGGCGGCGACAAGGAAGCGGTGAAGGAACTTAATCTCTGCGAACGGGCGCTCGAGTTGCTGAAAGCGGGCAAGCCGGCCAGAATGCTCGATGTCGCCGAAGACGAAAAGAAGGCGTTCCGCATGTTGCAGCTGCTGACCGGAAAGCCGGTTCTGTATATCTGCAATGTCGAGGAGGATGCCGCCCGTGACGGCAATGCGCAGTCTGCCCGGGTGTTCGAGAAAGCCGCCGCCGAAGGTGCCGAAGCCGTCGTTATCTCGGCCAAGATCGAGGAAGAGATCGCCCAGTTAAGTTCGCCCGAAGAAAAGGCGGAATTTCTGGAAACGCTCGGCCTTGATGAAACCGGTCTGGCCCGGGTCATTCAGGCCGGCTACCGGTTGCTGGAACTGATCACGTTTTTCACGCAGGGACCGAAAGAAGTCCGCGCCTGGACCGTACGCAAGGGTTCCAAGGCCCCGGAAGCGGCTGGTGCCATTCATAGCGATTTCCAGCGTGGCTTCATCCGCGCCGAAACCATCGGCTATGACGATTTCATCACGCTTGGCGGCGAACAAGCCTGCAAGGACGCGGGCAAGGTGCGCCAGGAAGGCAAGGATTACGTGACCAAGGACGGCGATCTGATGTTGTTCAAGTTCAACGTCTGATTAAGTGCGGAGGCGCCTGATGTTCTGGCTGTTCGTGTTCTGCGCTATTGCGCTCGAAGTGACGGGAACCATCTCGCTGAAACTGTCGGCAGGATTCACGAAGCCGATGTTCGTTGCCGTCACGGTTGTCGGCTATCTGGCGAGCTTTGCCTGTCTTGGCCTGGCATTGAAGGGATTGCCGGTATCGACCGTGTATGCGATCTGGGCCGGGGTCGGCACGGCGCTGGTCGCGATCATCGGCATGGTGTTCCTGTCGGAGACGGCGAACATGATCAAGTTCGCCAGCATCACCCTTATTGTGCTCGGTGTGATCGGCCTGCATCTGGCCGAACGGTATGTCTAAATCCCGGAATCCGGTGGTCGACTGCGACGGGTGATAATATAGAGGGCGGCTGGCAGCATGATGGCACCGACCAGCGCCGGGAGTTGCCAGTCCTCGGCGACCCAGACAGTGACATAAACAAAACTCAGCGACATGACGATCACGGCGAGCACCTTGCCCCGGATCGGAATGACACCGTAGTGGTGCCAGTCGCGGACCGGTGGGCCGAACGTCGGGTGCAGCCAAAGCCAGCGCTGAAACCGTCTGGAGCTGCGAGAAAATGCCCAGAGCGCGGCGATCATGAAGACCGTGGTCGGCAAGACCGGCACGAAAATTCCGATGATGCCGATACCGATCAGCATCCAGCCAGCCCCGATCAGCAACCAGCGCAACCAGATCTGCCGGGCAATGGTCGGGGCCGGAATGTCGGTAATTTTCTCGTTGTCGGCTTTGCTCGGTTGCATGGGATGAAGCATAATCAAGCCCGGCAATAAACGCGAGTGCGACAAGGTTAGACGATACGGATGATCCCTGAACAACTGCCCTATGGAACCGAAATCGGTGAAGACGGTGTCTGGCGCCAGATTCTGACCCGAATTCCGGGACCCAAACGCAGCCCGGCGCTGTTTCTGGATCGTGACGGGGTCGTCGTCGAAGAAGTGCACTATCTGCACAAAATTCAGGATATGAAATTGTCTCCGGGGGCAGCGACGGTCATCGCTCGTGCGAACACCCACAATATCCCCTGCGTCATCGTGACCAATCAGGCTGGTATCGGTCGCGGCATCTTTGACTGGCCTGCGTTCATAGCCGTACAGGAAGCCATGCTTGATGCGCTGGCCGGGGCCGGTGCCTATGTAAATGCCGTCTTTGCCTGTCCGCACATTGCCGGCGGCAAAGCGCCTTACGGTGTCGCCGATCACCCGGCCCGAAAACCGGCACCGGGCATGCTGCACGCGGCGGCCGATATGCTGCCGATCGATTTACAGGGATCATGGATCATCGGGGATCGTGCTTCGGACATCGATGCTGCCAAACGGGCAGGCTGTGCGGGCGGTGTCCATGTGCTGGCCGGACACGGCAGCGAAAAAGGTGAACGCGATCGGGCCACGGCATTGCGCACGCTCAGCTTCGAGGTGAAGGGCGCAAAAGGCATTCTGGATGCGGGGGATATGATCCCGCTTTTACAGCCAAGAACAGGGACATGAATATATGAGTGAAGATGCGGATATCGTGATCGACAATGCTGTCATCATTGACGGCACGGGGCAGCCGGGCTTCAGAGGCGGATTGGCGATCAGCGCCGACCGGATCACGGCGGTCGGTGATGTATCCGCTATCAAGGCCGCTCAGCGCATTGATGCCAAAGGCCACGTCGTCGCCCCCGGGTTCATCGACTGCCATACCCATGACGACCGGGTTCTGCTTGATGACCCGGCCATGGCCTGCAAGGTGACACAAGGTGTGACAACGGTGGTCACCGGCAATTGCGGGGTCAGCCTGACACCGTTCCTGCCTGCTGATGACTGGGAAATGCCGGTACCGATGGCGCTGCTGGGCAACAAGAGCCAGTATCGCTTTCCGGCCTTTGCGGATTACGCAAAAGCCTTCAAGAAAGCACCACCTGCAGTCAATGCGGCGATGCTGTGCGGCCACAATACGCTCCGCGCCGAAGCGATGCAGGGCGATGTTGGCCGCGCTGCCGATGACAACGAGATCGCCCGCATGCGGGCACGGGTTCGTGAAACCATGCAGGCGGGTGCCATCGGCATCAGTTCCGGGCTGATGTACCCGGCGGGCTTCAACGCACCGACAGCCGAGGTTGCCCAGTTGGCAGAAGAAGCCGGAAAATTCGGCGGCCTGTATGCAACGCATCTCAGGGACGAAGCGGAAAAACTGATCCCCTCAATCGAGGAAGCTGCCGAGATCGGCCGCGCCGGTGGCGTTGCCGTGGTGCTGTCGCATCACAAGGTAACGGGCAAGCACAACTGGGGCGGTACAAAAATGTCGCTGAAACGCATTGAGCAACTGGCCGAAGGGCAGACGATCCACTTCGACGTCTATCCTTATATCGCCAGTGCGACGGCATTGATGATTGACCGCATTTCGGTCGCCGAGAAAGTTCTGATTGTGGCGTCCGACAAACATCCACGCACGGCGGGCTGGTATCTGAAGGATATCGCAAAGGATTATGGTGGCAAGTGGGATGCACGCGGCGGAAGAACTGCTGCCGGCGCAGGCGATCTATTTCGCCATGCACGAGGACGATGTCCGGCGTGTGCTGATGCATCCTCGCGCCATGGTCGGCTCGGACGGTATCCCCGGCACCGACGCGCCGCACCCGAGACTGTGGGGCACGTTCCCGCGTGTGCTTGGCTATTATGCAAGACAGGAAGGCCTGTTCCCGTTGGAAGCCGCCGTCCACAAGATGACCGGACACACCGCCGGTGTCTTCGGCTTCAAGGATCGGGGCGTGCTCCGCGCCGGCGCATATGCCGACATTACCGTGTTCGATCCGGAAACGATTCTCGACCGCGCAACCTTTGAAAAACCGACGACGCCGTCGGACGGGATAACCCATGTGCTTGTCGGCGGCGATCTCATCCTTGAGAACGGTCGTCAGACAGCGGCGCGCCCAGGACGGCTCGTCAGCCGTGAAGGTGTCCTGTAATTTTAACGTGGAGAGCCGCCTCAATACATCTTTAACGATATAAGCGATACCTTGCTTGGATACGCGGCTAAGATTGATTTTATGAATGGCAGATTCGAAGGAACTCCAGGACCTCGCAAATGCGGACGCTCTCGCTCTCCGAAACGAGATCCTGAGGCTACGGGCCCGTTTGACGTGTGTCGAAGCAGATGCCGTCTACGCCGAGGCAATGGAAAACATTTCTGAAGCCATTGTCATTTACGATGCTGACGGACTGCTCGTGGCGTGTAATCAGAATTTTCGTGATTTGTATGGCTATAGCGCAGATGAGGCGAAGAAAGGTGTTCACTTCGCCGAACTGGGCCGGCTTGATGTCGAACGCGGCAATGTCGTCATCGGTGATGCCTTCGGCGGCGGCGAGGAATACCTGAAACGCAAGGCGGAATACAGGCGCACGCTGCAAGGATACTTCGTTGTTCATATGAAAGACGGTCGCTGGATCAAAACCGTTGACCGGCGTATGCAGCGCGGCGGGTTCGTCAGCGTGCAGGTCGATATCACCGACATGATGAAAAACCAGCAGGACCTTCGCAACGCCAAGGAAGCAGCGGAAAAAGCCGCCCAGTACAAATCCGAATTTCTGGCCAATATCAGTCATGATTTACGCACGCCTCTGAATGCAATCCTTGGTTTTTCAGAATTGATCCTGTCGGAATTCAAAGGCCCGATGGGGAATCCCGAATACAAGGATTACGTCCACGACATCAATGAAAGCGGTCAGCTTCTGCTGTCCATCGTCAACGACATCCTGGATACGGTGAAACTGGAAAGTGGCCGGGTGTTTCTGGAACCGGCGTTCTTTGATGCGATCGCGTGCTCCGAGCAAGTCGCCAAGCGCTTCCGCCCGATCACGGCCCGCAAGGGACTTTCGATCAAGATCAACCGTGCACCGGATTTTCCGAATGCCATCTTTGTTGATCAGCGTGCGACGATCCAGATTCTCAACAACCTGATCTCGAATGCGGCAAAGTTCAGTGATGAGGGCGCGGACATTCAGGTCGACTGGCGGATGCCGGATGCGGATCATATCGCTGTAAGCGTCTCGGACACCGGGTCCGGGATCAGCCCGTCCATACTCGAGAAAATCGGCGATCCGTTCCTGCAGGAAGGATCATACGTCGTCAATGCGGGAGAGAAGGGTTCCGGTCTTGGCATGTATATCTGCAAGAAACTCGCAACCGCGATGGACGGGCGGATGGAAATCGAAAGCGAAGTCGGCGAGGGCACATGCGTAACGATAGTTTGGCCGGTCGCCACGGACGCTAAAACCATTCCTTCCAAATCCTAGCGCGATTTAGCCCGCCTGAGCCAGGCTGCGGATCAATCCAGAGTTTCCATCAACCGGATCATCAACCGGCAGCGTTCGACCAGGCTCGAGTAATAAATGAACTCGTCCTTGGCGTGTGCCCCGTGGCCGTCGGCGCCGAGGCCGTCCAGCGTCGGAATGCCCAGTGCTGCGGTGAAGTTGCCGTCCGAGCCGCCGCCGGTTTTCAGATCCTTGAGCTCGAAACCGATTTCCTGGGCGCAGGTCTTGGCATGTTCGAACAGTTTGGTGATGCCGTCGAATTTGTCATAGGGCGGTCGGTCAATGCCACCTTCGACAGTGATGATGCAATCCTTGTCTTCGGGCTCAAGCCCTTCAACGAATGCCATGACTTCGTGCGCGGCGTCCATGTCGGGGATACGGATATCAACACTGATCGAGCAGTCTTCCGGGACCACATTGGTCAACGTGCCGCCGGAGATGATGCCGACCGAACAGGTCCGGCTCCTGGCGTAATCGGTCAGGGCCTCCAGCTTGAGGATGATGTGCGCCATTTCGCGGATCGCCGAGCGGCCGTCCATATGCCGGGCTCCGGCGTGCGACGAGATCCCCTTGACCTTGATCTCGTACTGCAAGCGACCGTTGCGCGCTGTGACGATCTTGCCGCCTTCGCGGGCCGGCTCGGTGACCAGTACATATTTATTCTTTTTGCCTTCCTCGGCGATCATCGCCTTTGAGGTCGGTGAGCCAACTTCCTCTTCCGGAATAAACATGAAGGTTACCGGTAGCGGCGTCTGCTTGCCTTCGCGGATCAGGTGACGCATCGCATGCAGCGCAATATAGGCGCCGGCTTTCATGTCGTAGATGCCGGGGCCGAATACCTTGTCGCCTTCGCGGCGAATCGGGTTCTTGGTGTCCTTCATACCGATCGGATGCACCGTATCCAGATGCGAGAGCACCAGAATGCCGGGTCCGTCGCCGCCCCATGGCGTGCGGCACTTGAGAATATCGCCAAACCCGTCGCGACCCGGGGTGCGGTCGATGCCGAGGCCCATGGTTTCGGCCTCGGTCTGAACCTGACTGACCATGACGTTGACAGCTTCACCGTCATGGCTGGGGCTTTCGATGTCGACCCAGCTGATGACGCCGGCCAGAATTTCATCGGCGTCGAGTTCAGGCAGATTGGTTTTGGCTTTATTCATCGTTTCCCCCTTGGATAATCCTGATATTTTAACGTAATACCCGGCCGTGCCGGTTCAAGGATTATCGTAACGAAAGTGTCGGGAGCACCGTGCATGTCAGTGATCGACGGATTGAAACTGAGGCAGGCCTCTGCCGGTGATGTCGACGCCATCGTCCAGCTCCTGGCCGACGATCCTTTGGGGGCGAAGCGCGAAAACCCCGGTGATCCGGCCTATGACACAGCTTTCGCCGCCATCGATGCCGATCCCAATAACGAGCTTTGGGTGATCGAAGGGCTGGATGGGCGGGTGTTGGGCGTCCTGCAGCTGACCTTCATTCCGGGTATTTCCCACACCGCCGGCACGCGTGCCCAGATCGAAGGTGTGCGTGTCGCTGACGAGTTGACCGGGCAGGGCGTCGGTCGCTGGTTCTTCCAACAGATGATCGAGCGTGCGCGGGACAAGGGGGCCAGGCTCGTGCAACTGACGTCTGACAAATCACGCGCGGATGCGATTCGTTTTTATGGAAGCCTCGGCTTCACGGCGAGCCACGAGGGCTTCAAGCTGAAGTTCGAGTGAACGAAGTCCCCTCACCCGGCGCTACGCGCCACCCTCTCCCCGGGGAGAGGGTGTTACCCCGGCATTTTAAGATGATACGACTTCGGTCGGGTCAGGCTCTGGTAGCCCAGCGATGACAGCGCCGCGCCGCGACCGGTGTCCTTGCAGCCGGTCCAGCACAGGCCCGGATCAAGATAGTCGGCGCGGTTCATGAACACGGTGCCGGTCTCGACGCGTCTGCCGATGGCGGCGGCGCGTGCCGGATCGGCGGTCCACAGTGACGCGGTCAGTCCGAAATCGCTATCGTTCATCAGGCGGATCGCCTCATCGTCGCTTGCAACCTTCATGATGCCGACCACGGGGCCGAAGCTTTCATCGCGCATGACGCGCATGTCATGCGTCACGTTGGTGAGAATTTGCGGCATCAGATAGGCGCCGCCATCGTCTTCCCTGAACAGCTTGGGATCGATCAGTGGCGTCGCCCCGGCGGCAATCGCTTCGGCAGTCTGGGCGCGCACCTCGGTGGCGAAGCGAACATTGGCCATGGGTCCGAGTGTAGTCGCCGCATCCAGTGGATTGCCGAGTGTGTAGCCGGAAACGATGGCAACGGCCTTGTCAACGAAGGCATCATAATGTCTGGCGGTGACGTAAATCCGCTCAATGCCGCAGCAGCATTGGCCCGAATTGAACATCGCGCCGTCGATCAGGGTGTCGACGGCGGCGTCCAGATCGGCATCGTCCATGACGTAGCCCGGATCCTTGCCGCCCAATTCCAGACCGACACCGGTGAAGGTGCCGGCGGCGGCGTGCTCGATGGCGCGACCACCACCGACGGAGCCGGTGAAGTTGACGAAGCCGAATGACCTGGCGGCAATCATTGCTGCCGTTGTGTCGTGATCCAGAAACAGGTTCTGGAATACGGCTTCTGGCACGCCCGCTTCCGTGAAGGCCCGGACCATCCGTTCGCCGACCAGCAGGGTCTGTGTGGAATGCTTGAGGATCACGGTGTTGCCGGCGATGAGGGCTGGGGCGACGGTGTTGATCGCCGTCATGTAGGGATAGTTCCAGGGTGCGATGACCAGAACCACGCCGACCGGTTCGCGCTCGATGCGGCGCTGAAAGCTCGGGCTGTCCTCGATGACGAGAGGCTTGAGCGCGTCTGCGGCGATATCGGCCATGTAGGACGCGCGCTCGTTGACGCCGCGAAACTCGCCGCCGTAACGGACCGGGCGGCCCATCATGTGCGCCAGTTCCGGCACCACGGCATCGGTCATTTCACCCAGCCTCGCGACTCCGGCACTGACCAGTCGGATCCTGTCGGAAAGCGGCATGGCTGCCCAGGCGATCCCGGAATCCTTCGCCCTGGCAACGGCGCTGAAGGCGTCGTCTTTCGAGGCCACCGGCCGTTCGGCGAATACCGAGCCGTCAATCGGGGAAATGCATTTAAGCGTTTTGCTCATGATAAGACCTTTGGTGTCAGGGGCTGCGGTGTTGCCACCCCCTCTCCCGGCGGGAGCGGGGGTGAACGGTACACGACCTTCTCCCCCGGGGAGAGGGTGGGGCGAAGCCCCGGGTGAGGGGCTGGTGGTGATTGAAACCGCCAGCGCCATGCCGTCGCGGCCGGGGTCGGCGCCGCCGTCGATGCCTTCCGGCGTGATGCGGATGGCGTGGACGCCGGCGAAATGGAAGCCCAAAGGATAACGGCGGAAGCTGTAGCCGTCGGCCTCAAGCTCGGCCTGCACGAAGCGGGGAATGCGGTTGACGATCTCGATGATGTCGCTGGTCGCCGAGAAACGGGGTGCGGAGACCGCCTGCTGCGCATCCATGCCGAAGTCGAGAGCGTTGAGGATGCCTTGCACCACGCCCATGGCGATGTAGGTACCCCCCGGTGCGCCGATCAGCAGCACTGGTTTCTTGTCCTTGAAGACGATGCTCGGCGCCATCGAGGTAAAGCGCGATTTGCCCGGTGCCAGCGAGCCGGTCATGCCGGGTCTCGGATCGAACACACCCATGCAGCCGTTGTAGATGAAGCCCAGGCCTTCGGTCGTGACACCGGACGGCATGCCCAGCGAATGGGTCATGGTGACGCAGTTGCCGGCAGCGTCAACGGAACAGAGATGCGTGGTTTCCTTCTGGTCCTCGGCCTTCTGCAGGCGCGGTACATGGGTTTTCTCGCCGGACTTGATCTTGTCGGTCAGTGTCTTGGCGTAGTCCTTGGACAGCAGCCGGTCGAGCGGGATATCGACGAATCTGGGGTCACCGACATGCTTGTCCTTGTCGACGGTGGCCATCTTCATGGCCTCGGCGACGGTCCTGATATAAGCCGGGCTGTTGTGGCCCATGCCGGCCAGATCGAAGTTTTCCAGAATATTCAGCATCTGCAGCACCATCACGCCACCACCCGGCGGTGGGCTGGATGCAATCTGATAGCCGCGGTAATCCGTCCACAAAAGATCGGTATCCTCGGGACCGGCATTTTTCAGATCAACGGCGCGGATCAGGCCGCCGTTGGCTTCCATGTCGGAAACGATCTTCGATGCAATCTCGCCTTCATAGAAATCGTCGGCGCCGGCTTTGGCGATTCGGCGATAGGTATTTGCCATGTCCGGGTTCTTGATGATGCCGCCCATCGGCTTCATGGAGCCGTCGGCGTTGAGATAGATTTTCGCCGTTGCCGGGGATCCGCGCAGGTATTCGATATGCTCGACCCGGCCGCCGGGTTCGACCTGTTCCCAGAAACGTCTGACGTGCGGGCGGATCATCCAGCCCGCTTCGAGATACTCGATGGCCGGCTGGATCACTTCGGCGAGGCTTTTGGTGCCCCATTTTTTCAGCGCGGTGTCATAAGCGCGCAGGCTTTCCGGCGTGGCAATGGACTGGTAGCCGATCTCGTTGACGCGGCCTTTGAGGATGAAGCCGAAACCGTCCTCGCATTCGTGCAGCAGCTTGTCGAACCACATGTCTTCGGTGACGCCCTGCGGCGCACGGGCATGGAAGTCGAGGCACTGATGCGTCCCGGTGGCAGGCAGGTAGACGTGCATTGAGCCGAAACCGGCGATGCCCGACATGAACGGGTCAACCGCAGTTTGCACCAGTGCGGTGGCGATGGCGGCGTCGACGGCATTGCCTCCCGATTTAAGGATCACGGCGCCGGCTTCGACGGCCTCCGGTTGCGGCGCACACACCATTCCTTTGGCCATGGACGGTTCTCTCCTGCTTGTCGATTGCTGTTCGGGTCTGTTATTCGGCGTAGCTCGGGTCAATGCGATCGAGCTTGCGTTTCAGGGCATCCCACTGAATCTGTGCGCTTTCGCCTCGTGTATAGGAGGCCTCGAACTGCTTCGCCGTATGCTCACACACCTCTTCGGGCGGGAACCGTAATTCGCCGCCGCCGGCTTGCGCCATCAGTTGCAGTTGGCAGGCGTCATTCAGACGGCGGTGCAGGATAAAGGCACTGGCAACGCTGTCGCCGACCGTCATCAGGCCGTGGTTCCACAGGATCATGGAATTGAGGGAGCCAAGATCGGCGGCCAGGCGGTCGCGCTCGTCCAGATTGTCGGCGATGCCTTCAAAGTCGTGATAGGCGACACGATTATGGAAGCACATGGATTTCTGGTTGAGCATAAGCAGGCCGTTCTTCTGGGCCGAGACAGCCATTCCTTCCATGGTATGGGTGTGCATGACGCAGACCGCGTCTTCCCGGTTCATGTGGATCGCCGAATGGATGGTGAAGCCGGCCTTGATGTAGCCGTAGGGGCTTTCCATCAGCTTGTTGCCGTCACAATCGATCTTGATCAGCGACGATGCGGTGATCTCATCGAACATAAGTCCGAGCGGATTGATCAGAAAATGGTGTTCGCCGCCGGGGATACGGGCGGAGTTGTGGGTAAACAGGAGATCGTCCCAACCGTAATGGGCGACCAACCGGTAACAGGCGGCGAGATCGACCCGCAGCTGCCATTCTTCCTCCGATACCCGGTCCCGGACCGACGGTAATTTGAGGGCATGTATTTTGCTCATTTCATTTCCTCTCGATAAGACTTTAAATAAGGTTCTATCATCACAACGATTTTCGCAAGACCTACACAGCATTTTCAGGAGTAAGCAGGTGACAGACAGCAGTACGCAATCAGGATGGACGGTTTCGCCCCGGGACTACGTGCGCTCTTTGGGTAAGGGATATGAGGGAGAACGTCTGACGTCCGAGTATGTCACGATGCGGGACGGTGTTCGCCTTGCCGTCGATGTGCACCTGCCAGGCACCAAGGCCGAGGACAAGGCCTATCCGACGATCTGCATTTTCACGCCTTATTACAGGCGCTTCGCGCTCAGAAAGGGCCACCGTGCGGGTATGGATGCCTGCCCGACGGTCGGCTTTTACCGGGACAATTTCGTCAAGCGCGGCTACGCACTGGTCTGCGTTGATGTCCGGGGCTCCGGTGCCAGCTTCGGCAGCCGCGACGGTTTCCGCTCGCCGGCTGAACGTCTGGATCATCACGACACGGTCGACTGGGTCAGCGCACAATCGTGGTGCGACGGCAATATCGGTGCCACGGGTATTTCCTATCCGGGTGCCGCGTCGTGCTTCCTGGCATCAACCTGCCATCCGAACGTCAAGGCGGTCGCCCCCCTGTTTGCGGTTTGGGATACCTGGTCAAACCATCTTTATGCGGGCGGTGTGCTGCTGACCTGCGTGACGCGCAACTACGGTCAACTTGCCGACGCGCTCGATTACGACCGGCGCGACATGATTCCCGATTATGCCTATTTCAAGGATGATGATCTGGCCGGCCCGGCACCGGTTGACGCCGATAAGGACGGCAGCCTGCTGAAAGCAGCCCTCACGGACCATTTCGCCAACTTCAACATGCAGGATTTTGCCCAGCAATTCCGCTATCGCGACGATGCGCTGAGCGACAATCCGGATTACGTCAGTGGCGTGATCGCACCTTACCACTATGCCAATCGCAAGGCTGACAAACAGACCGCATATTATTCGGTATCCGGATGGATGGATGGCGGCGGGTATTCGACCGGCACCATCCAGCGGCATCTGTGGCTGAAAAATCCGAAAAACCGCCTGATGCTGGGTCCGTGGGATCATGGTGCGCGCGGTCATGTCAGCCCCTGGCGGGGGCCGAAACCGGAAGCACAGCAGCCGTTCGTTGCGGCTGAAATTGTCCGCTTCTTCGATGAGCATCTGAAAGGGATCGACAGCGGTCTGGATCAGGAAGCCGCCGTGCATTATTTCACCATGGGTGCCGAGAAATGGCAGTCGTCAGATGTATGGCCGCCGAAATCGACGGAAAAGACATTGTATTTTAATGCCGGCGGCAAACTGGCGGCAACAGCGCCGAAAGCCAAAAAAGCCTCAGACGCCTACCAGGCGGATTACAATTGCCGGACCGGCTTTCATACCCGCTACGACCGGCTATATATCGCCAACGTCGAAACCTATTACGACGACTGGCACGGCCGTGACGACAAGATGCTGAACTACACAGCGGCACCGTTCGCCAAGGATACGGAAATGACCGGCCACCCCGTGATAGATCTGCATTTTACCTGCTCGGAAAAGGACGGCTGCTTTTTCGTCTATATTTCTGACGTCACGCCGGAAGGGAAATCGGTTTATGTGACCGAAGGCGTGTTCAGGGCCTTGCACCGTAAAATCGGCAAAATGCCCAAGACCATCCCGGTGACCGGTCCGACCCATTCTTTCAATCGGGCCGATGCCAGGCATCTTAAGCCGGGTGTGCCGGCCACGGTATCTTTCGAGTTGCTGCCGACATCCTATCTGTTCCGTGCCGGTCACAGCCTGCGGGTATCGATTGCGTCTGCCGACAGCGATCACTTCACCCGGATTCCGGACGGCCGTCCGCCGAAATTCGAATTTTTCCGGGACAGTGTCCGCGCGTCTATGATCCGATTGCCGATCGTTTAGCGTTAAAGCCATTGAAATTCAGAAAAGCCTCCCGATATGGAATCCTGAGAAGGGGGTAATATGGCCAATGAGCTGATACCCGATATTGATCCGGTTTTGCAGCCGATACCCGAAGACATGAACTTCGACCTCAAGGCTGCACTCCGGGCCATTTATCTGATCCGCACGCGTATCCCTGAAGACGGATTTACGGTGCAGTCGCTGGGCTCGGAACGGGCCGGGCATGCCGTGCTGATTGACGCCAGCGGCTTGCTGCTGACCATCGGCTATCTCGTGGTCGAGGCTGAAAGCGTGTGGCTTGTCGATGCCGATGGCGGTGCCACGGAAGGGCATGTGCTGGGCGCCGATACCGAAACCGGTCTGGGCCTCGTGCAAATGCTGGGGCGACCGAAGACAGCGCCACTGGAAATCGGCACAGCCAAGGATCTGAAGGTCGGTGACCGTGCCATCATGGCGGGCTATGGGGGGTGTGCACAGTCGGTTGATGTCGAAATTGTCGGGCGCCGGGAATTCGCCGGCTATTGGGAATACCTGCTCGATCAGGCGATCTTCACCTCGCCACCGCATCCGTTCTGGGGTGGCGCAGCGCTGATCGGCAGCGACGGCAAGCTGAAGGGAATCGGCTCGCTGTTCGTGCAGGAAAGCGGCAATGCCGACGGTGACGATGCTGAGCGTGAAGGTAACATGGTGGTGCCGATTGATGTCTTTGCCAGTATCAAGGATGACTTGCTCAATCACGGACAACGGATGACGCCCCCAAGACCATGGCTCGGGATGTTCTCGGCTGAGCAGGCCGGTAAAGTGGTGATCGCCGGACTTTGGTCGGATGGTCCGGCGGACAATGCCGGACTGGAAGCTGGCGACCTGGTTCTTGAAATCGACGGCACACCGGTCACCTGTATGACATCCATGTATAAAGCCATCTGGGGGCTCGGTCGTGCCGGCGTCACGGTGCCGATGACGGTGTTTCGCAACAAACGTATTATCGAGATCGAGATTGCCAGCGCCTCGCGCGCCGATTTCTACAAGAAGCCGGGAATGCACTAACCATGCCGGCAGGGCTTTGCCGCAGCCTTGAGCTTGCGGGCGGCGATGCCCGGCTTATCGAAAATGTTTTCAGCGATCCGGATCGTCTGTTCCATGCCCTGATGGATGATTTGCCCTGGGCACAGGAAAATATCACGGTTTATGGACGCCGCCATAAAATGCCGCGCCTGACAGCGTGGATGGGCGATGTGCCCTATCGCTATTCAGGCCTGACGCATCCGCCTCAGCCGTGGTCTGGTGTCTTGCAGGAAATCCGCGCTGACGTTGAGCGGTTATGTGGCGCACGTTTTAACGGCGTGCTCGGGAATCTGTATCGCGACGGACAGGATTCCATGGGCTGGCATGCCGATGATGAGGCGTCGCTGGGGCCGAAGCCGGTGATCGCGTCGGTCAATCTGGGTGAGATACGGCAATTGCGATTCAAACCGAAACCACATTGGCGGGAGGCTGGACAGGGCCGGACTTTTGGTATCACGTTGCCACATGGCAGCGTGCTGATCATGCAGGGCGAGACTCAAAAGAATTGGCTGCACGCCGTGCCCAAGTCTGCCCGTCCGCTTGGCCCCAGAATCAATCTGACGTTCCGATGGATTGTCGCTCAGGCTTAGTGCCCCGCCGCCTGGGCCGGTCTTGTCCATCCTTCGAGACGGGCCTTTGGCCCTCCTCAGGATGAGGGTTGTAGAAAGTCCTCATGCTGAGGAGCGAGCGAAAGCGAGCGTCTCGAAGCATCTGCACCGGGGTGACGGCCTGTTGTTTTGCTATTCGCTTTCAGCAATAAGATCGCTGGCAATTTTCTCGGCGTATTTTTTGAGGACCGGGACATGGCTGATGGCATCCTCGACCGACATGCGTGCTGCGGGGGCATGGATCGCCAGACCGGAAATCACATGATCCGCATCGGCATGAATCGGCACAGCGACCGAGATGATGCCATCATGGAATTCCTCGTTATTGACGGAATAACCGCGGGCACGGATCTGGGCGCCGTCGGCTTCCAGCGCTTCGGGGTCCGTCAGTGTTCGTGTGGTGTATTTTTTCAGATCAATGCGTTCCAGAATGCGCTTGCGGGTTCTGGACGGCAGATACGCCAGAAACAGTTTGCCAAGGCCGGTGCAGTGAACGGGTACCCGGCTGCCGGGATGCAATTCGGCGCGTAGTGGAAAATTGCTTTCGACGCGATCCAGATATAGCACGCTATCGCCGTCCAGAATGCCGACGTTACATGTTTCGGCAACCTCGGCGACGAGACTGGCCAGAACCGCGTTTCTGGGGGCGTAGCGGGTGCACCAGCCCATGACGTCCTTTGAAATATCGTAGAGCTTGGGGCCGAGTGCATAGCGGTCTCGTGCCGGTTCGCGGTACAGGAAACCATGATCCTCAAGCTGTCTGGCGGTGCGGTGCACGGTCTGCTTGGGTCGCCCCAGTGCTTCCGCCAGTTCCGGCAAGGATAGCGGCCGTCCTGCCGCAAGGATAACTTCGATCACGGCAAAAGCCTTGATCACCACAGGTTCAGCGTTGTCGATCATGATGCTCCCCCAAATCCCCCCTGATTTTCCTACCACCTTAAGGATGCGGATAAAAGGCGGTTGGTGGCGGGGATCTATAGTCCGAGGTAACGCGCGCTGATGGCGGGATCAGCGGCCAGCGCCTCAAAATCCCCCTGATAGCCGATGCGGCCGGTCTCCAGTATGACGACGCTCTGGGCGACGCTGGCGGCAAGGCGGCGGTTTTGCTCGGCGATAAGGATGGCGATGCCGTCGTTCGCGAGTGCGCCGAAGGCAATCCCCAGACGATTGACGACGACTGGTGCCAGCCCTTCCGACGGCTCATCCAGCAACAGCAACCGTGGGTTGCCCATCAAGGCGCGACCGATAGCCAGCATCTGCCTTTCGCCCCCGGACAGGGTGCCGGCAGCCGCGCTGCGACGCCGGGCGATTTCAGGGAATAGATGAAACACCTTGTCCATTGACCAGGGGGCGGTGCCGGTGCTGCCGGGTTTGGCACCGGTCTCGAGATTTTCGCTGACACTCAAAGAGGGGAACACACGCCGGTCTTCCGGCACATAACCGATGCCGGCACGGGCAATCCGGTCAGAAGACCATCCGGTGATATCGGTGCCGTCAAAAGTGATGGTGCCGGACCAGGGTCGGATCAGTCCCATGATGGTTTTCAGCGTGGTCGATTTTCCGGCCCCGTTTCGACCGAGCATGGCCAATCTGCCCGGACTGTTCAACTGGAACGAAATGTCGTCTATGGCCAGTGCGCCGGCATAGCCGCTTCTCAGTCCACGGACCTCAAGCATCGCCGCTCTCCGCATCGCCGAGATAGACCTGCTGCACGCGGGCGTCACGGCGCACGGCGATCGGGGGTGTCGTCGGCAATCAACTGCCCCTGATCCATGACGAGTACGCGGCCCGCAAACTGCAAACACGGCATCCATGTCGTGTTCGGTGAACAGCACCGTGATCCCGCGTGCCGCCACAAGCCTGGCGATGGTCTGCATGATCTGCTTTCGCTCGGCTCCGGCCATGCCGGCTGTCGGCTCGTCGAGCAGTAGCACGGCTGGCTCGGCGGCGATCGCCATCGCCAGTTCGACCCGTTTGACGTCGCCATATGCAAGCGCGGTAACGGCCATTCCGGCTTTGTCAGCGATGCCGATCTCGTCCAGGAGTTGGGGGGCGGCAGCGGCATGGCGACCGACCGCGCTCAGGGCTATTTCAATATTTTCGAGCACGGTCATGGAGCGAAAGGTGGCGGCGATCTGAAAGGTACGGCCGATGCCGGACCGGCAGCGGCGATGCGCCGGCCATCGGGTGATGTCCTGACCCTGAAAGAGGACGTGGCCGGTGTCGGCCTGCAGGGCACCCCCAAGCATATTGAAGCACGTGGTCTTGCCGGCGCCGTTGGCACCGATCAGTGCTGCGATGTCGCCGCGGGCAAGGCTGAACGATACCGCATCGACGGCAGCAAGCCCGCCGAAGCGTTTGCTGAGCGCGCGCACTTCAAGGATTGCCGTCATGCGCTTGCGGCCTTTTTTCGGCGGATGAACTGTGCCCAGGCACCACCGATTCCGCCCGGTGCAAACATGGCGATGGCAACAACCGCAAGGCCGAGCAATGCCCGCCAGTAGGGAAGGCGGCTGAGCAGGTCATCTAAAAGCGTGAACACACCGGCGCCGAGGATCGAGCCCGCTGGCGCATGCAGCCCCCCCAACAGAACCATCACCAGCGCATCGACGGAACGGGGGATCGACAGGGTGTCCGGGAACACGCTGCCCTTGGAAAAAGCAAAGATGCCCCCTGCCAGTCCGGCGCATGGTCCCGGCAATGATGATGGCTGCCCATTGCCGCCGCCGACATGTGATGCCGAGCGCTTCGGCACGTGCAGGGGCATCACGTCCTGGCCCTGAGCAACATGCCGAGCTTGATGGCCGCCAAGACCGAACAGCGCCGAAATGCCGATGCCGCAAAGGATCAGGGTCAGATAATAAAATACCGTAGTGCCGGAGGCCCATGCAGCGGGCCAGATGCCGATCAGTCCATCGTCGCCGCCGGTGACATCCTGCCACTGGGTGCCGGCTGACCACAGGATTTGTGCCGCCGCCAGCGTCAGCATGGCCAGATACACACCGCTAAGGCGGACCGCAAACCAGCCGATAAGGACCGCACCCGCGGCGGCGGCAACGGGGGCTGCCAGCAGGGCTGCGCTCATGGAGAAGCCGAAGCGGCTGACCATCAGCGCTGCCGCATAGGCGCCAAGACCGAAAAATGCCGCATGGCCGAATGAAATCAGTCCACCGATGCCCATCATGAAATGCAGTCCGGCGGCAAACAGGGCCAGAACCATGATGTCTCTGGCCAGAATGACGGTAAAGCTGTCGGCTACCCAGGGCAGGACAAGCAATGCACAAACGAGGCCGATGCCGGCGATGCGGCCGCTGCTGCCGAGTGTTTGCGGCGGCTGGATTTCCACGGCATGGGGCGTTTGTGTGTTGGGCTTGCCGAACAGGCCATAGGGGCGGACCACCAGCACCACTGCCATGGCGGCAAAAGCGATGACCAGCGTGATCTCGGGCAGGATCAGAATGCCGAAGGCATTCAACTCGGCGATCAGCAGGGCTGCCAGGAAAGCGCCTGCGACACTGCCCATGCCGCCGATGACGACGACGACGAAGGCCTCGGCGATGATATTCAGGTCCATCAGCAGGTTGGCCGGTTGCCGGGGCATTTCCAGCGCACCGCCGAGACCGGCAAGCGCCGCACCAATGAAAAAGGTCGCCTGAAATAACACCGACGGTCTGACGCCGAGTGCTTGCAGCATTTCCCGGTCTTCGGTGGCGGCGCGGACCAGAATGCCGAAGCGGGTTCGAGTGAACATCCACCAGACGGCTGCCAGCACACCGAAGCCGACGCCGATCAGGAACAGATCATAGGTCGGGATGGTCTGACCAAAGAGCGTCACCGCACCTTCGAGACCCGGGGCACGGGGACCGAGCAGGTCGGTCGGCCCCCACAGCCAAAGGGCGGCGTCCTGAATGATCAGGACCAGACCGAAGGTGGCGACCAACTGGAACAGTTCGGGGGCTGCATACAGGCGGCTCAGGACAGTCCGCTCCATGGCCCAGCCGATGATGCCGACGGACAGCATGGCGACCGGGATGGCCGGCCAGAATCCCAGCCTTTGCGACGCACTGTAGGCAATGAAAGCGCCCAGCATGAACAGCGAGCCGTGCGCGAAATTGACGATCCGCGTCACGCCGAAAATGATGGACAGACCGGCCGCGACCAGAAACAGCGACGATGCGCTGGCCAGCCCGGTCAGGAATTGCGCGAAATAAAATCCCATGGCCGGGCTATCCTATGGGAGCAGGGGCATGCAATGCCAGTGAAACCCCTCTCCCCCGAACTGGAGGAGAGGGTGTTTTTCAGTTTGCCGGACGCATGGCCTTGGCTTCGGCAGGTGACGGTAATACTTCGGCACCGTCGACATAGCGCCAGCCGGTCATGTTGACCCTTGCCGTCAATGACATCCGTGCGGCCGATCCATGAGCCCATCGTCGCCTGATGATCGGCGGCACGATAGACGATGTCGCCGCCGGGCGATGCGAACGTCAGATCCTGCATGGCGGCTACCAGGGCATCGGTATCGGTGCCGGAAGCCTTCTCGAGCAGTGCGGCGATCGTCAGGATGGTGTTGTAACCGACCAGAGAGCCCATCTTCAGGGTTTCGCCCCAGCGCGCTTCATAGGCTTTACGGAACGCATTGTGGGCGGGTGTGTCGATTGCATACCAGGGATAGCCGGTGACGATCCAGCCTTTCGGTGCTTCGTCCTTGAGCGGCTCCAGATATTCCGGCTCGCCGGTCAGCAGGCTGACGACGGGGCGGTTTTTGAAAAGGCCGCGGACGCTGCCTTCACGCACCAGCGCACTCAGATCAGTGCCGAAGGTGACGTTGAAAATGGCGTCGGGTTTTGCCGCTTCGAGGGCGCGCACCGTGACACCGGCATCGATCTTGAAAAGTGCCGGCCATTGCTCGTCGACGAACTGCACGGACGGTTTGAGCTTGCTCAGCACCTGTTTGAAGGCGGCGACGGCGTCTTTACCATAGGCGTAGTTCGGTGCCACCGTTGCCCATCTGATGGCGTCGGACTTGGCCGCTTCGGCAGCGAGCATGGCCGTCTGCATATAGGTCGACGGACGCAGGCGGAACGTATAGTCATTGCCTTTCGACCAGACCAGGGCGTCAGTCAGCGGCTCGGAGGCTATGAACAGCACCTTGTTCTGCTTGGCGAAATCGGAAACGGCAAGGCCGACGTGCGAAAAGAACGTGCCGGCCAGCAGCACGACCTTGTCGCGCTTGATCATCTCTTCGGCGATCTTGACGGCATCACCCGGCTTGCCGGCGTCGTCGCGGCTGATCACCTCGAGCGGGCGACCCTTGATGCCGCCACGGGCATTGATTTCCTCGACAGCCTGCACCCAGCCCTTTCTGTAGGGCTCGGTGAACGCCGGAAGGCGGGTGTAACTGTTGATCTCGCCAATGACGATCGGCTCGGCCATCGCTTGACTGATGGATATGGCAAACACCGCCAGAGCGGCGAACAGACGCGCAAAATTCATCGGATCTCTCACTTTGTCCCTCAAGACGTGGTAACTGCCAGGATGAAGGCAGCCAACTGGCGAAAAACTTAGCGGCTATTCTCCATATATGAAAGTAACAATTAATATCAATTGCAAAACTCTGGTGTGGATTTATGGCCGTGAACCCCGGTGCGCGTTCTTGCCCTTGCTCTTGTTCTGGCGATCCCGAAAATAGCCAACATCACGAAGGAGATTTCATGAGCGGATATAAAGCGAGCGTTATCGGGCTGGGTGCCATGGGCATGGGGATCGCCACGTCGGCACTCAAGGGTGGGCTGGATGTAACCGGGTGCGATATATCGGAGGCTGCACGGCAAACATTTGCCGATGCCGGCGGGCGGGCTGCTGGTTGGAGGCAGGACGTCGCCGAGGACGTCTGCCGACCGTCCAGGCCGGCTGGTGGTCAATCAGGATCAGACGGAAGCGGTTCTGTTCGGCGCAGAAGGGGGCCGCACGCTCGCTGCCGAAGGGTGCTGTCGTGCTGGGCTGTGCCACGGTGCCACCGGCCTATGCACGGGATCTGGCAGCGCGGATCGAAGCGCTCGGCCTGTTGTATCTGGATGCGCCGATATCCGGTGGCGCGGTCAAGGCTGCCGCCGGCCAATTATCGGTCATGGGCTCCGGCAGCCCTGAAGCCTTCGCGCGGGCCAAGCCGTTTCTCGATGTGGTTGCGGGCAAGGTGTTTGAACTGGGTGACGAGGCCGGGCCGGGATCAACCATGAAAATGGTCAATCAACTGTTGGCCGGTGTCCATATTGCCACGGCCATGGAAGCGCTGGCGCTTGGCATCAAATCGGGGCTGGATGCCAAGACGGTGTTTGACGTGATCACCGCGTCGGCGGGCAATTCATGGATGTTCGAGAACCGGGTGCCGCATGTTCTGGATAACGACTATGCGCCGAAAAGTGCCGTAGATATTTTTGTCAAAGATTTGGGGATTGTGCTCGAGACCGGCAAGCGTGAAGGGTTTCCGCTGCCGGTATCAGCGGCGGCGCATCAGCAGTTTCTGGCGGCCAAGGCAATGGGGCTTGGGCGTGAGGATGATGCGGCGGTCATCAAGGTCTTTGCCCAACTGGCGGGCATTTCATTACCGGACGGAAAAGACTGAGGATCGACCATGCCGCATTTTGCCGCCAATCTGACGATGATGTTCAACGAGGTGCCGTTTCTGGATCGTTTTGCTGCGGCCCGAAATGCCGGGTTTGATGCCGTTGAATTTCTTTTCCCCTATGCGCATACGCCGGCCGAAGTGGGTGCCAGACTTACCGAGAACGGCCTGACGCAGGCATTGTTCAATGCCCCGCCGGGTGATTGGGACGCGGGTGAGCGGGGCATTGCTGCGCTGCCGGACCGGGTCTCCGAGTTCCGGCAGAGCATTGACCAGGCGCTTGAGTACGCCCGGGCGCTGAACTGCAAGACCTTGCACGTCATGGCGGGCCTTGTCCGTGCAGGGGGCGACAGGAACGCGATGATGGCGTGCTATATCGACAACGTCCGCTATGCCGCCGATCGGTGCCGTGGCGAAGGCATGACGGTGGCACTGGAACCGTTGAATGCCCGGGATGTGCCAGGATATCTGATCGGTGATCTGGCGACGGTTGCCGAGGCGATTGACCTGATTGATCGCGCCAATGTCGGCATCCAGTTCGATTTCTATCATGCACAGATCACCGGCGGTGATCTGGCCCGCCGTTTCGAACAGTATCTGCCGAAAACCGTCCATGTGCAGATCGCCGGCATACCGGAGCGGAATGAGCCGAATACGGGCGAAGTGAATTACACCTATCTTTTCCTGATGATGGACCGTCTTGGCTATGACGGGTATGTCGGTTGTGAGTATAAACCACGCGGGCATACCCTGGACGGCCTGGGCTGGCTGTTTGATTGACGGGTTTTAGGTCGTCACCGGATAAAATGAAATGCGTGCCAAGACACTGGCATTTACGTCGTCATTCTGTATAAACCCCCTCAAAGTATGAAGCAGAGCATCGTTTTTGGTATGCATGACCGATAGCGGATCGCATGCGGTGCTATTATTGATGAGGAAAGCATGACTGAGCGCGTTGAAAACAGCGGATTGAAAATCGACAGAATTCTCCATGACTTCGTGAACGGCGAAGTGCTGCCGGGTCTTGGATTGTCAGCGGATGTCTTTTGGCAGGCGTTGGCAGACATCGTCGCCGACCTTGGGCCAGTCAACAAGGCGTTGCTTGAAAAGCGCAATCAACTGCAGGAAAAAATTGACGCCTGGCACCGCGCCAATAAAGGCATGCCGTCCAATCTCGAAGCCTATAAAGCGTTTCTTGCGGAAATCGGTTATCTGGTGCCGGAAGGGGATAATTTCAATATCTCCACGGCCGATGTCGACCCGGAAATTTCCACCATCGCCGGGCCGCAGCTGGTGGTGCCGCTGACCAATGCGCGTTATGCACTGAACGCGGCGAACGCACGCTGGGGCAGCCTTTATGATGCGCTGTACGGCACCGACGCGATTGCCAGCGATGACGGCTGCGAGATCACCAAGCAGTTCGATCCGAAACGCGGCGCCATGGTCATTGCTGCGTGCCCGTGATTTTCTTGACCGCACAGCGCCCATCGGCATCCGGCTCCCATGGCGACAGCACCGGCTACCGGATTGTTGATGAATCCCTCGTCGTTTCCCTGAAGGGCGGCGCCGAGACGGCGTTGGCAGTGCCTGAAGATCTGGCCGGATATACCGGCAGCAAAGAAAATCCGAAAACGGTGTTGTTCGTTAATAACGGACTGCATTTTGAAATCGTCATTGATCGGGATCATTTTATCGGCAAGGACGATGCTGCCGGTATTGCTGATCTGATCATGGAATCGGCGATCACCACGATCATGGACTGCGAGGATTCCGTTGCCGCCGTCGATGGCGAGGAAAAGACGCTGGTCTATCGCAACTGGCTCGGCCTGATGAAGGGCGATCTGACGGCGAGCTTCGAGAAGGGCGGCAAAACCGTTTCACGGGCGCTCAATCCGGACCGGGTCTATATGACGCCGGGTGGTGGTGAAGTGACGCTTTCGGCACGTTCGTTGTTGCTGGTGCGCAATGCCGGTCATCTGATGACGACCCCGGCCGTGCTTGATGCCGATGGCAATGAAATTCCCGAAGGCCTGCTGGATGCTCTGGTCACGTCGGCGATCGCCAAATACGATCTGCTGGGGCTGAACACGCTCAGCAATTCACATGCCGGTTCGATGTATATCGTGAAGCCAAAAATGCATGGACCGGACGAAGTCGCCTTCGCGGCCGAGACGTGCGCCCGTGTTGAAGCCGCGCTGGGGATTGAGAAAAATGCCCTCAAGCTCGGCATCATGGACGAAGAACGTCGCACCACGGTTAATCTCAAGGAATGCATTCGCGCCGTCAAAGACCGGATCGTGTTTATCAATACGGGCTTCCTGGATCGCACCGGTGACGAGATGCATACCTCGATGGAAGCCGGGCCGATGATCCGCAAGGGCGATATGAAACAGGCCGCGTGGATTAAAGCCTACGAAGACTGGAACGTCGATGTCGGTCTGATGTGCGGGCTCAAGGGCAAGGCACAGATCGGCAAGGGCATGTGGGCCATGCCGGATCTGATGCATGACATGCTGGAAGCAAAGATTGCGCATCCAAAGGCCGGTGCCAACACCGCGTGGGTGCCGTCACCGACGGCGGCGACCTTGCACGCGACGCACTACCATCAGGTTGTGGTGTCGGAAATTCAGGAGCAGTTGAAGTCACGCCCGCGCGCCAGTCTTGATGATATTCTCTCCTTCCCGGTTACCGATCTGCCGAACTGGTCGGCCGAGGATATCCAGGCTGAACTCGACAACAACGCCCAGGGCATTCTGGGATATGTTGTGCGCTGGATCGATCAGGGCGTTGGTTGTTCGAAGGTGCCCGATATCAACAACATCGGCCTGATGGAAGATCGCGCGACTTTGCGGATTTCTTCGCAGCACATCGCCAACTGGCTTTTGCATGGCATCTGCACCGAAGCGCAAGTCATGGAAACCATGAAGCGTATGGCCGCGGTTGTTGACGGTCAGAACGCCGGCGATGCCGCTTATACGCCGATGGCGCCCGGCTTTGACGGAATCGCCTTCAAGGCAGCTTGCGATCTGGTCTTCAAGGGCAGAGAACAGCCGAGCGGCTATACCGAGCCGATCCTGCATGCGCGCCGTCTGGAATTGAAGGCGGGCTGAGGCACCGGGCCAAACTTCATCCTTCGAGACGCGGCCCGAAGTGAATACGGGCCGCTCCTCAGGATGAGGAGAATGTCACTTTGAGGACCTCATCCTGAGGAGGCCCGAACGGGCCGTCTCGAAAGATGCGCTTGATAAGAGCGGAACAAGCCGGCACCGAAGGGGGGGGGGGACGATGCCGACCGGGGGGAGTAAGCAGTTATGCTGCGCCTGCCGTTGTGGTCAGCTTTGTCATCATCTGTCTCCTCTGTTTCGCGCACGCTGCGCATTAGGATACAGATAAAGGATTCATTATGATAATTGAAATCGATTGATGTTATTAATATAATAGGTAAAACGGATGTAAGGATGCTGCATGAACCTGCGTGATCTCGAATACGTCGTCGCCGTTGCCGAAGAAGGCCATTTCGGCCATGCCTCGGAACGCTGCCACGTGTCGCAACCGGCACTCAGCGGCCAGATCAAGAAGCTTGAAGATCAACTGGGTGTACAGTTGTTCGAGCGCACCAATCGTCGTGTCGCGGTGACGCCGATCGGCACCGAGGTGGTCGCAAAAGCCAAGCGCATGTTGCTGATCGCCGATGAAATCAGGGATGCTGCTGCCGGATACGCCGATCCGCTGTCCGGGCAGTTGCGGCTTGGCACGATACCGACCATCGGTCCCTATCTGCTGCCCTCGATCCTGCGTCCCCTCAAGGCGGCGTTGCCGAAAGTGAAACTGACATTGAGCGAAGATGTCACGCAAAGCCTCGAGCGACGGGTCTGCAGCGGTGATATCGATGTTGCCGTCACCGCCACTGAAATCGTTGAGGGGGGGCTTGGTGAAATCCTTCTCTACGACGAGCCGTTCCGGGTTGCCCTGCCGGAGGGACATTCGCTGGATACCGGTAAGGACATCGACGTGACAACCATCGACACCCGGGAATTGCTGCTGCTGAAAGACGGGCATTGTCTCAGCGATCAGGTCGCACGTCTTTGCGGTCTGGCCCGAGACGCCAACACCGAAGGTCTGGATACGCAGGCGGCCAGTCTGGAAACCATCGTCGGGCTTGTCGCCGCCGGGGCCGGCATCACCTTTCTGCCGTCATCGGCGCTGAATGATGACGGAACGTCCAGGAACGCGGTATCAGTATGCACAAGGCGACGAACAAGGCGGCTTCCAGGCGGGTCCGTCTCATTTATCGCGAGACCTATCCGAAACGTCCGTTGCTGGATGCGGTCGCGGCCGTTATCGCCGAGCATCTGCCGCAGGGTGTTGTCACACTCAAAAACGAGAGGCTGAAATGACCGTGCAGGATGATCAGTCAAAAGCCATCGAAGCCGCCGAAGCGGCGTTGGAGGCAGGCGATCTGGCGAAAGTCAAAGAACTGATGGTGCCATTTTTTAATGCCGAGATGTTGCCGCGTGGCGCCTGGGTCGTCGCCCGCGCCATGACGCTGGAGGGTCAGTCGGATCAGGGGGTGGCACTTTATAAGCATGCATATGCCCACGACCCGGCGCTGCCGTTTGTCGATATTCGTCTGGGTGATGTCGTGCTGCGGGTGCGTGACGTCAGCGGTTCCCAATCCATCATCACATTCACCGAAGAGCTTTATCACGACATATACGGCCTGCAGCACATGGACCTGGGGGCAGGCGATTTCTTCATCGATGTCGGTGCCAATGTCGGCTTCGTCTCGATGTATGTGGCGAAGCGTTATCCGGCTGCAAAAATCATCGCCTTCGAGCCGGCACCGGAAACGTTCCAGGTTCTGCAGAAGAACTTGGCTGAAAACGGCATTGAAAACGTCACGGCCCTCAACAAGGCGGTCAATGCTGACGGGCGTCCGCTTGAACTGTTGATCATGCCGGGCGACTCCGGGGCATCGAATGCGTTTGCCAATGATGCGGTGGTCGAGCGGTTCAAACGCGACATGGGGGGGACGGTTGTAACGGTCGAGGCAACAACCCTGGATCAGGTTTTTGATGCCTATGGTATCGCGCATTGCGCCGTTCTGAAACTTGACTGCGAGGGAGCGGAGTATGAAATCCTGCGCCAGACAAACGTGCTGGAGCGCATAGACCGGGTGGTGATGGAACTGCATATCAACCCGTCTACTATCGAAGGCAATACGATTGAGGGCGTGAAGCAGGCTTTTGTCCAGGAAATCAGAGACCGGGTTGCCCAACCACCCGAGATTACGATCTCTTCAATCGTCGGCGTGCAGCAGGAATAAAGGGGCCGATCAGCCTCGTTCAGCTTTTCAGTGATGGCGTGACGGCAAGACCCGCACCTTCAATGCCGACGATGGCCGCCTTTTCGTCATTGCCGGCATTATCGCCGCTGATGCCGACGGCGCCGATGATGGATTGCGTATCGGGATCTCTGATCAGCACGCCGCCTGGCACCGGCACCATTTTGCCGCCGGATGCGGCTGCGACCGAGGTCAGGAACGTCGCGTGTTTATCTTTCAGATCGCGCCCGTCGAGGCCGAAGCCAAGGGCGCCATAGGCCTTGCCGATGGCGATCTCGGGTCTGAGGATGCCGCTGTTATCTGTCCGCTTGAAGGCAACAAGATGCCCGCCGGCATCCAGCACCGCGACGGTCAGCGGATCAAACCCGGATGCCTCGGCATGATCGAGCGCCCCATCAACAATGGCACTGGCTTGTTTCAGCGTCAGCGACATATCACCCCCTACTTCCTGAAGGACTTCGCGAGATAGCGGGTTGCGGCCGCGGTCCCGCCTCTGGATGTGCCGTCGATCAGTCCGAGTGCATCAAGGGCAACTTCAAGTGCGCCCAGCGTGCCCAGCAGCATCGGCGCATTGACATGCCCCATGTGGGCAATGCGAACGGCCTTGCCGGTAAGATCACCGATACCGGTGCCGAGCGTGACGCCCAGATTATCGAAACAGAAGGCGCGGATCGGTTCCGGCCTCAAGTCTTCTCGTAATCTGAGTGTCGTGACCGATGCCGACCGTTCTTTTGGATTGATGATGTTGAAATCAAACGCCCCACCCTGACGCCAGATGTCAACGGCTGCATGGGTGGCACCGGCCAGCAGCGCATGGCGGCGGTGAATGCTTTTCAGGCCTTCCGCAAGCAGCATGTCCATCGCCTTGCGGAGTGCGAACAGCAAATGCACAGGCGGCGTGCCGCAATATTTGCGGTAGTGTTCATGCAGATCACGGGTGGACCAGTCCCAGTAGGACGAGCGAAGGCCCGCTGTTTCATGGCGTTTTTTGGCGCGCGGACCGGCGGCGACAAAGCCCAGTCCGGGCGGCGTCATCAGTCCTTTCTGCGAACCGCCGACAGCAACATCGACGCCCCAGGTATCCATTTTAAATGGCATGCAGGCGAGGGATGCAATGGTATCAACCATCAACAGCGCATCGTGGCCGGCGGCATCAATGGCGGCGCGGATCGCCGGAATGTCGTTGACGCAGCCGCTGGCGGTATCAATCTGGACGACCAGCACGGCCTTGATCTTGCCCTTCTTGTCGGCGCGCAGTTTGGCCTCGACTTTGGTCGGATCAACGGCGCATCGCCAGTCACCGGGCACCGTGTCAATCTTGACGCCCATCGAGCGGGCCATTTCGCCCCAGCCTGTGGCGAACCGGCCGCTTTCCAGAACCAGAACCGTATCCCCCGGGCTGAGCACGTTCGAGACAGCGCCTTCCCAGGCGCCATGCCCGTTGGCGATGTAAATATAGGTGTCGCCCCTGGTCTGGAAGATCGTTTTCAGATCCTTCAGGCAGCTGGTCGTGATCTGCATCAGCTCACCGCCGCCCTCGCCGCCATAGATGTCGATGGCCGGGCGATGCATTGCCTGCAAAACCTCGTCCGGGACCGTGGTCGGGCCCGGGATACTCAGAAAAAGTCGACCGTTGCGTAATGTCATTGGTTCTGCCCTTGCGGCGAATGGATGTCTTCGAATCGCCGCTGATCCTTCCTGACCCGGACCGGCTTGTCCAGAACGTAAATGCTGCATCACGCAGAGATTGCTTCACCGGGGAAGGGGAGTAATGATAACCCATCAAGGGGGAGGATTAAGCTCATGGAATTCGATTTTGTCATCGTCGGCGGCGGCTCTGCCGGATGCGTTCTGGCCAACCGGTTGAGCGCTGAAGCAGGTTATAGCGTGTGCCTGTTGGAAGCCGGCGGCGAGGATCGTAATCCTTGGATACACATCCCGGCCGGCTATGTGAAAACCATGGTCGATCCGTCAATTAACTGGCTGTTTGAAACCAAGCCCGATGCGATCACGGGCAATCGCGCGATACCGGTGCCGCGCGGCAAGGTGCTGGGGGGCTCCAGCGCCATCAACGGCATGTTGTATGTGCGGGGTCAGGCCAACGACTATAATACCTGGGGGCAAATGGGTTGCCGCGGCTGGTCCTACGATGACGTCCTGCCGTATTTCAAGAAATCCGAGAACCGCGAGCAGGGGGGCGACGCCTATCACGGGACGGGTGGGCCACTCAATGTTACAGAGACAACCGTAAGGTATGAAACCCTCGACAAGATCATCGATGCCGGGGGTGAACTCGGCTATCCGACCCACGTCGATTACAACGGCGCCAATCAGGAAGGCTTCGCCTATTATCAGGTGACGCAACGGAACGGCAGCCGCTTCAGCGCCAAGAACGCCTATCTCGATCCGATCCGCAAAGTCCGCAAGAACCTGCATGTCGAGACCCGTGCCTTCGCACAGAGGGTTGTTGTCGAAAACGGTCGTGCCGTCGGTGTGGTGTATTTGCAGAACGGGCGCACGCAAACGGTCCGGGCCCGCCGGGAAGTGGTGCTCGCCGCCGGTGCCGTGCAGTCGCCGCAGTTGCTTGAGCTTTCAGGTATTGGTCAGGGTGCCAGGTTGCAGGCACTTGGTGTTGAGGTTGTGCATGATCTCAATGGGGTCGGCGAAAACCTTCAGGACCATTACATTTCGCGATTGTCATGGCGTCTCAAGGGACTGGACAGCCTTAACCAGCTGACGCGGGGGCCGCGTCTGGTCCGCGAAGTGATCAAATACTTCACCCAGCGCAAAGGCGCATTAACGATGCCGGCCGGGATCATCGCCGGGTTCGTAAAAAGCCGTCCCGAAATGGAAGACCCGGATATCCAGTTTCATATTGCCCACGCCACGTTCGCCAATCCGCATAAACGCGTATTTGATAAATTCCCGGGCATCACCATCGGGCCCTGCCAGTTGCGCCCGGAAAGCCGTGGTTATATCCACGCCACCTCACCAGACATGGCAGTACATCCGGATATCCAGCCGAATTTTCTGTCCACGCGCACCGATTGCGATGTTCATGTGGCGGGTCTCAAAATCGGGCGCGCCCTGATGGGCGGCACTCAGATGGCGCCGCACATTGTCGAGGAATTATCGCCGGGTGTGTCGGTCATGGATGACGAGGCGCTGCTCGACCATGCCAAGCGTACCGGCGCGACGCTCTATCATCCGGTCGGCACCTGCAAGATGGGCAGTGACGATATGGCCGTCGTTGATGCCTCGCTCAAGGTGATCGGTATAGAAGGCCTTCGCGTTGCCGATGCGTCGATCATGCCGCGTCTGGTCAGCGGCAACACGAATGCGCCGACCATGATGATTGCAGAAAAAGCATCCGACATGATCCTGGCCCAGCATCGCTGAGCCGTAAGGGAAATCACGCGCCGGTAACGTCTCCCGGGGTATCGATGTCGAGCAGGGTGCCCGGATCATTGACGGGCACAGCGGAAACCCGCTCCGGGTGATTGTTCAGGATGTCGCGGGCGCCATTGTCGCCGCTCAACGCACAGAGCCGGGTGAAATAGCGCTTGGCAAACAATACCGGATGACCGCGTCGACCGTCATGCACGGGCACGACGATATCGTGACCGCTCTTTTGATCGAACGCATCCAGAAGACTGAATAGTGTCTCGGTTTTCAGATGCGGCATATCGCCCAGCACGATGAACACGGCCATCGCTTCGCTGAAAATGGCATTGGCGCCGGTCGCCAGCGACGTGCCCATGCCGGCCCAGGGGGTCGCATTGCGGACGCAACGAACCGGCAGGCCCTGCATGGATCGTTCAACGGCATCGGCCTCATGGCCGGTTACCACGACGACGTCTCCGAACCCTGCGGCAAGCACGGCATCGACCGTGCGGCGGATCATGGCCACGCCCTGGATCGGATGCAGCATCTTGTTGTTTTCGCCGAAACGCTGCGAGCGCCCGGCGGCGAGAATGATGGCTGCGGTATCCGAAGCGGCGATCATACAGGGAATCTTTCACGATATGTCTTGAGGACTTCGGCGACCATCGAAATGGCAATTTCAGGCGGGTTGCGCGAGCCGATGGAGATGCCGAGGGGCCCTTTTATTCGTTTGATGTCCATCTCGCTGAATCCTTCTGCCAGAAAACGGGCGACCCGTTCCGCATGCGTGTTGCGGCTGCCCAGTGCACCGATATAGAACGCGTCTGACTGCATGGCCGCGCTCAGGACCGGGCCTTCCAGTTCATGTTCATGAAACAGGGTGGCGACGGCGGTCCAGGTATCGATACTCCCGGGTTTGAGCGTTTTCGAAACATCGGCACCGGCCTGCTTGGCCAGCCCGGCGATATCGTCCTCGGTGGTGATCACATGTGCGGAAATGTCCGAAGCGGCGGCGATCACGGCGGATGACGCGACCACGGGGCCCTTGCCGGCGATGACCAGCCGCAATGGCGGGCGATACAGGCGATCAAAGGTGTCGCCGTCGAGGCGGAGTTGCATCCGTTGATCATCCGCATCAGCCGGCTTGATGTCACTGACCCCGGTCAGCATGTCGGTAATCAGCCTGAGCGGTGTGCGTCTGGCCATCGCTGCAACCAATCGCTGCAGATGCGCATCGGAAAACCGGATGTCGATGTAAACATCAATGGCGCTGCCACAGGGCAGTGCAATATCGAAGTAGGGGGAATTGACCCCGTAGCGGATCGACCGGTTCTCACCGGCGTCCATAGCCGCACGGGCTTCCTCGACAAGCGCACCCTCGACGCAGCCGCCCGAGAGAAAGCCGGTGAAATCACCGGTCTCGGACACGGCCATCTGGCTGCCGGACGGTCTCGGGCCGGTTGGTTCGACGTTATAGAGTGTCAGCAGTGCCGTGCGCTTTCCTTCGGATCGCCATTTTGCGAGATCCGTCAGAACATACTCTGAAAAACGACCGTTCATTGCCGCCCGATTGGTTCTGTCCTTAAGCTTTCGCATCCTGAATGGCACGCCAAACACGCTCCGGCGTCAATGGCATATCGATGTGATGTACGCCCAAATCCTTCAACGCGTCACAGACAGCATTGACGATGGCCGGCGGCGCACCGACGCAACCGGCTTCACCAGCACCTTTGACGCCGAGCAGGTTCTTCTTGGTCGGGGCATCTTCATAATAACCGATCACCATTTTTGGCATGTCATCAGCACGCGGCAGTGCATAGTCCATCAGCGAGCCGGTCACCAGCTGACCGCTCTCGTCATAAACGATGTTTTCCATCAGCGCCTGACCAATGCCCTGGGCAACGCCGCCCATGACCTGACCGTCGGCCAGCATCGGGTTGATGATGGTGCCGAAGTCATCGATGACCCAGTATCCGTCGACCTTGATGGTACCCGTTTCGGGATCGACCTCGACCTCGGCGGCATGGCCGCCGTTGGGAATCGAGATGATGGCCCGCTCGAATACGCTCGAGATATTGAGCGCGCCGGGTTCAAGATCATCCGGCAGATTGTCGGGATCGTTCTGGGCGTCGATGACATCGCGCATCGTCATGGTGTGGTTGGTGCCGGGTACGTGGAAGCTTCCGTCGGCAAAGGCAACCTTGTCGGCACCGATCTCAAAGCGGTGCGCGGCGATCTTCTTGCCGACTTCGATGATTTGCTGAGATGTCTGGAAGACCGCGCTGCCGCCGACTTCAAGGCCGCGTGAGCCGCCATGACCACCACCAATCGCTGTTGCATCGGTATCCGCCTGATGGAACACCACGTCTTCGATGGCAAGGCCGAGCTGGCCGGCAAGAATTTGCGCGAACGCGGTTTCATGCCCCATGCCGGTCGAGGAACTGCCGACGGAAAGATCGATTTTTCCGTCGTCGCGGAAGGAAACCTTGGCTTCTTCCTTCGGGCCACCGCCCGTGCATTCCAGATACATGCTGACACCAAAGCCACGCTTCAGCCCCTTGGCCGTGCTCTTTTTGACGCGTGCTTCATAGCCTTCACGGTCGGAGAGTTGGAGCGTGCGCTCGAACACTTCAGGGAAATTGCCGCTGTCGATATCGAGGCCCATCGGCGACTTCATCGGCAGGTCTTCGGGCGGGATCAGATTCTTGCGGCGCAACTCAATCGGGTCCATGCCGAGTGTGGCAGCGGCATAATCGATGATGCGATCCATCTGGTATGACCCTTCGGGGCGACCGGCACCGCGATAGGGATCGAGAGGGCAGGTGTTGGTGAAGGGTGCGATCGCCGTGTAATAAATCGCATCGAATTTGAACGGCCCACCTTGTGTCCGACTCGAGCCGCCGGTGGGCGTGAACGGGCCGACAGTGCCGCAGAACGCACCGAGGTTGCCAACGGTTTCCGTGCGAAGACCACGGAACGTGCCGTCCTTGTCCAGCGCCAGCATTACGGTTGTAACCTGATCACGGCCATGGGTGTCGGAAAGGAAGCTTTCGGCACGGTCGTTGGCCCATTTGACCGGGCGGCCGACCTGTTTGGCGGCGTGCAGGATCAGGATCGGTTCCGGATAGACGCCGTTCTTGGCACCGAAGCCGCCACCAACATCCGGTGCGACGTGATGCAGGTTTTCTTTGCCGATCTTGAGGACTGAATCGGCGATGGTGTCGCGGTTGGCGTGCAGGTTCTGGGTCGAATTCCAGAGCGTGTATTTGCCTGTTGCCTGATCATAATCAGCAATAGCGCCGCGCGGCTCGATCGGTGTCGCGGTGACGCGATTGTTGACCAGATCAAGTGTGACGATGTGATCCGCGGCAGCGAATGCCTTTTTCTGTGCTTCTTCGTCACCTAGTTCGAAATCAAGGCAGATATTGTTGGGCGCGATATCCCAGATCTGCGGCGCGCCGTCCTTGATGGCTTCGGACTGGTGGCTGACCGAAGGCAGGCTGTTGTATTCGACTTCGATCAGTTCCAGCGCATCGCGGCAGATATCCAGGTTTTCGGCGACGATCAACGCAACCGGCTGCCCGACATAGCGGACCCGGTCAATGGCAATCGGGTGGTGCGGCGGCTCTTTCAGATCGGAACCGTCCTTGAATTTGCGGACGCCGGATTTCGTGGGGATGGGCCCGTACCCGGCAGCTTTCCACTCTTCGCCCGTGATGACGGCAAGAACGCCGTCGAGCGCCAAAGCTTCGCTGGCATCAATGGATTTGATATCGGCGTGGGCTTCCGGCGAGCGCAGAACCATGGCGTAAGCCTGGTTGGGGAGATTCATGTCGTCGATATAATTCCCTTTCCCGGTCAGGAAACGGAAGTCTTCCATGCGGCGCTGGCTCTCGCCGATACCGTTGCGTACTACTGTTGTGCTCATTCTGTTTCTCCCGCTCAGCCGTTCGCTTCCGCGACCGCACGACGGGCGATGACGCCGATCAGATGTGCGCGGTAATCGCGGCTTGCGTGAATATCGTTGTTGAGATCATCTGCCGACACGAGGCCGTCCTTGATGCTTTCAGGGGCAAAATGCGCCATCAGTTCCTGTTCCATCTCGGCGACCCGGAAGGCACAGGGGCCTGCACCGGTCACCGCAACGCGGACCGTATTGCCGAACTTGGCGACCATCACACCAACCAGAGCGTAGCGCGTTGCCGGGTTGGCGAATTTGACGTAACCCGCCACTTCAGGCACCGGGAAACTGATTTCCGTAATCAGTTCACCCTCGTGCAGCGCGGTTTCAAACATGCCGGTAAAGAAATGATCGGCGGCAATTTCCCGGCTGTCGGTAATAATGGTTGCCCCCAGGCCAAGCACGGCTGCCGGATAATCCGCAGCGGGGTCATTGTTGGCGATTGAGCCGCCGATGGTACCGCGGTTGCGGACGTGCGGATCACCGATGCCGCCGGCCAGTTTGGCAAGGGCGGGAATGGCGGCACGAACATCGCTGTTGGCGGCGACGTCGGCATGGCAGGTCATCGCCTTGATGGCAATGCTGTCACCCCCTGCAACAATACCGGTCAGCCCTTCGACCTTGCTGAGGGCAATCAGATCGGACGGCATCGCCAGACGTTGCTTGAGGACCGGGATCAGAGTTTGCCCGCCGGCCAGAAATTGTCCGTCATCGGCGTCCGAGAAAGCGCTTTTAACGGCTTCGACCGAAGTCGGCATTTTTATTTCATAATTATACATGATCTCAGCCCCGCATTGCCTTGGCGCCGGTTTTGACGGCTTCGATGATGTTCTGGTAGCCGGTACAGCGGCAGATGTTACCCTCCAGCCCGGCGCGGATGTCTTCCTCGCTCAGATCCGGATTGGCCTCGGCCATGGCAACCGCGGTCATCACCATGCCCGGGGTGCAGAAACCGCACTGCAGGCCATGATGATCGCGAAAGGCTTCCTGCATCGGATGCAGGGTGTCGCCGTCGGCCAGGCTTTCAATGGTCTGGATTTCCTGACCATCGGTCTCCCAGGCGAAAATGGCGCAGCTTTTGACGGTTTTGCCTTCAAGCCGGACAACACAAGCGCCGCACTGGCTGGTGTCGCAACCGACATGGGTACCGGTCAGTTTCAGCTGTTCACGGATGAAAGTGCTGAGCAAAGTTCTGGCACCGACCTCCTTGGTAACCTCAAGACCGTTAACGCGAACCGTAATCGCGGGCATCTCAATCTCCCCTCGGAATGACATTTAAATGGCCTGAATCAGGCCCGTGGCTCTCTCACATATGCAATCAGTACTACGCCGCAGGCATCACCCGGCAAGGCAGGGTGGCACTGCGACGACGAAATCACTATATAAAAATTGGTGATGACGCCGGGTGTTGCAAGTCTTTATACACATTACGCACATAGAAATAATTGTCCGGCCCCTTGCCGGCGGAACTGGAGAGCCAAATGAAGTTAGCCGACGAGAAGCGTATCGAAGCGCCCAGAGACGAAGTCTGGCGCGGCCTCAACGATATCGACATCCTGCAAAAGTCGATACCGGGATGCGAATCCCTCGAACGGGTATCCGACACGGAATTCAACGCAGAGGTCAGCGCCAAGGTCGGTCCGGTAAAGGCAAAATTCAAAGGGAACGTGCATCTGAGCGAACTGAATCCGCCGGAGAGCTATCGGATTTCCGGCGAGGGCAAGGGCGGTGCTGCCGGTTTTGCCAAGGGTGGTGCCCGGATTACGCTCAGCGAAGACGGGCAGGCGACGATTCTCAGCTATGAGGTCGATGCCGACGTCGGTGGCAAGCTGGCGCAGATCGGTGGCCGGCTGCTGGAAGGCACGTCCAAAAAACTGGCCGGTGAGTTTTTCAATAATTTCGAAGCCGCCCTGAAGGCCAGTATGTCGGAAGGTGGCGAAGATACGGTTGCGTCAACCTCAACGGCTGGCGAACCGGCAATCGAACAGCCACCGACACCTGCGGCACCTGCTGCAGCTTCGGGCAGCATCAAGTCAAAAATCTGGCTGATTGTCGGTGTTGTTTTTATGGTCGGTGCGCTGGCATTGACGATATTGAAATAGGCATTGCCGCCGATGGTCGACAAGAAACTGCTGATCATCGGCCACGTGCCTTCCCCGAATACACGTAGAATTCGTGATGGTGTGCAAGCCGGTGCCATGTCGAAAGACATTACCGGTGTCGAGGTTCGGGCCCTGAGCCCGTTCGAAGCCGGACCCGATGATGTGCTTGGGGCTGATGCGGTGATCTTGGGCACGACCGAGAATCTCGGTTATATGTCCGGTGCGCTGAAGGATTTCTTTGATCGCAGCTATTACGGGGTTCTGGAAAAGAAGCAGGGTCTCCCCTATGCGCTTTATGTCCGGGCCGGGCTGGACGGCACCGGAACGATCCGGGGTGTTGAGACCATTGTCACCGGGTTGCGCTGGAAAGCTGTCTCAGCGCCGCTTCTGTTGAAAGGGGAATGGCAGGATGGGTTTGTCGAAGACGCGTTTGACCTCGGCCTCCTTCTCGCAGCAGGGCTGGAGTCAGGGGTCTTTTAACGCTCTGTCACCGTATGGGCACAACACAAAACTGTAGCAACGTATCGTCCCAAATCCAGGCCACGGGTCCGACTTCCGCATAAACGACGACAAGGGTATTGCCGATGCGATCAACGGCAACATCAATGAGGTCAAGAAAGCGGTTCAACTCGAGGTCCGAGAGGCAGTGAGGGAGAGAGACGGGGCGTACCGAATCATCCATGCGCAGAAGTATACTCCAAATTGAATTGCGGCGATAATGTATGTTGCATGGCGTATGGTCTTGCCTGTCCTTGCATCGTCATTCCCGCTTTCCCCTTCATCATCCTGGGCGAGGCAGCGGTTGCTGACGAGACCCGGGACCCATGCCGGCAGGCTGCGGGAATGCGCTTTGGATGGGTCCCGGCTCATCACTGCGCTGCGACCGGGATGGGGGATGTTGGTGCGGCGCTGGCACGGGGGTGACGATCTAAATAAACATTTTGGACAATTGCCATTGATGAAAGATATTGGTTTGGCCAAAGTGTGCATCCGAACGAGCGCCCCCGAAATGGAGAGAACACAATGAGCAGGATCGTTTACGTCAATGGAGAGTACGTGCCGGAAGAAGACGCTAAGATTTCCGTCTTTGATCGCGGGTTCCTGTTCGCTGATGCGGTGTATGAGGTTTCGGCCGTACTTGACGGCAAGCTCGTCGACAATGATGCGCATATGAAGCGTCTCCAGCGCTCCATGAATGAGTTGAAAATGACGCCGCCGGCCACGGCTGAGGAAATTCTCGAAATCCAGAAAGAGCTGATCGTTCGCAATGATATCGACGAAGGACTGATCTATCTGCAGGTGACGCGCGGTGCCGCCGACCGCGACTTCGCTTTCCCGAAGAACGCGACGCCGTCGCTGGTATTGTTTACACAGAAGAAAAACCTGAGCGCCAATCCTGCCGCTGAGGTTGGCATGGCGGTCATCACGGTGCCGGAGATCCGCTGGCATCGCCGTGACATCAAGACCGTCGGCCTGTTGCCGGCATCGATGGCGAAGCAGGCAGCGCTCGACGCTGGTGTGAGTGACGCATGGTTCGTAGAAAACGGCTTTGTCAATGAAGGCACATCGAACAATGCTTTCATCGTGACTGTCGACGGGACCATCGTAACCCGCCACCTCGGCACCGAAATTCTGCACGGTATCACCCGCAAGTCGGTGATGGCGTTGGTGGCGCAGGAGAATTTGAAAGCTCGAGGAGCGTCCGTTTACAGCGGAAGAAGCGTACGAGGCGCGGGAAGCTTTTGTGACCAGTGCATCGGCGTTCGTGATGCCGGTAACCAAGATTGATGGTCATATCCTCGGCAATGGTGTGCCCGGCCCGGTCGCCGAAAAACTGCGCAAGCTCTACATTGCAATGGCAAAGGCGGGCTGACTTTATGCGACTTCAGAATAAAACGGCGATCGTCGTCGGCGCCGGTCAGCAGCCGGGGCAAACCCTGGGTAACGGTCGCGCCACGGCGCTGCGCTTTGCACAGGAAGGGGCAAGGGTGTTGTGTGTCGATATCGACAAGGCACGCGCCCAGGATACCGTCGATCAGATCGCCAGCGAAGGCGGTCAGGCGGAAGCGTTCGAAGTCGATGTCACGAACGAAGACTCGTGCAGGCAATGCGCCGATGCCGCGCACAAACGGTTCGGCCGCATCGATATCCTGCACAACAACGTGGGCCGGTCCGAAGGGGATCGTGCGACCATCGATATGGATGCAGATATGTGGGACACGCTGATGGCGTTGAACCTCAAATCGATGTTCCTGATGTGCAAGCACGTGTTGCCGATCATGCAGGATCAGGGTTCGGGTGTGATCATCAATGTCTCGTCGACATCGTCGGTGGCAGCACGCCAGACGGTCACCTACAAAACCTCGAAAGGCGCGGTCAACACCTTCACGCAGCACCTGGCCTGGGAAAACGCCCGTTTCGGCATCCGCGCCAACGTAATCCTGCCCGGTCTGATGGATACGCCGATGGCGATTGAGCGCCGTGCCCGCGAGCAGGGTATTGATCGCGATGTGGTTCGTGAAAGCCGGAACAAGCTGGTTCCGCTGCAAAACAAGATGGGGACCGCCTGGGACGTTGCCAATGCGGCGCTGTTCCTTGCATCCGATGAGGCCCGCTATATAACCGGCGTGGCGCTGCCGGTCGACGGCGGCCTTTTAGTCAAGATCGGCTGAGGACGCGTTCTTTCAGCTATATTCAGGCGTTGCCGCTTTCGGGGATGACGCGTTCAGCATCGGCTGTGGCGGCATTGGCACTGTTCAGCAATTGCGCTGACAGTCCTGCCGTAACATTGGCCGGGGCGTTGATCATGCGCGCCCGCACAGCCAACGCCATCGCAACCGCTTGCAGCACATCCCCGTTGGCCGTTTCGCCGCAAATCTTGATGTCCCGGTCAATGGCGTCCAATACGGCGCTCAGCATCTGGTCAACGCGCATCGCCGACGCTGTATCCGCATGCAGGGGGAAGGTGATGTCGAGAACATCGCCGGTTGCGGTTTCGACGCGGTAGGGTAGCGGGCGCATATCGGTCTCCGGTAGGCTTGGGTGGGTGTGAGATGCGGCGGATCAGGAACCGCCGGGTTTTGTCGGTATCTCGGTCGAACGGTGTTTGTGCTGAAGCGCAATGCCGATACCCTTGAGGCGCGGCAACAGCCACAGTGTCATCAAGAGACCAATCGGACCCCAAAGGATGAAGTGCACCCAGATCGCAGGCTCGATCTTGAATTCAACCCATAAAGCCAATCCGACCAGGATTGTGCCGAGTATGAGCATTGCCGGCACCACGGCGCCGTCGCCGGCGTCATGTTCGCTGAGGACAAGACCGCACACCGGGCAGGCATCAACGACATCAAGCCTGCGCTTGAAAATGCGCCCCTGTCCGCAACGCGGACAGCGACCGGAAAACCCGAGGCCGATGGTCTCGCGGATGGAACGTTCGGGGTATTCACTGTCTGATTCGGTCATGGGCATATCCTGAATTGGCGGGAAATTTAACATTATATAATTTATGAATATGTGTAAAATCCGAGGTTCGGATGAACTTACTCTATTCTCGTGCTTGCGTCGAAACCCGGCTGGACGTAAAACCCCGGCCATGGCGCCACCGCTTCTCAATCTTTCCAAAATCGGCCTGACGTTCGGCGGTACCCCGCTGCTGGATGGTGCGGAAATGTCTGTTGCGCCCGGTGCCAGAATTTGCCTGGTCGGACGTAACGGTTCTGGTAAGTCGACATTCCTCAAACTGGCTGCAGGACTGATCGAGCCGGACCGTGGCGAGGTCTTTCATCAGCCCGATGCGACGCTGCGGTATCTGCCACAGGAGCCTGACGTCAGCGGCTTCAAAACCGTTTTCGATTACGTCGAAGCGGGACTTGCCCCCGGTGACGAACCATACCGGGCCCAGATATTGTTGAGTGATCTCGGCCTTAACGGTGATGAAAACCCGGCGACGCTGTCGGGCGGCGAGCGACGTCGCGCGGCATTGGCCAGAACGCTGGCACCGGAGCCTGATATCCTGTTGCTGGACGAGCCGACCAACCATCTTGATCTACCGGCGATTGAATGGCTTGAACGGGAACTGAAAAGCCGCCGGGCAGCGATGGTTCTGATTTCGCACGACCGGCCGTTTTCTGGAAAACCTGTCAGATGCTGTGGTCTGGCTGGACCGGGGTCGAACGATCCGGCTCGACAAGGGGTTCGCCGAGTTTGATGCGTGGCGCGATGACATTCTGGAACGCGAAGTTACGGAACGTCACAAACTCGATCGCAAAATCGTCTCGGAAACGTCTTGGCTGCACAAGGGTGTCACGGCCCGGCGCAAGCGCAACATGGGACGGCTACGCGCGTTACAGGATTTGCGTCAAACCCGCCGCGAACAGCGCCAGCAACTGGGCACGGTCAAAATCACCGCCAGCGAGTCCGAGGCATCGGGCAAGCGCGTGATCGAAGCTGAACACATTTCAAAATCATATGGTGATCGCAAGATCGTCGATGATCTGTCGATCCGGATTTTGCGGGGTGACCGGGTCGGCATCATTGGCCCGAACGGTGCCGGCAAGACGACACTGCTGAATATGCTGACCAATGGTCTGAAGCCGGACAGCGGTCGTATCCAGATGGGCACGACGTTGCAGATTGCGACCCTTGATCAAAGCCGGGAATCACTGACCGCCGAGCACCACCATGCAGGATGCCTTGACCGGCGGCAGCGGTGACAGTGTCACCGTCGGTGGCGAGCAGCGCCACGTGATCGGCTACATGAAGGATTTCCTGTTCGACCCGTCGCAGGCCCGGACCGCTGTTTCGGCCTGTCGGGCGGAGAGCGCGGCCGGTTGATGCTGGCCAGGGCCATGACCCGGCCTTCGAACATGCTGGTGCTGGACGAGCCGACCAACGATCTCGATCTCGAGACTCTCGACCTGCTGCAGGAAATGATCGCCGAATACGCGGGCACTGTGCTGATCGTCAGTCACGACCGGGATTTACTTGATCGCGTTGTCACATCGGTTCTGAATTACGAAGGTGACGGGCGCTGGCAGGAATACGCTGGTGGATACAGTGACATGATGTATCAGCGGGGGCGCGGCATGGAGGAACGGGCGCGCGTTCTGGCTGACCAGAAGCCTTCGAAAGTCGGCAAGTCGGAGAAAGCGCGGGAGCCGAAAAAAGCAAAAATGACTTTCAAGGACAAGCACGCCCTTGAAACCCTGCCGGGCCGGATCAAGGAAATGGAAAAAGAACTTGCAGCGCTGCAGCAGCGTCTGGCCGACCCTAATCTCTATACCCGGGAGCCACAGGCCTTTGACGCAGGCAGCCGCAAGCTGGTCGAGCTGACAAAGTCCCTGGCCGAAGCCGAAGAGCATTGGCTTCGCCTCGAGATGATGCGCGAAGAAATCGAAAACGCCTGATCGGGGTTCAGTTACTGTACAGAGCCGGAGTCGAGATTTGGCCTGCGTCCAGTCCTTCATTTTGCGTGACGTCTACCGCCCAGGGCTGGTTATCGGTGTAGAAGATGTGTCGGCCGATCTTGGTGACACGTTCCATGCGCTGGGCCCATGCCGGGTTCACGTAATCCGCATGATACCATAGTGCGCCGTTGGTCGGGTCCTTGGCGATACCGGCGCTGACCAGCCGGGCCAGGGTCGTCGCCCGGCGCCATGATTCGGCATTCACCGGGTCATCCTTCTTGCCGTCGCACCACCAGGAAAACTGGCAGCGATGGCGGCGGATTTCACCCCCCTGGCGGACCACATCACAAACGTCAGACGGAAAGCGTGGATTCTGGACTCGGTTCAGGGTCACCGCCGCAACGGCAAGCTGACCGGCAATCGGTTCCGAACGGGCTTCCCAGTAAATATTCAGGGCCAGACAACGGAGTTGCTCCCGGCGGGCTTCGTCGGTGTTATGGAGAGTAAAGTTGGCTGCAGGCGCGAAAAGGCGCTGGGATTGACTTTGCTCTGTCTCGGCATCAGCGTCGCTCAACTGTATCCCGGAAGCTAAAAAAGCGCCGAAAACAAGGGATAAACCTATGATCAGCGCAGTATATGAGCGCAGTATCATTCTATGTCTCCTCTCTCCGGCTTCTTCCCCAGAAAGAAGCGAGACGTCATTTCAGGTCGTCAGTTCGGGTTCCATATAGTGTCAGGAGCCAGAAATTCAAGTTTTTATTGTGCAGTGCAGCATAATAATTGAGACGCTGCCTTGCGGGCCTTGCCCGGCCATGGCAGAACGTCACAAATCATCGCGTATCTTCGCTGGGGGAAAGCATTTGAAATCACCTGTTCGTAAAGCTGTATTGCCCGTCGCCGGTCTTGGCACCCGGTTTCTGCCGGCCACCAAATGTATGCCCAAAGAAATGCTGCCGGTCGTCGACAAGCCGCTGATCCAGTATGCCATCGAGGAAGCAGAGGCAGCGGGTATCGAGCAGTTCATGCTGATCACCGGACGCGGCAAGAACCTGCTGGAAGATCATTTCGACCACGCTTTTGAGCTTGAGCGCACGCTGGAATCACGAGGCCGCCTCAAAGAACTTGAAATGGTCAGGGATTTTCCGGAACCGAGCAAAATTCAATACATGCGTCAGCAGCAGGCACTTGGCCTTGGTCATGCGATCTGGTGTGCCAGGGATTTTGTCCGCGATGAGCCGTTCGCGGTGATCCTGCCCGACGATATGGTGCTCGCGGAAAAGGGCTGCCTGTCGCAGATGATGGATGCTTACAATGAAGTCGGCGGCAACGTCGTCGCCGTCAGCGAAGTGCCGCGCGCGCACACCAACCGTTACGGTATTCTCGACGTCGAAAAGGATGACGGGCGCATCGCCAAGGCACGCGGCGTCGTCGAAAAACCGGATCCGGATAAAGCGCCGTCGACCTTGTCGATCATCGGTCGCTACATCCTGCAACCCGATATTTTTGCCCATCTTGCGAAAAAGCAGGCAGGTGCCGGCGGTGAAATCCAATTGACGGACGCCATTGCGGCAACGCTCGGGACAGTGCCGTTGTACGGTCTCAGATTTGAGGGTCGTCGTTTCGATTGCGGATCAAAAGCGGGCTTCATCGCGGCCAATGTCGCCTATGCCCTTGAGCGTGAAGACATGCAAGGTGACGTGCGGGCGGCGGTGCAGGAATTGCTCGGCTAAGCCTTTCCGTTTGATCAGGTCTTGGGAGGGACCGGCATGGCGCGATATATTCTGGCCATCGATCAAGGGACAACTTCAAGCAGGGCATTGGTTCTGGACGATGCCTATCGTGTCGCTGGATCCGCACAGCAGGAATTTCCGCAAATTTACCCGGCGTCCGGCTGGGTCGAACACGACCCGGAAGCGATCTGGCGTTCGGTCATCGAGACTTGCAAGAAAGCAATGGGTGCCGCCGGCATTGATACCAGCAGGATCGCTGCCATCGGTATCACCAATCAGCGCGAAACCGTCGTTGTCTGGGACCGCGAGACCGGCCAGCCGGTCCACCGTGCCATTGTCTGGCAGGACCGCCGCACGGCCCGTTTCTGCGACGAACTGAAACATAAGGGCCTGGAACCGCTCTTCACCGAAAAGACCGGCCTGCTACTGGATCAGTTTGACTTACACCGGCTCGAATATGCACTTTGCGTTGCTCGACAATGTTGATGGTGCCAGAACTGCCGCCGAACAGGGTCGTCTCGCTTTCGGGACCATCGACAGTTATCTGATCTGGCGCATGACCGGTGGCAAACGGCACGTCACCGATGCAACCAATGCCAGCCGCACATTGTTGTATGACATTCACAAGAGTGCCTGGTCTGACGATCTGCTCAAGCTGTTCAATGTGCCGCGTGCACTGCTGCCGGACGTGCTGGATTGCGCGGCTGATTTCGGCATGACCGATCCGGCTTTATTCGGGCACGCGGTGCCCATCACAGGCGTAGCCGGCGACCAGCAGGCGGCGACCATCGGTCAGGCCTGTTTTGCGCCCGGCATGGTGAAAGCGACCTATGGCACAGGCTGCTTTGCCATGCTGAATACGGGTGACAGCCCGGTCACATCCAAAAACCGTTTGCTGACAACCATTGCCTATCGGCTCGATGGCAAGGTCACGTATGCGCTGGAAGGCTCGATCTTTGTCGCCGGTGCGGCAGTGCAGTGGCTGCGTGACGGCCTCGGCATTATCGAGCGTGCCGATCAGACCGGGGCGATGGCGGCACTGTCCGGCGAGGACGGTGTTTATCTTGTGCCCGCTTTTGTCGGCCTTGGTGCGCCTTACTGGGATCCGGATTGCCGTGGTGCATTGTTCGGCCTGACCAGAGCGACAGGACCGAACGAACTGGCGCTGGCGGCGCTGGAAAGTGTCTGTTTCCAGACCCATGATCTGATCGAAGCCATGCATGGCGACTGGGCACCGGATGGAGAAACCGTGCTCAGGGTCGACGGCGGCATGGTCGCATCCGATTGGATGCTGCAAAGACTGGCGGATATTCTGGCAGCGCCCATTGATCGACCGGCAATGCTGGAAACGACGGCACTGGGTGCCGGGTATCTGGCCGGACTGCAGTGCGGTTTTTACGGCGATCTGGCCAGTTTTGCGAAAAACTGGAACTGCGATATTCGCTATCAGCCGAAAATGCCGGCCGAGACGCGGCGAATGCGGATTGACGGCTGGCGCAATGCCGTGCGCCGGACCCTGTTATGAGCAGTTCCGGTGTCATCAAGTCTCGACAAATAGCAATCAGAGGCTATCCTTGCGGGCTCTTTTTAATCCAGCATTCAGACTGACACATCGAAGGAATACAGACCCATGTCCGAACAGCCACTCGGAAGTCCAGACGACGCCGGCGCCCCAGCAGGGGGCATCGAAAGTACCCCGGTACGTGCCACCATTCCGGCCCACGAAGTTGGACGGGTCAGCCTCTCGCCGCAGGGCTCCTTCGAGGCCGGCAGCTATCAGACATTCACGCTGGTCTATACCGCCGGGAAGTTCGGGATCGACGACTCCGGTTCGATGCGGATCTGCTTCCGTTTCGCCAGCGACCAGACGCGCCCGCAGTTCGATGATCCGAAACGACCGAACTTCACCACGGTTGTCGCGTCGAACGGTGCCGTGCTGCAGTACCAGTACGACCCCAAGGGTAACGTCCGCCCCTGGGACCGCACGCTCTATATCAAGGTCGTCAAAGGGTTCCTGCGTGAAAATGACACCATCACCGTGACCTTCGGCGACACGTCACAAGGCTCGCCCGGCATGCGGCTGCAGACCTTCTCGGAAGACACATTCGAATTTCATACCCTGATCGATCCGATTGCCACTTTCTGCTATCAGCCTGTACCGGATCAGCCGGTCATCAAAATTGTCGCCGGACCGCCGGAGGTTTATCTGGCCGTAGCACCGACGCTGATTGCGACCGGCCAGCCGTTCCCGTTGAAAATGAAAGGCGAGGATCGCTGGGGCAATCCGTCCAATCAGTGCGATGCGACGTTTGCCCTTCGTGTGACGGGGAGCGCTGACGTAACGGGCCTGCCCGAAAGCGTCACTTTCAAGCCCGGTCAATTTACCCGGATCCTTGATGGTCTGGTCATGGCATCGCCGGGCGAGGCTGTCATCGAGCTGGTTGCAGGGGATGGCACTGTTGCTGCCCAAAGCAACCCAATCCGTGCCGAAGCGGCACCGGCGCTCAAGCATTTCTGGGGTGATCTGCACGGCCAGTCGGAAGAAACCATCGGCACCGGCAGCGCGCGTGAATATTTCGAATATGCGCGCGATAAGGCGTTCGTCGATGCCACCGGACATCAGGGCAACGATTTCCAGATCACGTCGCCGTTCTGGCTGGAACTGGATGAGTTGTGCGAGGAATTCGACACGCCGGGTTCGTTTGTCGCCATTCCCGGTTACGAATGGTCCGGCAACACCGGCCTTGGCGGTGACCGGAATATCTATTTTCCGAGCAAGGGCCGCACCCTCCGCCGCTCCTCGCATGCGCTGGTGCAAGACCACAGCGACATCGGCACCGATGCCAACAGTGCTGCGGAACTGTTTGAAGCGCTGGCAACCAACAAGGAATGGGACGTGGTCGGCTATGCGCATTGCGGTGGCCGTTATGCCGACGTCAAACTGGCGCACGATGGCCGCTTCGAGAAATCGATGGAGATCCACAGTTCGTGGGGCACTTTTGAATGGCTGGTGCAGGACGCCTTCGAGATGGGCTACCGGGTTGGTATCGTTTCCAACTCAGACGGACACAAGGGACGGCCGGGGGCAAGCTATCCCGGCGCTTCGCTGTTCGGCGCGGTTGGGGGGCTGACCTGTTTCCTGGCCGACGACCTGTCACGTGAATCCATCATCGATGCGATGCGCAAGCGTCACCATTACGGCACCACCGGCGGTCATGGCGGCCGTATGTATATTGATGTTGCGGCAACGTTCTCGGATACGGCGACCGTCTACCATGATGACCCGAACGATGGCCCAAGTGCCGGAACGACGGCCAACAGTGCAATCATGGGCGACATTGTTCACCTGCCGTCGGGCGGGGCCGAGATCAGCATCGATATACATGGCGCGGCACCGATTGAACGGGTCGATATCTTCAATGGCCTTGATCTTGTCGAAACCGTCAGGCCCTACGGTGTGGACGATCTCGGCAACCGGATCCGGGTGATGTGGGAAGGGGCGGAATACCGTGGCCGCTTCCGTCAGGTGATCTGGGACGGTGAAGCACATCTTTCCGATAACCGTATCCTTGCGGCCAAACCGATCAACTTCTTCAACCGCGACAAGACCCTTGATCAGACGTCGGAAACGTCGCTGGCCTGGCGGGCGCTGACCACCGGCAATATCGGCGGCTTTGATCTGTGGGTCGAAGATGCCTACGGCGGCACCCTGAAAATCGAAACGCCGCTGGTGAAATGCGGTGTGCCGCTGGAAGAAATCGATCTTAACGACGAGATTTTCGACAAAAGCGATATTCTGCCCCGATATCTGAAGATTTTCCGCCTGCCGGCAGAGAACCCGCACCGCCGCATGACTTTCAAGCGGACCGTTGATCTCAAAGATAGCGGCGACAATCCGATTTTCATTCGCGTGACCCAGGAAGACGGGACTTTGGCCTGGACCAGTCCGATCTATATTTATCGCTAAAATCGGTGGAAAAAGAGGTGTTCGCGGAGTAGGTTCGCGCCTATTCCGCTTCACCATGTCTGGACCCTGCCAAACGGCAGACGCAGGCAATCATAAAAAGGCGCGCTCAAGGTAATGAAAGCTTCGCAAATCGGTATCCAGGTTCTTCGTGAAATGCCCGCAGATGCGGACGATCTGGCGCAGGCATGGCTGATCCGCGGCGGGTATCTGCAACAGCACGCCGCCGGGATTTACTGCGTTGCCGGCCTGATGTACCGGGTCGAGGAAAAGGTGTCCCGGATCATTTCCGAGGAAATCACCCGATACGGCGGCATGCAGGTGCGCCTGCCGATCCTGCAAAGCGCGGAGCTCTGGAAAAAATCCGGCCGTTGGGCGGTTTATGAACACGCCAATCTCATGTTCCAGTCGAAAGACCGCAAGGACCGCCTGTTCGGCCTCAGCCCGACCGCCGAGGAAGTGGTTTGCGAACTTGGCAAAAGCATCATCAAGAGCCCGGCGCAGCTGCCGCTCAACCTGTTCCAGCAGAACATGAAATTCCGTGACGAGTTGCGTCCGCGCTCGGGCCTGCTGCGGTCGCGCGAATTCATCATGATGGATGCCTACAGCTTCGACATGGACGAGGACGGCCTTGATCTGTCGTACCGCAAGATGCGCCAGGCGTATCATGCGATTTTCCGCAAGATGGGCTTCGATTACATCGTCGTGCAGGCGGATTCAGGCGCTATCGGTGGTTCTGCATCCGAAGAATTCATGGCCATCAGCTCGGCCGGTGAAGATACGTTGCTGTATAACGACAGCTACGCGGCCAATGTGGAACGCGCCATCAGCGAAGCGCCGGCCCCGGTCAAGGCCGATGACGGTGACATGCAGATCATTGATACGCCGGACAGCGAAACCATCATCAAGGTCGCTGATTTCGTCGGCGTGCATCCGTCGGCGGTTCTGAAAACACTGGTATTCGATCTGGTTTATCAAGACCGGGTCGAGCAGATTGTGGTGTTGATCCGCGGTGATAGCGACGTCAATGCGGTCAAGCTTTCCAACCATTTCGGTGCCATTGCGGCACAGCCTTCCGACGCGGAAACGGTCCGCACCGTGACGGGGTGTGCACCGGGTTATGTAGGTCCGATCGGGATCAAGCCCGGCACGAAGATGATTGCCGACAAGACACTGGATGGCCTGACCAGTCTCGTTTCGGGATGCTGCGAGAAGGACAGGCATGCGGTATGTGCCATGCCCGGACGGGATTTTGAATTGCCGGAGATGGTCGATCTGCGTATGGCCAATGTTGGTGAAGTTGGGCGCGATGGTCAGCCGCTGCAGCAGTGCAAAGGCATTGAAATTGGCCACGTGTTCAAGCTCGGCACCAAGTATTCGGAAGCCCTCAACGCCGGCGTGATCGATTCAAACCAGACGTTCCAGCATTTCCAGATGGGGTGCTACGGCATCGGCACGACCCGTATCCAGCAAACCGTCGTCGACCAGAACTGCGATGCGGAGACCGGCATCAAGTGGCCGGTGGTGCTGGCGCCGTATCATGCGCACCTGATCCCGGTCAAAGCGGACAGCCCGGAGATGATGGAAGCCGCCGAGAAGATGGCAGCCGATCTGGAAGCACGGGGCTGTGAGTGCATGGTTGATGATCGCAAGGGATCGCTCGGTTCCAAGCTCAAGGACAGTGATATTCTGGGGATGCCGCTGCGTGTCGTGTTCGGTCGCGATCTGGCAGACGGCAAGGTTGAAATTTTCAACCGTCTGACCGACGAGAAGGATATCGTCACGCTGGATGAAGCGGTATCGCGCTTATCCGGCTTCGTGGCCGCCGAGCTGGCCGCCGCCAACGCCCGGCGCGACGCAGTCATCGCCGAAGGGGTTTGACGCCGCATCCTTCGAGACGCCACTCTGTGGCTCCTCAGGATAAGGTGAGGGTTTAAATGCCTCATGCTGAGGAGGGTGCAGAGCATCCGTCTCGAAGCATGAGTGCGGCCCCTAGTTTCCTCCTTTGGCGTTCATCTGTTCTGCAAGCAGTTTATAGGAATTCCGGCGGTCGGCCTGATCGTGGGTCCAGCTCAGCACCACCACTTCGTCAATATCGAGCGCATCTGCCAGGTTGCCGAGCTTGTTGTAGACTTCGGCACCGCTGCCGATGATGGCATTGGCACGAAGCGCTTCCAGCCGTCGCCTGTCGGCATCTGTATAGGCATAGGCGGCAGCCGTTTCAGGGGGCTCGATTGCTCTGAGGTCGCCTTTCTCGCGCAGCACTTTCCAGTGCGCTCGTGACGAAAACAATCGTTCGGCCTCGGCTTCGGTTTCTGCCGCCAGCGCCCATACGCAGACGTTGGCGATCGGTTTCGGAAACTGTTCGCTCGGTTTGTAATTTTCCCGGTAAATCTGAAAAGCCCTCTCGACCCCCTGGCCGTCCGTGATGAAGTGCGCGAAGCAGTAGGGAATGCCGAAATGTGCGGCAACCTGTGCGCCATAATCGGATGTGCCGAGCATCCAGATTTCCGGCATGGTTTCGCTTTGCGGCTTGGCGACCAGGCCCTGATGCGGATGGCCGACCGGCAGCGGCTGGCCCGATATCCAGGCGATCAGGTCGCTGACGTTGGCCGGGAACCGTTCGGCGTCTATGGCGGCATTGGGATTGAGCGCATAGGCGGTCTTGCCGTCCGAACCGGGGGCACGGCCAAGGCCTAAGTCGATGCGTCCCGGCGCCAGCGCATCAAGCACGCGAAACTGCTCGGCGACTTTCAACGGCGCATAATGCGGCAACATGATGCCGGCGCTGCCGATACGGATGCGCGTGGTCGATTGCGCGATAGCAGCCATGACGATTTCAGGCGCTGTGCCGACAATGGTCGAATGGTTGTGATGCTCGGAAACCCAGAACCGCTGATAGCCGAGTTCCTCACAGTAAGCGGCCAACGCGATGGTGTCGCGAATGGCCTGTGCTTCGGAAATGCCTGTGGCGGCCGTTGACTGGTCGAGGACGGACAGTTTCAGCATTACGCACCGGCGTCCGCGTCATCAAAGGCCTTCTTGACGTGGCGCATACTGTCGAGCGCTGCCGGCAAGCCGCAATAGATCGCCGTCTGCAACACGGCTTCGACGATTTCTTCGCGCGTGCAGCCATTGTTGAGCGCACCCTTGAGATGAACGGCCAACTCGTGCGGGCGGTTCAGGGCCGTCAGCATACCGATGTTCATGAAACTGCGGGTGCGTCTGTCGAGGCCGGGCCGGGCCCATGTTGCGCCCCAGCCGTATTCGACGACCAGATCCTGCAGGGGCTTGGTCAACGCATCAACGGAAGCCATGCTCTTGTCGACGTGTTCATCGCCAAGCACTTCCCGGCGTACTTTCATGCCCGCATCATATTGCTTCTGATCCATCGTGAATTCTCCGTTCTGATATGAATGTTGCCCGCAGCATACCTGAGCATGTGGGGGCGACAAGGTGCTGCGACAAGCGATGTCAGGATTGGCGGGGTGCTGCCGTGGTGCCGCGGATCATGATCTCGGTCGGCAGCTCAACCCTTGAAGGCGTTTCCTCGCCGGCGATGCAATCTAGGATGTACTGCGCCGCGCATTCACCCATCCGCCGGCTCGGGACATGAACCGTCGTCAATCCGGGTTGCAGATGCTCGGACAGCGGCAGGTCATCGAAGCCGACGATAGAAACATCACCCGGCACGTCAAAACCGAGATGTTGGGCTTCAAGCATAGCGCCGACGGCAAGCACATCATTACCGCAGAAAATCGCGGTCGGACGATCCTTCGGATCAATGCTCAACAATGTCCGACAGGCATCCCGGCCTTCACGTACTTCATAGGGTTTTTCGATCAGCAGGGTGTCGGGCACGGTCAGCCCACGGGCTAGCAGCGCACCCCGCACGCCGGCGATACGTTCGCGCGCGCGGTCGTTGCCGGTTTTGATCCCGGCGATGATCGCAATTCTCACATGGCCGAGATCAAGCAGATGATTGGTGATGTTGCGTGAGGCCTGAAGGTTGTCAAAACCGATGCAGGGATTGGCGGCATCGGATGCATAGGTCCACGTGGTCACGAACGGGCAGCGATGCCGCTCAAGCAGCGTGATTATTTCAGGCTTGTGCTCCTGACCAACCAGTATCAGGCCATCGACGCCCCGTTCGATCAGGGCCTGAACCTGAGCGTGCTCATTGTCGAGATCATAGTTGGTGACCGCGAGGAGCAGGGTGAAGCCTTCTCTGGTCAGGCGGTTTTCGATGGCATTGACGCCGGTGGCGAAAATCGCACTTTCGAGGGTCGGGATAATGGCACCGACGGTGTGCGATCTTGAGGACGCAAGGGCTCTGGCCGCGCCATGCCGCACATAGCCAAGGGCGTTGATCTGGGCTTCGACACGCTCCTTGAGCGCGGGGCTGACGTCAACCGGGCTGTTAAGAACCCTGGAAACCGTTGCTGTCGATACGCCGGCTGCGGTGGCGATATCCTGAAGGTTGGGCGTGCTGGTTTTCTTCATGGCCAAATCAATACCTGCTCAAGCAACGCCGGTCTATTCCTTGAGTGTTGACTCTGGAACATTAGGCGATACAATCCACGAATGTAAGCGCTTACATTCATAGTGCAAGGGCCATTTATGCAGCTGACAGGCTGTCCGGCGGGGAGTGAATCACGATGACAATCGAATACCTGAAAAAGGCAGAAAAGACATCCGCAACCGGTGAAGACGAAACGCGCAAGATCGTCGCCGACATGCTGGCCGAAATTGAAGCTGGTGGTGAAGAAACGGCTCGTGCTTACGGGGCTAAACTCGATAAATGGGACGGTAATATCATCGCTGGGCCAGAGGATATCGAACGTGCCAGTGCACAGGTTTCTGAACAGCTCAAGGATGATATCAAATTCGCCTACGAACGGGTTCGTGGTTTTGCCGAAAAACAGCGCGCCAGCGTACAGGAGTTCGAAACCGAACTGTCGCCGGGTCTGTGGGCCGGACAAAAACTGATTCCGATGGCCTCCGCCGGCTGTTACGTACCGGGCGGGCGATATGCCCATGTTGCCTCGGCGATCATGAGCATCACGACGGCCAAGGTTGCCGGCGTCGAAAACGTTATCGCGTGTTCAGCGCCGAGCATCGAGCGCGGCGGCATCCACCCGGGCATTCTCTATACGATGAATTTGTGCGGCGCCGATCACATTCTGGCGCTGGGTGGTGTGCAGGGAATCGCAGCGATGGCCTTCGGCTTGTTTACCGGACACAAGGCCAACATTCTCGTTGGTCCCGGCAACCGCTTTGTCGCCGAAGCCAAACGGATGCTGTTCGGTCGTGTTGGCATTGACCTGTTCGCCGGGCCAACGGAAATCCTGATCATTGCCGACGGGGCGGCTGATCCGGAAGTGGTTGCCGTCGATCTGGTTGGTCAGGCCGAGCACGGATTTGATTCACCGGCATGGCTGATCGTCCGCGACCGGGCATTGGGTGAAGATGTGGCACGACGGATGCAGCCGCTGATCGACAAGTTGCCGACCGTGCAGCGCGAGGCCGCAACGGCGGCATGGCGGGATTATGGCGAAATCGTTTACTGCAGCACCGATGAAGAAGCAGCCGTGGTTAGTGATGAATACGCGCCCGAGCATCTTGAGATTCATACGGACAATCTGGATTGGTACGTGAACCGACTGAAGAATTACGGCTCGTTGTTTGTCGGTGAGGAAACCACCGTTGCCTTCGGCGACAAATGCTCAGGCACCAATCACATTCTGCCGACCAAGGGGGCCGGACATTATACCGGCGGCCTGTCGGTGCACAAATTCATCAAGGTGGTGACGACGCAGCGGATGACGCGTGAAGCCAACCGCGATGTGGCGCAGGTGACGGCACGGATATCGCGGCTTGAAGGAATGGAAGCACACGCACGGACCGGTGACATCCGCCTGCAGAAGTATTTCCCGGACGAGACTTTCAAACTACACGTGTGAGCGTCATGAGCGAAGACACATCCTTTGATCTTTCAGGCCAGGTTGCCCTTGTCACCGGAGCTACGTCGGGAATAGGGCAGCGCATGGCCGGGGCGTTGGCCAGAGCCGGCGCAAAAGTCATCGTCGCGGGTCGCAATGCGGGCCGGTTACAGGAAACGGTCGATGCGATCTCAGCCTCCGGGGGCGTGGCGTCGCCGGTTCGTGTCGATCTGGATTTCAAGCATATCATTGATGATTTTTATCGAAGCGCAGCGGATCCTTATGGCGCGCCGACCATTCTTGTGAATGCAGCGGGGATCAACCTGCGGGAACCCTGGGCGGAGGTCACGCTGGAAAGCTGGGATAAGACATTAAACCTCAACCTGGGCGTGCCGTTTTTTCTCGCACGGGCTTGTGTGCCCAGGATGATCGAGAAGGGCTAGTGGCCGCATCATCAATCATAGCATCGCTGCAAAGCTACCGGGCGTTTGCCAACAGCATGCCATATGGCGCATCGAAAGGCGGTATCGTTCAGTTGACTCGGGCCGTGGCCGAAGGCTGGTCAAAAGACGGCATTACCGCCAATGCCATCGCACCGGGCTTCTTTCCGACCGAACTGACGGCGGCGGTTTTCAACAATCCGGAATTGTCGGCACATCATGCGCGAATGACGGCGATCGGCGCAGTCGGCGCGCTTGATGATCTGGATGGAATCACGGTATTTCTGGCGGCAAAGGCATCCGCCTTTATTACCGGCCAGACAATCCCGATTGATGGCGGTTATACCGCCAAGTGAGAGGGTGACATGAAAGCGCTGGTCTATACGGGGCCACAGACAATCGTCCTTCAGGACGCAGCCGATCCCATCGCCAGTGCGGGGGATGTGCTGATCGAGGTTGGCGCCGTCAGCATCTGCGGCTCGGACATGCACGCCTATATGGGCCACGACGAACACCGCCGCGCACCGCCATTGCGTGGTGCTGAGCGCGGCGGGTGTGGTGCAGGGCGGTGCATGGTGCAGCGCCTTGTCGTCAATCCGCTGGTGACGTGCGGGGTCTGTCGGGATTGCCTGTCCGGTCGGGAAAATCTTTGCGCAAAACGTGAAATCATCTCGATGCCACCCAGGCAGGGATTGCCTTTGCCGAGAAGATTGTTGTCCCTGCGCGCAACATCATTGAAGTTCCAGCCGGGCTTGATCTGGCCCCGGCTGCACTGGCCGAGCCGCTGGCTACGTCGTGGCACGCTGTCACGCTGGCAGCCCGTCATGCGGCGCGCCCGCTGGCCGAGGCACGGGCTCTGGTGATGGGTAGCGGCGCTGTCGGACTGGGTGCGGCGCTGGTGCTCCGTGCTTTCGGATGCAGTGACATCACGGTCGCGGAAACCAATGCGCTCAGGCGGGCAACAGCGACATCGCAGGGCTTTGATCAGGTAGTCGACCCGAGTGTCAGCGGGGTGCTGGATGCCAGCTTTGCCGATGTTGTCATCGATGCTGTCGGTAACAAACCGACCCGTGCTGCGGCCGTTCGCTCGGCTCGGCCCGGATCGGTAATCGTCCACATCGGGCTTGGTGACGGCGTTGATGGTTTTGATGCCAGACGGGTGACGCTGCAGGAAATAACTTTCGTCGGTGCTTATACCTACACGATGATCGATTTTCAGGCCACGCTGAGAGCAATGGCGTCAGGTGCTCTTGGTGATCTGGACTGGATCGAGGAACGCACCCTCGCAGATGGTATAGGGGCCTTCGGGGATTTGCTGGCAGGACGCACCGGGGCGGCAAAGATCGTGCTCAGGCCTTAAGTTTGACGGTCGCGGCCAATCAACTTATTCGGTGACAGAAAGGGCCTGTGCGGCTTTCCGTAACGTCGGAAGAAACGTCCGGGCCTTTTCAATGTCCATGCGGACAGCAGGTGCATGAAATGCCAAGGCGGCGACCATGCGGCCTTTGTTGTCATTTATGGGGACGGCGACGGCAACCATGCCATCGACAAATTCCTCGTCATCGATACCAACCTGATCCTGACGAATTTTTTCTATCGCTTTCAGGAGATCGTCCGGGTGGACAAGGGTGTTTTCCGTATGCTTTTCAAGCGGCAGCACGGATATCAGTGTTGCACACTGATTCTTTGGCAAGGAGCTCAGATAGAGTTTGCCGCTTGCCGTGCAATGAACCGGCACATTACTGCCGATGGGTAGCTGGTGGCGCAGCGGCCATTTGGTCTCGACCCGGTCCGAATAGAACATCTCGATCCCAAGGGGGATGACGATATTGCACGTTTCGCCAATTTCCTGCGACACGGTAGACAGGATGCCGTGACGATAGGTGTGCTCTGCTGTTGTTGCGAGCGTCAGGTGCGCCAGCTTGCGCATGCGATGACCGACCACATAGCCCCGGCCATTGATGTCTTGCCGTATAAATCCTTCCTGCTCGAGCAGATTACATTGCCTGTGCAGCGTCGCCTTTGGGAAGCCCGTCGGCTCCATAAGGTCGACGACCGTCATCGGTCGATCCGCGCTGGCGATAGCCTCGATAACTTCGAGCGCGCGAACGGACCTGGATGATTTATCCGATGTGTTATCGGACATTGGTCAGCCGTTATCTGGCATGCTGGTAAACTCCGGCTCCGTCTTGCGTCAGCAGGATCGTCGAGAAATCCGGGATCAGGATAATCACGACCCAAACGACAAGCAATGCCAGCAGGTACGGCACGATATATCGTAGCAACTGGAAATACGGTATCCCGGTTATCCCGCTCGCCACATAGAGATTGAGCCCGTAGGGCGGCGTGATGAAGCCGATGGCATCACCCACCAGGAAGATCACGGCAAAGTGGATGGGATCGACGCCGATGCCCGCGGCAATCGGGGCCAGGATCGGGGCCAGAATGATGGTGTTCGGCAGGCTTTCCAGAACAGTCCCGGCAATCAGCACGATCAGCATGCAGGCGAAAAGGATGGGATAATAGCCACCCAGATTAGCCAGCATTTCTGTGACGAACACTTTGGCACCAAGCAAGGACAGGATTTGCTGCATGACGACGGAGACGGCAATCAGCGGCGCCAGCAGGCCTGTGATCTGTCCCGACCGCATGATCAGCGCGGGCAAATCCTGAATCCTGAAACCCTGCACCACGAGGGCGCGGGTAAGCTGTTTTTTCTGACTTTCATTTTCCTGCACGTCACCCAGCATTTTATTCAGCGGATACATGATCAGGCCGACGATCAGACAGAAGCCCGCCGTAACGCCGGCGGCTTCGGTCGGCGAAAACTTGCCGGAATAAATACCCCAGATGACCAGCAGGATGGCGAAGAAGCCGAGCCAGGCCCCGAGTGCGTTCCGCGCCACGCGCACGACATCAAAGCGGATCAGGTGGCCCCAGCCGTTCTTCCTGGCGACGTACCAGCAGGTAAACTGCATTGCCAGGACCATCAGCAGGCCGGGCAGCAGACCGCCGATGAACAGGTCGCTGATCGACAGGTTCAGCAGAAAGCCGTAAACGATGAAGATGATGCTGGGCGGGATGATGATGCCGACAGTTCCGCCGGCGGCGATGGTCGCTGCGGCGAAGTTCTTGTCGTATCCATTTTCGCGCATTTCCGGATACATGATCGACCCGATGGTCGCCGTGGTTGCGGAGTTGGATCCGGAAATGGCCGCGAACAGGCCGCACGCACCGAGCGAGGCCATGCCGAGACCGCCACGCATCCAGCCCAGAATGGAATAGGCAAAATCCGAGAGGCGCTTGGCGATGCCGGCGTTGTTGATCAGATCGCCGGTCAGGATAAACAGCGGCAGCGCCAGCAGGCCGAAGAAATTCAAACCTTCAAACAGGGTGACGCCGATATTGGCCAGCGTGAAATCGATGACCAGACTGACGCCGACAATCCACAGACCGATCACCAGAAAAATCGGAACGCCGAGAAGAAACAGGCCGGTTACGCCCAGAGAGACCATGCTGATCAAAAATGTATCCATGACTTCACCTATTCCCCGAGCATGCTGACGGATATGGAAAACTTCTGGCCGCTGCGCCATTTCAGATAATCGCTGCGCAGATTTTGCAGGACACGGATACACAACAGTGCCCAGGCAACGGGCGTTGCCATGTAAAACCACCACTGCATAATATCATCGGTGCCGGTGACGATCGCGAAGTTGTCATGGGACAACTGTACCTGCTGGATCGAGAAATAGAGAACGATGCAGGCAAACGCGATCCACAGGAACGCATCGAGGATCAGACAGCAGAATTGCAGATTATACGGAAGGCGCATCCTGAGCTCGTCAAAGCTCAGATGCGTGCGGATCTTGACGTTATAGGCGGCACCGATCCAGGTGACCCAGAGAAACAGCAAAATGGGAATCGTGGAACTCCAGGGTTCCTGCTGGTTCAGTAAGAAACGGCGGATAACCTCAACGAAAATGATCGCAGCCATCGTGATGTAGCTGATGATAATGATGATCTTTTCGATGTTTGCATCAAACCAGCGGACGATTGCCATCCAACAAACCTCCCGTTATTAGGCTGTTTTTTTATTATAGATAAAATTCGGGTGCGACTTAAAGGCCGCACCCGAATTGTCAGGCCTTTGAAATCAGCCTTTCCACCAGCGACGCGGCTCAACGTTTTCAGCCAGCGTTTCTTTCGGAATTTCCCGAGCGATATCGTAAATGAACTTGTAGGTGTCCATACCGCCGGACCATTCATTGAGACGCTCGCGCCACTTTTCCCACTCTTTGGGGTGGAACTCTGGTGAGCACATTTCTTCTGCTTCACGTTTTGCCTTGTCCGAGAACATGGAAACGCGCGTTCCGTTCTGGGCAAAAATCGTATTCGGATGCTGCGGGTCAGAGAAGCCGACCGTATTGACGAGTGCAGCTTCGTTGGCAGCCTGAACATGAACCTGTGTCAGATAGGAGGATTCCATCACGGCATCCTGCAATTCACCGCCAAGGCTATCGAACACCTTGGAGTTCATGGATGTGTGTTCTGTGCCGCAGAAGAACTCAAGATTGAGGCACTGCGAAACAACCGGTGACATGTTGGCATAAGCCACAGCAGACGCCCATGTTTCGGCACCGTCGATGAGGCCCTGCTTCAGACCGTCGAGGGTTTCCGACCATGCGATCGGCGTCGGATTCAGTTTCATCAGTTCCATGGTCCAGTGTAGGGAGCCGGGACAGCGACTGCGGGCTTGGTGCCGGCAATCGCAGCCTTGGCGCGATCAGCGTATCTTTCCAGGCCAGACCCAACTGAATGCCGCGAAGTTCGGCATGGCTGAAGAGGAATTCCAGGCCATGTCTCTTCCGCATCGGCTCGCGCAATACCTTTTCACTACCGGGATGATAGAGGAAGTAATACTGCGACGCGCGGCTCGGGAACATGTAGGCATAATCCAGAACGTTCAGATAAGGCGCACCGCCGGCTGAGTTCTGTGTGGATGCGGCATAAATGTCGACAATGCCTTGCTGGGTTTTCTTGACGCAATCGCCCTGACCGCAAATCTGATTTCGACACCGGTGGAAGGCGACGCGGCTGCTCTTGGCTGCAGCAGCGCGGACCAACTCATCGACAACCAGCGCGTTCCGGCCGTGCTTCTTCGTCACCTGCACCGTAGCGGACACGGGAGGATCGAACGACTCCCAGCGCCGTAGTACGTCGAATTTGCTGCTTCTGCCAGGCGTGGCAAGAAGGCGCCTGATGGGCACGGGGCGCAGGCTGATCCCGAAATGTTTGGTTAAACGGAGCATATCGCGCCGCGATATGCCTTTTAATTTATCTGTAATCATGACGTCTCCTTCCTAAGACAACACTGCCTGTTGAACCGATGAGGTTTGGGGTGTTTTTTTATTATTGTCATTACTGAGAATATAAGTATCAATATTGCAGCGATTATTTTTTACACGCAATGCTTATTTTTGCCGAACTCATGGGGCATGCCCTTCTCCTCAGCGTGAAGGGCGTTACGCATGCCAACAGGGTGCCGGGCGATTGAACGCACAAATCACTGACGGAACGCCGAAAGCGTTGATTTATTTGATTTTTATTGTGTCGGGCGTCGGGGGAGGGGCGCGTTATTTGCGATGGCGGCGACCGAACAGCGCGTTAATGGTATCCGCGATTGCCTGGCTGCGAAGACCGTGGGCACGGTTAACAATCATATCGACATCGCTGCCGCTGATGACGGCTTTATCTTTGGTTTGAGTGTTCTGCACATGAGTTCTCCTTCTCGGATCGTCCGTGTCGGACAGTATTTGACGGGAATATAACCATTATTGTGCAGTGCAACATCCGCTATCTCGACATAACGCCTATGCGCTCAGGTTGAAGGTGATGGCTGTCAGCGGGAATCGTCTGCGATGTTATGTGCTGCGTTCGAAGGCCTTGAAAGCTTCGTCAAAGCCGCCGTGCCAGCGTGACAGGGGCGGGCGGTTCTCGGCAATGTCGCCGGCGCTCCAAAGGATTCGGCGCTGGTCCATTTCCCGGGTCACTTCGCCGTCCGGGCAGACAATATAGAAATCGCCTTCGGCAATTCTGGGCATCATTTCATCGACGACCTGCTCGGGCAGCCATGCACCGGGCTTGTGTTCTCGTTTGCCCGTCGTGGTCCAGCCGGGGATAACAAGGTGCGCGCTAACGTCCGGATTGGCACCTTTTCTGAGCTCATGTTGCAGGCTTTCCGTAAACGACTTCAAAGCGGCCTTGGTCATGTTGTAAACGCTGTTGCCGGGCGGATTGGTGATGCCCTGCTTTGAGCCCATGTTGATGACATACCCGGGCTTGCCCGATGCGATCATGTCCGGAACGAAGGCCCTGACGCCCAGAATGACACCCCACAGATTGACGTCGACGGTGCGCTGCCAGTCCGAAAGATCATCCCAGAAACCGGCACCGACTCGCGTTACGGCATTATTCATCAAAACATCGACGCCTTCGAAACGGGCATAGACGGCTTCTTTGAGTTTGTCCATCTGGCTGGGATCAGCAACGTCACCCTGAAAAGCCATGATATCATCGGGGCTGCCGGCGGCCGCTTTGACGTGCTGCTCGGCATCGAAATCATCGGACGCCAGATCGACCATGCAGAGCTTCATGCCCTTGCTTGCGAAGGCCGTCGAAGCCGCCCGACCGATGCCCAGCGCCGCCCCTGTGATGACGGCAATCTTGCCCGATGTGAAAACATTTTTTGTCATGGATTTTTCTCCAGAAATCAAACCTGCCGGTCAGCATGCCATGCAGGCCGGGATCGTCAACAATCGCTGGCATTGCCGTTGACCCTGTGGAACGCTCTTGAACGCTCTTGAAAGCGGGGACGTGAAAGATCACGTACTGGGAAATCGACACGGGAGGTATTCATCATGGAAGTACGTATGGACGGCCGCAACGCCATCATCACAGGCGGCAGCGCCGGTCTCGGCAAGGCCATGGCCAAGGAATTTATCCGTTCAGGCGGCAACGTCGCCATCGTCGCCCGCAGGCAAGAGGTGCTTGATCAGGCAAAAGCCGAGATCCAGGCGGAAGGTAAAGGCAAAGTGATCGCCATTTCAGCCGATATCCGCCAGGCGGATGAATGCACACGCACTTTTAACGAGGCCGTGGCGGCACTGGGGCAGATCGATATTCTCGTCAACAATGCCGGCACATCGAGACGCGGTCCGTTTCTCGATATTTCCGATGCGGACTGGCAGGATGATTTTGACCTCAAGGTATTTTCAGCGATCCGGTTTTCGAAACTGGTGATCCCCGGCATGCGCGAACGCAAATGGGGCCGGATCATCAATGTGCTGAATTCGGGTGCCAAAACGCCACCGGCCGAAGGTGCGCCGACGGCTGTCACCCGTGCCGCCGGCATGGCGATCATGAAGGTGCTGGCAAACGAAAACGCGCAGCACAATATCCTCGTCAATTCGCTGCATGTCGGCAAAATCCGTAGCGAACAATGGGAAAAGCGTCATGCCAAGGACAAGCGTGGCCTGTCACTCGATGAATGGTATGCGGAAGAGGGCAAAAGCCAACCCATGGGCCGTCTCGGCACACCGGAAGAATTTGCCGCCATCGCCTGCATGCTGTGCTCGGAACAGGGATCCTATATTTCCGGGGCCGCGATCAATGTCGACGGTGGCTTGAGCAAGGCGGTCTGATTTCAGGAATCGTGTGTGATCAAGCCTTCTTCGAGGGCCTTGATCTGCAGGGCCAGATAGCGTGAGAAGATTCGGCACTGCGCCAGCGATCCGGCGGTAAACCACAATCCCGGTTGTGGTGTGCGACACCACATGTTCCTGAGTTCGCCGCCGTCGTTAAAGCCCCATACGGGACCGATCTTGTCAGCGATTGCATCGCCCATGAACTGGCGAACGGTTTCCTGCTGCATCTTGTAGCCGGTCGCCATGACGATCAGGTCGGCTTCGATGACGGTGCCGTTCTTCATCCGGACACCTTTGTCACAGAACGCGTCAATGTCGGCATGTTGAATGATGCCGATCTCGCCGTCGGCGATCAGATCAGAACAGCCGACATTGAAATAATAACCGCCGCCGCGCTGCAGGTAGCTCATCTGGAAACCGCAATCTTCGACCCCGTCATTGAGGCGGAAGCCGACCGCATCAAGACGATCCAGCAAGGGTTTGTCGATTTCTTTCGACATCGCGGTCGCCCGTTTGTAAGCGACTTTCAAAACCGGAAACGGGAATGATGTCGCCAGCAGATCGCAGTCATCGAGGGATGGTCCTTCGGCATACAGCAAGTAGACACGCTGCACTTCGGTCAGGCCTGACAATGTGGGTTGACGTCGCTGCACCATTGATGTTTCGACACCACATGCATGCAAATCCTGGGCGACATCGTGCGCACTGTTGCCGGTGCCGATCACCAGTGCTTTCTTGCCGGCCCAAGGGCGGCCGGTATCAAAGGCGCCCGAATGCATGATATCGCCCTTAAATTCTTTAAGCCCCGGCAGGTCCGGCATGATCGGGATACCGCTGGCCCCCGTCCCCATGATGATGTGGCGCGGACGCAGAATGCGATCGGTGCCGTCGGACTTTTTCAGGGTGACGATCCATTCGCCCTTGGCGTCATCATATCGTGCCGCAGTCATTTCCGTGCCGGTCCAGAAATTCAGCTCCAGTGATTCGACATATGTCTCGAACCAGTTGGCCAGCATGTCTTTCGGGATATACACCGGCCATGTCGGCGGAAACGGCATAAAGATTTTTTTTTTGGGGGGGGGGGGGGGGGGGATTGACGTAGAACTTCGTTGTGCCAGCGTCGACGAGTGGTATCACGCTTGCGCCAGTTGTCGCCGATGCGTTCGATGCTTGTCGATAATCAGGGTCGTCGACGCCAAGATGGGTCAGGCGCGCCGCTGCGCGCCTGGCCGGCCTGTCCGCCGCCGACCACCAGCTCGGCCGGATCCAGCGGTCTGCCACGCCAGGCGCGCTGCCGATTTCGGTAATCAAGCCAGTTCTCACCGCCTGACTACGACTCAGCGAACGCATCACCGCCGGCACGGTCTGCGCTGGTCTGTTCTGGGAATCCGTCGAGCGCCTGCAGCGCCGTCGACAGCGTCCATGCACGCCAGGCGTTGCCCTGATCCGGGTCTTGTCGCAACCTTAGTGCGCCGCTGCCGGAGCCTACGGCGGTATCGAAATCGAACAGGATTTCGATCGCATCGGTTCCGGCCCGCATCACCATGCGGGGTGCGGCGTGGGTATCCGTGATCCGGAAATTTTTGGCTTTTGCCGTGGATTGAGTGCGTTGCAGCTTATCTGCGATGGCGTCCGGGCCGCTGACGGTGCCGAAATTCCAGTCAAAAGCCAGGATGTCGCGCCAGTGACCATCGCGCATGAACAGGCCTGCGGCTGCCTTGGCGTCGCCGTCGGTCAGCGCGGCGTCAAAGGCGGAAAGCCAGTGGTTCGCGGCATCAAGGATTGAAATTTCAGCGTCGGCGTCTTTAGGCATTGGGTGTGCACTCTCGGGGTCTGATCGTGTGTGATGGCAATGATGGTAAAACGTTGCCGACACCTATCCAAGGGCAGTCAGCGCTTGACGTTGCTTTTTCACTGACCTCTTGATTGATGTTTCGAAATCATTACCTGTGTAAAAGCACCATCGAAGATCAATACCGGGGGGATCACATGAATTATAAATGGCTCGGCCAGACCGGCGTGCAGGTTTCTCAATTGTGCTTCGGCACCATGTCATTCGGCGGCGATGCCGATGCGGATGAATCGGCAAAGATGTACAAGGCAACCCGGGATGCCGGAATCAATTTTTTTGATTGCGCGGATGGCTATTCGAAAGGCAAAGCTGAAACGATCCTGGGCAAGTTGATGGCGTCGGAGCGTGATGAACTTGTCATCACCTCCAAGTGCTTTGTGCCGATGGGGCCCGATATCAATGCCCGGGGCGGCAATCGCCGGCATATCGCCCGTGCTGTTGAAGCCAGCCTGAAGCGGTTGGGAACGGACCGGCTTGATGTTCTGTTCATGCATCGCTGGGATGCGGAGACCCCGCTTGAAGAAACCATGCGTGCTCTTGAGAATCTGGTTTCCCAGGGCAAGGTCCTGTATCTCGGCGCCAGCAATTATGCGGCATGGCAGGTCGCCAAGGGACTAGGCATTGCAGCCCGTATGGGTTGGCCCAGATTTGATGTCATTCAACCGATGTATTCGCTCGTCAAAAGACAGGCGGAAGCGGAAATATTTCCCCTGGCTCTGTCTGAAAAACTTGGCGTGATCACCTATTCGCCGGTCGGCGGCGGCTTGCTCAGTGGTAAGTATGCTCCGGACATGCGCCCGGATCAGGGGCGGCTGATGTCGAACAAGGAATACACCGCCCGATATGGCGAGGAATGGGTGTTCCAGACCGCGGGTAAGTTTACGGCCTTGGCCAAGGCCCGTGGCGTACATCCGGTCAGCCTTGCCGTTGCCTGGGCTGCTGCCCATCCCGCCGTTACATGCCCGATCATCGGTGCCAGAAGTCTTGAGCAGTTGCAGCCATCACTGGATTCGACCGGCATCGACATGACTCCCGGATTTCACGCGGAAATTGCTGCGTTAAGCCGGACTCCGGCACCGGCGACGGACCGACTTGAAGAACAGTCGTAACGTAGATCTGGATGCAAGCAGTCAGGAGGTGACCATGAAGTATGTCGGGCTCGGGACCAGCGGTCTCAAGGTATCGCCGATCTGCCTTGGTGCCATGACGTTTGGCAAGCAGACCAGCGCCGCCGTGGCCGCAAAAATGGTCGCGTCGGCCAGAGATGCCGGAATCAATTTTATTGATACGGCGGAATCTTATGTCATGGGAGAGTCCGAAAAAATTCTCGGCAAGTTGATCCGGAAAGATCGCGCCGACTGGGTGATTGCGACCAAGCTCGGCAGCAAGGCGATCGGTGACGGCCCCAATCAGAAGGGGTTGAGCCGGGCCTGGATGATTGAAGGCCTGAACGGCAGCCTGAAACGACTCGGCACCGATTATGTCGATATCTATTATCTGCATCGCGCCGACCCGACCACACCTCTGGCGGAAACCATCGGCGCGATGGGAGATATGATCCGTGCCGGCAAGGTGCGCTATTGGGGCTTCAGTAATTTCCGGGCCTGGAAAATTGCCGAGATGGTGCATTTGTGCCGTGAATTGAATGTGCCGAAACCGGTGATCGCACAACCGTTCTATAACGCGCTGTACCGGGTCGCCGAGTTTGAATATCTGCCGGCGTGCCACGCATATGGCATCGGCGCGGTGCCTTACAGCCCGCTGGCCAGGGGTGTGCTGACGGGCAAGTTCGGGCTCAACGTGGCTGCCACAAAAGATACCAAGCGCGGTGCCAGCGAGATTGCAACATACGGCGAGGTTTATACCCGGGAGTCACTGGATATCGCCGCTGCGATTAAAAAACGCGCGGAAGCAAAAGGCATGACGGCGGGTGATCTGTCCCTCAACTGGATACTGAACAATCGCATCGTTTCGTCGGTTGTTGCCGGGCCGCGTACATTGGCGCACTGGAAAGCTTATCTGGGTGCGCTCAGACATGACTTCACGGCTGATGACGAAGTCTTCTTCGACAAGCTGGTGCCACCCTGCCATCCCCTTGAGCTCAATTATCACGAACGCAAGGATCCGCCCAAGGGCCGATTGCCACATACGGGTTGATCGTCACTTATGGTGTGCGCAAATCCGTAACGCGGCCATCACAAGAAATGGCCTTTTGCGCATCTGCACCCGTCAGCGTGAGTTTCAGGTTCGTCGACTGCGCCAGACGTTCTCCCATGGCCTGAATGGATTCGCCGGGCGCAACAGGTTCACGGGTAAATATCCGGCCAAGGCGGAGAACAATCTTCTGCTCGGTGCTGACGGGGGCTGCATAGGCCGTCGCATCGACCATGAAGATTTCCTTGATCGCCTTGATGCGGCGCTCCTGACACGCTGTCATGGTCAGGGGTTCGGCGCTGGTGCGGAGTATGAACTGAATGTTGAAAGCCCGCTTCTCCGTATCGAATAGAACCGATGCCTGCGGTGTTGTATCAGACGGCGTCGCCAGCCGCCGTGTCGCGTCGATTGCGGAACTGCGCAGTCGCTTGATCCCGAAATCCATAACCGAAACGGATTCATTTTGCAGACGATCAAAGACGTCTTCCGCAGTTGCAGGGCGCGACCCCGCCAGAACGATCACTGCGAGTATCAGACAAATGAGCGTGCGCATTGATGATCCTTTCATTCGGCGATAACTGGATTGGAAAGGATGCCGATCCCCTCGACCTCGACCTCGACCCGGTCACCCGGTTTCATCCATGCCGGCGGCGTGCGGGCATGGGCAACGCCGGACGGTGTGCCGGTGGCGATGATGTCGCCAGCCTCGAGTGTCATGAACTCGGAAAGGATGGCGATGATCCGTGCGGTTGAGAAGATCATGTCGGCGGTATTGGAATCCTGACGGGTTTCACCGTTGACGCGGCTGGTGATGCGCAGGCCCGATGCACCGGGTGGCAACGCGTCCGCCGTGACGACCACGGGGCCGAACGGGCCGGTGCCATCAAAGTTTTTGCCGGGCGTCCATTGGGTGGACTTGCGTTGGAAGTCGCGCACCGAGACATCGTTGAAAAGGGTGTAGCCGAAGACGTGCTCAAGTGCCGTCTCTTCGGGAATATCGACCTGCCGCCCTTGCCGATGACGATGGTCAACTCGACCTCATAGTCGAGCTGAATGGAGTTTTTCGGGCAGATCACAGGGGCCCCGGCTGCGACCAGCGATGAAGGCCAGCGCACGAACAACGATGGGTATTCAGGGATGGCATGACCGCCTTCACCTGGCGTGGGCGGCATAGTTGAGGCCGACACAGAGTAGTTGCCGGGCCGTTCGATGGGCAGTGCCGGGGTCAGGTCAGACAGTTTTGTTCGAGCCGTGCTGGTGGCACCTGCTGCCGCTTCTGCAATGCGGGCAACGGCTTTTGGGCCGGCCTTGATCACGTCCAGAAGCGTTGCCGGAAGCCCGGCATCACAGGCAGCGACATCGATCACGGTATCGCCGTCGACGACACCCAGTCTTGCGCCGCTATCGGTCGAAAACATCATCAGTTTCATCAAGAGTTCCCCATGCAGGTATTTCAGGTGGGCTTGTTCTTGTGGATTGCCCGGATATTCCCATACGCAACATATAAGCACGCGATGCGGATCGTGGTATCGGAAAATGACCCGGTACAATGATTTGAGGAAAATTCTTTCCTGCATCGCGGTTGCTGTGCGAGCCTAATGGGGCTGCGAGTCGGATTTTTCTGGAAGCAGACTAGGCTTAGAAGGGGTACACAATGCGGGTTATTGTTCTGGGTGCAGGTATTATCGGTGTAACCACCGCGTATTTCCTGGCGAAACAAGGTGCCGAGGTCGTTGTTCTGGATCGGCAGCGTGCTCCCGGGATGGAAACCAGCTTTGCCAATGCGGGCGAACTTTCCTATGGGATGACGTCACCCTGGGCCGCGCCGGGCATTCCGCTGAAGGCCATCAAATGGCTGTTCATGCGTCACCGCCCGTTGTTCATCTGGCCGTTGATGAGCCCGGCAATGTGGCGCTGGTGCGCGCAGATGCTGATGAACTGCAATGAGAAATCCTACGCAATCAACAAAGGCCGGATGGTACGGATATCCAATTACAGTCGTGATTCCCTGACGGAACTGATGGCCGAATTGCCGATTGATTTTGATCAGCGCGAACTCGGCACGTTGCAATTGTTCCGAAAGCAAAAACAGGTCGATGGTTCGAAAGCCGATCAGGATGTTTTGGCCGAATTCGATTCACCTTTTGAATTGCTTGATCGGGATGGATGTATTGCGGCTGAGCCGGGTCTTGTACATGTTGCCGATAAATTTGTCGGTGGACTCAGATTGCTTTCTGATCGCACCGGCGACTGCCGCATGTTCACGCAGGCGCTGGCCGACAAGGCTGAGGAGTTGGGTGTCAGCTTCCATTACAACGTGACGATTGAGGGCTTTGCGATGGAGCAGGGCCGGATCGTTGGTGTCGACACGACCGAAGGGCGTCAGACGGCAGATCGCTATGTCTGCGCCATGGGACCTTATGCGCCAATCCTGCTGAAGACCATCGGTATCCGGCTGCCGATCTACCCGATCAAGGGGTATTCGATCACCATGCCGATCACGGATCCTGATGCGGCACCCAGATCAACCATCATGGACGAGACGCATAAAGTAGCGATCACACGGCTCGGTGATCGCATTCGCGTGGCCGGTCAGGCCGAGATCATCGGCTATAATAAAAATCTTGGCAGCCATGCCACGGACGGTGTCACGCTATGTCGTCAACGATCTGTTCCCGAAGGGGGGCGATCTTTCCCAGGCGCAGGGGTGGACCGGTCTCAGGCCGATGACGCCGGACGGAACGCCGGTGATCGGCCCGACCCATCGACAATCTGTTCTTGAATACCGGCCACGGAACCCTTGGCTGGACCATGTCCTGCGGCTCGGCCCGGGTGGTTGCCGATCTGGTTATGGACAGGAAACCCGATATCGACATGGATGGCCTGACCGCCGCCCGCTACGGACAGTAATTTTCAAGTCCAGCGCGGCGTCTGTTTCTTAAGTTCCAGCTTTGCCAGCGTCGTCTTGTGAACCTCGTCCGGTCCGTCGGCGAGACGCAGGCTCCGCGTCTTGGCCCATGCATAGGCGAGCCCGAAATCATCCGAGACGCCGCCTCCCCCGTGCACCTGAATAGCCCGGTCGATAACGTCGCAGGCCATTTGCGGTGCGATCACCTTGATCATGGCGATTTCCGTACGAGCCGCCTTGTTGCCGACAGTATCCATCATGTAGGCGGCCTTCAGGGTTAAAAGCCGGGCCTGTTCGATATCGATGCGCGAGCGGGCGATGGCATCCATCACGACGCCCTGTTCCGACAACGATTTGCCGAAGGCGACGCGGTTCTTGGCGCGTGCACACATCGCTTCCAGCGAGCGTTCGGCGACGCCGATCAGGCGCATGCAGTGGTGAATCCGTCCGGGGCCGAGCCGACCCTGGGCAATTTCGAAACCACGGCCTTCGCCAAGGATCATGTTCTCGACAGGAACCCTGACATCCTTGAAGTCGATCTCGAAGTGGCCGTGCGGTGCATGGTCATAACCGAACACGCTGAGCGGGCGGATCAGGGTCACGCCGGGCGTGTCTTTCGGCACCAGAACCATCGATTGCTGGCGGTATTTCTCGGCTTCAGGGGAAGATTTTCCCATGAAGATGAATATCTCGCAGCGGTGATCGCCGGCGCCGGAGGTCCACCATTTGCGACCGTTTAAAACATATTGATCACCATCAAGTTCAATGCGGGACTGAATGTTGGTGGCATCCGATGAAGCCACGTCCGGCTCGGTCATGGCGAAGGCAGAGCGGATCTCGCCATCAAGCAGCGGTTTTAGCCAGCGTTCCTTTTGCGCATCAGAGCCGTAGCGGACCAGTACTTCCATGTTGCCGGTGTCAGGGGCTGAGCAGTTGAATACTTCAGGCCCGATCGGCGAGCGCCCCATGATTTCACAAAGCGGCGCATATTCGAGATTACTGAGGCCGGCACCATATTCGGCTTCAGGCAGAAACAGATTCCATAATCCTGCGGCTTTTGCGCTGGCTTTAAGTTCTTCCATGACAGGCGGGGTGTGCCAGCGGTCACCGGCCTCAAGCTGCTCCAGATACTTGTGCTCATTGGGATAAACGTGTTCATCCATGAATCCCTGAAGCTTGGCGCGGAGTTGTTCGGTGCGGGCTGAAAAATCAAAATTCATGAAAGCCTCTGTCAACGCATGGGTCTGTATGATTGTCGAGATAAGCGCTATGCCAGCGGCTAGACAACCGGGTATTGCCGGATCATAATCCAATTTCGCGGTGCAAAAGCAAGTTTCAAAATATGGAAGGCCCCATGACAGCTGTTATAGACTATGAAATTCATGGCCCGGTGGCCCTGATTGCGATCAACAATCCACCGGTCAACGCCATGGGGATTGCCGTCAGGCAGGGTATTGCCGGGGCGATCGAGCAGGCTGTTTCGAACCCATCCATCGCAGCGATTGTGCTGGCAGGCCGGGGCCGCTGTTTTTGCGGTGGGGCGGATATTACCGAGTTCGGCAAGCCGAGAAAAGAGCCGTCCCTGTCGGTTTTGATCAATCAGCTTGAAGCGTGCACCAAGCCGGTCGTCGTTGCCATCCACGGCACGGCCGTCGGCGGCGGTTGTGAAATTTCGCTCGGCTGTCATTACCGGGTCGGTGATGCGAGTGCCAAATTCGGTTTGCCTGAAATCAATCTGGGTCTGTTGCCGGGAGCGGGCGGCACGCAGCGCCTGCCAAGGTTGATCGGCATTGCACCTGCACTCGATATCATCCTCGGCGGTCAGTACGTTGACGCTGAAAAGGCGCTGTCGCTTGGCTTCCTTGATGAAATTATTCCGGGCGATCTGATCACTGGCGCCATCGCATACGCAGGCAAGCTCCTTGCCGATAAAAAAGGGCCGAAACGTGTTGGCGAGATGAAAATCAAAGCCGAAGGTGCTGATGCCATCTTCGCCAAATATCGTGCCCAGATCGCTAAGCGGTCACGGGGACTGATCGCGCCGGAACGCTGCATTGATGCGGTTGAAAGCGCGCTGACACTATCCGTTCATGACGGCATGGCGATGGAACGGAAAAATTTCGACGAACTGGTTCAGTCCGACCAGTCGAAAGCTCAGCGCCATTTGTTTTTCGCCCAGCGTCAGGCGCACAAACTGCCGGGTGTCCCTGCGGACACCCCTTTGCGCCCGATCCGGAAAGTGGCCGTGATCGGTTGCGGTACCATGGGGCGCGGTATCGCCATGAGTTTCGCCAATGCAGGCTTTACGGTGACCGTCCTCGAGCAGGATCAAGACGCGCTGAGCAGGGGCCTGGATGCAGCCCGTAAAATCTACGCCGGTAGCGTTGCCAGAGGCAGCCTTTCTGATGCGGATATGGAAGCCTGCATGACACGGCTGCAGGGCACAACGGATTACGCCGATATTGCCGATGCGGATATCGTCATCGAAGCCGTGTTTGAAGATATGGACCTGAAGAAGACCCTGTTTGCAAAGCTTTCGGCGGTCTGCAAACAGGGTGCGATCCTCGCCACGAATACATCATCGCTTGATATCGACGAAATGGCTTCGGCGACGAGCCGCCCCGAAGACGTCGTCGGCACACATTTTTTCAGTCCGGCCAATGTGATGAAGTTGATGGAAAACGTCCGCGGCAGGGAAACGGCACCGGACGTGCTGGCAACCGTCATGAAGCTTTCCAAGGATATCGACAAGGTCGGTGTGATGGTCGGCGTCTGTGATGGCTTCGTCGGCAATCGGATGCTGTACGCGTATCGTTCCCAGGCCGAGTTTCTGCTGGAAGAAGGCGCATTGCCGCAGCAGATCGACAAGGTCATCTATGATTTCGGGTTTCCCATGGGGCCGTTCGCGATGGGTGATCTGGCGGGTCTCGACGTTGGTTATCTGGTGCGTAAACATCGCCGGGAAACGAAGCCGACCAATGATCGCTACTCATCGACAATCGCCGACCGTATTGTCGAAATGGGACGGCACGGCCAGAAAAACAATGCCGGCTGGTACCGGTATGAAGAAGGCAGCCGCACGCCGCTGCCGGACCCTGAAATTGAAGCGCTGATCAATGCGGTTTCAGATGAGGCACGGATCAAGCGCCGCGCGATCTCCGATCAGGAAATTCTCGAACGCTGCATGTACACGCTGATCAACGAAGGGGCGAAACTGCTTGGTGAGGGCATCGCCACCCGACCGGGCGATATTGACCTGATCTGGGTCAATGGCTATGGCTACCCGATTGGTCGTGGCGGTCCCATGTTCTATGCCGATCTCGTCGGTGTTGATAAAGTCCACGCGGTCATGAAAAGGTTGCATGAGGCCCATGGCGAGTTGCTGCGCCCGGCACCGCTACTGGAAGAATTGGCCGGGTCCGGCAAGTCCTTTGCCGATCTGAAATCCTAGTTTTTTTTAATGCGTAAGGAGCATCCATGAACGAAGCCGTGATCGTATCAACGGCCCGCACGCCGATTGGCAAAGCTTACCGCGGGGCCTTCAACAACACCCATGGCGCCGTCATGGCGGCACATTGCATCAGTCATGCCGTGGAACGTGCCGGCATCGATCCGGCTGAGGTCGAGGACGTGATCCTCGGTTGCGGGTATCCGGAAGGTGCGACCGGCAAGAACGTGGCGAGGCTTGCCGCGTACCGGGCCGGCTTGCCGGTGACGACGTCAGGCACGACCGTTAACCGGTTCTGTTCCTCCGGCCTGCAGGCAATTGCGATGGCTGCACAGCGGGTGGTGATGGACCGGGTGCCGGTGATGGTGGCGGGTGGCGTTGAATCGGTCAGTCTGGTTCAGCCGCATCTGAACAGGCACTGTTTTGAAGAAGACTGGCTGATGGCGCACAAGCCTGAACTGTGGATGAGCATGATCGATACCGCCGATACGGTGGCCAAGCGCTACAACGTGTCCCGCGATGCGCAGGACGAATACGCCCTGCAAAGTCAGCAGCGCACGGCGATTGCCCAGCAGGCCGGGCTGTTCGACGACGAGATCGTGCCGATCACGACCATGAAGGACGTGAAGAACAAGGACACCGGCGAGATCAGTCAGCAGGAAGTAACGCTTGATCGTGATGAGGGTAACCGGCCGGACACCAATGCCGAAGGTCTGGCCAAGCTGGAGCCGGTGATGGGTGCTGGTAATTTCATCACCGCCGGCAACGCCAGCCAGTTGTCCGATGGGGCTTCGGCATGTGTGGTGATGGATTCCAGACTGGCCGAGCAACGCGGCATCGAGCCGCTGGGTCATTCTTCAAGGGCCTTGCCGTGGCCGGCTGCGAGCCGGACGAAATGGGCATCGGCCCGGTGTTTGCCGTGCCGCAAGTCTGCTCGAACGGCTCGGCATGAAAATGGACGACATCGATCTTTGGGAACTGAACGAAGCGTTTGCCGTTCAGGTGCTGCTACAGCCGCGATAAGCTCGGCATCCCGGCGGAACAAGCTGAACGTCAACGGCGGCGCCATCGCTATCGGCCACCCGTTCGGCATGACCGGTGCCAGATTGGCCGGCCATGTCGCTGATCGAAGGCAAGCGTCGCGGCGTCAAGCACGGCGTCGTCACCATGTGCATCGGCGGCGGCATGGGTGCTGCCGGTTTGTTCGAGGTTGTCTGAGCCAGAACCAATGCAGAAAGATCGCGAGGTCATTGCCGTCAGGGCCGATGAAGGCCTTGATACGACCAGACTGGAGCCGTGGCTCAGGGCGCATCTGCCGGATGCCTCTGGACCATTCTCCCTGGCACAGTTCGGCGGCGGCCATGCCAATCTGACGTATCTGATCCAGTTCGGTGATGCGGCCTATGTCCTGCGTCGGCCACCGCTCGGGCCGATTGCACCATCTTCGCATGACATGAATCGCGAGCACCGTGTACTCAAGGATTTATGGCAGGCGTTTGATCTGGCACCGCGCAGTTTTGTTGTCTGCGATGATGACGCAATCATCGGCGTGCCGTTCCATGTGATGGAGCGTCGGTTGGGCATCGTCATTCGCACACAGTTACCGGATGATCGCGACTGGACACCGGAATTGAATGCGCGTGTCGGCGCCATGCTTGTCGATGTTCTGGCCGGCTTGCATTCGGTTGATCCGGATGCGGCAGGGCTTGGCGATCTTGGCCGGCCTGAAGGGTTTATCGAGCGGCAACTGGCCGGCTGGCGCAAACGCTGGGCGGTTGCGTTACATGAAGATAATCCGCATATGCAGGGCATCATCGCGTGGCTGGAACGGGAACTGCCTGTCAGTCAGAAAGTCTCGCTGCTGCATAACGATTTCAAACTCGACAACATGCTGGTCGATGCGGATGACCCGGGCCGGGCGAAAGCCGTGCTGGACTGGGATATGTGCACACGCGGTGACCCGCTGGTCGATCTCGGCTATACGCTGACGTTCTGGGGGCAAAGCGACGACGACCCGAGCTGGATTCAGGCGGCATCCATGCCGACATGGAATCCGGGCTTTCCCAGCCGTGATGCAGTGATTGAGCGTTATGCCCAGGCCACCGGCCTCAACTGCGATGACGTGCATTGGTATCAGGTATTCGGCGTCTTCAAGATCGCTGTCATCTTGCAGCAGATTTATATCCGCTATCTGCGCGGTCAGACCAAAGACGAGCGTTTTGCAGTTTTCGGCAAGCGGATTGCCGGTCTGACGGACAAGGGCCGCGCGCTGGCAAAGCTCTAGTCATAAACGTCAGCTGTAGCGGCCGCCACCGATGGTGCTGCCGCCATCGACGACCAGTGTATGTCCGCTGACGAAACTGCCGGCCGGGCTTGCCAGAAAAAGGGCGGCGCCGGCGATGTCTTCAGGCTCGCCAAGTCTGCCGATCGGATAGGCGGCAATGGCACGCTTGTTGGATTCAGGGTTTTCCCAAAGTGCGCGCGCGAAATCTGTCCGCACAAGGCCAGGCGCGATGCAGTTGGTGCGAATGTTGGCGTGGCCCCACTCAACAGCAAGATTGCGGGCCAGTTGCATGTCTGCGGCTTTGGACAAGCCGTAAGCGCCCAGATTCTCGCTGCCCTTCAGACCCCCGATGCTGGAAACAATGATCACCGAACCGTCACGCTGTTCAGCCATATGCGGCAGCACCATGTTGCAGAGCCAGAGATTGCTGCCGACGTTGGTATCCATGATCTTGTCATAGGCTTCCTGGGTGATGTCGGCGAGTGGCCCGTAGTAAGGATTGACGGCTGCATTGCAGATCAGAATATCGATACGTCCCCATTTTTCGAGCGTTGCATCGACAAGGGCGCGAAGCTGAAGCTTGTCGGAAATATTGCAGGCGAAGGGCAGCGCCTCGCCACCTTCGGCAGCGATCTCATCGGCGACAGCAATACAGCGCTCTTCCTTGCGGCTGGAGATGACAACCTTGGCACCTGCACTGGCGAAAACGCGGGCGATCTCCTTGCCGATGCCTTTGGTCGAGCCGGTGATCAGGGCAACTTTACCGGTCAGGTCGAAGAGTTCTTTTGCGTTCACGCGCGTAATCCCCGCTTTTTGCTGCCTTGTTTTTCTGGAACGATCAGGCCGGCGGCGAAAAGCAGTGCGGCAGCTGGCTGAGAGCATGAATATGGCGGCGAGAATGCCCTGCGTGTTGCTCCACGGCAAAGGCCGCCGCCGGAGGTCGCCGTACTCATGCCGGACAGGGTAAGCAGGGTGCGGACAGGCCACATCGTAACGCCGCAGCGGTCAAGGCTGCCGATGCCGATCAGATATCCCTGCAGCGCCGCCGCGACCAGCGCCACGCCGGCAAACGCCTCGACCGTGCAGATCAGAATGTTGCCAACGCTGCCTTCAAGGATCAGTGCCGGGTTAAGGACGAAAAAGAACGGGATGAAATAAATGATGCTGCCAAGCCGCATGGCTTCCAGGCCGGTGCGCATCGGTGAGGCTTCTGCGAGGGCTGCGGCTGCATAGGCACCGAGGGCGACCGGCGGGGTAATAAACGACAGCATGCCCCAGTATAGAATGAACAGATGCACGGCCATCGGTGACAGGCCGCCTTGAATGAGGGCAGGGGCCAGAATGACGGCAAGGAAGATATAGGCGGCTGTGACCGTCATGCCGATGCCCATGATGAAACTGGTGATGGCACCCATGACCAGCAGGGTCAGCGTCGAACCACCGGCAAGGAATACCAGATCGTCGACCAGTGTGCCGGCCATGCCGGTCATCGACAGTGCGCCGACAATCAGTCCGACGGCGGCGAGGATCGCCGTCAGTTCAGTCAGCAACTTGGCGACGCCAATCAGGAAGGCTTTGAGTTCCTTCAGTCTCCAGCGGTTGCGCGGGAAAACCTGATTGAGAAACAGCAGGATGCCGGTTGCATAGAACGGGGCCAGTGCTTCCCGGCGCAAATAGATCAGCATGACAATCAGCATGGTAAAAACAAAGACGAAGTACCATCCCTCGCGCAGTGTTGCGCCAAGGGATGGCAATTCGATCTTGGGCAAGCCCTTGAGATTCTTGCGTGCCGCATAGGCGTCGATCTGCATAAAGAGACCGAAGAAATAAAGACCGGACGGAACCACTGCGGCGATGGCGATATCCGCATAGGGCACTTCAATGATGGTTGCCATGATGAAGGCCGTAGCCCCCATGACGGGCGGCATCAGGACGCCGCCTGTCGATGCGCAAGCCTCGACGCCGCCGGCCTTGCGGCGCAAACGCGATTCGGCGCATGGCCGGGGTCGTCATCACCCCGGTGGTCAGCACGTTTGTTATGACGCTGCCGCTCATGGAGCCCATCAGGCCGCTTGAGAAGATGGCAACCTTGGCGGCACCGCCCCGCACGCCGCCCAGCAATGCAAACGCCAAATCGAGAAAGAATTTCCCGCCGCCGGTGTGTTGCAAGGCGACACCGAAAATCAGAAAGCCGATGACCAACTCGGCGAAGGCCCGCATCGGGATGCCGAGCATGCTTTCGATGCTCATGGTGTGGTAGGAAGCGGTCTCGCCCCAGGTGCTGGCCAGACCGGAAATCGGACCCGGCATCACGTCAGCAAAGATCGGATAGACCGACAACGTGGCAACAATAATGAATATGGCGAAGCCGCCGGCACGCCGCACCGCTTCGAGTGACAGTATCCAGAGTGCGTAGCTGACATAGATGGCATAATCGGGGGCAACAAATTCCCATCCCTGATCGACAATATCGGTGGCTTTGGAAAAGAAAAAACCGCAGATCAGGAAGGTTGTACCCGCGAGTGCGGCGTCGTACCACGGCACGCCATCATAACGTGCGGAACGACTTGCCGGAAAATAGATAAACGTCATCGGCAGCAACAGGCCGAGGATCGCATACAGATAATGGTTCGACAGCAGGATAATCCCGCTGAGCCACTGCTGACCGAAGAACAGACGAACCTGATCCGTAGCCAGCACAATCGTGAGGACCGCGACGACAAGTGTCGTGGCCGTCCAGAACAAATTGAGTTGCCGGTGACGCGCCTGCGCTACCGGCAACTCGCCTTGCTTGGTGTTTATTTCCATATGGGATCGAAGCCGGCTTTCTCGAGTGCCGCAGAGCGGGCTTCAAGCCATTTGGCTGCAAAGGCATCGCCTTCGAGCTTCATGTCCATTTTCGACCATGCGCCGGCAAGAACCTTCTGCCGTTCAACCAGCTTGTCGTTATGTGTCTGATGCGCGGCGGTCCATACACCAGCTTCCTTGAAGTAGGTGACGGCACCATCGTGAAAAGGCACAACCCAATCGAGGATCTGGTTGCCGATCGCCCAACCTTTGGCGGCCGGTTCAGCTTCGCTGTAATTCTTGTATTCCTCGACCAGTGCACGGGTCAGTGAATACACCTCGTTCTTGTCCTGCTTATCGAGGGTCATCAGGATCGGATAAGGATAGGCAGGCCCTTCATACGGTTTCTCGTCCGAGATGCCGGTGCCTTTGGTGATCATTTTCGGAACGAAGTAAGGAGCAGCCTTTTTGATTCCGGCCCAGCACTTACTGTCATCTTTAGGTGTCGGCGGCCAATAGATGCCGCGCGGGCTTGCTTCCAGTTTCTTGGTCGGTCCGGACAGTGTCGAGGCGAACATGGCGTCGACCTGGTCGTTGACCATGCCTTCCCATGCTGCGCCGTAACCCGGGAATTCGACCTTTTCGACATCGGCCCAGGTCAGGCCACCGCAGGCCAGCATCCCTTCGATGCCGACGTTCAGGGCATCGCCACCGCGAACATAGGCAACACGTTTGCCCTTGAGGTCAGCATAAGTCTTGATGCCCTTGTCGGCGGCTACGGCGACGCTCAAACCTGCCGAGCCGCTGGCTGAAAGCAGCACACGGACCGGCATTGGCCCCCATGCGGGGTCAGCGAACTGAAACACGCCTTCGGAAGCGAAAAATGTCGCAATACCGTTGGCCGAATAATCGATCTTGCCGGCCTTGATCGGGGTCAATCGAGAGATATCATTTTTGCCCGGCACAACGCGTAACGTGACATCGTACTTGTCTTTCAGTGCCTTGCCGATGGCAACGGACTGGTTGTAGCCCGTCGTTCCGGTGTTATAGGCCGTCCATGACATGTTTTTCGGTAATTTGACTTCTCCGGCCGCAGCGATGCTGACGGTGCCGGACATCATAAGTGCGGCACATATAATGCCGACGGATTTGATCTTCATTTTTGAATCCTCCCACGGTAACTTTTTGTTTTTTCCCTGCATGCAGATTGAATGCATAATCAGGGAAAACGAAACCTTATTCTGCATAGCAGAATTAAGTTTTGCATTTATTCGTTCCGCATGTAAAGCAGTCTTGGGACTGATAGATTGTCAGCAGCCAGGCAATAAAAATCACTGTCGAAGAGCCTTCTGCGCTTAAACGTACAGTGAATATCAAGGGAGACGGATTTCCAATGAACGATCCACGGGATGGATTGCAGGCCCTGATCGAGCCTAAATCGGTCGCCATTGTCGGGGCTTCGGATGATCCGTCCAGGATCGGCGGCAGACCGCTTCGCTATCTGATCGAATGGGGATATGACGGCCCTGTTTATCCGATCAATCCCAACCGGGAAATCGTGCAGGGAAAGGTGTGTTTCCCCTCGATTGCCGCTGTCGGAAAACCGATTGATTGCGCTCTGATCATCGTCCCGGCAAAGATCGTTGCCGAGATCCTGGAGGAATGTGCCGCCTGCGGTGTGCGCTCGGCCATTGTTTTCAGCTCAGGTTTTGCAGAAATGGGTGGCGATGGCCATGACCTGCAGGCAGAAATATCGGCAATCGCTGCACGCACCGGCCTGCGGGTCCTGGGGCCGAACTGCCTCGGGATTCTCAATTTCAAAAGCCGGTTCTTCGCCACGTTTTCGAGCACCGGCGACGCCGGGTATCCGACGGCAGGGCCGCTGGCGATCATTTCCCAGAGTGGCGCTTACGGGACGCACCTGTTTGCTGTGGCTAAAAGCTGGGAACTCGGGGTCAGCCACGTCATCACGACGGGCAATGAATGTGATGTTACGGTCGCCGAGTGTATTGAGTGGGCAGCGGAAACGGATGGTATCCGGGTCATCGCAGCCTATGCGGAAGGGATTAAAAACGGCCCGGCGCTGATCAGAAGCCTTGAGAAGGCGCGTGCCCATGGCAAGCCGGTGATCTTCATGAAGGTCGGTCAAAGTGCCGAAGGGGCAGCTGCGGCGGCCTCACATACAGCTTCGCTGGCGGGCGCCGATGAAATATATGACGCTGTGTTCAAACAGTATGGGGTCTACAGGGCAGAGACGACGGAAGATATGCTGGACGCCGCCTATGCCTGCAGCGCCGGCATTTACCCGGCCGGCAAGCGGATCGGGCTGGTGACGATTTCCGGTGGCGTCGGGGTGCAGATGGCGGATTACGCCATCAAGTGCGGCCTTGATGTCGCGCCGATGCCGAAAGCGGCACAGGACGAACTGAAGAAAAAACTCCCCTTCGCCTCGGCGCTTAATCCGGTCGATACCACGGCACAGTTTTTCAACGACCTCAGTCTGGTCGGAATCAATTTCAACATCATGCTCGAGCAAGGCAAATATGATACGGCGGTCGCCTTCTTTACGCTGGCGGCCTGCTCACCCTATGTCGTCGAGCCGCTGTTGAAAGAACTGGACCAGATCAAGAAACAATTCCCGGACCGGCTGCTGATCCTGTCGTTGATGGGGCCGCCGGAGATTGTTGCCAAATACCGTGCCGCAGGGTTCCTGACATTTGAAGACCCTTGCCGGGCCATTGCTGCGGCTGCTGCGGTGACTGAAATCGGCATGGGGTTTGCCCGCCCTGTGCCGGTATCAAAATCTATGCGCTTGTCCTCGGTTTCTGTGCAGGCCATTCCCCGTCGTCCTTTGAGTGAATGGGAATCCCGCACGCTGCTGGCGACATCGGGCATTCCCGTTGTTGATGCGCGGCTGGTCACAGGTTCCGAAGATGCGGCCACAGCACAAAAGGAATTCGCCAAGCCGGTGGCGATCAAGATCAATGGTGCCGCGTTCGCGCACAAGACTGAGCTTGGCGGCGTGGCATTGAATATCGCGACGGCGGAAGCGGCGGCGGCGACCTATGATGCGATCGTCAGCCGGGTCGCCACACAGACTTCTGAGCCTGCCGAAGGCCTGATCGTCGCGCCAATGGTCAGTGGCGGTATCGAGACGATCCTGGGTGTGCAGGTCGACCCTGTTTTCGGTCCGGCGGTGATGTTCGGACTTGGCGGGGTGTTCGTTGAGGTCTTCAAGGATGTATCATTCCGTCTGGCACCCTTCGATCGCGATGAGGCGCTCAGCATGATCAACGAAACCAAAGGGGCGCAATTGCTGCGGGGTGTCCGGGGCAAACCTGCGGCGGATATTGATGCGCTCGCGGATGCGCTGGTCCGTTTGTCTGAATTTGCAACAGCCCATGCCGATGCGGTCAGCAGTGTCGATCTGAACCCGTTTGTCGTCTTGCCTGCAGGGCAGGGCGCATTGGCGCTTGATTGTCTGGTGGTGCCAAAGGACGAGGGGGTCGTCTCAGGATAATGCGGAAATCTTGTGTGCCAGTTCAACCAGTCTGGGGCCACATTCCTTTTCCAGGTATTCCTTTGAGACCCTGAAGGCCGGTCCGCCGCAGTTAAGGGCATAGGCATTGTTGTCATGCGTGATCAGCGGCACGCCGACGGCGTGCACTTCTGAACGCCAATCGCCGAGGGACATGCTGAAGCCGCGTTTCTTGATGTCGCTGATGGCTTGTTTGATCCCTTTTTCGATCCGCTCGTATTCCTGGGCGTTCGCGGTTTTCTTTTTGATATGCGCCATCAGATAATCGCGTTCGTTTTCCGGCAAAGCGGCCAGCAGGGCCCGCCCCATGGACGTCGAGGAAATTGGAATGTGTGAACCGACATCAATGCGTAATGTCACGGCACCGGGGCCCCGGCAGGTTTCGAGATAAACCATTTCCAGCCGATCACGCGAGCCGAGCGCAATCGTCGCATCAACCTTGTTGGCCAACGCCTGCATCAACGGGCGGGCGCGTTCGCGAATATCAAGCCCCGACAGCATGGCATAACCGAGTTGGAGGACGCCGGCGCCAAGCTGATAGGTGCCGTGTTGCTCGGAATAGGAAAGATAGCCCAGTTTAGTCAGCGTGTACGTCAGCCTGGAAATCGTCGGTTTAGGCAGCTTGGTTCTTTTGGCGATCTCGAGATTGCCCAGGCTGACTTCGCCCGGCTGGAAACAGCGCAGCACATCAAGACCGCGGGCCAGCGCGGTAACGAACCGCCGGTCCTTGTTGTCGTCGTCAAAATCGACGCTGTTTGGATCAGAACTGTTACGCATTTTAAAATTCACTGCCGATTTCGGCGATTTTCTTTCTGTCATCATTTTCAAGCATGATGCTGAGTACATGAGCTTGCTGAGTGCGGCAAGGCGTAGAGCAAACTTATACTCGCCAACACCGGAATGAAACTTTATTCTGCAAAGCGAAATTAATAAAAACTGATCAGAAGTCGGCAAATCAGTTTCAGACAGGGTGGATCACATGGCTTTGGATACGGAAACATTCAATCAACTTCGCGATACCATCACACGGTTCGTGAGCGAGCGGCTGATCCCGCGTGAAGCCGAAGTCGGCGACAACGACAAGGTGCCTGACGACATCGTCGATGAAATGCGTGCGCTTGGTCTGTTCGGCTTGTCCATTCCAGAAGAATACGGCGGTCTTGGGCTGACGGTTTGGGAAGAGGTCAACGTGATTGTCGAAATGGGGCACACCTCGCCGGCGTTCCGCTCGGTTTTCGGCACTAATAACGGTATCGGCAGCCAGGGCATCGTCATTGATGGCACGGAAGAGCAAAAGCAGAAATATCTGCCCCGGATGGCGACCGGAGAACTGATCGGCTCGTTCGCGCTGACAGAACCGGAAGCCGGCTCGGATGCGGCGTCGTTGCGGACGACGGCAAAGATGGACGGTAACGCGTATGTATTGAACGGCACCAAACGGTTTATTACCAACGCGCCGAGTGCCGGCTTGTTTACCGTCATGGCGCGCACCGATCCCGAGAACAAGGGCGCGGGCGGGATTTCCGCCTTTCTGGTCGAAGCGGATACGCCGGGGCTTTCTCTCGGCAAGCCATACCGGAAAATGGGACAACAAGGCGCGCACGTCTGCGATGTCATTTTTGATAACTGCCGGATTCCTGCCGGGGCTTTGATTGGTGACAAGGAAGGACAGGGCTTCAAGACGGCAATGAAGGTTCTGGACCGGGGCCGGTTGACGATATCAGGCAGTTGCATCGGCAATGCCGAACGTCTGATCGCTGACTGTGTGCGATATGCCACGGAACGGAAGCAATTCTCAAAACCGATTGCAGATTTTCAGCTTGTTCAGGCGATGCTGGCCGATTGTGAGACGGAACTGTATGCCGCCAAATCGATGGTACTGGATGCAGCCAAGCGCCTCGACAATGGCGAGAACGTCACCAAGCAGGCGGCGATGTGCAAATACTACAGCACGGAAATGGTCGGGCGCGTTGCCGACCGGGCCGTGCAAATTCACGGCGGTGCCGGGTATATCGCTGATTACGGCATTGAGCGGTTTTACCGCGATGTTCGACTTTATCGTCTGTACGAGGGAACGTCACAGATCCAGCAGTTGATCATCGCCCGCGAAATGCTGAAGGAAGCGAGGACTTGATCAAGCCGCTCCAGAACAGGCAACCGCGTTAGAGAATTTGGCTCAGGAACAGTTTTGTGCGCGGGTCCTGTGCATTCTTGAAAAACGTTTCCGGCGGACCGTGCTCGACGATTACGCCCTTGTCCGTGAAATAGATATGGTCGGCGATTTCCCGGGCAAAAGCCATTTCGTGGGTGACAAGAATGCACGTCATCCCGTCTTCGGCGAGATCCTGGATGGTGCGGAGCACTTCGCCGACGGTTTCCGGGTCCAGCGCTGCCGTTACTTCATCAAACAGCATCACGTCGGGGTTCATGGCAAGCGAACGCGCGATGGCGACGCGCTGTTGCTGTCCGCCGGATAACTCGCCGGGATAACTGTTTTCCTTGCCTTCGAGCCGGACTTTCTTGATCAGCGCACGGGCATTCGCCTCAGCCTCTGCCTTGTTCTGCTTGAGGACACGGATCGGCGCCATCATCACGTTTTCAAGTGCCGTTTTGTGCGGAAACAGATTGTACTGCTGGAAGACCATGCCGACCTTCTTGCGCAATTCCAGTTTGTTCAGCTTGGGATCGTTGACTTCCATGCCTTCGACCAGGATCGAGCCCTGCTGAATGTCGTTCAGGGCATTGATGCAGCGGATCAGGGTGGATTTGCCGGATCCGGACGGTCCAATGATGCAGATGACCTCGCCTTTCATGACGTCCAGCGAAACCCCTTTGAGAACCTGCAACTCGCCGAATGCCTTGTGGACATTCCTGATCGAAACCATCGGTTGCGTGCTGTCCCAGTTCATGATGCGACCCTTTTAATTGATGACGGCAAATTTCTTTTCCAGACGCACGGTCCAGCGGGCGATTGGATAGCAGTAGATGAAAAACAACAGCAGAACGAACCCATAGAACGGTGCCAGCAGTTCGGTGCGCCCACCTTCCGATGAAAGAACCCGGCCGGTCAGCGTCATGACTTCGGATACACCGACAATCGACGCCAACACGGTTGCCATGGTCAGGATCGAATACAGGTTCATCCATGGTGGCAGCATGCGCTTGACGCATTGTGGCAGGATAATCAGCCACAGTGTCTGACGACGGGTATAGGCCAGGCTTTCAGCGGCTTCCCACTGGCCGCTCGGCAGGGATTTGACGGCGCCGCGAACGATCTCGGAAACGTTCGCCATCACCGGCAACGACAGCCCGAACGTTGCCTTTACCCAGTCAGGCAAGGGAACCGTAAATCCGGCAATATTCATCTCGAACGGCAGCAGGAACATCGCGAAGAAAAGCAGAACCAGCCATGGCGAGTTGCGGAAGAACTGGGTCACGAACCAAGAAAACCGGCTCAATCCCGCATTCAGCGATATCTGGCCAAGGCCGAGGCCGACGCCGATAACGGTCCCGATGGACATCGCCATGACGGATATCAGCAGATTGAACCCGAACCCCTTGAGCAGCAGCGGCATCCAGCGCAGCAGTGTGTCGAACGCGGACAACTGTCCGTTCTGCGCTTCGGCAAAACCGAGCGTTGAGTAGAAAATGCAGAACAGCAGGATCGGCAGGGCATGCCATAACCTGAGACGGAACGCGGACCGTTCGACGGCGGGCATGCGCACCGGATGCATGACAGCCAGATCCGTTTTGTAGGGTGCCGGTTTCATTCGCCGTACCCCGGAATTTTCATCGACTGTTCCCATTTGTTCATGCCCCAGACCAGCACCCCGACCAGGAAGAAATAGGCCAGCAGCAGGAAGATCATCATTTCCGTCACATTGACGTTGTCTGACCAGATCTGGTTCGTCTCGTACAGCATTTCAGGTACGGCGATGGCATAGGCGAGGGTCGTCGTCTTGACCAGATTGACGAGATTGTTGTTGAGCGACGGCAGCACGACGCGTAACGCCAGCGGCAGGGTGATGTCCTTGTAGATTTGCAGCCGGGAGAAGCCGAGTGATTCAGCCGCTTCAACCGTTGAATTGGGGACCGCTTCGATGCCTGAACGGAAAATCTCGACATTGAATGCCCCGGCAAAGAATGAAAGCGAGATCACGGCCCACGCGAAGTTTCCCAGAATAGGCGCTTGTCCGCCGTAATCGGTTGCGATCTTCGGCAGCATGGAGCCGATGGCAAAATAGAAGAAATAAAGCTGAACGAGCGGCGGGGTGTTCCTGAAAAGCTGGATATAGCCATTGACCAGTCTGCGGGTCCACTTGAGCGGTGAGCCCTGCAGCCAGGCGCCGATCATGCCGATGATAACGGAAAAAAACAGGCACGTGACGGAGAGTTGAACCGTCATGAAGAAGCCATCAATCAATCGGCCACGGTCGTAACTGTCGTAGATGAAGGGAAGATTTATTCCCGTCGTATCGTACAGCACCCGAAACCATTGATAGAAGGAGTCCATAGCGTTGTTCCGTACTGACTGCGTCACGATGCGTCGGCTGATGGAGCGAAGTGCGCCCCATCAGCCGAGCGTGTCGTTACTTGTACTTGTCGTGCATCGCTTTGGCAAAAGGCGTGTTGGTCACGCCGTATTTGGTTTCCAGCGCCAGAATGCGGCCGGACTTGTGCCAACCGACAATCATCTCGGATACGAACTTGGCAAACTTGTCTTCGCCGAGTTTAACGGCCAGGCCCCAAGGGGAATCGTCAATTGTCGTCAACGGCATTTCGTAATCAGCGAAATCAGGTTCCGTCGTCTTGGCGACGAGGGCTGAATCGTCATAAACGAAGGCAATGCAGCTGCCCTGCTTCAATGCCGCATAAGCCTCGGCGGTTCCTTTGAAGGCAACGATCTTTGCGCCGAATTTTTCCGAGGTGGATTTATTGTAGAAGGCGCCCTGAATCCCGCAGACAGGCTTGTCTTTCAGTTCTTCCCACTTTTTGAAACCTATCTTCTTCAGCGCCAGGATGTTTGTACCTGACGAATAATAGTTCGGATCAACAATGTGGACGATCTTGCGACGCTCAGCCGTGTCGGTCATCGTTGCGATCATCAGGTCAATTTTACCCTGCTCAAGGAACTGCATCCGGTTTGAGCTGACGACGGGTATCAGCTCAGCCTTGACGCCAAGCTTGGCAGCGACTTCATTTGCGAGTTCCGGCTCAATGCCGACGATGGCGCCCGACGGATCAAGAAAACCGTATGGCTTGTAATCCGCTTTGACGCCGACTTTGAGAACGCCCGCTTTTTTGATGTCGTCGATCACGTCGGCATGTACGGCCTGTCCGGCAACTGAAAGTGCCAACAGCGCAAAGCCGCCAACCAACCCTTTTACGAGTGATGTCATGATGAGTAATCCTCTCTGTTATCGCTGCGCTATGTATTGAAAGGAACAGCAGCAGCGTATTTTTCCAATGAATATTATCAGGGCCGGAGGAGTTATTTCTCCCGCCCCGTTAACCCTGACATAGCTATTTCTTCATTGGCAACCCCCCTGACTGTTATCGCGGCAGGCTATAAAGCTCCTGATTTCGTGTTAAAGCCTGATGATGCTCTCCCTTACTGCATCAAGGAACGCGCCTGCCGATGATGCGGCCGAGAGCAATAAGAATGAGTCTGCGCCCTCGCGCAAAATGATGGCCCCCATATGTTCAAGGACCGTTCGCGCAACGCGGTCTTCCGGAAATGCAACAGGGTCAAGATCAACCGGGCAGATCCGTTCCAGTGCTGCCAGGGATGCGGTGCCAGCCATCCTGAGCTTCACCCAGTTGTCCGATTGCTGGGTGCAATAACCAGAGCCTTCAAGCGCCGTTTCAACACGCTGACCGGAACCGGTTTCAGTTTCATCGAGGAGGATAAATATCTGATCCGGGGACATGCCGAGGAAGCGGATACTTCCATCCTTGGATGTGGTGATCTTTCCCGTCTCCGGTAGCGTTGATCCAAATGCATCCGCTATCGTTTTATTCAAGGCAGCCTTGCCCCCTAGCGGGACGGCAACCGAAACAATGACCAGATCAGCCCGTTCTTCCAGTTGGGTATCGGAAAAAGTTTCCCGGTAGCCACCAAGCGGCGGGCGGGCCGTTAAAGTATGCTCAACCACGAAGCCTTGCTCCTTCCGGATCAACGAAATGCGGCAGGACAATTTCGACATCTAACGTGTTTCCACGCAATGGGTCGGCCGCCGTGACGATCTCGCCAACGCGCTCATGACCACGCAGGATGAAGCCGAGGCCGATTGAATGGCCAAGTGCCGGCGAGTAAGCCACCGATGTCATCCAGCCTTCATCGTTCGCCGTTGTGGCGGCGTTACCCCGGGCGATGAAATGCGCACCCGATACCAGTTGCCTGCTCCGGTCAACGGGCCTGAAGCCCATCAGTCTGATACCGTCATCTCGGACCAGTTCCGGGCGTCTGGATAGCGTGTTGCCGATAAAATCTTTCTTGTTCGAGATCATTTTCTCCAGACCGAGGTTGAGCGCCGTCGTCTGGCCGTTCAATTCGTTGCCGGCGGGATGCCCCTTTTCGATGCGCATGACGCCAAGCGCTTCAGTGCCGTAGGCAACGACATCGAATGCTTTGCCGGCATCCATCAAGGTTTCGATCAGGGCATGGCCATAGCGGGTCGGCACGGCGATTTCATAGGCAAGCTCGCCCGAGAACGAAATCCGGAACAATCGGGCCTCAGTGCCACCGCAAACCGAAATGGTGCCGCAGGCCATATAGGGAAAGGCTTGGTTGGAAATATCGCAGCCGTCATCGACGATTTTTTCCAGCAGAAGTCTGGCGTTCGGACCGGCGACGGAAAACTGTGCCCAGCCGTCGGTGACGGAAATCAGATGCACATCCATATCCGGCCAGAGACACTGACGGCAAAATTCCAGATGCCGGAATACCGGGCCGGCGTTAGCCGTTGTCGTCGTCATGACGTAATGATTTTCTGCCATTCTGGCGGTGGTGCCATCATCCATGACGAGGCCGTCTTCGCGCAGCATCAGCCCGTAGCGCACTTTGCCGACCGCCAGCTTGGCAAAGCCGTTGGCATAAACCCTGTTCAGGAATTCACCGGCATCACGGCCCTGAATATCGATCTTGCCGAGGGTCGAGACATCGCAGATGCCGACCGATTGGCGTGTTTGTGCAACTTCCCGGTCCACCGTTTGCCGCCAGTGGGTTTCGCCGTCACGGGGGAACATCTGTGCCCTGAGCCATGCCCCGGCTTCGACAAATGGCGCACCCTGTTGTTCAGCCCAGATATGGGATGGGGTCAGGCGGATGGGGCGGAAATGCTTGCCCCGGGACCGGCCGGCCAGGGCGCCGATGGCGACGGGAGTGTAGGGCGGACGGAAGATGGTGGTGCCGGTTTCCTGAATGGAAAGGCCGGTGTGCCCGGCCATCACGGCCAAGGCTACGACGTTCGACGTCTTGCCCTGATCGGTCGCCATGCCGAGCGTCGTGTAGCGCTTCAGGTGCTCGACCGAACGATAGCCTTCCTGATGCGCCTGCTTGATATCCTTGACCGTGACATCGTTCTGCAGATCAACCCAAGCACGACCTTTCGCTGCCGAGACATGCCAGAAGGCGGCAACACGGGCGGCTTCATCGTCGGCTTGTGGTGCTTTGCCGCCCTTCGCGGATTTCCCTGATTGGGCTATGACGGCATCAGCCGCGCGGTGACCATCGGTTAGGGCAGCGCCCAGCGTCAGCGCACCGTTTGCGGCACCGGCGACACGCATGCCGACAGGCAGATCGGTTCCCGGCACAAAAGCCGCAATGTCGTCCCGCCATGTGGGCCGACCGCGTTGATGACAGGTCAGATGCACGTTCGGGCTCCAGCCGCCGGAAACGGCTAGGCAGTCAACATTGATGCTGCGTCCGGTTGAGAGCCTGATGGATTTGATCCCCATGCGACCGGTGGTGTCGGTGACATGGGTTCCCATGAAGATATCCGCACCGGGTACGGAGACCGGCGCATGGATTGCCCGACTGTCGATGACGGAAACGATATCGACACCCGACGCCTTAAGATCGGTTGCCGTGCGCCACCCGTCGTCGTTGTTGGTGAACAGGGCGATGCGCTTGCCGGGGGTCACGCCCCAGCGGTTGGCGTGGAACGAACGGCACCGGCGAGCATGACGCCCGGCCGGTCGTTGTTCGGAAACGCGATCGGGCGTTCGGTCGAGCCTGCCGTGAGGATGGCGTGTTTGGTATAGAGGCGCCAGAGGATCTGCCGGGGCTTTCCGTTGGCGCTGGGCAGGTGATCGGTTTTACGCTCAAGCGCGCCATAGATGCCATGATCGTAGGCGCCATAAACCGTGGTCCTGGGCATCAGTCTGACATGCGGCATTGTCGAGAGTTCGCCGATTACGTCGCCAGCCCATGTCGTGCCGGGGATGCCGTTAACAGTCAGCGTTTCAGCATTCAAGCGGCCGCCCATGCGGAAATCCTCATCGCAGAGAATGACCCTGAGACCGGCATGTCCGGCCTGCAGTGCAGCGGCAAGACCGGCCGGACCGGCACCGATGATCAGCAGATCGCAATGCAGAAAACCCTTGTCGTAAATATCCGGATCGGGTTCCCCGCTGAGCCGCCCAAGGCCAGCCGCGTTACGGATAATCGGCTCGTAGACTTTTTCCCAGAACGACTTAGGCCACATAAAGGTCTTGTAATAGAACCCGGCGCCGAGAAATCGCGAGAGCAGATCGTTCGCCGCCATCAAGTCGAAATTCAGCGAGCCGCGATGATTTTGGCTGGCCGCTTCAAGGCCATCAAAAAGCTCGGTAACTGTTGCGCGGGTGTTGGGCTCACGGAAACTGCCATGACCCAGTTCGACAAGCGCGTTCGGCTCTTCCGAACCGGCGGTGAAAATCCCGCGCGGGCGGTGATACTTGAACGAGCGACCGACCAGACGCTGACCATTGGCCAGCAATGCAGAGGCCAGGGTATCGCCCGGATGACCTTCCAGTTTTTTACCGTTGAAGGTGAAATTCAGGGTGACGCGCCGGTCAATCAGGCCACCGGCAAGGCGGTTGCTTTGCGTCATTGGTCCTGCTCCAGCCCACGTGCAATGTCACGCGCCATCTCGACTTTGGTGATTTCATGGGTTGTGGTGCTTCGTGTCACGACAAGCCAGGATCTGTCCCCGTGTTCGTGATACCAAAGCTCGCGGTGTTCGCCAGCCGGGTTGTCACGGACATGAAGATATTCATAGAAGAGATCGGCGGCGTTTTCTGCCTGCCAGTCCGGGCGGTTGATCAGCCCTGCATCACCGAGATAGGTGAATTCCTGTGCATCGCGCGGGCCCAGAAGGGGGTGGTTGATAATCATGATTTGTCCTGATCCATCAATGCAGGTTGGGCTGTGCGCCCGCACCTTTTTCATCGATCATTGCACCCTGGCGGAAACGGTCGAGCCGGTAAGCCGTTGCCGTCGGGTGCGGAGTGTCCGTTGCCAGCAAATGGGCAAAGCAGTAGCCGGATGCCGGCGTTGCCTTGAACCCGCCGTAACACCAGCCACCGTTGAAATAGAGACCGTCGATAGAGGTCTTGTCGATGAAGGGAGAGCCATCCATCGACATGTCCATGACGCCGCCCCACATGCGCAACAGCCGGGCCCGGCCGATCATCGGCATCAGGGCCATCCCGCTTTCGCAGACATCCTCTACAACCGGCAGGTTGCCGCGCTGTGCATAGGAATTATAACCGTCGATATCGCCACCGAAGACAAGGCCGCCTTTGTCAGACTGACTGATATAGAAGTGCCCGGCGCCGTACGTGATGACGCCGGGAATGATCGGCTTCAGGCCTTCCGGAGACGAATGCCTGCAGGACATGGCTTTCGATGGGCAGGCGCATGCCGGCCTGAGCCATGACTTTGCCGGATGAACCGGCGACGGAAACGCCGACCTTGCCGGCGCGAATTGTGCCCCGGGTCGTCTCGACGCCCTTGCAGACACCGTTCTCCATGACGAAGCCGGTTACTTCGCAATTTTGCAGGATGTCGACGCCGCGACTGTCGGCGCCGCGCGCATAACCCCAGACGACGGCATCGTGCCGTGCCGTGCCGCCGCGTTTCTGCCAAAGCCCGCCCTTGATCGGAAAGCGTGCGTTATCAAAATCAAGATACGGGCACATGTTGCGGACGCCTTCTGAATCCAGAAGCACCGCATCGGCACCGGCCAACATCATGGCGTTGCCACGCCGGGCATAAGCATCTCGCTGGCCGTCGGTGTGACAGAGGTTGAGAACGCCGCGTTGCGACATCATCGCGTTGAAATTGAAATCCTGCTCAAGGCCTTCCCACAGCTTCATCGAAAACTCGTAGAACGGCTCGTTGCCCGGCAGCAGATAATTGGAACGGACGATGGTCGTGTTGCGTCCGGCATTGCCAGACCCGATCCAGCCTTTTTCGACAACGGCAACGTTGGTCACCCCGTAGACGCTGGCCAGATAATAGGCCGCCGCCAGTCCGTGACCGCCGCCGCCGACGATGATGACATCGTAGCTTTCTTTCGGCTGTGGATCGCGCCAGGCGGGCTTCCAGTCGGTATTTCCCTTGAGCCCCTGCCAGAACAGGGACCAGGCAGAATAGTGCATGACAATGCTCCGGTTCTTTATCGGTTAATGGTGATATGGAATTGGCCTTGATACTTTATCAAATTAGACGAAATAATTCATATTATGGACATACGCATAAAACACGCGACGCCGTTCCGCATTGCCATGGTTCTGGTTGACGGGTTTGCGCTGCTTTCCTACGCAACCGTGGTGGAACCGTTACGCGCCGCCAACCTGCTGGGCGAACGCGCCTTGTACGATGTCTGCAACGTGCCAATGACGGGCACTCAGGCCCGGAGTTCCGGCGGCGCGATCATTCCCGGTGCCGCAGCCGTCGGTGATCCGCTGGATTTTGATCTGATCCTGATCGTTGCCGGCGACAACTGTCTCACAGTTGACGACGCGCACCTTTTCAACTGGCTCCGCCGCGCCGACCGCATGGGCATACCCATCGGCGGCGTTTCCGGCGGACCGGTCATCCTTGCCACCTGCGGTCTGATGACGGGGCGGCGGATGACGGCGCACTGGGAACATATCCCGATGCTGAACGAGATGTCGCCGGGCTTGCTGGTTGAGCGAGGGCTCTATGTTATTGATCGTGACCGTGTGACCTGTGCCGGCGGTACGGCACCGCTCGATCTGATGCATGCGCTGATTGCCGATCATCACGGCCCCGGGCTGGCGACACGGGTCAGCGACTGGTTCATGCACACCGATGTCAGACCATCCCGAGGGCCGCAGCGTGCCGGTATCATCGAGCGTTGGGGCACGACCAACCGCAAGGTGCTCGATGTTATTGTGGCAATGGAGGGGCATGTCGCTGACACCCTCACACTCGATCAACTGGCCCTGTATACGGATCTGAGCAGCAGACAGCTGAACCGGCTTTTTCAGGATAAGTTGGGGCAGACAACCATGGCCTTTTACCGGAACCTGCGGTTGGAGAAAGCACAGAACCTGTTGAAATATTCAACACTTCCGGTAATCGAAATCGCCATCGCAACAGGCTTTTCCAGTGCACCACATTTCGCCACCAGCCATAGCCGGCGTTACGGGTATCCGCCGTCATCGGTCCGAAAGTGACAAGCTGATCTGTCTGAATGAAGCTGGAACAACGACGCGCATACCGGCGATTGTTTACGTTTCAAAATTGAAAGATTAGAATGTCTTCAATAATGCAGTGCGCGGCTCTAATGAAACTGGACAATATTTATGGCTATGGCAGGCGGAAAAAACGCTGAGAAGAAATCCGCCAACATTGTGACATTGTCCGTCATTGCCACGTATTTCGCGAACTCACTCAGAACACGCCAATCAAAACATATTCGGGTCCAGACATGCGATCCTGGATGCCATCGTTGAGGGGCATCTGCATAACGGCGATCAGATTCCACCGGAACAGGAGCTTTGCGCCGCGCTGTCGGTCAGCCTGGGTACCGTGCAGCGTGCCCTGCGCGAGCTATCGATTGATGGCACCCTGCTCAGGATGCATGGACGCGGGACTTTCGTCGCCGAACCGGCCCTGCCCAAGGATGAAATCTGGCAATTCCGCTTTCGCAAACTCGGTGAAGACAAGCTGCTGCCGGTCACGTCGGTGGTGATTGAAGAGACGACCGTGCAGGGCCCCGGCCGCTGGATGGATACGCTGGGTCCTGATCCGGAGGGATATCTCAAGATCGTTCGGATCGTATCCGTTTCCGGCGGTCTTGACTGCTATAACGAATTGTATTTCTGCATCACCCGCTTCGGTGCCCTGCGTGACATCGCCATGGCGCAACTCAGGAACGTCAACATCAAGACGATCCTGGCACGTCAGTTCAACGCGCCGACGCTTTCAATCACGCAACTGGTCAAAGCCGCTCCCGTTCCTGCGGCGGCGCAGGCCGCACTTGATCTGCCGGCGGGAACAATCGGTATGGACGTCGATTCAGTCGGCCACAGCTACGGCAAGGAAAACATCTTCCTGCAGCGGATCTGGTTCCCGACCAGCGACTGCTACATGGACATGACCCACGAAGAAACAATCTCGGTTACCGCCGGCGGCGCGCCGGTCAAGAACGCCCGTTTCACCGGTGCCCATCTGGTACGGAACGCCTGAGCATCCGATCCCTGTGTATTCGTGATTTTTCTCGCGTCATCCCGGATCACGCCCTGCATCCATGCCGCCTTGTTTATCTGTAGACGTAAATGGGGCTGGACCAGGCCTGATGCCCATCTTCGTCGGTAATGCGGACGAAGATCGGGTTGTCCCCATCGGCTCGAAATGTCAGCGTGCGTTCAAAAGAAAAGTCGGTGTGACCGTTGGCGTCAGGTAATCTGACGACACTGAGCCGACGGCCAAGCGCACCCGCATCAACGGCGATATCGTCATACCCAATGTCACTGACGGGAACGTTGATCTCGCAGACCGGTGTCTTGATGTGAAGCTGACCCGCATCTTTATCTGCAAGCGTGGCATCGAAGCCGCCGAGGTTGCCGGTTGTCAGTGCCTGCCACGCAAGCTGGTCTGGCGCTGGCTGATCCAGCGTTTTGTCCTGGTTGAAGAAATTGATCGGTGATGCCTTGGTAATCTCGTTGCCTTCAACCGTCGCCGTGCCGTTCCAGATGACCTGGCGGAAACGGCCGCGATACTCGGCACCTTCCCAAACCACGTGGATGCGGTTTCCCAATTCATCCTTGCCGTAGGGACGGATCGTTTCCAGATGCTCGAGCCCGTTGAACAAATCGACACGAACAATCGGCGCTGATGCCGCAATATCAACTTTCAACACGGCCTCGCCAGACGGCAGGTGCAGAATATCGCCCATCATGGCTGAAGATGCAGACGCGCCGTCAGCTTTACCCAATGCCGGGTCTTCGTGATAAAGCGTGCCGGGTGCTTCCGTTTCCAGCGCAACATTCAGGAACATGCGATTGCCGGTCGTGCCGTAGTGATGCCGCTTGCGCAGGCAGTCAAAAACACTCTGGCGTGTGAGGTCGGGCATCAACAGGCAAGTCAGGCCGCCGACGGCGCCGAACAGGGACGCCCCCGGATAGCTGGCGCCGGGGCGACCTTTATGTCCATCGCTGTTGGAGACGATGCCGACCCGGTAGCCCATTTCAAAAGCATCATGCAAAATCCACTCAAAGGTACCCCATGATGAGTGGATTTCAATCGAGCGTTCAACATGGCCGTCATGGGCAAGCTTGATGTCGGCATAGCGTCCGCCGCAATGGGCGAAGCAGACCACGTCGTCTTTCATCGTGCCGAGCGTCTCGAAAAGGGCCGCAGCCGTCGAGCGATCACTGGACAGGTCGTCCCGCTCGGCAATCAGCGCGTGCGATGAACGATAGATCTCGTGGCTTTCATCCATGTAATAGACATTACGATCACCGCCCAGATTGGTATTCCCCGACCATTCGTAACCGGGCAGGGTAATGAAGCTGCCGGGCGCATTGAATTCCGCCGTCAGATTGTTGAGATCGGCCCAGAATTCCTTGGTGATCTGGAAGTCGTTGCCCTGATGGCTGATGACGTCAAGAAAGGCCTTGTCGCGGGCGAATTCGAAATACTGACGGGCGCTGTTAGTGCCGACGGTTTCCTCACTCTGGCCATGCAGATCGCCCCAATAATGAAGATCGCCGTTGAGTGGGTCTGCCTCGATCCGGATCGGATTGCTGGTCGTGAGCAAAGTGCCGTCTTCGGCCAGCACCAGGAACCGGTATGTGCCGGGAGCATCAATGACCAGATCGTCAGCAATAACGCTGAAGGCGTCCTTGGCGATGCTGACCTGGTCCGGCAGGTTCTTCACGGGGCCGTTGGCTTGCAAGCGCAATGTGCTTTGAGTTGTGTTGCTGGGATTGCCCCATTTGTCCTCGCCCTTGATGCTGAGCCGGAAAGGCTCGCCCGGCTTGCGTAATGTCGCCGTGACGGCACGCCACTTGACAGGAGCGCCGGGCGTAATGGCGATGCAGGGCTGTTCGACAATCGGCACATATGTGTAGGTGGCAATCGGGTCGACGAGAACGCGAAATTCGAACGTGTCCTCGCAGAAAGTCTGCAGCCGCATGCCGGGTGATCCGCCGCTGGTGTCGCCGAAGGTGATGGTGATCTTGTCGCCTTCTTCCAGAAAGCCGTGCACGACTTTGATGTACAGGCATCGGTCCCACGGACGGACATTGCCCTTGGGGTCATAGCGGCTTTCAAGAACGGCGTTATTGCTGGCCTTCACTGTTGTGTAGTTGGGGCGTTTGGGGTCGTCCAGTTGCGGGCGGGTCTGATCACCGGCGAAGCGAAACACGATCTTCAAGCTGCCACTGTCATCAATGCCGTGATAGCCGGCCGTGTATTCCAGAACGAATGTCTGATATGAGCCGGCCTCGAACGCACCCTCGGGCGTGATGCGGGCGGACCCGACGATAGAAGGTTCGATGTTCGTAACCAGATTGCTGACTGGCGTCACGGATGTCGTGCTCATAAATTTCCCCCCACCTCTTTGGCCTGTTTATGAAAAGGCATACAAGAATATATGATGTTAAACAGTATCTTATAAAGTCCTATATAGCTATAAATAAATTTTCTTGACGGTTTCCGTATTTTTGCATCATCATGCCTTAATCGCCGACGAGACGCGGTTCGGGCTTGCCGATGAGCGGAAGCTGCGGGTTCGCGGAAATTCGACGGCAAAACAACGGGGTCAAGGGGGGCTCAATGACGACGCCTGCTGCGTCCGAATCCTTGCCAGCCAGTGGAACCTGGACCGGGGCATCAGCACTGTGTGCTGCAAAGCCATCCGCTGCCGTCCGTTCGACTGATCCTGTTCATGCTTTACACCCCTGCACCAAAGGCAGCGATTGCCCTGATGCCTTTCGATTGAAGGGTGCTGCTAATCTTCTGTGTGCCGCAGGGATAGAAATTCAAAGGACTCCGCGCATGGTCCGTCATGATTTTGCGCTATATAGGCTGCCGCCAAAATGGCTCCAAGACCAATCGCGGCGGGGTAGGTTTCATGTTGATCAAGGAGAAGAAAAATGAAATTCACGTTGTTAAAGGGTGTTGCGCTCGCAACGCTTGCCTTCGCTGTTACACTTGGCGGACATCCGGCTGTATCGGTTGCCGCTGATCCCACGGTCATTACGCTGTCCGGTGCCGGTCCGCAGGGGCGCTGGTTTAAGGAAGCTTCAGTTTTCGGGAAGGTGCTCACCGAGAAAATTCCGGGTCTTACGGTCAACGGTGTGATCGGCAAAGGCGTGTCGGTCGGTAACATCAAACGAACCGCTGCAGGCAAGGTTGATGGTGGTCGCTTCTATCTGTTCGATCTGGCAAATGCCATGAAGAAGCAGGAGCAGTTTGCCGATGGCGATTATTCAAATGCCAAAGTCTGGATGAAGCTCGGCACCCATCTGTTCCGTGTCGTTGCGACGACCGATATCAAGACGTTTTCTGACCTCAAGGGCAAGACCGTCGCCATCGGCGTAAAAGGGAGCGGTGACGATCTGATCGCCAAGCAAATTCTTGCTGGTTATGGTCTCAATGATTCCAATACCAAGTTCCAGTACGTTGGCCGCAAGGATGGTCAGGCAGCACTTGCCAACGGCCAGATTGATGCGATCGGATACGCTTACGCGCGTAATAACCAGGGGCACCTTGGGCCGATTTTCGCAGCACGCAAGATCGGTGTGGATGTCGATTTCGTCAGCCCGGATCCCGACAAGACGGAAGCCTTCCTGAAAACGGATAAGATCTTCTTTCTCGACACGCTTGGCGAGCCGGTGTTTGGCCGTCCGAACCTGAACGGGATCGCTTTCTATCAGGGCATGGTCATTCGCGGCGATCTTTCAGAAGATCTCGTCTACAAGATGACCAAGGCGATCTATGAGAACTGGGGCGATATCACGGCAAGCGCACCGTGGTGGAACGACCCCGGTGAAGCGTCATTGGAATCGGCACCGGCGATCACGCTTGCGCCGTATCATCCTGGCGCCATCAAGTACTACAAAGAAAAGGGTGTCTGGGCGAAGTACCACGGCTGATTGATCCGTTGGAAATCAGGACCGACCGTGCGGACACATCATCCGTACGGTCGATCCACCCAACCGCCAAATCGCAATTGCTTGTTGTAAATTATTAAAACCAACATGCTTCAAGGGAGGTTTCCTTGCCGACTGCACTTGACCGTCTGATCCGTTTTTGTGTCTCTGCTCTGGTTGTTACCGCTGCTGGTTTCGCCTTGTATACGGGTGCGACTGGGCCGTTCGAAGCGCCGGTGCAAACGGGATTTTTCGTGATGGTCACGTTGCCACTGGTTTTTTTGCTGGCACCATCAAAGCTGATCAAGAACGACACTGCCGAAGCCATCTTTAATATCATTCTTGCTGCACTTTCTGTCGCCGTAATGGCGTACAATCTTGTTAATTTCCAACGATTGTACTCGGAGCCCTTCATTGGCACGCTGGACATTTGTGTCGGACTGCTCGGGCTGGTGCTGATTTTGGAAGCTGTGCGCCGCACCGTCGGGTTGGCGATTACGTTGATCCTTATCGCCTTCCTGATCTTTGCTTATTTTGGCAACCACGTACCGTTCCAGATTCTGCGCCACGCCGGGCTGGATATGGAAACCATCGCAAGTATCATATTCTTTGGAACGGATGGTGTCTTCGGCACGCCGATCTCGGTCTGCGCGACATTTATTGTTGTCATCATGATGCTCGGTGCCTTTCTGACGGCATGCGGTGGCGCAGAGTTCTTCATGAATGTTGCCAAGAATCTTGCTGGCGGATTGATGGGCGGTCCGGCAAAAATCGCGGTTATTGGCTCGGCCCTGATGGGCATGATTACCGGCGCGACGGTGGCGAATGTGGCGACCACGGGGTCCGTCACAATTCCGATGATGAAAAAGTCAGGATACGATCCACGCTTTGCCGGTGCTGTCGAAGCCCTGGCCTCATCGGGCGGCCAGTTGATGCCGCCGATCATGGGCGCGGCGGCGTTTGTGATGATCGATTATCTGAATATTTCCTACGCGGAACTTGTTGTTCACGCCATCGTTCCGGCGATCCTGTTCTTTTTCTCGGTCTTGATGATTGTTCATGTCCGCTCGGTCAAAAAAGGCTTCAAGCCGATTCCGAAATCGGAAATCCCGAACATATTTGATGAGATCAAGGCACGCGGTCACATGATGCTGCCAATCATTGTGCTGGTTGTGCTGCTTACCCAACAATACGGGATTATGTATGTCGCGTTCTTCTCCGTGCTGACGGCGATGATCGTCTGCCAGTTCAGAAAAGAGACACGTCTTGATTTTGCCGGTTACTACGCGGCTTTTCATGATGCAATGGCCGGCATGGTGCCGCTGGTTGCGATCTGCGCCGGTGCCGGCATCCTGATCGGCGTGCTGTCGGCGACGGGTCTGAATTTGAAGATCACTTATCTGATTGAATACGTGGCCCAGGGCAATCTGTTCGTGACCCTGGTCATGACGATGATTGCCTGCATTATTCTGGGCATGGGCTTGCCGACGGTTGCGGCTTACGTGGTGTTGGCGACGTTGGTGCCGGCGTCGATGATCAAGCTTGGTGTCCCGCCAATCGCGGCACACATGTTTATTTTCTATTTCGCTATCCTGTCGGCAATAACGCCGCCGGTTTGCACGGGTGCCTATGTCGCCGCCGGGATCGCCAAGGCGGACCCTGTCGAGACCGGGTTCGTTGCCATGCGGCTCGGCATCATCGTTTTTCTGCTGCCCTTTGCCTTTGTCTATGACCCGAGCCTATTGCTGCTGGGTGACAATATGGGTGAATCGATCATCCACATTGCAGCCTGTACGGTTGGCATCCTGTTCTGGGCGTACGGCCTGGAAGGGTACTTCCAAAAACCGCTGGGTGTGGTGTCCCGTGTCTTGCTGATGGTTTCCGGCATTATGCTGATCTGGCCGGACATCTGGTTAAGCCTCGCCGGTCTGGTGACGGGTAGTCTTGTGCTCCTTTCCTTGCTCAAGGAAACGGGGTTTCGGCGAAACCGGAAAACAGAAATAGACGGGTGAGTGCCGACAAGACGTTCATTCATTTTCGGACTTGTTTCATGAAGCCTCTGAGCCTGCTTGTTCTGATGTCTGACCGGCACAATTGAAAGTCACTGGTTGTTAAGGGGAGCGGCATCATCGCACGCGGCGATCTCTGCTTCTCTTCGCTACCGGGTGTTCAGGCGGAATACCACTAAAGCTTACGAAAGGACGTACATATGAAAATCACGTTGCTTGGAACCGGCACTCCATCCCCCTCGCTCAAGCGGCAAAGCTCGGGTTATCTGATTGAGGTCGGTGGTGATCTGATCGTCATGGACCATGGGCCGGGCGCGCATCACCGGCTGATCGAAAGTGGTGCCAGAGCCATTGATGTGACCCACGCCTTTCTGTCGCATCTGCATTACGACCACTGCATGGATTACGGACGGTTGGTTTTGCAGCGCTGGGACATCGGTGCTGATCTCATCCCGGATCTCAAATGCTATGGTCCGCCGCCTTTGCAGCGCATGACCAATTTGTTGTTCGGCGAAGATGGTGTCTATGGTCCGGATATCACGGCACGTATCAAGCATCAGGGCAGCATTGATGTGTTCGAAGCGCGTGGCGGTGTGCCGCCACGCAAATGGCCGGCTCCCGAAGTGACCGAAGTTAAACCCGGTGATGTCATTCAGGGCAATAAGTGGAAGGTTACGGTCGGCGAGGCTTCACATGTGCAGCCTTACCTCGAGTGCTATGGCTTCCGTCTCGATTCCGACGAAGGATCAATGTGCTATTCCGGCGACAGCGGTGCCGTCTGCCCGGATATCGTCGAGCTGGCCCGTGGTGTCGATGTGCTGATCCATATGAATCATTACCGGACCGGCACGGAGCCGACGAACATCTATCGCGCCGTTTGCGGCAACCACATTGATACGGCGCAAGTCGCCAAGGAAGCAGGCGTCAAGACTTTGGTGCTGACACATTTCCTTGAACAGATCGACCAGCCCGGTGTGCGCGAGCAGTTGTTGCGGGAAATGATGAGCATTTACGACGGCAACATCATCTGGGGCGAAGACCTGATGGAAATCCCGGTGGCGGGGCCGAAAATGGCGAAGATGGAGTAACCACGCTTGCGTGTGTCAAAACCCGCAGCTTCATGACGCAGATGAGAGTAGATTATGGAAAGTGGTACCACAACATTTCTCGATACACTCGAGAAGCTAAGAAGCAATTATAACGCACCAAGGACAGCGGCTAGTCTCAAGTGCCAGAGCCAACTGGATGAATTTTCCCGGCATTTCATCTCATGGTCGCCATTCTTCGTCTTGGCGTCCTCCAATTCGAAAGGGGGGACTGATGCGTCTCCAAGAGGTGACGTTCCCGGGTTCGTCGAAATCGTGGATGACAAAACACTAATGTTTCCAGATCGCCCAGGTAATAATCGCTTGGATACAATGACGAATTTGTTGACGAATGCCGGCGTGGGCATGCTGTTTCTAATTCCCGGGTTCGATGAAACATTGCGTGTCAACGGTTCTGCAATTGTTGTTCACGATGCGGCGCTTTGTGACCAGTTTGCAGTCGATGGTCGTTCTGCTTTATCCGTCATAAGGGTCTCGGTGGAAGAAGTTTATTTCCATTGCGGCAAAGCGCTGAAACGTTCTCATCTTTGGGATCCCTCGACGCAACGCGACAGAGGGACGTTCCCGTCGCATGGACGGCTAATTGCCGAACAAACTAAATCGGTGTCGGTAGAAGAATCAGAGGCGTACGTCGAGCAAAGCTACAAAAGCAGACTTTATTGATGGTTCCTTGCGTGATGATTTCAGTGTCTTGTTAGATTAGGAGCTGTAATGCCCACAAACCGGTTGCGAATTACCAATATCACTGAAGAAACACCGGATGCGCGTTCCTTCACATTCGCTGTGCCGCCAGCATTGGCTGAATCATATCGATACCGTGCCGGGCAATTTCTGACATTTAGGGTTATCCACCCAGATGGCAGTTTAAATCGGTGCTATTCACTGTCTAGTGCACCAGAGTTGGACACTATGTTAAAGGTCACGGTCAAACGTGTTCATGGCGGAAGAGCGTCGAACTGGTTTCATGATGCATTGAGAGTGGGGGATTCGCTCGAAGTAACCCCGCCAGCTGGACGGTTTGTTTGTGATGATGGAGAGCCGGTGCTTCTATTCTTTGCAGGGGGCAGCGGCATTACGCCAATTATTTCGCTCATCAAAAGCGCGTTAAAAGCCAGCACACAGAGATTGCGTCTATATTACGCAAACCGTGATGAGCATTCTGTGATTTTCTATGACGAACTTAATGAATTGCAAATGGCGAGCTCAGGTCGGCTTGAGGTCATGCACCATCTTGATGACCAAGTGGGTTTGACTACTGGTGAAGATATTTTAATTGCCCTGAAAGAGTTTGAGCAGGCCAGGGTGTACATCTGCGGCCCCGGACCCTTCATGAAGTGTGTCGAAAAAACCCTGTTTGACGCCGGGGTGCCGCGTGACCGCGTTTGTGTGGAACGGTTTTCCTCGTCGACTGTTAAAGTGGCGCCGGTTGAAGCGCCTATTGTTGATGACGTCATCCCCGATGAAATCGCCATGATTATCGATGGTAATCGGCACATTGTGCCGTACCGCAAGGGCCAAACGATCCTCGAAGCGGCGCGGGAAGCATCATTGAGCCCGCCGTTTTCATGTGAAGAGGGTTTCTGTGGCTCATGCGTCGGGAAACGAATCAAGGGGACTGTCGAGTTGGTGGCCAATGACGTATTTGCTCCGGATGATCTTGCCAGTGGCTGGATATTGACGTGCCAATCCCATTGTTATGGTCCCGTGGTCGAAATTACGTACGACGTAGAGTAAAATTAGGGGGGTTAGAAAAATGAAGCAGTCCTTCGATGCGGATTTTATCTGTGGCCAGAATTACATGCTGACTGCCAATGCAGAAACGGCTGGGATAAAGGCGTAATAATCGATGTCATTCCAGGCTAAAAACGTCATTTTTATCACCTCCGATCAACAGCGCGCCGACTGTTACGGCTTTGAAGGCCGTAATGTCAAAACGCCGCATCTTGATCTGATGGCGGCTGGCGGCACCCGGTTTTCAGCCTGCATTACGCCTAACAATGTCTGCCAGCCCTCTCGGGCATCGTTGCTGACCGGTTTGCTGCCAAACACCCATGGGGTGCACGATAACGGGATTGATCTCGACCCGGCCCTTGGTGATAAGGGGCTCGCCGGAACGTTGGCCAAATCCGGAATCAAAACCGGTTTCATCGGCAAGGCGCACTTTAATTCAAACCATACTTTTGCCCGCACCGGCACGCCTGAATGCCGGCATTCATCACCAGAATACGGTCCCGACTGGTTTGGGCCCTATATGGGTTTCGAGCATGTCGAACTGGTCTGCGAGGGGCATAATTTCTGGTTGCCGCAGGAGCCACCCGGCGGCCAGCATTACGAACGCTGGTATTACGCCGACGGCATGGGGGCATTCAAGAACGGGCTTTATAACACGCAGTTGCCACCGCTCACCAATGCCGCTCAAACATGGCATTCGGCGTTGCCCGCAGCGTGGCACAATTCAACATGGATCGGCGACCAGACGATTGATTACATGAAGGCCCACAAAGACGAGCGTTTCTTTCTCTGGGCGTCTTTCCCCGATCCACACCATCCGTTTGATGCGCCCGACCCGTGGTCCAGAATGCACCACCCGGACGAGGTTGATCTGCCGGTTGAGCGGACAAAGGATCTGGACCGGCGTCCGTGGTGGCACCGCGCCAGTCTCGAGAACGTGCCGCAGACGACGGAAAATTTCAAAAACGTGCGCATCAATTATTCCCGAATGCCCGATCAGGACGACCGGCAACTGCGCGAAATCATCGCCAACTATTACGGCATGATCGCGCTGATTGATCACAACGTCGGACGAATCATGACTGCCCTCGACAGCCTTGGTCTCAGCGAGGATACGGTTGTCATCTACTCGACAGATCATGGTGATTGGCTTGGCGATCACGGGCTGATCCTGAAAGGGCCGATCAATTACGAGGGGTTGGTGCGGGTCGGGTGCCTGTTCAAGGGGCCGGGCGTGCCTGAAGGAAAAGTCGTCGGCGAACCGGTCTCGACGATGGATATTCCGGCAACGGTGCTCGATATGATGGATGTCGCGCCGGGTATGGATATGCACAGCCAGTCCCTGACGTCATTGATTGGCGGTGATGAGAGCCGAGATTTCGCTTACAACGAATGGTCGGTCAACGCATCGCGTTGCGGGGTTGCCCTTGATTTGCGGTTGGCCCGGACCAAAACCCATAAACTGACCCTGGAAATGAATTCAGGTGAGGGTGAGTTGTATGACCTCGCCAACGATCCACACGAGATGGATAATCTGTTTGCAGACGCGGGTGCCGAGAACGTGCGGAAAGAGCTTGAGGATATGATCCGCTCAAGACCCAGAGATGAGATGTCACCGTTTCCGGAGCCGGTCGGTATGGCTTGAGACTTAGCCTGAGGGCAACAGACAGCAGGGTGCTGTTCATTTCGCCAATTCATGGTAACAATTTCCCAATCGACGTGCGGTTGAGGAAATATCATGAAGCCGAAAGATCCAGCAGACGATCTGATCGATCTCGGTCGCAAGATACGGGACGCCCGCAAACGTAAACATATCACGCTGGAAGAACTGGCATCCGGATCCGGCGTTTCAAAATCAGTACTTTCGCAGGTCGAGCGCGGCGTCACCAATCCGACCCTGTCGACGCTCTGGAATATTGCCCGTGCCTTGTCGCTGGATCCGCTGGAATTATTCGGCGGCAGCCCGAAGGCGAAGGTCAAGGAAGCGACGGGGAGCAGCGTCATTGCCGAAGTCGACGACCCGGTGATCGATAACGGCGCCAAGAACTACAAGCTGATTATCCTCAACCGGCCGGAACTTGCCGGAGAGTGCGAACTGTACCGATTGTTGCTGGCCCGTGGCGGCATCCTCAAAAGCAACCCGCATGAAGCAGGCGCTATCGAACAGCTGACCGTGCTTGAAGGCGAGGTCGAAATCATTTGCGGGAATGACACACATCGTGTCGGTGTCGGGCGGACGGCCCGCTATCCCGGCGATCTTCCACACGAAATCAGAACCGTCGGCAAACAGGGCGCCGATGTTTTGTTGTTTGTCACGTTTGCCTGAGCTTCTGTCCAAATCCCATTGAATTTCGATTATCAGGATTTTTTGACGGTTATGGAGAACCATGGCCGCATCCCGGTATTTTGCGCAAAATTACCTGAAATTACGCGACAAATCGTGCCTCCATTGCAACATAATTATTGTATATAGGAAAAATATTTGATAAAACGATTTCCATTATAAAGGAATTCACATGGTAAGGCCGAGTTTGCGATGTGTTTTCCTGTGATGAGATGATCATGGAAGGAACGATATTCATGCGTGCGGCTTTACAGCAACCGACATCAGCGACGCAGCCCATATTCCATGGTCAGGGCACTATGCGATCACATCGCCAGCTCAGTCTATCGGCCAACGCCATGGAAAATCTCTGGGTCCGGCTGAAAGCGGGTAGCCGCCTTCGTCCCCGTGATGCGCAAATGCTGCGCCAGCTCGATGTGCCACCCTTCAAGGATACCGGCATTTATGAATTGAGTGCCAGCGGCTATGTCGTTGCCGTTGGCATGCCGGGTGAGGCTGAGCAGATCGATGATGGTGCACTGCTACAGGCATTTGAAACACGGTATGGTGTTCCGGTCTCATTTTCCGGTGTTTTGTGTCACAAAGTGATCTCGTAGAGCTGGCAGAATGCGCCCTGAAGCACGATAATCAGACGGATAAAAAAGGGGAGTGGGGCGGCTTGCGGTATTCGCTGAAAAGTCTGCTGGTAAACGGATTGCGTGGAAACCGCAACTGGACGAGTGCCTGGCGCGCATCGGCACCCAAGTCTCGCTATGATGTGGTGATCATCGGCGGTGGCGGGCACGGACTGGCAACGGCCTACTATCTTGCCAGAGAACACGGCATCACGAACGTTGCTGTTCTGGAAAAGGGCTGGATTGGTGGCGGCAATACGGGGCGCAACACCACCAATGTCCGATCCGATTACATGTTTCCGGAAAGTGCCGCACTGTATGATTTCAGCCTCAGGCTGTATGAAAATCTGGCACAGGATATCAACTTCAACATCATGCTGTCGCAACGCGGCTGGCTGACCCTGATCCATGATCACCACCAGATGGAATCCGCCCGCCACAAGGCGAACTGGCTAATCTGCAATGGTGTCGATGGCGAGATCATTGATCGCGCCGAAGTGGCAAGAATGCTGCCGCTTTTGAATATCGATGATCATCCGCGCTACCCGGTTCTGGGCGCGTTTCTGCAGCGCCGGGGCGGCACCATCCGCCACGATGCGGTGGCCTGGGGCTATGCCCGGGCCGCTTCCCGACTTGGTGTCGACATCATCGAGAATTGCGAAGTGACCGGCTTGGACCGTTCCGGCGATATGATTACGGCCATACAAACCAGCCGTGGCCCGATTGCCGCAGGCAAAATCGGTGTTGCCGTCGCCGGACACTCAACGGTCATTGCGGATATGGCGGGGTTTCGTCTGCCGGTCACCAGCCGCTGTTTGCAGGCGATGGTGTCCGAGCCGGTCAAGCCGATCCTGGATCACGTGGTCATCTCGCCGGCAACCGGGGTCTATATCAACCAGACGCAAAAGGGCGAACTGGTGATCGGCGGGATGCTCGATCTCTATCATTCCTATGGACAACGCGGCACGTTTCCGACCATTGAGAAGGTGCTGACCTCGGCGGTTGAAATGTTCCCGGCCTTTGCCAGCATGCGCCTGATGCGGCATTGGGCTGGAATTGTTGATATTGTGCCTGACAGCTCGCCGATTTTGGGCGCAACGCCGGTCCCGAATATGTTCATTAATTGCGGCTGGGGAACAGGCGGTTTCAAGGCGATCCCGGCGGGTGGTTTCCTGCTGGCCCATGCTATTGCCACCGGTACCCCGCATCCATTGGCCGAAGCGTTCAGTCTGAACCGGTTCAGAATCAATCGTCTCGTAGACGAAGGCGCTGCCGCCGGTATTGCACACTAGAAAGAAACCCGATGATCGTCATCCGCTGCCCCTACTGCAACGAACTGCGTCATGAGGAAGAGCTGGAATACGGCGGAGAAGCCGATGTTGCCAGACCTGAACCCGAAAGTGCCGACGATACGGATTGGACAGATTATCTTTATATGCGCGCCAACACCAAGGGTGTGCATTTTGAGCAGTGGTGCTGCCGTGCCGGTTGCGGGCAATGGTTCAAAGTCGCCCGGCACACCGTTAGCCACGAAGTCACCGAAGTCATCCCCTATAATAAAAAATTTGCCCATCAGGACAGGTCATAATCTTGGCTGCAAACACGTCTCCGTATCGACTTGCCAAGGGTGGTCTCATCGACCGCAGCAAACCGCTTGCGTTTTATTACAACGGCAAGCGGATGCAGGGATATGCCGGTGATACGGTGGCCTCTGCGCTGATCGCCAACGGTGTCCGCGTTATCGCCAGGAGCTTCAAATACCATCGGCCGCGTGGCTTTCTAGGCAGCGGACTGGAAGACCCGAACGCCATGGTCGAGATCAAGGACGGCTACGGACTTGATGCCGCCGTTCGTGCCGGCCAGGTACGGTTGGCTGCAGGAATGCAGGTTCGTTCCGTTTCCGGATGGCCATCGCTTGATTTTGACATCGGCGCGCTTGCCGGGTATGCGGCAAAGTTCATCAAGGCCGGGTTCTATTACAAGACCTTCATGTGGCCGAACTGGCATCTGTACGAACCATTCATTCGGCGGACCACAGGTTTTGGCCGGATCAATGCCAAGGTGCCGTTGCGCCCGCGCACGCAGCACCACGCAACGTGCGATGTGCTGGTTATCGGCGGTGGTGCCGCAGGGATCGCCACGGCGAACGCGCTCAGCGCATCGGGACTGAAGGTTTTCCTGGTCGACGATCAACCCCGTCTCGGCGGTGCCTTGCAATGGATGGATTGTCAGCTTGGCGGAGTCGCCGGTGCTGAATGGGCGCGTGACCGGCAGGGTGTATTTGAGGGTGCGGATGATATCCGGGTGCTCAACAATACGGTGGTGACCGGGGCCTATGAAGGCAACATGTTCACTTTGCTGCAGTCGTCCCATGCAGACGGCAATTCAGATGATCCGGGCGGTGTCACATCGGAATGCCTATGGAAGCTCCGCGCTAAACATGTTGTGCTGGCATCGGGCAGTGTGGAGCGCCCTCTGGTTTTTGCCGGCAACGACCGTCCGGGCGTTATGCTGGCATCTGCGGTGCAGAAATTCCTCTCCGTCTTTGCTGTTGCCCCGGCGAACGCATTGGCTGTTTTCACAAACAATGATGCGGGTTATGCCGCTGCGTTCGCGGCCCTGAGCGCCGGTTTGCAAGTGCCGGTAGTCATCGACGTCAGGGATGCGCCGCCGGATGAATTTTTGAAACGTCTGGCAGCGGCTGGCGTCCGATGCATCACCGGTGCTGAAGTGATCAACGCAACCGGTGGAAAATACCTGGAAGGCGTTGTCGTTGCGCCGCTCGGCGGTGGTCCCGTGCAGCATATTGCCTGTGACGGTCTGGCGCTAAGCGGAGGCACGACGCCGCTTGTGCATCTGGCGGCGCACCGGGGCAGCAAACCTTTTTACCAGTCTGATGTTGCGGCCTTTGTCAGCGGCACGTTGCCGGAAAATTGGCACGCCGTCGGCGATGCCCGCAGCCCCTGTTCGCTGACTGAGGCGTTCACACAAGCGCATGATACGGCAAGGGCGATCTGCCGCAGCGAAGGTGTGGCAGCCCCTCACGTTGAGCCGCCAACTATGGCTCAATTACCGGGCGTGCCGATCAAGGCGCATTGGCGTCCTGGCACGGGCAATCCGTCTGAGATGTTTGTCGATTTCCAAAATGACGTCACGGTTGCGGATATCGAACTGGCTGTGCTTGAGGGTTATGTCTCGGTCGAACACCTGAAAAGATATACGACACTCGGTATGGGAACCGATCAGGGGCGGACATCGAACATCAACGGTCTGGCCACCCTAGCAGCATTGACCGGGCGCGATATTGCAGACGTCGGCACCACCACCTTTCGTCCGCCCTATACGGCGGTGCGGTTGGGGGCAATCGCCGGTGATCGTCAGGGCTCTCTGTTCCGACCGAAACGCCTGATGCCGGCACATGAGCTTCATGTTTCGGCTGGCGCCGTCTTCGAAGATTTCGGATGGCAACGGCCTGACTGGTATCGCAGTAACGGCGCTGACCGGGAGGCCGCCGTCAAAGCCGAGATGGCTGCGGTGAGAAACACGCTCGGCATCTTCGACGGCTCTCCCCTCGGCAAGATTGAAGTCAGCGGTCCGGATGCGGCTGCATTTCTGGACCGTTTTTATGTCTCGAACATGCGGACCCTGAAACCCGGACGCATCCGGTATTCGGTGATGCTGGGTGAAGAGGGTGTCATTTTTGATGACGGCGTCGTCACCTGCGTGGACGATACATTATATCTCGCCGGACCGACTTCGGCACATGCCGATGACGTTGCCAGCCGCTTTGAACGCTGGCGTCAGACGGAATGGCCGGAAATGCGCGTCGGCATTGCGCCCGTCACCTCGAATTGGGCATCTTTTGCTGTGGCGGGGCCGAGAGCCCGAGCCGCGCTGGCGGCATTGCAGCCCGATTTCGATATTTCCAATGCGGCATTTCCTCACATGTCATATCGGCAGGGCAGGATCTACGGTATCCCGGTGCGGGTATCCAGAATCAGTTTCACCGGCGAATTGCAGTACGAGATCAACGTTCCGGCGGGGTATGGGCAGGCCCTGATGCGCCGTCTGATCGATAGTGCGGAATCCGCCGGTGGACGGTTGATCGGCATGGAGGCCTGGCTGCGTCTGCGCCTGGAAAAGGGTTATCTGCATGTCGGCTCTGATACCAACGGTCGAACCACGCCATTCGATATCGGCATGGGCCGCGTGGTTGATGGGAAGAAGGCGGACTTCATTGGCAAGCGCTCGCTCTCACTGAGCTATGGGTTCAGTCCGGAGCGTGAGCAACTGGTCGGTCTGCGCGTTGAGAACGGGGTGCTTGCGGTTGGTGGCCGTATTCTTGCTGATGGCGCAATGCCGCCGTGCCGGACGGAAGGGTACGTGACCTCAGCCTGTCACAGTCCGTCGCTCGGCATCTCGATCGGTCTGGCGTTGATCGAACGCGGCCACGCTCGGATGGGCGAGCAGGTTCGCATTTTCGACAGCGGTACCATTGTGAACGCGGAAATTTGTCCGCCTGTCTTTTATGATCCTGAGAATGAAAGGCTGAAGGCATGAGTATGCCATATAAGCCCGAAGTGGTTTCTGTACCTGAGCGCGATGATCTCAATATTTTTGCGGAAACCGGCCATGCGCATCTGCTGTGTACAACTGCGGTAGATGCAGAGGCCCTTGCCGACAAATTGGGTCGCGCCCTTGCCGTTGATGTGCCGTTGACACCGGGGCCAGTCATGATTACCGAAGACCGTGCTGCGATGTGGCTGTCACCACGGTCATGGCTTATCCGTTTGCCCAAAACTTCTGAGGATCAAGCGATGGGCTCGGTCCTTGAAGCCTTCCCGGATCGTGACGTTCATATCAGCCGCTACAGCGATCAATTGTGCTGGCTGGGTATTGAGGGGGCGGCCTCGGAAAATATGTTGGCACAGGGTGGTTTCATTTCGCTGGAACGAACCGGCCTGCCTATAGGGCATATGAAGCGAACGCTGTTTGCAGACGTGCCGGTTCTCATCTGGCGGCGCGCCCTATCAAACTGGTCGTTGGCGATTGAACGAAGCAGAGCCGGTTATCTGGCTGAGTGGTTTCGCAAAGCATAGCCGCGTAAACACCGCTGGAAGATTTAACGCGAACGGCGTCCCGGTTTATTCATTCGGGTGGGCTCTCTCCGTCGGGCCAACTACGGAAAGCCCGCAACGATAGGCTTCGGTTTCAATGATGTCGCCCGGCATGACGTTGGCCAGGTTTACTTCCGGACCAAACTCGGACAGCAGGAACTTTTTCAATTCGAAGACGTCGTTCAGCGTGACGCCCTTGATCCATGGACCGGTCAGTTCCATAAGCGTGCGATCCAGATCGAGACCACTTTTCAGCGCCGTCATCATGGCTTCGTTCACCTTGCCGTTTGTCACCAACTCGGCGCCTTCGACGAGGACGATGTGGCAGCCGGCATCGAAGCAAACCTTGGTCTGATCGATCAAATCCTGTGGTGTCTGATTGACGACCTTGGAGCCGACTTCACCATGCACTTCCAGTCCTTCGGCAATCGCCATCTTGATCATCCGGGCCCGTTCCTGATCATTGAGCGGTACGCAGTTATCGGAAACTTCGAGCGCATCAAACCCGAGGCGTTTGGCTTCAGCAAAAAACCCCGCCATCGCGCTCCACCCCTGGGTCGCGAAGACATATTCCGAAAACTGCCCGCCCAGAAAAGGCATGACGCCGGCGTTCTTGTAGACGGCCAGTTTCTTGACCAGATAGTCTTCGGGATAAAGTCTGGCGGTGCCGACGACGATCTTCACCAGATCCACATAAGGTGCCAGCAGACCCATGTAATCGGCTGCCATGTTCAGAGGCAAACCCCAGTCCATCATCATGGTCAAACCCGTAGTGCGTGGTTTCTGTGAACGCTCGGCAGGCAGGGGGACCATCGAAAAGGGGATGTTGCTTGTCATGGGTTTTCTCACGCTTTCTATCTGATCAAAGACGGTCTGCCAGAAGTACGCAGGCACACGGCATTTGATATAATCCCCGTGAAAAACCCTGGAAGCATCGGCAATTTCAAGATGATTTTCGTGCCCGGCGCGGGTTCGTGCAAGGGCTGAAGAAGCATTTCACTTATGCGCCGAGGTCATCGGTGTGGCGGGCGATAATGGCGAAGCGGTCGGCCAGTGCGGCGAGCGTTGCCTGATGCACCGTATCCGCCGCGATGATGCCGTCGCCTGTGGCGTTCGGCAGGTCACGTGTGGCAATGGCGGCAGCGACCAGCGTGTTTCTATACCCGAGATCAAGTGCCGCCCGGGTGGTTGCGCTGACGCACATGTGAGTCTGAAAACCGGCGATAACCAGGTGCTTTCTGCCGATCTTTTGCAGTGTCTGCTCAAGCGTGGTGCCGGCAAAGCTGTTGGGCAGCGCCTTCCTTATCACGGCCTCGTCAGCAACCGGTGCGACCCGTTCATCAATCGCGCCGCGCGGATCATCCAGATCAAAAGCGCCGCCGGCCTTGCCCTGGTGCTGGATGTGTATAACCGGCTGGCCGGCATCGCGGAACCGCTGCAGCAGGCGCTTCGCCTCGAGCATGGCGGCGTCGACGCCGACGAGCGGCAGGGCACCGCTGACGTATTCATTCTGACAGTCGATCAGGATCAGGACGGATTCGGATATACGGTTCGGCGTCAGGTCCGCGCCGGCCATCTGCATCAAAGTTTTCGCCATGATATCCTCCGGAATCAGATTATGCCTTCAGCGTTCAGAAATATGCGGGCAGGGACTTTGCCAGCGCGGCATATATGCGGTCCCGTACCGGGACGGCGGGATCGGTGCGCGTGAACGTGCGCCCGGTCACCCGCTCGTACAGCGACACGTATTTATTGGAAAACTCGATCAGTGTTTCCGCCGGGATTTCCGGGAGGGGATCGGTGTATGGATTGCAGCGCGCCCGGATCCACAATCTCAGGAATTCCTTGTCTAGGCTGATCGGCTCTTCGCCGGCTGTGTGCCTGGCCGGATAGCTTCCGGCGTCCCAATAGCGGCTGGAATCCGGTGTGTGGATTTCATCGGCGATGGTGACGACGCCGTTTTCATCCAGTCCGAATTCATATTTTGTGTCGACGAGGATCAATCCGTTCTGGTCTGCGATCTCGCGGCCCCGCTGGAACAGCGCCAGACTTTTGGCGGCCGCCTCGTCCCATTGCGCCTGCGTCAGTAATCCTTGCGAAACGATCTCGGCGGCGGTGATCGGATGATCATGCGCACCGACCAGACCTTTGGTCGTCGGTGTGATCAGGACTTCGGATAATTTGTCGTTCTTGGAAAGGCGTTCGGGCAGCGTGTGGCCATAGACCTGGCGCTCACCCTTGGCATACATGGTCCAGATGCTGGTATCGGTGGTGCCGGTAATATAGGCGCGGACGACCATCTCGACGGGCAGCATCTCGAGGTTCTTTGCGATGATGACGTTGGGATCGGGATGCGCAATAACGTGATTGGGGCAGATGTCGGCGGTCTGCTCAAACCAGAATTGTGCCGTCGCCGTCAGCACATGGCCCTTGTCGGGCACCGCAGCCAGTACATGATCGAACGCCGACTGGCGGTCGGTCGCGATCATCACCCGGCGACCGTCGCCAAGATCATAGCTTTCCCGTACCTTGCCGGTTTGATGGCCCGGCAATTCATTGAATTCGGCGTCGGTCAGCACATGGGCCAGACGCCACTGGTCGAGTTCACTGAGTGTCATGGTTGCGAGTATAATTCCGCCGCCGGTTGTGGCCAGAGCAATATACGCATGGCAGGCATTTTCTCAGCGTACATAAAGGATCAGCAGAATACCGGCAATCACCATCAGGATGCCGGCGATTTCCATTTTCGTACTTTTTTCCCGGAAAAAGACAGCCGAGGCGATGAAGGTGAAAACCAGTTCGATCTGGCCCACGGCGCGTACAAGGGCGGCATTCTCGAGGGTGAAGGCAGAAAACCAGGCGATAGATCCTAGAACACCGGCAACACCGACGGCCAGCGACCAGCGCCAGTTAATCAAAACGGCGGTCATCTGTCCGGGTTCACGCCACAGCAGATAAATACCCATCAGCACGGTCTGAATCACCACGGATACAGCCAGGGTGTAGGCTGCTGACATGATGTAGCCGTCATAATGCAACTGCAGAGAGGCGCCCCGGAAAAACACCACGGACGCACCCAGGAACAAACCGGATGCCAGACCGATCAGGGTCGACTTCTCGATGAGCCCTGCAAACAGGGTTTTCAGGGTGATGTTGGTCTGCGCCAGCGACATCGTCATCACGCCGATGACGCTGATGATGATGGCCAGTATGGCACCGGTGGACAGGGTGTCGCCCAGCAGGAGAAAACCCAGCAGCGCAACCTGCACGGTTTCGGTTTTTGAAAATGTTGTGCCGACGGCAAAATTCCGGAACGAGAACAGCCAAACCAGCAGACCCGTAAAAATGATCTGCGACAGTCCGCCCAGGACACAATAGACAAGGAACAAGCCGTTGATGTCAGGCAAGGGCATGCCGCCCCAGGTATTCAGGCCAAAAACGTACAGGAGCGCGAACGGCCAGGCATAGAAAAAACGCACGTACGTGGCACCGCCGGTGGACAGCTTGCCCTTAAGATGCTTTTGCAGTGCCGAGCGCAGATTCTGGCAGAACGCCGCAACGATCGTAATCGGTATCCAGATTTCCATTAGGATTATTCCCCCAAGAGTGGCGGCATTATGTCCGCAGGCGGGGGACGGGTAAACACCCGCTTGGCGGGCCGGAGTGGTCTCTCTATCGTGCGGTAATGACCAAGGCACGTTTCATCGGTAGTGAGATTTATCGCGACAGCACCTATGGGCGCGGTCATCCGTTGGCGATTCCGAGGGTGTCGCTGGCCATTGATCTGATCCGGACTCTCGGCGGTTTTCCGGACGGCAGCTATATCGATAGCCCGGTAGCCGATATCGCCTATCTGCAGCGCTTTCACACACCAGACTATGTCGCAGCCGTGATGCAAGCCGAGCGGGATCAGGATGCGTCACCCGAGGTGCGTCAACGGCACAACATCGGCATTAACGGCAATCCGATTTTCCCGGAAATGTTCATAAGACCGGCGACCGCGGTCGGCGGGGTCGCAAGGCTGCCGAACTGGTCCGGGATGGAGGTGTGGCTTTCAATCTTGGCGGTGGTCAGCATCACGGCAAGCCCGATCAGGCGAGTGGTTTTTGTTATTTTAACGAACCGGCGCTGACCATCGGGACGCTGCTGGATCTTGGATGTGAGCGTATTTTCTATCTTGATCTTGATGCGCACCACGGTGACGGCGTGCAGGCGGCATTCCACGACGACGACCGGGTTTTCACGCTGTCGATCCATGAAGCCGGGCGCTGGCCGATGGACCGTTGTAATCAGGCTGCATCAGGGCCGGGCGGCATTGCTGACCGGGCCGGCGGGACGGCCCGAAACCTGCCCGTACCGCCGGGCTTCAATGATGATGAGCTGGAAGTGCTGACGGAAGCGGTGGTGTTGCCGTTAATCCAGAGTTTTGAACCCGATGCGATTTTTGTGCAGTGTGGTGTTGATGCGCTTGATGACGATCCGCAAAGCCGCCTGCAATTATCCAATACGGCGCTGTGGCGCACGGTGGCGGCGATCAGGGGACTGGCACCAAGGCTAATCGCGTCCGGGGGCGGCGGTTATAACCCCTTCAGTGTGGCCCGTGCCTGGGCTGGTATATGGAGCGTGCTGGCAGACCTGGACGTGCCGGATCGATTGCCCCGGGAAGCGGAGGTGCTGTTGCGAAGCATAACCTGGCAGCACCGGCGTGCAGCCATTCCGCCGGAACGCTGGTTCACGACACTGGCAGACCCGGCGCATCACGGCCCCATTCGTGACGAAATCCGGGCACTGATCAGAGCCACAGCCTTATTCTAGCGGTGCTTCCTTCATCGCCTTTGAGGCTTTCATGCCCATGAGCCTGAGGACCGTCGGCGCTACGGCGCGTTGCGAGACCACGGCCTCGGATATGCCCGGTTCGGGGTGACCGATGTCATAAAAGGGTACATTCCGGACATCGTCCTCGGTGCCGCCGTGATAGCCGCAATCGGTGAAGCCATGATCAGCGGTGACAAGCACCCGGTAGCCCTTGGCGCGCCAGCCGTCAACATGATGGCCAAGCGTGCTGTCGACGACGGTGGCGGCGCGTTGATATTGCCAGGAACTGCCGCCATGTACGTGACCGACGCTGTCGCAGGAAAGCGTGTGCAACAAAAGGTAATCCGGCGCATGCCGGTTGATCAGGCTGTCGACCTGCGAGCACAAATCCTTGTCGGAAGGGATGCCCAGATGAAAATCGGTGCGCCCTGTGTCATCATAAAAGCGGCCGTACTGTATAGGCTTTGCGGGGTCGTTTGTTTCCTGATGTTGCGTCGGCACATAGGGGGCTGCGTTGTAGAGGACGGAAAACCAGCTGTAGGCGACAGCGGCGGTGGTCTTGCCGGCAGCGCTGGCCAGGGAGAAAATGTTCTCCGATTTGGAAAGTCTGAGCAGGCTATTGGCGGTAATGCCGTGGTGCGCCGGATCAAGACCGGTGTGCAGGCTTTCGTAACAGGGCGCCGACATGCTGGGGAGTGAAGCCCGCATGCGCCAGCGTCGGGCGTGGCCGGATTCAACCTGCCCCTCGAGGAAGCCGCAATGGCCCAGTGCCGTGCTGTATTTCAGCCCGTCGACGATAATCAGGATCACCTTGTTCGACATTCAGCCGCATCCTCCCTAAATAATGCATACGATGATGCACCCAAGACCCTTTCAATATCAGAAGGCAGGATTATGACAAAGGACGACGTGACGCCACCCGTTGCCGCGAGACGCCCGACCGGGACGACATATCATGGACATAGCCGGTCCGACGACTATGCCTGGTTGAAAGATGACAACTGGCAGCAGGTGATGCATCAGCCTGATGTTCTCAAAGCTGAAATCCGCCAGTACGTGGAAGCCGAGAATGCCTATACCGCATCAATGATGGCCGATACGCGGGATTTGCAGAAATCCCTGATCAGCGAAATGCGTGGCCGCATCAAGGAAGACGATTCGACGGTTCCTGATGCCGATGGCGATTACGCCTATTACGCCCGTTACGTCGAAGGCGGGCAATACCCGAAATACTGCCGGGTTCCGACGAACGGAAACGGTACCGAAAGTATCCTGCTGGATGGTGACGCGGAAGCCGAAGGCGAGAGTTTTTACAAGATCGGTGCATTCGCTCATGCCCCGGACCACCGCCATGCCGCCTATGGGGAAGACAAGAACGGTTCTGAAATCTATCAGATCCGTTTTCGTGATCTGGCTAGCGGGCGTGATCTGGATGACGTGCTGGAGAATGCCAGCGCCGACATGGAATGGGCCGAAGACGGCAAGACCCTTTATTACACGGTGCTCGACGACAGCCATCGTCCATCGCGGGTGATGCGTCACGTGCTGGGGACGCCTGCTGAGCAGGACACAATGATCTTCGAAGAGACGGATTCAGGCTTCTTTGTCGGCCTTGCTAAAACCGAAAGCCGTCGCTTTCTGATCATTGATTCCCATGATCACGAAACATCCGAAGTCCGTCTGTTGCCGGCGGATGGCTCTGATACCGTGCCGCAGTTGATCGCACCCCGTGCGCCTGGTGTGGAATACAGTGTTTCCGAACACGCCGGTCGGCTGGTGATTCTGACCAACGCCGACGGTGCCGAGGATTTCAAGATCATCACTGTGAACGTGGATGCGCCCGGGCGGGAAAACTGGCGCGATCTGATCGGGCAACGGCCCGGCACCCTGATCGTCGCCACCCAAGTTTTCGCAGATTATCTGGTGCGCCTGGAACGGGTCGACGCACTGCCCAGAATCGTTGTCCGGAACTGGCTGACGGAAGAGGAATACACCGTTAGTTTCGAAGAAGAAGCCTACGCCCTTGGCCTTGAAGGCGGCTTTGAATACGCATCGTCCAAACTGCGAGTTTCCTATTCGTCGCCGACAACACCCCGGCAGGTTTTTGATTTTGATATGCAGAGCGGCCAGCGCACGCTCCTGAAACAGGATGAAGTGCCGTCCGGTCACAATCCGGCCGATTACGTGACACGGCGTATTCATGCGGTGGCCCCGGATGGGGAACTGGTGCCGGTGACGGTGCTGTATCGTTCCGACATGATAATCGACGGCAGTGCGCCAGTTTTGCTTTATGGCTACGGCAGCTATGGCATGTCGATGCCGGCCAGCTTTGTGACCCCCCGTCTTTCTCTGGTGGACCGGGGCTTCGTTTATGCCATCGCGCATATCCGCGGCGGCATGGAGAAGGGCTATCGCTGGTATGCGGACGGTAAGCGCGAGAAAAAGCGCAATACCTTTACCGACTTCATTGCTGCTGCCGAAGGCCTGATCGCCGAAAACCTGGCCCGGCCCGGCAACATTGCGATTCACGGCGGCAGTGCCGGCGGCATGCTGATGGGGGCGGTTGTCAACATGCGGCCCGATCTCTGGCGCGCAGTGGTCGCCGACGTGCCGTTCGTCGATGTCCTCAACACCATGTGCGATACGACGTTGCCACTGACGCCAATTGAATGGCCGGAATGGGGCAATCCGATCAAGGACGAGACGGCCTATGGCTATATCCTGTCCTATTCACCGTATGACAACGTCGAGGCCAAGGCTTATCCCGCTTTGCTGGCGACCGCCGGTCTGACCGATCCCCGGGTGACATATTGGGAGCCGGCAAAATGGGTGGCGAAACTGCGAGCCACCAAGACCGATCAAAACCCACTACTTTTGAAAACCAATATGAGCGCCGGACACGGCGGCGCTGCCGGACGTTTCGACCGTCTGGAGGAACTGGCTTTCAATTACGCCTTTGTTTTGAAAACGTTCGCCATCATGCGCTGAGATTAACAAAGGCGCCGATGGGCAGGGTGCCGGAAATATCGGCAGTTGCTGCAACCAGTGCCTGATTGAAGCCACCGCCCTGACCCAGTGCCGATTGCAGTTGCGTCAGTCTTTCCAGCCGAATGCCTGCCGTCGATATGGCGTTTTCCAGCCTTGCAGCGCTGAGGCGCGCATCGGCGCTTGTCGAGACATCGAGATTGGCAAGGCCAAGCGATCTGCTGTCCAGGCCCTGCGGCAGAATCTTGATGGCGCCACCAAAACGGCTGGTCTGTAGGCGGATTACCGGCCCGCTGCCATCGATAAAGTTGGCGTTACCGTCTCCGCTGACGTTGACCAGATTATTGATCAGGCCGAGTGCGCGGTTGATCTGGGTCTGAATATTGCCGCGCGAAATTCGCGTGCCGTCGGCAGACAGCAGGTTCACGTTTTCCGATACAAGTCCATCCTGGGCAGCAAGTCGGGCCAGTTCTGCTAGTTCGCCCAACGCACCCCGGATCGCATTTGCGGCATAGATGGATTGGCGTAACGCCTGATCTGCGCCTGCGGCACTGATCGTCACCGATCGCTCGACAAAACGTCCGGCGGCAATGCCGTCGCCGAGCCCCCGGCCTCGGGCCGCATCAAGAGTTGTTGTGGCCGCACGCGACAATCGGCGCGCAGCGGTCGTGCCATCCAGCGCAAACCCGATCAACTGACTCGATGGAATATCGAGCGCCACCCTGCATGTCCTCCGAGGTTAACCCTCGGCTTTCTGCCTTATGGCTTCATGATACCACAGTTTTCAATAATGCGGCGGCCTGCGGTCTGCTTCTTCTTCGGGGTCAATGTCGGCTTTGGTCGCCTCAAGTCTGGAAAGGTCGCGTTTAAGCGCGTCGATAACCTCCCACTGTCGGGTAATTACCTCACTCAATTCGTGGATTGTCTGTTCCTGATGGGTGACGGCCATCTCAAGCGTGGTCAGCCGTTGGTCGGTGTCGTCGCTCATGCCCGTCTCTCCGTTATCAGCGTGTTGCCCCGCGCCCGGTGATTTCCCAAAGATCGACGACACGGCCGCCCTGAACGACCACATACCAGTCATAAAGATTGACGGTCGGATCGCAATGGCCGGGGATCAGGCGCAGTTTCTCACCCAGCAAAACGCCGCGGGCAGCCTTGTCGAGGGCGAGGGTGCCGTGATCATCGGACGGCCGTTCATACAGGGCGCCGGGAATATCGGCAACCCACGGCATGCCCTGATCGTTGCCGAGCGCCTTGTGGCCAGCATCAACGACGGCGTAACCCGGTCTGGCAGCACTCATCACCGTTACCAGGACGTAGAGGCTGTGGCGGAAGTCAGTAAACGGATTGCCCTGCTGGTCCCGATTCTGCGCGTAGTCGGCATCCATGAAGATGTAGGAGCCGCATTGCATTTCATCATAGAGCCCGCTCGCCGCTTCAAACAGAAAGCTGCCGGTCCCGGCACCGGTTACGGTGTCGGCAGTCAGTCCTGCTTTCTGCAATGCGGCCTGAGTCTCGCGGACACGGTCACAGGCGGCACCGATGGCGGCACCGCGTTCGTTCGGGTTGCGTATGTGCTGTGCGGATCCGTGATAGGCCTGTAATCCGGCAAAATTCAAACCCTGTTCCGCTGCCACAGTTTCGGCCAGTTGCGCCGCCGGTGTCCCGGGCATGATGCCGCAGCGTCCGGCGCCGACGTCGATTTCCACATAGACATCCAGGGTAACGCCAGCTTGTCTTGCCGCAGCGCCAAGATCCTGAACATTGCCGGCATCATCGACGCAAACACTGATGTGTGCCTTCTGGGCCAACGCTGCCAGCCGTTCGAGTTTCGATGCCCCCCAGATCTGGTTGGTGACCATGACGTTCCCGATGCCGCCCCAGACCATTGCCTCGGCTTCGCCGACTTTCTGGCAGCAGACACCGATGGCGCCGGCGGCAACCTGACGTTTGGCAATTTCCGGGCACTTGTGGGTTTTTGAATGGGCTCTGAGGCGGACACCGTGTTGGCTGACCGTTTTGGCCATGGCTTCGATATTGGATTCGAACGCATCAAGATCAATCAACAGCGCCGGCGTATCGACATCGCGAAGATCGTCACCGATCCGGGCTGGAGGGGGCTGGGTCATAATGGTGTTCCCGTCTGTTGGCAGTCGGCGAGCTTACCGGGCTGGAGGGCCGCTTGTCACGCCGCCGGAATGAGGCCAGCTGGTGCGCGATGACAGTGGCGCCCTTGACTTGGACGCTGCACCGGCCAAATTAATAGATGAACGTCTGCATGCCCCGGATGGGGATCAGGCATGTGGGTGCCATGGATGAGCCAGGGACCCGATTTGCGCCTCGCCCATTGGGGAGGCCGGAGGCTAAAATGACCGTATTCAATAACCCGCATCTGCTCGGTTTTGATCATTTCGAGCGCATTCTCGACCGCGCTGCCAAAGCATCTGCAGAAGGCTATCCGCCCTATAATATTGAACAGACGGGCGAGAACGATCTGCGTATCACGTTGGCTGTCGCCGGTTTCACGATGGATAATCTGTCGGTCGCGATTGAAGACAATCAGCTCGTCATTCGCGGCAAGCAGGAAGATGACGGCGCCCGGAGGGTTTTCATTCACCGTGGCATCGCGGCCCGGCAATTCCAGCGTTCATTCGTGCTCGCGGAAGGGATTGATGTGATTGGTGCGACGATCGACAACGGCCTGTTGCATGTTGATCTGCACCGTGAAGTGCCGGAGCCGGAAATCAAGAATATCCAGATCAAAAAGGCCGGTGGGTCAGCACAAACCATCGATATGGAACAAGATTCCTGATCGACGGGTGCGGCACCTGACTCAGGCGGCGCGGGTTTCCTGGGACTCCGTCAGGATCGCATAAAGGGCATCCACGTCGCCGGAGCCGCGCAATTTGTCGCAGGTATCGTGATCACGCAGCAACCGTGAAACGCGGGCCAGTGCCTTCAGATGATCGGCGCCGGCCCCTTCGGGTGCCAGCAGCACAAAAATCAGATCAACCGGGCGGTCGTCGATGGATTGAAAATCGACGGGTTTTTCGAGCCGGGCAAAAATCCCGTGCAAACGATCCAACTCGGCAAGTTTTCCGTGCGGGATCGCAATGCCTGAACCGACACCGGTTGTCCCTAAACGTTCGCGGTCCATCAGAACGCTGAAAATCTTGCGTTCTTCCAGGCCGGTCACATCGGCGGCCCGCCGGGCCAGTTCCTGCAGTGCCTGTTTCTTACTGGTTGCACGCAGATTAGCTACGATGCATTCGCCATCAAGGAGATCAGTGAGTTCCATTGTCTCTTCCTGTCCAACATTTGGCTCTTGTGAGCCGCCCCTTTTTGAGGCCGATGGTTCTTCTCGTCTTAGTCTTTAGTGCCGCTTGGTGTCGGGTCGATCCAGCCGATGTTGCCGTCTTTGCGGTGATAAACCACGCTCAGCGTATTGGTCAGACTGTTGCGGAACATCAGGACCGGCAAATCAGCCAAATCCATGTGCATCACGGCTTCACTGACCGAAAGGGTAGCAATATCGGTCTGCATTTCGGCAACGATGATCGGCTGCGCATCCACTTCGACTTCAACATCGCTGCTGTCGCCCTGAATGACGTATTGCTGTGCAAGAACAACATCATCATTGGCGGGGCGGCGACGTTGATCGCCAACCAGACGACGCTTGTAGCGCCTGAGCTGCTTGGCAATCCGCTCAAGTGCGGCGTCGAAAGCGGGGTAGGCTTCGGCAGCTTCGCCGCGACCCTGCACGACAAAGCCGCGCGGGCCCGGATGCACGGAGATTTCCACATGCATCATCGAGCCTTCACGTGACACCGTCACATGGGCATCGATTGCCTGATCGAAATATTTTGTAACCGAATCAGTCAGTTGATCTTCAGCATAACCGCGAAAGGCATCACCAACGTCGACGTGCTTACCGGAAACGGAAATTTCCATACTTAAATTACACCCTTAAGTGTTTGATTTTTATAACTTCTTTTGACGCGTCCGCGTGCATAGACACAAATGTCTGAGCCCCTTTTGGGCACGGTGGGCGGACCCTAGTGAGACGGCCCGGCGAAGTCAATACGTGAAGCATGAACATGAGCCCATGATAAAACGATTGAATGAAAATGTCACCAATTGGAATGGGGATAGAGATCCTGCCACGGCCCTGAATCAAGCCTATTTTGGTGCTGCTTTTTGCCGTCTTCGCTCGACGGAAGATCCAATTTTCAGTGATTCCCGATACTTAGCGACAGTTCGGCGGGCAATGTCATAGCCATCGGCCACCAGAAGTTTCACCAGTTTGTCATCGGAAAGAATTTTTTTCGGGTCTTCTGCATCAATCATTTCCTTGATTCGATGGCGAACAGCTTCAGCAGAATGCGCGTCACCACCGTCTGTGGCGCTTATGGAAGACGAGAAAAAGTATTTCAGTTCAAAAATTCCGCGCGGCGTCACGATGTATTTGTTGGATGTGACCCGGCTGACGGTGCTTTCATGCATTTCGATTTCGTCGGCGACGTCGCGCAGCACCATCGGTTTCAGATGCGAAACGCCCTTTTTGAAGAATCCATCCTGCCTTCGGACAATTTCAGCCGAAACCTTGAGGATGGTTGTCGCACGCTGGTGCAGGGCGCGAACCAGCCAGTTTGCCGTTTGCAGTTGATCGGCCAGATATTTGCGGTCTTCCCGGCTCATCGGTGTCTTCAAAACCTGTGCGTGGTAGCTCGAATTGACCAGAACGCGGGGCAGGGTTTCACTGTTCAGCTCGACCATCCATCCGCCTTTGGGATGGCGCACCATCAGCACGTCCGGGATCACCGGCTCGGCGGTGTCAGGCGCAAAGGAAAGGCCGGGTTTCGGATCCAGTTCGCGCAATTCCTGAAGCATATCGGTGATGTCTTCGGCATCGACGCCGCACAGTTCGGCCAGTTTTGAAAACTCTCTGGCCGCCACCAGTTCAAGGTTTTCGACGAAGGTTTGCATGGCCGGGTCATAGCGATCCCGCTCTTTCAACTGCAGGGCCATGCATTCGGCGAGATCACGCGCCATCACACCCGTCGGCTCGAACGTTTGGATGATGGCCAGAACCCGACCAACGGTGTCGGGATCGGCGCCGAGTGTCTCAGCCGCCTCGTCGAGTGATACGCCCAGATAGCCGCTGTCTTCGACGTGGTCGATCAGAAAAGCACCGATCAGTGCATCCGCTGCCGGCAGATTGGCCATGCCCAGTTGTGCATTCAGATATGCGCGGAGCGATGTCTCGCCGGCCAGGGTTTCTTCCAGGCCTGGCAGGTCGCCATCAAAGCCGCCGCCTTCGGCGGACGACGTGAACTGGCCTACGGTAACGGCGCCATCTTCAAAGGCACTGCCCATGTCGGCATCCAATTCGCTGGCAGTGACCATTTCCGCACCGTTCGGATCACCCAGGCTCAACTCATCAAGGGCTGGTGCATCTTCGAAATCACCATCGCTTTCGGTCTCGCGTTCCGGCGTGTCAGCAGGGCCTTCCTCGTCACGTTCCAGCAACGGGTTGGTCTCAAGTTCGCCTTCAACGAATGTCGTGAGTTCAAGATTTGAAAGTTGCAGCAGTTTGATGGCCTGCTGCAATTGCGGTGTCATGACCAGCGACTGGCCAAGTCGCTGTTCCAGGCGAGGCGTTATTGCCATGAGCGCCCCCTGTTCATGACATCAAAGAGAGAAGCGGTCACCCAGATAGACGCGCCGCACGTCTGCATTGCCGACGATATCTGATGGCGCCCCCTCCATCAGCATCATGCCGTCGTGGATAATATAAGCGCGGTCGATCACATCGAGTGTTTCGCGCACGTTATGGTCGGTGATCAATACGCCGATGCCCCGGTCCTTGAGATGGGCGACCAGTTCGCGGATATCGCCGACGGCAATCGGGTCGATACCGGCAAACGGTTCATCAAGCAGGACAAAATGCGGGTTTGAAGCCAGCGCCCGGGCGATCTCGACACGGCGGCGTTCACCACCGGACAGTGCCAGCGCCGGTGTGCGCCTGAGATGGGTGATCGAAAATTCCGCCAGCAGGGCGTCCAGGATGGCTTCGCGTCGTTCGCGGCTGGGTTCGACAACTTCAAGTACAGCGCGGATGTTGTTCTCGACGGATAGGCCGCGAAAGATCGATGCTTCCTGCGGCAGATAGCCGATGCCGAGACGGGCACGGCGATACATCGGCAGATCGGTAATGTCGTTACCGTCCAGCACGATATTGCCGACATCCGGCTGGATCAGACCGGTGATCATGTAAAAGCAGGTTGTCTTGCCGGCACCGTTCGGGCCCAGCAGGCCGACGACTTCACCACGATGAACCTCAAGGCTGACACTGCGAACGACCGGCCGCTTCTTGAAGCGTTTACCGATGTTCATGGCATACAGGCCACGCTCGCTCTCGGCGACCAGGCGCGGCTTCTTGCGTTTCGCCGTTTGCTCACCCTGGCCTTGCGCCAGTTGTCTGCCGATTTGTTCGAAGTCGTCGCTCATGCCGTTCCTTTTTGATGCCGCTTCGTGGGGGACATCACGCTTAATTATTGGTCCGGTTCTTGGGAACAAATGACCCTTGAACCCGACCGCTGCCCTGTCCGCTCGCACAGGGGAATAACCGGCTTATTCCGGTATTCAGATTAACCTCGGCGCGACAACCCAGCAATTCATTGTCGTCGCGGACCAGTTTAACCTTACCAGTTAGCGTCGCGACACCACTTTCAACATTATAGACGCCGCGGTCGCCGGTTGCCGTCTCCCTGTCGGTGCGGATACGCACGTTATCATAGGCATCAACACGGTACACTTGTGTGCGGCCTTTGTCGTCGGGTTTCATGTGGGCGACCAGCGTGTCGGCGAATACCTGCTTGTTTTCGCGGGTCGCCACGGCATTGCCCCGGGCAACCGCAAACCGTTTCACTTCCCAGTATTCAAGTTGCTTGCTGGCGGTCAGGGTGTCCTTGCCGGAGACCAGCCTGGGCTTCTCGCCGTCGACCACCAGAACTTTCTGGTCAGCATTGTAGATGGCACGGTCGCCATAGGCGGTTTCGCTTTCAGATACGATGCGGACTTTGCCCAAGGCGTCGAGCCGCCACACCTCGGATTGGCCGCTCGGATTTTTGCGGTAGTATGCGCGTAATTCGTCGCTCAGGACTTCGACGCCACCACGAACCGCACGGGCATCGCCGCGTGCAACGAACAGGCTGCCGTCCTGCTGCCATTCGATGCCGTCCTGGGCGTAAACCTCAATCGGCAAATCGCCGGAAACTCCACCGAGGCTTAAGCTCTGGGCAGCAACATCCGCCGCTTGCAGGGTTAGCCATGAAAACAGGGCAAGGATTCCCAGGTGGGCAATCCCTCGAACGGATTGGCGGGTGTGTTGCGCGTCGGCGCTTCTGGCGTTTCTCATGGGTTCCTCTGTCCGGCACCCGGGTAAATGGTCAATTTGCTCTTACCGGTGAAGTATATGGTCTTCCCTTTGTCGACAAGACGAAAGCCCTCCGCCTGCAAGTTTCCGAACGGGCCTTGGCCTCTTATGGGCTGGTCGCCTACGGCGATGCTCTTTTCAAGATCAATCTTGGCCTTCTCGGTTAAGAATTCGTAACCACTGTCGTGATAAAGCACGACAGAGCCAACCAGATCGAGGGTTTCAGCCTCACGCCCGAAGATGCCGCGCCTGGCCGTCAGCACCAGCCAGGTATTATCTTCCAGCAAAATATCCGCTTTCGGGCTGTCCAGTTCGACAACATTGCCTGCTGCGGAAAGCCGTCGGGCAATTTCGGCAGTGACCGAATAGGGTTGGTTATCGGTATCCGAGCCCAGATATCTGGGGTTCAGCATGCTTGAATCATCGGCTTCCTTGACCGACAAGTTGGCAAAACCGATACGAAATTTGGTATTGGATACCTGGATGTGCGGCCAAGCGATAATCAGGCCAATCAGCAAAAGAGCGATTGCCGGCAACAGGAATTTCATGGCCCTGACGAAATTGGAATATCCGGCAGTATGGCGACGCGGCCCCTGCGCATCAAAGCCGAAACCACTGCTGCGGGAACGTCCTTCTAGGTCAAGATCGTTGTGTGCCGCAGGAGCCATTTAACCTCGGCCTTGTTCAGTTAAGTCGCATTAAGCGACCCCGGCCCTTAAGCAATCATGAATATGCAGGACGCCGACCGGTCGTTTATCTGCGACAACGAAAACGTTGGTGATCTTATTCTCGTTCATGAAGTGCAAGGCTTCGCTGGCCAGTGTTTCAGGTTGCAGGGTTTTGGCGCCGGTCGTCATGATCTCGGTCACGGGTTTGGTCGTCAGGTCATTGCACATATGCCGGCGCAGGTCGCCATCGGTCAGAATTCCGGCAAGGTGGCCCTTGGCATCGGTGACGCCAACGCAGCCGAAACCCTTGGTGGTCATCTCGATCAAGGCTTCTGACATTGCTGTTTCCAGACCGATGACCGGCAATTCGGCGCCGCCGTGCATGATGTCGCGGACTTTCAGTAATCGCCGACCCAACTTGCCGCCCGGATGCAGGGCGTGGAAGTCGTCACTTGAAAACCCTTTTTTGGCGAGCAGGGCGACAGCAATCGCATCGCCGAGCGCCAACATAACCGTGGTCGAGGTGGTTGGTGCCAGTCCCATCGGGCAGGCCTCGGCAGCATCCGGTATGACCAGTGATGCATCGGCGGCCTGGGCCAGCGTGCTGTCGCCGCGACCGGTCATGGAAATCAGTGGAATTTCGAAGCGTTTGCAGTATTCAACCAGATCGGCCAATTCCGTCGTTTCGCCGGAATTGGACAGTGCGAACACCGCATCCGCCTGGGTAATCATGCCCAGATCGCCATGCGAGGCTTCGCCCGGATGCACAAACAGGGCGGGTGTGCCGGTCGAAGACAGGGTCGAGGCGATTTTTCGGGCAATATGCCCGCTTTTCCCCATGCCCGAGACGACGACGCGGCCGGTCACGGTTGAGAGAATTTCGATCGCCTGCACGACATCGGCGCCGATCGAATCCCTCAGAATCTGCAGGCCGGCGATCTCGGTCTCGATGACCTGGCGGGCCGCGTCGATATCAAGTCGGGATGCGTCGCTATCCATTTTCGGGGCGGAAGTGCCGGTCATCTAAGCTCCGTTTGGTGTCTTGTGGCGTTCAGGCAGTGCATGAGCATACACAAATGATACAGGAAGTATGCGCCTGAAGACGGCACTGTTCAACAGATGGCCATTCATCAATGATCAGGCATCAACTGTGGGAAAAAATATCGGTTTCCTGCCAGCCTGCAAGGTCGAGATCGGCGCGGGTTTCCAGGAAATCGAAGCATGATCTGGCAAGCTCGGCACGGCCTTCGCGGACGAGCATTTCCTGCAACCGGTCGCGGATCGCATGCAAATTGAGCACATCTGAAGCGGCATAGACTTGCTGCGCATCGCTGAGTTCTGGCGCGGCCCAATCTGATGACTGCTGTGTTTTCGAGAGGTCAATGCCGAGCAGTTCGCGTGTCACGTCCTTGAGGCCGTGCCGGTCGGTATAGGTGCGAATCAGCTTCGAGGCAATTTTGGTGCAGTAAACCGGATTGATCGTGATATCCATCCAGCGTTTCATGATGGCGACGTCAAAGCGGGCAAAATGGAAAATCTTGGTGACGCCCGGGTCCGTCATCAGTGCCTTCAGATTGGGTGCCGCATAATCATCGGGGCCTATCTGCAGCAAATGGCAGACACCGTCACCGGCCGACAATTGCACGACGCAAAGCCGGTCACGCTGCAGATTGAGACCTTGGGTTTCGGTATCTACGGCAACCGCATCGCCAAAATCAAGGCCCCCCGGGATATCCCCGCGGTGAATGTGAACCTCTGTCGGCGTTGTATATACTGTACGGGTCAAACACTTACCTTTCGACCTGCGCCTTGCGGCGAGAGGGCGATGGTGCCCAGGAGAAGACTCGAACTTCCACGACCTTGCGAGCGCACAGGCACCTGAAGCCTGGCGCGTCTACCAATTCCGCCACCTGAGCTTCGACACTCACTTGTGTGTGTATCGGAGTGGAGGGATTAGTCCTCAGACGGCACCTTGTCAATATGTTGTCTGCCTGAACTTGATAAGATCGTTTAAAGAATGCGCCAAGGCCCGGTTGACCGCCTGCGACAGGCGGTATAAGCCATATAATCCTAAGTTTACCCGAGGGCACAAGCATGGCCAATACGACGCATCGCCGCATCATCACTGTGTTTGGGGCTTCAGGCTTCATCGGCAGGCATCTGGTCCGTCGTCTGGCGAATGCAGGGTGGATTGTACGGGCGGTTTGCCGGGATACGGAAAAGGCAATTTATCTCCGCACGATGGGCGATGTCGGCCAGGTCACCCCGTGGGGTGCCGATGTCCGCAACGAAGCGAGTGTACGTGTCGCCCTTGATGGCGCGGAGGCTTGCGTCAATCTGGTCGGTATTCTTTATGAAAGCGGTCGGTCAACATTTGACGCGGTGCATACGGATAGTGCGAAGCGCATCGCCGAGGTCGCCGCATCGCTGGGTATTGAGCGTTTCGTGCATATGTCTGCACTGGGTGCTGACAAGGCATCAGAATCCGCCTATGCGCGTTCAAAGGCACTTGGTGAAGAGGCTGTGCATGCGGCGTTGCCTCAGGCCAGAATCGTACGCCCCAGCGTGGTGTTCGGGCCTGAAGATAATTTTTTCAATATGTTTGCCGGCCTGTGCCGGATTTCGCCGTTCCTGCCGGTTATCGGCGCACCGGCGCTGCCGGAAATCCATATGGGTAATGGCAAAGGCTTCGGCATTGATTTTCTGGGCGCGGGCGGGCCGAAGTTTCAACCGGTCTATGTCGGCGATGTCGCGGATGCGATTGTTGGCTGCCTGAACGATGCGTCGAGCGCAGGCAAGACGTTCGAGCTTGCCGGCCCTCGCGTCTATTCATTTGCCGATCTGATGCGACTGGTGCTGAATGCATCAAGCCGTAAAAGGCTGTTGATCCCGGCACCGTTCTGGATTGCTGAAATCAAGGCGTTTTTTCTGGAAAAGCTGCCAAAACCACTGTTGACCCGAGATCAGGTCAAATTGATGCGGACCGACAATGTCGTCAGCGGCAATTTTCCGGGGCTGGCCGAACTGGGTATTGCACCGACACCGTGTGAAGCAATCCTGCCGTCCTATCTGCGCCGCTACAGGACCCCGCTCAACCAGACGCGCGCAGCCGGCAACTAGGATTAATGCTTTGATAGCCGGCCATTAATATCTGGGCGGCAGGCCGCTGGGATCGCCTTCGATATTGCCTTTGGCGGCAGCAACCACCAGCTCGGCAAATTCCCTGAGAAAAATCGACCCTTTGACCGTGCGCTGCAGAAGGACACTGCGGCGGTCGTCTGGATCGGTTTTTCGGCGTACCATGCCGAGTTCGCTCAGGCGGTCAACGGCTCGGGTGATCACCGGCTTGGTGACATTCAGCTGCTCGGCAAGGCCACGCACGGTATGCGGCGGCGGCGTCAGATAGACCGTGAGCAAGAGCGCCATCTGTCTGGCCGTAAGATCGGGCGCATCACGGCGGACGCTGGCGACGCCGGTCCGTCGCCAGATATCGAGGGCCTGCAGTTCTGAAAGATCAAAGCTCATACCGGCACCTTACTTAAGTCCTGCCGTATTTCTTCAGCAGCATATCGGTGAATGCCCTGAGCCCCATGGCCTCGCCACCTTCCGGTCGGCCGGGTTTGCTGGCGATATTCCAGGCCATGACATCGATGTGTGCCCAAGGGGTGCTTTCAGGCACAAACCGTTCGAGAAACAGGGCTGCGGTGATGGCGCCGGCGTAGCCGCCCTCAGGGGAATTCGTGATATCGGCGACTTTTCCTTCGATCATCTTGCGATAACCCGGCCACAAAGGCATGCGCCAGAGCGGGTCGGACGTGCTGGTGCCGGACGCAAGTACGTCCGAAGCCAACTGGTCATCGTTGCAGAACAGGGCCGGCAGTTCGGTGCCAAGGGCAACGCGGGCAGCCCCGGTCAGGGTCGCAAAATCAATCATCAACTCGGGTTTGGCCTCGGCGGCGCGGGCCAGGGCGTCGGCCAGGATGACTCGGCCTTCGGCGTCCGTATTGCCGATTTCGATGGTAATGCCGGCGCGGGTCCTGACCACATCAAGCGGCCGCATGGCGTTACCGGATATGGCGTTTTCGACAGCCGGTACCAGCACTCTTCAGATGGATTTTCATGCCGAGCGCCATCAAGCACAGTGCGTAACGCCCAGCACATGCGCGGCACCGCCCATATCTTTCTTCATCAATTTCATGCCCGCAGCACCCTTGATGTCGAGGCCGCCGGAATCGAAGCAAACCCCTTTGCCGATCAGCGCGACCGTCGGGTGCTCAGGGTTGCCCCAGGTCATTTCAATCAGGCGGGGGGCATCATCGGCGGCACGACCGACGGCATGTACCGCCGGGTAGTTTTCCGCCAAAAGCGCATCCCCCGTCACGACACTGATGTCAGCGCCGAACTGATTTGCCAAAACCTCGGCGGCTTTTGCCAGAGCGGTCGGGCCCAGGTCATTGGCCGGCGTGTTGATCAGATCGCGCGCCAGCCGGGTCGCATCATCGATTGCCGTGACGCGGGTTGAATCAATGCCCTGGGGGACAAGTAACTGAGCCGCTACCGGTGCAGCCTTTTTGTAGCGGTCGAATTCGTAGCTGCCGAGACGCCAGCCGAGCAAGGCGGCTTCTGCATCCGCGGGCGTCACATCCCCGGCCAGCGCATAAGTTCCCGTCGGCAGAGATTTCGCCAGCGCGCCCGTTTCCCAAAGCGATGCCGGGTCAGAAATGCCGACGATGACACAGCCGATGGTGCCGTCCTGCCCCGGAACAACCAGATGTTTTCCGGCAGCGGCTTTGAAGCCATGAGCGGCAATCCAGGCTTGTATCGCCGGGTTGGCTTCAGCGCACCAGGCATCAAAACGGTCTTCCCGGATCAGATGAACCGGTATTGCAGCGCTGGCACCATCTTTCTGGGCATTACTCACGGCAAACTCCTTGTTTTATGTTGTTGCACGATCTTACTTGGCGGCAGGAAAACGAAAACCCTAAACTCTGTTCAAAGAAAGGACGCGATCATGGATGGACAACTGCAACTGGTGATCGGCAACCGCAACTATTCATCATGGTCGTTGCGCGGTTGGCTGGCCGTTCGGCACAGCGGATTGCCGTTCGAAGAGATTTTTATCCCGCTCGACCGTCCGGAAAGCCGTGCCGAGATTGCCCGCCATTCGCCAAGCGGGCTTGTGCCATTGCTCAAGGTGGGCGCTACCGGCGTATGGGAAAGTTTGGCCATCATTGAAACCTTGAATGATCTGGCACCGAACGCCGGGCTATGGCCCGCTGATTTTGAGGCCCGCGCCGTTGCCCGCGCCATCAGCGCGGAAATGCATGCCGGTTTCTTCAGATTGCGCCGTGAAATGCCGATGGATATCCGCAGTGATTATGCCGGGCCCGAATATGCTGACCGACATAGCGAGGGGGTGTTGGCCGACAGTAAACGGATATTCGGACTGTGGGCGGATTGCCGCAGCCGTTTTGGTGCTGGCGGCCCCTATTTGTTCGGATCCTGGTGCGCCGCCGACATGATGTTGGCGCCTGTGGTCAGTCGCTTTAAACACGCATACGGCATTGCAGCCGATGACCAAGCGGCAGCCTATATGCAGGCGGTGTGGTCGCAGCCGGATATGGCAGACTGGATCAAACAGGCCGAAGTTGAACCCTACACCATTGACGTCTTGCGCTGAAGATCCACGATACTGGCATATGCCGTTGCTTGCGAAGCCGGGATGACTTGGGAACAATGCCGAAGCTTTCGAAGCGGCACACGGAGAGGACTGTTATGTTTGCCAAATTGCTTGAGCTGATCGGTCTTGGGGGACCGGAATACGATGCCAAAATCCTGGCACATGATGCCCGCTCATTGATCGACATGCTGCATACGCAGCATGGTGCCACCTCGCTCATCAAGATCGCCGAAGAGGCGCGTTTCCAGATCGCCGAGGTGCACAATCGAGGGCTGAATGATCCGCAGTTTTACGGGCGCGGCATTGCTCATCTGACCGATCTGAACAAGGCTGCCCGTGCACGGAACGATAACAAGACATGGTCCGGGATTACCCTCGCCATTATTTATATCAAAGCGGAATTACTGGGCGAGATGGGTCTGCCGGCAAAAAACGCCATCGATGGCTATATTGAGAAATGGTTTCGCGATCCCGTCGAAGAAGCCCCGGATAACGAAGATTAATTGGTTTTTGCGACAGGGTTACTCTGCTGGATAGGGGTGTCACCGGCGCTGATCAGGCCATCCTGCGCGGTGGCAAAGAAGACCACTGTGATTGCCAGGAAAATAACGGCGACGCCTATGCGTAAAAAAGCACCCAATCTGTCCCAGGGACCTGCTTGAGTGTATGCACGTTGGCTTTCTGCGATCTCGGTCATGTTCTACTCCGTCATATAATCGGCTTCTGGCGCGATTAAGCACCGCCATTAAGGCCAAAAAAGGGCAAAGGAAAGGTTAATTAACTGCACTGCAGCAAACTTTATTTTTGCAGTGCCGTTTTGTCGGCGGATTGATTGGATTAACGACCCATCCAGGCCCGGAATCGATCCTCAATGACAGGGCCGAATTCGGTCCAGAATCCACTGTCGATTTTAAGCGCATCGTGGAAATTTTTCCGTGCCGTCGGCAAGTCCTCTCTGACGTTGACGGGAACAGCCTCGAAACCGCTTTTTCGTGCCGGGCCGTACCAAAGCCGTGTGGCGAGACCGGCCAGCCGTTCCGGATCGGTGGCGAAGGCGATAAATCGCTGTGCGTTGGCTGAATCGGGTGCATTTCTGGGCACCGCCCAATACGTCGCCCGCCATAGGGCGTGGCTCCATATCAACTTGGCGGGGCGGCGTGCCCCTTGTCGCGGTCTTATGAAACGGGCCGCATATGCTGTCGTCATCGCCACCCGGCCATCGTTCAAAAGATGCTCAGGCTCATCACCGGCCTGCCAGAAAACCGCTACCGGCCGGATGATGTCCAGTTGCGCAAATGCCTGGTCAACGCCACCTGGTTTTCTCAGGATGTCATAGACATCCGCCGGGGGGATGCCGGACGCCATCAGGGCAATTTCCAGATTCCCCTCGGCGCCGGCGAACAGGCCGCGGCGACCTGGAAATCGTGCAAGGTCGAAGAAATCTTCCAGTGTGACCGGTGGCCGGTCCTTGAAAAGCAGGGCGTCATAGGCAACGGCCTGCGACCAGATCAGGCTGCCGATACCACACGGATGCAAAGTGCCCGGAATGAAATCGGTTTGTGCTGCTTTGCCAATCAGCAGTTCGGCATCAAGTTTTTCGAATGTGCCGTTGGCGCAGCCTTTGTCGAGCAGGTCGTGTTCGATATCAACGACCGACCACGAGGGTACGCCCGAGGCTGTGGCTTCAAACAGTGGCTGGTAGTCGCTGCCGTGATGATGAATGCGAATGCCAATACCGGTGGCACGGGTGAACGGCTTGAATGTCGCAGCCTGCTGCGCCTCGCCATATTCACCGCCCCATGTGGCAACGGTGATTTCTGCGGATTGTGCGTGCAGGGGGGCAGCCATGGCCCAAACGGCAAGCCCGGTGCAAATAATCAGATATATGGAATGGCGGATTGCATGGATCATCACAGTTGGATGATACGGCATCGGGGATATTCAGGGGAACGTAAAACGTAGGGCTCACTATAAATGAAAACGCCCCGGGCATTTTAAGTGCCAGGGGCGTTCATGCAGTGCATCCCATTATCAGGACATCAGGTAGGTGTAGTTGGCGAGAAATGCGACGCCTACCATGACGCTGATCAGAATGCCGTCAATTGCTTGTTCCATTGGTCTAACTCCTTTTGTGTGTGACCGTTTGTCATTGTCTGACAGGAGGGACACTAGGCGTGAACATTAATTTACTCAAACGATATATATTTGTGTTTATATTAAGCATAGCTTAATTTAACCATCATGAATATTCAGCACCTTAAAACCCTGATCGCGATCCATGAGCGGGCCAGTTTTGCCGACGCTGCCGAGACCCTGTTTCTGACGCCGGCGGCCGTATCACAGCAGATGCGGAACCTTGAAGACGAATTGCAGGTGCAACTGTTTGATCGCACGACACGGCCACCACGATTGAACGCGCACGGCGTCAATATTGTAGAGCAGGCCCGTGATGTACTCACCCGTTTAAAAGCCCTGACGGACATGGCACGTTCTCCGGGTGAAATTGCAGGTGTTCTGACCATCGGTTCTGCAACCGGGATCACCAACGCGATCTTTCCACGGGCGCTGGCCCGGTTGCGTGAAAAGTATCCCAGGCTGCAGGTCAGAATTGAGGAAGGGCTGACCGATGACCTGATCGGCCGCGTCCGCCGCCGCAATCTCGACGGCGCGTTGATCACAGAACCCCTCGAGCCGGAAACGGATATGCAGACTTTGCCGATCACTTCGGAAGCATTGCTTGTGGTCGCACCTAAATCCATGACCGAGCGTGGTTGGAAGAATATTCTGACCGCCCGACCGTTTCTGCGCATGAACAGAAAATCGGGTGTTGGTGCCCTGATTGATGTTACGCTGCGCAGAAATGGGGTGGTTGTCGACGAGGCCATGGAACTCGACAGCTCGGAATCCATCGTCGGTCTGGTCAGTGCCGGTCTTGGCGTTGGCGTGGTCCCGAGCGGACGCCTGAAAAAAGAGGATGGCACGCGCGTGCGTACTGTTCCTTTCGGATCCCCGCCCGTGCGCAGGCAGGTTGTTCTGATTGAGCGAACCAATAATCAACGGTCCGATCTGGCCGGCATTTTGTATCAGGAATTGCTCACGCTAACCGGAGATAGTTAATATTCTGCCGAGTGAAAGGACCCGTTAGATGATGCGTTATCGGCAATGGGAAATAACCTTTTCGGAGCTCTCCGATCTTCAGCGTGCCGGTTTGAAATACTGGCAGAATCTGCCCCAATACGCGCAGAGCGGTATGCCGCTCGCGTCAACCTTTGATCTCATGAAGGTGCCGCCGGGCATCCTGCGAACGACGCATGTGGTTGATGTTTTGAATGAAGGACGCGAATTTCGTTATCGCTTCTGGGGTAGTGGATTTCGTGA
>CBDIRN010000006.1:0-162518 GCA_965284225.1 uncultured Rhodospirillales bacterium
GGTGCAATCTGTGATTGGTCCGCTTGCTGACCCGGACGTCGATATCGCAACCCTGGTTGCTGAAATCACGGAACCGGACGAAAAAACCAACCCGAACGTCGTCAAATGCGTCACCGCTTTTGCACCGGATCAGACACGGGCTCGAGCCCTGTATTTCACCCGCGCCACGGCCCCTTCGGGCGCCGGGCCGTTGTGGCACCACATCGGCATTTACGCCTATCGTCGCGCCGCCCTAGAGCGGTTCGTCGCCTTGCCACCGGGAATCCTTGAACAACGCGAGAAACTTGAGCAGTTGCGGGCCCTTGAGGCCGGTATGCGGATCGACGCGGTCCGCGTTGACACGGTTCCGCTCGGTGTCGATACTCCGGCCGACCTTGAGCGCGCTCGGCGCATCCTGCAACCCGAGGCGGCGCCAGGGCCGGAAGACACACCGGGAAACGTTGGTGATTTGGAGCACGGGCCGATGACATACTTCCGATCAAACTGATCTCGCCTTTTCAGGGCGCGCCCGGTGCGAATTCCGATATCGCCTGCCGAACCGCGTATCCGTCTATGACCAGCATGCCCTGCGACACCTTCGCCGATGCCTTCGCTGCCGTGCAGAACGGGGATGCGGCACTGGCCATGATCCCGATCGACAATACGGTCGCCGGCCGGGTTGCCGACATCCATCATTTATTGCCCGACAGCGGCCTGCATATCGTCGCCGAGCAGTTCGAGCGGATCAATCATCAGCTGCTGGCAATGCCCGGCACCAAAATTGGCGATATCAAGGAAGTTCACAGCCACGTTCATGCGTTGAACCAGTGCCGAAAACTGCTGCATGAGCTTGGCGTCAAGGCCGTGGTGCATGCGGATACGGCGGGCGCGGCCATGGATATCGCGCGCTGGGGTGACAAGACCAAGGCGTCGATTTCATCAAAGCTGGCGGCCGAGGTTTACGGGCTGGAAATCCTGCGCTCCGATATCGAAGATGCGGAACATAACACGACCCGATTCGTCGTCCTCGCCCGCGACAGTGCCTGGCCGGCCCCGGGCGCCGCTGACCTGATCACCAGTTTCGTGTTCCGGGTCAGGAACATCCCGGCCGCGCTATATAAGGCGATGGGCGGCTTCGCCACCAACGGCGTCAACATGATCAAGCTGGAAAGCTATGTCGGTGAAGGATTCGTGGTGGCACAGTTCTATGCTGAAGTCGAAGGCCATCCGGAAGACACCGCCGTCGGGCTGGCGTTGGAGGAGCTTGCGTTCTTCTCGCACGAAGTCACGATTCTTGGCGTCTATCCGGCCAATGCCTATCGGAAAACAACCTGACCCGTAGCTTGCCGGTGACTTAAAGTTACCCGGCATCGAACCAGGTCTGGATCAGCCAGCGTGAAATTGAGTCCCGGCGCGGCAGGCGGATATCGCCATCCTTGGCGTCGAGCCATTCTTTCATGCCCCGGATATCGTCACGGGTGAACCACTGGCAATCGCTCAATTCCTCGGTGTCAAAGGTGATGTCGTAGCTGGTCGCAAGGGCATGGAACCCGAGCATCAGCGAAGATGGAAATGGCCACGGCTGGGACGCCAGATAGTCGACGTTTGTGGTCTCAATGCCGGATTCCTCGAACACTTCCCGGCTGACCGCCTGTTCCAGGGTTTCACCCGGTTCAACGAACCCGGCCACAGATACATGCCAAACTGCCAGCGCGGATTGCGCCCGAGCAGGCAGGCGCCACCCGGTATATCCGTGCGATGCACAAGCACGATGATCGCCGGGTCGGTTCTGGGGAAATGGCTGGTTGCACAGTCCGCATTGCTGCATTGGCGTTCATGGCCGCTGTGCCGTGACAGGGTCGGTGCGCCACAGACGCCGCAAAAGCCGTGTCCCTTGTGCCAGTGGATCATGCCGCGTGCGTGCGCCAGCAGATGCGCCTCGGTGGCCGGAAGAAACGGGCCGACACTGCGCAGATCGACAAATTCGGTTGCGCCGCCGGTCATCTCGACAATACGTGCCGCCAGCGTTTCATCGACGGCGACGGCGAATACCGGTTTGTGGTCATCGGTGCCGAGTAATACTTCCTGAAGACCGTTCTCCAGAATTTCGCGGGCAACCGCGCCTTCGAAGATCTGAGCCCGCTGTTCTCCACCGATGACAAGGTTCTTCGCACCGAACACCGGCACAACCCCGAAGCCTGTGGCCATGCGTTCCGCAAGCCACTCGGCGGTTCGCCGCGACATGTTGTCACGGCGCAGCGAGAGGGTGGTATAGGTCAGGTTCAGAGATATATCGGCAGGCATGGCGGAAACTTTGCACAGCAAGCGGCATCAGGCAACGACGCAACATGGCGTTTATAATGGGTTCTTTAGGCTAAACTGTATCAGGAACCCGCCAAATCGCACCGTTAACCATAAAATGATAATAATGCCGCTGGACTCAACGATAAATTGAGGCTTTTTTAACCGTTCTTGGCCACACTGGTTCAGAGCGATGTTCCCGCACCCCTGGGTGCCGTTGCATTCCTGCAATCGGTAGGTGGAGAGAACGGTGGATAAAATAATGAGAACTGACTTGTGCCGTACGCTGGGCCGGCACCTTCTGAACTGGGGCGCTGCCGCCATTGCGGTGATGGCGCTATCGGCGTGTGCGATGCCTTCCGGCGTCAGCAATTTTGCCATGGCCGAATGTAAGCAAATCTCGAAACGCGCCGAGGCCAAGATCAACTGGGCGCGCGTTCCCGAGATCGAAATCCGGGTCCGCAACGGTGAATACTCGCCGATGGTGACCCGGCTTCAGCAAGGCCGGCCTTATGTGCTGCGTATTCGAAATCGCGATGACAGCCTCAGGATTTTCCGCGCCAAGCAGTTCCTTGAGAGCAACGCCGTGATCGCGGTCGGTGTCGAAGGTGTTCGTGCCGAAGATACCTGCATCAACGCGATTTCCATTCCGGCCCGGCAAAGCGCCGAGGTGCGCATGGTGGCGGTGACCGACGGCACATTTGAATTTGAAGACAATGCCGTGCTGCTGCTACGTCTTCTCGGGCGGGCCATCCGGTGCCATTGTGATCGATGAACGCCGCGAGACAGCCGGCATCAACTGACAACATAATTTCAAGCCTTGATGAGCATGTACGGTGGGTATCGTGCATGCTCATTTCGCTGCCGGCTTGTGCAGCATGATGCCGATCATCACCAGAAATATACCGGCCAGATCTTTTGCCGTTGGAATTTGTGCCAAGACCAGGGCGGCGATCACGGTCGCCGTCACCGGCAGGATTGCCAGCAGCAAGGCGAATGAGGCGCGCGGCAAGCGGGACATGGCAAACTGGTCGCAGACATAAGGAATGACCGAGGAGCAAAGGCCGACACCGATCCCGGCGAGGACCAGTTCCAGAGAACCGAATGCACGCGCCGCCTGAACCAAGCCGACGGGCATCAAAAGTATGAGGGCGATGGCCATCGCTGCCCCCAGCCGTTCGACGCCTTCGCCGGCACCCTGCTCGGACGCCTTGTGGCCAAGCACGATATAACCCGCAAACAGCAGCGCATTCAGCGCCGACCAGAACAGTCCCAATGGATCGGTCGACCATTTGACATCGATCAGTATGAAGACACCGATCACGGCAAGGATCAGGGCCAGCAGATTGCGGCCGGTCCTCAGGCCATAGAGCGCGATACCGATGGTGCCGACGAATTCCATCGCCGCAACAAGACTCATCGGCAGACGGTCGAGAGCCAGATAGAATGATGTGTTCATCACCGCCAGACAGATGCCGAGGCCCAGCAGCAGGATCCGGCCCCGGGTATCGGCATTTTGAAGGGTTCGCCAGGGTCGGGTGAACGGTGCAAAGATCAGCGCTGCCGAGGCGATCCGGAACCAGGCTACGCCGAGCACACCGACCGCCGGAAACAGCAGCACCGCGAACGACGGTCCCAGATAATGGAAAACTGCGCTGACGCCGAACCAGACATGCGGCGGGATGGTGTCAGCGGCTTTGTCGATAGGGCGGTTCATCGGCTTATCCTTTAACTTTATGATAAGCGGATGATTTGGGTATATATATAAGAAAAAATAGATTATTATGTGTTATTATATCATTAAACAAAGATAAAATTGATGAAACGCATTCGATACGAAAATGGTGATCTGGACTCGGTTGATGTGAAGTTGCTGACGTCGCTGACTGCCAACGCCCGGATTTCCATTGCCGAACTTGGGCGAATCGCCGGCTTGTCCGCCCCCAGCGTTGCCGAACGGGTCAAGCGGCTGGAAGAAGCAGGCGTCATTGAAGGATACGCAGCTGCCATCAATCCCGCAGCGCTGGGTTTGTTGATCTCTGCTTGGGTGCGGATCAAGCCGATCCCCGGACAATTGCAGAAGGTCGTCGAAATCATTCGGAGCCTGCCTGAAATTGAAAGCTGTGACCGGGTGACCGGCGAGGATTGTTTCGTTGCGCTGGTGCACGCGGCATCGGTCAAGGATCTGGAACGGACCCTCGACCGCATCATTCCTTTCGCTACGACCAATTCATCCATTATCCAGTCATCGCCGGTGAAGCGACGCTTGCCGCCGTTGCAGGGGGGCTGTGATGACCGCTGCCGATGATCTGATCCGCGCGCTCGGCCTGGCCCCGCTACCCTGGGAAGGCGGTTGGTACCGCGAGACCTGGCGTTCACAGGCGACGATACCGCACAATGCCCTGCCTGCTGATTACAGTGGGCCCCGGTCTGCCGGTACGGCGATCTATTATCTGCTGACTCCGGACACGATATCGAAGATGCACCGGCTGCCCTCCGATGAGACTTTTCACTTCTATATGGGGGATGCGGTGGAAATGCTGTTGCTGCATCCGGACAGGGGCGGCCCGGTAAGCACGGGCGAGATCGTCATCTTCGGCCATAACCTGATGGCTGGAGAGCACGTCAAATTCACGGTGCCGGGGCAGTGCTGGATGGGGGCGCGTCTGCAAAGCGGTGGCAGCAACGGGTATGCCCTGATGGGCACCACGGTTTCGCCGGGTTTCGACTTTGACGATCTGGAAATGGCCGATGACAGGGATCTGGCAGCGGCCTATCCCGGGCATGCGGCATTGATCACGGCATTGATCTGACGGCTAATCCCTTGAAGCAGCGGCAATAACGGAAAAAGCCGGATTTCACGGTCATTCAGGGCTTTCGGCATCAACGTTCGGTTGTTATATTCCGGCTGGGAGATCGGCCCGGACGGGCTTCTCGCCAACCCGGTCAGGTCCGGAAGGAAGCAGCCGTAACGAGTTTCGGCCCGGGTCGGTGTCCGGTCTCCCACTTCAGTCTCAGCCCGGACGGAATAAATGAACGATAGCCCCGCCCCTGAAACCGCCGAAGCGTCTGCCGCCGGCGAATATCAGGTGCTTGCGCGCAAGTACCGTCCTTCGACATTTTCTGGCCTGATCGGTCAGGACGCGATGGTCAGAACCCTGACCAATGCGTTTGCTTCGAACCGGCTGCATCACGCCTTCGTCATGACCGGCGTGCGCGGCGTCGGCAAAACATCGACGGCCCGGATCATCGCCCGCGCCCTGAACTGTGTCGGCCCTGACGGCAAGGGTGGGCCAACGACCGAGCCTTGCGGGGTTTGCGACAACCGCATCGCCATTGCCGGCGACCGCCATGTTGACGTGCTTGAAATGGACGCGGCCTCGAACACCGGCGTCGACAACATGCGGGAGTTGATCGACGGGGTCCGGTACCGGCCATCGTCGGCGCGCTACAAAGTCTACATCATCGACGAAGTGCACATGCTCTCGAAAAGCGCTTTCAATGCGCTGCTGAAGACCCTCGAAGAGCCTCCCGAGCATGTAATTTTCATTTTTGCCACGACGGAAATCCGCAAGGTGCCGATCACCGTGCTGTCCCGTTGCCAGCGTTTTGATCTGCGCCGCGTGCCTGCGGAAACGCTGGTTACGCACTTTGCCGGGATTTGCAAAAAGGAAGGCGCCGAGATTTCCGAAGGGCACTGCATATCATTGCCCGCGCCGCCGACGGGTCGGTGCGTGATGGTCTCAGCCTGCTCGATCAGGCGATTGCCCATGCCGACGGGGCCATCGATGAAGACCGTGTCCGCAGCATGCTCGGGCTTGCCGACAGAACCCGGACATTCGGTCTGCTGGAATCTGTTCTGCAGGGTGCGATTGCACCGGCCCTGGACGAGCTTCAGGCGCAGTACAAAGACGGCGCCGATCCGGCATCGATTGTCGGGGACATGCTTGATCTGGTGCACTGGCTGACCCGCGTCAAGATTTTGCCGGAAAGCGCCGATGCACCCGAAGTGCCGGAAAACGAACGCACCAAAGGGAAGGCCTTGAGTGCGACCCTGCGGATGCCGGTGCTGACGCGGGCCGGGGGTGCTTGTGAAGGGCTTGGGCGTGGCGAACATCGCCCCTTCACCGCTGGCGGCGGCAGAAATGGTTCTGGTCCGGCTGGCGTATGCCGCCGAACTGCCGACGCCGGGTGATGCGGTCAAGGCGCTGCAGGATGGGAGTGGCGATGCCGCTGGCCAGCCGGGCCCGGTGTCTGCATCGGCAAACCCGGGCGTTAGCCAGGGGGGTGGTCAGGCCGGAGGTCAGTCTGGCGCCAGAATGAGCGCCAATGGCGGTGGTGCGAGCGCCCAGCCGCAACGGGCACCCGAGCAACAGCCCGGCAATCATGCAGCCCAGCATGCTCAGCCGGAAGCCCGTGTCTTTGCGAATTTTGCGGCCGTCGCCGCGCTTGCCAATGAACTGCGCGAAGGGCTGCTGGCATCGTTTCTGGAAAACAAGGTGCGAATTGTTGCCTGCGAGACCGGTCGTATCGAGTTCAGTGCCGACGGTGGCGCAGAGCGCGAGACCGTGCAGAAACTGAAGAGCTTCCTCGAAGACCATACGGGCAAGCCGTGGTCGATGGCGGTGGCGCGCGAGGGGGGCGGCCCGACGATTGCGGAAATCCGTGCCCGTGAAGCGGCGAACGCGCGTGCTGCTGCCGGTCAGCACCCTCTGGTCTGGCGCGGTGCTGGACACATTCCCGGGTGCCAGCGTCGAAGAAGTGCGTCAGCTTGCCCGCAAGACACCCTCGCCGCCCGAGAACACTCCCCTGGATGCCGATGTGATATCGGATGAGGATGATATTTGACGGCCGGTGACGAGAGCAAAGTCTCTGCGCAACCGGATTTCTATCGGGTTGACCCCAGTGCAATGCGTATCACCGAGCTTTGTGATGCCCTCGCAGTCTGGCAATCAAAATGCCGAAACGATGGTTTGCCGGTCTGGGGTGATCTGCAATTTCTTGATTTTGATGTCCGTATCCTGCCCAGGGTCATTCTGCTGGATGTGGATTTTGAACCGGGTTTTGGCACGTATCGATTTTGGGGGAGCCGGGTGGCCAGCTTCAACGGTGTCGATATGACCGGACGCCGGGTCGACGGCCTGGCTCCGGACCGGCACGCCCGTTACTCCGAACAGCAATACCGATGGATTGTCGCCAATGCCAAACCGGCCCTGTTCGTTGCCTGTCTGGGCGAAAAATCCTGGGATCGCAAATACGAGGCGGTCCTGCGTATGCCATGCCGCTCGGCGCCGGACAGCTCTGTGGACCGGGTGCTTTCGGTCGGCTATTACGACGATGTGCCGCAGGCGATCGAAGACTATGTCGATGCCGAGATTGATCTCTACAATTATTTTGATCCGGAAGCGTGAAGCGGTACAGCGGCCTGGTCTATTCCAGCATGAAGGTATTGTCTGAAGCCTCGCCCCATGCCTCCATGAAGTCTCCGAGATAAGGGCGTGTATCTTTTTCCGTATTGATGAAATTGACCAGATCGGCGACGGACGCGTTGTATCCGGCCTTGTTCAGTGTCCCCGTGTGCAGTTGCCAGCGCAGATAAACCAGATATGTGTTCAGCACATCGGTTTCGCAGTAATGACGGACCTCGTTGATTTTGCCCTGATCGATCATCTCGGCTACCATTGAGCCGTCGACGCCGAATTTTCCGGCAAATCCGAAGGCGGCACAGACTTCGTTCAGCTTGACCCGGGCCGAGGCACCAAAGTCGGACAGCACGTCCAGTAAATCACAATGCCAGTCAGTGGCGTAGCGATAGCCGTAGCTGTTCCACTTGTCGCCGGACTTATGCAGCCATGGCGATGAAATGCCATGCACCATGGCCCGGTATTTGAGTACCGGCAGATCGAAAGTGCGCCCGTTGAAGCTGACCAGTCTGGGCTTCTGGCGCTCAAGATAGGTGAAGAACCCCTGCAGCAGGCGGGCTTCGTCATAGTCGGCTTCGCCACCGGAACGCAGATCGCGCAGGGTATAGCCCTCCTGCGCGCCGTCGCGCTCGATTTCCGCTTCCAGAAATGAAATCGCCACAACCTTGTGGAACGGCTGGCGCGGAAAGCTGTTCTTTCCGTCGGTGATATCCAGATGGTATTGCTCGATGGCGGCACGGCGCACCGCGCGGTCCGGCGAGGTTTCCCCGGTCAGGTTCGGCGCGGCGTCCGTATCGGGGACAGTTTCAATATCGAAGACGAACAGGTTTTGATGCAGCATGGCAGATGTTATACAGGGCTTTGCCAATGATTCCCAGAAAAGCGATGGAGCAACGCCGACTATGAAAAATCTCGGTCAGATGATGAAGCAGGCTCAGCAGATCCAGCAGAAGATGGCGGATATGCAAGCCGAACTCGAAGCGATGGAAATCGTCGGAAAATCCGCGGGCGGCATGTGTCAGGTCACGCTGACCGGCAAGGGGCTCGCCAAAAAGGTTCTGATCGACCCGTCACTGGTCAATCCGGATGATGCCGAAGTGCTTGAGGACCTGATCGTCGCTGCGATCAACGATGCGCGTACCAAGACAGACGAGGCAACGCGCGAGAAGATGCAGGAAATCACAGGCGGACTATCGCTGCCGCCTGGCATGCAACTGCCGTTCTGAAAACAGCATGGCCGAACACGAGAGTAGAGCACGTCTGGTGCAGCTTCTGGCGAAATTGCCGGGGCTTGGGCCACGCTCGGCCCGACGGGCGGTTCTGCAATTGTTGAAGCGCCGCAGATCCCTGTTGCAACCGCTCGCTGCCGCGTTGGCCGATGCCGGCGATAGGGTCCGGGCTTGCTCAAGCTGCGGCAATCTTGATACCCGCGATCCCTGCGCCATCTGTAATGACCCGAGACGCGACGGTGCGGTGATCTGCGTGGTCGAGGACGTTGCCGATTTATGGGCGCTGGAGCGGACGGCGAGCTTCAAAGGGCGCTATCATGTGCTGGGCGGCACCTTGTCGGCGCTGGACGGCATCGGCCCCGATGATCTGAGTATTCCGGAACTGATTGCCCGAACCCAGAGCGCACCGACGACGGAAGTCATTCTGGCGACCAGCGCCACCGTCGATGGTCAGACCACGGCGCATTACATTGCCGACCGTCTGCATGAAAAGGGCGTGAAGGTATCGGGGCTGGCGCACGGTGTGCCGGTCGGCGGCGAGCTGGATTATCTCGATGACGGCACAATCTCGGCAGCACTCAGGGACAGAAGGCCGGTTTAGACCAGGCCTAATCAGTGAGAAACGTCAGCAGCACATAGCGCTCGCCGGCAGTAACCGGCATCACCTCGTGTAGCATCGAACATGAAAACACGATCGCGCCGCCGGCCGGTGGCTGATAAAGCTCGTTTCCGTATTCCGGAAAACGCAGATCGCCACCCTCGTAAGCACCGGTATTCAGATTGATGGTGACGGCGTATTTGCGATGTTTGACGCTCGGGTTGCAGTCGTCGCGATGAACATGGAAAAACCCCTGATCTTCGGCCTTGTAGCAGCCGATGCGGAAGGCTTCGATCTTCCAGTTCTCGTAATGATAAATCTTTGAAATTTCCGGCACCATCCTGGGCATCAGCCGGTTGATGATGCGATTATACGACTTTCGACGTCGTTGATGACGTAATCCTCGCGTCGTTTGAAGGCGACATTCACGCCATGGGTTTCGGCGGCGGTTGATCCCAGCGCCACTTGACCCTGATGCTTTTCGCCGTCACGCCACAGGCCGATCAGCCAGTCGCAATCCTGTGGTTCAAGGACGCGCGGAATAATCAGCACAGGGGCTGCCCTGCTGATCGTCTCTTCGGTGCTGTCGTGTGCGGCGCTGCGAACGTGTTCCTTGACCCAGGGTGTCAAATTGTCGCCGATTTCATCGAGATTGATCATGCCGACGATCCGCTGGTTGGGATCAAGAACATAGACCGATGGCGCCGGGACATCAGACATGGCGGCAAGTGTTGTCGTGATATCACCAGCAGCGTCAGCAACGGTCTGGTGTGGCCAGTCGGCGGCCTGTTTGATGTCCAGAACCTGTTCAGGCGTGCCGTTCACGAAGGTGACGATCTGCGCCTGTTCGGTATCGAAATCGACGGCGGCAGCAATTTTTTCTGATTTTTGCCTTCAGGCATTCATCGCCAAGAAAAACCATCACGGTCGGCTGGCCCTTGACGTCCGAATACAGATCAAACAATCCGCCTTCGCAATCAGGACAGCTGAATATCGGTGTATGATCCCCGATCCCAAGGCTGCGATGCGCCCGGGATGTCCCCCCTCAGTCATAGCTCCCCAAGAGCCAATCAGTAATGGCCGCTATATTCACAAACAAAAAAACAATGCTAACCGATGGAATATACATTAGCTATAAAGAATATAAGCGGGCTGAATTTTCCCGTATTCGCAATTTTTGCACTTACGGACGCGTGATGCCTGACGGCAAGTCAGGATTTACTTTTCTGGTGCCACATACTCTTCGTCATCAAGCGCTTTGATGATGGCACCAGCGGCCTGCAGGGTATCGGCGACGCCATCATCAAAATTGCAACCGACGAAGGTGGCTTTCTCAACAATAACATCGGTCAACTCTGTGCCGCGCAGGTCGACTTCCTTGAGGAAAGCGCCGGCAAAATTAGCCTCGGTGAGAATGGCTTGAGACAGATTGGTGCGCCAGTGTTGCCCTGTTGTCTGGCCTTCCTTGTTGCGGACGACAATCGGACGAAGATTGGCGCCGCGAAAATCCGCTTTCTTGAGAACGCACATGTGGAAATTGGCGGCATCCAGATCGGCGTTCCTGAGTTTGGCCCCCGTCAGTTTCGAGCCTTGAAAAAAAGTGAAAAGACAAATGGTGTCGCTGAGGTTGCTGTCCTGAAAGTCGACGGATTTCAAACTCATGCCGCTGAGATTGACGCCGCGCAAATTGGTCCCTGACAGATCAACCCCTTCAAGGTTGGCCGGTGTACCATCCTCGCCGTTTGACCGTATCCAGTTGTGATGCTTGACCATTTTGTTGCGCACCGGCACATCGAGATGGGTCAGTGTTTCGGGCACGATGACGTTTTCGACACTGGCATGTTGCAGGTTGGTTGAATTGAGCACGGCGCCGCGCATGTTGGCATTGTCGAGGCAGGCAGATTCAAGATTGGCCTCGCTCAGATTGGTTTCCCCGAGGTTGGCCCCTTAAGAGACGCGCCACCAAGCTTCGCTTTGGACAGGTTGGCCTTGGACAGGTTGGCATTGTCGAAATTGGCCGATTGCATATCGGCCGATTGCAGGTCAGCATTTTTCATGCTGGCCTCAGCCAGATTGGCTTCGGCAATATTTTCCTTCAAATCTTCAGCACGTCCCTTGTCTTCCTTTGACAGCGCGGCCCCCTGCAGCTTCCAGGTAATTTCGGCGACCTGTCCGGCACGCAGATCCACTTCGATCATTGAGGCATGCTCGAGATTGGCACCGGTCAGTTTGGTCCCACGCATGTCGGCGCGATCAAACTTGGTATGGGATAAATCGGCTCCGGTGAAATTGCAGCCGTAAAGATCGGCGCCCCGAAAATCGGCCCCGGCGAAAAATCCGCCGGAAAAATCACATCCGGTCAGGACGGCCTCGCGCAGATTGACCTTGTTGAGCTTCAGTCCCCTGAGGTCCTTCATGCGGATGTCGGCACGCTTGCCGCCGTCCATGCCGCCGATGTATTTGGCATGCCCTTGCAGTGCGGTTTTCAGGATTTTCAGATCGAAGCTCATTCGACAACCTTGCCGGCTGGCGTACCGGACGCCGGTGCCAGCAGTTTGTCCGGAGACTCCGTGCCGTCGCCCAACTGCAGGGCCTCGATCCGTGCACCGCGTTTGGTGACTTTTTCCGTCGAGATGCTGATGTCGCGGATATCTCGATGGGCCTGATCGAAATGCGTCTGTAATTTGCTGACCCGATCATCGAGGCGGGTGACGTCTTCCAGCATCTTGCGGACTTCGGTCTGAATGACGTCGGCCTGTTCACGCATGTGGACGTCGCGCAGAATGGCGCGGACCGTGTTCAGCGTCGCCATCAGGGTTGTCGGCGAGACGATCCAGACCCGGCGGCGGAACCCTTCCTCGACGACGTTCCTGAAATTGGCGTGCAGTTCAGCGTAGACCGCTTCTGAAGGCAAAAACATCAACGCACTTTCCGATGTTTCGCCGGGCAGGATATAGCGCTCGGCAATGTCCTTGATATGCTTGATGACGGCCGCAGAAAATGCACGACCGGCCTGAATCTTGTCAGCGTCGGTCTCGGCGTTCCTGAGCGTCGAATAACTTTCCAGCGGGAATTTGCTGTCGATGACGATCGGCCCCGGCGGGTTGGGTAATTTCAATACGCAGTCAGCGCGTTTGCCGTTGCTGAGCGTCGACTGAAACTTCAAAGGCTGATGCCGGCAGGGCGGACGAGATCAGGTCGTTCAACTGGATTTCACCGAACGCGCCACGAGCCTGTTTGTTGGACAGGATATCCTGCAGGCTGACCATCTGTACCGACAGATCGGTGATGTTCTTTTGCGCATTGTCGATCAGCGCCAGCCGCTCATGCAAAACTTTGAGCGTTTCACCGGTCTTTGCCGTCTGTTCGCTGAGGCCGTCACCGAGCCGTTTGGACAGACTGTCGAGACGTTGATTGGAATCAGCCTGTGCCTGCTCCATCCGGCCGGCCAGACTGGTCTGCGCATTGGCCAGATTTTGTGAAATTTCGGCCAGTTGTTGCATCCTGGCCGCCTGCTCGGCCCGGGCCCGGGCGCCGCTGTTCATGGCAACAATAACAGTGACCAGAACAATGCAGAGTCCCGCCAAAATCAGCATTGTCTGGATGTCGACTTGCACGCTGCCTCTCTTTCGTCAAAATCTGTCCGTAAAGCTTGCATGAGTGGCAGCTCGGACGCAAACGCCCGATGCCCGAACTCTGACCAAAGGACTTCACCATGACCCTACGCTTTGCCCCAATGCTCGCCGTTTTGTCGACGGGGCTGCTGCTGGCTTCCCCCGCCTGGGCGCAGGAAGCGCCGGGTGCGGCGCTCAGGCTGACGATTTATGGCAACGGCCTGACTCTTGTCGATGAAGCCCGCAGCCTGCCTGCGGGACCGGACAAGACTGTGCGACTGGACCGTGTCGGGCCGTTGATGATTGCCGACAGTGTCCGTGTTGAGCTGATTGACGGACCGGACGTGCGCGAAATCGCCCTCGATTCGGATATTCTGACGGAACACGCATTACTCAGCCGGGCGCTTGGGAAAACCGTCAAGCTGGTCAGGACCAACCCGGCGACCGGGGCGGAAACGACTGAAGATGCCACAGTGTTGAGCGTCGCCGGCGGCCTCGTGCTGAATGTGGGCGGGCGGATCGAGACCAACCCGCCCGGTCGGATCGTCTTCGAGCGGGTACCGGACGATCTGCATGCCCGACCGACCCTGTCACTGACGCTGGCTGAGCCGCTCACGCAGCAGACAGCGGCCAGAGTGGCGTATCTGACCAACGGCATTGCCTGGAACGCCGTCTATACGGCGGTCTTCAATGCGGCCCATGACAGCCTTGATCTGAGTGGCTGGGCAAAGATTGAGAACAATGCCGGTGTTGATTTCGGCCCGGCACTGGTCTCGCTGGTCGCTGGCGACGTCGCCCGCGAGCCGCAGGCGCCGCAGGGCAAAATACTGATGCGGGCAGAAGCCATGTCGGCAGCCGACGGTTTCAACGCGCCAAGAAGCGCGCTTTCCGCCTTTCACATGTATGCCATGCCGGAAACGGTGATGCTCCTGGACAAGGAAACCCGGCAAATCAGATTGCTGGGTGCGGATGGCGTGGTCTCAAGGCGGGTTCTCGAATTCAGAAGTGGCGCACCCGTTTTCGGGACCATGCGCGGCACATCCGAGCCTGAACCGACCAGGCAAAGGATCATGATCGTCAACGATGTTGCCAGCCATCTCGGGATGCCGCTGCCGGCCGGGCTGCTCAGGGCCTATGTCCGGGACGACAAAGGGGTGTTGCGTTTCATCGGCGAGGACAGGGTCGGGAATACAGCGTTGGGTCAGGAATTGGCCCTTGATCTCGGCACGGCCTTTGATGTGACGGTCGCGCGCAAGCAGACCGATTTCAAACAGGTCGCGGAACGGCAGACCGAAACGGCGTTTACGTTAACGCTCAGAAACGGTGCGCCGGCGCCTGCCGTGGTCCGTGTTATCGAGGATATTCCCGGGGACTGGGAAATTCTTTCTGAAACCCACACGAACAAGCGCGACGGTATCGCCGCCACGTGGGAGATCACGGTGCCAGCCGGAGGTGCGGTTGATCTGAGCTATAGGGTACGGGTCAGACGTTAGAAAAATAATCCGGCGACTGCGCCGGTCAGGCAGGTCGCCAGCGTGCCGGAAATGATGGTGCGTCCGCCGAGGGCGATGATTTCTGCGCGCCTTTCCGGGCACATGGTGACGAGGCCGCCGATCATGATGCCGAGGCTGCCGAAATTGGCGAAGCCGCACAGCGCATACGTCATGATCAGACGGCTGCGTGATGACAGGGCTTCATCGGCAAGCCCGGCCATCTGCAGGTAAGCGAGGAACTCGTTGAGGACGGTCTTGATTCCCATCAGTGATCCGGCCTGCGCCGCTTCGGCCCAGGGCACGCCCATGGCGAACGTGACCGGCGCCATGATCCAGCCCAGCACGCGCTCGAGCGTCAGGCTCTGGCCAAATACGTCTGGCAACAGCCCCAATCCGGCATTGAGCAGCGCGACCAGAGCAACGGCGACGACCAGCATGGCAACGACGTTGATCAGCAATCCGACGCCTTCCATGGTGCCGCGTGTGATGGCGGCCATGGCGTTGCCGTCATCAGGGATATCGAGGGTGCCGGGTGTCACTTGGCCGAGCGGCACCATCAGGGTGGCAATGGTGATGGCAGCCGGCGCACTCAGGATCGAAGCGGTCAGGATATGCCCCAGTGCACCCGGCACGGCGACGTCGAGAAGGCTTGCATACAGCACCATGACGGTGCCGGCGACAGTTGCCATGCCGGCGGTCATCAGCACGAACAGTTCACCACGGCCCATGTTTTTCAGATAAGGTCTGACCAGCAGCGGGCTTTCGACCATGCCGACGAAGACGTTGGCAGCGATGCCGATACCCAGCGCGCCGCCGATACCGAAGCCGCGTTCGAGCAGCCATGCGGCACCTCGGACGACCAGCGGCAATATCCGCCAGTGAAACAACAACGCCGACAGGGCGCTGACGATTAGAATCAGCGGCAAGGCCTGAAACGCCAGATTGAAGGATGTGCCGACGCCGCTGGATGCGAACGGCAGGGTATCGCCGCCGATATAGCCAAACACGAACGCGGTGCCGGCGCGGGTCGCATCCATCAACGCCATGACGACGCCGTTCAGGGTCAGGAAAGCCTGTTTCAGGACGGGAATGCCGAGCAACAGGGCGGCCAGGGCCAGCTGCACGCCAAGCCCGATCAGCACGGCCCTGAGATTGGCGCCGCGGCGGTTTTCACTGAGTATCCAGGCGATCAGGGGGAACGCCACGATGCCGATCAGGCCTTGCCACATACGCCATGTCCCATTGTTTCCTGCCGTTAAATGAGTGTGGTTTCTTGACGATCCGATGCCAAGGTCATATTTCCACTCTAGGAACCAACGTTTTGTGGAATTGAATATGGCCGTTTTGCCGATCATCGTTGCCCCGGACCCGCGGCTGAAAATCAAGGCCAAGCCCGTTAGTGCGGTCGATGCAAGCGTCCGCAAACTGATGGACGACATGCTGGACAGCATGTATGCGGCCAACGGGATCGGTCTGGCGGCGCCGCAAGTCGGCGACCAGCGCCGGGTCATCGTTGTCGACGTCGCCAGAGAAGGGGATGAGCGGAAACCGATGTTCCTCGCCAACCCGCAGATCATCGGCGTGGCGGAGGAAGACCGGCCGCACGAAGAAGGCTGTTTGTCATTGCCCGAACATTATGCCGAAGTCACCCGACCGGACTGGGTCCGGGTGCGCTATCTGGACCGTGATAATGAAATTCGTGAAATCAATGCGGAGGGGATCCTGGCGACCTGCATTCAGCACGAGATCGATCATCTTGATGGCGTGCTGTTCGTTGATCACGTCTCGGCCCTGAAACGCAACATGATCCTGCGTAAACTGCAAAAGGCGAAAAAGCTCGCCCAGACAAATGCGTGACGGGCGCGTGGTAATTACGTGAGCCGCCCAACCCCCCTCAAGCTGGCATTCATGGGCAGCCCTGAATTTTCTCTGCCGTGCCTGAACGCCTTGCTTGAGCGGGGCCATGATGTGGTGCGGATTTATGCCCAACCACCTAAGCCGGCCGGACGCGGTCAACGCGAGCGGATGTGTCCGGTCCATGCTGCGGCTGTGGCGCATGGTATCGAGGTGATGACTCCGAAAACCCTGCGCGATGCGCAAGAACAGAAATCGTTTGCCGCCTTAGGCCTCGATGCTGCGGTCGTTGTTGCCTATGGTCTGATCCTGCCGCGTGAAATTCTTGAAGCACCAAAGCTCGGTTGTCTCAACGTGCATGCGTCCCTGCTGCCGCGGTGGCGCGGCGCGGCACCGATCCAGCGCGCCATTATCGCCGGCGATACTCAAACGGGTGTCGGCATTATGAAAATGGATGAGGGACTGGACACCGGTGGCGTCCTGGCCGAACAGCACACACCGATTGCTGCTGACGAAACCGCGAGCACGTTGCATGACCGGCTTTCGCTGATGGGGGCGGCGCTGCTGACGGATACGCTGGAAAAATTTGCCAACGGCACGCTCAAGCCAGTTCCACAACCAACGGATGGCGTCACATATGCGCACAAGCTTGATCGCCATGAGGGGCGTGATGGATTTCAACAAACCGGCAACAGCGCTGGAGCGGGAAATCCGGGCACTCAATCCGTGGCCGGGAACGTGGTTCGAGATTGCGGGTGAGCGGATCAAAGTCGCTGCCTGCGCGGTGGTGGACGGCATCACTGCCGATCCGGGCCACGTCGTTGACGACCATCTGACCATTGCCTGCGCCGAAGGGGCGATCAGGCCGCTCACGCTGCAACGGCCCGGCAAGGGGATGATGGATGCCGAGGCATTCCTGCGCGGCTATCCGGTGCCCATCGGTACTATGATCAAGCCATAACCGTCTTATTGGAACATTACGACGGGTCGGGATTCGTCGGGATTTTTAATCTTGTCCATGCCCTGACGCATATGCGTCATGATGAACTCGGCGCGCTTTTGCGGGCCACCGGAAGATCGCCTCGGAAACAGGGTGTGCCATGCATCCATCTTGACGCTGAGCGAGCACAATGTGCCGCCCAGCGTGACATGATGGCTCTTGATGGTTTTCTGCAACTTGCGGAATTTTTCTTCGGATATGTCGTCCCACATGTCCTTGGTGCCGGCCTCAAAACTGTCGAAGCGGTTGCGGATCTGTCCCGCCAGTTTGCTGATCTTTGTGTCCATCATGTTGACGGTTTTCTGCAGACTCTGATCGTGCTTCAGACTGTAGTTCTTGCGCAACTCGGGCAGCGCATCGAGAAAATCGTTGATGATCGGCGAGATTGAATCCAGACACCTCCGGTAATAGGACAGCGACAGGAAGATATCGCCGTAATCTTCGATGAACGAAGGCACATCTTCCGGTTTGATGCCGAGTTTCTCGGCCATCATCTTGAGCTTTTCCAACGCCATTTTGACGTCGGGGTCTCGGAACAGGCCGACCACATCTTCGAAGGTTTCGATCTTGACGCTGTCATCTTTGCCGTAGATCTGCTTGATCAGCGGCCGCGTGAAGTCGGTCATATAGGTCGTCAGTTCCTTGTTCATTTCCGGCGACAGTTTCAGGGCCTCGTTGTCATTGACGACGATGCCGAGCTGGCGCAAGGCGACGCGAAGTGAAAAGACGTCATAACTGGGCAGAGCTGCGACCTTGCGCAGAATGATCATATCGGGGTGATTGTTGCCTTCTTTCCAGTCGAATTCATTGGGCAGATCGCGCACATCCAGCTGACCGCTGCCGGCGCTGGCGTCCTGAAACAGTTCAATCGCACTGCTGAGGCCGGCATTCTTGATCATCCGCGCGCGCTTGAGGCCCGGTGTTTTCAGGGGCAGAATCTCCAACGGCAGGACATGGAGCGAATCCCGATCATTCTCTATCAGCAGGGACTCGGGCGCGTCGTCGCTCATTCAAACCTCGGATGTTTGACAATTCTATGGTGGTATCAGATGAACTTTCGCACCAATTCGCGGTAATTTGGAGTCTATATGGAAGTCCTGCGGAATAAACTGAGGAAAGCGCTGAATGCCCCGCTATAAGTTAACAATCGAATATGATGGCGGATCGTTTTATGGCTGGCAGCGCCAGAACGATGAACCCACCGTGCAGGCGGTGCTGGAAAAGGCGGCTTTCAGCCTGTCTGGCGTCGAAACCCTTGTTCAGGGTGCCGGCCGCACCGATTCCGGCGTGCATGCGCTGGCACAGGTCGCACACCTTGATTTTGCCAGGGATTATCCGGTTGATACTGTGCGCGATGCGCTCAATTACCATGTGCGCCCGCACCCGGTCAGTGTGCTGGCGGTGGAAATCGCCCCGGATGACTTCCACGCCCGTTTTTCGGCAACCGGTCGGGCCTATTTGTATCGCATTCTCAACCGCCGGTCGCCGCCGGCGGTGGATTCTGGACGGGTCTGGTGGGTAGCAACGCCGCTTGATGCGGGGATCATGCATGAAGCCGCTCAGGGCCTGCTCGGGCAGCATGATTTCTCAACATTCCGGGCTGCCGATTGCCAGGCCAAATCGCCGGTAAAAACCCTGGACAGGCTCGATGTTGCCAGGTTCGGGGATGAAATCCATGTGGTCTGTGAAGCGCGGTCGTTCCTGTATCATCAGGTGCGCAATTTTGTCGGAACCCTGCATCTGGTCGGCCATGGCAGGTGGCAACCGGCGGATGTCGTCGCTGCGCTTGAAAAGTGTGACCGTGCCCAGGGCGGCCCGACCGCACCGGCTGCGGGACTCTATCTGAGCCGGGTCCGATACGATGACGCGTCCGCATTGATATGATAGGTTAAGCCATGGATAAAATTCCCCTCAGTCTTTCGGAACAGGGCAAGGCAGCGCGTCAGCCCGTGCCGAAAACCCCGCTTTCCGGCTATCTGGCGGCGGGCTTTGGTTTGCTGGGAATCTTTGGGCCGGCCATCATCTTTACGCCGCTCGGTTTGCTGTTTTCGCTGATTGCGTTGCTCAGGGGGCAGGGTATGTGGGCTTTCGTCGGCCTGATGCTGACCATCGGCGGTATTCTCGGTTCACCGATCCTGATGGGGCTGATCGGGCTCGGTGCGCTTTATGTGACCTTTGACTGGCAGGAAATGCTGAGGCCGCTGTATGAGTTTATTGGCGGCGGCGTCGACATCTGATGGTGAGAGGGCGGCTATCGACCGCTCGTGAGTCCGCCTGAGAACACTTCCCAAAGGAGCGATGCCAGCATGTCGAGCGTGACTACGGCAAGGGCCTGTCCGAACGGCAGGGCCAGCGCGTGACGAGCCACGAACCAGCTGTACATCAGGATATACACCAGCAGGACCAGGCCGAAAAATCCGCGTGCCTGATCCGGTGCGCCGAACAGCCAGCATAATAGATCCATGGCCATGAACAGGCCGTTCTGGATCACAGCGGTCCAGTTATAGGCCGTGATGAAGTGAAAAAATTTCTGACCGCAATTCAGAAATTCACAGAACCGCCACATGACTAACGGAAAGATCAGCCAGCCGATAACGTAGCTCAGTGTTTCCGCGAGAAAATGGTGGATGATCGAAGCTTCTGCGGGCAAGGCCGGCCCGTGCAGGGTGATCCACACAAGATACAACGGAGCAACGACGACAGCGGCGTAAAAAGACCGCCTGGCATCTTTGGGTTGGTCGCCGAAGCTGGCCAGGCCACTGACATCAAATCTGGCCAGCCGCAGGGCCCCGGTCAGATAATAGCGGACCTCGGCCCAGGGCATTAGCGCTGCGGACCGAAGAAGCCGTCGAGTATCCGGGTGTAGATCGTCGACAAGGCCCGGATGTCTTCGACGCGGACGTTCTCGTTGACCTTGTGGGCGGTCTGGTTGATCAGGCCGAATTCGACGACCGGGCAGTGGTCCTTGATAAACCGTGCATCGGAGGTGCCGCCGGTGGTGCTCAGTTCGGGCTTTTTGCCGGTGGTCTCATGGATCGCGGCGACAACCGTCTTGCTGAGGGCGCCGGGTGGTGTCAGGAAACTTTCTCCGGATACCCGGGACCGCATCTCATAACCGCCGCCGGCCTGATCGAGCCGGCCTTTGAGCAACTGGATGATGCTGTCGGATGTATGCAGGTCATTGAAGCGGATGTTGACGCGGGCAGAGGCGCGCGCCGGGATGACGTTGGTTGCAGCGTTGGCGACATCAACCGTGGTCACCTGCAGGGTACTCGGCTGAAAATGATCGGAGCCTTCGTCCAACGGCACGTCGGTCAAAGACGTCAGCAGACCCATCATCTTGTGGATCGGGTTGTCGGCCAGATGGGGGTAAGCCGAGTGCCCCTGAACGCCTTCGACGTCGAGCCACACGTTCATCGAGCCGCGCCGGCCGATCTTGACCATGTCGGAGAGTTGTTCAGGATTCGTCGGCTCGCCGACAAGGCAGGCATCCAAGGTCTCGCCGCGCCCCTTCAGCCAGTCCAGAACCTTTTTGGTGCCGTTGGTGGCGTCGCCCTCTTCGTCGCCGGTGATCAGGAAACTGATCGAGCCTTTGAAGTCGTCGCCGGCACCGGCAAGAAAATCGGCGGTTGCCGTCATCATGCAGGCGACCGCGCATTTCATGTCGGCGGCACCCCGCCCATAAAGCCGTTCATCCCGGATTTCCGGCGAGAACGGGTCAGATTCCCAGTCGGCCAGATCGCCCGGCGGGACCACATCCGTATGCCCGGCCCAGCAGAAATTGGGGCCTTCGGTCCCTTTTCTGGCATACAGGTTGCGGGTTGGCTCGCCGTCGGGATCATCAAAGGTCAGGTCGTGACATTCGAAGCCAAGCGGCGTCAGGTAGGCGATCAGGACGTCAAGTGCGCCGCCGTCAACCGGCGTGACGCTGGCATGGCGGATCAGCGCCTCTGAAACAGCGACCGGGTCACGTTCTGAGGAGTTCATTGATCGACGTCTTGGAGCGTGTTTGCGCATCGACGCGTTTGACGATGACGGCGCAGGCCAGCGATGGGCCGGGGGATCCGTCTGGCAGCGGCTTGCCCGGCATGGCGCCCGGCACGACGACGGAAAACGGCGGTACGTGGCCGATGAAAATCTCGCCGGTATTGCGGTCGATGATCTTGGTCGTCGATGTAATAAAGACGCCCATGGAAAGCACGGAGCCTTCTTCGACAATAACGCCTTCGACGACTTCCGAACGGGCACCGATGAAGCAGTTGTCCTCGATGATGACCGGGTTGGCCTGCAGCAGGGTCCAAGCACACCGCCAAGACCGACGCCGCCTGACAGATGCACGCCCTTGCCGACCTGTGCGCATGAACCGACGGTGGCCCAGGTGTCAACCATGGTGCCTTCGCCGACATGCGCGCCGAGGTTAACGAAGCTCGGCATCAGCACAACGTTTTTATCAATAAAGGCGGAATGTTCTGACGATGGCGCCCGGTACGGCGCGGAAGCCGGCGGCGCGAAATGCGTTTTCGCCCATGTTTTCGAATTTTGACGGCACCTTGTCCCACCAGTGCGAGCCCCCCGGTCCGCCCGGTATAGGCGACATGTCATTGAGACGGAACGACAGCAGTACGGCCTTCTTGAGCCACTGGTTGACCTGCCATTTGCCGTCGACCTTTTCGGCAACGCGGGCTTTCCCTTGATCGAGGAGACCAAGCGCCGTAGTCACGGCATCGCGGACTTCGCCTTTTGTGGTCAGCGAAATGTTGGCGCGATCTTCCCATGCGGCATCGATAACGGTTTCTAGCTGTTTGGTGTCCATGGTGTTCCTCTGTCGTTTCTGTCGCCGGTGGTGCGTTGGGTGCGCCCGGAATTTGGCCCGGTTGGGCTTGGCTGTCAACGGAAGCCGTTATTTCGGCGCCGCGCCGTTGACAACACCGGACAGCCATGACGACAGATCGTCGGCGCGGTGGTGTACATGGCCGTGCTCGGCGCCGTCCCGGGACCAGGCGACACCGGTATCAAGCCATACGGTGGTCATGCCGAGTGCCGCCGCCGGGACCAGATTGCGGGCCATATCCTCGACCATGACCGCATCGGCGGGATCAATGTCGAAACGCTGGCAAAAAGTGTCGTAGATCCGGGCGGCGGGCTTCGGTTCATATCCGGCGTCGATGATGTCAAAGCAGCCTTCGAAGAAGTGATCAATGCCGAGGTGGCGGGTGATGTTCTCTGCATGCTGGGTGGTGCCGTTGGTGAAGATGACCTTGCGTCCGGGCAACCGTTCCAGTGCATCGTTGAGCACCGGGTCGGCGGCAATCGGTGCCAGATCGATGGTGTGGACGTCGTTCATAAAGGCCACGGGGTCAACATCATGTACCGTCATCAGGCCGCGCATTGTCGTTCCATATTCCCGGAAATATTGTTTCTGCAGTGCCCTTGCCGCGACCGGCTCCAGGCCCAGCAGTTCGCCGACATAGCGGGTCATATTCCAGTCGACCTGATCGAACAGCTTGGATGAAGCGGGATAAAGCGTGTTATCGAGATCAAAGATCCATACGCCAGCTGCAAGCAATTCGTCAGGATGACTGCGTATAGTGCTGTTAATTGTCTGAATATCTTCGTTTTTCATGATGCCATTAGTTAACGTTCAGGTGCAATTGTGGCAAGGACGAATGCGTGTCGGTATGCAATCGCGTGCTGGCACCCTTGCAGTGCATCTTCTAGTATAACCCATGAGGGGACAATTTTGAGTGAGTGATTCCATGGCTAAAGAAGCTTCGCCGCCGGCATCTGCGACGCAAGCAAGCGATAGCGACGTCAAGCTGGTTGCGGGCTATCCAGGGCCGGCATTGCTGCTCGACCGTGCCGCTAAGCCTCTGGTCGCCAATGCCAAGGGGGCAGGGCTTGAAAAGGCTTTGGCCGGCGGCGCTGTGGCCGAGATCGAGACGCTGATCGGCAAATCCATGGATAGTGCCAGTATTGCCAATGCAACACTGACCATCGCCACTTCACGCGGCGAGCTGGTTCTGGATGTGACGGCCTTGCCTGTCCTCGATGCCAATGGTGCCGTTGAAAAGACCCTGGTGCTGGCCCGCGATCTGACAATGGAACGAAACCTGCGGACGACGCTGGTCGAATCCCGTCAGCGCTATAAGGACCTGGTTGAGATTTCCAGTGATTTTTCCTGGGAAGTGGATGCCCAGGGAAAATTTATCTTTGTATCGCCGCAGGGTGCGCTCGGATTCAAACCGGATGAGCTTGTCGGACATGCGGTCCGGGATTTCGTCATCGATGCCGATGACTTCACGCCGTTCCCGTTCATGACGACGCGCAAACTCGACAATATTGAAATGTGGATGACCAACAAGCGACGGCAGCACCGCTTGTGTGGTGGTTTCGGCTTTGCCGCTGGTCAAGAACGATGACGAAAACGAAACCTGGATCGGTTGCCGTGGCAATTGCCGTGACGTCACCGAGGAACGTGAGAGCGAAGCCGCATTGGCCCGCGCCCGGCATCGCGAACAGCTTTTGAATTATATCGTTTCGCAGATCAGGGACGAGATCGAGCCGCATGACATGCTGATGGCCGCGGCAACGGCGACGGCGCGCGCACTCGGCGCGTCCGGATCACGCATTTACCGTGAGGATTCTGATCGTGGCGCATTTGCCGTTGCTGCCGAATACGGCAACGTCAATGGCGTTGAGAAACTCAGCGCTAAAATTGACGGCCTCAAGGCCGGCGATGTCATCGATATTACCGAAGGCAACTGGTCTGCATTGCTGACCACGACCCAGTACCGCAGTGGCGTTAACGGCGCGCTCGCGATGTGGAAACCGAAAAAAGACGAAGCCTGGGATAATGACCACCGGTTGATGCTGACCGATGTTGCCAACCAGCTCGGCATCGCCAATGAGCAGATCGCCAATCATGAACGGATCGTCAAACTGTCACGAACCGATAGTATGACCGGTCTTCTGAACCGCCGTGCATTTTACGAGGAAGAGCTACCGAGACGAATAGCCCGGCTTGAACGCAGCGGACAGACGGCGTCGATGTTCTATGTTGATATGGACAACTTCAAACGGGTTAACGATGTTCACGGCCATCAGGCCGGTGATGACGCGATACTTTACCTGCGTGACATGCTGATTAATTTTTCCCGCCCCGGCGATCTGGTGGCCCGGCTTGGTGGTGATGAATTTGCACTCTGGCTTGATGGCATCGACGAGGCGACCAGCATAAAGCGCGCCGGACAACTGATTGAAACAAGCAAGCAGATGGTGACGATGTCGGGTGATGATGAACATCCCCTCGGTATCTCGATCGGGGTCGCGTTCTTCAATCCGAAAACCGGGGAGGTTCTGGATGACCTCCTTGCGCGTGCGGATGCGGCAATGTATTCGGTTAAGAAGAAGAGCAAGGGAGGCTTTGAGTTGGCGCCACCACCTGGTGCGCCGCTTGAATTGCACGACTAGAAGCAGAACGACCGCTAATAAAAAGAGAAAGCGGCGCAAGGGGTTTAAGTGCTATGAGTGGGGTTATCGGAAAGGAAACGATTACCTATGAGCGAGCGAAGGCGCTCGCCCGCAGTGATGACCCATCGGTTCGTGCCGCCCTTGCCGAGCGGAAAGACCTGTCCCCGGAACTTCTCTATTTTCTTGCCGAAGATGTGTCGGCGAAGGTCAGGCGTGCCGTTGCCGTAAATATTGCGGCCCCCAGACAAACCGATCTGCTGCTTGCACACGATGTCGATGCCGACGTGCGCGGTGGTCTGGCGCAAAAAATTGCCACCGTCGCGCCTAATCTCAGTTTCGAAGAATCCAACAAGGTCCGTTCGCAAACGGCAGACGCCCTGCAGGCACTGGCTAACGACCAGATCACCAAAGTCCGCGCCATTCTCTCGGAGGCGCTCAAGGATGTGGTCGGTGCGCCGGCGGACATCATCAAAACACTGGCCAGCGATCTTGAAATTGAGGTTTCCGGCCCGGTCCTCGAATACTCACCGGTCCTCAGCGATACCGATCTGATCGAGATCATTGAGCGGGGCCCTGCTGCTGGTGGTGTTGCCGCGATCGCCCGGCGTCATCAGGTATCGGAAAATCTCGCAGATGCGATTATCGGTACGGATGATGTCGAGGGTATTGCCGATCTGCTTGGCAACAACTCGGCACAACTTCGCGAAGAGGCACTCGACGATCTGATCAACCGTGCAGAGGGCGTTCATTTGTGGCGAATGCGCCGCTGGCCGTCAGAACAAAGCCGTCCGATGGTGCGGCGCAACGGGATGGCCGGCTATCTTGCCGAAAACCTGTTGCATGCCTTGCGTGAGCGAACGGATCTCGATGCATCGACGATGGCCGCCGTCAGCGAGATTGTCCGTGGCCGACTGGGCAATGATAAGGCGCATGAAAGAAAAGCACTCAGCGCCGGTTTTGATTTTCTCAAGGTTGATCCACCGCTGGATACGGCGAACCGATTGCAGGCTGCTGGAAAACTGGTCGACAGCGTGATTTTGAAAGCCCTGCAGGCTGGTGATCATGCATTTGTATTTGCCGCGCTGATTGTCCGCGCCGGCGTTTCAGTGCCACTGGCCCGTAAGGTCTTTGTCGATAAAAATCCAACCGGAATCGTTGCGCTGATCGGCAAGGCGGAGATGCCGGTATCGATGATTGTCATGATACAGCAGCAGATGGGGCGGATATCACCTTCGGAAGTGATCGAGCCGACTGACGACAAGACCTTTCCGATGTCAAAAGACGATATTGATTGGCACATAGAGTTTTTCTCAAACATGGCGGATCGCGCCTGAGCGATTGCCAACGGCAAGCAGGCACTGTATTCGGTTGTTTCCCTGCAGGCACTCAAAGCATCATAATACAAAATGATTTTGACCTACGACGAAGCGAAATCGATTGCCCACGATGGCGACGAATCAGCGCGCGTAGCGTTGGCAGAACGCACGGATGTAGCGCCTGAACTGCTGTATTATCTGGCGCAGGATACCCAACCGGTGGTTCGACTGGCGATTGCCAGAAACAGTACGGCCCCGATGCATGCCGACCTACTGCTGGCCAAGGATGACGATGAGTCCGTTCGTGCGGCTATTGCAGAAAAGATTTCCAATCCGGAAACGGTGAGCAGTGGCTATGCCACGGATCGACTCCGCGATATGGCCCATGAAGCCTTGACACTTTTGGCCAAGGATCAGGCTCTTCGTGTCCGCAAGACAATTGCCGAAGCCCTGAAGGAAGTCGCTAACGCGCCGGCCAATGCGATTCGCCGCCTTGCCTGGGATGTGGAATCGGTTGTCGCCACCCCGATCCTGAAATACTCACCTGTTCTGAGCGACCATGATCTGATTGAAATCATTCTGGCCCAGCCCTCGCCGGGCGCAATCTCGGCGGTTTCACAGCGCAATGGCGTTTCGGCTGATGTCAGTCACGCTATTGTCGATACAGCTGATATCGAAGCGATTGCCCTGCTGCTGACCAATGACAGCGCGCAAATCCGCGAGGAAACGCTGGATAGGGTGATCGCTGATGCATCGCGCATTGATCTCTGGCATATGCCGCTGGCAATGCGCCCACGCGTTCCCTCCCGCCTTGCCGTCAAGATTGCACGCGTTGTCGCTGAAGATGTGCTGAAGCGAATGCAATCGCGTGAAGACTTACCCGATGACGTGGCCAATGCTGTGCGGGACATTGTTTTGCAACGTCTGGGTGACGGTGCGGCCAACATGCCGGCCCTGAACGGGGGCGCTGAACCTGCAGGCGGCGGGGTCAGCGTCGATGACGACAATATTTTCGATAAGGCTGCTAAGGAATGGGCAGCAGGGACACTGGACGAGGCGGCGTTGATCGGTGCGTTGACCAAAGGCGACATCATGTTTGCCAAGGCCATTGTTTCAGTCATGGCTGATGTGTCGTTTCCGCAAGCGCTGCTGTGTTTGACGCACCCAACCGCGAAGGCGTGTAGGTGCCTTGGCCCGGCGGGTCTGGGGTCAGCGCCGAGACGGCCGAAATCATGCAGGAAAAAATCTGCCGCATTGCCCCGGATGACGTTCTCAGGGCCGTCGATGGCGGCTATCCGTTGCCGGAAAAGGACCTGATCTGGCAGATCGATATTATTCTCAGCCCGGCGTGACGAATCAGCCGCGGGTGATCAGCGTTCCGGCCCCGCCCTCGGTAAACAATTCAACCAGAACCGTATGCGCGACGCGGCCATCAATAATGGCGGCACCATCGACGCCGCCCTGAATGGCTTCGATGCAGGTTTCGATCTTGGGAATCATGCCCCCTGAGATCACGCCGCTTTCAATCGCCGCCTGGGCTTCCGAGACTTTCAGCTCCGAAATCAGGTTTTTATCCTTGTCGAGAACGCCTTCGATATCGGTCAGCATATACATGCGAGATGCCCGCGTTGCTGCGGCGATGGCACCGGCGGCGGTGTCGGCATTGATGTTCAGCGTTTCACCGTCAGGTCCGATGCCGATTGGTGCGATGACCGGAATGACGTCGCTTTTCTCGAAGGAATCAAGAACCTTGGTTGAAATCACCTTGGGTTGACCGACCAGACCGAGATCAATAACCCGTTCGATGTTGCTGTCCGGGTCACGCTTGGTGCGCTGCAGTTTTTCCGCCCGGATCAGATTGCCGTCTTTGCCGGACAAGCCGACGGCAGTGCCACCGGCCTGGTTGATGGCGGTGACGATCTGTTTGTTGATCGATCCCGACAGCACCATCTCGACAATATCGATGGTTGCCTGATCTGTGACCCTGAGGCCGTCGATGAATTCCGATTTGATCTGCAGTTTTTCAAGCATGGCCCCGATTTGCGGTCCGCCGCCGTGCACGACGATCGGGCGGATCCCGACCTGCTGCAGCAGAACCATGTCACGGGCGAACAGATCGAACAGTTTTTGGTCGCCCATCGCATTGCCGCCGAATTTGACAACCACAGTGCGCCCGTTGAAACGCCGCATGTAGGGCAAGGCCTCGGAGAGGACCAAGGCTTTGGCGAGGTTGGCCTCGCGATTTTCATCGTGCTTTTTACTCATGATAGGCAACTAACTCATGCAGTTTGGACAATGGAACAAAAACAAGGTTCATCAGCAGGGGTACAACATTTCAGTTGAAAATGGAATGCACCATGCGCCGTACGTATTTTTATTCCGCAAGCATGGCCAATTCGGCACGCAGTTCGGCAATGCCCTCGGCATCGCGTGAACTGGTGCGCATGATTTCCGGGTGTGCGGCAGGGTGTTTGGCCAGTTCAAGATGCATCGCATCAACCAGCCGCTGCAGTGGGCCGGGTTTGACCTTGTCGCACTTGGTTAGCACGATCTGATAATTCTGTGCCGCCTGGTCCATCATCGCCATCGCGGTGCGATCGGTTTCCTTGAAGCCGTGCCTGGAATCAATCAACAGGCAGCAGCGGCGCAACTGTACGCGACCGCGCAGATAATCCTCGATCAGGTTGGTCCAGCCGTGAATTTCCGATTTCGGCGCCTTGGCGTATCCATACCCGGGTAGGTCGGCAAGCATCAGACGGCCCCCGGCATTGAAAAAATTGACCTCGCGGGTGCGGCCGGGCGTGTGCGATGTCCGGGCCAACTGCTTGCGCCCGGTCAGGGCGTTGAGCAGGCTCGATTTGCCGACGTTGGAGCGCCCGGCAAAGGCGATTTCGGGAATGTCGCTCCGCGGTATCTGCGACAGCTCACGGGCACCGAGCATAAATGTCATCTCACCGGAGAAAAGCAGTCGTCCGGCTTCGATCTGAGCCTGCTCGTAAGGCGTTGATGGCATCCCTACCGCCCATACATGATCACGGCCATGATCAGTTCAGCGCTTCTTTGGCATTGATCCCCATGCGCCGCATGATGACCCACTGCTGCAGGATCGACAGCGTGTTGTTCCAGGCCCAGTAAATCACCAGTCCGGCCGGGAAAGTAGCCAGAAGGAAGGTGAAAAGTATCGGCATGAACAGGAAGATTTTCGCCTGGATTGGATCCGCCGGCTGCGGGTTGAGCCTTTGCTGGATGAACATAGATATGCCCATGATCAGTGGCCAGATGCCAATCATCAGGAAATCAGGCGGTGTGAACGGGATCAGGCCGAACAGGTTGAAGATGGTCGTCGGATCGGGTGCCGACAAATCCTGGATCCAGCCGAAGAACGGCGCATGGCGCATCTCGATGGTCACGAAAAGCACTTTATAGAGCGCGAAGAACACCGGAATCTGTAGCAGGATCGGCAGGCAACCGGACGCCGGATTGACCTTTTCCTTTTTGTAGAGCGCCATCATCTCCTGGTTGAGCTTGACCTTGTCTTCCGAGAAACGCTCGCGCAGCTTGACCATTTGCGGCTGCAATTTCTTCATCTTGCTCATCGAAACATAGGATTTGTTGGCGAGCGGGAAGAACAGGATCTTGATCGCCACGGTCAGCAGCAGGATCGAAACCCCGAGATTGCCGACGTGGGCGTGAATCCACAAAAGGGCCAGGAAGATCGGTTTGGTCAGGAAATAGAACCAGCCGAAGTCAATCGCCAGATCGAAATTGATGATGCCGAACTTGTCAGCGTAACCATCGAGCAGGTTAACTTCCTTGGCGCCGGCAAACATATGGCTTTGCGATGCAGCGCTGCCCTTGGCCGGCACCAGAACGGGTGCGCCCAGGAAATCAGCCTGATAAACGTCAACCAGGCCTTCCTTGCGGTGCAGGAACCGGGTCTGGACTTTGTCCGACTGGTTGGGGATCAGGGTTGCCAGCCAGTATTTGTCGGTGATCCCGACCCAGCCGCCGGTGGTTTCGGCGGATATCCCGGCGGGCTCATCCTTGACGTCGCTGTAGTTCATTTCCTGAAGCTTGCCGTCGACAACGCCGAGCAGGCCTTCATGCAGGATATAGAAATCGGTGGTTTCGGGCGTGCCGTAACGGCTCAGCAGGCCAAACGGATAGAGCGTCAATGCCTTGTCGGTGTTGTTTTCGACCTGTTGTTCGATGGTGAACATGTAATTCGCATCGATGCTGATGATCCGCTTGAAAATCAGGCCCTGGCTCGTTATCCCAGGTTAGCGTCACGGGCGCTTCTGCGGTCAGGGTATCGCGGATCGGCCGTCCACGGGGTATCAAGGCCCGGCATCGGCTGTCCTTCAGCACCGGTCCAGCCGTAGCCGGTGTAATAGGCATTTGTGGAGCCGCGCGGCGACAACAGGACGATTTCAGCACTCTTCGGATCGACGGTCTTGTGATAGTCGATCATCGTCACGTCATCGATCAGACCGCCGGTCAGGGCGATCGAGCCATGCAGTCTGGGTGCGTCGATCTTGATGCGCTTGGCGCTGTCGAGGGCGGCCTTGCGGCTCTGTGCGACCATTTGTTCGGAGTTGGCGATGGAAGCGCCACCCGGGATCGCCGGGATCTGGGCCTGACCGCCTTGCGGGACCGTTGGAGCCATCTGGCCCGGAGCGGGTTGAGGCTGTGCCGATTGCTGGGCAGCCTGCTCGGGGGTGACCCTGCCGGTATTAAAGAATGTCTCGAACAACACAAGAATGGCGATCGAAAGGACGATGGCCAGGATCATATTTTTTTGGTCGCTCATGAGCGTTCAGGACTCCCTTTTCGGCCATTGAGATCGGCCGTATTGGCGGTGGGGACGGGATCGTAGCCCGATCCCCCCCAGGGCTGGCAACGCAAGATTCGCCGAAAGGTCAGAAAACCTCCCTTTACGACGCCGTGCGCATGAAATGCTTGATCCGCATAAGCGGAACAACTCGGGTGATACCGGCATGATCCGGGGATAAAGGGCGAAATACCGTAACGGTAGACGGCAATCAGCGCCCGGAATGGCCATGCCATAATATTGCGCGCCATAAAATTACTGAACATGCGGCTCTGTCCTGTTCGGCCCGTCCATCAACGCGTTGAGTTTCTTAAGGCTTTTCAAGAAATCGTCCTTCAATGCGGCAAACGGGCGGCCCGGCGTGGCCTGGCGTCCGATAACGACAATATCCAGACCGGGTTTGACCTGGCCTGGCAGTATGGCGTCGACACAGGCGCGAAGGCGGCGTCTGGCGCGGTTTCTGACCACCGCATTGCCGACTTTGCGGCTGGTGGTAAAACCGATCCGGACGACATCCTCGCCGTCTTCACCCGGTGGCCGGATGCGAACCTGAACGACCATCCCTGGCGTCGCCCATTTACGGTTCGCCCCAGCGACAGCCAGAAACTCACGTCGCTTTTTGAGGCGAATGAGACCGGGCTCTCGGGGTGGTTGGGACATGCGGGCGCGGAAACGACCGCCACGCCTTAGGCGGACAGGCGCTTGCGGCCCTTGGCGCGGCGACTGGTAAGGACGCGTCGACCACCAACCGTCGCCATACGGTGACGGAAGCCGTGACGGCGCTTGCGGACGAGCTTGCTTGGCTGATACGTGCGTTTCACGGAACTTCTCCTTGCGAAATCGCCCGCTGTATACGGTCTGGGCGGAGGCAAGTCAACGATTCCGATGCGCTTTTCTTGCATTAAATTTCAGTTGCTCACGTGAACTTGAGGCGGCGTTAACGGAACGTTGGTTGCTCTTGCCGCTGTATTCGCGACAATGCCGCTGTCAGCGTAGGTTTTTGGCTGGGGGACGTCGCCACGCTGGGTCTATCGGCGAATGGCGAAAGGGGATAAAGTGGCTTTGAAGTTTCTCTCATGAGCGGTGGTGATCAGGATAGCGCACCTGCGACGGGCACACCCGTCCGGCAGAAATCCGTCGCCAAGCGGCTGCTTCCCCTGTTGGCGGTGGCGGCGGCGATGGCCGCCGTTTTTGCCCTCGATCTGGACCGGTTCTTGTCATTTCAGGCTTTGAAAGAACACCGGGAATTTCTCGTGCATTGGTCCGATGACAATAAGGTCCTGATGGCACTGGTCTTTGTCGTCGGCTATTGTGTGATGGTCGCGCTGTCGATCCCGGGTGCGGTATGGGCAACGTTGACGGGCGGTTTCGTGTTCGGCACCGTGATGGGTGGCCTGTATGTGATCATCGGAGCGACGTTGGGCGCGACAGTGATTTTTCTGATCGCCCGTTACGCGCTTGCAGATTTTTTCCGCGCCAAGGCCGGGTCGGCTATTCGCAAAATGGAAGCCGGTTTCAACGAAAACGCGCTGAGCTACATGTTTGTTCTCAGGCTGGTGCCGTTGTTTCCGTTCTGGCTGGTCAACCTGGTCCCGGCATTTCTCGGTGTCTCATTGCGGACCTATGTCATCGGCACATTCTTCGGCATCATGCCGGGATCGCTTGTCTATGTCAGTGTCGGCAACGGTCTGGGAGCGGTTTTTGAGCAGGGCGGAAGACCGGATCTCGGTATCATCTTCTCGTTCGAGATCCTTGGTCCTATACTCGGGCTAGCGGCTTTGTCGCTGGTGCCGGTCCTGTACAAACGGTACAGAGCATCCGCAAACGCACGTCCGACACGGGGATCGAAGCAATGACCGAGACCATCAAAGCCGATATCTGCGTTATCGGTGCCGGATCCGGCGGTCTGTCCGTTGCTGCCGGGGCGCAGCAGATGGGTGCCGATACCGTTTTGCTGGAAAAGGGCAAGATGGGCGGCGATTGTCTGAATTACGGGTGCGTGCCGTCAAAAGCCTTGTTGGCGGCCGGACACGCGGCGCAACGTGTCCGTGACGCCGGCCGCTTCGGGATTGATGCCGGGGTGCCGAAAATCGATGCCAGCCGCGTCTTTCAGCATGTGCATGGGGCGATTGCCGCGATTGCACCGAACGATTCGGTGGAACGCTTCACCGGCCTCGGGGTGCAGGTCATTGAAGCCGCCGGACGTTTCGTCGATGCCGGAACGGTTGAAGCCGGCGGCAAAACTATAAAGGCCAGGCGTTTCGTCATCGCCACCGGATCATCACCCTTCGTGCCACCAATCCCGGGGCTTGCGGACGTGCCCTATTATACCAACGAAACGGTTTTTTACGCAGACGCGCTGCCCGGCCATCTGATTGTCATCGGCGGTGGGCCGATCGGCATCGAGCTGGCACAGGCACACCGCCAGTTGGGCGCGGCGGTGACCGTTCTCGAGATGTTTTCGGTGATGCCGAAGGACGATCCTGAACTGGTTGATGTGGTGCGCCGGAAACTGGACGCAGACGGCCTGATGATACGCGAAGGGGTGAAAATCTCCCGGGTAGAAAAAGCCGGCGACGGCGTTGCCGTCATTCTGGACATAGACGGTGTTGAGGAAAAAGTTTCCGGATCGCATCTGCTTGTTGCCACGGGGCGGCGCGCCAACGTTGGTGATCTCAATCTCGAAGCCGCCGGTGTTGCTTATTCAGCCAAAGGCATTGACGTCGATGCCCGGTTGCGCACCACCAACAAAAAGATTTTCGCCATCGGTGATGTCGCCGGCGGGTTGCAGTTCACGCATGTGGCCGGATATCACGCCGGGGTCGTCATCAAGAACGCCCTATTCCGTCTGCCGGCCAAGGCGGATCATTCGTGCGTACCCTGGGTGACATATACGGCACCGGAACTGGCACAGGTTGGCCTTACGGAAGCACAGGCCAAGGAAAAGCATGGCGCCGGCATCCGCATCCTGCGTTGGCCGTATCATGAAAACGACCGCGCCCAGGCGGAAGGCGAAACCGAAGGCATGATCAAGGTCATCACCACGAAAAAAGGGGTGATCCTCGGCTGCGGCATTGCCGGGCCATTAGCCGGCGAGCTTATACAAACCTGGGTGCTGGCGATGGCGCAAAAAATCAAGATCGGCGGCATGGCGACCATGATCGCGCCGTATCCGACGTTCGGCGAGGTCAGCAAAAGAGCCGCGGGCAGTTTTTACACATCGTCGCTATTCAGCGATAAAACACGGAAAATCGTGCGATTTCTGGCAAAATTCGGGTAAAAAGGCGTAAATTAACCACAATGAGCGCCGAACAACCCCTCCCCGCGAAGCGGTTTGTTACCCTGTCGACGCGGCTTCTGATCCTGACCATCAGCTTTGTCATGCTGGCCGAGGTGCTGATCTGGACACCTTCCGTGGCGCGTTACCGCAAGACCTATATCGAGGATTTCATCGCCCGGGCCTACCTGTCGATGGTGGCGCTGGATGCGCTGCCGGATACACAGCCCAATCAGGATCTTGAAAATGCGCTTTTACGCCAGACCGAGGCGCTGGCGATTATCGTCAACCGGCCGGACCGGCGCATGCTGATGGTCGGTGGCGACATGCCGCCGGCGGTCGATCTGTCGGTGGATATGCGCCAGGGTGACATTTTTCAATCTGATCGCCGAGGCTTTCGATACCCTGACCCGTACAGACAATCGGGTCATCCGGGCCATCGGCATGCCACCGAAACAGCCCGATCTGACCGTCGAAGTTCTGTTTGATGAAGAGATCATGCGCACCGCCATGCTCGCGTTCTCATGGCGCATCTTCAATCTGTCGCTGGTCATCTCGCTGATTACGGCAAGTATGGTGTATATATCGCTGCAATGGATGATCGTCCGGCCGATCCAGCGCTTGACCCGGGCCATGGTCGGCTTTCGCGACAACCCTGAAGATGCGAGCCGGATCATCACACCGGTGCCGCGTGGCGATGAAATCGGTACAGCGCAAAGCGAACTGGCAGAAATGCAGCGTCAGGTGCAGGCTTCGCTGAAGCAGAAAAACAGACTGGCTGCCATGGGCAGCGCGATGGCCAAGATCAATCATGATCTCCGCAATACGCTGGCAACAGCGGTGTTGGTCTCAGACAAGCTGCAGTATATCGAAGACCCGGAAGTCAAACGGGTCACGCCCCGACTGATGAAGGCGATTGATCGCGCCATCGATCTTTGCAGTCAGACCCTGAGCTATGCAGCCGACGACGCATTGGTGCTGCGGCCCAGATTGTTCCCGCTCGCCGATCTGATAGAAGAAGTGCAGGGGCTGCTCGAATTGTCATCCGACCGGGTGAATACCCATTGGACCATCGATGTTGATCCGGCCCTGGAAATCGTTGCGGATCGCCGCCATCTGCTGCGTGCCCTGCAAAATCTGTGCGGCAACGCCATGCAGGCCGGCGCGACTCAACTGACAATCAAAGCGATGAAAGATGATCGGCACATCCATATTGATGTACAGGACAATGGTCCGGGCCTGCCTTTGAAGGCTCAGGAAAACTTGTTCCAGGCCTTTACCGGTTCTGGCCGACAGGGCGGCACCGGGCTTGGTCTGGTGATTGTTCGTGATGTCGCAACTGAGCATGGCGGTGACATTCAACTGCTGCAGACCGGTCCTGACGGGACCTGCTTCAAATTGCGCTTGCCCAGCAATATCGCCATTCATCCGGGTGAAATTTGACGCGCTGACGAGAAATCTTCAATCGCCGAGGACGACGCCTTCGCGCCTCGGATCGGCGCCGCCGACAATGCCGCCGCGACCCAGATAAATGCCATGCAAGCCGCTGTTCATCTCGCTGAGCGAGACTTTGTGCCCAAGCGCCTGCAATGCCGGCTGCAAGGCTTCGGCAGCAGTGCCGGCCTCAAGTTCGACCGGCCCGCCCCGGCTGACGATATTGGGGGCAGCGATGGCATCGGCGACATGCATGTGCCAATCGATGACACCAAGAATAACCTTCAGGGTATAGCCGGCAATTCTGGAACCGCCGGGGGAGCCGATCGCCAGCAATGGCTTGTCGTTCGCATCAAAGACGATGGTCGGCGACATGGTGCTGCGCGGACGTTTACCCGGCATCACCGCATTGGCGACCGGGAAACCGTCGGCGGTCGGCCGGAACGAAAAATCGGTCAGCTCGTTGTTGAGCAGAAAACCCTGTGCCATGTGCTTGGAGCCGAAAGCGCGTTCGATGCTGGCAGTCATCGAGACCAGATTGCCGTGGCGGTCCAAAACCGAGAAGTGGGTTGTCGATAGCCCTTTGCTGGCATCCGCTTCGGCGCTCCAGTGCCAGGCGGTGCGCCCGGCCCGACCCGGTGCAGCTTCGGGCATCCGTTTATCGGGGCTGATCAGTCGTGCCCGTTCCGCCAGGTACGCAGGATCGATCAGGCCCTCGACCGGGACCGGGACGAAATCACTGTCGGCGACGTAAATATTGCGATCAGCGAAGGCGAGGCGACTGGCCTCGACGATCAGATGTGCCGCCTCGGCGGAAAAGGGCTTCATCGCGCCCAGATCAAAATGATCAAGAATGCCGAGGATCTGTGCGATCAGGATGCCGCCGGATGAAGGCGGTCCCATGCCGCAGACCCTGACTGTGCGGTACGGTATGCACACCGGCTCGCGCTTTCTGGCAATGTATCCGGCAAGATCGTCAGCTGTCATGATTGCCGGATTGACAGCAGCGGTGGCAATAGCCCGGGTGATGCCTTCGGCAATGTCACCTGTGTAAAAGGCAGCAGCACCTTTATCAGCGACGGCCCTCAATACTTTTGCCAAGTCAGGGTTTTTCAGGGTGTCACCGGCCTTGAGCGGTTTGCCGCCTGGATAAAAGTACTCACGCGTACCCGGGATATCAGGCATCTCGGTGTCTTTGGCCAAAAGCCCGGCCAGTCTGGGTGTCACCTTGAAGCCGTCTTCGGCCAGCCGGATTGCCGGTTGAAAAAGATCGGCCCACGGCAGGATGCCGTGATCGGCATGGGCCAGTGCCAGCATTCTGAGCGCGCCCGGCACCCCGACGGCAAGGCCGCCGGTTGCCGCTTTCGGCCACGGAATGGGTTTTCCGGCAGCGTCGATAAACATGTCCGGTGCCGCCGAGGCAGGGGCCGTTTCTCGGCCGTCATAACTTTCGTTCAGGCCTTGCGACGCGTCGTAATGCACCATAAAGGCGCCGCCGCCGATGCCTGAAGATTGTAGCTCGACCAGTGTCAGTACCAGTTCCGCCGTAATGGCCGCATCGACCGCGCTGCCGCCTTTTTCCAGAACACGCCGGCCGGCTTCGGCAGCCAACGGGTGGGCGATGGCAATCATATAAGTTTCAGCACTGCCACGCCGATGCTGGTCGATATCAATGCTGTCGTCGCAGGCACTGAGGGTCATGACCACGAGCGGCATCAGCGCTAAATTCTTGAAGTGACGTCGAAGCATTGGATGACCCTTGATTTGTTGCGCGAGTCTCAGGGGGGTGAACGGGCTTGTCAAACGTCTGGAGAGCCGTAAAGTCTCGCCGCACCGAGCGCATCTGGAAGGCAGGGTAAAGCCATGGCGGCACTGCTGAACGAGTATTTTGTCATCATCCTGCTTGTGTTGTTTTGTGGTGTGCTTTTTTGGGCCTTCAAGCCGAAGAAGAAGAAAAAGAATCAGTCGCTTGCCGATAAAACTTCATGCGCTGATGAAGATTAGTCGGCAGATTCCATGCACATTGATGCAAATAGATATCCACAGAAAGAAACCCTGTAATGCCCTGCATTCAAAAGATAAATGAATTTATACCCGTTAATTCACTATTGTGCAGCGCAATAAAATAGGGATAGTTTCTACCCGGGAGTTTGAGACATTCAGGGGAGAGGAGCCGCCATCATCATGGCGCAGCAGAGACTTCATGCCGAGGATATCCGTGCCTGCAAAGGTGCCGGATCGCTGGTCTGTCTGACGGCTTATGACACGCCTATGGCCAAGCGTGTCGATGCGCATTGCGATCTGGTTCTGGTCGGCGATTCACTGGCGATGGTGGTGTACGGCCTCGAGACCACACGCGGCGTTACCCTTGATATCATGATTGCGCACGGCCAGGCGGTCATGCGCGGCACCGAACGGGCCTGCGTCGTTGTCGATCTGCCGCACGGCAGTTACGAAACGTCCCCGGCGCAAGCGGTGGCGTCGTCCAGACGCGTGTTCGAGGAAACCGGCTGTCAGGCCGTCAAGCTTGAGGGCGGCGAGGAAATGGCCGAGACGGTGGCCGCAATCGTTGCTGCAGGCGTGCCGGTGCTGGGCCATATCGGTCTGTTGCCGCAAAAGGCCGAACATCGGGGCGGCTTCAAAATTCAGGGCAAAGGCGATGCGGGTGCCGAACAGGTCTACCGCGACGCTGCCGCGATTGAGGCGGCGGGTGCCTTTGCCATTGTCATCGAGGGTACGGTTGAGCCGGTCGCACGCGAAGTGACCGAACGCGCTTCGGTGCCGTTGATCGGTATCGGTGCATCACCAGCGTGTGATGGCCAGATTCTTGTGACCCAGGACATGGTCGGCCTGTTTGCAGACTTCACACCTAAATTCGTTAAGCGCTATGCTGATGCCGGCCACCTTATCGAAGAGGCCGTTGGTGCGTATGCCGAAGACGTGCGTAGTGGGCAGTTCCCCACGCTGGCACATTGCTTCGGCGCCCAGCAGACGAAGGAATAAGCAGATGGAAATTTTCCGGTCGGTTGCGGAGATACGTCAGGTTGTCGGCGGCTGGCGGCGTGCCGGCGAGCGGACTGCGCTGGTGCCGACCATGGGCGCGTTGCACGACGGACACATGTCACTGGTGCGTCAGGCCGGCGACTGCGCAGACCGGCAGGTCGTTTCGATCTTCGTTAACCCGACGCAATTTTCGCCGACGGAGGACTTCGCCACCTATCCCCGCGACGAGGCCCGTGATATTGCGATGCTTGAGCAGGCCGATGTCGATGTCCTGTATGCGCCGGACGTGACGCAGATGTACCACGAGAATCACCGCACCAAAGTTGAGGTGCAGGGCCTGAGCCAGCTTCTCGACGGCGAATTTCGCCCGCATTTCTTCGGCGGTGTCGCCACAGTCTGCGCCAAGCTGATGACCCAGACGATGCCCGACGTCGCCATTTTCGGCGAGAAGGATTACCAGCAGCTGTGCGTGGTCCGCGCCATGGCCCGCGATCTTGATCTGCCGGTTGAAATCGTGGGCGGGGCGACGGTCCGCGAAAGCGACGGCCTCGCCATGTCGTCCAGGAACACCTATCTCAGCAATGTTGAACGCACGCTGGCGCCTCGTCTGCATCAGGAAATCAACGGCGTTGCCCGGCGTGTTGCCGTTGGCGATGCCATCGATGCCGCCTGCGCCGACGCCACCAGCGAATTGGACAGGGCCGGCTTCAGCAGTGTCGATTATGTTGCCGTCAGGGATGCGGAAACGCTGGAAATGCCGGCTGCCGGACGACCGATGCGGGTTTTGGCGGCGGCTTGGCTCGGCAAAACCAGGTTGATCGATAACGTCGCCGTCTGAAAACCCGTTTAGTGCGCGAAGTAATGCAGTGAGGCCGTCGACGGGGATGACGGCGCCGGTGATATAGCTGGCCAGCGGCGAAGCCAGAAAAGCAACCAGCGGTGCAACGTCTTCCGGCTCTCCGAAGTGGCCCGCCGGAATGTTCGCCTTGATAAAGGCCTGACGGGATTCTTCGGTCGGATAGAGCCGGGTCAGGATCTGCTCGCTGTTGATGCGGCCGGGCGGGATGCAGTTGACGGTCACGCCATCCTTCGCCACCTGACACGACAACCCTTTTGCCCACAGATGCAGCGCTGCCTTGGCGGCGATGGCGGCGTTGATGACACGGGGTTCCGTCGAGCCGGAGAAGCTGATGATCCGGCCCCAGCGCTGCGCCAGCATTCCCGGTAACACGGCCTGGGTGAGTCTGCGAACTGCCGTGAAATTCAGCTCGATGGATTGATCCCAGGCATCGTCCGCGCTGAAGATATCGATGGGCAGGGAAGCGCCGGCGGCGTTGACGAGGATATCCACTGCCTTGCCGTCCGGCTGTGCTTCACAGGCGACACGGGCGGTGTCGTCCCGATCGGTCAGATCAGCGGCGATGATCCGGGGTCTTTCATGTCCGGCAGCTTCGATGCCGTCGGCAATCCCGGTCATCAACTCGGCCCGCCTTGCCAACATGATGACGGACACACCTTCGGATGCCAGATGACGGACGATCTCGGCACCGATGCCCGTACTGGCACCGGTGACGAGGGCGGTCTTGCCGCCGAGATGCAGATCCATGAAGCGGTCCCTTTATCTTTTCGGCGGGACGTCGAGGCGGACAACGATCCCTTCGAGGTCAGGTGACGGGGCCGGATAAAAATCCAGCACCTGCGGGTCATGGCCAGGCACAATCAGGTCCTGATTGGCACCGGCCAGTGTGCGCAGTTTGTCATGGCCTTCCAGCATGTCACCGATATTGATGACGGTGCGGAACGGATTGTGGTCCCACATGTTATGATACAGGTGGGATGCATCCGAAGCGACGACGACGCGGCCGCGTTCGGTTTCCACCGTCACAGACTGCATGCCCAGGGTGTGCCCGCCGATGAAGTGCAGTTTGATCCCCGGGAACAGGTCGTCGTCACCGTCGTGGAATACAACCCGCTCCTTGTAGACTTCGCGGACCATGCCGGTGACGTGATCGATGTCGAACGAATGGCGCAGCGTCTTGTGCGCCATATAGCGACCGGTGGCGTATGCCATTTCCTTGTCCTGCAGATGGAACCGGGCCTTCGGGAACAGATCGAAGTTACCGACATGGTCGTAATGCAGGTGTGTAATGATGATGTCTTCGATTTCGGCGGCATCGGCACCAACCAGTTTCAGGCTTTCCGCCGGGCAGCGAATCAGATCGCGGCCACGCTCAGCGGCGGCTTTGGCGTTGAAGCCGGTATCGATCAGCACCGTGCGGTTTTTGTTCTTCGCCACCCAGACGAAATAATCCAAAGGCATATTGCCTTCGTGCGGATCGGGGTCGTCGATGAAATTGGCGCTCGCGTCCCGGTCATGGTGCGCGTACTTGATGGCAAACAGTTCATATTTCTCGGTCATGTGGCAGCTCCTCCCTGAGGGCCAGAGTGTGCCATCCGGAAAGCGCCGCCACCAGTCCCTGAACGCAAAAAGACCGAGAAAATTCCGTCCGTTATTTTGCCTTGCCGTTATGCTGCCTGCGGTGGCTGCGGCGACGATCCTTTGTCGCTCGCATCATTGTCTGTGCGGTGGGAAGATGATGTGGTTTTGGCTTTGCCGGCCGCAATCTCGTCAAGATCACCATGCACCCGACCGCCTTCGTCGATGGCCAGTCGGCCGTAGCGGATTTTGCCGCGCACATCGCCGGTGGCGTGCACGATCAGCCGGTCACGCGCCGTCAGCTCGCCTTCAAAATGGCCACGGATGATCGCGGTGTCGATCTCGACGGTGCCCTTGTAGACACCGCTTTCCGAAATTTCGATGACGCGGCTGTCCATTGAAGCTTCGACATAGCCTTCGACGACGAGGGTGTCGCAGTCTTCGATCTCGACGCCTTTCAGTTTGATGTTGGGGCCGACGGTAAGGCGGCTTTCGGATGGGGTTTTCGCATCGCCGCTGGCCTGACGGCCGGCGTCGGCGGCTGCGGCCTGAAAGGCCTGTGCATGATCCGAGGCCGCGATGCCGAGCAGGCTCGGCGCCGCATTGCGGGCAGCAGGTTTGCTGGGGATCGGGTTGGTGTCTTTCTGAAACAGCGCCATGGTGTGTTCTCCTGAATGCAAGGTGTGACGGGATCGGCCTTCATGAATGAGGCCCATGCATCGCAGGGGAATGCGGTCAGCACTTGTTCAAATCGTGACCATTTTGGGGCGCGTCAGATTTGTTTTCTGACTGGATCGGGGCTGGAAAAGATTAGTGATCGGCCAGCGGACGGGCGTACTGGGGTTCGGTATCCCAGGGAAAGAATATCCAGACGTCCTGTTCGATTTCGCGAACGAAAGTATCAACCAGATTGAGCGCCATCGGTTTGGCATAGACGGTGGCGACATGGGCGTTCGGCAGAATCTCGCGCGCCGCCTTCAGGGTTGTGCCGGTATCGACCAGATCATCAATCAGCAGCCAGCCTTCGCCGCCATTGGCAAGGGCGGCTTCGGGTTGTTTGAGGATTTTGATTTTACCCTGCACCTGTTCGTCGTAACTGGTGATGCACAACGTATCGACAACATGGATCGACATTTCACGGGCGATGATGGCGGCCGGTACCAGGCCGCCCCGGGTCAGCGCAACGATACCCTGCCAGGGCCCTTTCGGCAGCAGACGTCGCACCAGAACGCGGGTGTCGCGATGAACTTCGGCCCAGGTGACGATATGATTGTCGATGTCGTCGCGGAGCTGCGCCATGACGGTATCCTTGGGGTCGTCAGCGCAGAAATGCTTAGCGGACGAACAGATGCACTTCGTTGTTGGCGACTTGCTGCTCTGTTTTGGCCGATACCGCAACGCGGTTTGGTGGCAGACCCATTTCGACCAGCGAGCGCATCACGGATTCAGCGTGCTGGCGGGCCTTCTGCGTATTCAGGGCAATCCGTGCGGTGCCGCCGGTTGTCGGCGCCACGGCGACCAGATCGAACATCGCATTGGGGCGACGCTCAAGGGTCTTGGACACGGCGGTATAAAGCGCCTGTTCGCGAGCGAACGTCGGCGCGATCAAAACGGATCACAACCAGTGGCGTGCGTCCGATGGTCGACAGCGGCGCACCGGCCATGCTGGCCTGTCCGGCGCCGGACAGGACGGCGCGATTGACGAGCGAGCCGCCAAACAGCTCGCCGGATTTGATGCCGGCCGAGATCAGATTGAGGTTCGAACGCTCCGTCGTCACATAGTTGGTCTGACGGCGCACATCCGAGGTCAGTTCCTTGAGCAGGCGGTCGATCAGCACAGCAGTGCGATTGCCTTCATCTTCAAGGATGGCCAGCTGGCGATGGTCTTCATCGACGGCACCGGAGACCGAGAACGCGGCCCGTGCAGCTTCGGCCATATAAGCCGACAGCGTCGAGTTGTTGGCGACGGCAGCCGCCAGATTGTTCATGTTGTCGATTTCCTGGGCGATCCGGTCAAGATCGGCCTGGGCGCTCTTGAACTGCTGCACCAGGATCGGGTTGCCGGGCGTAGTGCCGACTTGCAGACGCGAGTTCACAGCGGCGATGGTGCCGTGATACTGCTGCGAATTCTGCACCAGATCGGTGCGCAGACGCTGCAGTTCTTCATTCTGCTGGGCGATGGAGTTCTGCAAGCGCGCCAGTTCGTCGCGCAGCTGGACGACTTTTTCACCGACGAAGGTGCCGGTGGGCTCACCCGGCGTGACGCCGGGGGGGACAAACTGGGTCGCGCCGATTGGCGGCTGTCCGCCACCGATGACCTGAACCTTGCCGTCGCCGCTGGCCGTCTTGGCTGTACCAGCCTGAGCATCCGGTGCCGGGTCAGACGCCGTCCACAGGAGGTTGTCTCCGTAAGAACAGGCACCGAGCGTTAACGCCGCGCCGACTACGAGAAATCGTAGTGAGGAAAAATCCGATATTCTCATCCCTGAAGACCGCCCCTTGTAGTAGTTTAGGGAAATTGGACGCCGGCACATTATCTCAATGCGCCAATACGATCACTAACATGTCCCCCTGTCGCTGTCGCGATATTAATCAAAGCCTGTGAAGGCGACAAGGCGATTGTTTTACTTGGCGAATCTTTAATTTTTCTGAATTTTTTGTGGGGATGCCGCAGGTCGGGTGCTGTCGGCAGCAGATTATCGAAACTGAAGATTGGGGTCTTGTCACGATTGGGCGTGTGGAGTAGGTTCCGCAGCCTTAAATGAGGCATGCCTCAAAGCGCCCGTAGCTCAGCTGGATAGAGTACTTGACTACGAATCAAGGGGTCGGGAGTTCGAATCTCTCCGGGCGCGCCATTTTCCACCCCATTTAATCCCCATTCGCACAACTGAATGACGTCGGCACGGCTGTATTGCGCCCGGGTTTCTGCCTATCTTGGCTCGGGTACAGATCATGGAGTGTGCGTCATGGATAAACCTCCCGTCAGCGATATTGCCTTTTCGCCTGGGATCAAGGCCGAGCAGGAGAAGCGCGGCTCGCGTGCGGGCTATGCGCGGAAAGACGAGAAACGCGACTGGCCGGACACGGTCACGGATGATCTGGCAACGTTCATCGCGGCACGGGACTCGTTTTATCTGGCGACGGCCAGCGCCGACGGCCAACCCTACATCCAGCACCGGGGCGGCAAGCCGGGATTTCTCAAGGTCCTCGACGCCAAACGGCTGGCCTTCGCCGATTTTGCCGGCAACCGGCAATACATCTCGATCGGTAATGCCGCCGAGAACCCGAAGGCGTTCATCTTTCTGATGGATTATCGCAACCGCCGCCGCATCAAGCTGTGGGGCAATCTGAGCGTGGTCGAGGACGATGCTGACCTGCTGGTGTCGCTGATTGACGCGGATTATGACGCCAAACCGGAACGCGCTTTCGTCTTCACCCTGGAAGCCTGGGACGCGAACTGCCCGCAGCACATCAACCAGCGCTGGACCGAGGCCGAGATCTCACCGGTGATCATGGCCATGCAGGAAAAGATCGAAGAACTGGAAGCGGAAGTGGCGCGGTTACGGAATCAACGTTAAAGCCCCGCGTTGTCGCCACCTCTCGTCACCCCGGATCGTAACCCTCGCTCCCGAAACCTGACGGTTCCGGGCTCGGCTAACGCCCGGGAAGACGACAAAGTTCCAAAGCTCAGGCTGCAACCCACACCGACAGATATTCGGCGACGACCGAGGGCTTGTCGCTTGTGTCGCCCTCAATCTCGAACGCGTGACCGGTGCGGGTGAACAGTCCTGCATCGCGCATCTCGGCACTGACAAGCGTGATCCGGTCACGGATGCGAAAACCTGAACCGATCGGCATCGGTTTCAGAAACCGTACCCGGTCGACCCCGTAATTCAGGGCATAGGGGCTGTCGCTCGGACGCAGGCCACATTGATCAATGGCGTGATTGATCAGGCTTAATATCAGAAAGCCGTGCGCGACGGTGCCGCCATAGGGGCTCTCGGCTTCGGCACGGTCCGTCGCGGTGTGTAACCAGTGGCTATGGTGCGTGGCGGCGGCGAAGGCATCGACGCGGGCCTGATCGATCTTGATCCAGTCACTGAGTGCCAGCGGTCCGGGTGGGACCGCCTGCAGTTCAGCCATCGTCCGTTTCATCCGAAAAGGACCGTTCAGGCCGCCTTGATCGGCGTGCGTTTGATGTGGTCGCAGTTTTCGCCTTCGACACGGATCAGGCGTGTCGGCCCATTGCGCAGCGGGGCATGGACGTCACCAGGCAGATAGACGTGCGCATCGCCGGGCTTCAGGGAATACGACCGGGTCTGTTCAACCAGCGCCGGGTTGTCGCCGGATACCGGTTTGACGATTTTCCAGTCGGTCATTTCGGTTTCACCGGCGGCTTGGCCGTAAATCGCCCAAGTCGGGCCGTGATCGTGCGGGAAGCCGTCCTTCGGCCCGGCATAGACATGCGCGCAGATGCAGAATTTCAGTTCCGGGTCTTCATAGAGCACCCGGCGTTCCTTGTCGGCATCCGGCGGCAGATAGCGGGCCACCAGTTCGTCATCCTTGAGGGCTTTCTCGACATAGGTGCGGACTTTTTCAATTCCGTTCGGACCGGGGTCGGCAGCCAGCGCGCTGCGGCAGTCGGCGGCGAATTCTTCGAGTGTGTAGGACATTGCAATCTCCCGGTGGTCATCATTACGTATTCTATATATAGAATACGATACGTGGAATACGACACATAAAATACGGTTGGCGAAAACGAAACGCATCCCTTGCGTTTAATTTTAGGCCGATGAAACAAAAGACAACAGGGATGGATGGCATGAATGTACGCGGACGGATCGGACTTGCAGCTGCTTTGTTTATGGCTTCAGCGGTCGGCCTGATTCTGGAAATCGTCGCCGCGCGCCTGATCGCGCCCTATGTCGGCATGTCGGTCTATACCTGGACGGCAATCATCGCCACCGTGCTGGCTGGCATGTCGGCGGGGCACTGGATCGGTGGCCGGCTGTCGGAACTCAGACCAGAAGGCCTCGCCTGGATATCCGTGATTTTTGCCTTGGCTGCGGCCAACGTGCTGGCGATCCCGGGATTGCTGCGGTGGTCGGCACCGGCATTTCTGGGGGCCGATATCGATATCCTGACCGCCGTGACCGGCCTCGCGGCGGTGCTGTTTGCCGTGCCGAGCCTGTCGTGGTCGCCGCGACAACGCCGATCATGACGCGCATTGCCATTGATGCGGAGCCAGACCGGCGCGGCATCGTCATTGGCCGGATGTTTACGCTCGGTGCCGGTGGTGCGATCTGGGCACGCTGGCGGCGGGCTTCCTGTTTATTTCGTGGATCGGCTCGCAAGGCACGCTGATGGCGGTTGCCGCTGCGCTGGGGGTACTGTCGGTCTGTTTTGTGATCTGGGCCCGCGCCGTCCGGATGGCCAAGGTGTCGATGCTGATGATCATTGCTGCCGCAGGCTTCGCCGGTCTCAGGGTTGATGATCTGCTGGCCAATGCCTGCGATAGCGAAAGCCGCTATTACTGTATCCGGGTGATCGATTACAGCGCCGAGACAGATCAGCGCGTAAGCCGCCTGATGGTCCTCGATCACATGGCGCACGGCATCAACGACCGCGATGACCCGACCCGGCTGCACAGTTCCTACGTCGATCTGATTGATCGCATGGCCAAGGTGCGTTTTCCGGGCCGCAATGATCTCAATTCCTATTTCATCGGCGGCGGTGCCTATACATTACCAAGAGCCTGGGCGGTGACGTATCCCGAGGGTCATCATCTGATCGCCGAAATCGACCCGATGGTGACGCAGCTGGCCCGCGACATGATGTGGTTCGAGCCCGCGCCATCGCTCGAGATCGCCCACGCCGATGCCCGCGTGCAGATGAGAAGGATCACCGACGCCTCTCTCGATGTCGCCATCGGCGATGCCTATCACGATTTCTCGGCACCGCAGCATCTGGTCACGATCGAATTCGCCCGCGAGGTGCAGGCCAAGCTGAAACCCGACGGCGTCTATATGATGATGGTGATCGACGCCGCACGCGAACCGAAATTCCTGCTGGCCATGCTGAAAACCCTGCACGAGGTTTTTCCGGTGGTCGAAATCTGGGTCGACGCCAGACAAATGGGCGGCGGTGGGCGGCTGACCTATCTGCTGTCGGCATCGGCGTCCGCCGTGCCCAGTCCGGTGCTCGTTTCCACACAGGATGAGGTGCGCAGATGGCAACGGGTCAATCCGGGTGTCATCGCCGGCGATCTCAGCCCCGACGACGTGCCGGTGCTGACGGATGATCTGGCCCCGGTCGACCGGCTGATGGGTGCCGTCGCGGCCCAATCTCGTTAATGACGTCCCGCCAGTCATAGGGCGTAAATCAAAAACGTCCGCTATTATTTTTGCATCTGCGCCCTTGCCGCCCGGTGTCTGTTCATGGAGATTTGTCGCACGACAAAAGGAAACCACTGATGCCTGCAAACAATCCCACCAAGGCGCTGTCGCATGTCCGCGTGCTTGATCTGACCAACGTGCTGGCTGGCCCGTTCTGCTGCCATCAACTGGCGCACATGGGCGCCGACGTGATCAAGGTCGAGGTGCCGGGCTCGGGCGATCTGGCGCGCCAGCTTGGCGGCGACCCGGCCTTGAACGAAAAGAAAATGGGGATTTCGTTTCTGGCCCAGAACGCCGGTAAGCGTTCCATCGAGATCAATCTGAAAAGTGCTGCCGGCAAGGCGCTGTTCCGGCAACTGGTGAAAACCGCCGATGTGGTGGTCGAGAATTTCCGTCCGGGCGTGATGGATCGGCTGGGTGTCGGCTTCGAGGTGCTGAAGGGCGATAACCCGAAGCTGATCTATTGCGCGATCTCGGGGTTTGGTCAGGATGGACCGTTCCGCGATCTGCCGGCCTATGACCAGATCGTGCAGGGCATGTCGGGCGTCATGAGCATTACCGGCGCTGCGGATACGGCACCGTACCGGGTCGGTTATCCGGTTGCCGATACCGTCGGAGGCATGACCGCGGCATTTGCCATCGCCGCACAACTGGCCGAGCCGGATCGTGACGCACACTTCATTGATGTGTCGATGCTGGAAGCAACCATGGCGACGATGGGATGGGTGGTGTCGAACTATCTGGTCGGCGGCAACATCCCGAAACCCATGGGCAATGATAATTTTACGGCGAGCCCTTCGGGCACATTCAAGACCGGTGACGGACTTCTGAATATTGCGGCCAACAAGCAAGAACAGTTTGAAGCCGTCTGTGATGTACTGGGTTGCCCCGCGCTCAAGGCCGATCCCCGCTTTGCCAAACGGCAGGACCGGCTCGATAACCGGGCCGAATTGAAAGCCTTGCTGGAAGAGGCCATGGCCCAGGCCAGCGCCGCCGAATGGCGACAGCGCTTCAACGATTCCGGTGTGCCGGCCGGTGAAGTGTTGAGCGTGCCGGACGCACTGGCGCACCCGCAGATCGCGGACCGGGGGATGATCGCCGAATTCAAGAACGCCCCGGGTGTCGGCCGCGATATCAAGTTGGCCCGGACCGGCTACAAGATTGACGGCCACCCGGCCAGTGTTGACGCACCGCCGCCGGTGCTGGGACAGCATGCGGAAGAAATTCTGGGCGAGCTCGGCTACGACGCCGCCGCCATTGCCAAATTGAGAGAGGACAACGCGATATGAGCAATGAAGAGGTTGACCGGAAAGTTCGCGACTGGTGGCAGACCGACATTACCGAAATGGAACCGGGGATGCTGCGTTATCACGGCTATGCGATCGAGGACCTGATCGGCAATGTCGGCTTCCCGGGCATGGTGTGGCTTTTGTTGAAGGGCGAGTTACCGAGCGAGGGGCAGGAAAAACTGTTCGGTTATGCGCTCACCGCCGGTGTTGATCACGGACCCCAGGCGCCGTCCATCGCCATTGCCAGAATGGCCGCCACCTGTGGCGTCGGGCTCAACAACGCCATGGCTTCGGCGCTCAATGTGCTGGGTGATGTACATGGCGGTGCTGGTGAACAGGCGGTCGAGATCTATCTGGATATCGAAGCCGATCTGGATGAATACGACGGTGATGTGCGGATGACGGTGGCTCACTACCTTGATGAATTTTTCGAAGAAGAGGAAAGTATGTTCCGGGCTTCGGGCACCGCTTTCACAAGGTTGACCCCCGGACCAACAGGCTGATGGACCTGATCGAAGCGGCAGAAAAGGACGGCGTCGTTTCCGGTCGCTTCCGTGTCATCGCGCAGGAGATGGAGCGCCAGATCAGCGCCCGCAAGGAGCGCTCGATCAACATGAACATCGACGGTGCGACGGCGGTCGTCTATGCCGAACTGGGCTTCCCGGCACCACTGGCCCGCGGTTTCTTCTGTCTCGCCCGTTCGGTCGGCATCCTTGCCCACGCCTGGGAACAGACCCAGCAGGGTGGCCGCAACAAGGGCCCGATCCCGCGTGACATGATCTGGACCTACACCGGCAAACCGCCCCGCAAGATCAAGCGGTAATTTTTTTATTGTCATCCCGGACGTTAGACGAGCCTGGAAACTGTTAAGTTTCCATATGCGAAGCTTTCGATCCGGGACCCATAGGTATGCAAGTTTCCATCATGCTGATGGGTCCCCGCTTTCGCGGGGATGACGGATGAAGGGTGGCTTCCGGGCATTGCTATCCGGGAACCTCTCGCGGATACTTGATGCGAATGTGCAGGCACAGCAGGAGGCGGTCATGGGTAGCGACTGGCAAATTGACTGGCAGGGCGTCTTTCCGGCGCTGATGACGGAATTCTCCGAAGATGGCGCACTTGATCTGGAAGCCACACAGCGGCATATCCAATCGTGCATGGAAGCCGGCATCGAAGGGCTGGTGATGCTGGGCACACTGGGTGAGAACCCGTCGCTGACGCCGGACGAGAAAGAGCAGGTGTTGCGTGCTGCGGTCGAGGTCACCGCCGGAAAAATTCCGGTGCTGACGGGTGTCGCTGAATATACCACCGACTTCGGGATTGCGTTTGCCAAACGAGCCGAGCGTGCCGGTTGCGCCGGCCTGATGGCGCTGCCCTGCATGGTCTATCAGCAAGACAGTCTGGAAGCGGTAACGCACTTCAGGACACTGGCTGCCGCCACCGATCTGCCGATCATGATCTACAACAACCGGGTTGCCTATAAAGTCGATCTGGAGTCCGGCCGACTTTGCCACCCTTGCCGATGTCGAGAACATTGTCGCGGTCAAGGAGTCGTCGCACGACAGCCGCCGCATCACCGACATGATCAATGTCCTCGGAGATCGCTACGTGATCTTCTGCGGGGTTGATGATCTGGTACTGGAAAATGCCCTGTTCGGCGCCAAGGGCTGGGTCTCCGGTCTGGTCAACTCGTTCCCGAAAGAAGCGGTGCGATTGTTCCGGCTGGCCCGCGCAGGCAAGGTTGATGAAGCCTATGCGCTTTATAAATGGTTCATGCCGCTGCTGCACCTGGATGTCGACGTCAAGCTGGTGCAGATGATCAAGCTGGCCAATCAGATGACCGGGCAGGGATCGGAAAATGTCCGTGCGCCGCGTCTCAAACTGAGCGGTGCCGAGCGTGTGATGGTCGAGCAGGTGGTCGGCCATGCGCTCGAAACGCGGCCGGATATCTGACAACCGCCGTGGCCACAACCGGACAACCATCCTCCCGCGCCGTCACGGTTATCGGTAACGGCATTATCGGACTGGCCATCGCCTATGCGCTGAACCGGGACGGCTTCGCCGTCACGGTAATTGATCGCAGCCCAGTCGATCAGGGCACATCAACCGGCAATGCCGGTGCGATTGCTGCCGCCGAGATGATTCCGATTGCCGAGCCGGGTATCTGGAAACGGATCCCGGGCATGCTGCTCGATCCGCTGGGGCCGCTGCATCTCCGTCTGGCGCACCTGCCGCACCTCGTGCCGTGGTTTTACCGCTTCATGCAGGCGTGCCGACCCGAAGATCATAAACGAGGTATCGCGGCGCTGGCCGGTCTCCTCAGCCAATCCCTGCCGGCACACCTCGAGATGCTGGAAGCCATCGGCGGCAGACACATGCTCAGCGAAGACGGCACACTGTTTGTCTATCGCACGGAAGCGGCCTACGCCGCTGAAGCGGATCACTGGCAGGCCAGAATGGATCATGGCATCGATGCCTTTGCCCTCGACCGGGACGGCATCTTGCAGCACGAACACGAAAGCGCTGGGACCGGAAGCCCGTCTCGGATACTTCACGCCGAACTGGGCGCACTACCGTGATCCCAGGGAATTGCTGGTGGCCCTGGCGGATCATCTGCGCCGCTGTGGCGTGATCTTCGACGAAGCGGATATCCGTGGGATCGAAACATCCGGTGGCGGTGCTCAGGCTCTGATTGCGGCGGATGGCCGTCGTATCCCGGTCAGTGAACTTGTCATTGCCGCCGGGGCATGGTCGGGACGATTATCGAAACAGTTGGGTGATACGTTCCCGATAGAAGCGGACCGCGGTTATAACACGACACTGCCTGATCCCGGTGTCGATGTGCGCTTGATGATCACATTTGCCGAAGACAACTTTGTCATGACGCCAATGCGTATGGGGCTTCGGGTCGGTGGCTCTGTCGAGATGGGCGGGCTTGAGGCGGAACCCAATTACCAGCGCTCGCGGGCCTTGATCCGGCTGGCCAAACGCTATCTGCCGGACCTGCAAACCGACGGCGGCACCGAGTGGATGGGGCATCGCCCTAGCACACCTGATTCCGTGCCGGTGATTTCCGGATCGACGCTGGCACCGAATGTTCATTACGCATTTGGACACGGCCATCTTGGTCTTTCGATGTCGATGATTACGGGACGCCTGATTGCCGATATGATTGCCGGTCGCGATCCGGGGCTGGATATGGCACCCTATCGCATTGATCGTTACCGTTAGGGGAGCGCACAGCGTCATGGCCAGCCATACTTTTTTCTGCATCGACGGGCATACCTGCGGCAATCCGGTGCGGATGGTCTGTGGCGGCGCGCCGATGATCCCGGCTGCCGACATGATCGAGCGCCGTCAGACGTTCATGAAAGAATACGACTGGATCCGCCGCTCGCTGATGTTCGAGCCCCGGGGCCACGACATCATGTCGGGATCGATCCTTTATCCGTCGACCCGCGACGACTGTGATGTGGCGGTCCTTTATATAGAAGTATCGGGCTGTCTGCCGATGTGCGGTCACGGCACCATCGGCACGGTAACGTTCATGATCGAGCGCGGCATCGTCACGCCGAAGGAGCCGGGCGTGGTCCGGCTGGACACGCCGGCCGGTCGTCGTCGAGGCGCGCTATCAGATGAACGGCGAACACGTCGACCGGGTGCGGATCAGAAACGTCGCCTGCTTTCTGGCCGCCGAAGCACTGGAAGTCGATGTGCCGGGGCTGGGTGCAATCAGTTTCGACGTCGCCTACGGCGGCAATTTCCATGCGATCATCGAGGCGCAGGAAAACATGCGCGACATGGCTGACCTGACGCCCGGCGAAATCCAGCGGTTAAGCCCGGTGGTCCGCGATCTGATCAACGCACGATACGATTTTGTGCATCCCGAACAGCCGCTGATCAATGGTGTCAGTCACATCATGTGGACCGGTGCGCCGACCGGGCAGGGGGCAGACGGGCGCAATGCTGGTGTTCTATGGCGACAAGGCGATCGACCGCTCGCCGTGTGGCACCGGGACATCGGCAAGGCTGGCGCAACGTCATGCCAAGGGTTGCTGAAACTGGGCGACGACTATCGCCACGAAAGCATCATCGGCTCGATCTTCGATGGCCGTATCGAAGCGGAAACAAGCGTCGGGGACAAACCGGCGATTATTCCGTCAATCGCCGGCTGGGCCCGTATTCATGGCCTCAACACCATCTTCGTCGATGACCGCGATCCGCTCAAACACGGTTTTGTTCTGAAGTAAGCGCCCCCTCACCTTCCCGCTCACGTTGTTCACGGGCCCCTCCCTCTCCCCGAGGAGAGGGTTATCAGGCGTGCGTCCCCTCTCCCCGAGGAGAGGGTCAGGGTGAGGGGCTTAATCAGATATTGGTATGCGCCGGTTTTCCGGCAACGCCCTTGTAGAGCACGCCCTGACGCAGGGCCAGAATGCGGTCGTGCTCGGCTTGCGCGGCGGCGTCCATGTCGGCTTCGGGCGGTGTTTCGTGGATGAAGTTGCCTTCGGTGTCGACGCCCCGGACCAGCCAGGCACTGTCGCCGTCGGCATTGATCTGTTTCACATGCGGCGCGATGTAGCGGATGGCGATGCCGATGCGGCGGTTGTCCGACTGGTTTGGCGCCGAAGCATGCACGGTGCGGATGTTATGCAGCGAAATCTCACCAGGTTTCCAGTTCGAGATAGGCCGCCTTGTCCTCATCCACGTCGACCGAGATTTCCTGACCGCGGGTCAGCAGGTTTTCCTTGGCCAGTGTATCCTTGTGCGCGATTTGCTCCCACTTGTGGGTGCCCGGCATCATCTTCATACAGCCCGATTGTTTGTTGGCCGGCGATAGCGCGATCCACGCCGTCACCACGTCCGGTTTCGACAGGCCCCAATAGGTGCTGTCCTGATGCCATGACACATAGGACGGTGAGTTGGCGTCCTTGATGAACAGGCTGAGGCCCCAGACCAGCAGGTTCGGTCCGAGCACATCTTCGACCGCATCCAGAATTTTCGGATGGCGGCCGAGATCGCGGGCCCATGTCTGCAGCAGATACAGCTTCTGGCCTTTGGACATTTCATACCATCCCTTGTGGGCCGCTTCGTAGGCTTCGAATTTCTTGCGGAAGCCGGCGGCATCGTCGGCGCTCATGACGCGGATAGGAGCCAGAAAGCCGTCGCGGTGATAGTTCTTGATCTCGGTGTCGCTCAGTATTTTGGACATGATGTTCCCCGGTGTTTTCTCTGCTTTCAGACACAATACACGTCTGCTGCCGGTTCAGGCTATTTGTACTCATCATAAATATTACTTATGCTATAGATTGACGTGTGCGTACCGGCGCAGAACCTCGGGGAGTTGACCATGGCATGGCCGACGGGGCTTGATCTCAGGGCATTGAACGTTTTTCTTGAAACCGCCCGGGCCGGCAACATGACCGAGGCGGCAAAACGTTTAGGCATGACGCAACCGGCAGTCTCACAATACATAAGTAAAGCCGAGGAAGAGATCGGCGCGCTCTTGCTGGACCGGCGCTTGCGGCCGATCCGTCTGACACCGGCCGGCGAAGTGCTGCGGGACCGGGCTGAAGCCTTGATGGTATCTGCCGAAGCCGCCGTGGCGGCTGCGAGAAACGTCGGCGATCAGCCTTTGGCTGAACTCAGGATTGCGGTGCCCAATTCACTGGCGACGACGTTGACGCCCTGGCTGTACGAAGAAGTGCTGAGCGACATGCGGCCCGGAAACTTTTCCCTGCGGGCCGGTCAGTCTGGCGATCATGTGCGGGCCCTGATGGAGCGTGAGGTCGATCTGATCATCGCCACAGATACCGCCGAGCATCTGGGCGGTCTGGTGCGGCACGAGTTGTTCCGCGAGCCGTTCATGCTGATGCTGCCGTCCGGCTACGACGGCGCCGGCCAATCACTGGCCGAAATCGCCCGTCAGCTGCCATTGATCCGGTTTGTCGGTCACAACATCGTCGGTCAGATGGTGGAGCGGCATCTCACCCGTATTCGTGTGCACGCCCCGCAGATCGCGGCGTTTGATACCGCGCAGGCGGTGGCGGCGATGGTTGCGGCAGGACACGGCTTTGCCCTTAGCCACGCCGATGTGCGTGCTGGAAGGCTCGGCACTGGGGTATGACGTGGTTACAGCGCCGTTGCCCGGTCCGGCGTTCTCGAGAACGCTGCAGGTTCTGGCGCGGGGTCACGAACTGGGTCGTCAGGCCGAGGTTTTCGCCGGGTTATGCCGGCGCGTCCTGCAAGACCGGATCCAGCCGATGGCGTCAAAACGGATGCCGTGGTTGGGAACGGCATTTCGCATACTCGGCGCGGATTGAAAAAACAAAAAGGGCGGCGTTGCCGCCACCCTTTGAGCTTGGTGTCCGGTGAAGGAGATCAACCGGTTCAGGCGGCCTGTGCGGAAGCCTTGCTCTTCAGATATTTGAGCATGGTATCGGCGTCGGAAACCTCGAACGGATCGATCGGGCAGTTGTCGCCGAAGTCGGGCTCAACAAACATCTGCTCGATTTCGCCGTCGTCGACAACCATCGAGACAACGCCACGAACGCATACCAAAGCCGAGGTTCGATTTGTCGACCAGCATGCCCATCTTGCGCGAGAATTCACCGTTGCCGTCCGGCAACAGGAAAACGTTGGTCGCATTCTGGGTCTTGCCCCACTGGTACATGGTGAAGGCATCGTTGACCGACAGACAAATCACCTGATCAACGCCGAGTGCCTTGAATTCATCGTGCAGGGCTTCATAGCGGGGCAGGTGGCTGGTCGAGCAGGTCGGCGTAAAGGCGCCGGGCAGGGCAAACAGCACAACGCGCTTGCCTTTGAAAATCTCGTCGGTGCTCAGGTCTTTCCACTCGAACGGATTGTCGCCTTTGATGGCGTCATTGCGGACGCGGGTTTTGAAAACGACGCTTGGAATATTCTTGTTCATAAGGTTCCCCTTTTTTTGATTAAATCAATGGCACCCCAATGGGCGGCTGAGACGAATATGCTGCATCGCAATTAATATGTGAAATCGTTTGTTCTTATGTAATTGATAGGCATTGATTATTATGTGCAAGGCTCCGGTGCAGCAGTTCTGCCGGATACGGACGCATCGGCCAGCCCAACAGGGGGTAACAGATAGGCTTCCGCTTCGGCAGTCCGGACGGCGGTCTCGCCAAGGATTCCCGACCATAGCCATTGCAGATCGCCCGGTGCGTTACGCACCGTCGGTTCCCGCAACGGGATACCGCTTGGCTCCAGTGCACCATTGCGGATTTGGCCCAACTGGAAGCGGAACACATACTGCGGCGTCAGACCCATGCGCAGATCCGAGAAGATGATTTTTCCCTCATCCTCCTGCATCCGGTAGAACCCCTTGGTGAATGCGGCAAGATCACGGAACGCGGGTGTGGCACTCAGGCAGCCTTCAAGCTCGGGATGGCGCGGGTGCCGATAGGCACTGACGGTATCGCCCGGCAATGACGTATAAAGGTTCAGGTAGTGATCGCCGTCGATGATGATGGTCCGCCAGTACAGCACGTTGAACGGCGTTGGTATCGACAGGGTGCGCTGCGGCGTGAGGCCCTGTGCCTTGATCCATTTCTCAGCCTGGATTTCGGTGATTTTTTGCAGGCCGATCGTCCCCAGCATGTAGGCGGTGGAGACGATCAAGGCCCCCCTGAGCCAGCGCCGGTAGCGACGGCTTTCAGGATTGAGGGCCAGCGCCCAGAGTGTCATGGCCAGCAACGGCAGGGTATAGAGCGGATCGATGATAAAGATCGACCCGACCCCGAAGGGTGTATCGGTGAGCGGCCACAGCAACTGCGTGCCATAGACCGTCATGGCGTCGATCAGGGCATGGGTCGCAAACATCAGATAGACGGCGGCATAAGTCTGGATGCGTCGGTCGCGGAGATCCCGGAACAGCCGGACAAGCGGCTCCGCGAACAGGGGCGTTGCCAGCGCCTGGATGATCAGGAATGGCTGGCACCCCGGTGCGCGGTGAAGGACTGAACAGGATCGGCGCTTGGAATGAAGGTGTCGAGATCCGGCACCGTGCCCATCAGCCCGCCGATCAGGGCGGCCTTACGCATGCCAATGCGGGGACCGAGGGTGGCCGCCCCGACACAGGCGCCGAGCGCAAACTGGGTAACTGAATCCATGCCGTCCTCCGGAACGATTATTCGACCTATATGGGGGGGCAGCCCGAAAACACAAACCCTGCCGTTCCATATCCCCGGGTAAAAATCGTGGCATCCGCAATTGCAACCCCGGCACCCTTTCGGGCATAGTTGCGCGAACACAAATCGACAAGACGCAAGACAGGGAGAAGCTTCATGCAGACACGTGCCGCCGTCGCCTTCGAGGCCGGCAAACCCCTTTCCATCGAAACAGTTGAACTTGAAGGCCCGCGTGCAGGCGAGGTGTTGGTCGAGATCAAGGCAACCGGTCTTTGCCACACTGACGAGTTCACCCGCTCTGGTGCAGATCCCGAAGGCATCTTCCCGGCTATTCTTGGTCACGAAGGGGCAGGTGTTGTCATCGAAGTCGGCAAGGGTGTGACGTCGCTCAAGGCCGGGGATCACGTGATCCCGCTCTATACGCCGGAATGCCGGGAATGCGAGTACTGTACGTCTCGGGCAAGAACAAATCTGTGCACAGGCCATCCGAACGACCCAGGGTCAAGGGCCTGATGCCGGACGGTTCGTCACGCGCTTTTCCGTATCGGCAAGACGCCGATCCACCATTACATGGGCTGTTCGACGTTCTCCAACTTCACCGTGCTGCCGGAAATCGCGCTGGCGAAAATCCGCAAGGATGCTCCCTTCGACAAGGTCTGTTACATCGGCTGCGGTGTCACCACAGGGGTCGGCGCGGTCATCAATACGGCAAAAGTAAAACCCGGCGACAACGTCATTGTTTTCGGTCTGGGTGGTATCGGCCTCAACGTCATTCAGGGCGCCCGCCTTGTCGGGGCCAACATGATCGTCGGTGTCGATCTCAATCCGGCACGCAAGGGGATCGCCGAGAAATTCGGCATGACGCACTTCGTCAATCCGAAAGAGGTCGAGGGCGATCTGGTGCCGTATCTGGTCGACGATCACCGAAGGCGGCGCGGATCACTCTTTCGAATGCTATCGGCAATACCGAGCGCCATGCGTCACGGCACTGGAAGTGCTGCCACCAGCGGCTGGGGCGACAAGCACCATCATCGGCGTGGCCGGTGCCGGTCAAGGAAATCGCAACGCGGCCGTTCCAGCTGGTCACCGGCCGGCGTCTGGCGCGGTACCGCGTTCGGCGGCGCCAAGGGGCGCACGGACGTGCCGAAGATCGTGGACATGGTACATGGACCGGCAAGATCAAGATCGATCCGATCTGATCACGCACAAGCTGGCGCTCGAAGACATCAATGAAGGCTTCGAGCTGATGCACCGCGGCGAGAGTATCCGCGCTGTCGTCGAGTACTGAAACTAAAAAGGACGCCTCATGTTCGCCCCGGTTCAGTCCAGTATCGAGCGTGATCCGGACGAGGTCGATAATCCGGCCGTTGCCGTGATTAACGGGCATTGGAAGGAACGGGCGGATGGCCGTTGGGCGCCCGCGTGGCGGGATATCGATCTTATGGCGCTGCCGTCACCGCTGTTGCCGTATGTGCTGGTCTGTGACGTGACCGAAGACAAAGATTTTATCTACCGCTATTGGGGGCGCGGGCACACGGGTTATCACGGCAAGGATTATACGCAAAAACGGCTGAGTGAAATAAAGCCGAACTGGGTCCGTGATTTTCTCAACCACCAGTACATGCGGGTTGTGGAAACCAGAAAACCGAAGGCATTCGAGACTTGCTACGACGGGCTGACGCAGGCCGTCTTTTCCGTGCGCATGCCGTTGTCTGACGATGGCGAAGCCGTGACCGGCATTCTGGGGTTGGCGGATCGGGTCGGCGTCGCGGAGCCTCTCAGCCGTTGGGTCAGCGAGCAGCGAAGGGCAATCGTTCCATGAGCGAACATGGCTATGAGAAAGGCCGCCTCAACCTGCCGTTTGTCGGCCATTGTACTTTCGCCAAGCAACCGGTGGTGCTGGACTGGGATCTGCTGAAGGATGTGGATGTCTGCGTGCTCGGTGCGCCGTTCGATATGGGGACGCAATACCGGGCCGGTGCACGATTTGGGCCACGCGCCATCCGCGAAGCGTCGACGTTGTTCTCGTTTGGCCGCGCCGGGATGTATGACTTCGAGGATGACATCACGTATCTGCCCGCAGGCGGGGTGCGCATCGTCGATATCGGTGACGCTGACATGGTGCATACCGATACCATCAAATCGCACGCCAACATCGAATATGCCGTGCGCAAGATTCTTGCCGCCGGTGCCATGCCGGTGACGCTCGGCGGCGATCATTCCGTGCACATCCCCTGTATCAGGGCGTTCGACGATCAGGAACCGGTCCACATCATCCATATCGACGCGCATCTCGATTTTGTCGACGAGCGGCATGGCGTCCGCTACGGCCACGGCAACCCGCTCAGACGCGCATCCGAGATGAGCCACGTTACCGGGTTCACGCAACTGGGTATCCGCTTTGTCTCATCATCGAACCGCGCCGATTACGAAGCGGCCCGCAAGGCAGGCTCGGATATCCTGTCGGTCCGCGACGTGCGCCGGCTCGGCACGGAAGCCGTGCTGGCAAGAATTCCCAAGGGGGTACGCTACTACTGCACCATCGATATCGATGGTTTCGATCCCTCGATTGCGCCCGGCACCGGGACGCCCAGCCATGGCGGTTTTCTGTATGACGAAGTGAAGGACATCCTGCAGGGGCTGTCGGCGATGGGTGAGGTTGCCGGCATCGATCTGGTCGAGGTCGCGCCGGACTATGATCGCGACGGCACCACGGCGTTCTTGGCAGCACAACTGCTGCTGAGTTTTCTGGGCTACATCTTTCACGCCAGGGGCGTGAGCGCGTAAGTAAAAAAACCATCACCCCGGCGCAGGCCGGGGCCCAGATTTGTTTGCACTGGATTCCGGCTTTCGCCGGAATGACGCAATTCCAGAACCGGAGTATCAAATGACTTTCGAAACCGTTTCCGAACAGGCCTGCTTCGCAGGCACGCAAGGTGTTTATAAGCACGCTTCGCAGCATCTCGACTGCGAGATGCGCTTTGCCCGTTTTCACGCCGCCGCAGGCAACCGATGAGCCGCGTCCGGTTGTGTTCTGGCTGTCGGGGCTGACCTGCACCGAGGATAATTTCACCGTCAAGGCGGGTACCCAGCGCATGGCCGCCGAACTGGGACTGGTCATCGTCGCCCCCGATACCAGCCCGCGTGGCGACGACGTGCCGGACGACAAGGTTCGTACGATTTCGGCAAGGGCGCCGGGTTCTATCTGGATGCGACCCGCCAGCCGTGGTCGAAGCATTATAATATGTACAGCTACATCACGTCCGAGCTGCCGGCACTGATCTTCAAACACTTCCCGGCCCGGGCCGACCGGCAGGGGATCATGGGGCATTCCATGGGCGGGCATGGTGCGCTGACGATCGCGCTGAAAAATCCGGACACTTTCGCCAGCGTGTCGGCTTTTTCGCCGATCGTCGCACCCTCGCAAGTACCGTGGGGCGAGAAGGCGTTTTTGGGTTATCTCGGTGATGATCGGGCAGACTGGGCTGAATACGACGCGACGGCACTGGTTGCCGCAGGCAAGCGCTTTACCGGTGAAATCCTGATTGATCAGGGTGACGCAGACAATTTTCTCAAGGGGCAGCTCAAGCCGGAAATTTTCGTCGATGCCTGCAAAACGGCAGGTCAGCCGCTCAAACTCCGCATGCAGCCGGGATACGATCACTCGTATTTCTTCATCGCGACGTTTATCGAAGATCATCTGCGCCATCACGCATCGGCACTCTGCGATTGAGCGATCGTTTGATCCTTCGAGACGGTCTGCCGGATGTGATTACCAGTTGTGATTAAATGACTTGCGCCGCTATTCCATGAGGCGTAAACGCGCCCGGTATTGACCTTTGCGACTGAAGGCCCGGCTCATGTTTTCAACGGTTCGCCTCGTTTCTTCCCTGCTGTTGGGGATTGCTCTGCTGATGGTCGGCGCCGGTGGTCTGACCACGGCGCTGGCATTCCGCATGGGCGTCGCGGGCCTGCCGTCAACGGCGGTCGGAATCGTGACGTCGATGTATTTCATCGGCCTTGTACTGGGCACCGGTTCCTGCCACCGGCTGATCAGCAACGTCGGTCATATCCGCGCTTTTGCAGCACTGGGTTCGGTGATGTCGGCAGCGACCCCGGCTACATGCGCTGTCAGCAGACCCCTGGGTCTGGGGTGCACTCCGCTTCATCGTCGGGTTTTCAACGGTGGGCATGTATATGTGTACGGAAAGCTGGCTCAACGAGAAATCATCAAACGAGATCCGGGGCCAAGTCTTCTCGCTGTATCAGGTGGTGCTTTATCTGGGCCAGGGTGCAGGGCAGTTCATGATCAATATCCCGGACGAGCACGGCAGCATCCTGTTCATCTTTGCCTCGATCCTGATGTCGCTGGCGATCCTGCCGGTCGCGATCACCCGGGTCAGTGCGCCGGAACTGCCGAAGCCGGTGCGGTTCCGGCTCAGCCGTCTGTGGGGAATCTCGCCGACCGGGATGACCGCTTCGCTGGCATCGGGCGGGGTGATGGGGGCGTTTTACGGACTGGGCGCGTTGTTCGCACAGAAAGCCGGTCTTGCGACCAGCGATACATCCCTGTTCATGGGCGCGGTGATCATCGGCGGGTTGGTCCTGCAATGGCCGATCGGCAAACTGTCGGATATGTTCGACCGCCGTCGGGTGATGGTCGGTGTCTCGCTGGCGACGGCGCTGGTCTGTTTCGCCATCATGGACAAGAACGCCAATAACGGCAGCGGTCTGCTGGCTTTGGCGGCGCTGTTCGGCGGCCTGTCCTTTACCCTTTATCCGCTCGCTGTTGCCTATACCAACGATTACATCGGGCCCGAAGACCGGGTGCCGGCGTCGGGCGGTCTGATGATTGCCTATGGTATCGGGGCTTCGCTCGGGCCTGCTGCCGGCGCCGTATTCATGGACATGCTGGGACCCAGCGGCCTGTTCGTGTTTATCGGTGGCGCGGCGCTCTTGCTGATGATCTTTATCCTTTGGCGGATTACCCAGCGCCAGGCACCGCCGCTGGCAGAGCAGGGCGATTACCAGACCCTGCAGCGGACTTCGCCGGTGGTTTATGAAATGTACCCGGAACATGCATCTGATGTTGAACCGGATATGGAAGACGAAACCCGCTGCTGACGAGGGCGCGGGTACCGGTCAGACCCGACCCGGACGCTGTCGGCAAGTCGATGAACCGATCTCCTTGATCGACCGTGATCCGGTGCTGCGCCTGTTGCGGGCAATGATCACATCGGCATTTTCCAGATAAGTCGGTTCAGGATCGCCGCGTGGGCTGTTCTGAGGGATGCAGCTGAATGTAAAGTAAAAATGCCTATATTTTAGTCATAATATAATTTTGCACGATCTTTAAACAATTAAATTGACAGAATTATGAATTTGAATAGCATCGGCCTTAATAGTGCAGTGCAACACGTACTGCGCCACGGTTGCGATGCTGGAGGTCGCCCCCGGTTATCGCCATGAATGGAGAAAGTGAATGTTAAACCCATACATTAAAAGGGGTGCTGTCGCCGGGTTAATGGTTGTCATGGCCCAGTCTGCATATGCAGGAACGGTTTCAAACGGAAACAAGGTCAACGTCACCCTCGGTGGCTATGTCGACCGTGCTGTCCTTTGGGCCGACGATGGCAAGTCCAGCAGAGCATTTGTCGTCGACAACGAAAACCTGAGTTCCAGGTTCTTCATTGCCGGCGAAGGTAAGGTCAACGAGCGTCTGACCACCGGTATGTACATGGAATTCAATTTCAGCGACAACTCGTCAAGTACCGTGACACTTGATGATGCCAACGCCGGTAATGGCGGTGTCGGTGGCAGCAACGTCGGTGCAACGACGTTCGCACAGCGTCATATGGACGCGTATATCAAGGATGCCGTTTTCGGTAAGCTGTCCATTGGACAAGGCGGATCCGCTTCCGATGGCGTTTCCGAGGTCGACAAGTCGGGTACCGGCATCGTCGCCTATTCAAGCATTGCCGATATGGCCGCTTCGATGAAGTATCGCACGGCAGCAGGCGGTTATGTTACGAGCATCGGCGCAACGTCCAGCAACATGGACGGTCTGGGCCTCACCGACCGGGTGCGTTATGACACGCCGTCGATCGGTGGTTTCGGTTTGGCTACGTCCTATGTTTCGGGCGGCGCTGCTGACGTTTCAGCAAACTTCTCTGGTAAATTTGCTTCCGTCGATATTGGCGCAGCACTGGGTTACTGGAACAGCAGCGGCACTTCGACCTCGGATGAAGGCGGTATCGCCGGTTCGGTGTCGATGAAACACGACAGCGGCATCAGCCTGACGCTCGCTGGCGGCAAGCTCATGCAGAAAGCCGTCACCCGTGACGACCCGACGTATGGTTACGGCAAGCTGGCTTACACGGTTGGCCTCAACAGCTTCGGCGACACCAGCTTCGGTGTTGATTATGGCATCTACAACGATGTAGCACAGAACAGGGACGAAATGACCACGTTCGGTGTGCAGATTGTTCAGGAACTTTCAGAAACGGGTACCAGCCTTTATATCGGCTATCGTAACCACGCTCTGGATCGTCCGGGTACCAGCGCTGGTGATGTCGATGCGGTCATGACCGGTATTAACGTCGCGTTCTGATCTTTCTCCATCACAACGCACCAACGAAGAAAGCGTGGCGCTCAGGCTCCACGCTTTTTTCTTGTTCATTTTTAAGTGGGCACGGAAAGGAAGCTGGAGCGGGTGAAGGGAATCGAACCCTCACCTAAAGCTTGGGAAGCTTTCGTTCTACCATTGAACTACACCCGCACAGGTCCTCACTAATAAGTGCGCACGGTGGCTGATGGCAAGACTATTCGCATCCGGGACAGCGTGCTCTCATCATCCTGATTTTCCCTGTTGCCCGTCGTGACAAGGTTCAGGTCAGCGCTTAAGTTAGCGCCTCAACGACGGGGAGAAGACCATGGATTTTACGTTAAGCGACGAACAGCAGGCCTTGCAGGAGACGGTGCGCAAATTCGCTGTCACCGAATTGCCGGAAATAGCCAAAGAAATCGAACACTCGGCAAATCCGCCCAGCCACGCACTGGTCAAACGCTACGGCGAAATGGGTTTTCTCGGCGTCAACCTGCCCAGTGAATTGGGCGGGCTCGGGCTTTCGCATTTCGATGCGGTTCTGGTGCTGGAAGAAGTGGCGAAAATCTCGCCCGCCGTTGCTTTCCCGATTTTCGAGTCCTGTTTCGGGCCGACTCTGGCGCTGGCCCACTTCGCTCCTGACGAATTGAAGCAGCGCATCGTCCCCAAAGTCTGTGCCGGTGACATGATTGTCGCCGTTTCCATGTCCGAGCCGAATGCCGGTACGGCGCTGACCGACCTTACAACCAAAGTCGAGGTCTCCGGCGATACGGTGCAGATCAACGGTACCAAGCGCTGGTGTTCGGGGGCCGGGCATTCGGACGCTTATGTCGTCTATTGCCGAATGTCTGATGCGCCGGGTGCCAAGGGCATCGGCGCGGTGCTGGTTGAAAAGGACCGGGCCGGGTTAAGCTTCGGCAAGCCCGAATACCATATGGGGTTTCGCGGTATTCCCAGTGCCGACATCTATCTCGACAAGGTCGAGGTTCCGGCGGCCAACATCGTTGTTCCCGCGGGTGGATTCAGAAAGCTGATGGAAGCGTTTGATCTGGAGCGTTGCGGCAACACCACGATGTCGCTGGCGATAGCCCAGTCGGCGCTCGATTACGTGCTGGAATACGTGCAGGAACGCAACCAGTTCGGCAAACCGGTGATCGATTTACAGGCCGTACAATTGCAGATCGCAGAAATGAAGATGCAGGTCGACGCGTCCAGATTGCTGCTGTACCGGGCCGTTGTGAATGCCTCGCAGGGCCTGCCGTCGGTCGCCGAAAGCTCGATTGCCAAATGCTTCGCCAACGAGATGGTCCGCGACGTGACCGGCAAGGCGCTGCAGTTGATGGGTGGGTACGGCTACTCAACAGAATACCCGATCGAGCAGAAGCTGCGCGACGGCTGGGGCTGGGGAATCGCCGGTGGCACGATCGATATCCAAAAAATCAATATCGCCGCAGCCCTGATCGGCCGCCGTTTTCAGCAACGCTGAAGCAACCCCTCACCCGGCGCTTCGCGCCACCCTCTCCCGAGGGAGAGGGAACGGTATGCGTGAGCCCCCTCTCCCTTGGGAGAGGGTCGGGGTGAGGGGATCTATTATACCGGGCGTTCACCAATGCAGGTGGTGCGCTCCATATAGCGGGGGGTGTCGCCGTAATCCATCACCGCATAATGCATCAGCGAGCGGTTGTCCCAGACGATGACGTCGTGCGGCGACCAGGTATGGCGGTAGATGTTTTCCGGGCGGACCGCGTGGCGATAGAGCGGCTCCAGCATCCAGCGGCTTTCATCCGCATCGAAACCGTCCAGATGCGACGTGAACCCGGGATTGACGTACAGGCTTTCTTCGCCGGTATCCGCATGAGTACGGACCACCGGGTGCAGGGCCCTGTTGGCACCGGCCATGTCGTTCTCGACGACAATCGGTTTGGCGTACTGGGTGCGGGCAGCGACTTCGAAATCATGCACCGCCCGCAGGGGCCGGAGCATGGCCTTCATCGCTTCTGAAAGCTCGTTAAAGGCCTTGGTCATGTTGGCGAACAGGGTGTCGCCGCCGATTTCGGGGATTTCGACACCGTGCAGGATCGAAGCCCCGGCCGGCTGTTCGCGAAAACTGACGTCGGAATGCCAGTAGGTGCCGGCACCCTTGCGGCCCAGCGGCTCGCCCTTAGCGTCCAGTTTGTTGGAAACACGATAGATTTCCGGATAATCGGGGTGGATATAACGGCTCACAGTATCCTGGAGCGGCGACTGGCCGGGGGCGCCGAACAACGGCCCCATGGCGGCACCAAAGGCGATATGCGCTTCGGTGGTCAGGTTCTTCTGGTCGCGGATGACCATCAGGCCGCCGTGATCAAGCCAGGCCCGCTTGAGGGTGCCCAGCACATTGTCGCCCAGGCCATCGTTAAGGTCGATTCCCCTTACCTCCGCGCCCAGATGCGTCGATAAAGGTCGTATGTGCAAGTCCATGTTCCGTATCCTCCAGTCTGTATTATGGTGTTTAATGTGGCGTCTTCAATGCCTGCATGCGGACGTGATCACGAGAGGTTTATTTGAGTTGAGGTCGGGCATCGGCTAAGCCATCCTTTGATATGGACCTGAGGAGGCCACCGCCTGCATGCCCGATACCAGCCGCGCGCTCGACCCCAAAAAGTTTCGCGATCCACACATCACTGCCGATGGCCAGCAGCGTGCCGTGGTTGCTCTCACGCATCTGACGACGCTGTGGTTCAATACCGGCTCGCTCTGCAACATCACCTGCGTGAACTGCTATATGGATTCCAGTCCGAAAAACGACGCGCTGGCCTATATCAGCCTTGATGAAATGCGGACCTATCTCGACGAGATCGACCGCGAGGCCATGCAGGTTGAGGAAATTGCTTTCACCGGCGGCGAGCCGTTCATGAACCCCGATATCATTGCCATGCTCGACGAAGCATTGACGCGGGGCTACCGGGTTCTGGTTCTCAGCAATGCGATGAAGCCGATGCTGAACAAGCGGGCCCGTCTGCTGGATCTGCACCAGCGATTCGGCAAGGCGCTCTCGATCCGGGTTTCGGTTGATCATTTCACCCGGGAACGGCACGAGGCGATCCGGGGCAAGGATAGCTGGCCGCCGATGCTTGAGGGGCTGCGCTGGCTTGCCGACAACGGCTTTGCGCTGGCTGTCGCCGGGCGGACCTGTTGGGATGAAAGTGAAGACATGGGTCGTGCCGGATACCGTGCCCTGTTTGCCGCTGAGAATATTCAGATCGATAGTCAAGATCCGGCATGTCTGGTGCTGTTTCCCGAAATGGATGTCGAGGTTGATGTGCCGGAAATCACCGTGCATTGCTGGGACATTCTGGGCATTCAGCCGGAAAGCATGATGTGCGCCACGTCGCGCATGGTGATCAAGCGCAAGGGAGCGGAAAAGCCTGTCGTCGTGCCGTGTACGCTGCTGCCTTACGACACCGCTTTCGAGCTTGGCAGCGCGTTGGCGCAGTCCGACAAATCCGTCAATCTGAACCATCCCCATTGCGCCAAGTTCTGCGTGCTGGGCGGTGCGTCGTGCAGCCCGAACTGAGCAGCCGATGACCGACAACACCATTCTTGATCTTGGCGTCATTGACGGACCGCTGCTGGTATTCGGCGGCCCCTATTCCAACCTTCCGGCAACCGAGGCCATGATCAGGGAAGCGCGGATGCTGGGTATCCCCCCGGCGCATATCATCTGCACCGGCGATGTGGTTGCTTATGCCGGCGAGCCTCTGGAAACCACCGACGCCATCATGAACTGGGGCATCACCACGGTGATGGGTAATTGCGAGGAAAGTTTCGGTGCCGAAGCCGACGATTGCGGCTGCGGCTTCGAAGAAGGCACGGCCTGTGATGTCATGTCCCGTCAATGGTATGCCTACGCCAATGCCTGCCTGAACCCGGCGCAGCGGGCCTGGATGCGGGCATTGCCAAGACAGGTGCGCTTTACGCTCTCAGGCCGCCGCTTCGCCGTGCTGCATGGCAGTGCGGATTCGATCAATACCTTTGTCTTTGCCGGTACAGACGATGCGCTGAAGCGGGACAGTCTGGACCGGCTGGGCGTCGACGCCATTATCGGCGGTCATTCGGGCGTACCGTTTACACAAAAGTTTGACGGACGCCTCTGGCATAATGCCGGGGTTATCGGCATGCCCGCGAATGATGGCACGCCGAGGGTATGGTATTCGCTGATTACCCGGCATGGGGACGGAATCAATATCGAGATCAGGCCGCTTGCCTATGATCACGAAGCGGCGACGGCATCAATGCGGGCAAAAAAATTGCCGACCGGCTACGCCGGTTGTCTTGAAGACGGCCTGTGGCCGAACATGGATGTGATGCCTGAATTAGAGAAAGCTAAAGTCGGGCAGCCGATTGTTCCCACATCTGTATTTTGGCCCGGTAAGAACCTGGCTGCCGCCGAATAGCGGCATTCATCGCAATGCCCTGAAATGATCACGCAATCGCCTTAATCGGCCATCGTTTTGCCTGTGCCTGCATTTATTCCTGTTTCCAGCGATCTCTTCAAAGGAAACGGATATGATGAAAAACAGTCCAAGATACCCCCTAGCTGCCGTATTTGCTGCGCTGGCCCTCGGTGCCTGTGCCAACCCGGAAATTGAAGCCGCCAGGAATCTCTACATTCAGGGCAACGATACGCGGGCCGAAGCCGCCCGCGAATACAAACACCTGGCCCTCTATGAAGACCGGGTGATGTGGGACAAGACCTCGGCTATCGCCTACTCGGAGAAAGCCCTTGCTGCTGCCAACGGGCGTCTTGATACGAATACATCCCTGGACAAGAAAAATGGCACGCCTGCGTCCGAGCATATCGAAGCGGCGGCTCGTTTGTTAAGCCAGATGCGGGCTGCCGGTGCTGACAGGGTTGCGCCAAAAGCAACCGGCCAGGCCCTGGCTCGTCTTGATTGCTGGAAAGAACAGGCCCGTGAAGGCGACCAGCCGCTCGACATCGGTTTTTGCCGGGATGGCTTCATGGCCTATGCCGCGGAAACTGCGCAGGCGCTGAAGGCGGCGGGAAAACCGCTGCCGGCGCAAGCCATGGCATTGAAATCCTATCAGGTGACGTTCCCGCTCGGCAGTGCAGTTCCGACACGAAGTCAGGTGGCGACACTGGATGCCGCAGCAGCCTATGCCCGGAGCGGCAAGAACATGCGGATCGTGCTGGGTGGCCATACCGACAAGTCCGGCTCGGCGACGCGGAACCGCTATCTGTCTGAAGCCCGTGCTGATTGGGTTGCCCGGATGCTCAAGGCCAGAGGTGTCAGCGAAACACAGATCAGTAAAATCGGCTTTGGCGAGACTTATCCCCGGGTTGTCACCCCTGACGGTCAACGCAACGACGAGAACCGCCGTGTCGAGATTGTCATTGGTCCGGATCGCATACTCTAGATCGCAACCGCCCGGTTACCCGCACAATCCGCCACCGGAGCCCGGCCTAGACAAGGGGCCGCTGCAGGGGCTAAATGCAGCCGGTGGCGGAATGTGCCGCATCAGGAAAAGGGCGAACCATGAGCGAAGTGCAGACCTTTGAGCAGACCACGGACGGGATTCGTGTGCAGGTGGCGTCGATGTATCTTGAACAGCAGTCGGATGCTGAAGAAAACCGCCATGTCTGGGCTTATCAGGTGCGGATAAAAAATCTCGGCACGGTTCCGGTGCAGTTGTTGACCCGGCGCTGGCGCATCACCGACGGATACGGCCAAGCCCATGAAGTGATCGGCGATGGCGTCGTCGGCGACAAGCCGGTATTGCAGCCTGGTGGCGATTATGAATATTCCAGCGGCACACCGCTTGCCACCTCGACCGGCTTCATGACCGGTATTTTTCAGATGATTGATGCCCAGGGCCGGCGTTTTGCCGTTCAGGTCCCGGCTTTTTCCCTTGATGGGCCGGATATTCGCCGCGCCGTTCACTGATACGCTTCCGATCAGAGACTTTCTGGAAAGTGCGCTTAAAATTGCATAATCCGGTGCCCATATTCTATGGGTGCGATGATACCCGTACATCTGATATGCTCGACTTGTGGGCAGAGAAGTAAGGAAACACCGTGACCGATCATAAACCGCTGAGCGTTATTGCCGGCAACCCGCATAAGCACAATTCCCCGGCTCTGGATAAAGGCCCCGATATCGAGCGGCCCAGTCGTGAAGAGGCCGAACAGGCGGTCAGGACCCTGATCCGGTGGGCCGGTGACGACCCGGCCCGTGAAGGCCTGCTTGAGACCCCGGACCGGGTGGTCCGCTCTTATGAGGACTTCTACAGGGGATATGATGTCTGCCCGCGCACCTATCTGGAAAAGACCTTCGAAGAAACCGAAGGATACGACGAGATTGTGCTACTCAAGGATATCCGATTGGAGAGCCATTGCGAACACCACATGGTGCCGTTTATCGGCAAGGTGCATGTCGGCTATCTGCCGAACCGCCGTGTGGTCGGTATTTCCAAGCTGGCCCGGGTTGTTGATGCTTATGCCAAACGTCTGCAGATTCAGGAAAAGCTGACAGCCCAGATCGCCAACACGATTGATGAAGTGCTGGAACCCCGCGGCGTGGCGGTGATCGTCGAAGCGGCGCATCAATGCATGACCATGCGCGGCGTTCACAAACCGGGTGTCGCCCTGGTGACGAGCCGGATGCTCGGCGCTTTTCGGGATGATCCGACGACACGGCGCGAGTTTCTCTCGATGGTCAATCTCTCAGGCGGAAATTTCTCGTAAATCAGCCTCTATCGGATCAATTCCCGATCGGGTGTATGCTTGACCGAAACGCTCAGGCACGTTTGAGTATTGACTAAGAGCCCGAGCGGGCGGACGAGGACCGGACTACCCATGGATTTTCGACCGGCTATTTTTATCGTCGGCTTGCTGCTGGCGACCCTTGCCGTCGTGATGTGCCTGCCGGCCATCGCTGACTATTCCTATGGTCATCCGGACTGGCAGGTATTTGCGGTATCTGCTGGGACGACCTTTTTTGTCGGTGTGACGATGGCGCTGACGACGAAGGTGCGTGGCCTTAAACTGACCATTCGCCATGCCTTCCTGATCACCACCATGAGTTGGGTGGCGATGACCCTGTTTGCAGCGCTGCCGTTCGCTTTTTCAGAGCTGAACATGAGTTTCACCGATGCCATATTCGAGGCCATGTCCGGCATCACCACGACCGGCTCGACGGTGATCGTAGGGCTTGATAATGCGCCGCCCGGTTTGCTGCTGTGGCGCTCGTTGCTGCAGTGGCTCGGTGGGATCGGTATCATCGTCATGGGCATTGCTGTTCTGCCGATGCTGCAGGTCGGTGGTATGCAGCTGTTTCGCATGGAAAATTCCGACCGGTCCGACAAGGCCATGCCGCGCGCGGCCCAGATCGCGTCGGCCATCGGCGTCATCTATTTTGTGCTGACGATCATCTGGATGCTGTTTTACTGGCTCGCCGGGATGAGCGGCTTTGATGCCATTGTGCATGCCATGTCGACCATCGCCACCGGTGGCTTTTCATCGCACGACGCTTCGATCGCTTATTTCAATTCGGCAACCATCGAATATATCGCCACCGCCGGAATGCTGGTCGGGGCTTTGCCGTTTATCCTTTATCTGAGAACCTTGCAGGGCGAGGGACTGTCACTGTTCCGGGACAGTCAGGTGCAGTGGTTTGTGACTTTTGTTTCCGGCGTCATTATTGTCACCACCATCTGGCTGGTGCTGGAGATTGGCGAGGCACCGCTGGTTGCGCTTCGGCTGGCTTCGTTCAACATCGTCTCGGTGATCACTGGAACCGGGTTTGTCACGGATGATTTCGGCCTTTGGGGGTCGTTCTCGCCGGTTATTTTCTTCTTTATCATGTTTATCGGCGGCTGTGCCGGGTCGACGACCTGCGGTATCAAGGTTTTCCGCTTTCAGGTCCTGTACGCTGCCGCCCGCACCCAGCTCAGCCATCTACTGCAGCCGCATGGCGTATTCATTCCGTACTTCAACAAGCGACCGGTCTCGGAAGAGGTCATTATTTCGGTGCTGTCGTTTTTCTTCATGTGGTTCTTCACATTCGCGCTGCTGACACTGGCGCTGAGCTTTCTCGGCCTTGATTTCATGACGGCATTTTCCAGTGCGGCGACCTCGATCGCCAACGTCGGCCCGGCGCTTGGCCCGGTTGCCGGTCCTGACGGCAATTTCTCAACCTTCCCCGATGCGGCCAAATGGCTGATGGCGCTCGGCATGCTGATGGGGCGACTGGAACTTTTTACTGTGATCGTGCTCCTGAGCCGCGATTTCTGGAGGCCATGATCCATGAACCCGCTGACAAAGATGATGCAGGGCTGGGCACAGAAACGCTACCGCAAGGAAGCGACGCAGATGCTCGAACATATTCGCGCGCTCGATGACAATGCCATGGGGTTGGTGCTGGCCATTGCGGCGCACCACCGCAATGCCCTGATCAAGGAAGGGCTGGACCTTCGTAACCTGACGGCATTGGCACGTGAAGCGCCGATGTGTCAGCACGAACTGGCCCAGGCCGTCAATGTGCTGGCGAAAAAGAAACGCCCCCATGACGCGCTCGGACTGCAAGTCTGGGTGCATTCACTGCGCGGCATCGTCCATGCCGATGTCTATGGGGTTGCCCTCGACATCTGGCGTGAGCTGAAGCGTGGCCTGCCGCATATCGCCAAGGCGCGGAGTCTGGTCAGCAAAGAAACCGGGTTTGAACTGGATATCGCCATGGCCGGTGACATCCCCGCTGAATACGCGGAAGAAGCGACATCCGAAGATTAACGCCGGTCGCCCGGCTGCAATCGACTAGCGGACAAAGTCGGCGAGGTGCTTGCGGATTGATGCGGCCATCGCCGGATCAAAATCCTTCATCACCGCTTCCGTCAGATTGAACCAGGCCTGTTCACGGACATTGATCGTCGCATCCTCGGCGACGGTCTGTGAGCGAGAAATCTCGGCTTCGGCAAAGGCTTCGGAAACACGGGGCACCCCTTCAAGGCGAACTGAAACATTGACCACAGCGTCATAGCGCTGGGACTGATCGTTGGTGAAAATACCTTTCAGTCCCTTGGTCGTTGCCAGATCGGCTTCGACGACACTGGCATTGCTGATGATGAATTTGGCGACACCGGAAACACCATTGGCGCGCAGGCGGTCGCGTGCCCAGTTGCGCAGCGCCGTTTCCGGGGATGACGGCATCCGATGATGTCTGGCGTTATCCGCCGGCGAGTAATTATCGACGATCTCGATACGGGCGACGCCGAGTGTGATCGTCGGCAAATGCGTGAACGTCAGTTCCGGGTATTGCGGCGGCGGTGGTGTGGCGCAGCCGGACAGCCCTGCGATCGGAAGAATACAGACGAGGGCCAGAACGAAACGGCGGAACGGGCGGTGCTGTTGCATGAAAAATCTCCGGTTGGGAAACCACTTAATCGGGGGCTTCAGCATAAAGGGCATCAAGACGTGGCCCATCAAATATGTAGTTGGTCCGCAGAACTCGCAAGTGACGGTAATAAGTCCGTCATCGGCCATGTCCTCGATTTCGGCTCTGGGAAACGACATCAGCGTGCGGCTGACCCGCTCTTCCGAGCAGCGGCATTGATTGCGGAGCAGGCGCTGGCCATACAGCCGGACGCCATCTTCGTGGTACAGGCGCGATGAAGCAATCTGCGACGCGCTCAGCCCGTCATCCAGCAGCTCGGCCGGGGTGATCGAGCTCATCAGGACAACCGCGCGTCGCCAGTCTTCGTCTTCCTTGTCGCCGTCACCGGCGCTCGGCAGGCGCTGCACCATCAGGCCGGCGGCTCTGGGTGTGCCGTCGGACGTATCAAGACCTGCGGTGATGGCGATAGCGGTTTCCAGTTGTTCGGACTGGCGAAAATAATTCTGCGCGCATTCGGCAAGGCTGGCACCGGTCAGCTCAGTGATGCCCTGATAGCGATCCGTATCCGGTCCCTGATCGACGGTAAAGGCCATACGCCCGGCACCGATCACTTGCGGGATCGAATTGCCGGCGATGGCCTCGCCGTCAACGCCTTCGCGCATTTTGGCATAGGCGCGCATGGCGCCGTCAGACGTGATGTCAGCCATGATCAGGCTGACCGGACCATCGCCCTGCACCTGCAGGGTGAAGATGCCCTCGTATTTGAGCGCACTGGCCAGGACCGCGGCAAGAATCATGGTCTCGCCGATCAACTGGGCCAGCGGTGCAGGATAGCCGTGCGCCTTGACGGCATCGGCAAAAGCCTGATTGAGACGTACCAGACGACCGCGGATGTTCAAATCCTCGATCTGGAAGGTCTGGACGAAATCACCGAAAGCGCCGGCTTCAGAAATCTGGGTCAAGTTTTGGTCCATAAGGTTCGATAATGATAGCCGTAGACGCCCTGAAAGCCCAGCCGTTGATACAGACGCTGGGCAGCGGGGTTGCTGTCTTCGACCTGCAGATAGAGCCCGATGGCGCCCCGGTCAACCGCCCATGCGGCCAAAGCACCGATTACCGCGCGCCCGAAGCCCTGATTGCGGCTCTCGGGCCGGGTCTGCATGCCGAAGATACCAAGCCAGCGCCCGGCCATGACGCCGAGCCCGATCGCCATCGGCTGGCCGTCCGGTGCCGGGAGTGTGGCAAACAGAGCCTGTTCCTGGGATTGGGCGACGATGGCACGGGCATCCCGTTCGAAACCTTCCCGGTAAAGGGCCCACCAGTCATCTGATGCTTGTGTCTCGATGCGGACGGCATCCTTCGAAGGGGCATGGTGGGCAATCACCGGTGCCGGGGCGATCTGGATGGTGACGGCGGCTTCACTTTGATAACCGCGCCGCGCCAATATCTGATCCAGACCGGCGGGCTCGGCGGCCGGAGAAATCTGCAGGCGCGGCGGCAGCCCATGCCCCCGATAGAAGGCTTCGCAGGCGCTGATCTGATCTTCGACGGACAGGGTGTCGTCGGTCAGCGGAAACGGCGCCACGGAATTGGCGCGGCGGCTGACGCCATGAGCAAAACGAAACAGCCAGCCGTTGTGATCATCGTTGTGCGGCGCCGGCCAGGCAGCAACAGCGAGCCGGTCGAGGGCCAGAATATCCGCCGTTGCCAGCGGCTTGGTGCTGAAAACGTCCGGATCCGGACCATCGAGGTCGTGGCCTAGGAAAGACACCATGACAGTATGGCTTTCTGCACATGCAGGCGGTTTTCGGCTTCGTCCCAGACCACGGACTGGGGACCGTCGATGACGGATGCCGTGACTTCGTCGCCACGGTGCGCCGGCAGGCAGTGCATGAAAAGTGCATCCTTGGCAGCCAGACGCATCAGCGCATCATCAACCCGGTAGGGGACGAGCATGTTGTGGCGGGTGCCGGCATCCTTGTCGCCCATCGACACCCAGGTATCGGTAATCACCAGATCGGCACCCTTGGCGGCTTCGGCGGGATCTTCGCTGAGCATGACGCGAGCCCCCTGATCAGCAGCCCAGTCGAGCACGCGTGGATTGGGCTTGAGCTCGGCCGGTGTCGCAATCCGCATTTCGAAACCGAATTTTGCGGCGGCATGGAGCCAGCTCGAGACAACATTGTTGCCGTCGCCGGTCCAGGCCACGGTCCGGCCCTTGATGGGGCCGCGATGTTCCTCGAAGGTCATGATGTCGGCCATGATCTGGCAGGGATGCGAATTGTCGGTCAGGCCGTTGATGACCGGCACCGTTGCAAATTCCTCAAGCTCGGTCAGCTTGTTCGGATCGTCCGTCCTGATCATGATGACATCGGCATAACGCGACAGCACACGCGCCGTGTCGGCAACGGTTTCGCCGCGTCCCAGTTGGGACTGCTCGTCGGTCAGCAGCACCGCATGCCCACCCAGTTCCTTCATGCCGACTTCGAACGAAACCCGGGTGCGGGTTGATGGCTTCTCGAAGATCATGACCAGCGTCTTGCCGGCAAGCGGCTGTGACCGGTCGCCGGCCAGACGCTTTTGCTTGAGCGTTTGGCCGAGATCGAGAATCGTCCGGAGTGTATCGCCGTCGAGCCGGTCGATATCGAGGAAGTGCTTTGGCATGGCCATGTCAGGTCTCGTTGGTTGCCAACTCGCGGCAGGTCGTATCGATGATCTGGAGCGCTTCGATGACGTTATCTGACGTGATGGTCAGCGGAGGTACGAAACGCACAACGTTGTCGCCGGCCGGAACGCTGAGCAAGCCGTTCCCCATCAGTTTCCCGACCAGATCCGAATTGGGGATCTTGCATTTCAGTCCCAGCATCAGACCGGTGCCGCGGGCATCTTCGAACAATGCCGGATAGCGTTTGGCGATATCCTCAAGACCCGTCTTGAACTGCTTGGAGCGTTTGTCGACGTTGTCCAGGAAACCGGGCGCAAGCACGATATCAAGCACCGCATTGCCGGCTGCCATCGCCAGCGGGTTGCCGCCGTAGGTGGAGCCGTGCGAGCCGGCGGTCATGGTTTCGGCAACCCTGGCCGTGGCCATCGTGGCGCCCAGCGGAAACCGCCGCCGATACTTTTGCGGTGGCCAGAATATCCGGTGCGATACCGGTCCATTCGATAGGCGAACAGCTTGCCGGTCCGCCCGACACCCGACTGCACTTCGTCGAACATCAATAGCAGACCAAACTCGTCAGCAATGGCGCGGAGGGATTGCAGGTACGCCTTGCTCATCGGCCGGATACCGCCTTCACCCTGCACCGGTTCAACGAGGATGCCGGCGGTCTCGGGACCGATGGCCGCCCTCAACTCGTTCAGATTGTCGAAGGCAACCTGATCGAAGCCGTCGACTTCCGGGCCGAAGCCTTTCAGGTGTTTCTCTGCTTGCCGGCCGGCGATGGCCAGCGAGCGGCCGTGAAAGGCGCCCTGCACGGTGATTACCCGGTAGCGTTCTGGATGCTGATTGGCCCACTGATAGCGCCGCATCATCTTGACGCCCATCTCGACCGCTTCGTTGCCGGAGTTGTTGAAGAATACGGCGTCGGCAAAGGTGTTGGCGACAAGGCGTTCGGCAAGCCGCTGCTGGCCCGGAATATGGTACAGGTTCGACGTATGCATCAGCTTGCCGGCTTGCGTGCGGATCGCTTCGACCAGGTGCGGATGGCAATGGCCGAGGCTGGCAACGGCAATGCCGGCCCCGAAATCAAGGAAGCGTCGGTTCTCGGTATCCCACAACTCAGCACCTTCACCGTGATCGAAGGTGAAATCGTAACGGGCGTATGTGGGCATAATTGCCGATGTCATGACCGTTGCTCCATGGCTGGGGTCCAAGAAAGCGGAGGAGTATCAAGATGCCGCTCGCGGCTGTCAACAAGACGTTACGCGCGGCTATTCCCGGATAAAACGAAAGCCGGTGAATTTTTTCCGCAGGGCAGTGGATTCCTCGGCCACGGCGACGGGATCGTTCGTGCTTAACGCACGGTGGATCAGGCCGGCCAGTTGCGGCATGTCGTCGGCGGTCATGCCGATGCGGGTGATTTCCGGCGTGCCGATCCTGAGGCCGTTGACGTCGCCTTTGATGCCGGCGATCGGCAGGCCGATGCCGCAGCTCAGGATGTTGGCCTGCCGCAAGCGTTTCGCTGCCGCTTGTCCGCCGCCGAACGGTGCCGCTTCGATGGCGAACTGGTGGGATGTCGTGAATCCCTTGCCTGCGGCAAATATCGGCAGGCCAAGCGCATCGAGTTCAGCCGCCAGTCTGTGTGCAAGGGCGCACATTTCGGCTGCATAGGCTTCACCATACAGACGCCAGTCGAGCAGGGTGATGGCCAGTGCTGCCGATTTGGCGGCAATCGAAATTGGCGGCCAGTCCGGGATAGGCGATGCTGTCCAGACGCTCTCGGCCAGTGCGGCATCATTGGTGACGATCAGGCCACCGGCCGGCCGCCGAGACTTTTATACGTGCTCAGTGGTCATTATGTCGGCGCCCTGCGTGAGCGGGTTGGCCCACGCCTTGCCGGCGATCATACCGCAAAGATGGGCGGCATCGAACATCACCCGGGCGCCGACGCTGTCGGCGATGGCACGGACTTTCTCGACCGGGTGGGCGAACAGGTTGAGGCTGCCGCCGATGGTGATGAGGACCGGTTTGACCTCGCGGGCGAGCCGCTCGAGCGCCTCGACGTCGACGGTGTAGCCGTCGGCCAGGATCGGCGCCGAATGGATCGTGACACCGTAAAGGCCGGCACAGCCGGCGGCGTGATGGGTGACATGGCCGCCGATGCTGGACGGCGGTGCGATGATGGCATCGCCGGGCCTGGTCGTCGCCATGAAGGCATAGAGGTTTGACAAAGCACCCGAAGCGACACGAATTTCAGCGTATTTCGCCTGAAAAATTTCAGCAGCCAGCTCGGCGCAGATGACCTCGATTTTCTCAATCGCCTCCAGACCCATCTCATATTTGTCGCCGGGATAGCCGAGCGAGGGTCTTGACCCCAGGCCTGATGCCAATGCCGCTTCGGCTTTCGGGTTCATGATGTTTGTGGCGGGGTTGAGATTGATGCAGTCAACCTCGTGAATCCGGTGGTTTTCGGCGATCAGATCGTCGATCCGGGCATTGACGGCGTCGGCACCGGTTTCGGCGGTCTCGGCCGCGATCCGCTGGATATACGCTTCGCAGTCGGCTGGTACCCAGGGACGGGGGGCAAGATTGGTCATGGTGCGGTTCTCTGTCGGTCAATGCGGTCAGATTAATGTGTAACCGGAATCCGTGATATTTGGCAGGAAAATAATGCCCAGGGTGTGACTGGGATCATTGGCAATTTGCAGGCGTCTGGTGATGATAGGGGTACTTGAGGAAAGGGACTTTGAATGGACTTGTTTTTCCAGCTCATTGCTGTGTTTGCATTGCTTTTCGGAATAGGAGGGCTTGTGTATGCGACCGAGGTTTCGAAGCGTTGCCAGTTGATGATTGAAGATCGCATGACAAACGCCGAAGCCGACCTGGCGCGGCAGATCAGAAAGCAGGACATTCTGATTGAAGGGGCGGTGCATAGTTTGCGCCAGACGGCCATCAATCTTGAGGAAACCGAGCTCGCCCAGAGCCGGGAGATCAATATTCTCAGAAAAACCCTGGAGCCGATGGTCAAGGAATTCGAAGAGGCGCAGACCAAAAAACAGAAGAAAGCCGCCAACGGGCGCTGATCAGGGCTTCAGTTTATAACCGGTGCGGAACATCCAGGTGCAGACGCACCACAAAACCCCGTTGGTTATCGCCATGACGATGATGCCGACCCAGGTGTCGATATCGGCATGGCCGATAAAGCCCGAGCGAAATCCGTCGATCATGTAAAAGAACGGGTTCACGTGCGCCAGCATGCGCCCGAATTCCGGCAGCCGGTCGATGGAATAGAAAGTCCCGGACAGAAAGGCCAGCGGTGTCACGATAAAGTTGGTCACTGCAGCCATGTGGTCGAACTTGTCAGCCCAGATGCCGGCAATGATGCCGAACAGCGACAGCATCAGCGAGGCCATCAGCGCGTGATAGACGATCAGGCCAAAGTTGCTGACCGACAGGCCGACAACAACGGCCATCGCCAGCGCGACGGATGTGCCGACAAAGACGCCCCGCGTGACACCACCAAACGCGATCCCCATGACCAGCTCGTGCGGCGAAAAAGGCGGCATCAGGGTGTCGACGATATTGCCCTGAACCTTGGCGATCATGATGCTGCTCGATGTGTTGGCAAAGGCGTTCTGGGTTATCGCCATCATCACCAGCCCCGGCGCCAGAAATTCGGTGAAAGGCACGCCATGGATATCCGGGCGGAACTGGCCAAGGGCCAGGGTGAACACCGCCAGAAACAGCAGCGTGGTCACAACCGGTGCCAGCAGGGTCTGCGTATAGACCTTCATGAAGCGCCGGACTTCACGCAGATAGAGCGTCCATAGTCCAATCGCGTTGGAGGTCGGTGGTTGTTGCATGTGGTTATTCTCGACTTGGATGTTCGGTCTTTTTATGCGTTATCGTTGAAGGACTATATAATGAGTGATGGCGCCTAAAACCAGACATTGCCTGAAATGGGGCATGATCGCACCGCTGATGAGATGCCGGAAGACGCAGAAACATGAATGACGAAGACGATGACCAGCCTGCAGACGCGCTTGCAGATCAGCCTTCTGGCAAGTCACGCAAGCGTCGGCAAGGGCCCAGAAAGGTGACCCGGCAATATCTGGAAAATTCGGCGGCACATTATCTCGGCCGCTTCGCGGCATCGAAGGCGCACCTCCGTCGATTGATGATGCAAAAGGTCAAACGCTCCGAAAGCCATCATGGCACCGATTCCGTTGAAGGGGCCGGATTCGTCGATGAGGTCATCGCCAAGTTCGAACGCCTGGGATTTCTCAACGACACCACCTATGCCGAAATGATGGCCCGTTCGCTGCACGGCAAGGGCACACCGCTCAAGGGCATCCGCTACAAGCTGGCCGGCAAGGGGATCGGCGAGGACGATATGGAAAAAGCGCTGGCAGCCCTGGAGGACGAGGTCCGTTCCAGCAATCTTGATCTGGCGGCCGCGTTGGTGCTGGCCCGACGCCGTCGGCTCGGCCCGTTTTTGTCGGATGATCGTGAGATCCGCGATGCCCGGCGGGACAAGGACATGGCGGTAATGGCCAGAGCCGGGTTTTCCTATGATGTGGTCTTGCAGGTGCTCGACGCGGACAGTGTCGAGGAACTGGAACTGGCGGTCTACGGCGACTGAGCGCCGAACTTAGGGACGCTCTGCCTCGCTGTCCTCTGTCGCCGCCTCGTCCATCGGTTTTGAATGCGGATCGAGGGCGGCGGCCAGCAGCGACGAGCCCGGCGTCGGCACGAAGGTTGGCTTATCTTCGCTCAGCGGTGCCGCGCGACGGGTCATCCGCCACAGTGCATAGCAACCGACCAGGAAGAAAACGCCACCGATATAATAGAACAGTCCTGCCGCGCCGATCTGGTTCATGATCAGACCTGCCAGCACCGGGCCGATAACGGCACCGGCGCCATAGGTCAGGAGCAGAGTGCCGCTGACCAGCACACGTTCATCGGCTTCGACGTAATCGTTGGCGTGCGACACGGTGACGGCATAGATCGGGAAGGTCGCGGCGCCGAAGACGATTGCCAGATACAACAGCAACTCAGGCTTGATGCCGCCGCCGAAGGCGACAAGGACGAACATGCCCGCGCCGCAAAGGCAGCGATGGTCAGTACCACGCGGCGGTCAAAATGATCCGACAGCCAGCCCATCGGCCACCGCATCAGGCCGCCGCCAAGGATGCACAGCGACATGAAAAGCGCCACGCCATTGATGTCGAGGCCGATCTGGCCTGCAAACACCGGGGCCAGAGCCCAGAAGGCGCCCATCGCCAGCCCGTAGGACAGGCAGCCGATGAAGCCCAGCGGTGAAATCATGAATAGCTTGCGAATTGGCAGCGGCTTCGGTTTTTGCGGGATCGGCGCAACCGTGCGGGTGACCGAGACGGGAATGATGGCGATGGAGACAAGGATCGAGACAATGCAGAACAACACGTAGCCCAGCGGATCGGCGAACGAGATCAGAAACTGTCCGATCGTCAGCGACAAAAGATTGACGATCATATAGGCCGACGGCAACCTGGCCGCGGGTTTCGTTGGTGGCCCGTTCGTTCAGCCAGCTTTCGATGACCATGTAGATGCCGGCGAAGCAAAAGCCCGATATGGCCCGAAGATGGTGCCAGGCGATGGGGTCGATGATGATGATATGGCCGAGCGCCGCAGCCGAGGCCAGCGAAGCCAGTGCCGTAAAGCCACGGATATGGCCAGCCCTTTCGATCAGATAGGCGGTGACCAGCGTGCCGGCGACGAAACCGAAAAAATAACCCGAAGCCATGATCCCGATGGAATTGGCGGAAAAGCTCTCGCCGACGGCACGGACGGCGATCAGCGTGCCCTGCAGGCTGTTGCCGATCAGCAGCATCGACATGCCCATCAGCAGCGATGAAATCGATAAGATCTGCGTCCGCACACTGTCCACGCGGCTCTCCCCTTCCGGTCAAGTGTGCGCTATTCTAGTCTTAAGTCCGGCTGATACCACCCTGGCAGAGAAATAAATTGTGGAGTGACTGATGAGTGAGCAAGACGGATTGATCGGTGCCTATATCCTTGACGGCAAGGGGGGTGGCAGGGAACTCGACTGGCCGACCCTGGAACAGGGTGTCGCTGCCGATGACCGTTTATGGGTGCATCTGGACCGCAACGGCGAGAAATCCGAAGACTGGCTCAGGATGAAAAGTGGCCTGGGCCAGCTGCAGGCGGATGCCCTGCTGGCCGATGAAACACGGCCCCGCGTCGCCTTCATGCACGAAGGTATTCTGATGACCTTGCGCGGTGTCAATCTCAACCCGGGCGCTGATCCGGAGGATATGGTCAGTCTCAGAATCTGGGTTGATGAAAAAAAGATCATTACGGTCAGACTGCGCCGGTTGATGGCCGTCAACGATGTCCGCGAACGGATCGCCATCGGCAAAGGGCCGGTCAGTATCAGTGATACCCTGCGCTTGCTGGCGGTCGGTCTGATCCAGCGCATGAACCCGGTGATCGATGACATGAACGACGACATCGACGGGCTGGAAAACGACATGGTTGAAAACCCGGGCGCGACCGCAGATATCCGCCACCGTCTCAAGGACCTGCGCCGCCAGGCCATCACGCTGCGCCGCTATCTGGCACCGCAACGCGAAGCCGTGGCACGGGTTCATAGCGAAGGTGTCACATGGATGCCGACCGATCACCGGCTGGCATTCAGGGAATGCGCCGATCAGGTCGCCAGGATCGTCGAAGATCTGGATGCGATGCGCGAACGCGCGGCGGTTATTCAGGACGAACTGACCAACCGGGCCGCCGAGCACATGAACCGCAATATGTACACCTTGAGCGTGGTTGCGGCGCTGATGCTGCCGCTGGGTGTGATCACGGGTATGCTGGGCATGAATGTCGGCGGATTGCCGCTGGCTGAAAACAAGGATGGGTTCGTGATGGTGATGGGTTTCCTGAGCTGTGTGGTCGCGCTGCAGGTTTGGATATTCAAACGGCTGAAGTGGATATGACGCGTCCGTTTGAAAACCGCCGCCAACTCGGCTATGCCTCGAGCATTGCGCGAATATCAAGGATCGGAGACAGCCGTTGAACGCCGATGACCTGAGAAAATTCTGGGAGCTGACGGTCGATGTCTGGCAGAACGGTGTCGGCGGGGTTGATATCGGCCGGACTGTCAATGCGCTGCTGATCCTGTTTGCGTTCTTTGTCCTGCGCGGACTGATCGCCAAGTTTCTGATCGGCTGGCTCCGGCGCATGGCGCAAAGCACGGAGTGGAAGATCGACGATGTCATTGTCGATGCCGTCGCGCCGCCGCTTCGCGCGATTCCGGTGGTGTTCGGTATTTTTGTCGCCACCAACTACATGCAGTTTCAGGGTGTCGTCGATCAGATCGCCGAAAATATTACCCGTTCGCTGATTGCGCTTGTTATCTTCTGGGGCATCATGCGGGCACTGGGACCTCTCTCCAGAGCCTTCAACAGGCTTGAGGAACTTCTCAGCCACGAATTGATCGATTGGATCATGAAGGCGCTCCGGGTTGCCGTGGTGCTGGTCGGGGCGGCAACGGTGCTGCAAATCTGGGGCATCCAGATCGGGCCGATCATCGCCGGTGCCGGCCTGTTCGGGGTCGCCGTGGCGCTGGGTGCGCAGGACCTGTTCAAGAACCTGATTGCCGGCATTCTGATTCTGGGCGAGAAGCGATTCCGCAAGGGTGACTGGATCCACGTCGAAGGCGTGGTTGAGGGAACCGTCGAGGCAATCGGTTTCAGATCAACCGTGGTGCGCCGTTTCGACAAGGCCCCCGTGATGGTGCCGAATGCGCAACTGTCGGATACGGCGGTAACCAATTTCTCGGACATGACCTACCGGCGTATCTACTGGCATATCGGCGTCGAGTACCGGACCAGCATCGATCAACTGCGCGAGATTCGCGACAACATCGCCGCCTACATCGAAAACAATGATGTCTTCGTCAAGGCGAGCGAAGCGAATACGTTCGTCAGAATTGATCGCTTCAACGATTCTTCAATCGACATACTTGTGTATTGCTTCACCTATACGAAGGTCTGGGGCGAGTGGCTCGAAGCCAAGGAAAAACTGGCTTACCGGATTATGGAAATCGTCGATGAGGCGGGCACCGGTTTTGCCTTTCCGTCGACATCGATTTATGTCGAAAGCCTGCCGCAGGACCGGCCGGAACCGTTCGTGCCCCCCACAAATGCCACAGAGAACCAAGATAGCTGAAAATGAAATTGCCGGAGTATACCCATGCCTGTGACGATCTATCACAATCCGAGATGTTCAAAATCACGCCAGACCCTGGCCATCCTCGAAGAAAAGAGAGTGGATCTGCAGGTCATTGACTATCTGACGACGCCACCCTCGAAAGCGGCGCTGAAGCGCATTCTCGGCATGTTGGGCATGAAGGCCGTGGATATCATCCGCAAAAAGGAAGCCAGAGACGCCGGTCTTGATATAACGCAGATGAGTGAGGCGGCGCTGATCGAAGCGATGGTCTCTCACCCGATTATTATAGAGCGGCCGATCGTCGTTTCCGGCGACAAGGCAGTGATGGGGCGGCCGCCGGAAAACGTACTCACTATAATTTGACTAAAATCTGCTGCAAATAAGCGCAGACCCTTGCGCATGGCCGCGCAGGGCGCTTGCGATCAGGCGAAAGCCCTTGCAATATGCCGTTGGGGAAGCCGACCAGGGCTTCGAACGGGGGGAAGCCATTATGGCTAAGCAGACTAAAAAAGCCGCTGCCGCGCCGAAAAAACGCGCCAAGGCCGTGCTGCGTCCACGCGAGAAAGCGCCGGCCCCAGAGCCGACGCAATCCACGCCGCATACCGTTGATCCGGAAAAACTCGAGGTCTGGCGCTCATTGCCGGAAGATCAGCGTGCAGCGCTGCGTGAGCGTGAAGCCGCAAGGATGTTCAACCGGGCGGCAACGCTGCACCGCGAAGGTAATCTGGCCGATGCCATCGAAGCCTATGGCAAATCGCTGCTGCTGAACCCGAAACAGCCCGACGTTTACAACAACATGGGCGTTGCGCTCAGGAGCCTCGGCAAGCTCGAAGCGGCGGTCGCGTGCTATCGCCGCTCACTGGTTCTGAAGCCAAACAATTCCGGTGTCTATTCCAACATGGGCAATGCGCTCAGGGAACTGGGCCGTCTGGAAGTGGCGATGGCCTCGCACCAGCAGGCCGTGCGTCTGGCGCCGCGTTCGACCGAGGCCTATTACAATCTGGGTCTGGTGCTGCGCGATCTGGGCCAGACCGATGCGGCGTTGAGTTGTCTCGACAAGGCACTGGCCCTCAATGAGAACCATGTCGACTGTCAATGGGACCGGGCCCTGACGCTGCTTGAAATGGGCCGTCTCGAAGAAGGGTTCGCCGCCTATGAAAGCCGCTGGAAGCTGGATCGATCGCCGCCTCGCACTTTCGACAAACCGCGCTGGGATGGTGCCGAGCTTAAGGGCAAGACGGTGCTGGTGCATCACGAACAGGGCTTCGGTGACATGATCCAGTTCGCCCGTTACCTGCCGATGATCAAGGCCAGAGGCGGACAGGTGGTTGTCGAAGTGCAGCCGGAACTGGCGCGCCTGATCGGCTCCGTCGATGGTGTCAGCAAGGTCTTCAACCGGGGGCAGACGCCGCCGAATTTTGATTTCTATATTCCGATGATGTCGTTGCCGCATGTCTTCGGCACAAGTCTGGAAACGATCCCGGCCAATGTGCCCTATGTCAGCCCCCTCGACCCCGGCGCCGTGCAATTGCCCACCTCGCTTGGCCGGATCAAGCGGGTCAGGATTCGCTGGGCCGGTCGGCCGACGCACCGGAACGACGCCAACCGCTCGTCCGGCTTCAAGCATTTCATCGAAATTCTCGGTCTGCCGGGGCTGTCCGCCTATTCCCTGCAAAAGGGGGTGCTGTCGCCGATCTCAAGGCGCACGGCTGCGAGGCGCTGGTCACCGACCTGGGTGAGCGACTCCGGGACTTTTCCGATACCGCCGCCGTCGTCGCACAGCTTGATCTGGTCATCACCGTTGATACGGCGCTGGCGCATCTGGCCGGCGCCATGGGCAAGCCGGTCTGGGTTGCGGTGCCGTTTTCGCCGGACTGGCGCTGGATGCGGGGAACGGATACGTCGCCCTGGTATCCGAGCATGCGGCTGTTCCGCCAGAAGCGCCACGGCGCATGGGCGGGGGTTTTCGGTGATATCCGTCGCGCCCTGCGTGACGAAATCGCAGAACGCTGAACGCCATAGCGGGCCTTTATTTAGTCCTGTTTCGGGCAGAAAAAAGCCACCTTTGCGTTAATCTCATTTTCATACATTGAAAGCCACCATAGGGCCGCCTGGGCGCTTGTCCTCGAAGGAGACACGGGTGGCTACCAAAGACTTTAAATCCGGCGAAATATTACTCGCCGAAGGTGAGGTGCCGAAAAGCGCATATCGCATTGTTCAGGGTTCAGTTGAACTGACCCGGGACATGGACGGTATGTCTATGCCAACGGCTGTACTCGACCGCGGCGCCCTGATCGGTGCCGATGAATTGGTCGATGGCCGTGCTATGGATGACAGTGCGCAGGCGCTGGGCGTTGTCGTTGCCGAGCCGATCAACAAGGAACAGGCGGCGCGTCTGCTGGGCAAACCCGTGCCAGCAAAAAAATCGGGCAAGCCGTCCAGCAGCAAGAATTTAACCCAGCCGGTCTCCACAAGTCCGACGTCGCGTGCGCTGGTTGCGCTGTCGGCGGGCAGCGACAACGATTATGGCGGCGAGGATCTGGCCTCAACGGTGCTCAAACCAGGATTGCTCAGACGAATCCTCAAGCCCGATTTCGCGGATGTCTATGACCGGCTTGATATCCGGATTTCCGCACTTGAAGGCGAGGGTGGCGAACAGGCGGCAGCGCATCTGATCACCGAGCTTGGTCAGCGGCGTGGCCTCAGGGCCAAACTGATGAGCGCCAAGGTCGAGCTGGCCTTTGAAGGTGACCCGGTTGCCGCTATGCGCGAGCTGAAACGCGCCGCTGATCGCTGGCTGGTCGACAACGGCGGTGATGTTCTTGTCTGGGGTGCGGTAGCCAACGCCGGTTCGCTGATGCATCTCCGGTTTTTCGTTCGTGATGAAGCGCTGGTCGATCAATTCCGCATTGGTGACGGCTGGACCTTGCTGGTGCTGCCGATGCCACTGGATGCCGCTGCCGCACACCGCTTGCATGCGGTTCTGCTGGCGGCAGTTCGCTCCAAGGCGGCCGGCAAGCAGCTGACCGTGCGACGTGACCTCGAAGTCCTGATGCACGATGCCCGTGAGCATCTGCTCTATGAAATGCCGGGTCTTGATCCGCTGGCCCGTGCCGAAGACCGGGCGACGGTGGCCAGAACCTTTGCCAATGCGATCCGCTTCAAGCGGCGCGCCGAAGACGCACAGACAGCGCTGGCCCTGTTCGGCTCGGCTCTCGACGTGTTCTCCCGCGACAAGACGCCGCTTGAATGGGCGTTCGTACACCGCGACCGGGCATATCTGCGCCAGTTCATTGCCGAGCGAACCAACAACACAGGCGCTTTGCAGGAATCCATTGATGATCTCAGGGCGGCACTCAGGGTTATCGGCCCGAACGGCTTCCCCTATGATTGGGCGGCGCTCAACAACCGGCTTGGACTTGCGTTGTACCGGCTTGATTTTGACAACGGTGATGCGGAAACGCTGGAACGTGCCCTGGTTGCTTTCCAGAACACGCTGACGGTTTACGACAAACGCAAGACCCCGAACGAATGGGCCGAAGCGATGGGTCACTTCGGGCAGGTTGCTCTGGTCATTGGCCGTGAAAATCGCGATCCGGCGATGCTGGTGCAGGCGGTAGATGCCTGCAACGCCGTGGTCACAGCCCGCGATCGCAAGCACATGCCGCTGCACTGGGCCTCGGCGCAGAACAATCTCGGCTCGGCGCTGTTCCTGTACGGCCGGGTTGCCGGTGACAACAATGCCCTTGAGGGGGCGCGCGTCGCCTTCAAGACGGCCTGTGCCGTCTATATTGAAAAAGGCGCCGAACGGCTGGCCGGCGTTGCCGAAAAAAATCTGCGCCATGTCGACAAAGCGCTGAACCGGCGCAAGCGCCAGGAAACCCTGCCGGAATTACCGTGGGAAGCCAGCAGTGGCGAGCCGCCACCGTTGCCGTGGGAATTCGGACCCGGCATCAGCGGCAGCAAGAACGGCTCCACAAGTACTGCCGACAATGATCCCTGGTATGACGGCTGAACCTTGAAACCGCCCGGTAGCGGGTGTATTTCCCCATCATGGACAACAGCACGAAAAAGATCGAGATCGATGCGGTGATCTGGCGTCAGCCGGACGGCGAACTTGTGTCGTGCGAAGAGAAGCTCGTTGTATTGCGCGAGAATCTCGAGGAAATCCGCCAGGAATGTCAGGACGCGCTGGAAGACGCCATCCTCATGGGCTGTGACGAAACGCAGATTCGTCAGGTCCTCGAAGACCTGATCCGGGGCCTCGACAACCCCTATCCGCAAAAATAATCAGTCTCGTTTTCGGACCAGTTTCACGTTTTCGCAGAAAAGTGGCGGACCAGATCGGTGGCGCTGACCATGCCGGCCAGAAAGCTGCCTTCGACGATCGGCATGTGGCGGATATGATGATCCGTCATCAGCTTTGCGACGTCGACGACGCGGTCATCATCCGAGCAGGTGATGACGTCACGCGTCATGAATTTATCGACCGCGATCCCCATGGCATCATTGCCGTGCTCATACAGCGCGCGGATGACATCACGCTCCGAGATCACACCGGCCAGACCGCCGTCAGAAGCGATCACGAGTGTCAGGCCGATCCTGTGCTGGGCCAGAAAATCGACGGCTTCGCGGAGCGGCCGCCCGGCCGGCATGTGCAAGACAAAATCTTCATTGACGCCTTTTACATCCCTGACGACGGTATCGTCATAGGCGCGGCGACGTTGTTCTTCAGCCATCAATCTCTCCTTGGTCCGGATGTCTGAGCAGCTTTCACCGATCCTGTGTTACGGTCAACATCGGAACCGTGACAAATAGTTTCATCCGGTGTGATCAAGATGCTTTTCCAAAGCGAAGTCATTAACCTGCCGGCATGGATTTACGTCATCTGAAAACCCTGATCGCGATTGCCGAGCACGGCTCGTTCGCCGCTGCCGGTGATGCCATCGGTCTGACCCAATCGGCGGTCAGCCTGCACGTCAAGGCGCTTGAGGACGATCTCGACACCAAGCTGGTCGACCGCACCACCCGTCCACCCCGGCTCAATACCCGGGGCCGCAATCTGGTCGACCGGGCCAGAGACATCATCGAGCAATGTGAAAGCCTGAGCGACATCGTCACCGGCGAGGCGTTATCCGGCAGCCTCGATATCGGCTCGGTGCCGACGCTGCTGTCGGGCATTCTGCCGCCGGCGCTGAACGCCATCCGCAAGACCCATCCCGATCTCAGAATCCGGGTGTCGAGTGGCCTGTCTGCGGATCTGGTCGGTCGGGTTCACAAGGGTGAACTGGATGCTGCCGTGGTCTCCGAGCCGTCGCAATTGCAGACCGGATTGAGCTGGCACATGTTCGCCGAAGAACCGTTGATGGTCATCGCCCCCCATGGCAGCACGGGGGCGACCGACCGCGAGTTGCTTGATGCCGGACCGTTTATCCGCTTTCAGCGGTTTGCCTGGGCCGGGCGGTTGATCGATACGCACCTGAAAGACCGGGGTATTCGCGTTAATACGGGGATGGAGATCGACTCGCTTGAAGCCATTGCCCTGATGGTCGCACATGGCCTCGGCGTTTCCGTGGTCCCGGACCGCGCCGGCGCATCGCTGCCGGAAGGCATCGTGAAAATCCCGTTCGGCGATCCGCCCCTCAACCGGGTGATCGGTGTGGTCGAGCGGCGCGACAATCCGAAAACCCACCTGACCCGCGCGCTGGTTGAAATTCTCAGCGCTCTGGCCGGAGACAAACGCCCGAAACGCCTGGGTAGTGAGAATTAATCAAGTTTTTCGAAATAATAATTCGTTTTTATCAAGCAATGTCATCCGTTAAAACCAGAAGGCGTAAAACGCCGAGCAAGCCAGAGGAAACTTCATGAGCAGTGTTACAGGCCCGCTTGAGGGCATCCGCATTCTCGACCTGACCCGCATCCTGGCAGGGCCGACCTGCACGCAGTTGCTGGGCGATCTCGGCGCCGACATCATCAAGGTCGAAAAGCCGGTCGACGGTGACGATACCCGGGGTTGGGGTCCGCCGTATCTCAAGGACAAGGACGGCAACGATACCCGCGAAAGCGCATATTATATGGCGTCAAACCGCAACAAACGCTCGGTGACCATCGACATCGCCAACCCGGAAGGGGTGCGGCTGGTCAAGGAACTGCTCAAGCATTGCGATGCACTCTGCCATAATTTCAAGGTCGGCGGTCTCGACAAATACGGTCTTGGTTACGAAGACATTCATGCCGAGTTTCCCGACAAGGTCTATCTGCACATTTCAGGTTTCGGCCGCACCGGCCCCTATGCCAAGCGGGCCGGCTACGACATGCTGGCACAGGGCATGGGCGGCGTCATGAGCCTGACCGGGCCGGTCGACGGCGACCCGCACAAGGTCGGTGTCGGCATTTCCGATGTGATGTGCGGCATGTATGCGACGACGGCCCTGCTGGCTGCGCTCAGGCATCGCGACAAAACCGGGCATGGCCAGCTGATCGATCTGGCGTTGCTGGATACATCGGTTGCCTGGCTGATCAACGAAGGCGTCAATTATCTGACGCACGGCAAGGAAAACGTGCGCCGTGCCAATGCCCATTCCAACATCGTGCCCTATGACGTGTTCCCGACGGCGGACGGTTACGTGATTTTGGCCATCGGCAATGACGGGCAGTACAAGCGTTTCTGCGAATACGCCGGCAAGCCGGAAATGGCGACCGACGCGCGTTTCCTGACCAACGATCTGAGGGTCCGCAACCGCGACGCCATGACGCCGCTAATGCGTCAGACGACGGTGATGAAGACGACTGCCGAATGGGTTGACGGACTGGCCCCGCTGGGCGTGCCCTCGGCACCGGTCAACACCGTGCCGCAGGCTTTCCAGGATCCGCAAATTCTGGAGCGGGGCATGCGGATTGAAATGGATCACCCGATTGCTGCGGACGGCAAGTGCCGGTTGATCGGCAATCCGATCAAGTTTTCCGAATCGCCGGTGACCTATCGCCGTCCGCCGCCGACGACCGGACAGCATACCGATGAAGTGCTGGCGGAATTCTTGAATCTGGATGCAGGCGCCTGCGAAAAGCTGCGCGGCGAAGGTATCATTTAAAGGGGAAAGACAATGTTTAGCCTTAACGAGACCCATCTGGAACTGCAATCCGCCGCGCGGCGTCTCGCCGTTGACGTGATCGCCGGACGCGCTGCCGAGGTTGACCGCTCCGAAGCCTATCCCTGGCATAACGTCGAAGAACTGACCAGGGCCGGGTTCATGGGGATGACCATCCCCGAACAGTGGGGCGGGCGCGGGCTCAGCTTCCTGCACGCCGTCACGGTGGTCGAAGAAATGGCGAAGGTCTGCGGCGTCACCGCCAGGATCGTTGTCGAGGCCAACATGGGTGCGGTCAGCGCAATCATGCGCTTCGGTTCGGACGAACAGAAAAAACTGGCGGCATCGCTGGTGCTGGCCGGTGACAAACCGGCGATCTGTATCACGGAACCGGAAGCCGGCAGCGCTGCCACCGATATGACGACGACGGCGGTCAAGCGCGGTAATGATTACGTGATCAACGGCCGCAAGCACTGGATCACCGGTGGCGGTGTCTCGAAGCTGCATCTGATTTTTGCCCGCGTCATCGAAGACGGACAGGACAAGGGGATCGGTGGTTTCATCGCTGTCAGGGATGAGGCGGAAGGACTGATCGTCGGCACCCGGGAGCCGGCGATGGGGCTTCGGGGTATTCCTGAATGCGAGATGATCTTCAAGGATCTTGTGGTGCCTGCAAATATGGCGCTGATTCCGCCGGAAGGCATCAAGCGCGGCTTTGCCGGGCTGATGAATGCCTATAACTCGCAACGCGTCGGTGCGGCCACGGTGGCGCTCGGCATTGCGGAAGGGGCCTACGAACAGGCTTTGGCGTTCTCGCAAAAGCGCGAACAGTTCGGCCGGCCGATCTGCGAGTTTCAGGGGCTGCAATGGATGCTGGCCGACATGTCGGTCAGCCTTTCTGCGGCGCAGGCGCTGATCTACAAGGCCGCCGCCTCGGCCGAGACGACGCAGGGCGGCTTCCCGGATATGACGATGGCGGCGCAGGCGAAAATCCTTTCCGCCGACACCGCGATCAAGGTGACATCGGATGCGTTGCAGATTTTTGGTGCCGCCGGATATTCGCGCAACAACCCGATGGAACGCATGTACCGGGATGCCCGGATGTTCACCATCGGCGGCGGCACGGCGCAGGTGCTTCGTAATCTGGTCGCCGGTAATATCCTTGAACGCAAGCTGCCGCAGACCCGGGACGGTTACGAACAGTTGGCCAAACGGGCGCGGGCAGCGGAGTGACGAAGCTAGAAGCATAAAATCGTCACCCCCGCGAAAGCGGGGAGCCAGAAAATGAGCCACTGGGTTCCCGCTTTCGCGGGAATGACGTGTGAAGGGATAAACACAAGATGACAACCACATCCGACATCATCGGCAAACGACTTTATGACGCCGGTTGCCGGCATGCTTTCGGCATTCCCGGCGGCGAAGTGCTGTCGTTGATGGATGGGCTCGACCGTGCCGGTATCCAGTTTCATCTGGTGCGTCACGAAAACGCCGGTGGCTTCATGGCCGAAGGCACCTATCATGCCTCAGGTGCGCCTGGCATCCTGATCGCAACGGTCGGCCCCGGCGTGGTCAATGCCGTCAACGTCGTCGCCAACGCCTGGCAAGATCAGGTGCCGATGATTTTTCTGACCGGCTGCGTCGATGCCGCCGAAGCGGAAACGTATACCCATCAGGTGTTCGACCACACGAAAGTGATCGCGCCGATCTGCAAGGCTTCGATGGTTGTCGCCGATGGAGCCGTTGATGTGATGATCGACAAGGCGCTGGCGATTGCCATGGATGATCCGCCGGGACCGGTGCATCTTGATGTCCCGATCAATATTGCCGGCAGGGAAAGCAAGCCTGCCGGCTATCCATCGCGCGCGCGACCGTCGAAAACCGCACCGGCAGCCGGTCCTGATCTGGACCGTGCCCGTGCCGCCATCGCCGAAGCAGAGCGGCCCTTGCTGATCGCCGGCGTCGAGGTCCTGCATCATGACGCGGCCCGCATCGTTGATGAGGCTGTGCACAGATTGTCGATGCCGATCCTGACCAGCTACAAGGCCAAGGGCGTCGTTGCTGAAGATGATACGCTGTCGCTCGGCGGGCACGGCCTGTCGCCGAAATCTTTCAAGGCCCTGAAGCCGATGATCGATGCCGCAGACGTTATCATGCTGGCCGGTTACGATCCCATCGAGATGCGCATCGACTGGCGCAATGCGTGGCAGACCGGCATCAAGGGCAAGACCGTGATAGAGGTCTCGGGTCACGCCAACACCCACTATGTGCATCACGCCGATATCAGCTTCGTTTGTGATGTCGGTGCCGGGATCGGGGCGTTGACGGATGGCCTCAACGGCAAACAGACCTGGGCCGGTGGTGAAGTGGCGGCGATGAAGGAGACGCTCAGGAGCGCATTCCCAAGGGATGAAGCCTGGGGGCCGGCAGCGGTTATCGATGCGGCCCGCAAGGCATTCCCAAAGCATGGCTTTGCCGCCGTCGACACCGGTGCGCACCGTATTCTGCTTTCCCAGCAGTGGGACTGCTATCTGCCGCGCACACTGACGCAATCGACCGGGCTCTGCACGATGGGCTGTGCCCTGCCGATGGCGATGGGCCACAAGCTGGCCAATCCGGAAACGCCGGTGATTGCCTTCACCGGTGACGGCGGGCTTGAAATGATCATGGGTGAACTGGCGACCCTGCGCGACATGCGCCTGCCGGTGGTCATCGTTGTCTTCGTTGACCAGTCATTATCACTGATCGAGCTGAAACAGCGTGCCAACACACAGGATAATCTCGGTGTCGATTTTGGCGGCACGGATTTTGCCAGACTTGCCGAGGTGATGGGCGGGATCGGCGTTATGGCAGCAGACCGTGCGACCCTGGAAGCAGCGATCACGCGCGGCCTTGAGGCGGATACCTTTACACTGATTGCGTGCCCGATCGGCCGCAAGGCCTATGACGGCAGGTTTTGATTAGCGCTTCTGATCTGCTCACAATTGCGTGCGCGGGGTCAAAAAACACTGGATGTTATCGGCGCGCGGGCTTATCTCCGAACAGCAATCAGGAGACGGATCATGACGGATAAAGTGACCAAGACGGAACAGGAATGGATGGACCAGCTTGGCCTTGAAGCCTACAAGGTTCTGCGCATGAAGGGCACCGAACGGGCCGGCACCAGCCGCGTGCTGCTGGCCGAAAAACGTCCCGGCATGTTTATCTGCGCCGGGTGTGGGGCTGATCTGTTCGCATCCGATACCAAGTTCGAATCCGGTACCGGCTGGCCCAGCTTCTATCAGCCGGCCAGTGAGACGGCGATTGAAGAGGAAATTGACAAGGGCTTCTTCATGACCCGCACCGAAGTGCACTGCGCCAAATGTGATGGCCATCTGGGTCACGTCTTCCCGGACGGACCGCAGCCGACCGGTCAGCGCTACTGCATCAACGGCGCGTCTTTGAAGTTCAAGCCTGCGGGCTAAAACTACAGGGACACCCTGATCGTCATCCCGGCCGCAGCGAAGCGAAGAGCCGGGACCCATTTCTTAATGGATTCGATGGACCTGAATGAAAATGGGTCCCGGATCGAAAGCTTCGCCTTTCGCGGCCATTTGGCCGCGTGCTCAGCTAACGTCCGGGATGACGGGGTGTTAGGGGTGTGCTGCCATCGGCACAAACCCCGGAAGCCCCTGAATGCGGGCGATCCATGCTTCGATGGCAGGATAATCGGCGAGCGTGAAGCCGCCTTCGTCGGCGACATGGGTATAGGCGAAAAGTGCGATCTCGGCGATGCTCGGCGTGCCGGCCACCAGCCAGTCATGCTGGCTCAAGTGCGCGTTCATCAGTTTCAGTGCAGCCATGCCATTGGCACGTTTGCCGGGGATCTGTGCCTGCTGGGTGGCGTCAAGGCTTGGCAGATGGCTCCAGAAACGGAGCGTGGCAATATTCGGTTCGTGCGAATACTGCTCGAAGAACATCCAGCTCAGAACCTGGGCGTGGTGCAGACGGTCTGCAGGCAGAAACGCCGACCCGGCCGCCAGATAGTGCAGGATCGCGTTGGATTCCGGCAATGCCGTGCCGTCGTCCAGAGATCAACACCGGTATTCGCCCGTTCGGGTTGATCTTCAGGAATTCTTCTGTCCGGGTTTCCGATTTCAGGATATCGAAGGCCTTGTAGGTATAGGGCGTGTCCAGGAAGGCCAGGAGCAGGCGGACCTTGTAGCCGTTTCCGGAAATCGGATCATCCAGAAGTGTCAGCATCAACTTCTCCTTGTTGAACAGCAGTTCATTCCCGATATCATTGTTAAGCGGATTCACATGCGCGCTCAAAGCACGTTTGCTAATTCACACTTTAGAAAATTTAATGGAGGGGATCATGGGAGAGAAATCGAAAATCGCCATCGTAACGGGCGCCGGCTCAGGGATCGGCCGGGCCACGGCACAGGCGCTGGTCGACGACGGCTGGTCCGTAGCGCTGGCCGGCAGGCGCGCAGATGCGCTCGCGGAAACGGTTTCCTTGTGCTCAGATCCGGCCCAAGCTCTGGCTGTGCCGACGGATGTTTCCGATCCGGACCAGGTCGCCAAGCTGTTCAAGAAAACCGTCGATACCTTTGGCAGGCTCGATCTGCTGTTCAACAACGCCGGCGCCAATGCGCCGGGCATTCTGCTCGAGGATCTGACGTTCGAACAATGGAAGACCGTCGTTGATGTCAATCTGACCGGCTCTTTTCTCTGTCTGCAGGCAGCGTTCCGGGTGATGAAGGATCAGGATCCGCAAGGCGGCAGGATCATCAACAACGGCTCGATTTCGGCGCATACGCCGAGACCGGATTCGATTCCCTACACGGCGACCAAGCACGCGGTGACGGGCCTGACGAAAACGGCATCGCTGGATGGGCGTAAATACAACATCGCCGTCGGCCAACTCGATATCGGCAATGCGGCATCACCGATGGCCAACCGCATGGCCAAGGGCGTCAAGCAGGCCAATGGCGAAATCAGGGCGGAAGCAATGATGGACGTCACCGATGTCGGCCGCGCGGTCGTGCACATGGCCAGCTACCCGCTCGACACCAATATTTTTTCGATGACGGTGATGGCGACAAAGATGCCGTTCGCCGGACGCGGATAGCCCGCTATTATTAATGGGCGGATGGTCTGCGGAGGATCGCTGGCGTGTTGTGGGGGCAATAAGTTAAATAATGCGCCGGAATGTCATAATAAGTTATTTTCTTGCGCTCTCTTGCCAGAACGACAGACGCTGATACAATCAGTTTAATTAAAAAAAACGCCCGGGCCAACCGGTCGGGGCAGTGAAGAAGTTTAATCAAGCGCGACAAAAAGTCGCACAAACTGCAGTCTGGGAGGACTCACATGAAGACCTTACGTCTGACGACGATGGCGACAGCATCCCTGTTCGCCCTGAGCGCTGGCCTTGCCGCGCCCGCCACTGTTAAAGCCGAAGACGTCATCGTACTCGGCTCCGCCAACTCACTGACCGGCAAGTATTCCAGTAACGGAATCGATACGCAGAACGGTTACGACATTGGTATCGCCAAGGTCAATGAAATGGGCGGTGTCACGATTGGTGGCAAGAAATACAAGCTCGCGGTTAAATACTACGACGATGAATCCACGCCGTTGCGTACCGCGCAACTGCTTGAGCGTCTGATCAACCAAGATAATGTAAAGTTTGTCTTGGGGCCGTATTCTTCGGCAACGACGACGGCCGCCGCGCCGGTCGTGGAAAAGTACGAAATCCCGATGGTCGAGGCAGAGGGTGCAGCCCGCTCGCTGTTCAACAAGGGCTACAAGTACACGTTCGCCGTCTTGTCGACGTCGGAACAGTATCTCGCAAGCTCGATCTCGCTGGCAGCAGAAATTGCCGAAAAGAACGGCAAGAAACCCTCTGATATCAAAGTCGCGATGGTGTTTGAAAATGACCCGTTCTCGCTCGACGTGCGGGCCGGTGTGGTCGAGGACGCCAAGAAATATGACATGAAAATCATCCTTGATGACAAGATGCCGCGCGACCTCAACGATATCTCCGCGACCCTGACCAAGGTCAAGGCACTGAAGCCTGACCTTCTGGTGATCTCAGGTCACAACAAGGGTGCGGCGACGGCTGCGCGCCAGATCGGCGAAATGAAAATCGATGTGCCGATGATCGCTTTGACTCACTGTGAAGGCGCCAAGATCACGTCTAACTTCCCGGAAACCGTTAACGGCTTCCTGTGCCCGACCCAGTGGGCGGAAACGCTGTCCTACAAGGGCCGCTGGTTCGGTTCTGCCGGGGATTACGACAAGGCCGTGAAGGCGAAATGGCCGACCTACAAGAACGTGCCCTATCAGACAGCACAGGCAACCGCTGCGGTTCTGGTGTATGCCGATGCGTTCGAACGGGCAAATTCACTGGACCCGAAAAAGGTCCGTGATGCCCTGGCTGCGACGGATGTCATGACCTTCTACGGTCCGGTCAAGTTCGCACCGGAAGGCAACAATATCGCCAAGCCGATGGTGTTACGCCAGATCCAGGGCGGCAGCTATAACGTGGTTGCGCCTTCGAAATATGCGTCACATCCGATCGACTGGCCGCGTAAAGCCCCGAACTGAGTTTGTTCGGTTTGGCAAAATGACATACCCGCTCCGGCGTAAGCCGGGGCGGGTGTGCGCTTTGAGCGGCTGATAACAATAAAATAACGACAAACAGAGAGAGGTGAGGCGGCCATGTTTGACAACATTATGGTGCTCGTAGTGGCACCTGTTTTCAACATACAGCTGTTGCTTGATGGATTGTTCATCGGTGCGACGTATGCACTCGCAGCCTACGGGCTGGCACTGGTCTGGGGCGTCATGAACGTCAAGAACCTGGCGCAGGGCGACTTCGTCATCATGGGCGGTTATATTTCATGGTGGCTCGGTACGCAGGGCATTCACCCGCTGTGGGGATTGCCTGTCGCGATCGTTTTCATGTTCTTTTTCGGCTGGTTCATTTACGTGACCATCATCCGCCGCGTCATCGACAAGGAACTGTTCACGTCGCTGCTGGCGACATTTGGTCTGGCGATCGTGCTGGCGCAGGTTCTGAACCTGATGTTCGGCCCCGAAGTGCAGACCGCGGACGCCGGATTCCCGATCATCTCGATGTTTGATAATGCAGTCACACTGGCACAGATCAAGATTGTCGCACTGATCCTCTGCGCCTTGCTGGCCCTCGCCGTTGTCCTCTTCATGAAAAAAGCCGGATGGGGCAGGCCATTCGTGCCACCGCGCAGGATGCGCGGGCGGCACGGGTCATGGGGATCGATACAGACAAAGTCTATGCCTTCACCTTCTCGCTGAACGCGGCAATCTGTGGTGCTGCGGGTGCGCTGATCTCGATGATCTGGGTGATCCAGCCGTTCTATGGCATCTCGCACTCGATCCGTTCATTCGTCATCGTGACGGCGGCCGGATTTGGCAATCTGCCCGGCGTGATCCTGGCGGGTCTCGGCCTCGGTGTGATGGAAAACTACGGCGGGTTCGTGCTCGGTGCAGAGTTCCAGCAGGTGGTCGTCGTCGGTCTGCTGCTTCTGGTGCTGATCTGGCGTCAGGTACAGCAGCGTAAGCTTCGCCAAGTCGTCAGCTAGATTCGGAAGAAAATAAAATGAACAGTTACTTCTCCGCGAAGATACATATGCCGATCCTCGTCTTCGGACTGGTGGCACCATTCCTGTTCCCGGCACTGCAATATCAGATTGCGACGCTCTGGGTCATGGTCCTGTTCGCGCTGACATGGGACGTCATGGGCGGTCAGATGGGGTACAACTCGCTCGGCAACATCTTCTTCTTCGGTGTCGGCATGTATGCTTCCGCCGTGGTGCAGATACTGCAGTTCGCCGACGTCGGCCAGTATACGGCGGCACAGGGCGTGCTCGAGGTGCAGTACACCGATGCCCAGTACTTCCAGGGCCTGGTGTTGGGCATCCTCGCCTCAGGATTCGTCGCATCGCTTACGGCCGTTATGCTCGGCTGGACCGTGTTCGGTCTGCGCGGTCCGTACTTCGCCATCGGCACCCTCGGCCTGGCCCTTGCTGCCGGCGAACTGATGGGGACCTGGGAATGGGTCGGTGCCGGGGGCGGCATCCCGATGCCTGTGTTCCCGTACTCGGCAGAAGCCAAGGGTCTGACATTCTATTTCCTGTGTTTCGTCGCCGCGATCCTGACGTTCATCGCCCTGCAGTGGGTCTACAAGACCCGCTTCGGATTGGCCATCAATGCCATCCGCGATGACGAGGAAAAAGCCGAAGCGATGGGCATCCACACGGTCCGTTACAAGACCGTCGCCTGGGCCATCTCGGCGTTTTTCCTGGTATTTCAGGTGCCCTGTTCGGTAACATCACCGGCTTCATCGAGCCGCTCGAAGTTGCGTTCCCGACGGTCACCTTCGGTATCTTCATGGTCGCCATGACGTTGCTGGGCGGCAAGGGGACACTGTGGGGTCCGGTGCTCGGCGCTGTGCTTTTCCACACCCTGAAAGAAGTCACCTGGACCTACTTCCTGGGCTGGCAGTGGGTGGCGCTGGGTATGCTGATCATCATCAACGTCGTCTACTTCCAGCAGGGCATCATGGGCTGGCTGACGGAAAAGTACCCGGAAAAATTCGGCATCGTTGTCGAAGACAGGGAGGCGTCGAAATGACCAATTATGTTATCGAGGTTGCTGACGTCTCCAAGTACTATGGCGGCGTTGTTGCCAACAAGGACATTTCGCTCAGGGTGCCGGAAGGCAAGATCACCGGCCTGATCGGGCCGAACGGATCGGGCAAGACGACGCTGTTCAACTCGATCGTCGGGTATCATCCCATTGACGGGGGATCGATCAAGTTCAAGGGGGAGGAAATTTCCAAGTACCGGGTGCCGCAGATTGCCCGCCTCGGCCTGCTCAGAACGTTCCAGCAAACCCGCATCTACGGCAACATGAACTGCATCGAGAATATGCTGATTTCGGTGCCGCACCGGAAGATGCAGTTCAAGGACATGTTCGGCGAGCGCGCCGGCAAGGCCATCATGGAAGAAGTCGATCATCTGCTCGACTTTGTCGGGCTCTACGAGAAACGCAAGCTGCGGTCGGGCGATCTGTCGTTCGGTCAGCAGAAATTGCTCGAGTTCGCCATGGCGCTGATGAACAAACCGGAAGTGCTGTTGCTGGATGAGCCGACGGCGGGCATCAACCCGACCCTGATCAATGGTCTGATTGACCGGCTGCGCCGTGCCAACGAGGAATTCGGCATTACGCTGTTCATCATCGAACATAATATGCGGGTCATCATGAACATGGCCGAGAGTATCTATTGTCTGGCGCACGGGGAAATGCTGGCGCACGGCGCGCCGGATGAACTGCAGAGCGATCAGCGCGTGATCGACGCCTATCTGGGAGCGCATTAAATGACCGATGAAAAACAACAGACCGCCGCCGAGAAGCGCAAGGCTTCCGGCTATCATATGGGATCCGTTGATGCGGTGATCTCGGTCGAACAGGTCGTCGCCCAAACCAAGGCGATTGCCGAAGATGTGCCGGTTGAAAAACTTGCGGCTCTGGCCAACAACGATCCTTACGTCACGATCAAGGATCTGCGTGCCGGTTACGGCAAGATGGAAATTCTGCACGATCTGAACCTGCAGGTTGCCAAGGGCCAGTCGCTCTGTTTGATCGGCCCGAACGGTGCCGGAAAATCGACGATCCTGCATTCGATCTACGGCTTCACCAATATTTTCTCGGGCAGCATCGAAGCCGGTGCCGAAGGTCACAAACTGGACGTCACGCATCTGTCCCCAAACGAGAAACTGAAGAAAGCCGGGATTGCCTATATCCTTCAGGACAAGTCGATTTTCCCCAACATGACGGTCGAAGAAAACCTGTGGATGGGCGGCTTCCTGATGGACACGCCGGCAATGGCCAGAGAAGCGGCCGAGCGGGTGTTCGCGAAATACGACCGCCTGGCACAGCGCCGCACCCACAAGGCCCGTGTGCTGTCGGGCGGTGAACGCCGTCTGCTGGAGATTTCCAGGGCGCTGGTGATGGACCCGGATGTTCTGCTCGTTGACGAGCCGTCCATCGGTCTGGAGCCGCGCTTCATCGACATGGTGTTTGAAATTCTTGACGATCTGCAGCATGGCGAAGGCAAGACCATCATCATGGTCGAGCAGAACGCCAAGAAAGGCCTGGAGTTTGCCGATATCGGCTACGTGCTGGTTTCCGGTGAGTTGGCGATTGCCGGCTCCGGCGACGAGCTTCTGCAAAACCCGGAAGTCGGGCGCCTGTTCCTGGGCGGCTGATCAATCCCGTCATCCCCGTGCAAACGGGGATGACGATCAGCGCGCGGTATAATTTTTATGAAGGGTCCGGGTGGCGCAGGTAGGTATAGCTGCCGAGGCACGCCTCGTAGAAGTCGACCAGATTAACGCCATCCCTTGAACGCAGCCCGCCTTCAGCCACTTTGGCATCGACCATGGACTTGACCTTGGCGGCCATCGCCTGGGTGTTGTACTGCATGATATTCAGGACCTGACCTGCAGATGTGCCAGGCACAAATTCCTCGATATAAAAACCGGTCGGATCCTCCGGATCACAGTAGATGTGCGCCTCGTTCAGCCGGCCGAACAGATTATGCATATCCCCCATGACATCTTGATAAGCACCAGTCAGGAACAGACCGATGTAATAGCTCTCACCGGGAACGAGCGGGTGCAGGGGAAGATTGTCGCGGTTACCCTGGGTGCCGATGAAATGCGTGATCTTGCCGTCACTGTCGCACGTGATGTCGGCGATAGTGCATTGGCGCGACGGCTCTTCGTTGAGGCGCGTCAGGGGGGCTACCGGCAGAACCTGCTGGATGGCCCAACTGTCCGCGGCGGACTGGAACAGGGAGAAGTTGCAGAGATATTGTGAACGCAGCAGGCTTTCGACATCACGCAGATCGTCCGAGACGAATTCGGCGGTGCGAATACCGCGCGCGATGGCCCGCATCAATTTCCAGTGCAGGGTTTCCGCCTGTGCCAGCTCTTCCATTCTGAGCACGCCCAGCTTGAACGCGTTGAGCACGTCTTCCATCAGCACCGACGCCTCGTTGTAGACGTCCTGATAATTCTTGTCCGCGCTCAGGTCCGTCGCAAGGTCACGCATGTTGCTGACCAGAATGTGCTCGCCTTCAATCGGCGCCGTGTCTATCGGATGCCCGTCACTGACAATCTCCCCGATGACCCGCATCACCACGCAGGAATGATGCGCCGTGATGGCCCGGCCGCTTTCGCTGACGAGCATCGGGTGCGGCACGTCTTCCTGCTCGCAGATTTGTCCGACCGCGAAGACGACACCGCGCGCGTAATCCGCCATGGTGTAGTTCATCGACGAATGGCCGCTGGACCGGGTGCCGTCATAGTCGACTGCGAGGCCGCCGCCGATGTCCAGATAGGCCAGTGGAATCCCGCGTTTGTGAAGGCGGGCATAAATCCGTGCCGCTTCCTGCACGGCTTCGCGCACAAAGCGGATATCGGACAGCTGGCTGCCGACATGAAAATGCAGCAGCTGGATTGCATCGCCGTAACCGCGATCCTGGATCAGCTGGACGGCGTTGAGAATCTCGGAAATGGTCAGGCCGAACTTGGCGCGCTCGCCGCTGGATTCACTCCACCGGCCTTCGGTCTTGATCCGCATCTTGATGCGAAGCCCGATGATCGGCGTCACCTTCATTTCTTCTGACAGCCGCAGCAAGGGCTCGATCTCGCTGAATTTCTCGATCACCACCACGACCTTGCGGCCGACCTTGCATCCCAGCAGGGCAAGGCGCAGGAAGTCCTCATCCTTATAGCCATTGCAGATCGTCAGGGCCTCGTTGCCGATGTCGTAAGACAGCACCGCCATCAGCTCCGGTTTCGAGCCGGCCTCAAGTCCGTAATTGAAGGGGCGACCGGCATCGACGATCTCGTCGACGACTTCGCGCATCTGGTTGACCTTGATGGGGAAAACGCCCCGGTAAGGCGCCTTGTAGTCCATCTCGGCAATGGCTTCGGCGAAAGCCGTGTTGATCTGGCGGACCCGGTTTTTCAGGATATCGTGGAAACGCATGACCACCGGGAACTGCACATTCTGCTGGCGCAGTTCGTCGACAACGTCCTGCAGGGCGATCGGGACTTCCTTGTTGCCGACGTCGGGCAGCGCCAACAGCTTGCCATCTTCGCCGATCCCGAAGTAGCCGTCGCTCCAGTGTTGGATGCGGTATAGTTCTTCGGCAGCGTCGATGGTCCATTCGGTCATTGTGCGCTTAACTCCGTTGGTTGTCGTGTTTGCTGTCGTCGGTCCAATCGAGTTGTTCCATGGACAACGGCGTGCGATAAAATTGAAGGTATCCAATCGTTGGAGCGCTGCAATGTCAAATGACGATAAAGGCGATCAGGCCTTCCGGAAGGGTGAACTTCTCGGACGTATGTCCGAGATGACCTATGGCGGGGCATTGAGCTTCCTGCGTCGTCGCTACAGCCGGGATCTGAACGGTGCCGACGTTGCGGTCAGTGGCGTGCCTTATGACGGTGCGGTGACGTACCGGCCGGGGGCCCGGCTCGGGCCGCGCGCGATTCGCGCCGCCTCGGTGCAATTGGCCGAGCTTAAAGCATTCCCGTTCGGCTTTGATCCGTTCGATCATCTGTCGGTCGTCGACTACGGTGACTGCTTTCTTGATCCGCATAACCCGGAAACCGTGGTCGAGACGATTGAAAACCATATTGCCGGACTGCTGGCGGCGGGGGTGTTTCCGCTGACGCTGGGCGGAGACCATTTTATCGCCTACCCGATTCTGCGCGCCATCGCCGGACATCACGGTCCGGTTGCCCTGCTGCACTTCGATGCGCATTGCGACACCTGGGACGATGACGGCAAACGTTTCGATCATGGCTCCATGTTCCTGCGGGCCAGGAACGAAGGACTGCTCGACGTCAGCCGTTCCTGTCAGGTCGGCATCCGCACGCAGAATGATTCAGATCACGGTTTCGAGATACTGACCGCACCATGGGTGCACAAGCACGGCATCGATGCCACCATTGCTGCCATCCGCAAACGGGTCGGTGATGCCAAGGTTTATCTGAGCTTCGACATCGATTGTCTGGATCCGGCATTTGCACCGGGCACCGGCACGCCGGTTGCGGGCGGTCTTTCTTCGGCACAGGCGCTGGGCATTGTGCGCGGGCTGGATGGGTTGAACCTTGTCGGTTCTGACGTGGTTGAGGTTGCCCCGGCTTACGATATTTCCGAGATCACCGCCATCGCTGCCGCGACCATCGCCCATGATATCCTGTGCCTGCTGGCAATGGCGAAGGGCGCGACCCTTAATCCGGTCGGGCGGCTCGAATAACTATTCGGTGATGCATGGGGCAAGTGACTGAAGCAGGAAAGCGGCATGAAAAATCTCGGGTCATTTGATTACGTGATCGTCGGTGCCGGCAGCGCCGGATGTGTGCTGGCCAATCGCCTGTCGCAAGACCCCGGCAAACGGGTGGCGTTGCTCGAGGCCGGCGGCAAGGACAACTACATCTGGATCCACATCCCCGTCGGTTATCTGTACTGCATGGGCAATCCCAGAACCGACTGGGGCTTCAAGACGGAACCGGACAAGGGCCTTAACGGGCGTTCGCTGAATTACCCAAGGGGCCGGGTCCTCGGCGGCTGCTCGTCGATCAACGGCATGATCTATATGCGCGGCCAGTCGAACGATTACGACCAGTGGCGGCAATCGGGTAACACCGGCTGGGGCTGGAATGACGTGCTGCCGTACTTCAAGAAATCTGAAGATTATCTGGTTGAGGCCGATGATGCGTTTCACGGAACCGGTGGTGAATGGCGGGTCGAGAAACAACGGTTGCGCTGGGATGTTCTGGACGCTTTCCGCGACGCCGCGAAACAGGCCGGCATCCCCGAGACCAAAGATTTCAATCGTGGCGATAACGAAGGGGTTGGCTATTTTCAGGTCAACCAGCGTCAGGGTTGGCGCTGGAGTACGGCCAAGGGATTTCTGAAGCCGGCCCGGGGCCGGTCCAATCTTGAAGTTTTCACCCACGCGCAGGTCAGGAAAATGATCATCAAGGAAGGCCGCGTTGTGGGTGCTGAACTGAAGCACGGCGATGAAGATGCCGTTATTGATGTCAGGGGTGAGATGATCCTTTCCGCCGGTTCCGTCGGCTCGCCGCAAATCCTTGAAGTCTCGGGGATCGGGAATGCGCGTCATCTGCAGGCAACAGGTGTCGACGTCGTTCATGATCTGCCCGGCGTCGGCGAAAACCTGCAGGACCACCTGCAGATCCGCTGCATCTATAAAGTTGACGGGGTCGAAACCTTGAACGAGCAGTCGGCAACGCTTTTGGGGAAAGCCAAAATCGGCTTGCAGTATGCCCTGTTCCGCAAGGGCCCGATGACCATGGCGCCGTCGCAACTCGGTGCGTTTGCCAAAAGCAGTACAGAATACGAAACGCCGAATGTACAGTATCACGTGCAGCCGCTGTCGCTCGACAAATTTGGCGAGCCGCTGCACGAGTTCCCGGCATTCACGGCCAGTGTCTGCAATCTGCGCCCGGAAAGTCGGGGCTCGATCCACATCAAGTCACCGGACCCGATGGCGAGCCCGGCCATTCATCTGAATTATCTGACAGCGCCCGCTGATCGCAAGGTTGCCGCCGACTCGATCCGCTTGACCCGGAAGATCATCGCCCAGCCGGCGCTACAGAAATTCCGACCGGAAGAATTCAAGCCCGGCCCGGATTACATGGGTGAGGAAGAACTGGCCAGCGCTGCCGGCGACATCGGCACCACCATCTTTCATCCGGTCGGCACCTGCAAGATGGGCTCGGACAACATGGCCGTGGTTGATGACCGGTTGCGGGTACGCGGTGTCCGGGGGCTCCGTGTCGTCGATGCTTCGGTGATGCCGACGATTACCAGCGGCAATACCAATGCGCCGACCATCATGATCGCCGAAAAGGGCGCCGACATGATTATCGCGGATGCCCGGGTCTGATCAGAAGCTGCTCAGCGCAGTTGGCAGGCCTGGCCGCTTTCCTGATAGGGCGGGGTGCATTCCCAGCCGTTACCCGAATAATCCAGATGCGCATTCTTGGGTAACTTGATCTGATTGCAGGTGTCGCCGTTGGCGCGGTAACCGCGCTCACAGACCCAGCCCTTCTGACGCCCGGCATCGTCGAGATAAGCATGTTCCGGAACCTTGATGGCAACACATTGATTGCCGTCCATCTGGTAGCCCCGGTCACAAAGCCAACCCTTGTCATAGGCGGAATCCGACAGATACCCATGCGCCGGCACGACAATGACGGCGCAGCTTTCCCCGACCGCCCTGTATCCCCGTTCGCAGGCCCAGCCGCTGGAATACGTAGAATCGCTGAGAATGCCGTGCGCAGGTACGGTGATGGCGATGCAGGTTTCCCGTTCCTTGCGGTAGCCGCGTTCGCAGTGCCAGCGCTCACCGGATGAGCGCAGGTAGGCATGTTCGGGTACGGCGATCTCAACGCAGCTATCACCTTTGGCGATATAGCCGCGATGACACTGCCAGGTCTTGCCGTAACTGGCGTTCGAGCTGTAGGCGTTGGCAGGAATCTCGGCAGCCTCAGCCGTCGTCACTGCAATGGCCGCCAGAAAGAGCGCAAACATGAACAGCAGGACCGGTATAACAGCTGACCGGTTTTCGATCAGCTGCAGCGGGCGCGGCATTGCCGGGGTCATGCTTTCTTCTTTTTGCCGGCCAGCTTGGCCTTTGCCGCGATTTCCGCGTTCTGTCGGTCAACCGCCTCTTTCGCCAATCGGCGTGATTTGAGCGAGGAAATCCGCTCGTTGCGCTCATGCGTCGCTTGTTCTTTTTCCGCCTGTTCCTTGGTGGCTTTTTTCTGGGCCGCCTGGAATTGTTCTTCGGCTGTCATCTTCACGGATTTTCTCATCGTCCACCTCTTGCTTGATCAGACGTTTGGTTTGTTCAGCATGCGTGCGCAGGCATCGATCACGGTCGATGTTGCAGCATCGGCTCCTTGCAGAGGCGAGGCATTGGCACGGGCCAGTTCTTCTCGCTTGGCAGAAGCTTCTGTCTGGTAACCCTGCAGATTGACCGTGCTGTTCGTTTCCTTGAGGAACAGTTCGGCTCTGGATGCGCAGATCGAGGCCTGTATGGAGACGCTTGCTTCGTCCATGTCGGATTGTTGTTTCTGTGCGGTGACCACCCAGCCGTTAGCGAGGCTCAGAAAACTGATGGCAATGGCACCAATGGCGGCGCCGATAGCGACGGGGGTCGTGTTTTTTGGTAATGACATGGGTATTCCCTGATGTGTGATGTGCGCACAGTGAGTTTGCGATACCCGGCGGCACAACAACCGGGGTCGTGGTACACCCCCGTGATGACCGATGTTGCCAGTGCGGGTGTGTTTGCTTGCAGGATGTTTTGTATTGGATAAATAAACTAGTAATAACGATACAAAAACAATTTCGCATAATATATATATTATTATTTTTAGTAATTTACAAGTTTTCTAAAAATTATTTGTTTATTTCGCATTATTTAATTTTATTTTTGTGCGCTTTTGAGGGCGTGCTGATCGCGGTTTATGGAGGCGCCTTTGTGCACGGCTCCAGACCACCTGAAACAGGAACGGTGCCGTGAGTGACATGGATGAACGGAGGCCTCTCGCGTGCCCGTCAATGCCTGCTGCAGAACGTTGAAACGCCTTGAGCGCCTAGACAACGCGGTGCCTGTATGGAATTCTCACACTTGTCAAAAACGTCCAGACACGGGGCCAAACTGGGTCCAGATACGGGGAAGGTAAATGGGGCTCTTCGATTATCCGGACATTGCCGTGTCCGAGAATTCCTTGCAGGAAATCACCTTCCTGGCCGATTTGTCTGAAGCCGACTGGGCCAGAATTCTGAAGCTCGTCGAAACTCGCCGGTTCCGTGCCGGTGACGATCTGATCCGGGCCGGCGACAGGGATGATTCTTTCTATATCCTGACCAGTGGCGAAGTCGAGGTGACGATTGCAGACAAGGTGCTGGCAACCATTCCCGAAGGATCGGTCTTTGGTGAAATCTCATTTTTCGACGGCGCGCCACGAAGTGCTGCGATCCGTTCCCGTACGCAAGGCAGTGCGATCCGGGTAACACGTGAGAATTTTGACACGCTGGCGGCATGGGAGCCGGTGATTGCCCGCAAAATGCTGTTTGATCTTGGCCGCGTCCTGGCCATGCGGTTGCGTTGGACGACAAGCCTTTCTGCCACCTGAAATCATATTTCTGAGAGAGTTTCCCTCATGAGCGACGTCGCCGACAAACCGTTTCCAAGTTATCTCGAAATGTCTGCGCGACTGCCGGCGGCCTTCTGGTGGACCATGCGCGTTGCTGCGTTCGCCGTCATGCTGGCCGTCATCTGGATGGTGGCAACACGACCGGCTGACGGCTTCGCGTTGTTCTGGAAAGTGCTGATCCCCTCGCTGCCTTTGTTGTTTGCCGTTGCCCCCGGCATCTGGCGCCAGATTTGTCCGATGGCCTTTGTCAACCAGTTGCCCCGGACATTCGGATTCTCGCAGGAAAAAACCTTGCCGGTCCGGTTTAAAAATCTCGCCTATTTCATTTCCGTACTGGCATTCTTTTTTCTGGTCAGCCTCAGACATGTCTATTTCAACAAGGAACCGGCGGCGCTTCTGGCATTGGTGGCCGGTGCGCTGGCGCTGGCCTTTTTGGGTGGTGTCCTTTTCAAAGGACGGAGCGGCTGGTGCGGAACATTCTGTCCTCTTGCTCCGATCCAGAAAGCTTACGGGCATGCGCCGCTTTTTACCGTAAGGAACGGTTATTGCCCGAGTTGTGTCGGCTGTCAGAAGAACTGCTACGATTTCAATCCGCGCGCGGCATTCCTAAGTGATCTCACGGACAAGGATCTCTGGTACGCAGGGCACAAGAAATTCTTCGTCGCTGGTCTGCCTGGCTTTGCGCTGGGCTTCTTTACGGCTGCGGATCCGGCAGTGACTGGTCTTGGTGCGTATTATCTGCATCTGGCCGGGTGGATCATCACGACGCTCGGTATCTACATGGCGTTCAGGATTTTCGTACGCGTTACGGATTACCGGGCGGCAGCGGCTTCAGCCATGGCGGCGCTGGTCATATTCTACTGGTTTACCGGTGACGGCATTGTTTCGACGATAGCCGGGTTCCTTGACCTCGAAGCGCCGGCATGGGCCGGAAAGAGCATTGCCGTCATCGCATGCCTCGTCGCTATTCGAGTCATTTTTAATGGCATTTCGGCAGAACGAGATTTTCGCGCGCTTAACGACGGCCCGGCAGAACCCAAGGTCGGGGTCAACATCAAGGCTGTTCGAGGCGGCGATGGTGGTGCGAGTGACGATCTCGTCAGCGAACGGGAGTCCGGGCGCAGCTTCGCCGCTGACCCGACCCGCACACTGCTCGATGGCATTGAATCTGCCGGTCTCACTCAGGATTTCGGCTGTCGCATGGGGATGTGTGGTGCTGACCCGATTGCCATTGTTGACGGTATGGAAAATCTGAGTCCGCCATCAGATGATGAACTGGCAACGCTGCGGCGTCTCGGCCTGGAGGGTAGGGCCCGCATGGCTTGCGTATGCAAGGCAACCGGCGGCGGTGTGACCATCGATCTGGGTATGGACCCGAACGATCTGCCGGAACCCCCGCCACCCGCCGATCAAACGGACTGGGGTGTTGAAACGGGTATCGGGAAAGTCGTTATCATCGGCAACGGCACAACCGGTATGGCGGCGGCGGACGAGATCAGACGGATGAGCGCAAGCTGCAAGATCGACGTCATCGCCAGGGAAAATCATCCGTTTTATAACCGCATGGCGATCGGCCGTTTGCTGTATGGGCGGACCGGTCTCGAAGATTTGTATCTGATGTCGCCCGACTGGTACGCAAAAAAGGAAATCGATGTCTGGCTCAACACCCAGGCCGTATCGATTGACCGGGACGCGAAGCATGTCATCCTCGGCACGGGTGAGACACTGGCTTATGACAAGCTGGTTCTGGCCATGGGCTCAAGTGCGATGACGCCGCCGGCGGAAGGCATGGAACTGCCCGGATGCTTCGTGTTGCGCGAAGCTGCCGATGCGCAAGCTATCCGCACCTGGCGTCAGGAAAAGGGGTGCACGCACGCCGTTGTGCTGGGTGGTGGTGTGCTGGGGATCGAGGCCGCTGACGCACTGCGTCGTCTCAACCTGAAAACCACCATTATCCAGCGCTCGGATCGATTGATGAACCGGGAACTGGATGAAAAAGGCAGTGCCATTTTGCGCATGTATCTGGAAGGTCTGGGGATCGACGTGATCACGGGTGCCTCGGTAGCAAGGATCCTGGGTGATGCGTGTGTCGAGCGTCTGGAACTGAGCAACGGCGACATCATTGATGCCGACATCTATGTTGCCTGTGCCGGGGTCAAGGCGAATGCGGAATTGGCCAAGAACGCCGGCCTGGACGTCAATCGGGGCGTCCAGGTCGACGCCGCAATGCGGACATCGGATCCGGATATTCTGGCAGCCGGTGACGTTGCCGAACTGCCGGGTGCGGTCGGTGGCTTGTGGGCGGTAGGCACCGCACAGGCGGCGGTGGCGGCACAAACCCTGTTCGGCAGGGAAGCGGTTTATCAGCCGCCAAGCACACTGGTCAGCCTGAAAATGGACGGCATTGATGTGAAGGGGTTCGGCTCGCTCGACGGTGGCGACGGTATCGACGAAATCACCGATAGTGATGCCGAGGATAATCTGCATCGCAGGCTTTTCGTCAAAGAGGGCAGGATCGCCGGCGCTGTTTTTGTCGGGCCACCCGGGACTGGTCAGGATGTGGCTGCGGCCATACAAAAGAGAGCCGACGTTTCAGCGGTTGTCGAGCGTCTTAAAGCCGGTGATTGGGCCGCGCTTGGCAGTGTTTGACGATAGATTTACTGATTCAGATACAGCTTCGCTCTGGTTGAGCAGCGCTTACGTAAAGGTAGATTTCCTCAAATGAGTGCATTGGATCTGGAGAAAAAAGTTCAGGAATCCTGGCTTCTGGAAGCTCTTAGCGCGATGGACGGCGGGGTCGCCATTTACGATGTCGATGGCTACCTTATCTACTCAAATGAGATTTTCAGAAAATTCAATGGCTACGATGAAGCTGACACGATCCCCGGGGTTGCTACGTATGACAGCCTTGGGATGTTGGATCAGAAGCATTCTGTTATAGCGCGGAAACCCCTTACTTTCTTTGATCGCGTCGAACGCTTGCGTCAGGAAGGTGCCAGCACGGTCATTCAACACCATGCAGGACGAATTTATGAGCGACGCCAGACGATGTCACCTTCAGGAAAAGTCATTTCCCTGATTACGGACATTACGGTGCTGCATCGACTGGAGATTATACAGAAGGGCCGCAATAATGTCCTCGAGCTATTGGCAAAAGGCTCTTCATTGCATGAAGTTTTAACGGCTCTGGTTGAGCATTGCGAGACTCTCATTCCAAACATGCTTGGCTCCGTGCTAGTTCTGGATGAAAGCGGTTCACGTCTTCTTTTGGGCGCTGCGCCAAGTTTACCTGAAACTTATAATGACGCCATTCATGGTATTGAGATTGGTATGGGTGTCGGCTCATGCGGGACGGCTGCGTATACCGGTTCGCGTGTTATCGTAGAAGATATTGCCACGAACCCGCTTTGGACTGATTTCGTGGATTTGGCAGCGCAAGCCGGTCTCAAAGCCTGCTGGTCACAACCCATATTGTCCACCAGCAATAAAATCCTCGGGACTTTCGCCATGTACTACAAAGAGGTTAGTCAGCCGAGTAAAGAAGACCTGGATTTCATCAGCAGCACGGCGCATCTGGCAGGGATTGCCATCGAACAGCACAAAACAGAAGCCGAACGGAAGGCAGCTTTGCATAAAGCCGAGCAGGCCAATATGGCCAAGTCCGAATTTCTGGCAACGATGAGTCATGAGTTGCGCACCCCCCTGAATGCAATCGTCGGGTTCAGTGAGATGCTGAAAAGTGATCTGGGTGACTTCATGACGAAGGAGCGATCGAAAGAATATGCGACTGACATTTACAACAGCGGAAAACACCTTCTGGAGCTGATAACCGACGTTCTGGATTTGTCGGCGATCGAAGCTGGCAAGCGTTCCTCTCACAAGGAAATGCTCGTCCTTGACGAGATACTTCAGGAATGTGTCCGCTTCGTTTCCCAGCAGGCGGCTGATGGGCGTATCGATTTATTGTGTGATGTACCGCATACCTTGCCGGGCCTTTATGCAGAGAAACGATCTGTGGTGCAGATTATCCTCAATCTTCTATCCAATGCTCTCAAGTTTACCAGTCCCGGGGGCAGCATCGTTGTCGTGGCCAAGGCAATTGAGGATGCTCTTTATATCGCGGTCAGGGATACCGGTGCCGGCATTCCTGCCCACAGAATGCACAATATTACCGAGCCGTTCAGTCAGGGGCATGACGATCCGTTCAGAACGCAAAAAGGCACCGGACTAGGGTTGTCGATCGTCAAATCGCTGGTTGTCGCAAATGGTGGAGCGTTGACGATCGAAAGTGAAGTGGGTGTCGGGACAACCGTATCCATGTTATTTCCGCTCAAGGAAGCACCCGCTACACGCTCTTCTTGAATGCGTTTCGCAATGCCATCAGACGAGTCCCCAGCGCCAATGCCAGGTGTTCGGGCATGACCGGAATAAGGTCAGAAAGGCTGACGGCTAAGAAAATGTTCAGCCCATACGAGATATTCATTTTATTGATGACTTGAACAGGCCTATCAATTCCACTCAGGCATATACACTCTGGCACACCGAATAAGAAAGTGGAGAAGCATCGTGGAAGACATCTCAATTCTCGCCCGGGAAGTAAATGTCCTCGTCTTTGATCAGTACGGCACCATTGTTGATATGCAGGGCGGCCTGATCGACGCCGCAACGCCGTTCCTGAAAGACAAGGGCTGGAAAGGCGAAGCACATCGTTTCGTAACCTGGTGGCGACGCACGCATTTTGAGAACTCGATGATCGATGCGCTGTGTGACCGGGGGCATACGCCGTACCGTCAGATTGGCCATCGCGCCGTGTCGTTCGTCATGGATCGTTGCGGGATCGACTACACACAGGACGAAGTGCGCTGGCTGGTCAGCCAGATCGAAAGCCTGAAGCCTTTCCCGGATGTGGTGGACGCATTGCAGAAGCTGCGTGACGGTGGCTACAAGCTGGCGATCCTGTCAAACGGGGACCGCGACATGCTGGAAGCCGCGAAACCGCACATCGGCTTCAAAATGGACTTCACGATTTCGGTGCAAGAGTCCGGCTACTTCAAGCCGCACTGGCAGACATATGCATCGGCCGAGCGGATCATCGGTGTGGATCGCTCGAACTGCCTGTTCGTTGCCAACCACGCCTTCGATTGTCATGGCGCCAAGTCTTATGGCATGCGGACCGCTTTTATCGACCGCCGCAAGCGGCCGTTTGGCGAAACGCCGCATCAGCCTGATCTGATCGTTGAGGACTTCAAGAGCCTGGCTGAGTCCCTGACCGGACACCATGTCACGGAATAGATGATCGGCGATTTTTTGAGTATGGTGAGGACCAAGGCGTGAGCGGCCCTTCTGAGTCGGTGATCGCCTCCTTTAACAGATGAGGAAATAGGATTGCGATGACGTTCTCGGCTTTTCGCGATGTGATCTGCACGAAGACCGGAGAGCACTTCTCCGGCGATGTGCTTCGCAATCTCAGCCCGGCCGGTGCGCCTTTTTTCGCCGGGTATGATCTTGTAAAAGCGGCAAAGACTTTGCAGCGGAATGCCATGGCGGGCCGCCCTTGGTCGATGTGGCGGTATCACGAAGTGCTGCCGGCCCCGACGCCGGCGGCCATGGTCTCGTTGGGTGAAGGCATGACTCCCTTGATCGAGACTGCCAGACTGGGCGCGTCGCTGGGTGTTCCCGACCTGCATATCAAGGACGAAGGCAGAAACCCGACCGGCAGCTTCAAGGATCGAGGCATGTCGGTGGCGATGACCATGCTGAAAAGTCTTGGCGCCAGTCATCTGATTATTCCGACGGCGGGGAACGCTGGGGGGTCTGCTGCCGCCTATGCAGCAAGGGCTGGCATTGCTATCGATGTGCTGATCCCGAAGGACGCACCCGCCGCCAATAGGGATGAATGCCGGCGTGCCGGTGCCAATGTGACGCTGGTCGACGGGTTTCTGGATGAATGCGGTCGCCGCGCTTCGGCTATCGCTCAGGAAAAGGGCTGGTTCGAGCTTTCGACCTTCAAGGAACCCTACCGGGTTGAAGGCAAGAAAACCATGGCCTACGAACTGGCGGAGCAAATGGCCGGCGGCCTTCCGGATGTTATCATCTATCCGACAGGCGGCGGCACCGGTCTAGTTGCCATGTGGAAGGCGTTCGCCGAGTTGGAAGCGCTCGGCTGGATCGGCTCGGAACGACCCAGGATGATTTCGGTGCAGGCTGAGGGATGTGCGCCGCTGGTGAAAGCGTTCGATGCGGGCCTTGAGACGGCAGTGCACTGGGCTGCGGCAACGACACGTGTATCCGGGCTCCGCGCGCCAAAGGTTCTTGCGGATGCGCTCTGCCTTCGGGCCATTCGCGAAAGCGGCGGTTCGGCAATTGCCGTACCCGATGCGGACATGTTTGATTTCGTCAGGCGGGCCGGATCGCTGGAGGGACTCAACGTCTGTCCGGAAGGGGCCGCTTGCCTGTCCGCCATACCTGAACTGTTGCGTCGCGGTGATCTTGACCGGGGCGAACAGGTTGTCGTCTTCAACACGGCGACGTCGCATAAATACGCGGATCTGCTGTCTGAAATGGAGCCCGCCAACGGGGGCTGACAGGGATACGAACATAAAACTGAAATTATAAATGCTTATAAATCAGCCGCGCGTCGAACCTCTCAGGTGACGGGAAAGACAGAACAGTTCGGCCGCGTATCTCAGGACGTGCGCGGCCCTTCAGAACGACGCAACGCAGCATTCAGCACGGCGTTCGGTCGTGTCCGGACGCCCCTGACCGCCAACGACATGTTGACGCTGCAACTCGGCACTGCCGGAGCTGGAAAGTGATGACAAGAGCAACATCATAAAGCTCGAAAAGACGGCGAACTGGAGGCGCCCGGCGCCGCATCTCAAGGCGTTGATCAGCCACCTGAGCAAGTATGATTACTTCAACCACTTTCGAACCGGCGACATGCAGCTTGAATCGTGGTCAGGCGAGGGCACGGTAGAGGACGCCATCAAGCGGACCCTTGATTATCTTTACATTTAATACGATTTTGAAAAGATAGAGAAGCTGGCGCTTTAAGTCATCGCCGTGCAGTCGGCCCCATGGGCGTGCAATTGATTTCCGCTTCGGAAATTATTTTTGGTGTGGCCGACACGTGATGCCACGGCTCTTTTACATGCAATGCCCGGAAGAGATAAGAAGACATAGTATGGTGATACTGCGCACACTCGTTTTTGTTTTCGGTTTTGTCTTGCTGGGCGATCGCTCGTTCGCTGATGAGCGATCGCCGGCACAACTCATCGAAGCACTGCGTGGCGGTGGGCATACCCTCTATATTCGCCACGCGGCAACGGATTGGTCGCAATCGGACACCGTCGTCAAGTTCGGTGACTGGAAAAGCTGCGATCCCGGAAAGATGCGGCAGTTGTCGGATGCGGGACGAATTACGTCAGAGCGGATTGGCATCGCGATGCGGGCATTGGAAATTCCAATCGGAAAAGTTCTATCAAGCGAATATTGTCGTGCGATCGAGACCGCCGAGCGGTTGGCGATTGGCACCGTTGAAGCGACGACGGACATCATGAATCTTCGTGCAGCGCATTTTGTCGGCGGGGACAATGCGGCTGTCGCGCGCCTGCAAGAAATCCTCAAGCGCAGGCCCGCCACCGGAAAGAACACGGTTATCTCGGCGCATGGCAATCTGGTGCGCTCGGCAACGGGTGCATATCCTGGCGAGGGCGGTGCCGTGGTGATCGTCGCCGATCAGGGCGCTTCGGCGGGATTTCGGGTGCTTGGACAACTTGACCCGGGCGATTGGATTCGGTTGGCCGAAATGCACACAAGGCAATAAATAGTTGACGGTCGGTAGCACCATTTCGCTTATCATATAAAGCGAGATATTTTACAGGGAAAATGATGCCTCGGATCACCCAAATTCTTTTCGTTTTGTTTTTCGTCGGGATGGCCGCGCCACTTGAGGCCCATTCTGTCGATCAGTCCCTGAAGGGCGCAGCGAAGAATTGGTTGGCGGTGACGCAGCAGAAAGGATTTACGTTTTCAGAATCAGAGCGACGCAACTGGCATTATACACCCCGCTCCCGTCAAGGACGGATGATTGGTGATATGAATGATGCGCAGAAACAAGCAACAACGGCACTCATGCGCGCGACCCTGTCCTCAGCGGGTATGCTGAAGGTTAAAGACATCATGCGTCTGGAAGCCGTGCTGGCGGAGATCGAAGGGTCGTCGCTCTCGTATCGGAACCCGGAAGGATACTTTGTCAGTATCTTTGGCGAACCCGATGTTTACCCGTGGGGCTGGCGGCTGGAGGGTCATCACTTGTCGATCAATGTGACGGTCAGCACGGCAAACGACATTTCGCTGACACCGTTGTTTACCGGCACCAATCCGGCGCGGCCGCCGGCGGGAGCCGTCGTTTCCCGCCCCATCCAGTATGACGAGATGATCCTCGCGGCGCGCCTGATCCAGACCTTAACTCCCGAACAGGCGCGTTTGGCCAAAATGGAACGTTCGCCCAGGGAAATCGTCACCGGCCCCGGTCGGGGCGACGCCATTAAGGAATCGGTCGGGGTTCCCGCTGGAACTTTGAACGTTGGGCAACGCGATTTGCTTCGCAACCTGATTTCATCTTACGTCGGTGTCGTCCAGGACGCATTTGGTCAGAAATATATGTCACTCATCGATGCCGGGTTGGACAAAACAGTGTTCGCCTGGGCCGGTGAAGCATCAGAGCGGGCTGCTTTCTACTACCGTATTCATGGACCGCGCATCCTGATCGAATTTGACAATACCCGTGGTGGCGACCACATCCATGCTATCTGGCGCGATCCGCTGGATGACTTTGGTCGGGACACGTTGCGGGAGCATTACGCGAACGGCCCGCATCAACACGACGATTGGCCCTAAGACTTTGCGGGTTTGCCGGTACGCAAGCCTATCGGATTTGTAACTTGCAGTCGCCCAGGGAAACTCGTTAGCTCTGTCTAAGGTATTCAGTGTAGGCGGTAGAAACGCAGTCGGCACAATGAGCGTAAATTTTCCATTTTGGACTTTTTTTAGTGCCGTCGCTTTTGTCGCGGCGCTCGGCGCACCCGTTCAGGCCAATCAATTATCATCGGAGCACCTCACGGCCCGCCTTGTTTCCGAGCTCGACGTCATTGCCCCCGGGGACACAGCGACCGTTGCCGTCTATCAGCAAATAGCGCCAGGCTGGCACACGTATTGGCGCAACGCCGGGGACTCCGGACAAGCGCCCGTCATCGAGTGGTCGGTTCCGGCAGGCGTGACCATTGAACCGACCGAATGGCCGGCACCTCACCGGATTGAATACGGACCGCTCGTCAATTTTGGTTATTCGCATGAGGCCGCACTTCTTTTTGATCTGAAAGTCCCGGCCGACTGGCCGGTCGGGCAACCGCTGCCTGTTCGGGCCGAAGCCGAAATCCTGGTTTGCTCGGAAATCTGTATTCCCGTCAGCGGCCAACTGGCCATTGATCTGCCTGTGGGGTCGGCATCTCAGATCAAAACGGACGTTGCCGCCATTTTCGCCTCAGCCCGAAATGCGCAGCCGATCCCATCTCCGTGGCCTGTCGAGATTTATGCCGATCAGGACCGTTTGTCTCTGAAGCTTCAGGGTCCGGCCTCGGATTTTATCAATATCGAGCGCGGGTTTCTGTTTCCGGAGGCATGGGGGGTGATTGCGCACGCAGCGCCGCAACGGATGACGATCTCCGAGACAGGACTGATGTTAAGTGTACCGCGTGGCGATGTCCCGCCGAACACCGGCTTTTCCGGGGTCGTCACGTTATCCCAGAAAAACGGGCCTGACCGTTCGTTCGTGCTGACCGACGCGCCAGTCACCCGAACGACGGTAAAGACCGGCGGCGGCATACAATCTGAGCCGGCTCAGCCCTTGCTTGTCCTTGTCGGCTTGGCGCTTCTGGGTGGCCTGCTGCTGAATTTGATGCCCTGCGTTTTTCCGGTTCTGGCGGTTAAAGCCATCGGCCTCGCCAAACAAAAGGATGAACCGGCACGCGTCCGGGCGATGCTTGGCGGTTCCTATACATTGGGTGTTGTTGTCAGTTTTCTCGTTTTGGCGGGAGTGCTTCTGGCTCTCCGCGCCGGCGGTGCCGTGATCGGTTGGGGATTCCAGTTACAAGATCCGCTCATAGTCGGCGTGTTGGCCTATATTCTGATGGCGGTCGGGTTGAATTTTTCGGGTGTTTTTGATATTGGCAACCGCCTGTCGCAACTCGGCGGCAGCGTCTCAACTGGCCAGGGTGCGATCGGCTCGTTCGCGACCGGCGTATTGGCCACATTGGTCGCGGCCCCGTGCACGGCGCCATTCATGGCGACCGCAATCGGCGGCGCGTTGGTTTTGCCGCCGCCTGCGACACTCACCGTTTTTGCATCCCTGGGCTTTGGACTTGCATTGCCGTATCTCGCAATTTCGCTCGCGCCCGGATTAGCGCAACGTCTTCCAAAGCCCGGCGCGTGGATGATCACGTTCAAGCAGTTTCTCGCTTTCCCCATGTATATCAGCGTCGCATGGCTGGTCTGGGTGCTGAGCCAGCAAGCCGGCATAGACGCTGCGTTCCTGGTTACCATCGGATTGATCGGGCTGGCGTTTGCAGCCTGGGCATGGCCGGTCGATTGGCAGACGAACGGCCGGGTGATGCGGACGGTGCGGATGGCCATCGTCGCCCTACCTCTGGCCGGCGTGCTCGGTTCCTTGTTCTGGCTGAATACCGTTATGGACGCGCCGGTTGCAGAGGCCGTCGAGGGCCAGCCCTCTGCAGAGGTTTTTAGCGAAGGTCGCCTGAAGGAACTGGTTAACGATGGGCGCCCGGTATTGGTCAATATGACGGCGGCATGGTGCATCACCTGCAAGGTGAACGAGCGTGTCGCCCTCAGTGGACAGCGTTTCGAAGATCTTCTTGCACGTTCCGGTGTTATATACATGAAAGGTGACTGGACAAATAAGGACGATGAAATCACCCGGTTCCTTGAACGTTTCGGTCGATTGGGTGTTCCGCTTTACGTTTTTTATCCCGGCAACGGGCAGGCACCAAAAGTGCTTCCGCAAGTTCTTTCGCCGGGTATGGTCGAGACCGAGTTGTCGACCATGACGATCAGTCAGCTTTGACATGAACAAATGATCTCAAATGAAAGGGCAATATCATGCGTATATCCAACACGATAAAATCAATGGCCATCACTATGTTGATGGCAGGGACACCACTCGCAATCGCCAATGCAAACCCGCAAATCGGTGCGCCCGCCCCAGCATTCAGCGGCATGACCGCCAGTGGCAAGACAATCGCGCTCAGTGATCTTAAGGGCAAAACCGTTGTCCTAGAATGGACCAACAAGGATTGCCCCTATGTTCGCAAGCATTACGAGAGCGGAAACATGCAGACCCTGCAGAAAGAATCGAAGGCCGATCACAAGGTCGTCTGGGTTTCGGTAATTTCCTCCGCACCGGGAACGCAGGGATATCTGGAGCGTGAGCAGGCGCTTGGGAACATTGACGCCACGGGTGCTGCGCCGGATCACCTTGTTCTCGATGCCGCAGGCACTATCGGTAAGTCCTACGGGGCCGTAACGACACCACACATGTATATTATCGACCCGAACGGCACCCTTGCTTACATGGGGGGGATCGACGACAAGCCGTCATCACGGCAAAACACGATCGAAGGCGCGACGAATTACGTGCGCTTGGCCCTCGACGATATGGCAGCGAACCGGCAAGTGGCCCAGGCCGTTACGCGCCCTTACGGATGTTCCGTGAAGTACGCCAACTAAGCCGGGCGCATCTTATATTGCCGAATACGGAAGAGCGGGCGTGAAAGCCCGCTTTTTTGTTTCTTTTCATTATATGATGGGCTTGGAAAGTGAGTGGCTGGGGCGCTAGGATTCGAACCTAGGAATGCCGATACCAAAAACCGGTGCGTTAAACCGCTTCGCCACGCCCCATCACTCAGCTTGCCTGTTCAGGCGTGGCAGAAAATAGTCTAACAGGCCGGACGGGGCAAGCCCGAGTGTGACTCTAGCGCGTCATTTCTTAAGTATATCATCTGAAACGGTTTTTTTGATCAGAATGTGGACGTGTGGCGAACCCACCAGTCCGGATGTTTGTTTTGCAGGGCCTGCGCGGCGGCCTGCGCGGCAGCCTCGGAATCGGTGATGGCAAAGCAGGTAGCACCACTGCCCGACATCCGGGCCAATCTGACGCCGGGCTCGGCCTCAAGCGATGCCAGCACGGTGCCGATCTCGGGGCTTAACGCCGTCGCCGGGGCCTCAAGGTCATTGCCGGCCAAAATGAGCGTCTTCAGGGTTCTGTCGGCACTATCGGCATCTGCCGGCCATGACAGCGAACAGGAGAAGGGGCCGGTTCTGGCCCTGAAGACCATGGGGGTCGAGACAGCGACGCCGGGATTGACCAGGACCAGCGGCAGTGTCGGAAATGCGGTGAGCAGGCTTAGATCCTCACCAATGCCGCGCATCACGGCCGGCCGCCCGATCAGACAGACCGGCACGTCTGCGCCGAGCGAAAGGGCGATCTCCATGATGCCGGGGTCGTCGGCGGGCAGCGCCCAGAGGCGGATCAGGGCGCGGATCACAGCCGCCGCATCGGCGGAGCCGCCACCGATGCCCGAAGCCACCGGCAGGTTCTTGGCCAGCGTCAGGGCCGCCCCTTTTTTGATCGCAAAATGTTCAGCCAGTCGCCGCGCAGCCTTCAGGACCAGATTGCTCTCAGGGTCCGGCAAATCTTCTGAGAACGGGCCGCTATAGGCGAGGGAGATGGTTTCAGAAGGCAGGGCCGCAATCCGGTCGCCGATATCGGCGAACACCACCAGACTGTCGAGCAGGTGATACCCGTCATCCCGGCGTCCGGTAACATGAAGATACAGATTAATCTTCGCCGGTGCGGCTTCGGTGATCAGTGTTTCAGCCGCCATTCGGTTTCGGAACGACGACGGCGTCGGCTTCTTCGACCATGCCGTCCTTGATTTTCTTGATGAGCAGTTCTTTGAGTTCGGGCTCGGGATTAAGCGACAGTGAATGATTCCACTGGAAGGTTGCTTCCAGTTTGCGGCCAACTTTCCAATAGGCATCGCCCAGATGATCGTTGATGATCGGGTCTTCAGGGCGCAATTCAACGGCGCGCTCCAGCTCGGGCACGGCATCTTTATAGCGACCGAACTGGTAATACACCCACCCCAGACTGTCGGTGATGTATCCATCGTGCGGCCGCTTGGAAACGGCGGTCTTGATCATTTCAAGGGCGCGCTCGAGGTTGTGGCGCTTTTCGACCCACGAATACCCGAGATAGTTCAGCACCAGCGGCTGATCGGGCTCGAATTCCAGTGCTTTCAGGAAATCAGCTTCGGCGCGTTCCCATTTCTTGGCGCGCTCAAGCACAATGCCCCTGGAATACAGAAGCTGCCAGTGCCTTGGCTCCAACGTGCCGATCCGCTTGGCGGCATTGTCGTAAGCCTCAACCGCAGCGTCCCAGCGCTCATGCCGCCGGTAGGTGTCGCCGAGCGCAATCATCGGGCTCGGATCCTTGGGGTAGGTCTCAGCGGTTTGCTTCAAAAGTGAAATGGCGCCGTCGACATCATCGAGCCGGTCCAGATTGCGGGCAATGCGCAGTTTCGCCGAACGCGTGAACGGCGTCTTTGGCGGCAGTTCCTTGTATACCGCGACGGCGTCTTCGTAGCGGTCGAGGGATTCCAGAATGCCGCCGGCCATATAGCGCATGACGGCAAAATCGGGACGCAGATAGAGTGCGAGGCGGGCCAGGACCAGTGCGGTTTCGCTGCCGCCTTGCTGGTTCAGCGACGATGCGATACCGAACAGGGCCTCGGCAATGCCATCCTTGGCGTTGCGCACCAGAATGGGGGCATCCTTGGCTTCGGCTTCGTCGAGCCGGTTCAGATCCATTTCGATAAATTTCGAATTAGGCTGCGACTTCAGATAAAGATCGAAGGTCGCCTTGGCTTCTGCCGTCTTGCCCTGACGTTCATACAATGTGCCGAGCAAGCGGGCAGCGCGCAGCGAAGTGCCGGCGTCTTCTTCGATGACGGCCAGATAATAGGTTTCGGCAGCGGCCAGATCGCCCGCGATCTCATGCATCAGCCCGGCGTGCAGATCATACAGCGCCTTAGTGCCGCCCAATTCGCGGAGCGGCTTCAAGACCGGCAGCGCTTCTTTCAGTCCTTTTTGTGCGAAAGTCGCCCAGGCCTGCAGGGTGGGGCCGGTGAAGCCGTTGAGACCGGTTGAATCAAGCTTGCCCATGCGCTCGATGACTTTTTGCCATTTATCGGTCCGGGCATCGCGGATGGCCAGAGCCAGATTGGCGACTGGGGCTTTCGGTTCGTTTTTCAAATACCGTTCGCCCAGAGCCAGGGCTTCGTCGATCCGGCCGTCCATCAGCGAAAACAGGAAAGTCCGGCGCAGTACGTCGGGCTGCTGGCTGTCCTGTTGCAGGGCGCGATTGAGAAAACGGATGGCGGCGGGCAGATCGCGGCGCTTCTGGGCGACGTGACCGGCCAGAAAATTCCCCGAAAGCGTGCCGGCCTGTTCCGCGCCGATGGCAACCGGTGGGTTGATAAAAACGGCACATCCCATGGCTATCGTGACGCCGAGACCGAGAGCGGCGATGCGATAGGGGCGGCGGGTCAGGTGGAACATCCAGGGCACTCCGCTGTAGTCGGACTCTTCGGAGTGTAATGTCCCGAAGCCGCCGTGACCAGCCCGCGGATTGCCGGATTTGTTGAATTAAGCGGTGATCGTGTCGCGTCTGCGTCCGATCAGAAGCCAGAAAGCAATCGACATATTCAACAGGTTCCAGGCGATGCCGTTATAGAAAGCCATTCTGTATGATCCTGTCAGATCGTAGATCTCGCCGGACATCCAGCCACCGATGGCCATGCCGATGACCGTTGTCATCAAAACCAGACTGACCCGGGTGCCGGCTTCACGAGCCGGGAAATACTGACGCACGATCAGCGCATAGCTGGGCACGATGCCGCCTTGTGCCAGCCCGAACAGCGCAGAGACCACGTAAAGCGAAACCAGGCCGTCAAACGGGATATAGAAAATCAGTGCCGCGCATTGCAGGGTCGAGCCGATCAGCAGGGTGCCGAGGCCGCCGATCCTGTCGGCAATAAAGCCCGATGTGATGCGGCTGACGACGCCGAGCCCGAGCATGATCGACAGCATTTCGGCGCCTCTGGTAACGCCGTAACCAAGATCGCCGCAATAGGCGACGATGTGGACCTGCGGCATCGACATGGCGATACAGCAGGCAAGCCCGGCGACGACCAGCAGAATCTGGATGGTTCTGAGCGACATGCCGGTTTGCTCGGCCGGGGTCGCGCTGCCCGGAATGGGAACCGGTTCAGACGTGTCCGCACGACGGCGCAGCATGAACGCCAGCGGCAGCATACCGACAACGCAGACGATGGCGATGCCCATGTAGGCCTGCCGCCAGCCGAAATCCTGAATGGCGGCGGTCAGGATCGGCGGCCAGATCGTGCCGGAGAGATAATTGCCGCTGGCGACGATGCCGACGGCGATGCCGCGCCGTTTCTTGAACCACAACGAAACATCGGCGACCAGTGGGCCAAACGTCGCGGCACTGCCCATCATGCCGATCAGTAGCGCCTGAGCCAGCATGAAGGTGGCGATGCTTTCGGCCTGAGCCGCCGCCATGTACCCGATCCCGAGCATCAGCGTGCCGAACACCAGTGGAATGAAAATGCCGAACCTGTCGGCCAGCCTGCCCATCAGAATGCCACCGAGCGCAAATCCGACCATGGTTGCCGTATAGGGCAGCGAGGCGCCGCCGCGGTCGACACCGAATTCGGCTTCGATTGCAGGCAGGGTGACGACGACCGACCACAGCCCGACGCCGCCGAACGTGCTGATCGCCAGCGATACCACAAGCCGCCACCACGCGTAACGGCTGTCGACGGTGTATCGGTCCTGGTCTGCTATCGTCGGGGTGGGCATGGCAGTCGATCTGGTAAAATTGGGTCAGCGCACAGTTAGACATACCACGGATTGCTGTCAAAAGATTGATTGTGCTTGATATAATTTTCCTGCACCCCAGTTATGTTAGGATAATTAATGTGTATAATCCGCTTGAGGCATGTGTTGGCTGAATGCCCCGAAATGCCCGCAGTGCATCTCAGAACGTCTGCAGGCGGCAAAAAACGGTTGGAGCCTGAGCGTGGACAAAAAGCCTTCAACGGCCCGCAATACGAAATGGATCGCCATTGCCACCCTGTCGCTCGTGGTGCTGTGGGGGACGTACGACCAGTGGGGCCCGCTGTTTGCCAACGCCACCGTCAATCCGACCGATACCGCCGATGGCAAGGGCAAGAAAAGCCCTGCCGGCAAGGCTGTGCCGGTGCTCGTCGAAGGGGTTGATGAAACCCGGGATTCAATCCTAGTCGAAGCGATCGGGACGGCCCGGGCAAAATTATCGGTGACCCTGTTCCCGGCCGCGGCCGGCGAGATCGTCGATTTTCCCGTCGAAACCGGCCAGCGTGTCAAAAAAAATGATGTGATCATGCGGCTCGATGACCGCGATGCGCAGTTGCAGGTAAAAGTCGCTCAGACCCGCGTCACTGAAGCCGAAAGTGCGCTGACCCGGGCCGAGCGCCTCAGGGATAACAACGTGCGCTCGAAAGCCAACGTCGAAGATGCCGATGTGATCCTGGAACGCGCGAAGCTCGAACTGGCCCAGGCCAGGGAAGCGCTCTCCGATCGCACCGTCCGCGCACCGTTCGACGGCATCGTCGGCATTCCGAAGTTCGAGATCGGTGATCGGGTGACGTCGTCGAGCGCGGTGATCACACTTGATGACCGGACAACCCTGCTGGTCGAGTTCGAAGTCGCCGAACGCAACCTTTCCCGGCTCGCCGTTGACATGCCGGTCCTGTCGCGGACACCGAACTTTCCCGACCGCAATATCGAAGGCCATATCAACAAGATCGACAGCCGCGTCGACCCGGTCTCGAGGACGGTTCAGGTTCGCGCCGCGTTTCCGAATGCCGACGATTCGCTCAGACCCGGCATGTCGTTCTTCGTGCGTCTCGATCTGCCGGGACCGATGCTGATCAGTGTTCCGGAACTGGCCCTGCAATGGCAGGATGGCGAAAGCTTCGTGTGGCGCATCGTCGAGGGCAAGGCCGAACGCATCTCGGTGATATCGAAGCGTCGCCGCAACAACAAGGTGCTGATCGAAGGCGATCTCAGGCCCGGTGATCTGGTTGTCGTTGAAGGGGTGCAGCGTTTGCGTAACGGCCGCGCCGTCGATATTTCCCAGAGCGAAGGCTCGTAGGACGGGGTTCGGACATGGCCGATCCGCTTGATACCAGCAGCCATCTCAATGATTTGCCGACGATCAGCGTGCGCCGTCCGTATCTGGCGGTGGTCCTCAACCTTCTGATCATGATTGCCGGCTTCGGCGCACTGATGGGTGTCGAGGTCCGCGAGTTGCCTGATGTCGACAGGCCGATCGTCACGGTCCGCGGTGAGTATCCGGGCGCCTCGCCTGAAACCATGGACGCCGAAGTGACCAGCCTGGTCGAGGCGGCGGCGGCCCGGGTCAACGGCGTCAAGGAAGTCCGAGCGTCGAGTGAGGAAAATAACTTCCGTGTGCGCATCGTCTTCAATCCGAACGTCAATCTGATCGATGCGGCCAACGACGTCCGCGAAGCGGTCAGCCGGGTCGAGCGGCAGTTGCCGGACCGGGTTGAGAATATCACCGTCATCAAGGCCGATGCCGATGCCTCGTCGGTGGTCACGCTGGCCGTATGGAGCGACAGGCTGCAGATCGATGCGCTGACCCGGATCGTCGAAGATCAGGTGATCCCCGAACTGACATCGGTCGATGGGATTGCCGAAGTCAGCGTGTTCGGCGATCAGGAACGTGTCCTCAGGGTGATGCTTGATCCGATGCGTCTCGCCAGTTACGGACTGTCGGTTGCCGATGTCGCCCGGGTCATGCGCAACGCCCGCTATGATGTGCCGGCCGGCAGCTTCCAGTCCAGAGAACAGGAAGTGCTGGTCCGTGCCAATGCCTCGGTCATCGACCCGGACAAAATCGAAAACCTGATCATCCGCGACCCTGTCCGCATCGGCGACGTGGCGACGGTATTCTATGCGCCGGCAGAAGCGGAAAGCTGGGTGCGCATGAACGGCCGTACCGTGCTGTCGCTCGGCATCATCCGTCAGGCCAGCTCGAACACCATCGCCATTGCCGAAGGCGTGGCGAAAGTGATCGAGCGCCTGCAAACACAGATACCGAACATCACCATTGATACGATTTCCGATGACAGCAAGTTCATCAAGGGATCGATCCGCGAGCTTCTGGTGACGCTCGGCTATACCATTGCCATCGTTGTTCTGGTGCTGGTCGTCTTTACCGGTCAGTTCCGCGCCTCGATCATTCCGACGGTGGCAATTCCGGTGGCGCTGGTCGGTGCACTGGCGGCAGTGTGGCTGCTCGGCTTCTCGATCAATCTGATCACGCTGCTGGCGATGGTGCTGTCAACGGGTATCGTTGTCGACGATGCGATTGTCGTTCTGGAAAATATCCAGCGCATGCGGGCAATGGGAATCAAGGCCCGTGCCGCCGCCGTGCTCGCTACCCGCCAGGTGTTCTTCGCCGTGATCGCCACCACGGCGACGCTGGTATCGGTGTTCGTGCCGATTTCGTTCCTGCCGTCGACGGCGGGCCGGCTGTTTCAGGAATTCGGCTTCGTGCTGGCCGTGACGGTGATGATCTCGTCATTCGTGGCGCTGACGCTGGTGCCGATGCTGGCTTCGAAACTGCCGAACAGGGAAACCGCGAACGAACCCGGCCCCATCGGCAAAGTGCTTGGTGCCATCGGCAATGCCGGCAAGAAAGCCTATACGGTGCCGCTCGATCTCGTACTCAGGGCACCGATCATCATCTTTATTCTTTGCGGGCTGGTCATCGCCGGTGCCTGGTCCGCCTATCAGCAACTCGGCGAGGAACTGGTGCCGGAAGAGGACCGGGGCAAGATCACGGTCCGCCTGACCGGGCCGGACGGGGTCGGCCTGCCGTACACCGACCGCCAGGTTGAAGCTGTTGAAAAGATACTGGCTCCCTATGTCGACAGCGGCGTTGTCGAGCGCCTGTTCACCATCACCGGTCATTACGATCTGAACCGCGGTCTGGTCGATGCGCCATTGATTCCATGGGAACAGCGCACCATCAGCGAAGGCGAGATCGCTGCTGAGGTGAACAAGAAACTGGCACTCATCACCAGGTGCCCAGGCGCGGATCCGGCGCACCAACAGCCTCAACCTCAGCAATGCCGACGGCGGTCTCGAAATCGCCCTGATCGGTGCCGACTACGCGCACATTTTTGCCGAGACCAATAAATTCGTCCGTCTGATTGAAACGGAAATCCCCTGGCTCAGTAATATCCGCGTTGAGTTTCGCGCCACGCAACCAGAACTGTCGATTGATATCGACCGCCGTCGCGCCACCGATCTCGGTGTCGATATCGACGATTTGGCGACCACCATTCAGGTGCTGGTCGACAAGTTCGAAGTTGGTGAGCTGACCGTCAATGACAAGGCAGTGCCGATCATGCTGCAGGCGACGGAAGAAGCGGTCAACGAGCCCGCCGACATCGCCAATCTGTATGTCAGTGCGGCGGGTGGCCGGCTGGTACCGCTGTCGCAGTTGATCAGTTTTTCGGAAAGCTCTGTCCCGGCCGAACTGGACCGCCATGCGCAACGCCGCGCCATCGAGGTCGATGCCGATATCGCAACCGGTCACACGCTCCGCGAAGCCATTGAGGCAACCCGCACGCTGGCTGCGAAAAGCCTGAAGGGGGATGTCGGATTGATCTTCCTGGGCGAGGCCAAGACGCTGAACGAGACGTCCCATGATCTGGCGGTCACGTATCTGATCGCCTTCGTCGTCGTGTTCCTTGTTCTGGTCGCGCAGTTCGAAAGCCTGACCAGTGCCGTCGTGGTGATGCTGACGGTGCCGTTCGGTATCTGCGCAGCGATCTTTGCACTGTTCATCACCGGCACCTCGATCAACATCTATTCGCAGATCGGCGTGCTGATGCTGACCGGTATCATGGCCAAGAACGCGATTCTGATGGTCGAGTTTGCCGACCAGCTGCGCGAGCAGGGGATGAGCCCGCTGGAAGCGGCGCGTGAAGCATCGCTGGTCCGTTTCCGGCCGATCATGATGACGATGGTGTCGACGGTCTTCGGCGGCCTGCCGCTGATTTTGGGCAGCGGTCCCGGTGCAGAGGCCCGGATCGCCATTGGCTGGGTCATTTTTGGCGGCCTCGGCATGGCCGCCGCCATCACCCTGCTGCTGACGCCGGTGCTGTATTCACGGATCGCCGGCCTGTCGAAGCCGCGTTCAGAAAGCGGCGATGTGCTGGCATCGGAGCTTGAGGCGGCGGCTACCAGAAAATCCCCGGCTGAGTGAGCTTCTCCGCCTTAATCAGCTTCAGCCGCGCCGGCATCCTCGAGGCTCAGCACCGAGCCTGAGCGTTGCGGCTCGATCGGCTGCAGTTCGTCCTTGGCATCGGTGGTCCATTCCGCGATCTGGATGACCTCGGCGAGTTCGCCGTCCTGTTGTTCGTCAGCGACCGGTTCCAGTACGTGCAGTCCTTCCTGATCGGCATAGAACGTATGCGTGCCGAACACTTCGGTAAGGGCAGTGCTGGCCGGGTTGTCTTCGGGAATGGGAATGGCACCGGTCTGACGCTCAATCGCGCCGACCTGTTCGGTCGTCAGTTTCATCGGGATTCCTAACTATCACCGTTCGGACAGGGAGGCGCCGCTCGGGGTTGTCCTTGGATAGGGTGGTCAAGGCGCATCCAGAAAACAGCCTCGCAAATCATGGCAAACAGTGCAAGGGGGGCAGCTCATCCTTCGAGATTGCCTTTCAGGCCTCCTCAGGATGAGGACTTCCCGTTTATGACCCTCATCCTGAGGAGTACGCGTCAGCGTGCGTCTCGAAGCCTCATCCTGAGGAGCGTGCGTCTCGAAGGATGAACGCGTACGCTCACATATTCGGATAATTCGGGCCGCCGCCGCCTTCCGGCACCACCCAGTTGATGTTCTGGGTCGGGTCCTTGATGTCGCAGGTCTTGCAGTGCACGCAGTTCTGCGCGTTGATCTGCAGCCGCATCTCGCCATCGGCGCTGTTCTCGTCGTCGACGAACTCGTAGACGCCGGCCGGGCAAAAGCGTGCTTCCGGCCCGTCAAACACATTCAGATTGGTGACGACCGGTACGTTTGCATCTTTCAGCGTCAGATGCACCGGCTGGTCTTCTTCGTGGTTGGTGGCCGAGAACGACACGTTGGTCAGCTTGTCAAAGGTGATGACACCGTCCGGTTTCGGATAGTCTATTTTCGTCATCGCTTTGGCTGGCTTCAGGCGGTCGTGGTCGGTGTGGTTGGCAAAAGTCCAGGGCAGCAGAAAACCCAGCCCCAGATTATTGAGCCACATGTCGAAGCCGGCATAGAGCGTGCCGAGTGTCAGGCCGAATTTTGACAATGCCGGTCGGGCGTTCCTGACCTTGTGCAGATCCTTATAAACCCAGGATGCCTGAAACGCCGGTTCGTAATCGGTCAGTTCGTCATGGCCGCGCCCGGCCTTCAGTGCGGCAAAGGCACTTTCGGCGGCCAGCATGCCGGTCTTCATGGCGTTGTGTGATCCCTTGATGCGGGGCACGTTGACGAAGCCCGCCGCGCAGCCGGTCAGACAGCCGCCCGGGAACGCCAGTTTGGGAACGCTCTGCAGACCGCCTTCGTTGATGGCGCGGGCACCATAGGCAACACGGCGGCCTCCTTCGAGCATCGGCTTGATCGCCGGGTGCGTCTTGAAACGCTGCATTTCCTCATAAGGCGACAGATACGGGTTTTCGTAATCCAGCGTGACGACAAAACCGACGGCGATCTGGCCTGCTTCCTGATGGTAGATGAAACCACCGCCGGCGCAGTCGGCCAGCGGCCAGCCCCGGGTGTGAATGACGGTGCCTTCCTTGTGCTGCTCAGGCGTTATGTCCCACAGTTCCTTGATGCCGATGCCGTACGTCTGCGGCGAGCGGCCATCGCTCAGATTGAATTTCTGCATCAGCGTCTTCGACAGATGACCGCGGCAGCCTTCGGCGAAGAAGGTGTATTTCGCCAGCAGTTCCATACCCGGCTGGAAGTTCGGCCCGGGCTTGCCGTCACGACCGCGCCCCATGTCGCCGGTGGCGATGCCGCGAACGGCACCCGCATCATCGAACAGCACTTCGGCAGCGGCGAAGCCCGGATAGACCTCGACGCCCATGGCCTCCGCCTGTTCACCCAGCCAGCGCACCAGATTGCCGAGCGACAGCGTATAGCAGCCGTCATTGCTCATCAACGGCGGCAGCAGAAGATGCGGCATCGCCGTCTTGCCGGTATCCGACAGCACCCAGTGCTGGTTGTCGGTGACGGCAACGCCCATCGGCGCGCCCTTTTCTTTCCAATCGGGGATGAGTTCGTTCAGCGCTATCGGGTCGACGACGGCACCCGACAGGATGTGCGCACCAACCTCGGAGCCTTTCTCGACGACGCAGACGGTGAGTTCGTGGTCCTGTTCCTGGGACAGTTGCATCAGGCGGATGGCGGCGGCGAGGCCCGATGGCCCGGCACCGACGATGACCACATCAAACTCCATGCTTTCGCGTTCGATGGGTTCCATATCCTGCGTTTCGTCGTTCATGTTTTCCCCGTCTTCGTCTTTGAGTAATGCACCCCTTATGTCCGGGCGTTATATCACGCACATGCCGGGGTTTCACGAATCAATTCCAACGAAAAACCGCCAAAAACTGTCAGTAGACCGGCATCCTCTGTTCATTGCCCCGCCACATGGTATGATCGACGCATGATGCCGAACACCGAACTCCACGCCGCCCTGCAATGGCATATAGATGCCGGTTGCGATGAATGCGTTGCCGACGAGCCGATTGACCGGTTTGAAGTGTCGGCGAGCATGGCAGCGGCGTCAGCCAGCCAGGTGCCTGTGAAGGCCAGCCCGGCACAACAAGCGGCAATGCCGGACCGGGCAGCGCATAACCCGCCCGGTGTCTCGAAAGGGGCCAAGGTCAATCCGGTCGACGTCGATAATAATTGGCAGCTCCGGACCGCCGTCGAGTTGGCGGCAGCGGCATCCAGCATCGAAGAATTAAAATCGGCCCTTGCCGGTTTCGACGGCTGTCTGTTGAAGAAGACGGCCACCAATCTGGTTCTGTGCGACGGACCGGCAGATGCCAGACTGATGCTGATCGGTGAAGCGCCGGGTGCCGACGAGGACCGTCAGGGCGTGCCGTTCGTTGGCCCCAGCGGGCAGATGCTGAACGCTATTCTGGCCAGCGTCGGCATTGCCCGCGAAGACGTGATGATTTCCAACACCGTGTTCTGGCGACCGCCCGGCAACCGCACGCCGACCGGTCAGGAAGCCGCCGTCTGCAAACCGTTCATCGAACGGCTGGTGGAACTGGTCGATCCGAAAATTCTCGTCTGCGTCGGTGCGCCTGCGGCGCATACGATGCTTGGCGAAACCCAGGGCATCGGCCGGCTGCGCGGCAAGTGGTTCAGCTTCCAGACACCAAGCCTGTCGCACCCGATTGCCGCGACGGCGCTGTTCCATCCGGCATATCTTTTACGCACGCCATCCAAGAAGCGCGACGTGTGGGCCGATATCCGCATGATCAAGGCCAGGCTCGACGCGGTCTGAGACAGGTCTACCCGGCTCATGCTTCGAGACGGGCGCTTCGCGCCCTCCTCAGCATGAGGGTAGGGATATTCGCCTCGTCCGGAGGTGCGGCCCTGCCGCGTCTTGAAGGACCAGCCCACGTCAGGCGCATCCGCTGTGCATGGCTTCATTTCGCCTTCGAGATCTCAACCTGAGCCATTTTTTCCAGCGTCCGCGCCAGATCAGTCATGTCGCTATCGCGACCGAATTCGGTCATGCATTGCCTGTACATGGTGCGAATATTCGAGCCTAGCCACATTGGCGCATCGAACAGCTCCGCCTCTTGCCGCCATAGCTCAAGGTCTTTTTCGATGATGTGCATGGCAGCACCGTAATCAAACGCACGATTAAGAACGTGATTGGGAATTTTGACTTCCGTGGCGGTATTGCGACCTGACGACGAATTGATCACTTCGATCATCTGGTGCGCATCCAACCCGGCCTTCGCACCCAAGGTCATCGCTTCAAGTGCAACGGCAAGGTTGCCGAATGAAATGATGTTGTTCACAAGCTTCATCGTCTGTGCGGCACCGGGTTTTTCACCAAGATAGGTCGCCTTTCCAGCGATCGCTGCAAATACGGGTGCCATGGCGTCGAACGTCTCTTTATCGCCCGAGCACATGATGCCGAGTGTACCGGCGCTTGCACCGGGCGGGCCACCGGAGACCGGGGCGTCGAGAAAAACCCTGCCTGATTTTGCAATGGAGTCGGCTATTTGCACCGAATAAGGACTGCCGAAGGTACCTAAATTGACAAAGGCTCTGGCGCGATTGCCCGCCAGAACGCCATCCGTGCCAAGCAAGACTTCAGTAGCGGCGACGACGTTCGGCAGGCAGGCCATGACGATATCAGCCTGACTTGCCGTCTCTTTCGCTGTTTCGGCTACGGTTGCTCCCCGTTGCGCCAGAATATCGGTCGCTACAGTGTTGGTGTCACAAACCACCAGATCATGACCCGCATTCACTATATTGGTGGCCATAGGACGGCCCATCGCGCCTATGCCAATAAATCCAAAACGCATTTAATATCTCCAAAAGTCGACTGAAAACTCAGCCTAACAGAGACGCAAATTTATTGCATGAACAAGGACTTTTGACCCTCCCCGGCCGCCTCAGCATGAGGATGATGGGAAATGCGCCTTATGTTGTGGAGCGGCACTGCCGCGTCTGGAAGGAACTGCCCACACCACGGACATCTGCCGTGCATTGCGACACCTCGCTCTTCGTCGATCATCAACTTTCCAGCAATACCCATAAACAATGTTAGCCAGGATAACATGCCGGCAATGACCCGAGGCGGCCATGACACATCGCCAAGCGACCAAACTGTCGCGGTTACTAAAGCTTAAACCGCATTCCCAATGCCGCTGTGACGGTTTTCTTGATACCACGTTGGCCGAGAGCAGAAATTAGGGAAGCGCTTGAATCAGGTTCACCATGAACAACAACGATCTGCGGATTGCCGTCGGCGGCGGACACCCAGTCGACAAGGTCTTTTTGGTCTGCGTGCGCAGATAAGCCGCCGATTGTATGAATTTTGGCACCGACCGTTATGGCCTCGCCCCACAAAGAGACACGTTTCGCACCATCAACGAGACGCCGCCCCAACGTGCCACCAGCCTGAAAACCGACAATCATAATATGGCAGTTCGACCGCCAAAGATTGTGCTTTAAATGGTGCTTTATCCGTCCGCCGTCGCACATGCCACTCCCCGCGATGATGATGGCACCACTCCGAATGTTATTGAGGGCCATGGATTGATTGGCCGTCTTCGTAACATGCACATTCTCAAGACCCATGAAACCCGATGGATGCGCGACCTCAGGACGTAAAAGGTCCTGATGACGATCATGGATTTCACTGGCCGAAATCGCCAGAGGGCTATCAAGGAAAATACGCCATTTGTTCATGCCCCACGCATCGAAATGGGCGCGGAAAGCATGCAAGATCTGCTGCGTGCGACCGACGGCGAAGGCCGGGATAAGAATGTTTCCGCTATGAGCATCGGCGCTTGAAATTATGTCGCCAAGTTCGCGCCATGTGTCGTCCAGCGATCTGTGTTCCCTGTCTCCATAGGTGCTTTCGACCAGAAGCAGATCGCACCGCCCGGGCCGCCACGGCGCAGGCAACAGAGGTGAATTATTGGAGCCAAGGTCGCCGGAGAAAATAAGCCGGCGATTGTCTTTGTCGATCAGTTCTATAATTGATGCGCCGAGAATGTGGCCTGCCGGATGAAGAATAGCCTTCAAGCCCTTGATGGGCTCGAATGGCGTTTCGAAATCGACAGCTCTGAAACGTTTCATGGTTTGTGCAGCATCATCTTGATCGTAAAGTGCTTCGACCCTGGGGAGATGCTTTCGGGCACGTTTTCGATTTTCCCATTCAACGTTCTTCTCTTGAATGAATGCCGCGTCCTTCAGCATGATGCGGCAAAGATCTCGGGTTGCCCTGCTCGCAAAGATGCGTCCTTTGAACCCGCGCTTCACCATTAACGGCAACCGACCGCTATGATCGATATGCGCATGGCTGAGAACGACGGCATCGATAGAATTTGGATCGAATGGAAAGGGTGCCTGATTTCGGCGATGAGCGTCTGTGCCACCTTGAATGAGTCCGCAATCAAGCAGGATGCGCTTCCCGGCGTGCTCGACCATATGACAGGAACCTGTAACCTCCTGCGCAGCACCCCATACGGTTATTTCCATTAAAGGCGTACTCCCCTATGTACCGAAAAGCGGGCCAAATATCAGCGCTACGCTCATGACAAACCCGAAAACGGGTATGCCGATCCAAACTTTGAAACACGAATCCGGGCTTGGCTCCCGTCGCAATTTTATGAGGATCAGAGAGATATTGATGAAGGCGAAGACCGCAAGTACGACCCGGGATGTCCACTCGGCCAGATCTTCCAACGGGGTCGTCAGGGCGAGAAACAATATGATCGCAGAGACCGCCACCGTCGCCATAACGGGCGTTTGAGTGCGCGAATTTACGCCCGCGAAAACCGATGGGGCCACCCCTTGCTTCGCCATCCCGAAGAGAACCCGAGATGCCATGATGATCTGTATGATGACGCCGTTCAGGGTGGCAAAAATCGCAATCAAGGTAATGACAAACGGGGATGCACCAGTGATATGCATAAATACAAAACTCAGCGGCGCTTCCGATTGCGCGAGATCGCCGAGCGGAACGGACAGCACGACGACGGTCGTCAATAGGAAATAGATCAGGGTGCCGATGACGAGCGTAAGGAGAATAGCCCTGGGCAGGACGCGCTCCGGATCCTTGATCTCTTCGGCAAGGTTGACCATGTCCTCAAAACCGATGAAGGCAAAAAATGCAAGCAGTCCGGCACTGCCGATGGCGGCCCATGCTGTACTGTCGATGACGTCCGGGAATATGCGTGGAATATCTGCGATGATGGTCGGATTGTCGGCGATGCCTATCACAATGATGAATAAAAGTGCACCAGTCTCAAACAGCGTAAACAGGCTCGCGACGATGATCGATTCCATAATCCCCCATGCTGCGATCGCACCGAGGCCGCAAACCAGAAGACTGACCAGCAGCAACGGCGGAACGTCGACAAATTCGCGAATATAGCCCGTGCTGCCAATGCTGATGGCCGCCGATGATACGATACCCGATAGGATCACAAGCAGGCCAACGATAGCCGATAAGACTCGAGACCGGGTACCGGCCCTCACATAAGCCGCCTCACCTGCACTGACCGGATAGCGGGTCGACAATTCCGCGTATGATGCCGCGCTAAAGGCCATGACGACCCCTGCCAGAACGAAGGATAGCGGTGCGTGAATGCCGGCACGAGCCGTGGTCGCGCCCAGAAGGACGTATATGCCGGCGCCAATCGTAACGCCAAGGCCATACAGGACGACGAGAGGTAGCGATAAAGAACGTCGGAGATCCGTAATTCATTTGCTCCTTTGAGCTTACTTGGCGTGCCAACAATAAGCATGGAAAGCAGAAATCTGTTTGATATAGGTCAATACTGATTTTTTAGTTTTTAACCGGGGGCTGCCGGCAAAGGGCATCGTCCGTCAAAGCGCACGCTCGACGCGCGCCGAGACATCTTCCAGACGATACTTCGAAACGCACGCTTTGCGCCCTCCTCAGCATGAGGGCGGGGAAATGCGCCTCATCCTGACGAACGGCCATACCGCATCTCGAAGGACCTGCCCACGCCACGCGCATCTGCTGTGCATGGCTTCATCACGCTCTTCGTCGATCATCATGCTGACCAGTCAAAAACCCCTCACGCTTTTAGGCGCGAGGGGTTTTGTCATTCATGCCAGCAGCATCACAATGCCAGCACCAGCAGTGCCAGCCCCCATTGAACGAGCCAGCCAGTCATCCTGCTGTCGCAGCTTAGCGATCCCGTAGCCGATTCCGACACCACCGACATGCAGCAGCACTGTCGCAACAGCAAACCCGGAAGCATAAGCAGCAGCGCCGGCATTGCCGATTTCGGCACCATGGGCAAAACCGTGAAAGACGGCGAACGCACCGACCACTAGGGCAGAGGCAACGACGGGCAAGCGCACCGCGAACGCTATCAGTAAACCCAGGGTTACCACCGAAGCCAGGATCACCGGCTCAACAAATGGCAACGCGCCGCCTGCAAGTGCGAAAACAAAGCCCAGACCCATCATTGCAACAAAGCTGCAGGGCACTGCCCAGACGGCACGCCCGCCGACACGATATGCCCAAAGCCCGACAGCAACCATCACCAGAATATGATCAAGCCCGAACAGCGGATGGGTAAAGCCGGCAGCCAACGAGCCGTGTTCACCTGGAAGCAGGTGAGCACTCGCTGGTGCAATGCCGGAAAGTGAAAAAATAGCGCTCAATATAAGCAGTCGACGTATCATTTTCTGTTCCTCATTTGGTCAACAAGACACCCGGAATTGGGTCGTGTCTCTGGTCTAAACAGTGCAGACAGAGGATTCTGCCTGCACACGAAAAAAGGGGCGGGTTCGTAATCGGCCCCGCCCCTTGTCCGATCAGCTGCCGTGTTTCATACCCGGCATATGCTGCATGTCGTGTTCCGGCGCTTTAGCGCCCACGCCCTGAACAACGAATTGAACCTGGATGGCACCGGCCTTTTCGAAAACTAGGGTCAAAGGCAGCTTCTCACCTTTCGCGAATGGCTTCTTCAGGCCCATGAACATGATGTGCAGGCCGCCCGGTTGCAGGGTCGTCGGCGTACCCGGCTCCACGTCGATGCCGTCAACGCGGATCATCTTCATAACGCCGCCTTCCATAAGGTGCGTATGGATTTCGGTGCGTGCCGCCAAATCAGATTTAACGTCGATCAGGCGGTCGGCCTTGTCACCCATGTTGGCAAGGGTCATGTAAGCGGCCCCGGCTTTGGCCGGACCGGCACTGGCCCGGGCCCATGGCTGTTCCACGATGAGCCCGCCATGCTTCATTTCAGCCACAGAAGACTGTGATGCCATCAGCAAAAAGCTGCATACGATGGCCATAAGGAAAATACGCATTATAACTACTCCTGTTGATTCAGTGAGTTTGAAAGCTAAAAGGATTATGCTTGGTATAGGCGGCGGTTCAGCATCATGCTGCCCTTGAGGCCATGCATGATTTTTGCAATCGCCAGCACACCCAGATCAATCAGCGGCTCGACGACGATAACCAGCATGTAGGCCGATCCAAACGACAGGACGCTCGATAGATTTTGAGTGCCAAAGCCATGACCATAAAGCGCCCAGAAAGCAACCCAGGTCACGATTCCGGCTTGATATGCCGTCGACAACGCCAACGTCTGTCCGTATTTCAATTCCGTATAGGCCGTTTTTTTCGGGATAATTTTCCCGGCCAGTAGGCTCATAGCGTAGAGCGGGACCAACAGTGTCGTCACATTCATGCCATACTGCGGCAGATCAAAGGGGGCAAAAAACAGCCCCTGGATAAGCAAACCGAGTACCAGCCCAATTGCCGCCGCTCCGGCACCGAAAATCAGAAACAGCGTTGAGCCCAATATCAGATGCACTTCGGATACGCCGACCGGATAATGGGGCAGGATTTCAAAAAAGCTGAAGACAAGTGCCGTTGTTGCGACGGACCGCGCTGCCAGCGACGTGATTCCACCGTCATTTTTGATAGTGTCGTAACCAAGTTTTGCAGCAAGCCCGATCGAGCCTGCAGCCGTTACGTAACTGACAATAATTTTCGCGCCGGTAACGACGCCAGGTTCTATATGCATAATTTTTTCCTTTCCAAGCACCCATCGTGCATGAGATTTGCCAGCAGAATGCCGGCATCAGTTCAGGTCTTTTGTCGGGCAGGTCTCCTGACTCACGCTTTAATACCGATCTTCCGCCTTCCCAGGTATTGACCCAGTGGCATAATGGAAGCGGCTGGCGCTCACAGTTGCGAGGGCAGTCACGGATCAGGACCCAATTTGGTCATCCCTACCGTGTTCCCTATTAATCCAGCAGACTTGGTCTGCTTAGAACCCGATGCCAAATCCTACGCTTTGCATTTCATGGGATCAATTTTTAAAGACTGTTTGATGAAAATTAATCCGTTTCCAAATGCAGCACAGGCAAGAACGGCTACAAAGCGTCGCTTAAACTCAATGCCGAATAATGTCAGTCTCAAGATAAGAAAAACTATGGTAACGGCTTGAACGGGGCTATAGCCCGCAATTGGCGATCAGCTGAATCAAATACATGAACGATGCATTGCCACCTTTCCGATGGGCTTTCTGAACGGTCAGCACCCTCATGCGTCGCTCCAAAATCTGCGCGTTATATGCCAACACACTTCGGCTTCACGTCTAAGTGAGGCGGTGTGATTTCGTTATAACAGGAAACGGTGGCATATCGGTTTTGCAGTCGCCTTTGGGCGGCGTCATGAAACCAACAAGCAGGAGTCTTTGCGCTATGAAACGTTCATTCACGACAGCAGCGGTTGTTGCCGGTGCCCTCGCCGTTGCCGGAGCGGCCGGCTTCTTCGAGGTGGCTCAGGCTGCCGAGAACGAAAAATGCTACGGCGTCTCCAAGGCCGGTCAGAACGATTGCGCCGCAGGGCCGGGCACGACCTGCGCCGGAACGTCCAAAATCGATTATCAGGGCAATGCCTGGAAGCTGGTGCCGAAAGGCACCTGCGAAACCATGACGCTGCCGGGTGATCGCAAGGGGTCGCTGGCTTCGCTGAAGCGCGATAACCCGAGCTGATCTATTCAGGGCGGAGGGGGCCGATGCGGGCTTCATCGATCAAGGCAGACCGTGCCGGTGCCGGCTTCAAGCCGGTACACAGACGGGCTATCTTCGAAAACGGCCCGGTGGCCGGGTTCTTCGAGGTGCATGCCGAGAACTACATGGGTGCCGGTGGCCCCCCTCATGCTCAGCTCAGCAAGCTGGCCGCCGATTATCCGCTTTCCGTGCATGGTGTCGGCCTGTCGATCGGCGGCGCCGGTGATCTTGATGTCACGCATCTCGATCGTCTGAAGGCGGTACTGGACCGTTATCAGCCGGCCCTGTTTTCAGAGCATCTGGCATGGTCAACGCATCAGGGTGCTTACTTCAATGATCTGCTGGCGCTGCCTTACACTTCCGAGACTCTCGGCATTGTCACCCGGCATATCGATCAGGTGCAGACCCATGTCGGGCGGCACCTGTTGCTGGAAAATCCGACCAGTTATCTCCGCTTTGACGCGAGCACATATGACGAGGTTGATTTTCTGGCCGAGGTGCAGCGCCGGACCGGTTGCGGGCTTTTGCTGGATATCAACAACGTTTACGTCTCGGCGATCAATCAGGGCTTTGATGCGACGGATTATCTGAAACGGTTCCCTCTGGCGCATGTCGGTGAAATTCATCTGGCCGGGCATGCGGAAACGCAGGACGACGACGGCGCACTGCTGTTGATCGATGCGCATGACCGTGCCGTCGGGTTGCCGGTACTGGCGCTTTATAAAATGGTGATTGCCGGAACGGGGCCGATACCAACGTTGATCGAATGGGATAACGACGTGCCGGACTGGTCGGTGCTCTGTGCGGAGATCGAAAAAATTTCGGTGGCGCTTCGCGCCATCTCTAAAGCGGAGTCATGCCGCCATGTGGCATAACACACAAACGGACTTTGCGGCGGCCCTGCTGGATCGAACCCGTGCGGTCCCGATCGGCATCACAAGCAGCGGCGGCCGACTTGATATATACAGAAACACCGTTGCCGTCGGACTGGGCCAGGCCCTCGCCGAGATATACCCTGTCGTACAAGCCCTCGTCGGTGCGGCATTCTTCAATGCGATGGCGCAGGTCTATTTTCAAAGAAATCCTCCGGCTTCGCCGGTTCTTGCCGAGTATGGCCGCAGCTTCGGCGATTTCATCGATACGTTTGATCCGGCACGGGATGTCCCTCATCTTGCCGATGTTGCACGGCTGGAACAGGCATGGCTCGATGCCTGGCACGCAGCAGATTGCCCACCGATTGATATTGAGCATTTGTCATCAATAAGCGAAGCGGCCATCGATGATCTCAGGATTTCCCTGCATCCATCCGCAAGCCTGCTCTCGTCAGCCGGACCGCATGTGTCCATCTGGCAGGCCCATCAGGATCATCAGACGCCGGATTTATCCGGCATCGCCGATGTGCCTGAATATGCGCTGGTCGTTCGTCCGGGTATGGATGTTTACGTCATCAGTCTGACCAGAGAATCTTATTTATTTGCAGAAAAATTGTCTCAGGGCGAAAGCCTTGGAGGCGTCTGCGACGCGCTGTCGGAAATCGATGGCTTCGATCCATCCCGGCATCTGGCAGAACTGTTTGGGGCAGGCGCGATTGCCGCCCTTCATCATACGGACTGAACCCGGGGAGTATCCGTCTCATGCCTATCGTCACGCTGATCAGAGGATTGCACGACCGTGTCTTCGGGCTGCTCGAAAACCTGGCCGGTGGCTGGTTTCTGGGACTGGCGGCAAGGCTCGCCTTTTCGTCGGTGCTGTTGGCGTTCTTCGTCAATTCGGCGATGACCAAGCTTGGTTCCGGCTTTCCGGACATGTTCATGCCAAGCGTCGGTGCCTATGCGCAGATCGTCCCCGCTGTCGCCGAAGCCGCCGGCTACGATCCGGGCAAGATTGCGCTGTTTCCCTGGAAGCTGATGGTGCTGGCTGGCACCTATGCCGAGCTTTTGTTGCCGATCATGCTGCTGGTCGGATTGTTCACCCGCTTCACCGCCTTGAGCCTGATCGGCTTTATTGGTGTCATGAGTTTTGTCGACGTCCAGTTCCACGGGCTTGATGCAAAAAGCATCGGCATGGTCTTTGACCGGGTGCCCGACAGCATCATCGCCGACCAGCGGCTTTTGTGGATATTCCCGCTGATCTACCTGGCGCTCAAGGGGGGCGGGCCAGTCTCTGTAGACGGTCTGCTCAGACGCCGGCGCTGAGCGCGCTATTTGCCAAGCACAATCAGGATGACAGACGTCACCACGATAATCACGGCGGCGGCGATCTTGAGAGTCAGGTGTTCCTTGCGGAAGACGATGATGCTGAGCAGCATGGAAAACATCGGCGAGATGGCGATAATCGGCACCACGGTAATCATCGAGCCTTTCATCAAGGCTGTGTTCAGACAAAAGATCGCGCTGCCGAACATCAGGCCCGCCGTCATGAACCAGCGGGGGCCGTGATCGCCGATGTCAATCTTCGGGTGGCCACCGCCCTTCATCACGTGCAGAGTGCTGGTCAGCAGAAACGACACCGTAAAGCCGATCAGGCCGGCGAAATACGGGTCCGGGATATAAACCGTGCCGATCTTGATGAAGCCGTGCGCGCCAGCACGAATCATTGCTGCGGCGACCGGCAGCGCCAGCGCCCACAGCGGAAAGCTCGCCGGCAGCTTCTTGTTACGGCGGCTCAGGATCAGTACGGCACCGATGATGCCCGCCGTGCCGCAGGCGATCTGCCAGCTCAGCATTTCATCAAGGATAAGAATGCCGAACGCCGCCGCGAACAGCGGCGAGGTGGCGTTCAGCGTCGCCGTCAGGGTCGGTCCGATATGACGGATGGCGGCGACGGACAGGTTAGCGGACAAGGCCGGGCGGACAAATCCGATGGCGACGAAAATCAGGGCGGCCGGATGCAGAAAATGGGCCGGGTTCAGCAGAAAGGGTGCCGCCAGCCAGTAAAAGGCAGTGCTGGAACCGATCGTCAGCATGGTGCCGGTGCGGGGGTCGAGCGTTTGCAGGCCGAGGTTCTGAACCTGACCGCCAAGCGCAAACAGGAATGCCGAAATCAGGGCCAGCCCATAGGGTGGAAGATCTATGATCACTGGTGTCCCCTGATGGATTTTCTCAAGTGTTATGCCGCCGCGACCGCGGTGCGCCGATGACTGTGCTTGGCGATTTTGCACAGATCGGGCATGCTCCGTAAAGCAACCCGGCAGGCGTGCATCCGCTCGCGCCCGGGCCATGAATACCAAGCCTGAAATAAAGGATCATCAGTATGTCAGATGCACGCATTGCCCTGATCGTCGGTGCCGGCTCAGGGCTCAGCGCCGCGCTCGCCAGAAAAGCCAGATCGGAAGGCCTGACACCGCTGCTGGCGGCCAGGGATATCGACAAGCTGGCGGCAGTGCTGGCAGAGGTCGGCGGCGAGGCGAAAGCCTGCGATGCATCCGATCCCAAATCGGTGGCAGCGCTGTTCGACTGGGTGACGACATCACACGGCGTACCGGAACTGGTGATCTATAATGCTTCAAACCGGGTCCGGGGTCCGGTTGCCGAGGTTGATCCGGAAGCGGTCCGCACCGCGATTACAATCACCGCTTTTGGCGGATTTCTGGTTGGCCAGTACCGCCGTCAAAGCGATGCTGCCAAGGGATCAGGCACCATCCTGTTCACCGGTGCTTCGGCCAGCGTCAAGGGCTACGTCAATTCATCCGCGTTCGCCATGGGCAAGTTCGCGCTCAGGGGGCTGGCCCAGAGCATGGCCCGTGAACTGGCACCGAAGGGCCTGCATGTCGGCCATTTCGTGATCGACGGCGGCATCGGTGAAAGTGCCGATGCGAACGCGCCCGACAAATTGCACCCCGACCATATCGCCGACACCTATTTCCACGTGCACAACCAGCCGCGCTCGGCCTGGACATGGGAAGTAGAGCTGCGACCGTTCGTCGAGAAATTCTGACTCATATTGCATGCTTGAGACGGGTGCTAAGCACCCGTCTCGAAGCATCCTAGCTGATGAGGGCGATGAGGTCTGAAACATCGCTACTCTGATCAAGGGCAAAGACCTTTTCCTTGACCGCTTTGACCTCGTTCGGGCTCAGCACCGTACCGGCGAGCGTATCAAACTTGGCAATCACGGCATCTCTGGACAGCGGATTTTCCGGACTGCCGAGGCGGTGCGTCACTTCTTCGGTGATGCGCCGACCGTCAGTGGTCTCAACCGTGACCCTGGCCATGTGGCGGAAGGCCGGGCCTCTGGCCTCGATGTCGGGGTCGACGGTGGCCGAGATGCGGCTGATCAGCTCAAGCGCTGCCGGGTCCTTGATGGCGTCTTCGCTGAACTGGGCAACGAAAGCCTGTCCGTTGAGCGCGATCATCGCCAGCCCGTAATAGATGTTCATCTGCGCTGCCGTGATGCCCTGCGCCGCGTAGGGCCAGGCGCAATGCACATGCGTCGGGTGAGAGACGCCGGCATGAATGCTTCTGATGTCTGATGCCTTCAATGTGTTTGTGGTCATGATCTGGCCGAGCGCATCCAGGGCGGCGTGGATCGACGTCACCGTGGCGTGCGGCTTGTAACCGGTCTCGGCCGTCTCCCACGTCTCGCCCAGGCCGTCGGTGACCCGCGCAAGCTGGACTTTGCCGGAGAACGCCTGCAGGAACCCGCCGTAGCCCGCTTCGACAACGTCTGAAATGCCGGTGAAGCCCTGTGCTGCCAGCAGCACGCCGCGGATTCCGGCCTCGGCGGCGTGGCCGGAATGCAGCCGTTTGACCATCGCCCCTTCCTGCGCCGCCATCAGGCCTGAACCGAGTGATCCGGCGATGCCGAGCGCGTTGAGGGTTTCAGCCGGATCAAGCTTCATCATCCGGGCCGCTGTGGCAGCGGCGGTGAACGGACCGATTGTGCCTTGCGGGTGGAAGCCCCGGAGCAGCAGGTCGGTACCGGCAGCCGCCCCGATCCGGCAGCTGACTTCGTAGCCGGCGACGATGGCGGTCAGCACATCCTGGCCGCTTGCCCCTCCCAGATATTCGGCCATGTTCAGCGCCGCCGGTACGGCAATGGAATTCGGATGCAGGATCGCGTCACGGTGAATGTCATCGAGCTCAAAGGCATGTCCGGCGGTCGCGTTGACCAGCACCGCCCCTGTGACCGGCACCGAACGGCCCGTGCCGAACACGCTGGCCGACGGAATGCCGCCGTCGGCTGCAACCATGTCGGCGACCATCCGGGTCCAGGGCAGGCCGGCACCGACCAGGCAGCAGCCAAGCCCGTCCAGCACCGCTACCTTGATGTGATCAATGACGTTTTTCGGTATCGCGTCGAACGTCAGGGCGGATGAAAAGGCAGCTAATTGTTTAGATACGGCGGGCGGGCTGGCGTGCGTGCTCATGGTCATCCATTTCCGGTTTCAGTGGCTATGATGGTCGTGACGGATATGATTTTACAGCTGTAGTTTAACCGCTGGTACTGAGTTTCCAAGGTTGCCGACACGATGTGCCGGCCTGGCCATTTTCCCCAATATCTTGCGGCGATTCCCGAGATCGGGTATAGACAGAACCCAGAGGGATTAAGGGGTTTCGTCCATTGACGTTGACGAGGAACGGTTTACGGCTGGCGCGTGTCGTTGCGGCGGTAACAGCAGGGATTCTGATCGGAGTCCTGGGCTATAACGCACCGTCACAGGCGCAGCCCAGAATGCCGGGTGCCGATCAGCAGGCGGCTGGCCTGCCTGCCGTCATCAGTGACGAAGACATCCGCCTTTATCAGCGCATTTTCGAGGTTCCGATTGAAGAGTGTCGATTTAAACTCCGATGGCCTGATCGCCCGTCTTGAAAACGACGTGCTGCTGGGTCACGTCTTGTATCAGCGCTACATGCACCCGACCAAATACCGCTCGAAGTACGCGGAATTGAAGGACTGGATGGCATCCTATGCCGACTTGCCGGGGGCCCAGACCATCTATGATCTGGCACTCCGTCGCAAGCCCTCGAACTGGCGCATGCCGGACGCACCGGTCCGGCTTGAGGCGAGCGGTGCCGTACAGGTGCAGGTCTCGTTCAGACGCAATCATATTCCGGGCAAAAGTCTTTCCACCTCCGAGCGTGCCCAGGCGCGGTCGATTGTCGCCAGTATCAAGAGTGCACTCCGGCGCGGTCAGACCCTGACGGCTAAGCGGATCATTACCGACGACAAAACGGAAAGACTGCTTTCTGCTGCCGAATACGACGAAGCCCGGGTTGGCCTGGCGAAGGGATATTTCATCGACGGCCACGACGAGTGGGCCCTTGACTGGGCGCTGCCGGCGCTCAAGCGCTCGGGTCGTTACCTGCCGGAAGGTCACTGGACGGCCGGTCTGGTGTTGTGGCGGGCGGAAAAATACGCCGAAGCGGCGCTGCATTTCGAAGCCGCTGCTGAAAATGACAAGGTGTCGGACTGGCTCGGCTCGGCATCGTCGTTCTGGGCAGCCAGAGCCAATATGGCGGCGCAACAACCGAAACGCGTGGTCGCATTGCTGGAAAATGCGGCGGCACATCCCCGGACGTTTTACGGTCTGCTGGCAACCCGGCTGCTCGGCCATGACCTGCCGTTCAACTGGGCTGTACCGGCCTTCAAGGGCAATGCCCTGCAGGGGCTGATTGATAATCCGCGCGGCCGCCGTGCCATCGCCCTGATGCAGATCGGTGATAACGAACTGGCCGAGAGCGAACTGCGTGATCTGGTGGTTGAAGCCGACCGCCCCATGCTTGAAGCCGTTCACGCGCTGGTGGCCCGTGGTAACATGGCATCGCTGGCGGTGCGGCTTGATACGTTACTGTTTCCGGGCGGCGGCGGCTATGACGGTGCCGCCTATCCGATCCCCGATTACATTCCGGTCGACGGCTTCACCGTCGACCGGGCGCTGGTCTATGCGGTGATCCGCCAGGAAAGCCGTTTCAACCCGAACGCCAGAAGCTGGGCCGGGGCGCGTGGTCTGATGCAGCTGATGCCGGGTACGGCGAAGTTCGTTGCCAATTCGACCGGTATGCGTCTCAAGGAACGCGCGGTGCTGTATACGCCCGAAACCAACCTGGAACTGGGTCAGCGCTATATTGAAATGCTGCTGGACGAACGGGAAATCTCGATGGATCTGTTCAAGCTGGCAGTGGCCTGGAACGGCGGTCCCGGTAACCTGCGCAAATGGAACCGCAACACCAAGCATCTCGATGATCCGATCTTCTTTATCGAGAGTATTCCATCCTATGAAACACGCGCGTTCGTCGAGCGGGTGTTGACCAACTTCTGGATTTACCGTCATCGTCTGGGGCAGGACACGCCCTCGCTCGATGCCGTCGCCCGTGGCGAATGGCCGCGGTATGAAGCGATGGGCCCCGGAGATCTGGAGATTGCCGCCAATGCCCCTCGCAACTGATCGTGAATTCAAACCCGTCAACATTGCTGTTCTGACGGTTTCCGACACCCGCACACTGGCCGACGATCGTTCCGGTGACACGCTGGCCGCAAGGCTTGTCGCTGCCGGTCATACGCTGGGCGACCGCGTGATCTGCAAGGACGATGCCGATGTCATCGCCGAACAGTTCCGGGCCTGGATTGCCGATCCTGAAATTGATGTCGTCATTTCAACGGGCGGTACCGGTGTTACCGGTCGCGACGTCACACCGGAAGCCCTGAAGCAGGTGACGGACAAGGAAATCCCGGGGTTCGGCGAATTGTTCCGCTGGCTCAGCTATCAGAAGATCGCCACCTCGACGGTGCAGTCACGGGCAACGGCGGCGGTTGCCGATGGCACCTATATCTTCGTGCTGCCGGGCTCGACCGGTGCCTGCAAGGATGCCTGGGATGACATCCTCGTGCACCAGCTCGATTACCGGCACATGCCGTGCAACTTCGTCGAGCTGATGCCACGCCTCAACGAGCACAAGCGCTGATGGCCGAGCGGATCAGCGCCGTCCTGTTTGATATGGACGGCGTGCTCTATGCCTATGATTTTGAAAACCGGCTGGGTCTTCTGGAAGCGGCTCTTGAGGTTTCGAAAGAAACCATCCGCAGCGAAATTTTCCAATCCGGATTCGAAGACAGCCACGATAACGGCGACACCTCTGTCGATGACTATATCGCCGGCATCGCCGAACGGCTGGGTGTACCGGTCCGGCTCGGCCAATGGGTCGCGGCCAGGAAGTGGGCAATGGCCCCGGAACCGATGGTGATCGATCTGGCCAGGCAACTGAAAGCCAAGGTCGAGATTGCGCTGCTGACCAATAACGGCCCGTTTCTCTATGAGCATATCAGTGAGCTGGCACCCGAACTGCCGCCTTTATTTGCAGACAAGCTGTTCGTCTCCGGCGTGCATGGTTTCAACAAGGATTTTGCGTCCGGATTCAGCGGTCTGTTGGCACATCTGGGTTGGCAGGCGGAAACGACGCTGTTTATCGACGACAGCCCGGACTATATCGCCGCCGCCGATCAGGCCGGTCTGGTGACATACCGTTTCGAAGACCTTGAAGGGCTCAAGGCGCAGCTCCGCGCATTCGGACTTGTTTAAAGCAACCCCTCATCCTGTCCTTCTCCCGAGGGAGAAGGGACCTAAACCCCTCTCCCTTGGGAGAGGGTGGCGAGCGAAGCGCGCCGGGTGAGGGGTTCTTTGGCCTGAGCGAAGCGCGCCGGGTGAGAAGCTTATCCCGCCCGACCTTCCAGCAGATCAACTTCGGCCATCAGCGCACCCGCCATGAAATCCATGAAGGCGCGGATGCGGGCGGTGTGGCGCAGGTCTTCGTGGGTCAGCAGCCACAAGGCGCTGGCGGCTTCCGGGACCGGTTCGCCCAAGCGCACCAGTTTGTTCCGCGGATCGCCCATGAAGCAGGGCAGCAAGGCCGCACCCATGCCGGCTTCGCATGCGTGCAAAAGACCAAGCAGGCTGTTCGAACGCATGGCAATGCGGGCGTCGGGCAGGGATTTTCTGAACCATTTATCAGCCGCCAGATGCGCGAGGCTGTCATCAACGACGAGCCAGTCCTGCGCCGCCAGGTCGGCGGGTCGCTTCCTGATCAGGCGCTTCGCCGCATAGGGGGCGAAAGCGAGGCCGGCGACGCGCCGCCCGACCAGCGTTTCCGCCGGACTCAACGTCGGCCGGATGGCGATGTCTGCCAGGCGCTTCGACAGGTTGATGTGCTGGTTGTCGAGGACCAGATCAAGGGTGATGCCCGGGTACGCCTGCTTGAAGGCGGCCAGATGCGGACCCAGCATGTTTTCGGTCAGGGTGTCGGTGGTGGTGACGACCAGCGTGCCCTCAAGGCGCAGATCCTGACCGCTGATGCGGCGGTCGAGCCGGTCGATTTCCTGCTCGACCCGTTCCGCCGTCGCCCGCATCTCTTCGCCGGCGATGGTCAGCGCATAGCCCGACGCCAGACGGTCGAACAGCCGGACGCCAAGCGCGGCCTCGAAGCTGTTGATGCGCCGGAATACGGTTGAATGATTGACGCCCAGCGCCCGCGCCGCACCGTTCAGCGAGCCCGTCCGGGAAATTGCCAGAAACACTCTGAGGTCGTCCCAGGGAAACCGCATGACGGACCTTTCGGGGTTTGTATTAATTTGCAAAAATGCAAACTAATACTGCGATAATAGTGAATGTTATTGCAAGAATGAAAACAGTAAGGTCCGTCTCAACGCGTCGGGCAGGGTGTCTGGCGCCATTCATTCAAAGACGAGGACCAATATTATGAACAACCAGAATATCCATACCGGGACCGCGCCGCTGGCCGCCCTTTTGCTGCGTGTCACGCTCGGCGTCATGTTTCTGGCGCACGGGCTGCTTCTGAAATACTTCACCTTCACGCTCGGTGGCACCGCGCAGTTTTTCGAAAGCATCGGCTATCCGGGCTTTCTCGCCTACGTCGTGTTCGCCGCAGAAACCCTGGGCGGTATAGCACTGATCCTGGGCTTCCAGACCCGGCTTGTCGCCTTCGCGCTGGTGCCGATCCTGATCGGTGCGCTGATGGTGCATATCCCGAACGGCTGGGTCTTTTCAGCCACAGGCGGCGGCTGGGAATATCCGCTGTTCCTGATCATCGCCTCGGTTGTGCAGGGCTTGCTGGGCGGCGGAGCGTTGGCGATCTCTGATCGCGATGTCGCGCTGCCGATCCTGCCGGATACCGAGCAGGCGACGGCGCGCTAAGTCTCTCTACGTGCTGGGGTGGTGACCGCAATCCCCGCGGTTGCCACCTCACCTTTTTTTGATAAGGATATGATGATGTCGATCCCAAGCCTTTTCGTTTCGCACGGTGCGCCCAGCGTCATTCTTGACCCGTCACCGGTGCGCACATTTCTGGGCAAGCTTGCGGAAACCGTCGAGACGCCGAAGGCGATCCTCGCCGTCTCCGCACACTGGGAAACCGCGACGCCGCATGTCAGCGATGCCGAACATCCGGAAACCATTTATGACTTCGGCGGCTTTGCGGACGCACTTTATCAGATGACTTATCCAGCACCGGGCGCGCCTGATCTGGCGGCCCAGACGGCTGCGCTGATCGAAGACGCCGGCATGGGACCGGTGACGACGACGGGTCGCGGTCTTGATCATGGTGCCTGGGTGCCGCTGCTTCTGGGATTTCCAGAAGCCGATATTCCGGTGACGCAATTGTCGATCCAGCCCGACCGCGATCCAGCCTGGCATTACCGGTTGGGCGAAGCGATCCGGCCGCTCAGAGACGCTGGCGCCCTGATCATGGCCTCCGGCAATCTGACCCATAATCTCAGGGAATTTAGGGGTCACACAATCGATGCCCAACCTAAAGAATGGGCGCGGGCGTTTGATACCTGGGCCAGCTGGGCGATTGCCGAGGGGCGGGTTGACGATCTGCTCAACTACCGCAGCCGGGCACCTGAAGCGGTCCGCAACCATCCGACGGACGAACACCTGCTGCCGCTGTTCGTGGCGATGGGAGCCGGAACGCCGGGCGGAGCCGGACGGCATCTGCACACGAGCTATACCTATGGGGTGCTGGCGATGGACGCCTTTGCATTTTCCTGATTATTTATGTTTCTTTTCCGAAAAAGCGCCTGAAATCGGCGCCATTATCGACGTCATCGAGGGTTTTTAGCGCGAAATAGGATGATTTTCCGAGATTCCGTTTTGTGTCCGCCAACGCATGGGGTCCGGACCAGCGCACATCGGCAAAAAAGCTTCAGAACTCGTGGTGGGCCCGTTTTTGTCCGACCAGCCAGTAGCCCCCGTCACCGGCCGGACCGAATACGGCATCAAAATGGCCAAGGGCGGAAAAAGCTTCGGCGATCCGTGCAGGCGTGATTCCCGGAATATCGGCGCCGACGATGACGACGGGGCCGGCAGGCAAGCAATCAAAGACACGCTGCATACGCTGACCCAGATCGCCTCGCACCCTGAGCGATCCGGGGTACGCCATCCGGCCACACAGGATCCATCAGGGCGGTATCGGGTGCCGCTGCGATCACGGTCTGCCAGCGCGGATCCCGTGCAAGGGTGCGCGCCAGACGGGTCAGGGCATGGCGGTAAAAATCCCGCGCTCGACCATGCCGATGTCCCGGCCGAGCCGGGTCTTGACCCGACCCAGACGCGGCGCCTTGGCGAAGATGACGAGATGGCGGATGCGGCTCATCGGTAAAGTTTGACGATGCTGGCGATCGGCACGCCGGCATAAAACAGCGCGAGGACAGAGCAGGTTCTTCAAGCGGCCGCAGCAGCCAGCCGTCGCGACGGTATTTGTGAGCCGAGGTGACGGCGGCGGTCGGCAAGCCATGCAGTCTGGAGGTGCCGATACGCCGGACCAGATCGACATCTTCCATCAGCGGCAACGGCTTATAGCCGCCGAGATGATCGTAGTAGTCTTCTGAAATCAGCAATCCCTGATCGCCATAGGGCAGGCCGAAGGTTTTCGCCCGCCAGTTGGCAAGGCGCTCGATCCTGCGGGCCTCGGGGTGCGGGTCGTTGAGAACCAACTGGAAATAGCCGACATGAAAGGCGTGATCGGGGTTGTTGATGAAGCGCTCGACGCATTTTACCCAGCCCGGCTGCGGATGCGTGTCGGCATGCCAGAACAGATACCAGGGTCCCCTTGCGGCCCGGGCGCCGGCGATCAACTGCCGGCCCCGTCCGGGCGGGCCTGTCAGCAATCTGGCCTTGGCCAGCTCGGCAACGGCAGGTGTGCCGTCGGTGGAGCCGCCGTCGCTGACGACAACTTCCCAGTTGGCCGGGCGCAGTGCCAGCGTTTCCAGCGTATGGCGGAGATCGTCGCTGCAGTTCAGGGTCGGGATAATGATGCTCAGCACGTCGAGATCCAGCGGTCAGTCAGAGACCCGGTGATATTCTCGCAAAAAAAAGACGGGCACAACGGCCCGTCTCAATGTTTCCTGCATGCCTGGGATGGCGAAGCTGGAAAGGGGTCTCAGATGGCGCGGATCGTGCGCTCGATGATCCGAACCAGTTTGTAGACGCCGCTCGAGATCATGTCGGCAACGCTGAGGCCCTGGTTCACGGAAGCGGTATCGTATGCGTTCATTGGCTGCATGGTGTTCATCGGTGTTCTCCAAAATAAAATGGTTTCGACAGGTCGTCGTTGAGGGGATATTTACGCCGAAGACGGCACCGGGACAAACGATGAATTTTCATATACATGTTAGAAAAACTAAACTATAAAAACCCATGCGCATGCTCCCGCCCCTGAACGGCCTGAAGGCCTTCGAAGCCGCCGCCCGGCACCTCAGCTTCACCCGTGCGGCCGAGGAACTGTTCGTGACGCCTGCTGCAATAAGTCATCAAATCAAAGGGTTGGAAGATTTTCTTGGGGTAACCCTGTTTCGCCGTTTGCCGCGGGCGGTGTTACTGACGGATGAAGCGCAATTGATCCTGCCGCTCATTTCCGAGGCCTTTGACAAGTTTGCTCAGGCCGGCATGCTGTTAAAGGAATCTGAGTCTACCGGGGTGCTGACGGTGTCCTCCGCGCCGACGTTTGCGCAGAAGTGGCTGTTGGAACATCTGGACGATTTCACGGCGCTCTACCCGGACATCAATGTCCGGCTTGATGCGCGTCTGGATACGGTCGATTTCGACCGTGACGGGGTTGATGTGGCGATCCGTCTGGGTGCCGGCAAATATCCGGGGATGCGCGTCGATCAGCTGTTTGACGAACAGGTGGTGCCGATCTGTCATCCGAAATTTCTCGAAGGCCCGAACGCCCTCAGGCATCCCGAAGACCTGCGCCATCACACGCTTTTGCATGTCGACTGGGGCAACATCAACGCGCCGTTTCCGGACTGGCGGATGTGGCTGACGTCGGTCGGGGTTGAGGGTGTGGATTTTACCCGGGGCCCTGTGTTTACGGTCGAAAGCATGGCCATCGCCGCAGCGGTCAGGGGGACCGGCATCGCACTCGGTTCGACCTATGCGATCCGCGAAGAATTGCAAAGCGGGCAATTGGTGGTGCCGTTTGCACGCAAGCTGACGTCGGAAATTTCCTACTGGGTGGTGGCGCCCGAGCGCAGCGCTGATCAGCCCAAGGTCAGGGCCTTCCGCGAATGGCTTTTGCGCCGCGCCCGGGAAACCGGCCTGAGCGGCGGGTGAGGACGCCTTAATCCCACCCCCTCACCTGTCCTCTCCCCCTTGAAGGAGAAGAGGGATTGCCAAGTTGTGCATTTCAACGAGGGTCCATCTCCCACACGCGTGGGGGAGAGGACAGGTGAGGGGGCTTTAAATGCCCGGCCCGGCATCCTAACTTCTTGGAAACAGGGAGGACATCCATGCCAGAACAACAGATCGACATCAAAACCGAAGACGGCACCATGCCGACGTTTACCTGCTGGCCGGAAGGTGACGGGCCGTTCCCGGCCATCATCTTTTATATGGATGCGCCGGGTATCCGCGAAGAGCTTTACACCATGGCCCGGCGCATGGCGTCAGAAGGCTTCTACGTCATCCTGCCCGATCTGTTCTATCGCTTCGGCACCATCCGCTTTCCGTTCCGCGGCCCGAAACCGGCCATCGTCTGGAAAGAAATCATGCGCAACCTGACGAACGAAGACATTGTCCGCGACACCAGGTCGATGCTCGATTACATGGACGGCGAAGCGGTCGTCAAGAAGGGGCCGAAGGGGACGATCGGCTATTGCATGAGCGGCCGCTTCATCACTGCTGCCGCCGGCACCTACCCGGATGTGTTTGCCGCCAACGCCTCGCTTTATGGTGTCGCCATCGTCACCGGGCAGGACGACTCGTCGCATTTGCTGGTCAAGAACATCCGGGGCGAGATGTATTATGGTTTCGCCGAAACCGACAGCACCGTGCCGTCCTATGTGATTCCGACCCTGCAGGCGGAACTCGACAAACACAAAGTGAATCATGTGCTGGAGGTCCATCCGGGCACCGGGCACGGCTTCTGCTTCAAATCCCGCGATGATTACAACGAAGCGGCTGCGGAAAAAGTCCACGCCCACTTCATGGACATGTGCAAACGCAAGCTGGGGTAAGAGTGCCCCTCACCCGGCGCTGCGCGCCACCCTCTCCCAAGGGAGAGGGAAAAAGCCTTATTTGTGCGTGGGTCCCCTCTCCCTTGGGAGAGGGACAGGGTGAGGGGGCTACTTCAGCAACGCGTCTAATCGCGGTGAAGAATTCATCGGACCGGGTGACAGCGTTGTGGCTGGCGTCCGGTACCTCGACATAGCGGGCATTGAGACCCCGGGCGGTCAGGCGTTTCACATACTCGATGGCGATGATGGGTTGGGTGTTGGAATCACTCCCGCCGGTTATGGCGATGATGCGAGTGCCGGTGGGGATGGCGTCGGCGAAGGCGTGCGGTGACAGGCTCTGCGTCCAGGTGTTGGACCCGCGCCGCATGATCCGCCAATCCTCAACATGGCACGGGCAGGCGGCCAGCAGGGCGGCATCGGCGAGGCCCGGAAAGCGGCCGAGGATGACGCCGGAAATCGCTGCACCACCGGAATGGCCGACCAGAATGACGGTTTTGGCGTCACGGAAAGCCTTGAGGTTGTGGACCGCATCGGCGACCGCGTCGACCACGTGCGGCCGGTAGCCGTCGCCCTGGCTGCGATAATTGGTACCGCTCGAATAAGCCCCGTCCTTGTCGAAATAGCCGGGCCGGATCAGGCCGACGGCGACCAGCCCGCTTTTGCCGTAGCGTTCGGCGCGGCTGTACAGATAATCCGACGGCCCGCCGCCAGAGCCGTCACCGTGAATGAAAATGATCAGCGTGGTTTTTTCGGCCCGCGTGCCGAAGGTCCGGATGACCAGACAGTCATCCCCTCCCTTGACCCGGGTCAGGTTGTCGACAGCGCAATCATTGGCAGCGGCTGGGGCTGTGAGCGCGAACAGGACGGCGAGGACGGTGAGCAAGGTTCGGGTCATGGCAGGCCTTCTGGATACAGGGCCATTTTAGATAAGTGGCCGATAAAGAATATGAAAAACTACGTCATTCCCGCGAAAGCGGGAACCTAGTCAGCAATTATATCAAATCTGGGTTCCCGCTTTCGCGGGAATGACGGGTTATGCGATCAACGCTAAATGTTCTTTATTTGTTCTCATTCATTGTATATGCTTCGGCATGGTCGACATGATTGCAGACCGGGCGCTGAAGGGGCGGGGGGCGGTATCGAACCGGAGTGGCCGGTTTGAGTCTGTGGTCGCCGTCCGGATTGACGACGGCTGGGACACAGCGGCGCTACTGGCCGAAGAAAAGCCGAAAACAACGGTGACCGACGAGCATCCGAAAACCATCATCACCACCAATACCTCCCCCGATCTCCCGTTTGAACGCTCGATCAATCCGTACCGGGGCTGCGAGCACGGCTGCATCTATTGCTTTGCCCGTCCGACCCATGCCTATCATGGCCTGTCGCCGGGTCTCGATTTCGAAACCCGCCTGTTCGCCAAACCGGACGCGGCCCGACTGCTTGAGGCGGAACTGTCGAAACCCGGCTACAAACCCAAAACCATTCAGCTCGGTGCCAACACCGATCCCTATCAGCCGATTGAACGCACGCGGCGGATCACCCGGGACGTGCTCGAGGTTCTGCAACGGTTCAACCATCCGCTCGGCATCACGACGAAATCCGATCTGGTGCTGCGTGATCTGGATATTCTGGCACCGATGGCGGCGAAGGGCTGGCTGCGGTCGCGGTCTCGGTGACGACGCTGAACGGGACCCTGGCCCGCACGCTCGAGCCGCGCTGCCCGCGCCCGTCAAAGCGGCTGGAAGCGATCCGCCAGCTCAGCGACGCGGGCGTACCGGTCTCGGTGATGGTGGCGCCGCTGATCCCGGGCCTCAACGATCACGAGATGGAAGATATTCTGGCGGCGGCAATGGACGCCGGTGCGGTTGCTGCCGAATACATCCTGTTGCGCCTGCCCCTGGAAATTCACGCCCTGTTCGAAGAATGGCTGCAGGCACACGCGCCGGACCGGGCGGCCAAGGTGATGACGCTGATCCGCGACACCCGTGCCGGCAAGGTCTATGACAGCGATTTTTCGCAGCGCATGCGGGGCACCGGGGTTTATGCCGAGATGCTGCGCGCGCGGTTTCGCATCGCCCGCAAACGGGTCGGGTTTCTGAACAATGCCGCCAGCGGCTTTCATCAACGCACCGATCTGTTCACCCGACCCTTGGGAACGTTCCGGCAGCCGTCATTGTTTGATTAATTCTTTCGCCCCCCACAGCTTAATTTCACCCCCTCACCTAACCTCTCCCTGCAAAGCGGGGAGAGGCAGGTGAGGGGGATTCTGTTGAAGAATTATTACATGTGCTCCATGCTCCCGTTCCCGCCAGATGCCCTCCAGACGTAGGAGCCCTCGTTGACATTACTCGTCGCCGCCATGGTTATCGCCAGCGCGTGCATCCATCCTTTCTGGAATCTGCTGATCAAGGGCGATCAGGACCGGGCCGCGTCCTGGTGGCTGTTCACGATCATGCTGTCGGCCATCGGCGGTATCGTCTGTCTGGTGCGGGGCGCCGATGTCATGAGCATCACCCAGGTGCTGCCGCTGCTGGCGCTGTCGGTGTTCGGTCAGTATTTTTATGGCCTGACCCTGATCCGGATTTACGAAAAGGGCGATCTGTCGGCTTATTATCCGATTGTCCGCGCCTCGCCGGTCGGTGTTGTCATCCTGGGCTATCTGTTTTTGGGCAACAGCTATGGGCCGCTGGTGCTGCTCGGCGTCGGTTGCAGTGTGGCGGGCGGGTTCTGGTTGCAAAAGCAACCGGGGCGCAGACTGCTCGACGATCCGGCGACGCTGGCTTCCTGCCGTCGCCTGCATGATGGGAACGGCGATCTATTCGATCGTCGATGCCCGCGCCGTGCAGATCATCGCACCAGAGGTGCTGTTTTTCTGGGTCGAGAGCTGCATGATTATCGGTTATCTGCCGGCGTCTCCGGCTGTTGGGGCATCGCCGCATCGTGCCCAGAGCAATCGGCCTGATGCGGGACCGTCCGCTCCGGCATCTGGCGGCAGGCGGGCTGGCCTATGCGTCCTACATGCTGATTTTGGCGGCCTACAGTGCCGGGGGTGATGTCGCGGCGGTAACGACGGTGCGACAGCTCTCGATTCCGATGTCGGTGCTGCTGGGCGGTCTGGTGCTGAAGGAAGCGCTGGTCGGCCGCCGCTTCGTGGCGTCGCTTTTACTGGTCACGGGAATTATTCTGGTCATCATTGGCAGTTGAGTTGTCACCCCCTCACACAGGGCTGGTATATAGTGTCGATCATCGCACCGATTCGCGCCCCCACTTTTCTTAATCATGGTCCTGCTGAGCCATGCCGTCGGCGATGCCCGGGCGCAGGCAACCAGTCTTGACGAGACGCCGATTGCCTGGGGCGAGGCTGACGAACGGTACACCACGGTCTGTGCCAAGCGCTGGCATGCGATCCGTATTCGCGATATCCGCTCCGGTGCCGTCGATCAGGGACTGGGTGCGGATGCCCAGGTCGAGCAGGAAAGCCGGGCGATCTTCAACGGCGGTGCCGACTGCTTCACCGGCCAGGTCGTCTATACGCCGGTCAAGCACGCCGACGTCATTCTCGACGCCCGCACCTGGGTGCAGGTGGTTGAGCGCGATGGGCCGGTGCCGTGCTTCGATACCCTCAGGTGCCGCTGGAAAGTCCAGATCCAGAACTTCGTCGAAGCCCACATCATCCTCGACGGCAAGCCGTATCCGGATGTTGTTTATGTGGCGACGCCGCGCCCGGTGCAGCCGGCCAGAATAGACGGCCTGCCGCCGGTCAAGCTTCGCTGAGGCGGGTTCTGGGCAGCCGCATGGCGTTGAACAGACCGAGTATGGAGGCGACGCAGGCGAACTCCAGCGCGACCCGGTAATCGCCGGTCAGATCGAAGAAAAAGCCGCCGGCGATGGGGCCGAGCAGTCCGGCCACGCCCCACGCCGTCAGCAGCACGGCGAAATTGCGGCCATAGTTTTCCCGCCCGAGAAAGATGGAGACGGCGGACGGATAAAATGCCTGCGGCCATGCCGTACGAGACACCGGCCAGCATGCCGGCGAAACCGGCCAGGCCCGACAGGACTGCGCCGATGACGAAGCCGATGGCGGCATAGATGCCGATCAGGAACCAGGCCGCGACGAGGATGACCACGCCGACCATGGCGATGGTGGTGTACTGGCGCCGAAGATAGGCCGAGGCCCCTTCCTGGATCGCCGCGGCGATCTCGCGCATCTTGTCGTTGCCGGTACTGGCACCCAGAAAGAATCCGGGCCAGCAGACCAGCAGAATGTTGCTGGAAGCGGGGCCGGCATTGCGCATCTGCTGGCGCGGCAGATGGATGCCGCTGATCGCCAGCAGGAACATGGCAGCCAACCCGGTGGCCGCGACGGAGATCGCCAGCAGCCAGAACGTGGCGCGCACACCGTTGGCGGCGACGCTCATTTCCAGCAAGGTTGCGGCGAGCACGCCGCCGGCGGCGAACGATGAAATGATCAGGCCGTTGGCCAGGCCTGGATTATTCGGCAGCGCCCGCAGGCCCGCCTGCAGCGACACATTATAGGTGAGCCCGCAGCCGAGACCGAACAGCAGCCCATAGCCGACGATGACCGTCATATAGCTGTCGCCGGTGGCGGCCAGGGCCAGCCCACCGGCGCCGAAAGCAAGACCGAACAGCGGCAACGCCGCCGTCTTCATCCGCCCGAAGGCGAACGGCACCAGAAAATTACCAAGGGTGACAGCTGACGATGGCTTCTGCGAAAAGACGATGCTGACATCGGTGCGCTGGATGCCCAGATCGTGCTCAAGGCCGCTGATGAAAACGCTCCACGCATACAGCGATCCGAACACCATGTTCAGCAGGATGCCGGCGATCAGGGCGGCGAAGCGGCGTCTGGAAGGGGGGGTGGCGGATGTGGTCATAGGCGGGTTTTATCAACACGGTGATGAACTGTCCCGCCCTTTCTCGTCCATTTCCCGGGTGCGTGTGACGGTGCATGTGTTATGTTGACGTCATGGAAGCTGCGCATCACGTTGATCTCACCGGTATAGCCATCGTCGCCCTTGGTGCCCTGCTTTTCGGCTATGGGCTGGAACGCCTGCGCCAGCAGGCCATCGTCGGTTATATTATTGCCGGTGTGGCGCTTGGTCCGGCCGGTTTCGGTGCGGTCAATGCCCGTGACGGCATCGAAGTGCTGGCCGAGATGGGCGTGCTCATGCTGCTGTTCATCATCGGCATGGAGCTGTCGCTGCGCGCCTTCATGCAGATCTGGAAGATCGCCGTCTCAACGACGCTGTTCCAGATCACGGCATCGACGGCGGTGACGCTCGGTCTGTCCCGATTCACCGACGTCTCGTGGGAACTGGCGGTGCTGATGGGCTTCGTCGTCGCCATGTCGTCAACGGCGGTGGCGATCAAGATTCTCGAAGACATCGGCGAGCTCAGAACCAAGGTCGGGCAGATCACGGTCGGCGTGCTGATCGCCCAGGACATCGCCGTGGTGCCGATGATGCTGACCATCGGTGCGCTCGGCGGCGAGGATTTCCGCTATTCGCAGATTCCGGTGATGATCGGCTCGGTGATTTTTCTGGGCGGTCTGATTTTCTATGCGTCCCGGGGCCGCAAGATCAACCTGCCGTTTGCCGACAAGATCGCCGAGAACAAGGAACTGGCGCCGCTGGCCGGACTGGCTTTCTGTTTCGGCTGGTCGGCGTTCGCCGGTCTGATTGGCCTGTCCGCAGCCTATGGGGCGTTCATCGCCGGCCTGATCATCGGCTCGTCGCAGGCCCGCCACGCCATGCTCGATGCGGTGCTGCCGATCCAGAGCGTGCTGATGATGGTGTTCTTCCTGTCGATCGGGCTGCTGATCGATCCGGCCTTCATGTTCGATAATATCGGCATGGTGCTGATGCTGTTTTTGATGGTGACGGTTTTCAAGACGGTGGTGAACGTCGGCTTCCTGCGTCTGGTCGGCCAACCTTGGTCGAGCGCCTTTCTGGCCGGCATCAGCATGGCGCAGATCGGCGAGTTCTCGTTCCTGCTCAGTGTCGTCGGCATGCAGTCCGGCGTGCTGGACGATGAAGGCCGGCGGCTGATCGTCTCGGTGACGGTGCTCAGTCTGGCGCTCAGTCCGCTCTGGGTGATTACCGCCCGGCGCCTGCACCTGCTGGCCAGCTATGGCGTGACCGAAGCGACCGATCTTATGAAACTGGTCTACGGGCCGGAAACCGAAGCCTTGAGCAAGGCCGCCGGGCAGGCGTCGACCAAGACCCAGCGCGCCCTGCGTTTCACGGCCCTGAAAATCCGCAAGGTGCGGCTCAAGCATCGCCGCCGGAAGTCGGCCGCGACAGCTCTTCAGCCGCAAGAAAACAAAAGCGAACCGGCTCCGCCGGTAACCGTTGAGCCGGAAACTGTCGAGCCGGTCAAAATCCCTCCGGCAGAGGTTCCGGCTGATGCGGAGAAACCGGCGAAAGCGAAAGCCAAAGCGAAAGCCAAGCCGCGTGCCCGTAAGCCCAGAAAATCATCCGCGGACGATGCCTGATTTCAGTTATGAGCGGGATGCGGCAAAGGCCGGCAGTGCGCGCATCTGCGGTGTCGATGAAGCCGGACGCGGACCACTGGCCGGGCCGGTGGTTGCCGCTGCTGTCGTGCTTGATGCAAAGGTGCTGCAAGCGCCGGTGTGGCAACAGCTCGACGATTCCAAACAGATGCGGGCCACATCCCGGGACACCCTTTTTACGGCGATCATGGAAAGCGCCGATGTCGGCATCGGCATCTCGGACGTCGACGAGATCGAACGCCTGAATATTCTGGGTGCGACGATGCAGGCGATGAGCAAGGCGGTGGCCGGCCTCAACCCGCTGCCCGATCTGGCGCTGATCGACGGCAACCGGAAACCGGTGCTGGCCTGCGAAGCGATAACGATTGTCAAAGGTGATGCGAAAAGCCTGTCGATCGCAGCCGCCTCGGTGATCGCCAAGGTGACGCGCGACCGCATTATGGCAGCCCTTGCCGAACAGTTCCCGGGCTACGGCTGGAACGCAACATGGGCTACGGCACGGCCGAACACATGGCCGCATTGACCCGACTGGGCGTGACCCCCTGCGCACCGGCAAGGCTTTGCACCGGTCAGAAATCTGCTGCGGGACGTGTTGAATTCCGAATAGCCCCCCCTCACGTCATCAACGCTATTTATAGATGGCGCCATCACCCCGGTGCAGACCGGGGTCCAGTGATGCACAGCCGTATCTCGCAGGGACAGGGCTTGCCCGGCACTCTGGATTCCGGCAGGGCCCTCTCCCTCGCCAATTGATTTGGCGTGGGCCAAAATGGGAGAGGGTGGCGAGCGACGCGAGCCGGGTGAGGGGGGTGGCGCGGGCGCATCCTCACAATAAGGGGGCGATTCGTCCCTGGTTGGTTGTCCTGTCCGAATGAGACAAGCAGTACGGAAGGCAGTTGCGACGACCTTTAGCCAGATCCTTATGCGGATCAAAGCAGGCACAATCGAGATATCTGAATATTGTCAGCTAATGACCCAAAGCACACAGTTCCATTTTATTCGCGGGACAAAAACATATCCGCCGATTAGCATCTATCAATATAGTTCGTAGGAAATTCAATAAGCGTTTTAGTATGCGGAGACAGCAGTGCGTTTCACAATCGGGTTTAAAATATTTGGTGTCGCAGTTTTCTTAGCTACTGTAATGATTGTCGCAGCATTGCTCTCGGAATCACGGGTAAAACAAGCTCAAGTCCGCATTGATGTATTGGCAGAGCATTTACTAGATCTTTCTGAAAATGCTAGTGACCTTAGGTCCCTTGCGTTGCGCGAAGCACTCGAGTTTCGAGGACTTATTACTTCTGAAGCCGACGAAGATTTATCTGCAGCGCGTCGTGTGCAGCAACTTTACGAAGAGACTTTTCAGAAATTCGCCTTAATCGCCTCTGAGATGCGTGGCGAAATTGATGCAGCAACGGCAAAACTCTCGACCGAGAACCGCAAAGTAACATTGACTGATACAAGAGTCCGATTGGAAGCCTTGGTCTCTGCGCATCAGCAATTACATCAGCTCGTCAAACGAATAGTAACGCTGCATTCCGAAGGCAATGAGATTGCAAAGATAGAATTAATCAGCCTTTTCGAAGCTCAAGATGATGCCTTTATTAAGGCCGACAAAGCATTGGCACTTGAAATTCGTTCTGTTGTCGATGCCGTTGCTATGACTGCCAAGAAAGCCGAAGCCGAGGCGATTGCTTATGAGCATATTGTGACAGGCGTAGCGGCTCTGCTCGGCTTGCTTTTGGCCGGTATCATGACGCAGGCCTTGCTAACGCCGATCCGTAAACTGCGTCGTGCATCGCTGGCTGTGAAAGGAGGCGATCTTCAGCAGCATGTTGATGTAAGTGGAAACGACGAACTTGCCGACTTGTCTGAGACTTTCAACGGAATGGTTGAACAACTGCAGCAAAAGCAAAAGACCGAAGCCGTGTTTGGCCGTTATGTTGACCCGCGTGTAATTGAAAGATTGGTTGATGAAACGGGGGAAGATGCTGACAACCTTGCGGAAGCGGGTCGACAGGAAGCGACAATCTTCTTTTCTGATATCGCTGGATATACCAGCATCAGCGAGCGCCTTACGCCTG
>CBDIRN010000007.1:0-137146 GCA_965284225.1 uncultured Rhodospirillales bacterium
TTCGGCAGACAATGGCTGTATGCGACGGGTTTCTTTGAAGCCGATATCACATCGTGCGATGTTGTCGAGCCGACGTGGCTGAGATCGCAAAGAATACCGACCCGGTTCATTTCGGCGACGACTTCATGGCCAAAATCGGACAAACCGCTGTCGGTCGATTCATAGCAGCCGCTGCCGACCAGGTTCTGCGTGTTGTAGGTCATCTGCACGACACCGACGCCGCAGTCCTTGAACACTTCGATAAACTCGAGCCGGTCTTCAAACGCACTGGTATTCTGGAAGCCCAGAACGATTGCCGTTCTGCCATCTTTCTTGGCCTGGCGTATATCGGCGACGCTGCGGGCCTTGACGATCAGATCACGATGCTCCTCGAACCAGCCGTTCCACTGGCCGATGTTGACCATGGTGTCGCGGAACCCTTCCATGGTCGATGTTTGGCTTCGGTCGAGGTTTGCCTTCGAACGCGATATCCGGCAGCACATATTCGCCATCCATTGAGATTAGCGGCATCAACGCACACGATGGCATCGTCGGGCATACGCCAGACATGGAAATTTCCACAACGGTCTTTGGTTTATAGACAACGAGCGAATAACTGAGTCAGGATCGCTGGCGCACCTGTCACCGGTGTCACCATCGATTACGCAACGCCATCAATACAGATACTGAAACGGTCGAGCATCCGGACAATAGAACGGATCTCACCGATCACCACATATTAAACGTCTTCTACCGCCGCGATGATATTCGATCTGTTCACGAATCGTGGCGATAAATCGCCTGATGGTCGTCGACAAATATACCACCGGTTGCCATCACTGCCCGGGTTATGTTTGTTCATCTGCTGTTCACGCATAACGCGACCTGTCGCCGCCAAGGTTCCTGAGCGAGAAAATAACAGGAAACTTTCCAGCGGCCTTCGAGATTGCCAACGGAACCGCGCGAGGTTCCAGTTCGGTTTCAACATCGACCATAACAGATCGCGGATTTGCGAAACCAGCACTGATGGAGATGCCGAACGTTTTGCGCGGCAAGAAGCGGCAATATCTTCGCCGCCGAGTCGATCCGAACGGCAGAAAAAGTGATAACCGGAACAAAAACATCTGGTGGTTGATTTGCCACGTTGCTGGCGGCACTGAGCAGATATATGTCTTCCAACAGACTTAAAATCAACGTCGTCAGGGATTTTTTGCCAGCGACATTATTTTTCGTCGACTTCCCCACGGGTCATGCATATTCATACGCTCCAGACCGCAGATTTTCCATTTCCAGGGCCAGTTTCGGCAATGCCCACCAGAACATAATAATGGATCGCCGCGATTGAGATTCAGATTTAGCGTCTTTATCAACAGCCAGTATTGCCCCTCTTCACCGCGCCGCCGGATCATTTCCATCATGCTCAAGGCATTGGCGATAAGCTGATTTCGGCTGTCGTCCAGCAACAGCGCATTGCTGCCCACGCGATAAAAGCATCGAGTTTCGATCAGTGCCACGCGACCACGACAGTTTTGACCTGCTGACGACAAACGTCCATCACCAGCAGCAAGCGCCAGCCCGGCTGCCGCCTTCGTCTTCAACCCGCTTCGCAGGTGCTGAACAACCTGAATAGTGCCAGCTCGTCGATCGGCATGTGCAGTCCGGCTGTAGATGTTTTCGGCAACGCCATCGCCAATGTCTGCTGTTCTGGAATGTTGGCGCACTCTTTGGTGACGATAACTCCGGCAGTTCAGACGTAACCACTCTTCCTGAAGAGATTTCACTGGCGTATCAATGGCGACAACCCAGACCGCCAGCCATTGCTTCATCAACGGCGGGATCGATCACGCCGCCATTTCACCATAAGTAATAACGAAGGCCTGATTCACCAGTTTATCGCGAAAATGACGGAGACGTCCTTAGGATTGGTAATCTGTTCCGCCTGCACGGTCTTCAGCGCCACGGTTCAGAAACAACACATATTTTGCAGCAGGTCGTCGTAGTCCCTGAAGGAAGAACAGCAGCTGACGGCGATGATGACAATGAAACAGTTCCTTCCGCGCTCAATGCCCGGAAATATTCAGTGTTTGCCAGCATTGATGCCCGCTGACCGCCGTCATCGATCAGACGGTTTTACACCTTCAATGCCAGACGACCAGCGGAACATGACCTTCGGTCATCAACATCCAGAATGACTGTTCCGGCTGAGCGCAACAGCGGCCCCCGCAGCTCCATTCACGGAACCTGCTCCGCGAATGCTCAGGAATGATGTACTGGCCGTCAGAGCGCTCAGTGACGTTGTCATTACTGCTGTCGGGATCGCCATGATACGCGTCCATACGCGACCGAGGTATGTCTGACGTGCCTTCACAACATGGTCACATTACAGAAATTAAGAAATCTTGCTGGTTGAATGATTGATGTCTTTGAATATTGCTTTGCCCGTTACCAGGCACGATTGCGTTGCGCATACGTCGGCGGGATATAGACCTACGCATCATTCATGAATTGCGCGTGACATTCTGCCAGATAATAAATGCGGATGCTCAGCCATGCGGTGATGCCACGGCATCCGCCGCTTCCCTGAAATGGCAAAACTGACAAGGCATCCTGAACAGAAGTCGCTAAAAAGGCTCACCAGACCGCCGCCGATAGGCCCGACCGAAAATTGCAGGCTGGTGAAATGCCAGCCACCGGATACCGACATCAGGATTGAACCATTTATCAGCCAAAAAATATAGACTACATCATGCTGACAAGAACCTGGATAACGTTGGCAAATGATTAATGGACGCATTTATCAGCGGTACGGAGGTAATATCCGCCTGGTTGCAGACATATCCGCCTTTTGCGTCTTTGAGTCGGCCTGAAATTTCACATGAACTGCTGGCGCTGCATTTGCCAATCCTGAGTAATAAACGACATAATTCGGCAGAAGGCGATGACAACAGCATGCTGACGGCGTCAGTGGCGATATGTCAGGCATTGACCGCAGACTGGCGATCCATCCGCTGGCAATGGCGCTGCGTATTTAACCGTCGTGAACGCCGACAATGGGCGAAACGGCGGATCAGGTAAAACCGCACGAGATCAGGCAGCAGTACTGAAATTGTTGGCGATAATACGGTCGGGCATCAAAATTCATCGCGAAAGCCTGGTCCTGGCGATTTATACCGTGGAAAATTCGCTGTACGCCTGATGGTCATCAGGCGTCTACCTGGCCTGGACGAGATGTCCAGCAATTTAAGCGATGGTGGTTTCAGGAAGACGAGGGCAATTCACAGCAGAAACCGCTACTGGATTCCGCTGATAACGCATTCATCCTGGTGATGACGATACCCGACAAATATAAAGGTATCAACACGCGGCATTCAATACCTTTCACGCCTGGGATTGTTTTTGCCGCCACGGAAGATATATCCAGCGAATATCCATTTCGCAGGCTGATATGCGTCTGGCCTCGATCACTGGCGAAGCCGCGCGATAGTCAGAACGCCGCATTGAAATATCAGAACATTTGCTGGCACGCATTGCAGAACAGTTCAGCATTTACCAACGGCACGGTATATTGGCGGTCACCATGGCGGCAGTCCGCTGAATTTAATGACAGGTTTGAAACTTTACCAGCGACAGGTATCAGCGCAGACGCCGCTCAGGCGAGACCGCTCACAAGCCATCAACATTTTTGCTGCCCACAGAGCGTAGCGCTTGCAGGTTAACCTGCGTCGATAGTTTCGCCATGCCCTGTTTTTCTGACCGAGAATAATTCATTGTCTGGTGCCAGTTCATAACGGTATTGCTGTTAATGAAACCAATGGTTTGATCGACGCCATGGATTGCCATTCAGGTCACGCATGTTAATGCGCAGGATTTGCATTGCTCGATTCATCCATTTCGGCAATAACTTCGCGCGTTTTGTTTGTCCGGTATCTTTGAGCGCCAATATCACGCAACAGCTGCCCGGACGGGAAATTGAAGTCGAAACCTGGTAATGACTCACCGGGATTGGTCTGACCATGTCGTTCATTTTCATGCCGCCTCGACAGTACTTCGATAGCGGCAAAGGGCCAGTAGTTCTTCAACGCATTGATATCGATATTGCCGCGTTTTCCAGATTGTCCAGCAATCATCACCGGAATACCAGACGCTACCGGAGAGATCTGCAGTGCACCACTGTTTCGTCGGCGTGTCGACGGATGATGAAGTCCTGTTTTGCTTCGATCGAACGGTGTCGCGGCGTCCGCCTGGCTGTACCGGCACGCAGAACGGTGTTCATCCATGCCTTCGACTGGCAGTCCGTCTGGTCGGCATATTGCCGGTCAGCTGCCGAGTACTGACCATGACGTTGGTCCGGGTCGACATGAATAACGGCTCACAATGCGGTAGCCACGGTAATGGCAACGTTATGGAAAACGTTCAGCAGGTGACGGAATACCGGTTCACGTGCATGTTGATGATCCATGTTATCACCAATCAGAATGATGATATCCTGACTACAGACATACTGGCTGCAATATTGCTGCATGATAAACATCTGTTCCAGAGACCAGCTTTGCTGCAGTAGCTGCACTTAATGGCTGGCAGACTTCTTTACCAGTTCGACTTGTCGGCAATGCCGCCCGGATCGCTGGATCATCTGTAGTGCTGGTCTCCTGATCTGCGTCTTCTGCTGTATTGTTATCGTAAAATAATCGCCTGGCGACTTTGATCAGTGTCGGTCAGGCTGGCTGCATTGCCGGTATGCAGGTTTGCCACAGTCATCGCTGCCGCCGAGGGATCTGCTGCTTTAAAGCCATTGTCATGCCCTCCACGCGGGTGGTTAGCAACCATCTTCCAGCGTCGCGGGTAACAGGCGATCTGATGAGAACGTGATTCATTGATCGCCCACGCGACGATGTTTCAATAATGGTTTGGCCGGTCGATACAAAACATCGGGATAATCCAGCCACAGCCACAACAGATCCAGAAGGGCCATGGATCATCATACAGAATATCTTTGAATGGCAACATACCAACAAACAGAACGTTTGCCGATAAAACGAACGATCGTCCGATCACGGCGTCGTTACCTTTCAGGCAGCGTCAGCCACGCTTCATCAACGAGCGATGGTGAAGTTTTGATCAGCGCGCGAGATTCGTGCAAATCCTGATCCGTGCGCGAGGCGACGATCAATTCCAGGGATGCATACATGAACCTGCCCTTGAAGAAGCGGTCCCAAATCTGGTCGATGAACGCCTCGATCGTTTTGCCCTGACCACGTTTTGTGCGGGCCAATTCGTCAATATTCTCGGCAAACTCGTTAAACAGATGTTCTGTCGCAGCGACGATCAGATCAATCTTGGCCGGGAAATGATGCGTTTGCGCGCCCCGTGACAGGCCAGCCCGGTCGGCGATTTTATGCATGGTGGTGTTGACGTAGCCGTCACTGATCAGGGAGTCGATGGTCGCCATGACCAGACGCTGTCTGGTTTCGGTACTGCGCTCGATGTGCGTACGCCGCACTTGCATTTTTTGCCCCACATTTTCCTGTCTGTAGAAAACATTAAAAAACAGACCAGATTGTTTGTAAATAACCGAATCGTCGTGTCGTGCTGATTTTATTATTTTCTTTAACGCCGGATGACGGAGCGACAACCCCGTCATCCGGCCGTTAAGATGATTATTCCGTCGCCGCATTGCGCCGGTTCACGGCATGCAGATAAGCGACGCAATCGTCAACGCTCTCAACATCCGCAAATTTGGCGTCGATATCATAGAGGTTCCAAGCCACAGCGCCCGGCACCCGGTCTCCGATGCATTCCTTGACGGCGATGGTCCTGAACCCGTCTGCAAGGCCGTCGCAGATGGTGGTCCGCACACACGCCGTTGCCGTCACCCCGGTCACCAGAATGGTATCAACCCCGGCGGCGCGAAGCAGCCCGGCAAGCCCCGTGCCGTGGAATGAGCTGGCGCGCTTTTTCAGCATCGTATGCTCGCCGCGGATCGGCGCGATGCGGGAATCGATGGCCCACAGTTCCTTGTCTTCAAGATTGACGACATCAATGGGGATCTTGCAGTGCCAGAGCCCCATGTCGGTATAAGGGGCATCCCGGTCGGTGATTTCATATGCGGTCGTGACATGAATGACGGGATGGCCGTTGGCGCGGCAGGCTTCCAAAAGCCGCTGCATGCCCGGAATGATCTCGTTATCCATGGCGTCCTGATCACAGGTGAACGGATTGCCGGGCCGGGTCCAGGCGTTGGCCAGATCAACACTGATCAGGGCCGGTTTCTTGCCGAAACCGATACGGCGCTGAAAGCCCCGCTCCTGGTATATCTTGTTCGATGCCTCGAATGCCTGCTGCAGCATCCGGTCGAGTTCCTTGGTGTCCACGTTTTCCATTTTGATGTCCCTGTCCTGGCTGAATGGCGAAGCGATGATGTGAAAATGCGTATGCGTTGAAAGGCACTCTGACGGGTCGGCGCGGGTCAGGGAATGGGTCGTTATGCAATTTTTGTTGCGTTTTATGCAGCAATTATTAATCTATATATTTCAATAAGTTGGGGAACAATAATGCAATATGGCGGCATCGATTTAATCCACAGCTTCATTATTGTGGCGCAGGAACTGAGCTTTCGGCGCAGCGCCGAGATCCTCAATGTGGATCGCTCGGCACTGACGCGGCGTATCAAAAAACTGGAAGAAATCAACGGCTTCGCATTATTCGAGCGCACAACCCGCGAAGTGTCCCTGACTCCGGCCGGGCGGGATTTTTATGAACGCAGCGTCGATTTATTGCATGAATATACTCAGTCGGTTGATTCCGCCCGCAAGATTTCCGACGGCAAGACCGGGCGGCTCCGGATTGCGTATATGGCGTTTGCCACGCCCAAGTTCATGCCGCTCGCCGTCGCCCGCTTCCAGCGTGAACACCCTGACGTGGATGTCACGCTGCGCTACATCGGCACGCAACGCCAGAAGGTCGCGATTGCCCATAACGAAATCGATGTCGGCTATCTGATCGGCCCATTCGATCACAGCGACTTCAGTTGCAGGCTGATCAGGTCCGAGCCCCTGTACGCCGTAATGCCGCACAATCATCCACTGACGAAAAAATTCGACATCACCCCCGAAGACGTCAGCCGCCACGAACTCATCCTTGGCGATCTCAGTGAATGGGAATTCTATCGCTGGCGGCTATCGGAAATATTCGCCAGTCAGGGCCTGAGTTTCAAGATCAAGCACGAAGCCTCGAATACACTGGCATTGCACGGCCTGGTCGCGGCCGGCCTCGGGATCACGGTTTTTCCGGAAAGCCTAGCCCAGACCCTCGAAGGGCAGGTCACTATTCAGAAAATATCCGATCCAACCTTCAGGATCGACACCGTACTGGCATGGAGCCGGTTAAATCGGAGCAAGGTTTTGCGTGACTTCGTGCAAACCGCCGAAGCTATCACGGTTGATTTCAAACACTGACAGCCCCCGTTTCCGGCCTGACGCGCCGGATCAGAATTGATTTTCCCGGGCAGGTTCCGTCCTGAAATCAGAGCCTGACGTCATATTTTTCCTTGCATATTCAAGCGTCGGATGATGAATATATTGTGAGAATGATTATTAATATCATGACAATCGAAGATGGGCTTAACCGGGAACACATGACACGCTTCTTGCCTGTAACCATTAAAATTCTGCTGCTGGCGCTGCTGGGGCTGCACCCAATGTCAGCCCAGGCAGAGAGCGGCATATCGCTGCAATTGAACAAGCTTGAGGCCGTCGGCCAGGGGTGCCGGGTCTATATGGTCTTCACGAACGGCACACCGGGCACCCTTTCAAGCTTCAAGCCGGACCTCGTGTTCTTTAACAAGGATGGCGTTATTACCGACCGGCTTGTGGTTGAGGGCGGTCCGCTGGCACCCGGGAAAACCCGGGTCAAACTGTTCGATGTCGCCAAGCTTTCCTGCACGGATATTGCCCGCGTTCTGCTGAATGATATCCGCGCCTGCCAGGATGCAGATCAGAACGCAAAGCGTGACCCCGCCGATTGTCTGGCCATCACAAAGACGAGCACGCTCAGTGCCGTCGATTTCATCAAGTAGGTTCCGGAGCACTCATGCAAAACACCCCCTTCCCGCCCAGGACAGCGCACCGCTTGAAATCGTCCAGCCGGACCTCTGGTATCTCCTGCTCAGCGAGGCATGGGATATTCTCGTCCTCGGCGGTCCTGTCGTTGCAATCCTGATTGCCATGTCCGTGGTCGCCGCCGCCATTACCGCCGTGAAAGTCTGGCAGTTCTGGTCAATGCGCGCATCCAGGCTCGGCAATGTCCGCCGTGCCGTTCAGTTGAAACGCCATGACAAGCCGCTGGAAGCTCTGGCCTGCGTGCAGGGTGACCGCAATCCGGTGGCACAGTCGTTGGCCATTGCGCTGCGCGGTCGCATCCGTGGCGACATCGACGATAGGGATATCCGCGCCGAGGCCGAACGTTTCGGCACGTCACAGATCGAAGCCATGCGTTCCTATCTGCGCCCGCTCGAAGTCATCGCCTCGCTGGCACCGCTGCTGGGCCTTTTCGGTACCGTGCTCGGCATGATCTCCGCATTCCAGCAAATGGAAGCGGCCGGCAATCAGGTCAATCCATCGGTGCTTTCCGGCGGCATCTGGGAAGCCTTGCTGACGACGGCGGTTGGTCTGGCCGTTGCCATCCCTGCCGTCGCCATCCTGAACTGGCTGGAGCGCACGACCGAGCGCACCGAGATCGCCATGGCCGATGCCATTGCGCAGGTTTTCACCGTGATTCTTTCGCAGATTGCCGACGCATGCCACCGCCGATGCCGGGCGCATGTCCGGCCGGATCGGCGCGGACTGACCCCGTGCGCCGCCGCGCCATCATTTCGCTGACCCCCCTGATCGACGTAGTCTTTATCTTGCTGATTTTCTTCATGCTGGCTTCGTCATTTATGGACTGGCGCATTCTGTCGCTGGGTGTCGCCCGGGCCGGTGGCACAGGCGGCATGACCGGTGCCCTTCTGGTCGAGGTCCGCAAGGATGGTTTGCGGCTGTCAGGCAGAACGCTCAGCAATGACGAACTGATTTCAACCCTGTCATCGCGTTTCAAAAAGGATCCGGCGCAGCGTGTGCTGATCAAGCCTGAAGATGGCGTGCCCCTGCAGGACGCCGTCAATCTGATCGATCGCATCGCTGCGGCAGGCGGGCGGGACGTATCGTTCGTCTCGGCCCCCGGGCGCTGATCATGGCCTTCGGAAAACCGCGCCGCCGTCCGGCAGACGAGGATCAGCGGATTCTGCCGCTGATCAACGTTGTGTTCCTGCTGCTGGTTTTCTTCATGGTCGCCGGTCAGCTGACAAAGACCGACGCGGTCAAGATCGAGCCGCCTCTGTCGGACAGTAAAAAAGAAGTGGCAGAGCCCCCCTTGCAAATATTGATCGCAGCGGATGGTCGCATCGTGCTTGGGGGTACGGTGATCGCGCCGGAAGCGTTGAGCGGGAAACTCAGCACACTCCTCAATGCACGCGGCGGCACCGCACACGGTGGTACCGTGCACGTGAAAGCCGACGGTGCCGTTGATGCCGTTGGCGGTGATCGCGTGGTTCTGGACCGCATCAAAGCGGCCGGCGCAACCCAGGTCAATCTGCTGACGACGGCGCGGCGTGAATCATGACGATTGAACGCAAACACTGGCTGACGGCATTCCTGTTTGCGTTGCTGGCACACGGCGCATTTGTTCTCGTGCTTCGAAGCCGGCTGAGAGCGGCGCCGCTAATCTCGGCGTCGGCGGGATCAATATTTCGTTCGGCACGGCCGGCGGCGCACCCGGTGCCGCTGAAGTTTCCGCACCTGAAACGAAAACCGTCGAGCCCACAGAAACGAAAGTTGAAACCCCGCCCGAAACCATCCCGGATGACCCCGTCGAGACAGTCGAGGTGACAGAGCCGCTGGAGATCGAGGCCGTGGAGCCGCCAACAGCGGAAACGGTTCCCGTCGCCGAGGTAAAACCCAAAACCGAAACAGCGAAGCTGCCGAAAAAGATTGAGCCGCCGAAGCTACCAAAGATCGTCGAGCCAAAACCGGCACCGGAAGCAGAGCCGCCGAAAGAAATTGCAGAGAAAGAACCGGAACCGGCGAAACCGACACAAAAGGCATCCATCGCTGGCAGTGCCGGTAACCGGCACACAACAGACCGCCAACGTTGGCAGGCGCGATACGCACCTCAAGCGGTGGTCGCCCCGGTTCATCGAACAATTATTTTGCCCTGTTGCAAGCATGGCTGGAGAGACACAAGGAATATCCGGCTGCTGCACGGCAAAGGCGAAATGAGGGAACGGCGGTGCTCACCTTTACCATCAGCCGTGACGGGAACGTCAGCGATGCCCACGTTGTCAAAAGCAGTGGATCGTCACTGCTCGACCGGGAAGTCATGTCGATGATCCGGAGAGCCAATCCGCTGCCGCCATTCCCGGACGACTTCACCGAAAAACAGATCACCCTCTCGGTCCCGGTTCTGTTTCAACTCAGATAAACAGACCAGCCGTAAACACCTGATTTCAAATCAGGCGGACTCTGCGCCCTCTGCCGTTGGCTCGCCCGCACTTGGCAGAAAATCACCGCGAGCCAGTTCGGACATGAAATTTTCCGGCATCTCGTCCGCCCATTGATATTCAAGGTCCTCGCGCCAGGCGAATTTTACCAGGTGCTTGTCGATGATGCTCTGGATCACGGGAATGGCACGATCTTCCCACGCCAGGCAATAAATCTTCAGGGCTGTTGCGTCTGCATTCATCAGACATTTGCCGGGCGGAAAGGCAACACGCCCTTCTTCGGCCGAATATTCCACCGTAACCTTGTGGGCAAAGTGCTTGCACAACTGCTGCAGATATTTCTGCGCGTGGTCCGTTTTTATGGTTGTTGAAAATGCCGTCATGTATCCTCCATCCATCAACTGCAGACGCTGTCCGTCACAAGATACGGGCGTCCTTGTGAGCACATTTCAATGCGTCCGTTAACGCCATAAGCCTGTATAAGTGTTTCTGCATTCATCGCCTCGGCCGGTGGGCCATAGGCGTGCATCCGTTCTGCCGAGAGCACCAGCAGGCGATTGCAATGTCTGAGTGCCAGGTTGATATCGTGCAGCGCCATCAGGCATATGCCGCCCTTGGCCTGAACAATGCCGCTGATCACGCCGATCACGTTCAACTGCCAGCGCAGATCGAGCGCACTGGTCGGCTCATCCAGCAAAAGGATACTGGGCTCGCGCACCAGTACCTGCGCCAGACCAACCATTTGTCGCTGTCCGCCGGATAATTTTCTTAGTGCCTGAAATGCGAGATGGGTAATATCCAGCTGCTCGAAGACTTTTTCCACCGCCGCTTCAACATCTTGCCGCTGCATATCGGGCCGCACGGCACGAAGCGCACTGATGACCGCTTCATAAGCAATCAACGTCGTTGCCTGCGGCAGGGTCTGCGGCAGGTAGCCGATGATCGATGCCCGTTTCAGATGCGCCATCTCATCGATGTGTTCACCGTTCAGATGGACCCGGCCCTTGTAGCCCTGCAATCCGGCCAGTGCGCGCAACAGGGTTGATTTCCCGGCCCCGTTCGAGCCCAGCACGCCAACGATAGTGCCGTCCTCAAGCAGGGGCAGCGTGATGTCCCGGAGCACATCTCTGGCGCCGTAACCGATGGATACGGTATCGATGGAAAGACTTGTCATCACGCACGCCGCCGGTGCGTCATCACCAGCACCAGAAACAGGGGAATGCCGATCAGCGCCGTCACAATCCCGTCCGGGATCAGGATGCCGGGCACGATGGTCTTGGCGATCAGTGAAGCACCCGACAGGATGAAAGCACCGGCCAGCGCGCTGCCGGGCAGATAGAACCGATGATCCTCGCCGAAAGCCAGACGGGAAATGTGCGGCCCGACCAGACCGACGAAACCGATGATCCCGGTGAAGGAAATGGCGATGGCCGTCAGCAGACTGACACGCACAAGCACCATCGTCCGTAACCGGTCAACCCCGACGCCAAAACTCCGGGCCTGATCCTCGCCCCCGCGTAGCGCGGTCATCTGCCACATGTGGCGCAGGGACAACGGCAGGCAGAACAGGAACACCGCGCTCACGATGCCGACCTTCTCCCACGTTGCCCGTGATACCGAGCCCATGGTCCAGAAGACGATCTGCTGCAGGCTGTCCGAATTTGCCATGAACTGTATCAGCGAGATCGTGGCATCCAGCGCAAATACCGTCGCGATCCCGAACAGGATAACCGAATCCACGGTGGCACCGAAGACACGGGACAGGAACTGGATTAAAAAGATCGAGGCCATGGCACCGGCAAACGCGCACATCGGCACAATATAATTTTCAGCAATCCCGAACGCCCCAAGATTGAAGACGATGGCCAGCGAGGCGCCGACCGTTGCCGCATGCATGACACCCAGCGTCGACGGACTGGCGAGCGGATTGTTGAGGACGGTCTGCATTTCTGCACCAGCCAAACCGAGACAGGCACCAACGACCACGGCAAGGGCTGTGAACGGCAGGCGGACGTCCCACAGAATGACGCGGAGCGCGCGTCCATGGTATCAGGCGAAACCAGCCCTTATCAGGACTGTCTTCTGATCTTCATCCCGGATGGACCGATACCGATATTGAGAACCAGACTGACCAGAACGGCGGCAGCAAGGACAGACAGCCAGATGACCCGGCGCCTGAAGATGGCGCGATACTGACAGGCCAGCGTTGTCACCGGCTGTCGTCGCTCCGCATCAAGCACCGCTTCGCTCATTCAACGGCCACCCCACTCCAGTAAACGCCATCAAGCGGCATCGGCTGGAACCGCCAGAAATATTCTTCAAGGGTTTGCTTGGGATCCAGATCGGCGAACAGATCAGGATGGAACCATTTGGCCATCGCCTGGATCGCTGCCACATGCATCGGCGTATTATAAAAGTGATGCCAGATCGCAAAGGCATGTTTCGATTTGACCGCATTCAACTCGGCAATAATCGGCCGCTGCAAGGCATGGCTGAGCGAGTCTGCGGCAACGGCGGGCGGCACGCCTGCGCCAAGGATCACACGGCCTTTGTCGGCCGTCTCCGGCGGATAGTTACCGATCGCGGTCGCAATATAGATGTCCGGCTGCTCGGTGATCAGATATTCCGAATTGATGATGCCATGCGTGCCCGGAATTTTCTCGGCCACAATGTTGTCGCCGCCGGCCCAGTCAATGAACCGGCCCATCATCTGCCGGCCGGTTGTTTCACAACACTGATCGCGAAGACCGACCCTGAGTTCCATAAAGACCCGGGGTTTACGGGATGCTTTGCTGATCCGCTCAGAGACCAGATCGAGATTCTTTTTGTAGAATGCGAGGAATTCTTCCGCTTCCTTTTCACGGCCAAGCACTTTGCCCAGTACGCGCATGCTCTTTGGCGTGTTTGCCAGCGGGTCGATACGGAAATCAACAATCACGACCGGTATGCCCGCAGCTTCGAGCTGCGCAATGATTTCCTTGTTGCCGGCCCCCGGTCCATGGCCGCTGCTGAGGCCGAAAATAGCCGCCACATCCGGCCTGCTGCCGATGGCGTGCTCTGAGCTGAACGATACGGCATTACCGGCACCGACTTCGGCGATGTCAGCGATTGCCGGGAATTTTGTTTTGTACTGCGCATAGGTTGAGGGATCAAAGCGGCGCAGGTCGGCCATCATGGCTGCGACCCGGTCTACGGCGGTTTCCCGGTCAAGGATCGCCAGCGTCGGCAGGAACCGCCCTTCACCAAGTATGACTTTTTTTGCCGGCACCTGAACCTCGAGGGTGCGCCCCGCAACATCGGTGACGGATACCCTTTCGCTGGCATCAGCAACCTGCGGGCACAACAGCACCATCAGCATCAGCAGCAGAGCCCTGGAACCAATTTTCGTCATCGCATCAACCTTTGTTCAGCGGGTGTCTTGCCACAGCGGATTTGACCGTTTGTGCATGCATTGCCTGCGTGCCCATACGATCCCGTCGTTCGAATGGCACACACACGCAATATATTGAGAATAATAATTAATATCACTCATGAGGGGCTGAGTTCCAGAAACGTAATGTTTGCCTTATCCGCAAAAACCTTTGCCGGAACCATGCAATACGGGTCCCGGCAAAGCGGTCAGCGCCTGTAGCGAAATATCGGGGCGGAAGCGCCATTTAAACTCCCGCCCCGGACGCCCACACCGTCCCCCCAGTGTGCGCGCTTGTCCGATATCGCTCTGTCAGAATTCCAGCTTCGCCGACAGGATGACGCTTCTGCCCGGATCATTGAGCGCCGCCACACTGTTGTTGGTGCTGTAGGATCCATTGTTGGCCCGATCAGAATAGGTCCGGTCCAGCAGGTTGTTCACATCCGCCCTGAATGACAATCCGTTGACCTGCTCCGGCTTCCATTCAGCGAAGATGTTGGAAACGAAATAGCCGTTCAGGGCAAACCCGCGCGCATTGCGCGTATCGCCGTTTTCCAGAACGTATTCGTTGGTTGTGCCGACGCGAAGGCCAAGATCATCAAACCGGTGCGTTGCTTCGAATGTAAACATGTCCCCGAACAGGGTGCCCTGATAATAGTCGTTCGAGCCACTATTCGGGATCGCCGAGTCGAGGCGCACTGTGGCACGGCTGTATCCGGCGCGGAGGAAGCCCTCGGTATAATCATAGCGAACGGACACGTTCGCCCCCTCCGTTGTCAGATCGTAATTGGTGGCACGGTTCTGCACGGTCAGATCATGTGCGTTCTTGATACGCGTCTTGAAGACGTGACCGTCCACCGTGAAATCACCAACCGCGACATTGGCCCCGATCTTGCCGGTGTAGGAACGCGACGGATCGACATTGCTGTAGGTCCGGTCCGCTGTCTGCACACCCACTTCGGTCATCGGGATGCCGCCGAACACCGTTCCGGCACCGGCATACCCCATGATCTGTCTGGTGAAATCGTATTCGGCGTTTACGTTACCGCTGGCCCCTGTATTGGTCAGGGTCTCGTCGTTATTGCCGACCAGTTTGTTGCGGTCCACGCGGACACCGACCGAGGTGCGGAACTCTTCCGTCCAGGTCGAGCGGGCCTGTGCAAACACACCGATGTTGGTGACTTTTTCCCGGCGCGTGGTCTGGCTGACACTGGTGACGCCGCCCGTACCCTCGTCCACGTAAAAATCGCCACCTGTGGTGATCTTGCCAAGGTCCGTCGTAAATGTGTTTGATGCCTTGCCGTTGATCGATTCAACGCGGGCGATAATGTTGCGTGTGTTCGCATATTGCTGCGTATCCAGATGCGTCACCGTCCGGCTGACACTGGCCTTCGGGTCCCACATATCGCTCGGCGTTTCGTCACCGAATGAAAGCGTCGTCGATTGCCGGCTGTAATCGGTCCAAGAGGTGCCGAAACTCGACGGCAGACCGAAGTTGGTCCGGGCATCACGCAGCGAGATGTCGTCATAGCGTGTTGCCGAGAACTTGATGCGATAGCCGTTCGATGCCGTATAGCCGAGCTTGCCGATGAAATTTGTTGAATCCGGCCGCGACCCCTGGACCGTATTTCCATCGCCGTCATCAAAATCCTTACCCCCCGACTTCGTGCCGTAGGCCATGATATCGAAACCGGCATGATTGGCGGCGAGCGCCGCATCTTCACTGAAGCCCTGGGTGTTGGTGTTGTAGCTGAGCTTACCGAAACCGCCGAAGGTATTGCCGGCTTTGACAAGATCGCGGCCGTCCTTGGTTTCCAGCGAAATGGACCCGGCCAACGCCTGCGGGCCAGCATCCGCCGGCGCAACACCGGATTCGATCTTCACCGCCTTCAACAGACCGGGATCGATAACCGTTGTGCCGATGTGATGGTACGTCTTGTTGGCCTGACGGGCACCGTCGATGTCGACGGACAGGTTCGTATCCTCGATCCCGTTGACATAGATTTTCTGGGATATCGACATGGGCGAACCGACCGTGACACCGGGCTCCTGACGAAACACATCCTTGATGGTATCGGCATCGATCCGATCCAGATCGTCGGAGTTGAGCTGCACGCCCCCCGTAATGACGTCCGCCTTGGCATCGATCGAGATCGGTTGCAGCAGGATCGGTTCAGATTTCTTTTTGGTCTTGTCCTTGCTCTGGGCCAACTCGGTATTGGCCGTCGCGGCTGTCCGGACCGCATCCCCTGCAAAGACATCGCCACAGACCAGAGTGAGAGCGGCGCCGGTCAACAGCGCCAAGCGCCAGCCGATGATCCGTTGTGCCGGTTCATCGTGGAACCGGGCAACTGATTGTCGCGGCAAACTTGTTACCCGCTGCCCACGCGGATTTGCTTCGTCTCTCATCTCTGTCCTCGCTTTATATATATGTTCTTGCTTAATTGAGAATGATTATTAGTATCAGCCCATGCTGTTCTTCTCCAGCAATGCGGCATCTGCAAAATCATCAATGTCGTGTGCAGCAACGAATGACGAAGAAAGCAGGAATAACGGGATCAGGTCGGCATGAACCATCGACAGGAAAAAAGTGACGGCACCAAGCGGCGTCAAAAGCGATCCGCCATCCCGGACTCGATCGTCACGGGTAGCATGCTGATGCAGATGGTTCGTCCATCCGGTCGCGGCTACACCATTGCCGCGCCAAGGCTCAACGCCGATGACACCATCATTCACGGCAGTCTCAACAATTACCGCTGCCACAGTGGTCTGCGCGTCCACGCAACCGATACGCTTGAAGCCCATGATCTGAACACGCAGACAATCGTTGAGCCCGAACTGACGATTGCGGTTTTCCTCGAAGGTGTCGTCGCTATGGAGCTGGACGGCAAACGCATCCAGCTCGGCAACCCCGAGGGGCCGTCGGGACATGCCTGGTCCGTGACCAAACACGCACCCAGCAAACGCATGTCCAAAAAGGGCACGCGCATCCGCAAGGTGCTGGTTTCGGCACCGCATGACTGGATCAAACAGTATATGGGCGATGTCCCGGAAGATGGCGCGGCGATTGCTACATTTATGAAATCGCATCGGATGGACGCGCGCTGGACACCTTCCAAACGTGTGCTGGCTCTTTGCGAACAAATTCTGAGCCAGCCGCAAGCGCCGCACGTCATCCAGCGCATGAATATCGAAAGCAAGGCCATCGACATCTTTTCAGAAGGACTGTCGGCCATTGCCGGGCAACCCGTTGCCGATGGCCTCGATGGCGCGCCCGTTCGCACGATCAATCGCGGCCAGGCGATCCGGCATTACATTCTTGAGCATATTGACGATGAACTCAGCCTCGGCCAGATCGCCCGGGCGCTGGGTCATAGCGTCGAATCGCTGCAGCGTGCATTCAAGACGGCTTACGGCGTCACGATCGTCGACTTCATCCGCGAGTATCGCCTGCACCGGGCACGCAATGCCCTGATCTCGGAGGGGATCAGCATCAGTGAAGCGGCTTATCGGGCGGGCTATTCCAATCCGGCGAATTTCTCGACCGCCTTCAAGAAACTGTTCGGCCTGACGCCGACAGAAGCCAAGAACTGATCGCACCCTTATTCCCGATCCAGATATCGACGTCAGATAAACAGCAGACCTCAGCAAACAAAAGCGCGCACCTCAAGGCGGCAAGGTGCCGCCGCAATTGACAACGTTTCCATCCGACCGCTAAGTGACAATGCGCAAAAATCACGCGTACCGATACACGTCATTTTCAGAGTGGAGACCCCATCATCATGAAACATATTTTCGTTGAAGGCCCGGTGCACCCGAGCGGCATGGCTTTACTGCACGCGCGCGCTGACATCGAAATCAATTATCATGAGAAACCGTCAGCAGTGACACTGGCAGAGGGGTTACGCGACGCGGATGCTCTGATCCTGAGATTAACCCCGTTGCCGACCGCAGCTATTGATGGCGCAACAAAGTTGAAAGCCGTGTCCCGGATGGGTGTCGGCTATGACCATATCGACGTTGATGCCCTGACCAGGCGGGGTATTCCGCTTTCCATCGTTGGCGATGCCCTGGCAGCATCCGTCGCGGAACACTCGCTGATGCTGATGCTCGGCATCAGCCGGCAGGTCGCCGTCATGGATCGCAACACCCGCACCGGAAAGTATGACCAGCGCCTGAAAAGCATCGGGCACGAAATCCTGAATAAAACGGTTCTGATCATCGGCCTTGGCGGCATCGGCCGCGCCACGGCCAACCTCTGCCGGGCCTTCGGCATGACCGTGATCGCGTGCGGCCGGGAGACGTCGAAGCGCATTGCTGCCGAAGAAGGCTATCGGTTCGTTGGAGAATTCCGGGACGCCTTGGCCGAAGCCGATTTCGTCAGCCTGCATCTGCCCGCCAACCCGGATGGCTCGGCTCTGCTGGGTGCCGCAGAATTTGCCATGATGAAACCGGGCGCATACGTCATCAACACGGCACGCGGCTCGCTGATCGACGAGGATGCGCTTCATGCGGCGCTGACAACGGGAACGCTTGGTGGTGCCGGTCTGGATGTCACCCGCCAGGAGCCGCCGGCAGCGGACATGTCCGCTGCTCACCCTCGACAACATTCTGTTCACGCCGCACCACTCGGCGTTGTGCGAAGAAACAGCCGAGCGCGTCAGCATGACCAGTGTCCAGAATGTGCTGGCGACTCTTGGACGGCACGCTCGACCCGTCCTTCGTCGTCAACAAAAGCGTTCTCCTGAGCGAAGCGGGACGCTCCGCGCGACAGCAATCCCGTCAGGCGGCGGCTTGCAGCCGCCTCCGTTCGATCAGTTGCGTGATGATGACGATGCCCGCCAATGTCGCACCGGCCAAATCCGTATACAGACCCGGCTTGATCAGACAGAGCGCTGCCGCCACCAGAAAGACCCGCTGCCATATGCTGGCATGGGTTATCAGAAAAGCATGCAAACCGGCGGCAAGCAGCACCACCCCGCATGCCGCTGAAATTGTCGTCAGCGCGATGGTTGACCAGGGGCCGATCAGCAGCAATGACGGGCCGAACACGAACATGAACGGAATGATGTAGCCGGTCAGGCCGAGCTTCACCGCAGCCACGCCCGATTCCCACAGACCCGCGCCGGAGATGCCGTTTGCCGCGTAAACGGCAAGGGCGACGGGCGGCGTGATCGCCGACAGGATGGCGAAGTAAAAGACGAACATGTGCGCCGCCTCGACGGTCACGCCAAGCTTGACGACAGCCGGCACCAGCAGGGCCACCTGCATGATATAAGCCGGCGTCGTCGGCATGCCCATACCGAGGATGATGCCGGCAAGCATCGTGAAGAAAAGGGCGATGACCAGCGAGTTCTGGGAAATATCCAGCACAAAACTGGTGAACTCGATGCCGAGGCCGGACAGTGCGATGACACCGATGACGATCCCGGCGCAACCGCAGGCCAGCGCAACGCCAACCGCGTTCTTGGCCCCATCGACGAGGGCTTCCAGCATATTCTGTGCATTCAGATGCTGGCGGCTTGATTTACGCAGCATGATCGTCGGGAAGACCGAGAAAATACCGCAAAGCGCTGCGAACGGCGCACTGAAGCCGGCGATCAGAACGCCGACGATGACGACCAGCGGGATAAACAGATGGCCGCTGTTGACCAGCGTTGCCTTGAGAGACGGCAGATCTGCTTTCGGCAGACCGACCATGCCGACGCGGCGGGCTTCGAAATGCACGGCCATGAACAGCGCGCCGAAATATAGGATCGCCGGGATCAGGGCAAACTTGGCCACTTCAAGATAAGCGATGCCCATGAATTCAGCCATGACGAAGGCAGCAGCCCCCATGATCGGCGGCATGATCTGGCCGCCCGTCGAGGCGACGGCTTCAACCGCACCGGCGAAGGCCGGCCGATAGCCGATCCGCTTCATCAGCGGGATTGAAAAGGTGCCCGTGGTCATGACGTTGGCGACGGCACTGCCGGAAACGGTGCCGAACATGGCGCTGGTGATACAGGCAACCTTGGCCGGGCCGCCGGCGGTATGGCCGGTTAGCGCCATGGCAAAATCCATAAACAGTTGCCCGGTACCGGTCCGCTCGACAAACGCGCCAAACAGGATAAACAGCACCACATACGTAGCCGAGACACTGACCGGAATACCCAGAATACCGTCCGTCGTCAGATACAGCTGTTCGAGCAACGGGCCGAGATCGGTCCCAGTGAATGATCAGGGCATAGGCAACGAAGACGAGCGCCGTGATCGGCAGCACCAGTGCCCATCAGACGGCGGGTTGCTTCAAGCAACATAACCACCATCAAAGAGCCGAATATCCAGTCGCCGGCGGTACAGGCTCATCGACATAAATCATGCGATTGTCGATATAGTCCTTGGCCCAGAACTGATAACCGCAAGCCAGCAGCGACAAGCCTATGAGGGAAATATCAATCCACCCGGGGGTGCCGTCTTTTTTCGGAAAACACGGCGACATCAGAAACGCCAGCACCAGTGCGAAGGCGATGTGCGTGGTGCGGAAAAGCTGGGCATCGGGCGAGCCGAAGAAGGCAACATAAAGGTGATAGAGGGACATGGATGCGCCAACAACCGTGATCGCATACCAGGCCCAGTTCTTACCGGTAAACATATGACTTCTCCGACCGCATAGAGAAAATATCCTGCGGCGTTTCCGGAGAAACGCCGCAGGTCAGATCATTCAGGCAAAAGGGTTCGGCTTAGAGCGCGCCCTTCGACTTGTAGAACGCCGTGGCACCGGCATGCATCGGCACACCGATATCAAAAGCCATGGCCTTCGGATCGGCACCGGTCATGGCTTTGGCAATGGCTGCCAGATCACCAATGCCACCGGCCATTGCAACGAGGACGCCTTCAACTGTCTTCGCGTCAAGATCGCAACGGGCGATGACGTGGGTTGCATAACCAACGGTCGGAACGTCAGCGGTTTGCTTGGGGTACGTACCGGCTTTGACCACGATACGCTTATAGCCCGGGTTGATTTTCTGCATGTTGGCGAGACCGTCGTCCGGAATCGGGACCAGAACGACATCGCGTGATGCAGCGAGATCCATAACCGAGCTGGCAGGAGCCGTCGAGCCGAGCGTGAACCACTCGGCGTTGCCGTCTTTCAGCTGGTTGACTGAGTCCGTATAGGACCCCTGGTTGACCTTCGGCAGATCGCTATAGGACAAGCCGTAAGCTTCCAGCAGGTGAACCGTGATCTGCTCGCCGGTGTTGCCTTTGGCTCACGATTGACTGACCACCCAGTTGTTGTCGATGCCGGCGACTGTGACAACCTGGTTGAGCCCGGATAGAGCGTCTGCAACGTTACAGACGTTGGTGTAATTTTTCTCGAACGGTGCTTTGCCGTTAATGGCATCGACGGTCGAAACGGAGTTGGCAAAACCGATATCGGCCTTGCCGGCTTCGATGGCCTTGACGTTTGCAATGCCGGCGCCTGGGCCAACCTTCACGTCGGTGCCGGGAATCTGCTTTTCGATCAGATTCTTGAGAGCGCCACCAAGCGGATCCACGAACCACCTTGTGGGCCGGTGACGAGCTTGAGGTCGCCAGCAGATACGACACCGGACATGGCAACAAAAACAGCTGAGGCCAGAAGCCCCACTTTAAGTGAAACGTGCATTTAATCCCTCCCAAAGGGTTGATAGCCGCTCATTGGCAGCTTGTGTGTTGAAGCTGAAACACTAATATATTAGCTTCAACCGAGCAAGCTGGACTTATGTCATTCAGGCATGTTGCCTTGGAGGGTGCGATAGAGCCGGAAACTGATACCACGGTCAGGCCAACGTCTGCCGCGACTGAGGTTTACGCAGCGCTCAGGGCGTTGATTATCGGGCTGAAGCTGGTTCCCGGAACCGTGCTCTCCAGAGCCGAACTGGCTGAGCGTTTCGGCGTCAGCCAGACTCCCGTCCGCGATGCGCTGATGCGCCTTGAAGAAGAGCGGCTGGTCGACGTCTATCCCCAATACGCAACCGTGGTCGCGGCAATCGATCTGGCGATGGCCCGTCAGGCGCACTTCCTGCGCCGTGCGGTGGAACTGGAGATTATCGAAACCCTGGCGCAGACACGCGAAGATGCGCTGATTGCCGATCTTGAAGTCCTTATACGCCGGCAGGAAGCTGACATCCAGAGCGGCGATCTGGTGGATTTCTCGGCGGCAGACGCAGCCCTGCACGCCCGCATGTATCTGGCGGCCGGGGTGCCGGATCTTTTAACGCTGGTCCAGAGCCGGTCCGGTCAGATCGACCGGTTACGCTGTCTGCACCTGATGACCCCGGGCAAGGCGCAACGCATACTTGATGATCACATCACCATCGTCGAAGCCCTCGCCGCCGCCGATCCGACCCGGGCGCGGGCAGCGCTCAGCAAGCACCTTTCAGAAACCCTGAGCGAGGCAGCCAACATCGAAGCCCGGTTTCCGGATTATTTCACCGCAGTAACGGGCAGCGCGCAGACCTGACATACAACCCGTGCCCTATTTGAGCCGCGTGCCATAAGCACGAATATGCTCTTCCCTGATCTGTTGCAGATCCCGGCTCCAGTCGCAATACGTGGCGATCTGGCTGACCGTTTCGCCGTCGTTGGAAAACGGCATGCGCAACGATGTCTGCACATGCGGCAAGCCGTTCTCGCCGGCCTGAACCGTATAAGCGCTGCCGACAGCCTCATGGGTATCTGCCACCTCATCATATTGCTCGGCGGTCATTTTTGCTGTTATCGGGGAGCGGATTTTGCGGATCGACAGGTTCGTAAAATCAAAGCTGTGCATGGAGACAGATGCCGTCCCCCAGAACCGGTATACGTAGTCCCGGGGCTCCTGCCCTGTTGCCGGAATAACGTCGACGACAAGAAAGTACGGGATCAGTTTGACAGGGATCTCAAACCAGTCCCACTCAGACCATTTGGGTGATTTGCGCGCCCCCTTCAGACGCTGCCAGTATTCATAGCAGGCCTGATAGTTTTCTTCGTCGAAGCGGATTGGTGATCGCCGCAGGTAATCTTCGGGTGGCATCTGGCCGAAACTCCATCCACATGAAGCATCAGTATAGCCATGCTCTTCCCTGTTTGGCAGATAAAACCGTATTTATGAACAGCGTTCTAGGACTTTAACACCGGCATCAGATCTTCGGCAAAGTGCCGCATCCCCTGCAACGGTGGAATAGGCTGGATAATCAGATGCGTGACACCCGCTGCCTGCCACTGGCGGATACGTTCGACACACTGCTCGGCCGTTCCCCACAAATTCTCGTTCAGCACATCGGCCGGCGTCGGCGGCTTGGCAAAGCGATGCTTGCGCTCTTCGGCATACAGATGGCTCCACTTGGTGACATCCTCATCGCCGAGCCCGTACAACGAGACCGTTGAAATGGCGATCGGCACCTTGCGCCCGGCCCGCAGGTTCATGTCTTCGGACCAGGCATGGATCACCTCGGGTGGTTTCGAGTAGATCAGCCAGCAGTCGGCCATTTCCGCAACCAGGTTCCGGGTCGCTTCGGAATCACCCGGCACCCAGATCGGAATATGCGGTTTCTGCACCGGCTTGGGCTCAAGGATCGCCCGATCAAGGGTGTAGAATTTACCATCGAACGAGACTTCTGGTTCGGTCCACATGCGCTTGGCAATGATCAGCGCTTCGCGCAGGCGGGCAAGCCGGTCGTCGCGCTCATCCCACGAGCAGTGCCGTAACCTCCGGCTGTCGCAACTGAACCATGCCGAGCCCAGTGAATACAAAAGCCGGCCCCCGAACATGACGTCGAACGTCGCCGCCATTTTCGCCATCACCGCCGGATTACGCAGCGAATTGTTGAAGGTGTGCCCGGCGAACGTGACCTTGCTGGTCAGCGCCGCCAATGCCGAAAGTACGGTCCAGCATTCCAGCATCGGCGTGGTTTTTGTCATGTGCGCGTTCATCACATGATCCGGCAGCCAGACTGAATCGAAGCCGAGCGCTTCCGCTTCAACCGCCATGTCGCGGGTATAATCCCAGCCCTGCCCCTTGGCACCCATCTCGCCCTGGACGGCAAGTCTTACACCAAACTTCATAGCCCGCGCTCCCGGCTGCAACATTATAATATGTATACAGGCATACTATCCGGGCCGGGACGACTGCAGAAACAAGGTTTTTCCTTCGATTATTGATATAACGGACCAGTCACAGGCTCAATGTCAGCACTGTTTTCATTTTCAATTCCGGTGTACCCTTATGGTCTCTCTGGGGCAGGACCGGCAGATATCGTCGGCCTTTAATCAGGAGGAGACCCATGCACCACAGAAAACTGCTAGACATCGTCGCCGGTCAGAACCTGCTGCACGTCACCGGCGAGACCGATATCGTTTCGGTATCGAAGCTGATGGCGGAACGCAATGTCGCCGCCGTGCTGGCGATCGAGGACGGCGAACTTAAAGGCATTTTCACCGAGCGTGATCTGTTGCGCCGGGTGGTTGCCTGCGGCCTCAACCCGGCAAAGACGAAACTCTCGGATGTCATGACAACAGGGATTATCACGATTGATGCCGACAGGCTCGGTTTTGAGGCCGCAGCGCTGATGATCGAGTACGGTATCCGCCACGTTGTCGTCAGCGGCCTGCCCGATCCGGGCTATGGCATCGTTTCGATCAGGGATTTCGCACACGGCGAAATGTCCGGCTTCGAGAAAGAGATCGAGTTCGAAAAGAAAGTCTGGTCTTCGATCTGGCGCGGATCGCCCCGGACAACCGGGCCGGGTGGTGTTTTGCAGTGCTATGCAAAACCTGCACCGAAAGCTGAAACCTTTTAAGGCTAGCCGACCATTTCCGGCGTCTCGACCACGGTCATCTCGAGCGGATTGAAAACCCGCTCCCGGTCACTGCGCACGACAACCAGATCAAGGGTCGTCTCGGCGCTCAGATTTTCTTCCTGATGCGGTGCGAAGGCAGAGAAATAAACAAAATCGCCGGGGCCGATATCACCGGCGTACGCCAGTCCGTCGCCCCAGCGGATACGGCCCTGCCCGGCCACCACATAGATCGTCAGTTCCTGTTCACCATGATTATGTGGGCCGGTGACCGTCAACGGCGGCAACTTGACCAGGCCGACCCAGGTCTCGGCGCTGCCCGCTCCGGTAAAATCGGAAACATCAGCACGACCGGTACCACCCGGCCCCGTGAACTGGACTTCAAGCGCCGTCCCTCTGACGATCCTGACGGCGTCTTTTTCCGATGCCATAGACTGATCCATTCGCAACTCCTTCAAGAAAGCGCCATCGCCACAGCCGCCTGACAATGCAGATCAGTGGTCGAGAACGTCGGCACATCGATATCGTCCGGGCTGATCAGCAGCGGGATTTCCGTACAGCCGAGAATTATACCCTGGGCACCCGCATGATGCAGCTTTTCCATCAGTGCAACATACCCCGCGCGGGTTTCAGGCAGGAACTGGCCCTTGACCATTTCCTCCATGATCGTTGCATCAATGTAATCACGCTGCGCCCCGTCCGGGATCATCGTCTGGATATCCATACGGTCCAGAACACTCTGATAGAATGTCCCTTCCATGGTCTTCCTGACACCAAGCAGGGCGACGCGGCTGAGCCCAGCATCCCGAATCGCCTGCCCTGTCGCCTCTGCGATATGCAGAAAGGGGATCGCGATGTGCGGCTGGATCTCCGGCACAAAGCGGTGCACGTCGTTGCAGCAGATGACGATAAATTCAGCCCCGCCGGCCTCGATCGCCCGGGCCGCTTTCAGGATCATCGTGCACGCGGCAGCTTCGTCCTTTTTATGGATGACGTTGTCGACATATTCCTGCCGGTTGACGCTTTCGAGGATCAGGTGCGCCGAACTGACACCACCCAGTGTCAGCTGCGTGATTTCATTGAGCAGCCGGTAATATGCCGCCGTCGATACCCAGCTCAGGCCACCGATCAATCCGATTTTTCTCATGACGCATCATTCCCCGTTCGCTCACTAATCCATATATGCTGTAGGATACGTGGGATTCAAGGAAGGCCATCACCCACATGCCCATGCGTCACATCGTTTTCATGTTGATGTTTCTCGGTGTTCTTTCCACAGCGTACCCAGGTTGGGCCGAACCGGTTTTGAACCCCGGCAGCGGTGTCGTGAAAGTCCCGGCGGGCGCGGCTGTGGACAGCCCTGAAATCAACGTCTGGTACCACCTGCCGGCCGGGGCCGGTGCAGACATGCCGGTCGTCTTCATCTTGCACGGCGTCAACCGCAATGCTTCCGACTACCGCGACAACTGGATTGCCGAGGCCGACCGGGGCCGCTTCCTTGTGCTCGCGCCTGAATTTTCCAAGGCCGATTACCCGAAGTCGCGTGGCTATAACCTTGGCAACATCACGGACACGAACGGCCAGCCGACGCCGAAATCCGCATGGTCATTTTCCGTCATCGAGAAAATATTCACCGACGTGACCGCCTCCAACCATCTGCAGGCGAAGCGTTACGACATCTTCGGGCACTCGGCCGGCGCCCAGTTCGTGCATCGTATGCTCATGCTGTTGCCGGAAGCCCGGATCCGCAGCGCCGTCTTAGCCAATGCCGGGTGGTATACGGTTCCGGACAGGACCATCCCCTATCCTTATGGTCTGGCCGGTGCCCCGCTCAGCACCGATGCGCTTGGCCAGGCTTTCAGTCATCATGCCGTCGTGCTGCTGGGCACCCATGACACCGACCCCAACGCCAGGTATCTGAGGCAGACCCCTGAAGCCCAGGCGCAGGGACCGCATCGCTTTGCCCGCGGGCAGTTTTTTTACGCTCGCTCCCGCCAGATCGCTGAAGCCATGCGCACACCTTTTCACTGGCGTATTGAGCCTGCGGAAGGCATCGCACATGACAATGCCGGGATGGTGCCGTTCGCCCGACCGTTTCTGGGTCAACCACTGACCGCTGCCGACAGATAGCCGCACGGACGCATCTGTATCTGCCACAATGACGCCACGGGAATGTCAATTTTGGGTCAGAAAGCGGTCCAGGGTGTGTCAAGTTGAGGGCTGCGACCAGATTGTCGCTCATTTCTCAAGAAATTCCTTTGCGTAACGCCACATCCCCTATAGATATTCGTCAGCTAATCGACAAATTTGCGCCCGTTCTCATTCCGGCGGCAACGTTCAGATCAAGGTACCGATACGATGCGACAAAGCGCAGTTTTCTTCGTGTGCATGTTTATGGCGATATTTGTCGCCGTTGACGTCGCATCGGCGCAAACGCCGAGCACGGCACCGGTGCTGCGCAAGAAGCCTGTCCCCGAACCATCCCAGTTCGATAATGGCTGCAGATGGGTCGGGCAGAAGTCTCTGACGTCGATCCTGCGTGAAGACATCGTCGCCGCCAATGAACTGATCGCCTTGTACGAACGCTTCGATTGCCCGAAGCCGCACCTGCGTCTGGCATTCGACTGCGCCGTGACCGGCATTGTGCCTGAAAAGCCGGAACTGATGACGGCAAGAATCAAGGCCTGCTGGCTCGATCCGGTTACGGCATCCGCTTCTGCCAGCGGCAAGATTTTGCCAAATCTGCCGTCTCCCACCCCACCCAAATAATCCGGGCCGCGTTCCGTGATCGACCGCGCGCCAGACACCATCGACAAACGACAGCGCGGCTCACTGCCCATCGCCTTTGCCGCGGCCCTGATCGTACTGGTGCTGCATGCCGGATTGTGGCTGTTTCTTCGCGAGACCGCATCGCCGCCTTCGGCGCTCAATGATGTCAGTTCCCTTTCCTATACCATCGGCCCGCCCGATGACCAGTACCTGCCCCTGGACGACGACACCCGGGCCCGCATCCACCGCGAACTGACGGCGATCACGACCGTCACCCGGGGTATCCGGCTGTATTCGGCGCGCGGCCGCAATGCCGAGATGCCGGCTATCGCCCGTGAACACGGCCTGTACGTCATCGCCGGCGCCTGGATCGGTGGCGATCAGGAAGAAAACGCGCTAGAGGTTCAGTCCCTGCTCAAGCTGGTCAACCGCAACTCCAACATCCGCGAAATCATCGTCGGTAACGAAACCCTGCTGCGCCGCGAATTGCCGGTGGCCGATCTGATCGCACAGCTGCGCAAGGTCCGCCATAGCGCCCGCCAGCCGGTGTCGACTGCAGAGACATGGGATATCTGGCTGAAATTCCCGGAGCTGGTGCGCGAGGTTGATTTCATCGCCGTGCATGTCCTGCCCTACTGGGAAGGTATCAACGACAACGACGCCATTGCCTATACGATGGACCGCTATCAGGAGATCCGCGATGCCTATCCCGGCAAGCGCGTCGTCATCTCAGAATTCGGCTGGCCATCGAAAGGCTACAACAACCGCGCCGCCGATGTCGGACCAACCATTCAGGCAAAGATCATCCGCGAGTTCGTGCGCACAGCCACCGACCGCTCGATCGCCTTCAACATCATCGAAGCCTTCGATCAGCCATGGAAAACCCGAGAGGGAAGCGTCGGCGCCTACTGGGGTCTGTTCGGCACCAACGGGCAGCTTAAATTCCCCCTTGAAGGCGACTTCCGCGATTCAACCTTCTATCCCCGCCTGATACTGGCGATGTTCCTTGGTCTGTTCTCGTGCGTCGTCGGCCTGACCCTGATCCGCTCGACGTTCGGTCATGCGCTGGTGTTTGCGCTGGCCTGCAATGCACTCGCCGCGCCGATGTCGCTGGCGCTGCTGTATCCGGTCGAGAACTATCTGAACATCGGCTCGGCCATCGCCTGGGTTTTTGGTATCGCCCTGATGGTGCCGTTGTCGCTGATGACGCTGGTCAAGGTGCATGAGGTCGCCGACGTCACGCTGGGCTTCCCGCCCAGACGCCTGATCGACACCTATGTTGAGCCACCGGTCGGTTATCACTGGCCGAAAGTGTCTGTGCATGTTCCGGCCTACCGTGAAAACCCGGCAGTCCTGATCGAGACGCTGGAAAGCATCGCCGCCCTTTCGTACCCGGATTACGAAGTGCTGGTGGTCATCAACAACACCCCGGAAGAAGCCCTGTGGCGACCAGTCGAGGCTGCGTGCCAGCGGTTAGGGCCGCACTTCAAGTTTCTCAATCTGGTCAACGTCAAAGGCTTCAAGGCCGGCGCCCTCAACCTGGCACTCGAACACATGGACCCGGCGGTCGAGGTGATCGCGCTGCTTGATGCCGACTATACCGTGACGCCGACCTGGCTCAGGGATCTGGTACCGGCGTTCGATGATCCGACCATCGGTCTGGTGCAGGCACCGCAGGACCACCGCGACGGTAATCAGAGCTTCCTGAAAACCGTGATGAACAGCGAATACACCGGCTTCTTCGACATCGGCATGGTCCAGCGCAATGAAAACGATGCGGTGATCGCGCACGGCACCATGCTTTTGCTGCGCCGCACCGCGTTCGATGAGGTTGGCGGCTGGGCCACCGACACCATTACCGAAGACACCGAACTGGGCCTCCGCCTGTTCGAAGCCGGGTATGGCGCGCTCTATACCAATCGCCGCTACGGCTTCGGCATCCTGCCCGATACCCTGAAAGCGTTCATGACGCAGCGCCATCGCTGGGCCTATGGTGCCATGCAGATCATCCGCAAGCACTGGCGGCACATGCTGCCGAAAAGCCCGACCCTGAAGCCCGCGCAAAAGGCACAATTCGTGACCGGGTGGTGCTACTGGATATCCGATGCGTTCGGCGTGCTGGCGGCGTTCCTCAATCTTTTATGGGTGCCGATGATCCTGTTTGTCGGCGTGCTGATCCCGATGCTGCCGTTCACGCTGCCGATCCTGGCGATGTTCATCGTCAATCTGCTGCACTGCTTCATATTGCATCTGGTCCGGGTCCGCATCAGCCCGCAGCATATCCTCAGCGCCGCGCTGGCCGCGATGAGCCTGCAGATGACCGTCGGCAAAGCCGTCTGGGAAGGGCTGTCGGGTATCCAGATCGGTTTCAAGCGCACCGAAAAGGGCGGCGTCGCCAAACGATCCCTGTTCCCGGCAAAACACGAGGCCTGGCTGGGTTCGCTGCTGATGGCCGGTGCCGCCGCGATCTTTTTCGCCAACACCACCGAAGCGCTGGAAACCAATATCTTTGCTTCGACGCTGGTCGTGCAGAGCCTGCCGTTTCTGGCCGCCGCCGGCCTTGCCCTCATCGAGCGTCAATCAACGCACCTTTGATTTGTTTGTCCACGAACAAAGAACAAGCAGATCGCCAGGCCTACCCTCCTGTTCAGCGTCCTTTAAATGACTGAACAAGGAGAACCAAAATGCTTACCCGTCGCTCCGTTCTCGTTGGCACGGCGTTGGCCGTTCCTGCACTGATGACACAGAATATCAGCATGGCCGCCGCCACCTCGGCGACCGGCAAGAAGCCGGACTTAAGCAAGATGCCCCGCCGCAAGGTCAAGTTGGTGCCGCCACCTTTCGCCCATGACCATGAACAGGCTACCACGAAAGAACCCGGCATTATCGAATTCGAAATGACGATCATCGAAAAGGAAATCGAGATCGACGGTGACGGCACGATGATGCAGGGCATGACATTTGAAGGCTCAATCCCCGGTCCGCTGATGGTCGTGCATGAAGGGGACTATGTGGAACTGACCCTGATCAACCCGCCGGAAAACAGCATGCCGCATAACATAGATTTCCATGCGGCGACCGGCGGGCTTGGCGGCGGTGCGCTGACGCTGATCAACCCGGGTGAAAAGACGGTGCTGCGTTTCAAGGCAACCCGCCCCGGCACCTTTGTTTACCACTGCGCACCAGGCGGACCGATGATCCCCTGGCATGTGGTTTCGGGCATGAGCGGCACCATCATGATTCTGCCCAGAGACGGCCTGAAGGACGACAAGGGCCGCTCCGTCAAATACGACAAAGTGATCTACATCGGCGAGAACGATTTCTATGTGCCCAGGGGCAAGGACGGGGAGTTCAAACGTTACAAGGATCACGGCAGTGCCTATGCCGAGACGCTAGAGGTGATGAACGGTCTGATCCCGTCACATGTGGTATTCAACGGCAAGGCCGGCGCGTTGACCGGTGACAATGCTTTGCAAAGCACTGTCGGTGAGACCGTGCTGATTATTCACAGTCAGGCCAACCGCGACACCCGGCCGCACCTGATCGGCGGTCATGGTGATCTGGTCTGGGAAACCGGCAAGTTCAACAGCCCGCCGCTGCGTGATCAGGAAACCTGGTTCATTCGCGGTGGCTCGGCCGGAGCGGCGCTTTATACCTTCCGCCAGCCCGGCGTCTATGCCTACGTCAATCACAATCTGATCGAGGCCGTCAATCTGGGCGCTACCGCGCACATCAAAGTAGCCGGCACCTGGGACAATGATCTGATGCAACAAGTCCTGCCGCCGACCGCTTATGGTGACGCACATACAAATCGCAAAGTACTGCCGTAAGCACGATATCCCCTATACTTCCGGCCCGCATCGTTTAACGATGCGGGCCTCTTTTTTTAAAGGAAAATGATTTAGTTCGACCGGCTCCGGCCGAACAGAACGGGCGCGAAGCCGAGGGCAAAGCCTGTGAAGGCCAGCACCCATCCGAAGGCCGCGATATGCAGCGCGAGAAAAGCGACATCAGGAAGCAGTGCCGCCAGAATGCGCACCGTCACCGATACAAGCAGGGCCGCGAGGATCAGCTTGATCAACCCCCCGGCCTTGATCGCCCGACCACTATGCCCGAGGGAGGCACGCAGCATCACCGATAGCGTCATGGTGCCGATCGCACCGGCGCCAAAAGCGTGCGTGCCGGCAGCCGCAGGAACGGTGCCCGGCCAGAAAATATTCGCCGCAAGAAACGCAAAACCGATGGGGACGAACAGATAGCCGACGTGCAGGCAGATAACCATTGGCTCAGCCAGCGCCCGCATCCCGGCCCATCGGTTCAGCCGGACAAAATGCAGCCACGCCGCCAAAGCCAGTATAACACCGCTCAGGGCGTAGTCCGGTAATCCGATCCAAAGCGCAAAAGCAAGAACCCCGGTCGCCAGGGCGATCATGTCGAAACGGCTGAACGACGCTGGCATGCGTCCCGGATTGTGTTGCACCAGCCAGTTGCGGGTGAACGACGGGATGATCCGCCCGCCAATGATCATGATCAGAATGATCGCCGCTGCCATCGCGCCGCGTCGACTGAAATCGGTGGCGCCGGTGAAATGGGCTTCAAGATGGAACCCGGCATTTGCCGCAACCAGAAGCCCGAGCGGCAGCAATATTCGCAAATTCCGCCAGTTCTTGCCGGCGACAATTTCGATTGCAATGACAACCAGGACCGCTCCCAGGAACGAAACATCAATCAGCATCGCCACAAGCCAGCCCGTGTATACAGAAAAGGTGACCGCGATGCGCCCGCCCAGCCACAGCAGCACCAGCGCCAGCAGCGGCAGGCCGACAATCGGCATGCGTCCGGTCCAGTTCGGCACGGCGGTAAAGAGAAACCCGGTCAGCACGGCAGCGAGAAACCCGAAAAACATCTCGTGGGCATGCCAGTCTACGCCGGCAAAAACAGTCGCCAGTTCCAATTCTCCATAAAATTGCGGCAGCCACAGCATGACCGATGCCCCGGCATAGAATGCACCCAGAAAAAAGAATGGCCTAAAGCCATGGCTTAAAATCGCCGGTCCCGAAAAGGGCCGATAATGGGGAATAGCCATCAACATCTCCGCTCAGACAAATGACGGATAAGCGACCAGCGCTTACCCGTCACGTGTCACAAGTGCGCTCTGTTACTTCACGGCGTCAAGAGCCGAAAATATCTCATCAAATCTTTGCTTGGCCTTGCCATGCTGCTTGACGGCCTTGGCAGCATCCGCATTGACCGGCTTGCCAACGGCAATCATGGCAACCATACCCAGACCGTAATGCGGCGTACATTTGATGCCATACACGCCTTCTTGCGTCACGGTCAGCACATAATCCTTGCTGAGTTTGCTTTTAAATATCTCGACTCCATCCGGCAGCATCCCCTTGATCGCCTCGACATTGTGTCCTTTGTCGACCGAGATAAATTTGACCGTATCACCGGGCGCTGCCTTGATGAAATCCGGCTCGAACACCATGCCGCCCTTGGCTCCTTTGTTCAGCATCTGAACCTCAAACTGCTCAGCAACAGCTAAATTTGCCGAAAGTCCGATTACCGTGATCATTGCAATCAGGAATGTCTTGTTCATAGTGTGTCCCTTCAGATTTGGTGTAATCTCGTCATCAGGGTTTTAACTCTTTTAGAAGATTGAATGATTGCGCTGCAACAAACTCTACCGAGGTTCTGATGGCTGCACTTGATCCGTCGCTGGTTTCCGATCTGCCGCCGTTTGCAGGCATCGAACGAAACCAGTTGGCATCGCTTCTGGAACAAGCGAAGCCGCTTCGGTTCGCCAAAGGGCAGCATATTTTCAATCATGGTGATGTTGCTCTGTCGTTTTACCTTTTGCTTGATGGGTATATCCGCGTCGTCAAGGTAACGCCGAACGGTGAACAGGTTATCGCGCGTTATATTGCCAGTGGCGAATTATTCGGCATTGCCGTTGCACTTGGTATTGATACCTATCCGGCCAGTGCGGTTGCCGCCGTTGACTGCGTTGCTCTGGCGTGGCCGTCTGCGATCTGGCAGAAAACCGTCGAACAATTTCCAGGCTTCGCCTCCAATACCTACAAAACAGTCGGTGCACGGTTGCAGGATGCGCAGGAGCGGATCGTCGAGATGGCGACCGAACGTGTCGAGCAACGAGTCGCCAGCGCGATTATGGGACTGGTCAATAATTCCGGCAGAAAAACCGACGAAGGCATGTTGATCGATTTCCCGATATCACGTCAGGATATATCAGAGATGACCGGCACCACGCTGCATACTGTTTCACGTCTGATGAGCAGTTGGGAAAACGACGGGCTTGTCATCAGCGGTCGCCAGAAAATTACCGTCCGCTCCGGCGCGACCCTGATGCAGATCGCTAATGGTGAGCGAACGAAATAAAAACGCTTATTATAACATGCACGTCCAGCCATCATACGGTCACCATTTCAGGATCGGCAACGGCCAGTAAAAATTGCGTGATACAGCTGCCGGACATGGCATTTTCCCTGATTTCCGATTAATCTGATATAGCGGTTGAAACCGCCCGGTACCGGGGGCAACACCCGGCATCAACATTGAAAGCCAGCCCATCCATGCTCCGCATTCGCAAGGTTCAGGACGACACCACCCCTGCCAACATCGCTGTTATCAAAGAGGCGCAGACGATCATGCGCCGCCAGTTTCCGGGCATCCCCGATGCCGACATCGACAAGCTGCCCGATCAGTTGCGCGATCCGATTTCTTATGGCTTCGTGTCTAGGCTGTTCGTTGCCGAAGACGCCCATGAGAAGCTGCACGGGCTGGCATTGCTGTTGCTGTTTTCAGACATTCAGGTCAGCTATCTGGAACTGATTTCTGCTGCCCCCGGCGGTTCCGGGCGTGGCATCGGTGACGTGCTGTATTCCCGTGTTCAGGAAGAGGCTGTGGCGCTGGGTGCCGAGGCCCTGTTCTTCGAATGTCTGCCCGACGACCCGGCGCTCAGCCCCGACCCGGCAATCTGCGCCCAGAATGCGGCCCGACTGAAATTCTATGAGCGCTTTGGTGCCAGACCGATCATCGGCACCGCGTACGAGACACCGATTGAACCCGGCGCCATTGATCCGCCGTATCTTGTTGTCGACATGCTGGGCAAGACCGACGCACCGGGACGCGACCTGGTGCAGAAGACCGCCGAGGCGATCCTGGTCCGCAAATACGAAAACGTCTGCCCACCGGCTTATGTCAGGAAGGTCATCTCATCCATCACCGATGACCCGGTCCGGCTGCGTGATTTCCGCTACGTCAAACCGCGCGCCAGGCACAAGATAGACCCCCAGGCCCAACAGATTCCCGTGGTCATCAATGATCAGCACGAAATCCATCACATGCATGATCGCGGCTACGTCGAGGCCCCGGCCCGGGTGCGCGCCATCTGGCGCGAGCTTGATAGCGCCGGCATCGCCCGCCGCGTGCCACCGAAACATTACCCGGACCGGCATATTCTGGAAGTGCAGGACGCCAAACTGGTCTCCTACATCCGCCGCGCCTGTCAGCTCGCCGGAGCCAAGAAATCGATCTACCCGTATGTCTTCCCGGTTCGCAACCAGACCCGCCCGCCAAAGGAGCAGACGGTGCTGGCCGGCTATTACTGCATCGATACCTTCACACCGCTGAATGAAAACGCGTGGCTGGCGGCACGTCGTGCCGTTGACTGCACAATGACCGCTGCCGATCTGGTTCTGGACGGCGCGCCGGCCGCCTATGCGCTGGTGCGGCCACCCGGCCACCATGCGGAATCCCAGGTGTTCGGCGGCTTCTGTTATCTCGCCAATGCGGCCATCGCGGCGCAGTATCTGTCGCGTTACGGACGGGTTGCGATTCTCGACATCGACTATCATCACGGCAACGGCCAGCAGGATATTTTCTATCAGCGTGCTGACGTCCTGACGGTGTCGATCCATGGCGACCCGAGCTTCGCCTATCCGTATTTCTCGGGTTTCCGTGATGAAAAGGGATTGGGCGAAGGTGCCGGGTTCAACGTCAACCTGCCGCTGCCGGAAGTCATCGAGGCCCAGCAATATCACAAGACGCTGGCCGACGCGCTGGCCCGGATCCGCCGCTTTGATCCGACCTATCTTGTCGTGCCCGCCGGCTTCGATACGGCCAAGGGCGACCCGACCGGCACGTGGCCGATCATGGCCAGGGACTTTCACGAGATCGGCCGGGCCATCGGCGCCGCAGGGTATCCGACCCTGATCGTACAGGAAGGCGGCTACCGGGTCCGGACGCTGGGTGCCAACGTCCGCAACTTCTTTGCAGGCCTGGCCAAAGGACAGGCGGCGGCGTCCATGCCCCTGCGCGAACCGGTCGTGCCGGAGACCGCACACTTCGACACCGGCGGGGTCATCTGGCGTGATGCGGTCAGCAGTGAAGATATCAGCCGCATCCGCACACTGGTGTCTTCGACCGGGTCGTTCAACGCCGATGAAATCGCCATCGCCGCTGAGCTGGTCGAAGCACGCCTCGAAAACGGTGTCCGCTCCGGCTATGAATTTCTGATGGCCGAGTGTGACGGTCGTCTGATCGGCTATGCCTGCTTCGGCAAGATCGACGGCACCCAGGGCTCGTTCGATCTGTACTGGATCGCTGTCGATCCGGAAATGCAGGGCAACGGCATCGGGCGGCTGTTACTCGACAAGGTGGAGGCGACGATGCGGACGATGGGAGCGATCAGCATATATGCCGACACGTCGTCATCGGACCGATACAGACCGACGCGCTCGTTCTATGTGGCGATGGGCTTTCATGAGCAGGCCCGGCTTGAGGATTTCTACGCCCGAGGCGATGCCAAGGTGATCTTCGAGAAAACTCTCGATCCGTAATCGCTGAACCGTGATGCCGGTGCCATGCGCATCCGCAGCCGGTTTTCTGCTGCCTTCCCTGTTCAGGTCTGATTTGCGCTGGCCGGGCGAAACAGATGGCATTTTTACATGCAAATGATTTTCACTTGCAAATACGGCACACTCCCTCTATGAGTCAAATGAGAATGATTATTAATATCATATTTTGAGGCATACAGGAGGTCCTTCATGTGCGAGGCCTGCGCAAGTCACGGCAAACCGGTCCTGAACAAAGGTGTCCGCCGCAAAATCTGGGATCTCAGTGACGGCTGGCATTGTGCCATTGTCGGTACATGCCTCTCGCTCCGTGACCTCAGGGCCCTTGGCCGCAAGCTTTCACTGGAGCCGAAACCGGGCTTTCCGGTCGATTATCAGTTGCACGGCCATTTCGTCGGCCATGCTTCCACCCGCAACAAAACGTCCAAATTCCTGAACACCCTGCTCGACCGCAAGCATGCCCTGGCGATCCGCCAGCTCGGCAAACACGCCAGCACGGAATGCCTGACCGAAGCCTGGGAAGCGGCGCTGGAAGACGGTGATATACCGGGGCCGTTCTGGGCCTTGATGAGCCATGCGGAAACACCGGCCAAGCTGGCCGAACGCATGTTCGCCGATGTCCACATGCTGTCGCATCTGGTTGGCGCATCGAACCGTGCCGATATCCGCCGGCTCAGTGAACTTGAAGACGAACTGGCCCGGGCGCGTGAGGACCGGGACGCGGAACGCCGCCATCATGCCGAACGGATGGCCGAAAAATCGCTCAGCATCGAGACCCTGCAACGCAAGCTGACGGAAACCGCCCCCGCCCCGGCGATCCGGCTGGCGACACAGGTCGTATCGCACATATCCGGTGATAGTGCCCCTGATCCGAGCCTGGCAGAGATCCGCGCATTGCGGGCCAAGCTCGCCGAGCGCGAGCGGGAGATCGCCACCCTCAAGGATTCGATCGACGGTCTGAACCTGGAAGCCGAGGGACTGGAACAGGCCCTGAGCGGCCTGCAGCGACCGGCCAACGACCTTGCTGATCCAGCCGGATCAACGCTTGATCTGAAGGGCCAGTGCATCCTCTACGTTGGCGGCCGCCCGCAGTCGGTCAACCGCTACCGGCAGGTTCTGCAGAACTGGAACGCCGAGTTGCTGCACCACGACGGTGGCCAGGAAAAATCGATGCACGAGCTGGCCAGTGCCATCGCCCGCGCCGATACCGTGGTTTTCCCATGTGACTGTGTCAGCCATGACGCCGTCTACAACGTCAAGAAGCTGTGCCGCCAACTCATGAAAACGTATGTGCCGCTGCGTTCAAGCGGTCTCGCGTCACTGGTCGCCGCCCTGCATGCAGAATGCCCGGACGCACTCCGATCTGATCAGGATTTCATCATACCGAAGACGTCAGAATTGACTTCCTGAAATCATGCGGTTTAGTCTGCGAGAGACGATATTGGTTCCCACCGGGCAATGCCCGGGGATTAAAAGGGAACACGGTAGGGCGGACCTTGACGGCGCCCGATCCGTGACTGTCCCCGCAACTGTGAGCGGCGAGTCGAGTCCGAAAAAAGCCACTGGGCAACCGGGAAGGCTGGACGATCGACAAAGACCCGCGAGTCAGGAGACCTGCCAGTATCTCGTCACTCAACCGCCGGACGGGGAATCCGGGGGTGCGGCACTGCCGCTAGTGGTGACTGCAGTCATCGCGATGAGGATGAGCACCCAGGGGGTATCTCCCGAAGGACTCCATTCCCATCCGAAACAACAACGGGTTTTCGAACCCGGAACTGATCGTCGTCGCGCGTGTCATACGCGTGGCGGCTCCCCCATAGCGGACGCACGTCAAGCACGTGCGGTCGCCATATCGCATTGTTCATCGAGGAGAGTATGAAATGAGCACAGCTAACCATCGCAGCCCAGAGAGGACGTTTCCCCTTTCAAGGCCTTGTTCATTCCCATTATGTAATGTTATTACATAACATTACAATACTGACTTTCATGCCGTGTGCGTGTTTGTCGGCCCTCACGATGCGCTTTCACAAGATTGCGTATCGAACGGGACAAGTACCGTACCCTGAACATTTTTGAAGATTACCAACGAGGAGAGACTGAAATGAGACAAAGTAAAACCCGCATGGCGGCAACGGCTGCAGCGGCTGCCCTGTTATCCTTCACCACCATCAGCGCATCACAGGCCCAGGAACCGAAGCTTGCCGATCTGGTCAAGCTGATCGAAAAGCAGCAGCAGCAGATCAACGCGCTGCGCACCCAGCTCGAGGCAACGGCAGGCAAGGCCGAACAGGCCGCCACCGTCGCCGAACAGGCGGCCGCAAAGCCGTCATTCCTGGATACCATCTCGATCGGCGGCGTTGCCGAAGTCGAGATGACCAGCGCCAAGAATTTCAATAAAGCGGATACCAGCGACATCACGCTGGCCAAGGTCGAGTTCTTCATCGACACCCAGCCGCACGAGTATCTGTCGACGCATGTTCAGATGCTGTATGAAGATGCGGGCAGCGAGAACATCACCCTCGACGAGGCGTTTGCGACCCTCGGCAATACGGAAAAATTCCCGCTCTATCTGCAGGCCGGGAAATGGGCCGTGCCATTCGGCGGCTTTGATACCGCCATGAGCACCGATCCGCTGACCAAGAACATGGGCGAAATCAAGGAAGCGGCAATCCTGGTTGGTGCCGCGCACGACGGGCTTGTGCTTGAGGGCTATTTCTACAACGGCGATACCCAGAAGGCCGGCCAGAGCAACAAGATTGACCAGTTCGGCGCGCAGCTCAGCTATGGCGGGGAAACCGGCAAGTTCGCCTATAACGGTGCCATCGGCTATCTCAACAACATGGCCGATTCCGATGGTCTGACCACCGGGCTTGGCACCAACACAACGGCGATCAGTAAATACATTGCCGGTCTGGACGTGCACGGCGACGTTTCATTTTCCGGCGTGACGATCCGCGGCGGCTACATGAAGGCGCTGAAATCGTTCCAGACGGGGGAACTGGCATTCAACGGTCAGGGCGCACAACCGGCGGCCTGGAACGTCGAAGCCGCGTACACGATGCCGATCCTGGATCATGAAACAACCTTCGCTGCGACCGTGCAGGGCACCAGGGAAGCGCTGGCGCTTGGCCTGCCTGAAAAACGCTATGGCGGCGCCATCACGGTCAGCATCGTCGATCACTTCGCAATCACCGGTGAATACCTGCATGACGTGGATTACGCCGTCTCCAAAGGCGGCACCGGTAACAGCGGCCACACAGCGACCCTGAAACTCGCTGCCGAATATTGATAACAACACTTCAAAGGAATGAATAAGATGCTCAGAAAAATGATGATTGCAGCGCTGGTCTGCGTCGCCCTGCCGGCGCAGGCCGCGCTCAAGGATACGGTCGTCAAGACCTACGCCGACATCGCGCATGCCATGTATGCGGATGCGCAGGCCACGGCCGGCACCTTGCAAAGCGCGATCCGCACCCTCAGCACACAGCCCAGCGAAACAACGCTGATGGCGGCGCGTGCCGCATGGCTCGCAGCCCGCGTGCCTTATCAGCAGACAGAAGGGTACCGTTTCGGCAACCCCGCCGTCGATGAATGGGAAGGCAAGGTCAACGCCTGGCCGCTGGATGAGGGTCTGATCGATTACGTGGATGCCTCTTACGGCACCACGGCGGCAGCCAATCCCTATTACGCCGCCAACGTCATCGCCAATCCGAAGCTCAATATCGGCGGCAAGCAGATCGACGCCGGCAAGATCACGCCGGCGCTGCTGAGCGAGACGCTGCAGGAACTGGATGGTGTCGAGTCCAACGTCGCCACCGGTTATCATGCGATCGAGTTTCTGCTTTGGGGTCAGGACCTGAACGGCACCGGTCCCGGTGCCGGCAACCGCAAGGCCACCGACTTCGATCCGAAGCATTGCACCAACGGCAATTGCGACCGCCGGGTGCAGTATCTGAATGCAGCCGTTGATCTGCTGGTCAGTGATCTCGGTGACATGGTCGCCTTGTGGGCGGCCAAAGGTGAAGCCCGCGCCAACGTCGTCGGCGACCCCGACAAGGGACTGGCAGCCATCCTTCAGGGTCTCGGCAGTCTGTCCTATGGCGAGCTGGCCGGCGAGCGCATCAAGCTCGGCCTGATGCTGCACGACCCGGAAGAGGAGCATGACTGCTTTTCCGACAACACCCACAACTCGCACTATTACGATCAGCTCGGCATGGTCTCGATCTACCACGGTCGCTATGTGCGCATCGACGGCAGCGTCGTTGAAGGCAGCGGGGTCGATGCCCTGATCGCCGCCAAGAACGCCGGTGTCGCCGCCAGGATCGAAGGGGCGATGCAAATGGCCTCCAGGAACATGGGAATCCTCAAGGCAACTGCCGACAGCCGGGTCATGGCCTATGACCAGATGCTGGCCCAGGGCAACAATACCGGCAACAAGATCGTCCAGGACGTGGTCGATGCGCTGGTCGCACAAGCCAAGGCGATTGAAGCCGCAGCACCGCTGCTCGGTGTCAGCGCAATCACGTTTGAGGGATCCGATAGCCTTGATAATCCGAACGCAGTCTTTAAATAAGTCAGGGATGGTGCGGACAGGATCACTTGTCCGCACCGATCTCCTGGATTAAGGCACATCATGAAGACAGCCTTAGCAACCGGCACTTTCGCAGTTTCGCTTTTTCTTTTTACCGCTCTCGGGTCCGTGTCCGGCCTGCAGGCTCAGGGCCTGCCCGAGATCGTCAAACCGACAAGCAAATTCAAAACAGCCGAAAAATACGAAGCCATGTCAGGCGGTGCCGCGACAACGCGCATGACCGCAAACAGTGACGCATTCTCCCAAAGCTCGGCCAATCTGAGCCTTGAGCAGGAAATGCGCTTCAAGATCGGCAACGGGTTTTTCCGCCGCCTCTGGGTTTCGTCACCATCGTCGACGCAGGCGTCCGACGGCCTGGGCCCGCTGTTCAATGCCCGCTCCTGCCAGCGCTGCCATTTGAAAGACGGGCGCGGCCATCCCCCCATCGGCACGACCGCCGATACGGGTGCGGCATCGATGTTTCTCAGATTATCCGTGCCGCCGACAACTGATGAAGAGCGCAACCGGATCGCCCGTCATCAGGCCAACGTCATCCCCGAGCCGGTCTACGGCGGCCAGTTGCAGGATTTCGCCGTACAGGGCCTGAACCCCGAAGGCCAGATGGTGATCACCTACAGGGACAAGCCGGTAACATTGGGCGACGGCACGGTTGTCACGTTGCGGGCGCCCGAATACAGCATCACCGATCTTCAATACGGACCGATGCGTGCAGATGTCATGCTGTCGCCCAGGGTTGCGTCGCCGATGATCGGCCTCGGGTTGCTGGAAATGATTCCGGACGAAACCCTGCTCAGCTATGCCGATCCGGACGACAAGAACAAAGACGGCATTTCCGGGCGCGCCAACCGGGTCTGGGACAAGGAAAGCCAGAGCGTCGTGCTGGGCCGGTTCGGCTGGAAAGCCGGCAACCCGACGATCCGTCAACAATCCGGTGAAGCCTTCAACGGCGACATCGGCATCTCCAATCCTGTTGCGACCGATCCGGCCGGTGATTGCACCCAGGCCCAGACCGCCTGCAAGGCCGGGCCGCATGGATCAAGCCCGCAGTACGACAATCTTGAAGCCGGACACGACGTGCTGGATCTGGTGACGCACTATTCAAGAAATCTGGCGGTGCCGGCCAGACGCGATGTTTCGGATAAGGTCGTGCTTCGGGGCAAGCGGGTCTTCTATGAAAGCGGCTGCGCGTCCTGCCATATCCCCAAACACCTGACGCGCACCGACCCGGACCGGCCCGAGCATTCGCACCAGCTGATCTGGCCCTATACCGATCTGCTGTTGCACGACATGGGCGACGGGCTTGCCGACCACCGCCCCGAGGGTGTTGCCGACGGCCGCGAATGGCGCACCCCGCCGCTGTGGGGGATCGGCCTGACCGAGGCCGTCAGCGGCCATACATTCTTTCTGCATGACGGTCGTGCCCGCAACCTGTTGGAGGCGATACTGTGGCATGGTGGCGAGGCCGAGGCTGCAAAACAGAAAGTCAGCGATCTTTCCGCTGAAAAACGCAATGCCCTGATCAGGTTTCTGGAGTCCTTATGACCCATCGCCGATACGTGTTCGCCCTCGTCCTGCCGCTGCTGGCCCTCACCGCCTTGCCGGCCAGTGCTGCGCCCGATTATCAGACACTGCAAAACTCGATCCGGGCCGAACACATCCATCCCGGCTACAAGACTTTTTCTGTTCGTGCGCAGGAGCTGGAATACACCATTACCCAGCACTGCCGGTCCAGGGAACAGAATCCCAACATGCTGGCCGTGCAGAACGCCTTCCATACGGCACTGGATGCATGGCAGGCGGTCCAGCACATTCGTAACGGCCCGATCAGTGTCGAGGACCGGCACGCACGGCTGCAATTCTGGCCCGACAAACGCGGCATTACCGATCGCCATCTGCGGCAGCTGATGCAAAGCGATGCGACCCCTTCTCTCGACCAGAGTATCGCGGGTATGAGCGTCGCCGTGCAGGGCTTCCCGGCGCTTGAACGGTTGCTGTTCGCAAAGACAGCCCTGAGCCAGCACGCCCATGCACCGGAGAAGATCAACCGCTGCATTGCCGCCCACGCCATGGCCGACAATATTGCAAAGATCGCCAGGGCGTTGTTCGAAGAGACCACGGCAAAACCGGCAACCGATACCAAGGCGGAAGTCCGTGCATTATTCAACGATCTGATCACCGCCCTGAAGTTTGTTCATTCGATCAAATTGAAAGACCCGGCCGGCAGTGAACGGGCACGGCCGCATCTTCTGGAAAACGGCATCAGCTTGCGCAGCCTCCGGAACGTCGAAATCAATATCCGGGCCATGCGTAAACTGTACCAGATGCTCTACAATGACGCAGGCATTGATGCCATCACGCACAAACTCATTCTGTCGCAGTTCGATGTTGCGCTGAATGAAGTACGGGCGATGGGCGAGAACGGCGTCCGCGTACTGGGTCAGGATCTCGGTCCGGTTCGCTTCAAGTCGCTGGCGGCGACACTTGAAAGCTTGCGCGAGTTGATTGCCGAAGACCTGACCGCTGTCCTGAAACTGTCTCTGGGATTTAATGCACTCGATGGCGATTGATCGGCGCACCTTTACCGCCTCGCTGGCGGCGCTTGGCCTTGGCGGGTTCCTTCCCTTGCCGGTCCGGAGCGAACTGCGCACGGGCTATCTCAGCACCGGTTTTGATACACTGACCGGGCACTATCTGGTATCCAGGCTGGATCAACAACTCGACATCGTTTGGGACCTGCCGTTGCCGGCCCGTGGCCATGCGACAACGATCCGGCCCGGCGGCAGCGAAGCGCTGGTGGTGGCCAGACGCCCCGGCAGTTATGCCGTCGTCTTCGATTTGGAAGACGGTACCCGGCGCCACACCCTGACGCCTGTCGCCGGCCGGCATTTCTATGGCCACGGCGTTTACAGCGCCGACGGCGGCACGCTCTGGATGACAGAAAACAGCTTTGAGACCGGCGACGGCATGATCGGTGTTTATGATACGGTCAGGGGTTATGCACCGATTGCGGCGTTCCCGAGCGGCGGCATCGGCCCGCACCAGCTGGCGATGCTGGGCGACGGGCGAACACTGGTGGTCGCCATTGGCGGTATCCGCACACATCCCGACAGCGGCCGCACGAAACTGAATCTGGAGACCATGCAGCCGTCGCTGGTTTATATGGACGCGGCCACCGGGCGCATCCTCGAACAGGTCCACTTCGAAGATCCGGCACGCCATACCCTTTCGATCCGGCATCTGGCCGTGATGGCAGACGATGCCGTTGCCTTCGCCTGTCAGGATCAGACAGAGGGCGGAGAGCAGGCACCCCTCGTCTTCACCCATCGGATGGGCAGCGCCATGGCATTCCGGCAATTACCGATGCCGGGAAGCGTGCTTCGTCAAATGGCCGGGTATTGCGGTTCCGTCGCCTATGACCCGGCGGGAGCCGTGCTTGCCGTGTCGGCACCAAGGGGCGGTCAGGTGGCATTCTGGAAAATGCCGGAAGGCCGCTGGCTGGAAAGCTTCGCCATCAAGGACGGATGCGGTGTTGCCCACGCCAAAGACCATCCGGGCTTTGTGCTTTCAAACGGCGAAGGCCTGCTGGTCGAAACTGCGGAGAACAGGGCGCCGCTGCACCAGCAGCGACACCCCTTCCGACGTTGGGATAATCACCTGACGGCGATCCTCAGCTGACGTCATCCTTCGAGACGGGCCTTTAGCCCTCCTCAGGATGAGGGGATATCCGGTACCTTATCCTGAGGAGCCGCGAGGCGGCGTCGCGAAGGATAATGCCGTCAGAAGATTGGCGATCCGCAGGCTCAGGAACTCTCACCTTCGAACATATGCTCCTGCAGATAGTTCGGCAGGCCGGTATGTTTGATGACGTTCTGCTGGGTTTCGATCCAGTCGATGTGCTCTTCGGTGTCGTCGAGAATCTTCTCGAGTATTTCCCTCGAGATATAATCCTTCGCGTCCTCGGCGATGCTGATCGCCTTTTTCAGGCAGGTAAAATTAGCCATCTCGACCGACAGGTCGCTTTTCAGCACTTCCGGTACGTCTTCACCGATCTTGAGCTTGCCCAGATCCTGCAGGTTGGGCAGGCCTTCGAGCATCAGAACCCGCTCAATCAGCAAATCGGCGTGTTTCATCTCGCCGATGGATTCGTGATAGACCTTGTCGGCGAGTTTGAGGAAGCCCCAATTCTTGAGCATGCGCGCATGCAGGAAGTACTGGTTTATCGCCGTCAGCTCATTTTTGAGGATGATATTCAGCTGCTCGATAACCTTCTTGTCGCCCTTCATGATCGTCTCCATGTTCTGTTTCGTGCACCGTGATGTCCTGTGTAGCGCATAACAGATAAACTGTCATGTGTCGTGTACGTTATTGAAATTCAATCGAAATTCTAAATTAGGCCGATTTGAAAAACCGCTATTGACAATCATTCTCATTTCAAATGATAATCACTCGCAAGGAAGAACCATCAAGTGTTCACGCGGGCGGAGACACCATGTACATCTGCAACTGTAACGGCATCACCGAGAATGAAGTGCGGACGGCGCTTAAATCAGGCGTCGAGCGCTGGGACGATGTGCATGCGTTTTACGGCTGCGCGCCCTGCTGCGGTCAGTGCCAGTGCGAGATCGTCGAAGCGATGAATGCCCATGATGCAGCTTCCGAGCGCAAAGGCGGCATCCGTGCCGTGCCCGCCATGGCGATGGCCGGCTGACATGATGATCTGGCGCGCCCTCAAGGCAAAAGACATCATCGCTGCCCTGCATGCCGCCAGAAAAGATCTGACAAGGCGCCCGCTGCCAATCAGCCACCGCCCGCTCAGGCCAAACCGGCGCTCTGATCCCTCATCGTATCGGGTAACTTAACCGGCCCGCTTAACCCGCCAGTTCACTTAACCAGTATGACTGTACATCAACCGTCCCGGCACCGGCATCCGGGCCCGGGCGATGACGCCGGCGTCTGAAACCGTAATGAACAGTTCACGGTTGTCCTTGCCGCCGAACGCCAGGTTGGTCGTGGTCCGGCCGATGTGGCGGCAATCGACGGTGAGGACGTCCTCGCCATGTTCATCGAAGGCATAAACCCGGCCCCGGCTGGCATGACAGACATACAGTGTACCCTGCTCGTCCAGCGCCATCCCGTCAGGGCCGATAACACCGGCCGGCAGCCGTGCGAACAGGCCGACCTTGTTCGGGCCTTCCGGGAACAGCGGCACCCGCCAGACGGCGGCAGCGCGGGTCATGGCCACATACAGCACCTTGTCTTCAAGGCTGGTGACCAGGCCGTTCGGGCTCGGCCCGTTCGAGATCAACCGCTCCAGCACTTCGCCACCCCCCGGTCGAACCCGATAGACGCGGCCGGTCGGGTCATGCAGGCCGGTCGTGCCCTGATCGGTGAAATACAGCGTGCCGTCGGCACCGAAGAACAGATCGTTGCAGCCCTTGAAGCCTTCCGAGCGGTTTGAGCCGAAGCGGTCGCTGACCGTACCGGTTTTCGGATCAAGGATGACAATGCCGCGCTTGTAATCGGCGATCTGCAGGGTGCCGTCGGGCATGACCCGAAGCCCGTTCGGCCAGCCGCCGTAATCTGCACCGACCGACCAGTCGCCGCCCGGCGTGATTTTGAAAATCCGTCCCCACGGGATATCGACGCACCACAGATTGCCGTCCTGATCGAAAGATGGCCCTTCCAGAAAGGACGGCACCTCGGCGCCCGGCTTGTTGGCATTGACCCAGTCGGACGGCTGCCCCGTGACGCGCATCGCGTCCGGCATGGCGCTGAAAACTTCGGCCCGGATGTCCAAAACACTCATTCTTTACTCCTGCTCTCGTGATGCTGAGTCCTGGTGGTGTTCTCTTAAAACTTTGAGGATTTCCTCAATGACGTCGCGATTGCCGCCCAGGGGCAGGCATGCAGACATCTCGGCCAGACCGTTCCGGGTATAGATCGTCACCTGCCGGTTTGGCGTGATATAGGGCAGCACCTTGTCAAAAATGTCTGTGACAAAATCCCTGAACAGGTACGGCTTCGAATAAACCCGTTCGGTGCGGTTAAAGGTATCGTTCAGGCTTTCGTGCCGGGCGAAGTGCAGGATACCGACCTGCAACCAGTTGACGCAGGCAATGGCTGTGAACGGATCATTGACCCCGGGCGACAGGGCGCGGGCGATGATTTCAACCAGCTGATCGGCAACGAACTCGATGTTCTGGTTAACCGTCGGTGACGCGCCGAGCGCGTAGCATCCCTGCAGCCGGCGCCGAACATCATCCGTCAGTTCGCTCTGGCCCCAGACCGCCAGAACCGGATAGGACGTGGTCACAAATGCGCCCGGACGGCGCAGTATTTCGATTTTGAGATCCTGTGCACGGGCGATCTCGTCGAGCTTGTCCAGATCAAGCGCGGCTATAACCGTCCGCTGCCGACAGGATTTTCGTCGCATCACTGCTGTCGACGTTATCGATCCATTGATGGATTTCAGCCCTGAGTAGGCCCCGTTCAGTCCCGGTGCCGTCAAACCGGTTTTCGATCCCCGTTTTCAATGTCCGGCCAAGCTTGGCGATGATCAGCTCGATATTGATCGTTTCCGGTACGTGGTGGATGTAATAGATCATCACGCCCATGCAGAATATCGCCAGCGCCATCGCCATCCCGATGGAAATGTAGGGCGTGAACGCGGCGACATCTTCACCGCCGATCCGCACGAACCGGAGCACGATCAGCGCATAGACGAAGGTGCCGATAAAGCAGCCGAGGCTGACCTGGCTGCCGCGGTCGCGCATCATGTTGCCGATCAGGCGCGGCCCGAAGGTGCCGCTGGCGAACGATACGGCGACCATGGTGATGGAGAAAACCACCCCGGCAACGCCAAGGATCGAGCCTGCGATCATCGACAGGACTACTCGCGCTGTTTCCGGCTCAAGCGGCTGCAAATAGAAATTTTCAGGCTGAATACGCCCAGCGAAGACGTGATCAAGCCCCGTCGTCAGGGCGGCAAGCAGCATCGCCAGAAACAGAATTGCCACCGGGATACACCAGTAACTGGTCAACAGATGGCGGTATAACTGGATCAGTCTGGCGCTCCAGGTTCATTACGGGCTTTTCCGTCGTGGATCCGCCGCCGGGTACCGCAACATACGGCACAACCTCGAAAAGCGGACACGGATACGCTACATATGTAGAACTCCAGACCCTATTTGTGAAGGATCAGGTGGCCGATGTCACGCATCCTGTTAAATCGCCGAACGTTCATGGGCACGTGCGCTGCCGGTGCGGTGCTCGGACTTGCCGGTTTCCCGGCCAAGGCTGCAGTCCCTTCAATCCGCACCCGGCCGATCCCCAAAACAGGCGAGCGCATACCGGTCATCGGCATGGGGACGTGGATCACCTTCAATGTCGGCGAGTCCGTGAAACTCCGCGATGACCGCGCCGAAGTGCTCGCAAGATTCTTCGAACTGGGTGGCGGCATGGTTGATTCATCGCCGATGTACGGCTCGGCGGAAGCGGTCGTCGGCTACGGGCTGAAGAAACTGGGCACCCCCGGCAATCTCTTTTCGGCAACCAAGGTATGGACGCCCCTGACAGCAGGCGGGCGCAGTCAGATCGGGGACTCGCGCCGACTTTGGGGTCTTGGAACCATCGATCTGTTTCAGGTGCACAACCTTCTCAACTGGGAAGCCCATCTCGAAACGCTGCGCGCCGAAAAAGCCGCCGGGCGGATCCGTTACATCGGCATCACCACATCGCACGGCATGCGCCACGCCGACATGGCAACCATCATGTCGTCGGAAGACATCGATTTCGTGCAGCTCACCTACAACGCCGCCGACCGGGACGCGGAAGACCGGTTGCTGCCGCTGGCCGCCGAGCGCGGTATTGCCGTCATCTGCAACCGGCGTACCGGCGCGGTCAGCTCATCGATACCGTGCAGAAGCACCCGCTGCCAGCCTGGGCCTCTGATGCCGGCGTCGCCAACTGGCCGGAATTCCTGCTGAAGTTCATCGTCTCCCATCCCGCCGTCACCTGCGCCATCCCGGCCACGTCACAGCTCATGCACATGACGGAGAACATGGGCGCTCTCAGGGGCCCGTTGCCGGACGCGAAAATGCGGACCCGCATGGCGGATCATGTCCGCAGTCTCTGATCCCCATATCCTTCGAGACGGCGCTGCGCGCCTCCTCAGGATGAGGATGGACATTCCACCCCGGCCTCATGCTGAGGAGCGAAGCGTCTCGAAGCATGAACGGCGGGCAGGGGACGCCCCATGGACCGCCTGATCCCCTTCTCGCCCGACGTCTATGTCAGCATTTTCGGTGGATACAATGCCTGGGCATGGCCCGCCTTTGCCGTGGCCGCCGTCATCACGGCGGTGGCGCTGAGCCGTCTGCTGCGCGGTGACGGGCAGGCAGATCGCCTTCTCGCGTTGAGCATCGCCGCCTCGCTGGATATGGACCGGCTGGGCGTTCCATCTCGAAACCTACGCCATGCTCAACTGGGCCGCCGTCCCGTTCGGCTGGCTGTTCATCGCGCAGGGTCTGGGGTGTGCTCTATGGGCAGGCTTGCCCGGCCGGGTCCCTGTTATCTTTCACGCGCGGTATGCGCCGCTGGTTTTTTTTTGATGGCCTGTGCGCTGGCACTGCATCCGTTGCTCGTGCTTGGCAGCGGCGATGCCGCCCGGCACGCACACCTGTTCGGCATCACCCCGGCACCGGTCGCCGCCGCTAGCGTCGCGGCACTGTTTTTCCTGAAAGGGCGGGGCTCACTGTGGCTTCTGGCCTGGCCCGTTGTATGGAGTGCCTGGGATCTGGCGTCGGCATGGACGATGATGCTGTACCGCGATGCGGCGTTGCCGGTGCTGACGCTGGCGGCAGCGGTCTTTCTGATCTTCCGTGCGCGGCGCTGAAGGTCGCGCACAACCATTGCCATACGCAGCCTAAAGCGATATCACAACGTCAAATCCAGACCTATTTTCAAGGGATAGAGCGACCATGGCCAGTTATCAGTATTCCTATGTCATGCAGGGCGTCTCGAAGACGTTTCCGGGCGGCAAGGAAATCCTCAAGAATATTACCCTGTCGTTCATGCCGGACGCCAAGATCGGCGTGCTCGGCCCGAACGGCGCCGGTAAATCGACACTGATGAAAGTCATGGCCGGGATCGACACGGATATCACCGGTGAGGCCTGGGCCGCCAAGGGTGTGCGCGTCGGTTATCTGGAACAGGAACCGCATCTGGACGAGACGAAAAACGTCGGCGAGAACGTCACCGCCGGCCTCGGTGGCGTCAAGGATCTGCTCGACCGTTTCAACGAAATTTCGGCCAAATTCGCCGAGCCGATGGACGACGACGAGATGAACGCCGTGATCGCCGAGCAGGCTGAACTGCAAGAACAGATCGACGCCGTCAACGGCTGGGAACTGGATCGCACCATTGAAATCGCCATGGATGCGCTGCGCTGTCCGCCCGCCGACAGTCCCGTCGACAAGCTGTCGGGTGGTGAACGCCGCCGCATCGCGCTCTGCCGGTTGCTTTTGCAGAAGCCTGAAATGCTGTTGCTCGACGAACCCACCAACCACCTGGACGCGGAATCCGTCGCCTGGCTGCAGCGCCACCTGTCGGATTACGAAGGCACCGTGGTCATGGTCACGCACGACCGTTACCTCCGCGACAACGTCACGGGCTGGATTTTGGAAATCGACCGCGGCCGCGGCATCCCTTACGAGGGCAACTATTCATCGTGGCTGGAACAGAAGCAGAAACGTCTGGCCCAGGAAGAGCGCGAAGAGTCCGCTCGCCAGCGCACCCTTTCCGAGGAACTGGAATGGATCCGCCAGAGCCCGCGCGCCGTCAGGCAAAATCCAAAGCCCGGATCACGGCCTATGAAGAACTGCCGACCAAGTCCTAGGACATTGCGCCCGGCTCGGCGCAGATCGTCATTCCACCGGCACCGCGTCTGGGGGGTCTGGTGATCGAGGCCGAAAACCTCGCCAAAGGCTATGGCGAGCGGCTGCTGGTCGAAGGCCTCTCGTTCAAAATTCCGCCCGGCGCCATCGTCGGCATCATCGGCCCGAACGGCGCCGGCAAGACGACGCTGTTCCGCATGATCACCGGCCAGGAAGAGCCAAGCGGCGGTTCGCTCAGGATCGGCGAGACGGTCAAGCTCGGTTACGTCGACCAGAGCCGTGATGCCCTGGACGACAAGAAATCCGTCTGGGAAGAAGTGTCGGGTGGCCTCGACGAGATCGATCTCGGCAAACGCAAGATGCAGTCCCGCGCCTATGTTGCGCAGTTCAATTTCAAGGGCGGCGACCAGCAAAAGAAAGTCGGCCAGCTGTCGGGTGGTGAGCGCAACCGCGTGCACCTCGCCAACATGCTGAAATCCGGCGCCAACGTCCTTTTGCTCGATGAGCCGACCAACGATCTCGACATCGACACCCTGCGTGCACTTGAAGAAGCCATCGCCGATTTCGCCGGCTGCGTGCTGATCACGTCGCACGATCGCTGGTTCCTCGACCGTCTGGCCACCCACATCCTGGCCTTCGAAGGCGACAGCCACGTCGAGTGGTTCGAGGGTAACTACGAGGATTACGAAGCCGACAAGAAACGCCGCCTCGGCGACGACGCCCTGGAACCGCACCGCATCAAGTACAAGCCGCTGACGCGCTAGATCACGCCCAACTCGTCACCCCGGCGCAGGCCGGGGCGCTCTGTTCGTCGTAGCCGCAGATCAGCGTCTTGGCGTACGCCGAGCTGCTTGGCGGCGGCGGTTTCAGCCGTCCTTTTTGAGGAGGGTGTCACAGCAAAGCCAGTCATCTGACGGTTATGCCTTGATCGGGTTTTCTATTAAGGCTTTGTTCGCGTTACCCAACAAGCGCGCGACAATCATCTTGATCAGGTACAGACCGAACACAGGGTTGTCCGCGTACAACTGCAAGATTTTTTCTTCTGAAATAGAGAAGAAACAACAGTCTTCTTCGCAGATGACCGTTTGTGTGCGTTGACGCTGAGGTGAAAACATCGCGATTTCCCCAACCAGGTTACCGGGCTCGATTTCAATGTTGATCTCGACAATCCTGGCACGCCCTTGAACCAGATAGAAAATGTCATGCGCCTCTTCGCCCTGTCTGAACAAAAGAGTGCCTTTAGCGAATCTTCTTTCATCCATAAAAGGGAGCAGCGCATGCGCATCGAATTCGGCATGGGCAATGTCGTGTAATCGTTGCTTTAACCGCAAGGCTTGTTGAAGGCGCATCAGGTTCAGCGGCAAGAGGCATCCATGCAAAATCATTATCGGGACGAGACCCGCCGAATAGCCGTAGATGAAAAAGAGTACATTGCTGCCGATGCCGATGGCCCTTAGAGGGATCATCGTTTTCATCCAGAACGTCGCAAATACGGCACCGGAAGCGGCGTAACCAAAAATCTCGAAAAAGCTCAAAGAACAAACACTTTCAATATTATGAATGTATGCTTTTAGCTGCCGCAGCCATTCATGTCTGCATATAATTTTCAAATCAGTTCATTTGAGACAAGTGATCGGAGGGGGCGTCCTTGGCGTCAGTTCCCGGCTGGAGGCGGTCACCTTGAATAGAAAATCACTTCCGGCGCATCAAGGACAAGCCACTGACGCGCTAGATCACCCCCACCCCGTCACCCCGGCGGCTGATAGGCCGGGTCGCTTTGTTCGTCGTAGCCGCCGATCAGTGCCTTGGCGTAAGCCGGGCGCGCTTGAATACGCGCCCACCAGTCGGCGATGGCGGGGCGCTTGGCGGGGGCGATTTCGGCCGGCGCGATTTCTTCCAGGCGCCGCACATAAGGGACGGCGGCGATGTCAGCCAGGGAATAGGCGGCACCGATGATCCAGCCGTCCTTTTTGGCTGCCGTATCAATACGTTCGGCCATGTCGATCAGCACGTTCAGCGCGCCCTCCAGTTCCGCATCGGTGTAGGGATCGCGCGCCATATTGTACCAGACCTTGCGCCGTTCCTCGGTCGGCACGGCAGCAAGCCGCGCTTCCAACTCCTCGTCCGACCATTTCATGGCCACGGGGCGCATGCGCCGCATCCAGTTGTGCTTTTGCACCGCCGGCAGGCAGACGCCATCAATGTAGATCGAGAACAGCCGAACCTCGTAGCGCAAACGGGGATCCGCCGGCATCAACGACGGATCCGGATACATCTCGTCCAGGTATTCGTTGATGACATTGCTTTCGACAAACGGCACGCCGTCGATGAGCAGCGCCGGCACCTTGCCGGACGGATTCAGTTTCTTGAACCAGTCCGAATGATGATCGAACGACAACAGCTCGATGTGGCGGCCTTCGTAGGCGAGGCCCTTTTCGGCCATGCACAACCGCACCTTTCTGGACGCGCTCGATGTCCAGCCGTGATAGAGAATGAATTCCGGCATCTGTTTTCTCTCTTATTTTGACGAACACGAGCGCCGAAACACGGGCAGCAGGCAGGATGCTTCATGCCTGCGTCAGCGCTCCATCCACTCAGTTAACTTTCAATCCGAATGCATTGCCCTGAACAACCATTGTTTTCCCTCTATTCGGGACAGCGATTTTTTTACCTTTGAAAGCCGGCGGAATGGACATGACCGCCGCCTGAGTGCCTGCCTCGAAGACACCGGCGGCCAAAGCGCAACCACCGCCCGTCGCCACGACGCAGACCCCATAGGCACCTGCGCCGGCCAGCGTTACCGCAGTCTGCGCGGACAGCTCTGCAAAAATACAGCCGGAGCACTCTATGTGAGCAAAACCCAAATTCTCATTATTCTGACAAGCCTGGAAGCCGACCGACACACTATGATTGGATGCGTTAGAGTCATGTTTACCTTCGGAATTATACCAGGTGATATCCAGAACCGCGCCAGAATCGTTTTTGATCCACTGCTTGGCCAGCGCGTCATTCGGCATACCGATGATGAAAGCAAACAAAAGCAAAAGCGGCAGTACTTTATAATTCGGCATATTGATCTTTATCCTTTGTTGGTTGGCTTTCCCATGTCAACGGATGACGACAAGCGGCTATTCGGCAGTCTTGTAGATTTTTCACTTTTGCCGCATCAAGTACAAGCCGCTGACGCGGTAGGCTGGAAGCTATTCGGAAGCTGACATATCTCGATATTCGCATCTGACCCTTTGTGAAACCAAGTGGTTCCGTCTAAACTCAAACGACTTGAATTGCCTTCCGGGGAGTAAGCCATATGTCATTGCCAAAGCAGGTTCGAGATTGTGGCGATTGCACCCTGTGCTGCAAAATTACCAATATAGACACCCCTGAATTCAAAAGTCCGGCCGGGACCTGGTGCGAACACTGCAATCCGGGGAAAGGGTGTGGTATCTACAATACACGGTTCGAGGTCTGCAGAACCTTCGTCTGTCTATGGGCCGCTGGCGAGATACCGGAAGACCTCAAACCCAACAAGGTTAAGGCCGTTTTGAAGATGTCGCATGATGGTCGAAGCATCGTTGCACTTCTTGATACCGGCATTTCAACGGATAAAGTCAGGCCCGGGTTGCGGAATTATCTGAAGAAACGGGCAAAGGAAGGGGTCAAGAGCGCCCTTGCTCCGATCGGCGATAAAGACCACGAAATCTTTCTTTAGGTGCGGCAATCCGACGCAGTGAACTGACCGGGATGACGGGCCGCCAAAGAAACAGTTGAGTTTTGCATCGTTTCGTATCAAATGCGCGTATCCGGACAGGCGCAGAAACGACGATTGTCGCGCGACGGCCTGCCGGCTGGATCAAAGTCAGCATCAATATGGATAGCCTCGAAGCTCCTCCGCGCAGTGACGCTTCCGTCACCGGTGAAATGGCGCACGGTTTATTTACACCCGGGCTGATCCGGCCCATGGCCGTGAGCGGCAAGGGGCGCGGAGTGTTCGCCGTCCGGGCCATCGCTGCCGGTGCCGTGATCGAGCAGAGCTGCACGATCGAGTTGAGCGTCGCAGACTGTGAAACGGTCCGGCCGACCGCGATCGAGGATTATTACTTCGCCCATCCCGAGGATGAAAAACGCGGGTTGATGGTTCTCGGGCTGGCCAGTTTATGCAATCACGCCGATAACCAGAACGTGGACACATCGTTTGTCCACGATGACGACCTGGGCTGGATTGTCGTGCTGACCACCAACCGGGCCATTGCCGACGGCGAGGAAATTACCCGGCGCTACGCCTGCCCGCCGTGGTTCCCCGTCACGGCGTGAGCAGAACTCTTAAACTAGAACTTCACAGAAAACAGGGCTGGTTGCCATGCTTTAGAGCCCATTGTAAGTGAATGCCCGGCCACCGTTGCATTGCCGAATTCAACGTCTGCCTCGATCCGCGCCGTCACCGTTCCTTCCGGTTTTGAAGAATTGCCACTCACCGTGACGTCCATGCAAAGGTTTGTTGTGACGCCTGGATACGTCACAGAGGCGACATTGGCGCCGGCAATTTCACAGGTGTAGCCAGAACCGCTAAACGTCCGCGTCATCAGGTTCAGGCAAATGCTCGCTTTCTTGCCGATGGCGATTTTGCAACTCAGCGGCAGTGCCGCATGCTTGCCGAACAAAGACATATGCACCGTCGTTTGAACGGCAATTTCGCTATCTGATATTCCTGAATACCCGGCATAGACACCCCCATCAACGGCAATGCTAAACGTACCCAGACTGATGTTTGCACACTGATGAAGGTCTGGCGTGCCCGGCACCGCAGGCGTGCAAGGCCCCGAGATGGTATGATGGCAAGTCTTCCCCGGATGCTTGAAAGAAGGGCACGGGTACTTTTGTGTATAGGATGGTGCACATTTTTCCGGCGTGCCCGGAGTTCCGTGTATCGTGACGCATTGCTGTGCGGCAAAATTGCTCGCGACCGTGTTGTTCCAGCCTATCAGTTCACGTTCTGCTGCACCTGCCGGAGCAATGGAATGAAAGCCGAATAAAATACTCAATATTGCAAAATGATAAAATTTCATACCTGTCTGAATCCCCATCCGTGCAGTTAAAACCTGTTATTAGAGACAACTTGCTTAAACGCAATCTCCAGAAGACGCTAGCCTGTTCTCGCGGTTGACGTCACCTCCCTGCTTTAGGGCGGGGTGGCGATGATTTTTACTTGCACTTTTCGAGGGCGCGCAAAGCGTCCTCTATTTCCTTGATCGCCTTCTCCAGGGCCGAGAGATCGATATGCGGACCAGTGAACGCGAGTTCTTTCTCAAGCGCCCTGAAAGCGGCTTCCAGGGCAGATAAATCCAGACCGCGCGGCTCGAAGCTGTGCTCAAGACTATGGATGAATTTCTCGATATCACGCACGATCGGGCCAATGACTTTTTCAACGGCCTCGCGCATTTCCTTCTTCAGCTTGTCGACGTTGACGAGATGTTCGAGCTTCTTCAACTCGGCTTTCCATTCCTTGAGCAGGTGCTCGATCGTGAACTTCCAGTCGAACGGATGGATACGAATGTGAATGTCCTGCTTCATGGCATCTTCGAGCTTGCGAATTTCGCGTTCCAGCGCCTCGACCACTTTTGAGATATCCACGACCGGCGCATGGATGTCGAGTACCGGATTCAGGCCGACCGATATTTCCGTTTCCATGATCCGGTTGGCTACAGCAATACCCTTTGCCGTATCCAGCACGGCCGTATCGAGCAGGTGCACCGGCTTGTTGAACGTCGCATACACGGCATCGATGGCTTTGTTGCCTGACGATATGCACGCCGCCGACTTGATCGTCGCGGCGATGTGACAGGCTTCGATGAAGTCTTTGCCAAGGGTCACAGATTTGAGATGCGCCATCGACGAATCTTTTTCATACGCGCTGATTTTCGGCAGCACCTTGGTATCGATTTCCGCCCGGATCTCGTGCAGCTTGGCATCGGTCACAATTGTGTTGGTGACTTTGTAAATCGGGCTGAGAACTTTTTTATGGCGGCTATTTCGGCGGCGTGGGCGGTTTTGTCGAGCCCGGACTGCAGGCTGGGCGCGAGTTCGAACAGCGGCGCGATCAGGCTCAGATTCTGTGGATATCGCTGGCCGTCTTGTTGGCCTTGCCGACGTCGTCGTTGATGTCGATCACGTCAGAAATCTCGGTGCGGATTTTGGTGACGTTGCCTTTAAGCCGCGCCAACTGGCTCTGCAGGGTCAGCCACGCCTGCGCATCGTTCTGCAATAATGCGCTGCCGTGCGTACAGGCCTGCGTCTCTGCTTTCACGGCGTCAGGTGCGCATACCGCAAGGACCGCCAGCAATGGCAGCGCACTCGGCACATTAAAAGCAAATTTCATCAATACACTCCCGAATATGAACACATAAGTTTATCGTGTTCACATTAGACCGGATTAACCCAGACAGTTCTAGGTTTTAGGCTTCAGGAGGTATTCGGTGCTGCGTTAAGAACAGGGCGGCGTCGCTGTACTATCCCAACTGCCGCCAGCCGTTGTGCAGCTATCTTCTGTTGTCGCGCTCGCCTTGGTCGGTGCCGCTCCCGTCGCCAGGGCGCCTACGACCGGCAGTGTCGAGACATTGGTTATCTGATTAGACGCCGCGGTCTCGCCTATTTTGACCGTGGTCTTGCCAGCTTCGATCGCCCAGACATTTTTTATGGCGCCCAGCGTTTGCACATACAAATCTTTCGCTTCGGCTTTATCCAACTGCTGATTTTTGGAAAATTCGCACAAACGATAGAACAATTCCCGTGTAATCAGCACCGCCGGGGTTCGACCCGCCATTTCGACTTCGGCTGAATTGTCGGCTTGCTTGCCCGCGTCAGTGCCGCCGCCAAATGAGACAAGAGAAATGGAGAAACCACTCGACTCGCCTTGATCAAAGGCCGCATCCGGGGCGGGGTGAGCACAGGAGCGGCTGTCTTTCGAAAAATCGTACGAAATGATGTGGCTGAGGCTCGCGGTGTTGGAAATAACGGTTTCGTTTCCGACCTGCGTTAATTGCGGCTTCGGCTCATACAAACTTGAACAGGCGCTTAAGAGCAGCCCTGCGCATAAAAGCATTGGCGCAATCTTTACAATTTTCATCTTGGCACCCCGAACATGAACGAAATCTCACTACGAACTTCAGCTATAAAGATTACGATTTCATTATTATATTCCGAGAGAGTTACAGAATGTGAGAGGGCGTGAACGGCACAAATCTCTCATCCTTTTGCAAAAAGACCTTAACTGTCGCTGCGATGATGATAACGTCAGCGTCTGCACCCTTGCAGGCGTTCGAAGCACTCAACAGGAAACACGCGCATGGCAAACCAGACCACGGCTTATGACCCCCGGACCTTCAAGGGGCTCACCTTTCACGATGCCCGGCGCGCTTTCGCTGATGGCACTGATACGCCCGTCGCCTATCTGGAGCGTTGTCTGGACGTGGTCTCCGCACGGGAGCCGGTTGTGCAGGCCTTCGCTGCGCTGAATGAAGCGGCGGCGCGGGCCGCTGCGGAAGCCAGTGCTAAACGCTGGAAAGACGGCAAGCCGCTTTCCGCCATCGACGGCATGCCGGTCGGCATCAAGGATCTGCTTGAGACCAAAGACATGCCGACCCAGTTGAGCTGCGCCGCCTTTGACGGCAATTCTTCCGAAAACGACAACGCCGCCGTCTGGGCATTGCGCCAGGCCGGTGCGGTGATTTTTGGCAAGACCGTCACGGCTGAACTGGGGGGTAATCATCCAGGCCCGACGACCAATCCGTTCGATCCGGCACGCACCGCCGGCGGCTCGTCATCGGGGTCCGCCGCAGCAATTGGCAGCGCCATGATGCCGGCCGCGATCGGCACCCAGGTCGGCGGCTCGATCATCCGTCCGGCGGCATATTGCGGGAACTTCGCCCTCAAGCCCAGTCAGGGCGGCATTCACCGCGGCGAACGCCAGGCGACATCCATGAGCACGCACGGGCCGCACGCCGCCTGTATCGAAGACATGTGGCAGGTCGCCATCGAGATCGCCAGCCGGACCGGTGGCGATCCTGACCATCCGGGCCTGATGGGATCCATGACGACCCCTCATCCGATCCGCCCGGAACGCTTGCTCGTGTTGCAGACGGAAGGCTGGGCAAAGCTTGATGCTGCCTCAATTTCGGCGTTTGAACAGCTTATGGATAATCTGCAAAGCGCCGGCGTGACGCTGCTCAGGCGCGACGATCATCCGTGGATTGAAAGCCTTGAAGCGAGCATCACCAATGCGACGGCGATCTGCGGCATGATCACGGCGTGGGAGAACCGATGGTTCCAGCGCAACCTCGTGGACCGGTGTCCCGATGGCGTCAGCGCGCGCACGCAGGCCACGCTGGCCAAGGCGGAAGCGATGACGCTCGACGACTATCACGCCTTGCTTCTGGCCCGTGAATATACTCCGTACCTGCCATGCGGCGCTGGCCCTGCTGGCCGATGCCGCCATTACGCTTTCCTGTCCCGGACCCGCCCCCCTTTGGCCGGGCGATATCCCCGGAAAACCGCTGGCACTCCGGCCAACCGGCGATGCGGTGTTCAACTATCCAAGCTCGTTGATCGGCGCGCCCGTTGTGACCCTGCCGATGATGGCCGTCGGCGGCATGCCGGTCGGCTTGCAGATCATGGGACAACGGGGCGAAGACGCCCGCATGACCGGCTTGGCCCGCTGGATCAACGGCCATGTCGATCCCGTCATCGTCAAAGCGTGATAGCGGCAACCCGATCACCGCAAGCGGCATGCCCCGCTTAATACGCGTATGCTTTTCCAAGCTATCCGGTCTATCCTGATCCCATGTCTGAAGAACTGCTCAACAAGTGTATCTGTCGGCAGCTACTGGAACTGGGTATCGCTGATGCGCTCGAAAGCGCAGACAAGCGCGATCAGATGTTCACGGCCATGCAAGCGTGCCTGGATAAAAGTCTGTGCCTTGAAGGCTTGGCCCAATCAGTGCAGCCGGTCGCACCATCGCTGCCGGATGTGGACGAGGTCGCAGCCCCGGATGAAACGCCCTCCAGACGCAAACGGACTGACCGTCGATCCAGTGTGGACCGTCGCCAGAAGCGTCAGGACTGGCCCGCTGACAAAGAGCAGCGCAGCCACAAGGAACGGCGATCCGGCGGTGACCGGCGTGGTCTTCTGGAAGGTGAGGAGTATACACCGCAGCAGGCATTCCTGAATCTCAAGGCCTGGTGTAACGGGCATTGCCAGGGCCCCTTCGATCTCAATCTGGATACGAAGACGGGCGATCTGCGGTTTCACTTCGACAATCCCCAGGATCAGGCTGATTTCAAGGAAATGCTGCGCCTGTTCAAAGGCGCCTCCGGACAATCACGCTGATCCATCACGCTCTGCGCTCAGGCAAGTCCCTATTTCTTCCCGGCTTTCACAGCGTTGCGGTGCATCGTGTAAAGCGTACTGGCGACAATGATGCCGGCCCCGGACAAGGTCCAGATGGTCGGCGTTTCTGCAAAAAAGATCATGCCGATAACGCCCGCATAGATCAGGCGTGTATTCCATCGGCGCGATCGCGGCTGCCTCGCCGACCTTTAACGCCTGAATGAACAACCATTGCATCAGCGACATCAGCGCGCCGATCATCAGGATGAAAATCATTTCATGGGCGTCGGGCATGACCCACATGAAATACGCCGGTATGGCCATGACGAAGGTAATGAATGTGGAATGAAAGGCCAGAATGGTTGACGGTTTCTCGACCTGCGAGAGCTTGCGCAAGATGATCTGCACGGCGGAGACAAACAGGGCCGAGACCACCGCCATCAACGCATAGATATTAAGGTTGTCCGGGTCAGGCCGGATAATCACCAGGACGCCGATAAAACCGATGACGATACTGGTCCAGCGGCGGATGCCGACGACCTCGCTCAAGAACAGGATAGCCAGAATGGTCGTGAACAGGATGCGCGCAAAGGATATCGCCGTCACTTCTGCCAGCGGCATGTTGACGACGGCAGAAAACCCCAGATACATGGCGATGACAGAAAACGAGGCACGCATGAAATGCATGCCGTAGATGTTGGATTTGAAAACCGTCGCGCGGTTTCGAAAGATCACCGGCGAAATAATGATCAGTACCAGAATCTGGCGGATGAACAGGATTTCAATAACGGGAATGGTTTGGCCCACGTGCTTGATCAGAGATGACATCAGCACGGAGACCAGTGACGCGATCAGAATGATAATCGAGCCGCGAACGTTACCGGGCAGCGCCTGCCAGCGTTGAATATAAATTTGCATGTTACGTTATTTCTGCCGGCTGCCAGCCCGTAACGAACCGAAATGGCATCTGAACTGCTTGCTGTATTCCCCAAGCATACAGAAACGCCAACAATCAAGAAAGACTATGTCTGCCTATCACGGCAACGGGAGTCCCTTCTCTCCAGGAAGAAGGTCAGGATGAGAAGCCAGGCGCACCAAAGGCAGAACGGCCTTGGCAGTCGCGTATCTTTAAGCGAGATATGGCCTAGAGAACGAAAATGTGGAGCACAACCCACACCACAGCGACAAGTGCCAGAGCAACAGCGCCGCCGCCAAGCATGATGTTCGATAATAATTTCAGTGATACCTGACCATTGTTGCTCATATTAAGCCCTCTCGTCTCGTAACGTGATATTACAAATTATCCATCCGGGATTCGAAATTGCACAATGAACACAAATCCCATTCTCCATCGATAATGGGGACTCGACAGCAGACGAACAAGGTGATTTTTCGTGTATGTATTCAATATGCGTGATGACGCTCCCTCCCCGGCATCTCTGCCGGGGGAGAGGGATACACAGTGCAACATCTCGGCGCACTGCCGTGCGATTCCAATTGACCCGCGTCCTATGAACCGGGTGGCATGCCTTCAAATTTTTGCAATCCGGGGGCCATCGTGTCCCACGCATGACCGCGGCGCGCATATGTGACGATCTGGGGGTTGAATCGGCCCGGATCGTCAAGGCTGGCGGCATGGATCGCGATCAGGTCCGGCATTGCAACGAACGTCAGATATATCGGCGTACCGCAATCCGGGCAAAAGGCGTGCAGTTTTTCATTTCCGCTGTCGCCCTTTACACGCCATGTTTTCGCTTCGCCAGTGATTGTCACATCGACACGACTTGAAAATCCCAAATAGGAAGAATGTCCGGTGCCGCTCCGTTTCTGACAATCATGACATTGACAGTGTATCTCGACGGCAGGCCGGTTTTTAGTTTCATAGCGGATCGCGCCACATGCACATCCGCCAACGTATGGCTTTAACATTTCACACTCCGAATTGTTTTAGAACTGTGCTCCCGGATTAATTCATGACGCGATCTAGCAACCGTGCAGATCAAACCCTTTGCCCGTTTCCAGGAGCGATTTCAGGCTGGAAAGAACGATCGGCCACCCTTTACTGACCCCGTTTGCCATGCCGCTTCCTGCTTCGAGCTCCTCGTGGCTCACAGACAACCGGACTCCGTTCTCGGTCTGCTCGATTTCGAACGTCACCCGACTGTAGCTGTCCGGATCTTCCTCCTCAGACGGCGCCGCCCAGGATATGACGAGCCGGTTTGGCGGCGAGACTTCAACAACTTTGCCAACGATATCAACCTGCCGCTCTTCACCGCTGCGCACATGTTCCCATCTGGATCCGGGCGTCCATTCGGAAACGTTCTCATGCCCCCAGTATTGCCTTGTGATTTCCGGCTTGATGATCGCGTCGAAAACCTTTTGCGGCGTCGATACGATATACGTGACATAGACAAAACTGGTCTTTTCCTTTGCCATCATTTTTTTCCTTCAAGTTCATTTTTCAGGTCGTACAGCAAACTGAGACGCTCAACTTCGAATTTCCGCACCCACCGCTCATAGACATCGTGGAGTGGTACCGGGTTGATGAAATGAAGCTTCTCGCGCCCGCGCCGCATAGTGCTTACGAGATTGGCTGATTCCAGTATTCCAAGGTGCTGCGTGACGGATTGCCGGGCCATATCCAGGTTTTCACACAGTTGGCCGAGCGTCTGTCCGTTCTCTTCACAAAGCAGATCCAACAGCTTTCTGCGTGTCGGATCGGCTAGCGCCTTAAAAACTTTATCGTCATTCATTGGTCTCGCTTTCAACTGGGCGCACAATATGCAGGTATTTACCTGCATGTCAAGAAATGTCGAGAAGTGAAAATGCCGCCCCTTTAGGGTAACGTCATTCCGCGCGTATCAGGGCTTCCAGATCGGCAGCCCCTCCCGGTTTCCCCATTCCTGCCAGGAGCCGACATAGTTGCGGATGCGGGGATAATTCAGCAGCCGTAACGCAAGATAGGCATGGGCGGATCGATAGCCGGTATTGCAATAAAGGGTGATATCTTTATCGGGCAGGGCCTGCACCGCCTCGAAAGCACTGCGTAACTGGCCGGCATTTTTCATGCAGCCACTCTGGTGGTCATAAAGATCGACCCAGTCCAGATGTTTCGCCGTCGGGATCGCACCGCCGTGCAGCGCCTCTTTATCGGTGCCCAAGAATTCGGCATGGCTGCGATTATCAACAATAACGCAAGCGGGATCATCAATCGCACCAAGGACACTGCTGTATGTGGCCACCGTCCGCATATCCGGCGTGAAGGAAAATTTGTCAGGTTTTGGCGGCTCGCTTTCGGTTTCCAGAGCAAGGCCCGCCTGCGCCCATGCAGCGATGCCGCCATCCAGCACATGCACATCACCATGCCCGAGATACTCGGTGAACCAGAAACCCCGGGCCGCACACATATCCGTAAAGGCGCCATAGAAAACGATCGTGTCGGTTGCCTGCACCCCGCGCCAGCCCAGCAGGTTCGCCCACATCCGTGTGAAGGCATTCAGCGGTGCGGGATCGGTGTCGTCGGTATTCACAAAATACAGATCGAAATGCCGGGCACCCGGAATCCGGCCTTTTGCAAACGCTTCTGCAGGGCGCGTGTCGATAATTTTGAGATCCGGGCGGCCCAGTTGCGTATTCAAGTACTCAGGCGACCACAACAGATCAGGGTTGGCATAATCCCGTGCAGCGATATCCATACATTAACCTCAATAAAAAATCGGGTGCAAAATCTGCAATGAAACAACTATCGCAGGTGCAGACAGCCCGCTGTTTTTAGAGCAACCGGACAAGTCCGAACAAGGAGATTGTCAGGGCATACGGCACAATCAAATCTTCGTGTGCGGTATCGATTCCCATTGCGGCGGGATGCAATTTGGAGAATTGATACTGTCATTCCGGTGATTGGCCGGTTTCCCTCGGAGAACACTCAAGATGTCCAAACATTTGCTGGGCCTGGCCTTGGCGGGCGCCATTGCGCTTGCCTCGACGTCAGCCTTTGCCGTCGACGTCCGTAATGACGACGACCAAAGCCGTGAAGTGATCGTCAGTATCTGGAAAGACGGCAACCCCAACATTACCATCGATAACATTATTGAACTGGCCCCCGGCGAGATCGCCAGAGGCGTATGCACCGGCTGTTTCCTGGCAGTCGGCGGAGAAGAAGAAGCCGATATCGTCAAAGCCAAAAACGATCAGCTCGTGGTCATCATGAAGGGCGCGATTTTCCATAAGTATTGATGCCCACAGACGTCACCTGACAAGGGTCGCTCCAGGCCGTTCGTCACGTGTTTATGTTCCGATCCAAATCGTGTTAGTTTGGACTTCCGGATTGAACACATAAGGATCAAGGCTTGTGAGCGACACTGTCATGACCAATTTCGTAACGGAACTTAAAGCCGTTACAACCGAACTGAGCGATCCCGCTGCGATTATCAAGCGTCTCTCGCCCCTCATGGAGCGATTGGCCGACGACACCTCATGGGTGAAAGAGGCGTACTATCATTGCGATGAAGATCAGGGTTTCGGGATCAGCATCATCAATGAAGAGCCGGACAACACCTTGCTCGTCGAAGCAATTTGCTGGCTGCCGGGCCGAGGCGTTGCACCGCACGATCATCAGACCTGGGGTATCGTCGTCGGCATCGATGGTGTTGAGGTCAATGTCGACTGGTCGCGCATGGACGACAAGTCACAACAGGGCTTTGCCGAACTTGAAATCAGCCGTGAGACGGATGTGTCCCGGGGTGTCGTCATGGGTTTTCTGCCGGACGATATTCACGGCGTCCGAAATGACGGCGAGGTGCCGTCCCTGTCGTTGCATGTCTATGGCAGGTCCCTGTCCAAGACAAACCGGTCCGAATTCGATCCCATCAACAAGACCGAAAAACCCTGCCCGGTACGCAAGCGCAATGCAGCGAATGCATGAGCGCCTCCAAGCCAGACCTGGATACCGGACCGATTAGCCTTGCCGCGATACGTGATGCAGCGGACGCGATGCAAGGTGTCGTCTCGCGTACACCGCTTTTAGAAAACCTCGATGTTAATGAAAAGCTGGGGGGTCGGCTTCTGATCAAGGCCGAGCACATGCAGCGGACGGGTGCCTTCAAGATCCGGGGGGCGTACAACCGCCTGCGCACCATGACCGACGATGAGAAGACGCGGGGCGCCATCACCTACTCATCAGGTAATCATGCACAGGGACTGGCGCTGGCCGCCAGATTGACCGGCACAACGGCGATGATCGTGATGCCAGCGGACACGCCGCCGGCAAAAATCGAAAGCACGAAAGCGCTCGGCGCAATCGTTCGACATTTTGACCGGGACAGCGAAGACAGCAATGAGGTCGTATTAAAGCTCAAAGCCAAAACCGGGCGCATTATCGTGCCACCCAGCGGCGATGTCCGCATTCTCGCCGGTGCCGGAACGGCTGTGCTTGAGCTTGTTGAACAGGCACGGGAGATCAATGCCCTTCTTGATGCCGTGCTTGTGCCCTGCGGTGGCGGCGGTCTGACCGCAGCAGCCGCTTATGTGGTCAGCCAACTGTCGCCGGCAACCAGGGTCTACGCCGTTGAACCGGCGCTTTTTGACGACACCCGCCGCTCATTGGCCGCCGGGGAACGGGTTTCAAATCCGAAGGGACAACGCACCATCTGCGACGCCATCATGACGCCAACGCCGAACGCGCATACGTTTGAGATCAACCGGCAACTGCTCGCCGGCGGACTGACGGCAAACGATGACGACGTCTGTCGGGCCATGCGTTTCGCATTTGAGCATTTCAGAACCGTCATCGAGCCCGGCGCCGCCGTCGGCATCGCAGCGATCCTGAATGGGCAGATCAGCATTTCAGGCCGGACGATTGCCGTCTTCAGCACCGGTGGCAACGTCGACCCGGAGCGGTTTTGCGAACTGATGTCTCGCGGTTGAAGCACAGAAACGGCGCCGTCAGCCTGGCCCCGCCTGTTGAAATGTGCGCGCCGACGCCGCCGTGATAACTGTGTCTACAAACTGCAGCTTGGCGGTCACGTCCGGGGCAACCACCTCGGGCATGAAATCGATCAGGCCCATGTTCCGGTTCAACTCGTTCATCAGAATGCCGAACCGGACGTAGTCTTCGATCATCGCAACAATATCGTGGTGTTCGATGACGTTGATCAGCCCTGAACCCGCCGCCGTTTCCATGACATCGACAATATCAAGATAAAAGGCGAACGTTTCCGCCCAGTCTTCCCAAGGGTGCATGGTTGCATAGGCGCTGACATAGCGGCCCTGCCAGTCGGCCCCGGGCCCGTTGGCGTAATACTGCTCAAGCGCCGTGCCATAATCCGGGTTATCGTGATCACCGAACAGTGCGCGGAATGCCGGCTCGTGATCCGCATGGCCGGCGACCAGCAGATCCCAGTAATAATGCCCGATCTCATGGCGGAAATGGCCGATCAGGGTGCGGTGCCCCTCAGCAAAATCGACGCGCAGCTTTTCACGCTCAACCGTATCCGCTTCGCAGATATTGATGGTGATCTTGCCGCCGTCATGGCCCGTGTAGACCTTGTCGCCGGCGCCAACATTGCGCCACAAGCCCTGGCCGATACTGTCGCCCTTGAAATCAAAAGACAGGCCCGGATCAAAACCGTCCGCACGCGAGCCATGCGGCAGACCAAGATTATCGAGGCCGTTGATCAACCGGCGCTTGGCCATTTCCAGACTGCGCCACCGCTCTAGATTACCGTCAACCGACAGATCGGGAATGGTGTCGTTGTAGCGGCAGCAGTCACAAATGACCGGTGCGTCCGAAGTGCCGATGTCCGGCGCCATGACACTTCGATTGCAGACATTATATTCAAGACGATTGGCGCACTGCCAAAGCGCTGTATGGCAGCGTGCACAACTCATTGTGTTGTCGTTAAAATCGAGCGCGGTGAGCGTTGCACACACCGGACACCAGCTGACTTGTCTGGCACACGCCAGACAATCCGTATTATCGAAGAACAGACGATTGCCGCAATCGCAGGTAAAACTTTGCATGGTGCTGGCCTTCCAGGGGAGGCCGACAGGCTTTCCCCTACAGTCCAAAAAGCGTACTATGAGTACATGGATTCCCTGACGCCACCCCCTATTGCAACGAAAAGGCTGCGCCCGGAAGAATCCCCCATTCCCGAACACCATGCGATCTTGGCATACTGGGAAACATTACGCGCCGGTCGGATTGCACCGAGTTGGCAGGAGTTTGATCTTTCAGAATTGGGCGGCAAGGTCCTGCCGTGGACGGCGGTTGTGGATATTGCCGCCGATGGCAAATCGATGGTCTATCGCTTCTGGGGCACCCAGCTGACGATATACCGCGGCTTTGATTACACCAATCGCTCGCCACTAGAAATTCCACCGCTGGAACTCGGGCGGTTCATTGTTGAATCGTACCTGACAACGGCGGCAGATAAAAAACCCTGTCTGGATATTGAAGAATATCTTTCCCCCACAGGTCGGAAAGGCGTTAAATCAGTGTTGCGCCTGCCCCTTTCCGATGATGGCGAGACCGTCAACAGGGTCGTTGCCAACATGGTCTTCGACATTTCTTACAGTGGTGAAGACGTTTTGAAGTTCTTCGAACGGGTCAAAAAATAATCAGCCGTTGGTGCAGTCAAGACGCGCTTGGGCGATCGGCTTTTTCTGATCACCGCCAGACATCAGAACAAGACGGAGCGGGCCTTTGGCGGCACTGGCCCCTGTCAGCGGCACGCGGTATGACGCCGTCTGGTTGCTGGCAAACCGCATTTCACGGCGCGAGACAATCCGGCGCTCCTGCTCGGACAGGACAATGATCTCGCCCATCTCCGCCCAACCCTGCTCACCGTTGCGGATTTTGAAAATGGCGCGGTCGCTCTGGCATTCGGCACTGATCGTCATGTCGGGTGCCAGGCTCGGCGCAAGCCGCACCTGCGCTTCGCCATCCAGCGCTATGAACAGGCTGACGCCGAAGGTCAGCGTGGCAAGGATGCGGGTAAAAGCGATGCGGTTAACTTTTTTCATGGTGTCCTCTTTCAAAATATCGAGACCACCATGACCCCTTTGACTGAAGTGTTTTTGACGGCAAGCTGACGGCAATCTAACAATACCTTACAATTGTCGGGACAGCGGCAAAGTCCCTGCCGCCGAAAATTCAGTAAATACAACTATTTCAATGAGTTAGAGTTTTGCCCTACCACATTTTGCTGATTGAAGATGAAACGATCATGCTCGACCTGCTCTCGACTTTTCTCGAGAAGGCGGGCTACCGGGTGAGCGGGGCCGCGAACGCGGCAGAAGCGCTGGCGTCTTTCGAAAAGGAAGCGCCTGATCTCGTCCTGCTGGATCTGGTGCTGCCGGACGAAAGCGGCCTCGTCGTCCTGAGAAAGCTCAGAACCACATCAAACGTGCCGATTGTCGTCTTGTCGGGTCGGGCCGAGAACACACACCGCACCACGGCGCTGGAGCTTGGTGCCAATGATTTCGTCAACAAGGGCGTCGATCTGCAGGAACTGCTGCTGAGGCTGCGTAATATCCTGAACGGCATCGCACCGGGGACCAGACCCGGCGGCGGTGCGGCGCCCGGCACTGGTTCGGACAAGCGTCTTCGCTTCGCCGGCTGGACGCTGAATATAGACAGCCGGGAATTGATCAATCCGGCTGGCGACGAGGTGCACATCACCCGTTCCGAGTTTCAGCTTCTGGCCGCATTGGGCCGCAACCCCGGTAACGTCGTCAAACGCGAAGCTCTCGTCGATGCCATATCCGGTGTCACAGACGGTCCGACCGAGCGGAACCTTGATACCTACATGAACAGGCTGCGGCGAAAAATCGAGAAGGATCCGAAGCAGCCGGACATCATCCAGACACTCAAGGGTGTCGGCTATAAACTGAAACGCAGCGAGTGAGGACAGTCCCATGCGCACGATAAAATTGCCGGGCGGCGAAACTGTGTCCAACCTTGGTCTCGGTACATGGTACATGGGGGAAAATGCATCATGGTTTGACCGTGAAGTTGCAGCCGTCCGCCATGCCATCGACCGGGGCGTCCGCCTGATCGATACTGCCGAAATGTACGCCAACGGCGGTGCTGAAGAAGTCGTCGGCGCGGCACTGAGCGATACCGGCGATGTGAAACGTTCGGAACTGTTCATCGTTTCCAAAGTGCTGCCGAGCCATGCCCATTATGACGATGTGATCCGCGCCTGCGAAGGCAGCCTTGAACGTCTCGGCACCGATCATATTGATCTTTATCTGCTGCACTGGCGGGGCGCGGCGGCCTTTCAGGAAACGCTGGATGCCTTTCAGGCCCTGCAGGCATCGGGGAAAATCCGTCACTTCGGCGTCTCCAATTTTGACAGGCGCGACATGACCGAATGGCTGAAATGCAAAGGCGGCACCGCCACCGCCTGCAACCAGATCCTTTATAATCTGAGTCGCCGGGGGCCCGAATGGGATCTGCTGCCGCTTTGCCAGAAGCACAATGTCCCGGTGATGGCCTACTCACCTCTGGAACAGGGTCGGCTGCAGGGTGCTCCCGTGCTGGCCCGGATCGCGGATCGACACGGCGTGACGCCGCTGCAAATCGCGCTGGCCTGGGTGTTGGCGCAGGACAACGTCATCGCCATTCCGAAGGCCGTCAATCACGCCCATATCGACCAGAACATTGCGGCACTGGACATCACGCTGGACGCAGAAGATCACGCTGAGCTGGACAAGGCCTTTCCCGCACCCCGGGGCCCATCGCATCTGGAAATGATCTAGCGGGCGCGGGGCATGCTTTCGGAAGCGTTCGCATATCTGACCACACCGTGCGCCCCGCACCTCAAATCCATGGGGTATCTGAAAGAACTGATCGCGACGGAAGCCCGGTCCCGACGCTGCCGCAGCCACTGGCAACCGCACCTTGATCAAACCAGAGCCGTCATCATCGCGGCGATGCACACCGTTCCTGATCCGAAAAAAGCCGTCGTCCTCGGCGCCGGCATCCTCACCGATATCCCGCTCAAAGCGCTCTCGGAAACATTCGAGCACGTTGAACTGGTTGATGTCTGCTTCCTGAAGCAGACGCGGCAAGACCTCAGAGCGTACGCCAATGTTGAGACGATCAGCCTCGACATCACCGGTGTCGCGAAGCCTCTTTATGATCTGCTCAACAACAAACGGCATGACGGCGCGCTGCCCGTGCCGACGCGCCCGGGCGCCCTGTCGCTCGCCGATGCCGATCTGGTCATATCTGCAAACGTGCTGTCACAATTGCCGCTGATCCCGCTCAGCTATGCGAAGGGGCTTAAGCCGCAACCGGACAACGATGCCCTTCAGGCCTTCGCCCGCGCCATCATCAACAGCCACCTCGACGATCTGGAAGCATGCCCCGGCACCGTCTGCCTGATCAGTGAGGTTGAACGCCGTTACTGTGACGCCGGGCGCATCCTTGAGACGGCCGACCCGCTTTTCGGGCTGGCTCTTCGCCTGGAAGGGAAGACATGGTTATGGGATATGGCACCGAAACGGGAGGTCGCCAAAGACTACGCCATCCAGAACCGGGTCATCGGCACGCATTGGCGGCGGCCCCAAGGCTAATCCGGAACCGTAGACTTCATCCCCGGAAAGCGGATACTTGTTACAGACAAATTCATTTATTAAGAAATTGCAGGGGGAATATCTGATGACCGCTGTCACGCCCGATGCCGCCAATCACGACGGCCTTGCCGCGCTCGCTTCACGCTATGTCGATATTGATCAGTTGCCCTGGCAGAAGACCCGGTTCCCGGGCATCGAGACCAAAATCCTCATGGAGGACAAGGAAACCGGACTGTCGACCCAGTTGTTCAAATGGGCGCCCGGCACCGAGTTGCCGTTGCACGTGCATGTCGATATCGAGCAGACCTATGTCATCGAAGGCCGGCTGGTTGATGACGAGGGCGAATGCACCGCCGGCAATTTCGTCTGGCGTCCCAAGGGCAGCCGGCACATCGCCCGCGCCCCCGACGGCGCCCTGCTGATCGGATTTTTCCTGCGCCCGAATACGTTTTTAAAAGCGACCGACTGAGCCGGTTATTACTGACCGCGTCGATGTACGTCGAACATGGCTTCCCAGATGTCCGTTTTCTGAGACGCAAAATCAAAATGGGTGACAATGCTGGTGACGCGCTCGTTGTCTTGCGAAAGCGGCAGGCGAATACTGGGCACAATCATCCGGCGGGCCGATTCCCGGGTTACCGATGCATCCCAGAGAAATGGCATCGGCACCCGCGATTGGATGACGGTTTTATAGTCCGCCAGCACCTGATCACGGCGATGTTCATCCAGATAACCCATATTGGTGGTCAGCAGCGACTGTCCTGTGCGATCGAAATAAAGCACATCGCTGAGCCCGGTTCCCCAGAACCGGAAGGTGACATCAAAAGGATCGGTCGAAATATCGACCACATGGGTATAGCGAATCAGATTGGCCGGCTGGTGGATCAGATCGAAGGCCCGCCAGCTCGGCGCAAACCGCTCACCCCTGACCTTGTTCCAATGTTCATAGATTATCCGACAGCCACTCTCCATCACGTCGGTCATTGTCACATGAACAGATGAAACCGCAACGCTGCCCAGGGAAAAGTCATCCTGATCGTATGCCGTCATGTCTGATCTCGAACCCGTTCCACTTTCTGACCACACGCTCCCAGCGTGTTGTGAGACCGGCGTAGCATGAAGATAGCACAACGAACAATATTATCGGGCACTTTATCCGTGTAATTTTACGAATTCCGGTAAACCGATACGATAACCCGCCCCATTCCCGCATCCAGAACCGATGGCGTGACGACATTTCAGCATTCCCCTTCCAAGGATTACCGGAGAACCTTTTGACCCCGGCACCAATACGAAACCCCCCGTTTGCGCGCTACAGGAGGCCACGCCCGCATTTCCCCTAGACATCAAACTGCGGAAATCCAATAGTTTCGCCTGACGAGGCTATGGTCCTGCATGGATTTCCGGGGTGAGACACTGATGAGTACTTACGATTACGACCTGTTTGTCATTGGCTCCGGTCCGGCCGGGCAACGCGCCGCCGTGCAGGCTGCCAAGCTCGGCAAGCGGGTTGGACTGGCCGAGAAGCAAGCCGTCGTCGGTGGCGTCTGCCTCAACACCGGCACCATCCCGTCAAAGACCTTGCGCGCCGCCACCATGCATCTGTCGGGCTATCACGAGCGCTCCATTTACGGCTCGTCCTACAAGGTGAAACAGGAAATCACCATGGCCGACCTGTTGGGTCGGGCCAATCATGTGCGCCAGATCGGTACCGATGTAGCGCGCCACCAGATGCTCAGGAACGGCATCAAGATCATCGAGGCCGACGCCTCTTTCATCGATCCGCATCGCCTTTCGCTCTGCAAGGTCGGCGGCGGCCCGGCGACGGAAATCAGCGCCGCCAATGTCGTCATTGCCGTCGGCACTGCGACGACCAAGGATTCAAACATCGCCTTTGACGGCGCGCATATATTCACCAGCGACGATATCCTCGAGCTGAAGACGCTGCCGAAAAGTCTGGTTGTCGTGGGTGCCGGGGTCATCGGCATCGAATACGCGACCATCTTCGCGACACTCGGCGTGCGCGTCACCGTCATCGACAAGCGCACCCGGCTGTTGCCGTTCGTCGACGAAGAGGTCATCGACACCCTGGCCCATCTGATGCGTCAGGAACGGGTCACGCTGCGGCTTGGCGAGGAAGTCAGTGGAATCGAGCTGACCGATGACGAGCGTGGCCAGAAAGTGCATATCAATCTTGAAAGCGGCAAACACATCGTTGCCGAAACGGTACTGTATTCCATCGGCCGCACCGGGGCGACGGAAACACTCAATTTGCCGGCCGCCGGTGTTACCGCAGATAGCCGCGGTCGCATCTGCGTCAACGCCAACTATGAAACCGAAGTGCCGCATATTTATGCGGTTGGTGACGTGATCGGTTTTCCGAGCCTGGCCTCGACCTCGATGGAGCAGGGCCGGCTCGCCGCCTGCCATGCCTTCGGCGTCGAAGCGCACAGCTTCCCCGATCTCCTGCCTTACGGCATTTACACGATTCCGGAAATTTCCGTGGTCGGCAAAAACGAGCAGGAACTGACCGAGGCCGGCACCCCTTATGAAGTCGGTCGCGCCGCCTACAAGGAAATCGCCCGGGGCCAGATCGTCGGCGATCAGGCCGGCCTGCTGAAACTGCTGTTCGATCCCGACACGCGCAAGCTGCTGGGCGTGCACATCATCGGCGACGGTGCCTGCGAGTTGATCCACATCGGCCAGGCGGTGATGTCGCTGGGCGGCAGCATCGATTATCTGATCGACACCGTCTTCAACTATCCGACCTTTGCCGAATGCTACAAGACCGCCGCCTTCGACGGCGTCAACCGGTTGGGCTGAACGGGAAAGCGGACGATCAACCGCTCCAGCCAAGCCAGCCGCCGGCCCAAAGCCAGAGCGATGCCGCCGCCATCGAGAGTATCGTCATCGGAATGCCGGCACGGGCGAAATCCCAAAACCCAAGCATGACACCTGCCGCTCTGGCCCGCTCGGCGACGATCAGGTTGGCCAGGCTGCCGACCAGCAAAAGGTTCCCAGCGAGCGTACTGAGCAGGGCCAGACCATAGAGCACGCCTTCCGGCGCGTCCGGCCAGACGGTCAGGATCAAAATCACCGCCGGGACATTGCCGATGCCGTTACTGAGCAGCAGTGCCAGCGGTGCCATGACACTGACATTGCCCGGCAACAATCCGGCATCGCCCAGCCACGCCAATCCGTCAGCAGAAAATCCGGTCTTCGAAAACGCCGCCGTGACGGTGAACAGACAGCCGAATAACAGCAGAAGATGCCAGTCGACAGCACCGATCATTTCCCGGCTGGCCATCCGGCGGCTGACCAGCAACAAGGCCGCCAATGCCAGTGCACTGACCGCACGGGGCAGCGGCGTCGTGAACAGCACGACCAGAACAAGCATGACCAGTACCCCCTTGATGATCTGGCCACGATCAGCTTCGGGTGCGGGCATGTCCTCAGGCATGCTGGCCGGTGCCGACAACTCGGCCTGCCAGATCCGGCTCACGCAAAAATAGACAACCACCATGGCGAACAGTGCCGGCGGTCCGCAAACGGACAGAAACGCCCAGAAATCAAGACCGCCCACTTCACCGATCAGAATGTTCTGCGGGTTGCCGATCAGCGTCGCCGCAGAACCGGCATTGCTGCCGCCGGCAAGGCCGATCAGGAACGGGCGCGGATCAAGCCCGCGCGCTGCCAGGCCGTGGCACAGGAACGGCGTCATCGCAAAGACCACGATGTCATTGGTCAGAATCGCCGACAGCAAACCCGCAATCAGCACCGTCAACGCCAGCATGACGCGCGGGCTGGCCTTTGACAGGGTGATCCGTCTGGCACAGACATCATAAAAACCGGCATGGGCAAACTGCGCTGAGAGGATCATCAGGGCAAACAGCATCACCAGTGTCGGGGCATCCTGTGCCTGGCCGATCTCGGCGATATCGATGCCGCCACCCACCAGCAGGGCGGCGACGGCAAGCAGGGCAATCCCTGTCCGTTCGATCCTGAGGCCGGGCACGCGACCGAGCGCCATCCCCAGATAGGTGGCGACAAAGATACAAACGATCAATGTGGACGGAACCGGCACAGCGTTCATTCAGCAGTCATATCAGAACACTGAGCCGGCTTCACACCAGATTCTCGACAATGCCGCCACCGACTATACGGCACCCTCTAGGCAAGCCGCACCCGGCTCCCTATGTTAACAGCAGAACCGGGTGCCTGGGTGCCTGACAAGAAATCAGCGTGATAAAGCAAGGGAGAGCGATAATGGACGGATCATCCGACTACGTGCCACCGAAAGTCTGGACATGGGACAAGGAAAACGGCGGCAAGTTTGCCAACATCAACCGCCCGATTGCCGGCGCAACCCATGACAAGGACCTGCCGGTCGGCAAGCATCCCTTGCAGCTTTATTCCAAGGGCACGCCCAACGGCATCAAGGTCACGATCATGCTGGAAGAACTGCTGGCCTTGGGCCACAAGGGTGCCGAGTACGACGCCTGGATGATCGAGATCAGCGACGGCGATCAGTTCGGCAGCGGCTTCGTCGCGATCAATCCGAATTCCAAAATCCCGGCCCTGCTCGATCGCTCGACGGCTGAGCCGACCCGGGTGTTTGAGTCCGGCGCGATCCTTCTGTATCTGGCCGAGAAGTTTGGTGCGCTCATGCCGACAACGCTGCCGGCGCGTGCCGAGTGTCTGTCCTGGCTGTTCTGGCAGATGGGCAGTGCGCCTTATCTGGGTGGCGGCTTCGGTCATTTCTATGCCTATGCGCCGGAAAAGTTCGAATATCCGATCAACCGTTTCGCCATGGAAACCAAGCGTCAGCTCGACGTGCTGGACCGGCATCTGGCCGATCACCCCTATATGACCGGCGCGGACTATACCATCGCCGACATCGCCATCTGGTCGTGGTATGGGCAGTTGTGCCTTGGCCGGCTTTATAGCGCGGGTGAGTTTCTCGACGTGAAATCGTACAAGAACATGCAACGCTGGAGCCTTGAGATCGCCGGGCGCGATGCCGTCAAGCGGGGCCGCATGGTCAATCGCACTGCCGGCACACCGGAAGAACAGCTGCGCGAGCGCCATGACGCCAGCGACTTCGACGGCCGCACCGGGGTCGAGAACTAGCCCGTCATATAAACGTCGTAGCGGGTCGACTTGCCGAGAATTTGATGCGAACAGGGCCGGATCCCCTGCGGGGGTTCGGCCCGTCTTGGCCATTTCAACACAACACGCCTGGATGCCCGCTCCAGTGCAATCCGCATCAGTTCCGGAAAGTCATCATCGCTGCCGACGATCTCGCGCAGCAGCCGCATCTCGTTTTTGACCAGCGCCGATTTCTGTCTGGGCGGATGCATCGGATCGACCAGCACCACGTCCGCCGACAGCCTCGGCAGCAGCGTTCGGGCATCACCGAACAGCAAGGTCATCCGTGCGACAACTGCAGCAACCGCACCACCGGCATCAGAGGCACGGGCCAGACCATCCTGCAGCAGTGCGTGAATAACCGGAGAGCGCTCGATCAGCGTGACCTCGGCGCCCAGCGACGCCAGCAGAAAGGCATCGCGGCCAAGCCCCGCCGTCGCATCAATCACGCTGGGCGTCTTGCCCCCCTTCAAGCCGACGGCACGCGGCAGGGCCTGCCCGCGTCCGCCGCCGAAACGAAACCGGTGCAACACCGATCCGCGTGAAATCGCAGACCAGTGCTGCCGCTTCGGTTGGCTTAGTCGGCATCTGCGAATGACCTGAGGCACGCATCGACATTTTCGATGGTCATGATCTTGCTGGCGATCCGTCCGTCATCCGAGATCGGCAACCGCACGACCGGAAAGTGACGGCGCACACCCTCAGCCGACGTAATCGCATGCAGCAAGAATTGGGGTTTGCCGTCACGCAGTATCACATGCGCGGTTTCCCTGAAACTTGACATCACACCCCGATCAAAAACATCGGAAAGCCGTTTCCCGGTCAGCTCGATCTGAAAAGCATCAACAAGTTTGACGCCCCAGAAGCGAACCTGAAAATCATCTTCGTCCGCCAGATAATCGGCGACCATCGCGCCGCCCCGTAAGGCGTTTGGCAGATCAAGCAGATCGACATCCTTCCAGCGCGGCACCGTGTGCGCACCGGACCACTGCCGCCAGATCTCCAAGGCATCGGTCAACCCATGCTCGGCCAAAATGGCCGGATCCGGCTGCGCCAGAATTTCCGTGCGCGCTTCTTTGATGAGTGTGCGGCCGATGGGCTTTATCATTGTACCTGCTTTATATGGGGCTTCAGCGCCCAGCACGCCAAGCTGCTATTCTAGGCCGATACGCAGAACATGTCATGGCTGAGATAAGAATAGAAATGTCATGGCTGACATGGGAATAGAAATGTCATGGCTGACATGGGAATAAAAATGTCATGGCTGACATGGATGGTGCGTTTATGCACCGCGGCTGAGCCCGTCAGAATTTAATTCATTTTGCCAACATGCCGATTCAACGCGGCAGCGTTATCCAAATGGTTGTGCCGGCATCAATCGCACTCTCAATCCTGAGCTTGCCGCCGTGCATTTCAACCAGAGACTTAACAATCGACAGCCCGAGACCGGTTCCGGCTTCGCTGACATGCGGATTGGATTGGGATTTGGAGAACGGCTCAGTGATATTCGGCAGCACATCTTCGGCAATGCCCTTGCCGGTATCGGCCACGCTGAGCGTCAGCGATGTAGCATCCGCTTCGGCCGATATCGTGATCGTACCGCCGGGCTCGGTGAACTTGATCGCATTGGAGAGCAGATTGATCAAAATCTGTGTCACCGTCTTGCGGTCAGCAAGCAGAGTCGGCAATGCATCGGGCAAGTTCAGAACCAGATGAAGTTTCCCCTCATCCGCACTCTGTGCGACATGTCGGATACAATCATCGACAACGTCCACCAGTCTGATGACTTCCTTGTTGATCACCCGTTTGCCGGCTTCGATGGTGGCAATATCAAGGATATCGTTGACCAGCCCGAGCAAATGTACGCCGCTGTCATGGATGTCGTCGGCATATCCCTTGTACGTGTCGGAACCGAGCGGGCCGAAATATTCACGCCGCAGCATTTCGCTGAAGCCCAGGATGGCATTCAGCGGCGTGCGGAATTCATGGCTCATGGTGGCAATGAACTTTGACTTGGCACGGTTGGCCTTCTCCGCTTCTTCAAGCGCGGACCTGGCGGCTTCCTCGGCCTGCACCTGTTCACTCAGATCGACGCTGATGGAGCCGACCTTGATGATGCGGCCCTCTCGGTCATAGATCGGGAACTTGGTGATGTGCACGGTATGCTGTTTGCCATCGGCAAATGTCCGGACCACCTGACGCTGCAAGATGCGGCCGGACTCAAGAACCTCATCTTCCTGGGCATTCATGACCCCGGCGTCTTCTTTCGGCTGGAAATTCTCGACGTAATCGGATGTATGGCCGAGCATCTTCTCGACGTCATTGCCGTACCAGGCGACATAGGTCCGGTTCGGCCGTTCGACGATGTGGTTCTTGTCCTTGATCAACAGACCCACCGGCAGGTTCTGAAAAATAGAATCGAGAATGCTCTCATTTTCCCTGAGTTCATTGTTTCGGCTACGGCTGATGCGCGCCTGTCGGGATAACCGAAAAACCATCTGAACCAGACCGGCTAAGACCAGCAGCACCGAAGCGGCAAAAACAAACCAGCTGTAATACATGTGCAGGTCTGCCATAACCTGCATCGCCGTATCCGTGCCATAAAACACCGGCATCACCGTCATGATGTAGAAATCGGCAATATATATACCTGCAATGCCCCACAGGCCGCTCAGCACGCAGATCATGCCGCTCAGGGCACCGACTTCCTTCAGTTCCGCCCGGCGCAAAATAATCAGCGCCGTCGCCATCGCGGCGACGAGGATCAGCAACACATCCGTTGCCATCATGGTCGTCCAGGATGGAAATGGAAATTCAGACATTGCCGTCACGTCTCAGATGCATTGCAACAAGGCCAGTCGATGCAATCCCGGCCTTATGCAGATACGCCAACAGCATGTGTCGAAAAAAACTTCGCACAGCGCTCTCACCCGTTTCTGTCAGATTGCCCGATCCAACGGGCAACTCCCCCCATAGCAATAACGGCGTAATTATACAGACCCGACGCCCATGCGATAGAATTAAAACCGCTTTCCATCAGCAATTCATCACGCCGGCGATTTTCTGAAACAGGGAACTTGCGTTTCAACCCCGGCGATACTGTCTCAGCCGTCGAAAAATACGGTCTCATCATCACCCTGCAGGCGAATGACGAAGCGATAACACGTGACATTTTTATCGGGCTCATCGGCACCATCTGGCAAGGCAATGAGAGTCCGCTGGCGTGCCGCGTCATCGATCAGGGCCAGAACCGGATCGGCGGCATTGGCATCGGCCTGATCTGGAAAATACATCCGGGTCAGCAAACCGATATTCAATCCGCGCGCAACGATCCAGAAATTCAGATGCGGTGCCATCATCGTATTGCCGGGGCCGGGAACAGGTCCGGGCTTGATGGTTTCAAAAACAAACGCACCCGTTTTCAGATCGCAGGCCGTGCGTTGCCAGCCAAAGACGGCAGGGTCGCGCTCGGCATATCTCGGGTCATGCGGTGAATTGTAGATGCCCGAAGCATCCGCCTGCCAAAGCTCGACCATGGCGTCCAGCAGCGGTGCATCATTCCCGTCATGGATGACCCCGGTGATGCGAATGCGCTGGCCGTTGGCCTGTGCCTGCCCATCCGCAGATGTCAGCGCCGCGATGCGTGCCGGATCAAGACCTGCGGTCTCGGGATCCATACCGATATGAATATACGGCCCGGCGGTCTGTGACGGTGTTTCCTTGAGCCCTGCATCGGATTTCGCCATGGCTCAGGCCCCTTCCGTTCTGTTTTCGAAAAAGCTCTGGTTGCGGCCCCGAAGCACCAAATCAAACCGGTAGGCGCGGCTATCCATCGGCTCGGATCGCTCTCTGTCCAGTTGTGCAATCAGTGAACGGACCGCCCGGGGATCGGGGACCGCATTCAGGATCGGGTCGTCCGGAATATGCGGATCGCCCTCGAAATACATCTGCGTTAAAAGCCGCTGCCCGAAGGCTGAACCAAACAGTGAAAAATGAATATGCGCCGGCCGCCATGTATTCGGGCGTTCGGCCAGGGGTAAGGTGCCGGCAGGATGGTGCGGAACAGATACCACCCGTCCGCATCCGTCAGCGTGCGACCGCAGCCGCCAAAATTTGGATCAAGTGCCGCCCGGTAGCCTTCGTTGACATGGCGATAACGCCCGCCGGCATTGGCTTGCCATATCTCGATCAGGGCGCCTGCAACCGGCTTTGCGGACTCGTCCACGACCCGGCCGTGAACAAGAATACGGGGGCCGATCGGATCGCCCGTCGACGCATAATTGCGGATCAGATCATGATCAAGCGGACCGACGGCATCATGACCGAACACCGGACCTGTCTGCTCGCTGCGTGTTGATCGGAGCGCAATCAGCGGCTTTGAAGGCGCACGCAAGCGCGTCGTCTTGTAATCCGGGGACAGCAGCGGCGGCTGCCAGGTGCGATCCCTGGGGTTAAGCGCACCACTCATACCCTCTGCGTCGTTCATGGCTCAATCTCCAACCACGTTTCCAGCCCAATCGCATCCATTCTTTATGCCTTCGACAGTGCCGGAGCGGCAGCCCCAAGTAAATGATCCCGGCAAGCCGCCCCATCCGGGACCGGTTAGCAATAGCGTTGGCCGGTCGCTCAGGCTACCATGGGTCCGGTTTTCAAGCATCAGGGAGCGGCAGTGACAATGGCCAGAATAACCATCCTCAACGGTCCGAATCTCAATCTTCTGGGCACGCGGGAGCCGGAAATATACGGCACGACTACTTTGGCCGCGATCGAGAAAAGCTGCCGGTCCTTCGCCGACGATCTCAAGATTGACCTGACGTTCCAGCAATCCAATCATGAAGGTGTCATCGTTGACTGGGTGCAGGAAGCCGGCCTTGAGGCCGATGCCCTGATCATCAATCCGGCCGGCCTGTCGTTTCGCTCGATCCCCCTGATCGATGCCCTGAAAACCGTCAAAGGCCCGGTTGTGGAACTGCATGTTTCCAACATCCACAGCCGAGACGAGTTGCACCGTCATTCCATTGTCTCGTCGGTTGCCGATGCGGTGGTCTGCGGCCTCGGTGCCTACGGCTATATCGTCGCCCTGCAGGCGGCAGCGCGGTTGATTGACGCCATCCCGGCCGGCTTCGCCGAACCCGTCCCGCGTTGGCCCGGTGTGAACGGGCCCTGTTGCCGCTCTTTAGCCCGGCGCTGCGAGCGCTATAGTGTGCGCCTTCAACCTCATGCATCATTGGTAAAGACGTGCTGTCCTATCTTCATTCCTTTCATGCCGGCAGCCGCACGGATGTTCACAAGCATCAGGCGCTTGTCGCATTGCTGCGGCACCTGACCACCAAGCCGCGCCCGATCACCTATATGGAAACCCATGCCGGTCGCGGCCTGTATGATCTGGCCGGTGACGAAGCGAAAAAGACCGGCGAAGCCTGGGCCGGTATCCGCCGTCTGCAGGCGGCCGCCAGGAAAAAAGGCAGCAGGAGCAGTGCCGATCCGGGCCCACACCTTGGCGCTTATCTCGACGTTGTCGAGGCGGCGCGGACACGCCATGGTGCCACCTTTTATCCGGGTTCGCCATGGATTGCCCGGCATCTGCTCAGGGACGGCGATGCCCTGCATCTGATGGAGCTTCACCCGGTTGAGTATCCGGCCCTGAAACGCTGGATGCGCGGTACCGGCGCTCATGTCCATAATCGTGACGGCTACGAAGGTGTGCTGGCCCTGTCACCGCCGACACCGCGTCGCGGCATGGTCCTGATCGACCCCTCGTTCGAGATCAAGGACGAGTATATGGAGGTTGCCAAATTCATTCCGGCCCTGCATCGCAAATGGCCGGAAGCGGTGGTGCTGCTCTGGTATCCGGTGCTGGCCGCAGACCGCCACAAGCCGATGCTGGCAGCCCTGGCCAAAGCCGGTCTGCCGGATACTGAAGTCCATGAAATCGCGTTCCCGGCCAATACCGAAGGGGACGAGATGACGCACAAGGGTCTGCTGGGCAGCGGCCTCTATATCCTCAACCGTCCGTTCGGCTATACGCTGTCAGCCGTGGCGGGTGACGCGTAGCCACGACTGGCAGAGATCACTCAAAGCCGTCTTTCCGGAACTTCACACCAATGCGTCTTCGAAGACCTTGAGCATGGCGCTTTTCGGCTCGTCGCCGTAGCCGGCCTCGATGGCGGCCTTGTAGCTGCCGACCATGGCATTGACCACCGGCAGGCGGGCGCCGGTCTCGGCGGCCATGCGCTCGACGTTGACGATATCCTTGTAGGCGGCCTTGAGCGTGAAGTCGGTGTCGAATTTTGCTTCCAGCATCCGGGGCACGAAGTATTCAGACGCAAAGCTGCGCGAACTGCCGGACATGACGATGCCCGCGACCTGCTCGGGATCAAGGCCGACGGCGACGGTCAGCGGCAGCACTTCGGCGAGCGCCGCGATGTTCACGTTATAGATGATGTTGTTGAGCGCCTTCATCGCCTGACCGGCGCCGACCGGGCCACAGTGCACAATCGTCGTGCCGACCTTTTCGAGATAGGGCTTGGCCATCCCGAAGGCTTCCGCAGTGCCGCCGAACATCACCGTCAGCGAACCGTCCTTGGCCCGGAACGGCATCCCGGAAATCGGACAATCCCAATAATTGATGCCAAGGGCTGTGCACTTCGCGGCAATCGCCAGCGCATCGGTGCGGTCGAGCGTCGTCGTGTCGACAATGGTTAGACCTTTTGCCGCGGCTTCGGCGATCCCGCCATCGCCGAAGATCGCGGATTCGACTTCCGGCGCATAAGGCAGGCACATGAAGATCAGATCACACGTTCTGGCCATCTCGGCCGGGCTGTTGCAGGCGGTGGCTCCGGCCTCGGTCAGCGGCCGCATCGCTGCGGCGTGCGGATCAAACACATGCAGCGCCACCGATTTGGTCAAAAGATTGAGCGCCATGCCGCCGCCCATCCGCCCGAGCCCGATAAAACCAACATGCCGCATGGCAACGCTCCCCCGATTGCTTTCAATGACGATGCACTCTAGGCAGCCCGGATCAGGGCGACAATGACGATGATGAGCGTGGGTCAGCCGCCGGCAATAAATGTCTTCGCGTGCGCCATGATTCCGCGGACGATGACCTCGACGCCGACGGAAATGACGATGATGCCGAAGGCCCGCTGGAACACCAGAAGTCCGGTATTGCCGATCACCCTCGAGATACCGCCGGCGAACAGCAACGACAGCCAGGTCAGCAGGGTGCAGCCGATAATGATCGCCAGCACCACCTGTTCATGGAAGGCGCTGTAATGCCCGTGCCCTTCCAGCATCACGGCACTGAGCGATCCCGGACCACCCAGCAGCGGCATACCGATCGGCACGATGCCGATGGCGACGGCGGACTGCTGTTTGGACGGTGCCGACTCGCTGCCGGCGGGTCCGGACGGGGCATTGAGCATGGCAAACCCGGACAGGCCGATGATCACGCCGCCGGCGATCTGGAACGAGGCGATCGACGAGCCGAGCGCTCGGATCAGCGGCTCGCCGATGTAATAGCCGCCGATCAGGGACACCGAGCAGCGTCAACGCTGCCGCCGTCGCTGCCGTAACCCGTTCACGCGGTGTCAGGTTTGACGTCAGGCCGAGAAAAATCGGGATCACCGGCAAGGGAGAGATCAGCGCAAACAGACTGAGCCCGAAGCGTGTGTGTTCCGTCCAGAGTTCCATCCTTGCCCCCACCAATCCGGCTGCGGTCAGTGTAGCCCCAACTTCCAAGTCGGGTCTATGGGGCTGTCAGTCGCGCGGCGTGGCGCCCAGATCCGTGACAAACTGAACCAGGGCTTCATAGGGTTGTGCGCCGACAACACCCTGACCGCCGGCGACGAAAGTCGGCACGCCGGAAACGCCATAGGCATGTGACAGCGCCCAGTCGGCATCGACCGCTTCCTTGAAGGACCGGGTTTCCAGAACGTCGGCGGCGGCGGCCGTATCAAGACCGGCCTTGCCGACCACATCCAGGATAACGTCCGGATCGCCGATGTTGCGGCGCTCGACGAAATACGCTTCGAAGAACAGATCGTGGATCACCTCGCCGCCCGGCTGGGTCTCGGCCCACTTGCCGATTTCCTGGGCGAGACGGCTGTTGTAGGTGTGCGAACGATCCGAATAAGGAAGCCCCTCGGCGGCCATCAGCCCCTGCATGCGGGTGTTCTTGGCATCAATTTCGGCTTGTCCGGTGCCGAACATGTCCATCAACAGGCGTCCCTCCGCAGGGGTTTCGGGATGCAGCGGGTAATGCACCAGCTTGACCTTGATATCAAACGTCTCGCGCAGCTTCTTGACCCGGTTGTCACCCAGATAGCACCACGGGCAGACGTAATCCGAAAACACTTCAAGGGTGATGGGCTCCGGCATGGCGATCTCCTTTTCAAATCCTCAAGCACATATAGGCAGCCACGCAGCAAATGTCACCGCTTGGGCGGGCAGCATCGACACGCTAACGCTGCAGGGCGAAAAAATGATAGGATAATTGCACGTCGATTCGCGCATCGACCCGCCCCAGATAAGGCGGTCACCCATTGGGAGACACGGCATGGCCAGCACAGACAAGAACGCGCCCGACACCACAAACGATCAACCGGCGGATATCGTGCCGTCGGCGCTTGATGATCACACCCATGCCGAAATCCGCACCCTGTATGAGGAATCGACGGAAACCCTGCGCTTCATCAAGAACCATCAGTGGAAGACCGTCGGTGCGACCATGTTGTGCTTTCTTGGCCTGATCTTTATCGCCGGTTTCGTTGACGCCAATCAGGCGATCACGCAGAAATTCATGGGCATCACCATTGTCCTGACGGTCGCGGTTATTTTCACCCTCATCATCTATCAGTTCTGGATGCACAACGAACAGCGCAAGATCGAAATGATGAACGGGCACATGTCGAGCCTGTTCCGCGAGGTGCGCGCCGTCAAATCACAGCTGGAAGGCAACCTGCATCGCTACACGCTGCTGGCTTTCATGATCCTGACCATCATTCTGGGTGCCGTTGTCGTCAATCTGGCATTGAATAAAATTGCCTTGGGTTAGTCGAAGACCGGGTCCGGAATAATTCTGAGCGGCAGGATGTCGCTGTTGGTGGTGATGATCGGTGATGGATCAACACGGACGCAGGCACCGGCATAGGTGCCGGCGGCGGTGAACGTACAAAGCTGCACGTTGAGGCCGTCAATCTTCGGCAGCGAAAACATTTCCTGATAGATCTGATCGCGGCTTTCGAATTTGCCGGTCGTTTCCGTCAGCGTGTTGTGTTCGGCGTCGCAGATGGTGATGTTGTGACCGCAACGCCCGACAATCGGCTTCACCACATAGCCCGACTGGCTCAACTCTTCGGTCAGATCAAAGCCGGTATTCAGCAGATACGGATGATCGGGATACAGCATCCACAACACCGGCAGGATCGCCTTGTTGGACGGGATCAGTGACCACAATGGTTCAAACACCATAACCTCCGGCCTGAGCAGCACATCGACCAGTCTGGGCGGCGTCGTCAGACGGTCGATGGTCTTGTGCAGGCGCAGGTTCTCGTCGTCTTCGGAAATCTGATCCCTTATCTGATCGAGCGCGGTTTCCCATGCCCAGGTTTTCCAGACCCAGTCGATGTGACGGCCTTCGGCGTCCGCGACCTGGCCATCGTCGCCCCATTTCAGGCTCGAGACGCCCTTGACGATGGTGCAGGGAATGCCGGCTTTCTCGATCGCCGATTTCATGAACAGTGCGTGATAGGTCTCTTCCAGATCACTGTCCTGCATGATGTGCAGGAACGCATCGGCGGCGCATTCCTTCCACGCATCAACCAGTTCCCTATGTAGTCGAAATCCGGCTGAGCGGCCCTCGTTGCAACCGTAATGGGTTGCCCACTTTTCCTGAACAAGACCTGTTTCCATATGACAGGACGCGGAATCACAATTGTATTCGTAAACCTTGAGCCCCCGGGACGATAACGAAAAATCAAAACGCCCGGTGATCATCTCGTTGCGGCGGTTATCCCAGGACTGATGAATCCTGGACCAGATCGCCGGCGGCAGATTGAAGGTCCGGAGCAGATCGTCATCCTGCAGCACGAAATTGGTGGCATGCATGAACATCGCATGCAGCTCATTGGTGGCGCGCTTGACTTCCTGATTGGCGGATTCCGTCAGGCAAAGATATTTGAAGCGATCGGCATCATTGGTCGCCAGTTTGCTGCCTTTCATGGCCGCAATATACGCCGCTTCGTCTTCATCCGTGGCATCAAGCCAGCCGTCAGCACTTTGTCCCTCGTCCTTGACCTCGCGGCTGATCATGTCGAACAGTCGGGTATCGACATCCTCGATCACCTCGGCATGGGTGGGATCGGCGGTCTGGATCACCCAGCCCATGATGCCGGCATTTTCATACGTGCAGTCGATCCAGTAACTGCCGTCTTCACCCAGCGTGACTGCCAGCTCCCGGGACCAGTTCTCACCGTCCGGCCAGCGCTTGTCTTCGACATTCTGTTCGATGACCCGGATTCGGTCGTCATACACTTCCGTCACCACGGCGACGTGACCGGTAACGTCGAACTCGCCGCCCTCGTTCCAGATCAGAAGGCACCCGGGCTCCGGGTGGCGCATGGCGCCGTTGGCAAATGATTTCAGGGGCAGTTTCGAATTGTCGGCGATCACCGTGACAAAGCGCAGCCGGAAGATGTCATAGGCCATGGCGATGTCATCGAATACATACCCCTTGTTGATATAAAGCCAGCGCCGGGCCAATTCCACGCACTGCCATTTGTAGCCCATGAAGACACCGTCAACATAACTGCGATAGGCCTGACGGTTCGGCAGGTCGGTGCGGTCGGCGCTTGGATAATGGCTGGAATAAACCGCAACATCGCCTTCACCGACCCCCAGGCAGGTGCCGAATTTCTCGCGATGTTCTACGTCCAGATTACCCATTTCACCCTCGTCAGCAGGTTGGCCCCGGCATCGGTGATGCCTCTTATAATATCAAACTCGCAAGCCGCAACAGCGGCCGGTTGCAGCGGTGTTCACAAATCCGTGGGCTTCACCTTGCGGCAAAGGACAGCGCGTCACAACCGGGAATGGGGCAGCGGGCTTACGAGCGTTTGCAGGTGTAGGGCCAGACCAGCTTTGTTTCAGCCGGGATCGTCGTGCCGTCTTCGAGCATCACCGGGATCAGCACTTTCTTGTCCGCTTCCGGCAGCGCTTTCAGCGCCGCGCTGTCGAACGGCGGGCCCGGACGATAAAGCGCATTCGGGTCCATCCAGAGACCGCCGACCGGCACGATCAGCCGGTTCTTGAGATTGACGAACGACGGGCTTTCCGAAAACCAGACGGCGAAATGTATCGCCGGGCGGCGTTTCAAGCTTTGCTGATCGGATTCTTTGGAGCGGCCCGAATTACCGGTCGGTCCCAGCACCTCGCCCATCTTGATGCGCTGGCCCAAAGTCTGGGTCATCTCCCTGTTGAAATGCGCGTATTGGGTATAGATCCAGTACGGATGACCGGTTTCTGCCGGACTGTGCCGCAAGATCAGTTCCCGGCCCCGGAAACTGCCTTCCCCTTCGGAAACAAAGACAACCGTGCCGTCTGCCGCAGCAATGATCGGGGTATCGTAAGGGGCCGGCATATCGATGCCGCCATGAAAATTCTGGCGCGCGCGCTTGCCGCTGTAATCAATCGCCCATTGCTCATCGATATCGCGGCAATCCAGACCATCCGGGAATTGTGGCCGCAGGCCCGTTTCGAACAGACCGAGATCAATCGCATCCGCGAGATCGCATTTTCTGCTGCGGCTGATACCGCACCTGGTCTTTTTATCAAGCGCCGCGGACCTGACCTGACCGTCCAGAAACTCCGCCGCGACGCCGGGTACAGGGGTGGAAAAAGCAAGAAACAGAATACCGGCAAAAAGCAGGAACCGGGAACCGATGCTGGAGAAATACGACTGACAATACATCTTCGTCACCTGATCTGAGGCGCGGGCCCCGCATTACTTAAATCCGGGTTTCGCGGTCAAAATCAGCACACCTGCCCCGGCAGTCGAACCGGGGCAGGCGGCATGATCGTCTTGCCTTACTTGATGCCGAGCAGGGCTTCCGCTTCGGAAAGTGCCTTCATGGATTCAGCGTGCTTGCCGGCTTTGTGCATGGCTTCGCCTTCGGCACGCAGGGCGGTTGCCTTGGCGACCTTATCGGCGGGCATGGTGGTGGACTTCAGCGCCGCATCGATGGCTTTCATATGCTTCGGGCAGGAGCTGGCGAAGGCCGGTGCCGAGGCGATCAGGATCAGCGCAGCGGCAACGCAGGCGAGAATACGAGATTTCATGATCAGATGTCCCTTGTTCATCATCCGGCTTCAGCCGGGTTTTGTTTCACGTTTACCAGTGAGGGGGCCGCGGTTGCGAAAACCCGTCACCGTCCACGCAATGATACCCGAAGGGGCCGGAAATGATAGCCGGTTCCCTCTGATCTCTCGGAAATTTGATCACCCCCTTTTCACCCCCCCTCACCTGACCTCTCCCCCTTGAGGGGGAGAGGAATAAGAAAGGCTGAGTCCCTCTACCCTGGGAGAGGACAGAGCCTGTCCTCGCAAAGGCGGGGATGAGGGTGCGGGTTTGCCGGGTCGATCTTCGCTACCCAAGATCGCAAGCATCCGTTAAAAGGCATCATGACCACGCCCGACGATGCTGCCCAACCTGATCCCGCACCCGATCCGCCGCTGCTGAAAAACAGGGCCTTTCTGTCGTTCGTGCTGTGCCGGACTGCAAACGCGATTGGCGTTCATGCCCTGACCGTGTCGGTTGGCTGGCACGTTTATCAGATCAGCGGCAATCCGGTCGATCTGGGGCTGATCGGTCTGGCCCAGTTTGCGCCAGCGCTTTTGCTGTTTCTGGTCGCCGGCATCGTCGCCGACCGCTTCGACCGACGCACCATCATGTTCTGTTGCAATATCGTCCATGTCATTGCCGTATCCCTGCTGGTCGCGCTGTTTGCTTTCAAGGCGCAAGCGGTCGCACCGATCCCCGGCATTCTTGTCCTGCATGGCGCCGCCCGCTCTTTCTTTCATACCGCCTCGCAGGCAATTCTGCCCAACCTGATGACGGTACGGCGCTTCCCGACCGCCGTCGCCTATGCCAGTTCCGCCAACAAGGGCGCGCAGCTGCTGGGGCCGGCACTGGGGGGCCTGCTGATCAGCCTGGCTTGATGATGGCGCGTACGTGGTGATCCTGCTCGCCTTTGTCCTGTCGGGTGCGGCCACCATCATGCTGAAACGCCGGCTCCGTGTACATGCGCCGGAACCGTTCCGGTCTGGATACCGTGGTCGGCGGCTTCCTCTATGTCTGGCGCAACAAGGTCGTGCTCGGCGCCGTCTCCATCGATCTGATGGCGGTGCTGTTCGGCGGCATCATGGGCCTGCTGCCGGTGTTCGCCAGCGACATCCTGCACGTCGGGCCGGACGGGCTCGGCCTGATGCGCGCCACCCCCGGCGCCGGTGCGCTGATCGTCGGCCTGATCCTGACGCAGCTCCCCGCACCCCGGCACATGGGGCCGGCGCTGTTCATTGCGGTCGGCGTTTTCGGCGCCTCAATCATCGTCTTCAGCCTGTCGACGACGTTCTGGCTGTCGATTGCCGCCCTCGCTTTTTATGGTGCCGCCGACATGATCAGCGTTTATGTCCGCCAGACACTGGTGCAGATCGCCACGCCGGACAGCATGCGCGGCCGGGTCAGCGCCATCAATTCGATATCCATCAATGCCTCTAACGAGTTGGGGGATTTCCGTGCCGGCATCATGGCCGGCGGCATCGGTACCGTCGGCGCCGTGCTGACCGGCGGCGTCGTGACTGTCGGCATTACCGCATTATGGTGGCATCTGTTTCCGAGAATCCGCAAGGTCGACCGGCTGGACCAACCGCTGTAATCTGTCCGGCGATGGTCGACATGAATCTCAAAAATCGGGAAATCAAACGCCTGGCGGATGTCGCCCGATGGATGGACAGTGCTTTCCGTATACCCGGCACCCGCATCACCCTCGGCCTTGACGCCGTCATCGGCCTGATCCCGGTGATCGGTGATACTGCTGGCCTTGTCATCGGTCTGTGGATCGTCAGCCGGGCGCATAAACTCGGCGTGCCGACACCGACCCTGCTCCGCATGCTTGGCAATCTCGGGATCGATTGGGCCCTGGGCGCAGTGCCGCTGGCCGGAGATTTCGTCGACATTTTCTGGAAGGCGAACCAGCGCAACATAGCGCTTCTGGACAAGGAAGTCGGGTCGCAGTGATCTCTGGCCTGCCGGTTACCGCGACGTGCGGCACGTCAGGCATCGCTCAATTCGGTGTCCCGGCCATTGTCCCTAAGCGGGCTTGGCCCGTCCTTACTCGACGATCTCGAGATTTTCCGCAGCCATCTTGCCGCCGCGGCCTTCAACGAGTTCGTAGGTAACTTTCTGCCCTTCGGTCAGACCGGCAAGGCCGGATTGCTGAACGGCGCTGATGTGGACAAAGGCATCCTTGGAGCCGTCTTCGGGCTCGATAAACCCGTACCCTTTGGTCGGGTTAAACCATTTGACTGTTCCATTTGCCATGACAAATCCTTTCACGACAGTCGCTTGGTGGAGGCGCAACCATAGCAAGCCTCCTGGTAACGTTCACTATGTCGGGAAGTAACTGGGCTCGCCGTGGAAACGGGTAGCAGACAAACTCACGACCGTGCACGTCAGGAAAGGATAGCCGAAAACCGGCATTTTTCTCAATTGAAATATTGGTGAACTGGAATCCCTGGGGGCGGAGCGGACGTCAGGACGGCCATCAGGAGGGGCGTCAGGTCGGGTTCAACTGGGCGGTTTTTTTCCGTAATTCCTCGATCAGACCGGCGACGCTGCCGGTGTTCTTGATGATCGAGGCAAACTCGTTCTGCAGGGTGATGCTCATCGACACGCCTTCGACGACGACGTCGAGAACCTTATAGAGAGCGTCCTGCCGGCCAACCCGCCACAAGATGCTGATCGGTTTGGCATCGACGCCTTGCGGGCGGACGATTTCCGTGTGCACGGTGGCGCGATTTTCATCAATCGTCTGGGTCTTGATGATATTCAGCTTTTCGCCGGAAAAGCTCTGGAAACGGTCCACGTACATTGCCACCATCAGGTCTTCGAACAGATCCAGAAATTCCTTCTGTTCGCTCTCGCTGGCACGGCGCCAGTTGCGGCCGAGCGTCCAGCGGCCGATGGACTCGACCGCGAACTTCTCCTCGAACAGTGTCCGGAACGCCTTGACCCGCTCTGGACGCTCCTTGCTCTTGTCGGCCAGCGACTGAATGGCTTCCTGTTCCAGATTGCGGATAAATGAACTGGCACCGGCTTCCAGGTCGCTGGACTGCACGGGGCCGGCAAACATCAGGCAGGACATCATCAGACCTGAAAACAGGACATTCATCATAGACTTCATTACACACTATCTCTCAGTTCTGGCACTCAGTTCTGGCTTCCCTGATATTTCGGCGCCTTTCTCTGATTTGGAAAGGTCGGGGAAATCATCTGGCGCGAAAGATACATCAGGGCCGGTTGCGTTGCCATTGCTAATCGCATTCGCCCGCGTTTGCCGATACAGGCTTCGGATTGCCAGCATAGGGGTCCAGCGAGTTCTTTTCCAGATCATCGGTCAGTTCCAGCAAACCGGCGCGGGCATGCAGGGCAGCCACGCCTGAACGGGCATACGTCAGTTCTTCACGGTTTGTGTTGGCGGCCCAGGCGTTGAACGGGTCGACCAGATAATCGACGATGCGGCCAACCGCATCACGCGGATTTGATGAGCCAAAAATCGGCAAGATCAAATAAGGACCGGGCTCAAGCCCCCAAACAGCCAGAGTCTGACCGAAATCCTCATCATGATGCGGCAAGCCCAGATCACCGGCGATGTCATTGAGGCCGCCCAGACCAAATGTCGAATTCAGGCCGAAGCGCGTCAGCGTCATCAGCGCCCGGTCCAGTTCGCCCTGCAATACATCATTGAAGAACACGACCGGCGCCCGCAAATTATCGATGGCCGAATCGATGCGGGCGCGGAACCAGACCGGCACTGCGCTCCGATAAGCGCGCGCGGCCGGCTGCAACGTGAACTTGTCCAGAACCTGATTGAAAACAAAGACAGCACGGTTGGTCGGCTCAAACGGGTCATTCAGCGCAATATGCTCGGAAAATGCCTCTTTATCGCTATTTGGCGGCGACGTGGCGCAGCCGGAAACGAAAAAGAAACATAAAAACAGCATGATTATGCAGGATCTACGCGGCATTGGCGCTGATCCTTCCGAACCGGCGCATACGTATTTTCAGGGCACATTTTTTGCCCTTGATGACCGCCTTGGTGCCTGGGCGTTGCTTCATCACAAGCAACCCCTTCAGCGCCAGCTGATCGACCCGTCGTCGTTGATTGAGCCGCGTCACGTCCCACCTCGTCTAGTCCAGAGCCTTCAGGAGAGCCATTTCCAGGGCTCGCCGCAGGCTATTTTTCGTCAACCCGCAACCAACTTAGCGTCCGGATGGTTAACGAATAATGAGCGCCGAGCTGCGGATTATAAGGCCGTCGCCATGCTTTTTCTATTGACATAAAGACATGTTTATATCTTTTATTCATTATTGATTTTTGAGGACGCCATGAACCAGACCGTACAACTCCTGAAAGCCCTGGCCGAGCCGACCCGGCTCCGCATTGTGGCGCTGTGCCGGGGTGGTGGTGATCTGGCGGTCAGCGAATTCGTCCGCATTCTCGGCCAAAGCCAGCCCCGGGTGTCCCGGCATCTCAAGCTGCTGACCGAGGCCGGCGCGCTGGCCCGGATACCGGAAGGCAGCTGGGTGTTCTACCGGATCAACACGGACGCGGCGACCAACGGCATCGTCAACGCCCTGATCGACAACATCCCAAGCGACGACATCACCTTTCAGCGCGACCGCGAACGGCTGGCCGCCGTCAAGCGCGAGCGCGCCGATGCGGCAGATGCGTTCTTCAGCGCCCATGCCCGGGAATGGCGCAAGATCAGGGATCTGCACATCGACCAGGCCGAGGTCAACAAGACCCTCGAGCGGTTTTTCGGTGAGAAGAAAGACGCAGCGTTTCTCGATATCGGCACCGGCACCGGCGATATGCTGACGTATTTTGCCGGACGCATCGGCCGCGGCGAAGGGGTTGATCTGTCCCGCGACATGCTGTCGTTCGCCCGCGCCTCGCTGGAAGCCGACGGCCTCAGCCATTGCCATGTCAGGCAGGGCGATCTGTATTCCCTGCCCTATGATTCCGGCACCTTCGATATCGTCCTGATCCATCAGGTCCTGCACTACATCGACGACGTCTCCGGTGCCTTGCTTGAAGCGTCACGGATGCTGGCACCGGGCGGTCGGTTGCTGATCGCCGACTTCGCACCGCACGAGGTCGAAGACTTGCGCCGCACGTACCAGCACCGCCGTCTCGGTTTTGCCGATTTCGAATTTGATGCAGCATTAGCCCAGGCCGGACTGGTTCTGGACAGCGTCGAGCATCTTCAGGGTGAGCCGCTGACCGTCGCCATCTGGGCTGCCCGCAAACCGGAACAACAGAGCCAACAGAAAGTCCGCCTCGTATGATACACCGCCCCACCAACTCCGGCCCCGGCCTGATGAACGTGTCCCGTGGCGGCCGCCCGCCGTCGCCGGCGATGATGATCGCCGCCCCCTTGCCGGATGACGTCTCGGTCTCGTTCGAGTTTTTTCCGCCGAAGACCGACGCCGCCGCCGAAACCCTGTGGCACGCCATCAAGCGCCTTGAGCCATTGCAGCCGTCCTATGTCTCCGTCACATACGGTGCCGGCGGCACCACCCGCGAGCGAACCCACACCACGGTAAGCCGGATCGCCAATGAAACCGCGATGGCCCCGGCAGCGCATCTGACCTGCGTCGGCGCAACTCGTGACGAAGTCGATCAGGTGGCCCGCGAATACTGGGAAGCCGGCGTCCGGCATATCGTGGCGCTCAGGGGTGATGCCCAGGCAGGGGCGGATCACTATGAGCCGCACCCGGGCGGTTACGCCTATGCCGCTGATCTGGTGGCCGGCCTGAAAAGGATTGCCGATTTCGAAATCTCCGTTGCGGCCTATCCGGAAATGCACCCGGAAGCGCTGAGCCCGGAGGCCGATCTGGACAACCTGAAACGCAAGATCGATGCCGGCGCAACCCGCGCCATCACCCAGTTCTTTTTCGACCCGGACGTGTTCCTGCGGTTTCTGGAAAAGGCGCGCGCTGCCGGTATTGCCATCCCGATTGTGCCCGGCATCATCCCGGTGACCAATTTCACGCAGACCGCCAAGTTTTCGAAAATGTGCGGTGCCAACGTGCCGGAATGGATGTTCGGTCTGTTCGACGGTCTCGACGAAGACCCGGAAACCCGCAAACTTGTCGCCGCCAGCGTCTGCGCCGAACAGTGCCGGGTCCTGCATGCCAACGGCATCAACGAGTTTCACTTTTACACCATGAACAAGGCCGATCTTTGCTATGCGATTTGTCATGTCATGGGCGTGCGCAAGCCGATTGCTGCGTAAACCACCCATCCGATCAGAGATAAAGAAGACATTAAAATGAGTTGTTCGCACACCCACCACGCCGCACCCACGGCTTCCAGACCGACCGTTCATGCCGATGCCCATCTGATCCCTTTGGCGGCATCACAGGCCAGTATGCCCGCTAACCCGCAGGCTGATCACAGTGCCGCTCTGGCCGGGATACTGGACGAACGTATTCTGATTCTGGACGGTGCCATGGGCACCATGATTCAGGACCGCGCACTAGAAGAAGATGATTTTCGCGCCGCCCGTTTCATCGATTGGCCGAGCGATCTCAAGGGCAACAACGATCTGCTGACCCTGACCCGCCCGGACGTGATCCGGGACATACATCTGGGTTTCCTGCACGCCGGTGCCGATATTCTGGCGACCAACACCTTTAATTCCAACCGTATCTCGCAGGCAGATTACGGGATGGAAGAATTATCTTACGAGTTGAACTATCAGGCGGCACGTCTGGCCCGAGAGGCGGCGGACCAGGTTACGGCTGAGACCCCGGACCGGCCCCGCTATGTCGCCGGTGCGCTGGGGCCAACCAACCGCACGGCGTCGATATCGCCGGACGTCAACGACCCCGGATTCAGAAATGTCTATTTTGACGATCTGGTTTCTGCTTACGGCGAAGCCATCGAAGGCCTCGACCGCCGGCGGCGTCGACATCCTGCTGGTCGAGACGGTGTTCGACACGCTGAATGCCAAAGCCGCAATCTATGCCATTCTCAAACATTTCGACGAAGCCGGCAGGCGCTGGCCGGTAATGATTTCGGGTACCATCACGGATGCATCGGGCCGCACCCTGTCCGGTCAAACGGCAGAAGCATTCTGGCAATCTGTCCGCCACGTCAAACCGCTGGCCGTCGGCTTCAACTGCGCCCTCGGTGTCGAGGAAATGCGCCCGCACATCAAGGCGGTTTCCGATATCGCCGACTGCTACGTCAGCGTTTATCCAAACGCCGGATTACCGAACGCGTTTGGCGGTTATGACGACACCCCTGAACACATGGCCGATCATCTGGGTGAATTTGCCCGCTCCGCACTGGTCAATATCGTCGGCGGCTGCTGCGGCACCACACCCGATCACATCAAGGCGATTGCCGAAGCCGTGACGCAGCAAGCGCCGCGCCCGAAAGCCCAAACCGATCATGTGATGTGTCTTTCCGGCCTTGAGCAATTGCGTCTCGACGACGTCACCGGGTTCGTCAACATCGGCGAGCGCACCAACGTCGCCGGCTCGATCAAATTCGCCGGCCTGATCCGCGACGGCAAATTCACCGAAGCCGTCGACATCGCCCGCCAGCAGGTCTTGAACGGTGCACAGATCATCGACATCAACATGGATGACGCCATGCTTGAAGGTGCCGATGCCATGCGCACCTTCGTCAATCTGATCTCGAGCGAGCCGGACATCGCCCGGGTGCCGGTGATGGTCGACAGTTCCAAATGGGAAATCATCACAGCCGGGCTGAAATGCCTGCAGGGGCGATCCATTGTCAATTCGATCAGCCTCAAGGAAGGCGAAGCGGAAATGATCCGCTATGCCCGCGAAGCCCAACGCTTCGGTGCCGCCGTGGTGGTCATGGCATTTGATGAGACCGGTCAGGCCGACAGCTATGAGCGGATGATTGAAATCTGCAAACGCAGCTATGCCGTGCTGACCGAGAAAGTCGGCTTTGCGCCGGAAGACATCGTCTTCGATCCGAATATTTTCCCGATCGCCACCGGCATCAAGGAACACGACAATTTTTCGAAGGATTACATCCGCGCTGTCGAGACCATCAAGAAAGAAATGCCGCATGTGAAAACATCCGGCGGGCTTTCCAACATGTCGTTCTCGTTCCGGGGCAACAACGGTGTCCGGGAAGCGATGCATTCCGTATTTCTGTATCACGCGACCCGCGCCGGTCTGGATATGGCAATCGTCAACGCCGGTCAGCTGGCGCTTTATGAAGACATTCCTGTAAAGCTCAGGGACCGTGTCGAAGACGTTGTGCTGAACCGCCGCGAGGATGCCGCCGAACGGCTGCTGGAAATCGCCGATCAGGCAAAGTCCGGCGCCAAGGCCCGGGCCGAGGATTTGTCCTGGCGCGAGCTTTCCGTTGAACGCCGGCTTGAACATGCGCTGGTGCATGGCATTACGGAGTACATTGTCGCTGACACCGAAGAAGCACGACAGGCACTGCCCAAGCCCCTCGACGTTATCGAAGGGCCGTTGATGGACGGCATGAACGTGGTTGGTGATCTGTTCGGCTCCGGCCGGATGTTCCTGCCGCAGGTCGTCAAATCGGCCCGCGTCATGAAGCAGTCTGTTGCCTATCTGGAACCCTATCTGGAAGCCGACAAGAAAGCTGGCGAGACCAAGGGCAAGATCGTCATGGCGACGGTCAAGGGTGACGTCCACGATATCGGCAAGAACATTGTCGGCGTGGTGCTGCAGTGTAATGGCTATGAGGTCATCGATCTCGGCGTCATGGTGCCGTACGCGAAAATCATCGAAACCGCGCAAACGGAAAAAGCCGACATGATCGGCCTGTCGGGTCTGATCACGCCAAGCCTTGAAGAAATGTGCACGGTCGCCCGCGAGATGAAACGCGCCGGTATGTCGATCCCGCTGCTGATCGGCGGCGCCACCACGTCAAAGGCGCACACGGCGGTGAAGATCACGCCCAATTACGAACACCCTGTCATTCATGTGCTTGATGCATCGCGCGCCGTCGGCATTGCCAGCCGGCTTTTAAGCGATACCCGCCGCGATTCCCTGGTCGAGGAAATCGCCCAGGAATATGAAGCCGTGCGTGCCAAGCATTCCGGCACCGACAGTGCCCGCAACATCATTCCGATTGAGGAAGCCCGCACCAACCGTTTCCAGATCGACTGGAAAAGCTACACGCCACCGGCACCGACTTTTACCGGCCTCAAGGTTTTCGAGACATATGATCTTGCAGAACTGGTCGAGCGGTTTGACTGGACCCCATTCTTTCGCACATGGGATCTGGCCGGCACGTATCCGAGGATTCTCGAAGACGGCACCGTCGGCGAGGCGGCGCGCTCACTGAAAGCCGATGCCGATGCCATGTTGAAAAAGATCATTGATGAAAAATGGCTGGCTCCCCGCGCCGTGATCGGTTTCTGGCCGGCCTCGGCCGTCGGCGACGATGTCGAGGTTTATGCGTCCGACCGGCAGAATGCGCCGCTATCGACGATCCACTTCCTGCGCCAGCAGATGCCGAAATCGGGCAGCCGCGCCAACATGTGTCTGGCCGATTTCATTGCCCCCGCCGAGACCGGCGTTCAGGACTGGATCGGCGCTTTTGCCGTTACCGCCGGTGTCGGCACCGATGCACGTGCCAAGGCTTTCGAGGCCGCCGGTGATGATTATTCGTCGATCATGCTGAAGGCATTGTCGGACCGCTTTGCCGAAGCTTTTGCGGAACGCATGCATGAGCGGGTGCGTAAGGAATTCTGGGGTTATGCCGCAGATGAAGCGCTCGATAATGACGCCATGATCAAGGAGAGTTATCAGGGCATACGACCGGCGCCGGGCTATCCGGCATGCCCCGATCACACCGAAAAGGGCCCGCTGTTCGAGCTGCTTGACGGCAACACCCACACCGGCATCACACTGACGGAAAGCTTCGCCATGATGCCGGCGTCATCGGTTTCCGGTTACTATTTCTCGCATCCGGAAAGTGCCTATTTCGGCATCGGCCGGATCGGCCCCGATCAGGTCGAGGATTACGCAGCCCGCAAGGGTATGCCGCTGATCGATACCGAACGCTGGCTGGCGCCGAACCTCGGATATGTGCCGAAGGATTGATCCGGCATTGAAGCGCAGACAATAAAGCACTGTTATTAAAAGACCATCGTCATCCCCGCGAAAGCGGGGACCCAGCCGTTTGGCCATTTAATCTGGGTTCCCGCTTTCGCGGGAATGACGACCTGATGGATCAAACCCCCGGGGTTGCCCCCTTGTCAGCGATCTGTGCGGCGCGGATCCGGCGTTCCAGTTCCCGTCGCTCGAGATCGCGGCGATCTTCTTCAACGCGACGTTCACACCCGTCCCAATCGGCAACATCTTCCGGTGAGGGTGCATGCCACCCGGCGATCTTCGGCACGACGTTCCCGTTCCCGTCGTTCAGACTGACGCTTGTCATGAGCCGCCTGTGCCGCGTCATCCATCGGCCAGAAACCTTCGACGGTGGCTTTTTCCCAGACCTTGTCCTGTTCGATCCGCTCGGCCTGACGACGTTCCTGAATGGCACGACGATCCTGCTGTCGGCGGTCGAAGCCATCCCAGCCGAGCACGTCGGCGGCATTCTTGCTTTCACGGCGTCGTTCGCCCTCGCCACGGCGATCCTGTGAGGCTTCGGGGTTGGTATTGGGGGGTACTTTATTGTCCGACATCATCAGACATCCATCGGCACCGGCAACGGTGGCGATGGCTCCGACAGGTTTTAATTCTCGGAAATCCGGCGATAGTAATCCGGATCCAGCAAGACGCTTTCGGCAAGCGTACGCAAGCGGCTGTAATAACCTTCCTGAACGACCTGATAATGCGGCATGGGGGCTACGGAACTGCCACGACCGGCAACAACCCATACGGTTTTGGGATCGTCGGTTTTGACGAATCGATCACCGACCTCGATACCGCTTTTGTTTCTTCTTAACACCGTCTTTTTCTCCGCACCGAATACTGGCGACACCACTATCGATACGCTTATGCGGGTCGACTTTCAAGAACCTAAACAAGGTTCCTGATCACGTTTTTTTGCTTTTGCCCCGTCCGCGAGCGGTTGCCGTTTTCGGCTTCGATGGGGCTTTGGTTTTCCCTGCAGCAGGCTTGGTATCGGATTTCGCTGCCGGCTTCAGTAATCCGGAAGCTTCCATCTGTCTGACAACACTCTGCATTTGCCCGTAAAGCTGCAGAAATCCCCTGAGCGACAAGGCCAGATGGCCGGAAATAATGGTCTCCGGCGCACGCGGATCGCTTGTTGTCCGCTCGCTGGCTAGCGTAATACGGGCAACATTACCGCGCATCGAGACGCTGGTTGTCTTGTCAGCAAAGATTTCCGGAGCGGCGGGATTGGCAACCAACGGTGTTTTCTTGTCAGCCATGACGTATCCTCCTGATCAGTGACGGGGATTATGACCTGTTCCGAAGCCAACACAAAAAGAATACGATAAATATGCCTCTGAGTGTGGGACAGCCCCCTTTTGGCACTTTATACTCCGGCGCATGAATACTGCGACGTCGGCACCCCCTCCCCGATTCGAAACCGCGCCGGCCCTTGTTGTCGGGGTCAGGGATGGTGTCTGGCTGTCCCAGGATGGTGAGATCGAGACACTAAGCCACCGCGAAATACAGATGCGAATCAACCGGGGTGCCGTACCGCTGGTTTGTCATCGACGCTTTCTGGCGCAGTCGATTCGCAGCGCCGCCTTTCAGGCTTTCGATATTCTTGAGCTGTTTGCATTTGCCAAACCGGCGGCTTTTTGCCTGCCGACGCCGAGGGGTGTTGCCGTTGCCCTTGATCTGGCGGTGCCGGAAGGCCCCGAGCAGACGGCAGCGATGCTGTTTACCGCCGCCCGGCAGCTTCTGGCGCAACTCGCCACTGCATCGCCGGAAGCCAAAGACATCGCCTGGGTAATGGCCCGGGCAGGCTGGAGTTGGGGCGGTCCGGTACTGGAGCAATTCGGTGCCGGCGATGCGCCGCATTCGTCCGCTCTCAAGGGTGCCATGCAGGTGTGGCGCAAGTTGCCCGAATGGGAAGACAGGCCACGCGAATTGCCGCCCGGCAATCTGCCGGTGGCACCAGCTGAAACCCGGACCCGGCTCGGCATGCTGCTGGGCCGCACCTCGGAACGCCGACCACAACAACAGCGCTATGCAGAAACCGTGACCGCCGCGTTCAAGCCCCGCGCCAACGAGGACGAACCAAATGTGGTCATCGCCGAAGCCGGCACCGGTGTCGGCAAGACGCTCGGTTATGTCGCTCCGGCCAGCCTGTGGGCTGAGCACAACGAGGCGCCGGTCTGGATATCGACCTATACCCGCAACCTGCAACGCCAGCTTGATACGGAACTGGACCGGCTGTACCCGGACCAGAACCTCAAACGCGACCGGATCGTCGTCAGAAAGGGCCGGGAAAACTATCTGTGTCTGCTGAACTACGAAGAAGTGCTGGGCCGGGCCGCCCTGGCGGGTGGACCGGATGCGGTCGCCCTCGGCCTGATTGCCCGCTGGATCAGGGCGACCCGCGACGGCGACATGGTCGGTGGTGATTTCCCGGCCTGGCTGATCCATCTGTTTGGCCGTGAAGTGACCACCGATCTCACGGATACCCGGGGCGAATGCATCTATTCGGCCTGTCCGCATTACGGCAAATGCTTCATCGAGCATACCGTCCGGCGCGCCCGGCGTGCCGATCTGGTGGTCGCCAACCATGCTTTGGTGCTGATCCAGGCGGCGCTCGGATCGGATGTGGAAAACCGTCCACTGCGCTATGTCTTTGACGAAGCGCATCATCTGTTCAATGCCGCCGACGGCGCCTTTTCTGCGCATCTGTCCGGTCAGGAGACGGCTGAGCTCAGACGCTGGCTGGTCGGCGCCGAGGGCGGCAGCCGGTCACGTTCGCGCGGTCTCAGAACCCGGGTCGAAGAACTGATCGTTGGCAACGATGCGGCGGAAAAGGCCCTCGACGATGCCCTGCATGCGGCCCGCGCCCTGCCCGGCCCGAGCTGGCATCAGCGGATTGCCGACGCACGCCCGGACGGTCCGGCGGAGAAATTTCTGGCGCTGGTTCGACACCAGATTTACGCCCGCTCCGGCGACGCCGACGGTCCCTATGATCTGGAAGCTGAGCCGCATCCGCCGATCGATGGGTTGAGCGAGTCCGCGACGGCGCTTAATGGCGATCTCAAGGATATCCAGCGACCGCTGATCGAGCTGTTGATGAGCCTGCAAAAAATCCTCAGCGACGAATCCGAAACGCTTGAAACACAGACCCGGACCAAGATCGAAGCCGTGTCTGCCTCACTGGAGCGACGCGCCATCAGCCAGCTCGCGGCATGGCGGGCGATGCTGGATGCGATCATCACCGGCACACCGCCTGAATACGTCGACTGGTTCGGCATTCAGCGGATACAGGGCCGCGATATCGATGTCGGCTTTCACCGTCACTGGATCGACCCGACCAAGCCTTTGTCCGAGATCGTCTTCAAGCCGGCGCACGGCATCGTTGTCACGTCCGCGACCCTGACCGACCGCACCGGCGATCCCGATGCCGACTGGCAGGCCGCCGAAATCCGCACCGGCACCCGGCACCTGCCGGTACGCCCGCTGCTGTCGATCGAGGCCTCGCCCTTCGATCATGCCAAACATCTGAAGGTGCTGATCGTTGGTGACGTCAAGAAGAACGACATGGAGCAGACGGCGGCGGCTTACCGGGATCTGTTCAAGGCATCCGGCGGTGGCGGTCTCGGCCTGTTCACGGCTATTTCCAGACTGCGTGCGGTTGAGAACAGAATACGCGAGCCGCTCGAAGCCGCCGGCATCCCGCTCTTGGCCCAGCATGTGGATGCACTGGATACCGGCACGCTGGTCGACATCTTCCGGGCCGAGGAGCACGCCTGCCTGCTCGGCACCGATGCGGTCCGGGACGGCGTCGATGTGCGCTGGCCGCTCGCTCAGGCTGCTGATCTTTGACCGGGTGCCGTGGCCGCGCCCGGATCTTTTACACAAAGCCCGGCGCAAGGCGTTCGGCGGCAAGACCTATGACGAGATGCTGACCCGGCTCAAGCTGGCGCAGGCGATCGGCAGATTGCTGCGTCGCGCCACCGACCGCGGCGTCTTCGTGATGCTGGACCGGCAGATGCCGACGCGGCTCGAAACCGCGTTTCCACCGGGCGTAACGGTTGAGCGCACCGGTCTCAAGGAGGCCATCGCCATTACCCGGACGTTTCTCGCGGAGGCGGATTAACGGCTGGAAAGACCGAACAGGCGCGCACACAATCCGCCCGCGAACAAGGCGCCTGCAAGCCACAGCAACGCGGGATCGTAAACGGGGATTTCGCTGAACAGGCTGGCCGGTTCCTTCAGTGAACACAGATCCGTCGTCCAGTAGAAGCATTCGCGCGCTGCCTGAAAATTGTCGCCGAGAATTTCGTGGAAGAACATCAGCCACCACGCCGTGGCGGCAATCGCAGCGGCAATGCCGAGCAGCATACACATATTACCAAGGCGAATGATCATGAAGCGGGAACCTGCATTACGGGTGAGAGAAACAGCGCGGACAAGGTGAGGACGGCCACAATGGTCGACAGCAAGATCGCCGCCGAAGTGCGCTGAACATAGACGTTATAGTTCTGCGCGACAACGAAGCACAATGCCCCCGCCGGCAACGCCGCCATCAGGATGCCAACGGCGCGCCACAACGGCTCGACGTCAAAGACATACATGAAGAACACATATGTGATCAGCGGGTGCACCAGCAGCTTGATGGCACTGACCGAGGCCACTTCGGAAAACCCGTGAAACAGTGGCTTGCCGACCATGAACAGACCAATCGCAAACAGCGCCGACGGCCCGGCGGCGCCGGACAGGATCGAGCAAAACGTCTCGACCGATGCGGGCAGTGCGAGCCCCGTAAACGACCAGGCGATACCGGCCACGGATGCAATCATCAGCGGATTGCGGCCCAGCGATTTGGTCACCTCAAGTGCCGCCTTCAGCCCCTTTTCGCCCCTCAGATCAGCCTCGATCATGACCGCATAGAAAGGGATCATGATGATCGTCTGAAACACCGTGGCAACGATGGCCGGCAAGGCCCCTTCCGGACCAAAGGCGACGATGCAGAGCGGAATACCCATATAGCCGGTATTGCCGAAGATCGAGACCATGCCGAACATGGATTGCTCGGCCAGCCGCGTCCTGAACACATAACGCGCAAACAGGATTCCCAGCACCGTGGTGATGACACTGCCCGCCGCGAACGCGCCAAGAAAGTGCCAGTTGAAAATCTGCGCCGGCACGACCCGGGCCATGGAATAGAACAACAGCACCGGCAACGACACGAAATAGACGAACTTGTTGATCGCTTCAGAGCTGGCCGGACCCAGTGCACCGAAACGGCCACACGCATAGCCGGTCAGGATGATCGCAAACACCGGCAGAACGACGTTGAAAATCGGCTCCATAAAGCACCTTTGGTCCGGGCCCCGGCTTGAACAGGCTGAGCGGGATATCTAAGCTCCCTGTCTAGCCATCAGGGCCGAGCCACACAAGCAGCAGCTGCAATCATCAAAGGACAATCCGCTATGAACACGCTTCAGGGACAGCGCATCGGTTTTATCGGCCTCGGCCTCATGGGCAAGCCGATGGCCCTGAATCTGGCCGCCGCCGGAGCCGCGATGACCGTCCACAACCGCTCACAAGGCCCGGTCGAAGCCTCGGTCCGGGAAGGCATGCAGGCGGGGCGGACACCCTGCGATGTGGCCAGCCAGACCGACACCGTGATCCTGATGCTGTCCGACACACCGGCCGTGGAAAAAGTCCTGCTGGACCAACCCGATGGCGTTGTCCTGGGCTCAAGCCCGGCACGCTGGTGATCGACATGGGCACGACCAAGGTTGCCAAAACCCGCGCCTTCGCTGCCGCCGTCGCGGCCCGGGGCGGGGTCTATGTCGATGCGCCGGTTTCGGGCGGCACCATCGGTGCCGAAGCCGGCACGCTGACGATCATGGCCGGCGGCTCTGACGAAGCTTTTGCCCGTGCCCGGCCGGTGCTGGACGTGCTCGGCAAGAAGATCACCCACGTCGGCGCAACCGGCACCGGGCAGGTCGCCAAGGCTGCCAATCAGGTCATCGTCGGACTCAACATCGGTGCCGTTGCCGAAGCCCTGACGCTGGCCCGTCATGCCGGCGCCGACCCGGTCCGGGTGCTGGCTGCCCTCTCAGGCGGTTTCGCCGATTCCCGCGTCCTCGAGGTGCACGGCCAGCGCATGGTCACGAATGCCTTCACGCCGGGCGCCAAGGCGACGACCCAGCGCAAGGACATGGATCAGGCGCTGGAGCTGGCCAGCGAATTGGGCATCCAGTTACCGCAGACCAGCCTCAGCCGCGATCTCTATGACTGGCTGATCGACAACGGCGGCGCCGATCTCGATCACGCGGCACTGATCAAAGCCATCGACCGCTGAAGAGAACAAAACCACTGAGGCACTGAAGGACCGGGGATCGCCGCACGTCCTTGTGCCTCTGTGGTTTGATCATAAAAGAACCGGCACCGTGACCAAATTGCACACGCATGACGAGATTTTTTACTTGACATAAAGCCGGTAATTTTTAAAATACCCTCAAGTCCCGGGGACAAGTGTGTCCAGATTCCGGGGCTTTTTTTGCTTTCAGGGCCTCCTGGGCCCCACAGGACACACCCGCACCGACGCGAGCGCCCCCGGATTTTCCGCCGGGTGGCGCTTTTTTGTTTTAACCGGATCGTAAAAGGATCAATCCCATGGGATCGTTTGACACTACAACCAGCGGAAAGGCCGCCGCTTCCATCAAAAGCAGCCACGCCGACCAGATCGAAGGCGCGGCACCCGCCGCCGCACGGACCACCTCTAGCTCTACACCGGGCCATACGCCCAATGCGGCACCCAATGCTGCAGGGGCTGACCGGATCGGCGCAGGGTTTGCCGACGCGACATCGTTTACACCGTCGACGACGTCTGCCCCGGACGACTTTTTCACATTCCCGGACCCGGCCCGCTCGCCGTTCCTCAATCCCCCCTCAGCTCAGGGGCCTGCTCAGGCAACGCCAACCCTGCCACCTCCACCCGCCTTGCCGCCCCGACCGGGCTCGCTTGAGGATTTCGGCGGGGGCCGGCAGGCCGGTAACACCGACATCATCCCGACTGCCCGGCCAACACCCGGTTCAGCCCGTCAACACCGGCGAAGGCGGCGGCAATGCACCGGAAAACGCGGCGCTGCTGGCAAAGCGCAATGCGGCACAGCAAAAGCAGGCCCAGGCCCGGGAACGCCAGCAACGCGACTTTGACGCGGAACGTGAAAAAAGGACCCGAGCCGAAATCGCATCGGGTGCCCGCATGGCGAAGTTTCAGGCGGCGCGAGGGGCCCGTGTCGGTATGGTGATGGAACCGCAGGATCACCCGGGTCTGTCAGATGACGCCCGGATCAGCCACGCCGCGCGAACACCGTCCCCCAACACCACAGGTACCGAGCCCGCCGATCATCCGGGACTGTCCGACGCCGCCATTGCCGCTAACGACCGCCAGGTCCGGGCGCTGGGCAAGATCAGGGGTGTCGGCGATCTGCCGGTGATAACCCGCGATGCGGCGACGAACTATGGCGACAAGGGGTTGTATGAGGTCGGCGATCTGATCTATCGGACCCTGAAAGCCGATCCCGAACAGGGCCGGGAACTGCTCGATCAAACCACGAACGGCATGGATTCCGGCAGGGCCCAGCGCCTGCAAGCCACCGTCGCCAGTCTGCAAATGCACGATGCCCCGATGGCAGCGGCGAAGCGAACTGAGGCGAAGACAGAGGACGCCGGGAATTTGTCAGGCTCTCAAGGTGATGAAGATTTGCCGGGGGGCGACTGGGACGATGGATTGACGCCATATGAGCGCAACAAGCGGCTGTTCCCCGGCTTCGACGACGAGGAAAAGCCGAACACGGTTGAGCATTGGCGCCGCAACATTACAGATACAAACACGTCGGTGACACGCGACATGCCGCCCTACAAGTCGCCCGACATTCCGCCTCAGTCGGACAAGGGCTTGATCAACGATTACATTCACCGGATGGACATCGACCGCAAAGTCGCCGACCGCATCAAGCCGGCCGACATCGAGACGCTGCGTCTTCTGGAGCGGTTCCGGCAACTGGACAGTGCTGGCACCAAAAAACTGGAGGACCGTCTGGGCGATCTCCGTGAGCGCGATCCGCAATTATTCAATGCACTGAACGGGAAACGGGCAGTTGCCCATGCCAACGCCGGTTGGGCGTTATGGTCAATGTCCGACAAGGAACTGAAAGAATCCATCGAGCGCATTCAAAGGACTGAACCTATTACAAATGCAGCGGATTTCGTCAGTGATGTGGCCAATACCATCGGGAAGGCTGCACGGGGACGCTATCCGGACCCGGTTTCTATCCTGAGTCCGGAAATACGTGTAAAGATGGGTGTCATTGAAACTGAAACCGAGCGAGCCATAAAGCCATACAGATTAGAACTAGATCGTCGACGGCAGTGGCAGGATCAGCGATAACCGAATGCACGAAGGGTATGCTGAAATATCTTCGGGTCTCCGCAATACCGCGTTGGCAATATCTTGAACAACAAATTTGAGAAAAAAGGCACAAAAGGTAATCGGTGCAGTTTCTGGAACCGTTCCTTTTCAGGAGACCAATCGGAGAGCAGCCGGTCCAGCTCGGTCCGTCTGCTCTCCGAAATATAGGGTGCGAAGTATACTTCTATGGTGCCGGTTGCAGGTTTGTACCCATATTTTAATGCATGCGCTGCCCATAAATATCCACCCTCAATGTCTTTATAACCGCCATCAGCATCTACAAACTGTCTCGCCACTTCCAATTGTGATCTCAGATCCCCGTTCTGCCCCGCCTTTACATACCAGTCAAAGGCCCGGCAATGATCCACGTGCAACGGCGGCACGCCCCGGTCATAGAAATCCGCGAGCAGAGACTGTGCGTCCGCTTCACCCTTCACTGCCCGCTGTGCGGCAAAACGAATCCCGGTTTCCCAGTCATCGCGATCTATAGCAGCCATGGCCTGCTCGTCCGTCACCAGCGGCGACATGTAGGTTTCGATATCCGGGTTCAGATTGACCTCGGTGAACAGCACAAGATAGACAGCGAAAAGCACGCCGATCAGCTTCCAGCGGCGGCGGATCGCCGCCAGAATCTCCCGCAATCGTTGCCAGTCAATCATGTCTTGCATACTACCCCCCCGCGCATCCCCGTCCAATTGATTCAGAAGGGGCTATGCAAGGACCGGAACTATTTTATAAGCGTCGGGGCTTTTGTGTTTTTAAGGCGCCCCATCCGGTGCTGTCCGGCGAGGGGCCAACGATGTCGGCAAGGCCGTGACCGGAGAACTGCTCAACAGCTTCAAGGCGGCGGATATCGACATCCGTGATCCGGAAGCTGTCGCCAGATATATGGACGCGCATCCGGCGGACATTGGAAACGTGGTCGAAAAAGTCATTACAAGCCAGCTCGTCAAGAAAGCCGGCGGCATCGTCGGACGCAAGGCCGCAGGTTCACAGAGCGAACTGCTCAATCAGGCGGGGGATACGGTTGGGGCGAAGGTGTTTGAGTCTATTCTTGGGGACCTTCCAAAACAGAGACGTTAGTTTTGCGGTTTAAAACGAGGGTGGTTTTCGAACCACTCTCGCATTTTTTCTTTTGCTAAGACTTGGTCTTGCTTATCCGTTATCGCATCGAGTTTACGGATCGTTCTTGTTGCTTCAAGTCGACCACTTTTCTCGGCAATATATAGCCATTTGTAAGCCTCGACCAAATCTCTATGGGGAGGTGTAATGACTGCATACATCACACCCAAACTGTGCTGTGCCTCAATGTCATTATTATTAGCAGCTATTAAATAATAACTTATAGCTTTCACTTGGTTTATTAATTTCTCGTCCTTGATTGTAAAATGCAATCCAAGATTAAACGCCGCACTTGTATGACTTTGCTTAGTTGCTGCATCATACCAGAATACCGTTTGTACGTCGTTTTTCTCCACTCCCTCCCCAAAGTCATACAACCGCCCGATGCGGAACTGCGCCTCGGCGTTGCCGGCTTCGGCGGGGGGCAGCCAGAGGGCGTAGGCTTTCTTGAAGTCCCCCGCCTGATAGGCGGCAAAGCCTTCCTTAACACGCGGATCATCGGCACCGGGCTGGGTCTCGTCATAGCTCGCCTGCGCGGGCTCGGGTCGGGTCTCTGCCACGGGCTGCGAAAGGACCACCCCATCAGCCCACGCGGACATGCCCGACAGTGCCGACGTTACCAGCACCGCCAACACGGCAACACTCGCCAGAGCCCTCGCAAACCATCCCGCCATGCAACCAAGTGTAGCAATCATCACCCCCGCCTCCAACCGTTTCAGAAGGGGTTATGCAAGGACCAGCGGGAACCCGAGCCGAAATCGCATCGGGTGCCCGCATGGCGAAGTTTCAGGCGGCGCGAGGGGCCCGTGTCGGTATGGTGATGGAACCGCAGGATCACCCGGGTCTGTCAGATGACGCCCGGATCAGCCACGCCGCGCGAACACCGCCCCCCAACACCAAAAGTGCCGAGCCCGCCGATCATCCGGGACTGTCCGACGCCGACATTGCCGCTAACGACCGCCAGGTCCGGGCGCTGGGCAAGATCAGGGGTGTCGGCGATCTGCCGGTGATTACCCGCGATGCGGCGACGAACTATGGCGACAAGGGGTTGTATGAGGTCGGCGATCTGATCTATCGCACCCTGAAAGCCGATCCCGAACAGGGCCGGGAACTGCTCGATCAAACCACGAGCGGCATCAGCGCTGACCGGGCCGACCGTCTCAAGGCCACGGTCAACAGCCTCGCCCTTGATGATGACCCGGAACTTGCCGGTCAGCATGGTAACGATACCTTGACCGGCGGCGCTGTCGGAGACCGCTTGCAGCAGTTGGATTACGATAAATTATCGGATCGGGAAAAGAGCCGTTTGAGATTTCCAAACCAACAACAGTCGGAGGAAATCTCAAACATAGAAAGACTCAAACGTAAGGCCGACGCTAAAAATTCTGTTTCGCAAGAGATGCCGAAATACCAAACGCCAATGCAGCGACCGGATAGCGCTGAAGGCGAGATACGGTCAATCATTCATGATCTTGGGCTAAAACCCGAGATGAATGAACGATTTAACAATAGCGACATTGAGACGTTACGCCTGTTCAAACGTTTTCGGCAACTTGACGAAAAAGATACTGCAATATTGCACGAAAGGTTGGCCGACCTGGGTAAGCGGGACGAAAGCCTCCTGCATGCACTTGTTCAGAAGAAATTCAACGCCGAGCAATATCCAAAAGAAGAAATCTGGTCCATGAGCGATAAAGAACTAGTTATATATTTACAGCAGATGGACGATGCAAATCCTGCCGCAGCACATGCAAGTAATGAAGCACGGCAAGTGATCGAGAGCCTAAAAAAACCATATATAGGTGGCTTGTTCAGCAAACAAGCAGAGATAACGGGCGGTAAATTGACGCCACATGAGCAGCGTATAGAATTTATCAAAACCGAAATCGACCGGCGCAGGGGTTGGGGCGAACGGCGTTAGCCTAGAACACGACGCAAATGGTCCAGCACTGTCGGATCCTGACAGGCACGCATAGGTATTACGTATCGCATAAGTCTCCAGAATATGGGAATGACCGGCATTCTATATGAAGATGACGTGGTGACATCAGGCACATTCGCAGGGAACAAATCAGGGGCCGATCGTTCCACAAGAGCGGCGCGGTCGGCCTTCGACATATTAGCAAAGTCATTGTAAACCATAATGTAGGCCTGTCCGTACCACATCTTTCTTGAGTAAAGATGCCACTTGACGGTTAAGTAGGAATCCTTCCTGTCCTTATTGCCATATTCCTTCACAAGCATTTGACCAACGCTTAACTGCGCTTCGGGATGGCCAAGCTTTGCAGCAAACAAATAGTGGTCAAATGCGCTGCAAGGATCGACGTGAAACGGTGGTACACCATTGGCGTAATAATCAGCCAGAACGTAATGAGCAAAGGGGTCATTTCTTCCGATGCCGAGGATCAGCACAGGTAGTATTGCTGCATAATCCCCCTTTTCTTTCTTCGCAATCGCCGCTTGGATATCCACATTGGGATCAGCTAACAATTCAAGCGGCGCGTTCAAGTTGACGCGGATATTCAGCACCAACCAGACAAGAATTAGCCCGAACAACACCATTGCCAAGCGCGGCATACGGCGTGTCCCTGCATTCTCTTTTGTGTCCTTGTCCTTGCGCATATGTCTTATCCTATCCAAGTTTCAGGTTGTTTCCATCTCATTGAAGAAAACGACTATTCGCATTTCATTATGTTAGGGTCAGGGCTGATTTTATCAGCGCCGAGGTTTTTGTGATTTTAAGGTGCCCCATCCGGGACTGTCCGACGCCGCCATTGCCGCTAACGACCGTCAGGTCCGGGCGCTGGGCAAGATCAGGGGTGTCGGCGATCTGCCGGTGATTACCCGCGATGCGGCGACGAACTATGGCGACAAGGGGTTGTATGAGGTCGGCGATCTGATCTATCGCACCCTGAAAGCCGATCCCGAACAGGGCCGGGAACTGCTCGATCAAACCACGAGCGGCATGGATTCCGGCAGGGCTAACCGTCTCAAGGCCACGGTCGAAAGCTTGCAGCAACTTGACGCACCAAAGACTCAGTCAAAGGCCATCGGAAATTTATCCAATAATCACCAGGTACCAATCGATCCCATGGACGGTTCAAGCGGTCTGCATGCCAATGATTTCGAAGCCCGCAGGCAGGGCGTCGGTTTGGTTGATGATGTGAACGATATACTGAGGGGTGGCAAGCCGTTACCGGCGGATCGTGCCGATGCGCTGAAGGCCAAAATCGACAAGATATTTCAATATGACGAAGATGCACGCCTTAAAGCCAAAGCCGTTGTCGATGCTATACACGACGGACACAGCGACGATGCGGAGAACGCGCTACGTGATCTCCGCGCCAAGGCTGGCGACCCGAACCGCCTGCAGGCGCAGCGTGAAACGCACGAATATTATGCTGCCTATAACGAACAGCAGCGATTACAACACGCTGACCAACGGGGTACAATCCGCGGTGGCATGGAACTGAAAGTCAGGCAAGTTTTCGCCAACGAGGCCGGCATCAGCGAACAGGATGTACTGATCCGCAATCATCAGGCAGCAGCTCGGAACGGCGATCCTAATGCCGGACAAATTGTCGCACGGGCAGAAGCCAAGCGCGATGAGCAAGTCCGGGCACGGGAGCGCCTAAATGACGGCATCGCTGAAGATGCGGCTAGGTACCAATCAATCCCGTCACACCCGCACCCGGAAACCGACAAACGCGGCGCACGTCAGCATGAAGATGCTGAAAACCGAAAGCGGACGCAGAAGGAACTTGCAACTGATGCTGCATTGTTCGTCACCGGAGTCGGCATCGCAGCGGCGGGCAGAAAGGCTGCCGGTAGTGCCGCTGCCGGAGTGACGCTGAACACCACTAAAGCAGCGATGACCTATACGCGGGCATTAAACGAAGCGACGGCGGCCGCGATGCGCAGATCAGGTGTCGATTTCGCCGACAAGAAAGCCGTCGCCAGATGGGTCACGGACAATCCGGAAATGTCCCGGCAATTGTCCAACCATGCCCTGCAGGCAGGATTCGCCTCCATCGCCGGCGGCAAGGCCGGCAGTATCGCCGGAAATACCGTCAGCAATCCGGTGGGACGGTTTGTAGCCGATGAAATGACGTCAGAAGCAGTGAACGTGTTTCTAAGGCCAAAAAATCACAATAGAAAATAGTTTTAACAGTTACTGAGTGCGCGGATGTTTTACAAACCATTCGCGCATTCGTTCATAGCCTAATGCTTTCACATCCGAACTTGTGATGCTCTCTAATTTTGAAATCGTGCCTTCTGAATTTAGATTTCCATTCATTAGAGAAATATACATCCATTTAAATGCTTCGACGTAGTTTCTTGAGAAAACATCTCCAGCGGCTAGGGAAATTCCGAGATGAAGCTGTGCATCAATGTGACCTTTCATCGCTGCTTTGTTGAGCAAATCGATGGCTAATCTTTTATCCTCATTTCCGCGTCCTTCCCAATAGAGTAAATGTCCCAAATTAAAGGTAGCCGATAGATGATTATTTGTGTCGGCGGCTTTATACCATCTAATACCTTTGTCGTAATTTTTCTCCACTCCCTCCCCAAAGTCATACAACCGCCCGATGCGGAACTGCGCCTCGGCGTTGCCGGCTTCGGCGGGGGGCAGCCAGAGGGCGTAGGCTTTCTTGAAGTCCCCCGCCTGATAGGCGGCAAAGCCTTCCTTAACACGTGGATCATCGGCACCGGGCTGGGTCTCGTCATAGCTCGCCTGCGCGGGCTCGGGTCGGGTCTCTGCCACGGGCTGCGAAAGGACCACCCCATCAGCCCACGCGGACATGCCCGACAGTGCCGACGTTACCAGCACCGCCAACACGGCAACACTCGCCAGAGCCCTCGCAAACCATCCCGCCATGCAACCAAGTGTAGCAATCATCACCCCCGCCTCCAACCGTTTCAGAAGGGGTTATGCAAGGACCAGCGGGAATATTTGATACGACCCGCGCCGGATTGCTGGAGGGTTTAGGCGATGCTCGCAGGCCGTTAGCGCCCGTCCCAGTGGCTGTCAGACCGTGGCCATTTCTTGACGATGACCCACGCGGCTGGATCATCGTCCGTTTTCCGCAACAGGAACGAAAACCCCTTTTCGGGCAGATCGGTGCCCAGCACCTCGTTGATGGTCGGGTGGAATGAATGGACCAGCAGATGGGTAGGCTTTGTGGCCTCGAACACCTCGATCAAACTCGATTTCGCAAAACCATGATACTGCGCCCGATAGCCCAGAAATTCATTCTGCCGCTCTGCCATCTCAAACTGTGTCAGAACACCGGATTCCCCGGTCCCGCTCGGATCAAGGATAAGCAGTCGGGACCCCACAGGCATCAAGCCCGGAAGTTCGTGTCCAACGGTCCGGTAAAACGGTTTCGGATGCTCCAGATCAAAACGAAGTTTTTCTGCAAATACAAACGGTGCCACCAGCACCACCGCGCACAACACCCCCAACACTAGGCGCGGCAGTGGGCGTGCCACCATGTAACGACGCCACAGCGTGCCGAGACCGAAAGCGCCAAAGGCCACGGCCATCAAACCGAGATGATGGTTATAGCGCCAGTAGGAAGCGGCGCGGAGCGCATCATATTCGGAAAAATGCGTCACGAAGATCAGATACAAAAAGGCATTGTAGCCCAGAAACGAGAAACCGATCAGCATGGCCAGACGATCAAACCTGGTTTCACATCGCCATAGCCCGCGCAACGCGAAAAAGACAGCAACGCCCATGACTGCAAAATAACCCAGCTTCTTGCTGGCAATAAGCAGCATGCGCTGCATGATCGGCCACAGCAGATCCAGATTCCATTTTTCGTAGGGTTGAAAACTTGCCTCGACGCCACCCGGCAGATTGACGCCGACGTGATATCGCCAGATCAGATAGATCAGCACCGCCGGCACCATCATCGCCGGCAAAAGCCGGATGAATGCCGACAGGCGAATAGCCGGATCACGCAACGCAACCAGGCTCACACCCCCCAGCAACATCACCACAAGAACCAGATTGGACTGCTTGATATTGATGAGAACCGCCATCACGAAACCGAACTGCCAGGCCAGCGTGCGGGCCTTTGCCGGATCTTTGCTGACCAGTGCATCCAGAATGAAATACGCCAGCACCGTACCGACACCAACCGATGCGGCAGTGCTGGGATCGGCATAGGTGGTCATCACCACTTTTTGCACAAAGGTCGGATTGAGGACCGTCGCCGCCGCCACCGCGAACAGCGCCCCGGTCCAGCCGAGCACGGCAACCGGCGGCATCGGGCGGTCGGTTGCTTCATTCCACAGCCTGACGGCGCCGATACCGAAAACCAGTAACAGCAGAATGTTCATGACCGAGCCGGCAGCTTCGACCAACTGACCGGCGAGCATGTTGGCCATGTACAACAACAAAAGCCATGCATAGGGATAACCCGGGAAATGGCCGCCGGCCACCGCGCGGCCACCGAACGGGAAACCCTGCGCGTTAAAAATAAAGCGTTCCGTCGGCAGCCAGTGGGAAAACTCATCCCATTCAGAGGCCATCCGCGCCGAAGCGATCAGCAGCAAGGGCGCAATCAGGATCAGGGCACGCCAGAAACCGGACGCGCCCACAAGGCGTTCCCTGACCAGCAGCCAGAGTGCAGCACCCGCCGCTATGGCAGCCATCACCCAGAACAGATAATTGAAGGGAATTCTGAAAAAGATATTGCCGATGGTGAAAACGAAGACCGCCATGGCCCAGCCGCCAAACAGATCAGCTTCACTGAACCCTTTTCCGCCATACATCAGGCGACCGACAGCGGCCAAGCCTGCGAGCACACCAAGCGTTGCCAGAATGATTGGCAACTGGCCGGCACCACCAATGAAGTAATCTGCATAGGTTGCGATTTCGGGCATGTTATTCCTGCGACAAGTTAAGACATCAGGCGGGTCGGCTTACCCGTATACGGCACGCGTTTTCCATCCACAACCCTGCGCCCGGATCGTCCCGATGCCGGCACGCCTAAGACCGGTCGGCCAGATGCGGATACCGGTCAAGCAGACCGGCACGCCAGAGCACGACTAGGCTGTTTCGGAATCGATACGTCGCGATCGGCTGCACATCGTCCGGGAATCCCGGCAGTTCATCGAGATAGTAATAAGCGACAATGATCCCGTCCGGATGGTTTGCCACGAACGCGTCGGTCGTCTTCTGTTCGAGCGCGAGTTCGGCCATCGGGCGATGCAGTCGACCTAGAAACTGATATTGCCCATGATACTTGCCGAAATTCGCCAGTGGTGTTCCCTGATCTTCATGAACTTTCAGCGCCTTCGCCAGCGGTCGCAAATCAAAGGCCAGGTTCATGGCATCATGGGCTGCCAGATGCACGACCGCGACCAGCACAGCCATCGCGAGGGCAAGCACATGTGCCGCGCGCCGCACGCCGCCCTGCATCCACGTCCAGCAGGCCAAAGCCACGGGCAGCAAAAGCAAACCCCATAGCGTATTGAGTTCGGCGAACCATTCCGGCAGGTCGACGTTGCCCGTCAATGAAACCAAAAGCACCATGACCAGCCCGAGCAGACCAAAGAACAGTGCGACGACACCACCATCAAAGCGCCGCCCCGGCACTTCAATCTGGTATCCGAGCCGTCTGGCAAACAACAAGGCAAAGGCCGGGAATTCCGGCAGCAGATAATGCAACTGCTTGCCCGAAATCAGCGAAAAGATCATCAGCGCCGGCACAGCCCAGGAGACCAGCAACCGGATGCCGCCGTCAGGCCCCGCCCCGCGTGTGCACAAGGCGCGCCACAACCGGGGCCACACCAGCCACGGCAGCAAAAGCGGCGGCAGCAGCACGGCGTACCACCAGAACGGTCTGGCATGATCGAAACTTTCGACAATGCGCCCGGCCGACTGCCCCCAGAAAATCATCTCCCGATATTCCGCGCCGCCGCGGATGCCCGCCGGAACGGCCCACAACAGGGCGATTGCGGCACCGACCAGCACGCTCGTCAGCAGACTGACATACCATCGCCGCCAGGAGACAAGCGGCCTGTCCGGCCCCCCCGGCAAGGCACGTCCCCACCACGGGGCGGACAGTGCAACCGGCACGATATGCAACAAGATCGCTGGGCCTTTCGCCAGAACCCCGACACCGATCGCCAGTGCCGTGATTACCCACCCGGCGATGCCGCCCTGACGCCACGCCTGCAAGACACCGCAAATTCCGGCTACGGCACAGGTTGCCAGCATCATGTCGAACATGGTCAGAGTCTGAAAAATGCTCCAGAACAGGGCGCCGACCAGAACAACCGGTGCAGGCTGGCAGCCGTGGTATCATCCGGCCACAGCAGGCGCGACAAACGGCCGGTCCACCACAAAGCAGCCAGCGCGAATAACGGCGCCACCAACCTGGGCCACCATTCATTGACACCGAACACCGACCAGCCTGCGTGCATCAACCAGAACAACAGCGGCGGCTTGTGGTGATAAGCTTCACCGTTCAGATACGGCACAAGGAAATCGTCGCGCAGCCACATTTCCGCAGGCGACCGCCAGATAACGAGTTTCATCCACCGGCAGCGGCGGGCGCAGGACGATCGCCGAGACAAGGCAGATCAGCCAGCATACGGCCCAGACAGGGAGCGAAAAGCGATTCATTTTTCCGACGCCTTACTGGCACCGACGTCTTCGAAGTCGACGACCCCGGCATTCAAAAGCTTGTGCGCATCGCGATAACGCCGGTACAGCCACAGACCGAGAACGCCGGATGCCGCAAACAGTGCAATGCTGATCATTAGCCGGATGCCCGGCTCGACCGCAAAACCCGAGCCCACCAGCGCAAAGATCAACATTTGCGGGATATAGCCGATGGCCGAGCCGGCAAAGAACGGCAAGGCGGCGGCACCGGAAACACCGGCCAGCATATTGGTCAGCACGTTCGAGCCAACCGGCAGGAAGCGGATCAGCAGCGTCGTCGTGAAGGTGTTTTCGCTGAGAAACGCATCCATCCTGAGCAGCTTGTCGGGGAATTTGTGCGCCACCAGATCACGGGCCAGAAAGCGCGCGACGAAGAACGTGATCATGCAGCCGAGCAAGGCGGCCAGGACACCGATAACCGTCCCGAAGACAATGCCGAAAGCATATCCGGCCATGAACGCAACCGCCTGTCTGGGCAAGCCCACAGCCGTGAACAGGGCGCCGACGCCCAGAAAAATCAACTCGCCCCGAATCCCTTCGCCGAGCACGTAGGTATCGATCCACCCCTTGTCCAGAACATCGCCCAGAGGGGTCAGCCGGATCAGCGCGCCGATACCGATCAGCATCGCAAACAGCAAGATGGAGCGGATAACGATTCTCGACGTCATCATGGCTGGCGGGGTTCTTCGGGCATGATCTTGACGCTGTTAGGACGGCGATTGAGCCACATGACGCCGACCAGATCGACGATGCCGACGCCCAATCGATTGAACAGGCCGTATTTTGACTGACCACGTTCCCGTGGCCGATGATTGACCTGCACGGAGACAACGCGGCCAACGGCGCGGATCGTCAGCGCCGGCAGAAAACGGTGCATATGGTCAAACGCCGGGAATGAGAGAAACATATCTCTTGGGAAAACCTTGAGGCCGCAACCGGTATCCGGGGTCGCATCGCCGAGTAGCGTGCTGCGGACCGCGTTGGCGACTTTCGATGATATCCGCTTCAACCAGGTATCTTTGCGTTTGGCACGCCAGCCGGCGATCATCAGGCGGGCTTCGGCAGAACCGCCTTCCGACGTAAAACGCGCCAGCAGTGCAGGAATATCCGCCGGGTCATTCTGCCCATCACCATCTAGGGTCGCGATTAAAGGCGCACCGGCATGGCGGACACCCGTATGGATCGCCTGCGACTGGCCGAAACTGCCCTGATGGCGGACCACCCTGAGCACCGGATATTGCCGCTTCGCTTCAGCCAGCCGGGCCGGTGTTTCATCTGTGCTGCCATCATCGACATAGACGATTTCATAGGTCGTCAGGCCTTCCAGCGCGGCAACAATCTCAGCGATCAGCGGCATAACGTTTTCCGCCTCGTCCTTTACCGGTACGACAACGGAAACTGTGGCCAGGGATTTATCTCGACCGGCGTCACCCATACGAGCGCGGTCTCCTTGAATCGACGACTGTTAAAGTGCTGCGCTTTTACAACGCCAGCCCCCGCGGGGCCAACAAAAACAGGCAAAAACGCCCGGATATTTGCATCACGGCAGTTGCAGGCGGTCAAGTCTGAGGCGCTGGCGCGGGTCGGTCAGGCGCCGCAACGCGATCATGGCACTGCAAAAAACCCCGAGCGCCGTGCCGCCGGCGATCAGAAACATGATCAGCAACTGGTATTTAACCGCCTGAACCGGATCAACCCCGGCCAGAATCTGGCCCGTCATCATGCCCGGTAACGACACCAGGCCTGCTGCCGCCATACCGTTGACAGTCGGGATCAGACCGGCCCGCATGGCGCTTTTCAGCGGTTCCTGCATGGCTTGCCTGAACGGATGCCCCAGCGCCAGACGTGCCTCGATTCTGGCCCGGCCTGTATCCGCTTCGGATAACAGACGGTCGATGGCCAGACTGACGCCGGTCATGGTGTTACCGAGGATCATGCCGAGCACCGGAATGGCATATCTGGGATCGTACCAGGGTTCGGCATGAAACTGGGTGCCGAGCGCAAACAGCGTCACCACGCCGGCCGCCATCAGCATCGACAGCGTGCCGAGCCCATAACCCCAGAAGCCAACGAAACTGCGGTCCTGACGGGCCATCGCTTCGCGGCCGGCGAATCCGACCATAGCCAGTGCCGCCAGCAGCGTCAGCCACGGCGATACCGCTGCGAACAAAGCTTTCAGCACCAGTCCAACCAGTGTCAGTTGCACCACCATGCGCAGGGCCGCGATCAGTAACCGACGCGCCGTACCCAGATTGTAATAAATTGAAAGCCCGGCATTGAGGCTGAGCAGCGTCGCCGCCAAGGCGATATCCCAGTGGCTGAGCTCGGTATAATTCATTGCGATGCTTCCTTCAGCGTGCCTTTTTCCATGACATAGCGCTTTTCGGACATCCGTTTTGCCTGCGCCACGTCGTGAGTCACCATAATGATGATGACACCGGCGGCGAGTTTCTCATGCAGGACGCTTTCGACCTTGGCCGCTGCTTCCGGGTCGAGTGCCGAGGTCGGTTCATCCAAAAGCAGCACTTTGGGGTTTTGCACCATGGCCCTGAGCAGGGCGAGGCGCTGACGCTCACCGGTCGACAGTCTGGAAACAGGCCACGACATGACATCGCCGTGAAAACCGAGCCGGACCAGATAGCCGGCGGCAATGTCCGGTGCTTCGAAATGATCACCGACCCGCTCCGTCCACCAGCCACTATCGGCGGCGACATAGGTCACGCGGCGGCGCCAGTCGCTGGCCGGCATGTCATCGCGGGCGATGCCATCAAGTCTGACATCGCCAGTACTCGGGTCGAGGTCGGCCAGCGCCCGCAGGAACAATGATTTGCCAGACCCCGATGCACCCCGGACCGTCACGCAGCAGCCCTCCGATACCTCAAGGGTTATCGGCTGTAAAATCGCCCGTGAAAGCCGTTCAATACTGAGCATCGCCTATGGTGACCCAGCCCGGATGCGTCGACAAGTCCGCTTTGATCCGCTAACAGGATAGCTTGAGCGATCAGGGAGCCGCCAATGTCCGATACGCAGCCGATCCGGTTATGGGAAGAAACCGTCGACGCGGCGTGGGTCGACTATAACGCGCACATGAATGTCGCTTTTTATGTGCTGATTTTCGATCATGCCACCGATGCCTTTCTTGAACATATCGGCATGGACGAAAAGCACAGACTGGAAACAGGCAGTTCTGTCTTCGTGGCAGAAGCCCACGTCACGTACGATCGGGAAGTCATGGAAGGCGAGCGTGTCTTTATCACGACACAAGTGCTCGGCCATGATACGAAGCGGCTGCATCTGTTTCACCGTATGCATAACACCAAGGATGATCGCTTGTGTGCGACCAACGAATTGATGATCCTGCATGTGAATTTGAATGATCGGAAAGTTGGTCCGTTTCCGGGTGCGGTGCTTGACCGGCTTACCCGGATCGGCGGCGCGCATGCCGGGTTAGACAAACCTGCGGCATCGGGCCGCGCCATTGCCATGCGCCGGTGATCCTGTCCGTTTTGTGAAAGACATAATTAATGCCGCCCATTTCCCAGGAAGTCTTTGACCGCATCCCGACCGCCGTCATCGTCGTCGATGGCAAACGGCGGATTTTGCAGGCAAACCGGGCGGCCATTGATCTGATCGGCGCCACAGCCATCGGCCGCGATCTGGCGCTCAGCCTCAGACATCCAAACATTCTGGATGGTCTGGATCAGGTTCTTGAGGGTGCTGCCGAAGCGAACGGTGAGATTACCCTGCCGGTCCCGGTCGCACGCAGTCTGTCTTTTCGCATCGAACGCCTGATGGATGCGCCGCTTGATGACGGTGCCGTTGCCTCACTTGTCCTTGATGACGTGACGTCGGCGAAAAAGGCCGAACAGATGCGGACGGACTTCGTTGCCAACGTCTCACACGAACTGCGCTCGCCGCTGACGGCCCTGATCGGTTTTATCGAGACGCTGCGCGGACCGGCCAGCGATGACATTGATGCCCGGGCCCGATTCCTCAACATCATGCACCGGGAATCGCAGCGCATGGCGCGCCTGATCGATGATCTGCTATCTCTGACCAGGGTTGAGATCAATGAACATGTGCCGCCCAGACAGGCGGTTGATGTCCTGCGTTCCGTCAATAACGTCATCGAAGCGCTGGGGCCGCAGGCTGCCAAGATCAACATTACCTTTAATGTCGATTGTGAACCGAACCTGCCCAAAGCCATCGCCGATTCCGATCAGTTGCATCAGGTGTTCCGCAATCTGATGGAAAACGCCATCAAATATGGTGGGGAGAATCATCCAATTTCCGTGACGCTGAGACGGATTGACCGCATTCCCGGTTCGGCCCGGCCCGGCGTTTCCATTGCGATCGCCGATCAGGGGCCCGGCATCCCGAAGGAATTGATCCCGAGACTGACCGAGCGCTTTTTCAGGGTCGACGATGCCCGCTCCAATACATCAGAAACCGGAATCGGCAGCACCGGCCTTGGCCTGGCCATCGTCAAACACATCATCAGCCGCCATCGCGGTCACTTATCGGCACAGAGCGTCATCGGCAAGGGATCAATTTTTACCGTTTATTTGCCGACCGATGCCCTGCCGAAAACAGAGCGCCCCTGATTCCCTCAGGCGCGCAAAACGGTTATCCACAGCCCCCCTGCGCACTGTCATAAAAGTGTCTCATAACTGACATATATTGTAAGCGGGCGATGGGTAGTTTCCGCCGTGCATGGACACCATCACCACAAAAGCGGGGATGATTGTCCACTTACCCCGGAGATTTGCTCCGAAACGCATTTAGGCAGGAGTTAGCCATGTATCGTAAGTTTCTCGGTCTCGCCCTTGTATCTGGCATGATCATCGCCGGTTCAGCCGCCGAAGCCCGTGACCAGATCCGTATCGTCGGATCGTCTACCGTATATCCGTTTTCAACCGTCGTTGCCGAACAGTTCGGCAAGACCACCAAATTCAAAACCCCGGTTATCGAAAGCACCGGTTCCGGCGGCGGCTTCAAGCTGTTCTGCTCCGGCGTCGGCGTTGAGCACCCGGATATCACCAACTCTTCACGTCGGGTCAAGAAATCCGAAATCGAATCCTGCGCCAAGAACGGCGTTGCCGATATAACGGAAATCAAGATCGGTTATGACGGGATCGTCATGGCCAATGCCAAAAGCGCACCGCAGATGAAGGTTTCCAAAGAGCAGATGTTCCTGGCCATCGCCAAGACCATTCCCGACGGCAAGGGTGGCTTCAAAGACAACGACAACATGAAGTGGTCGGACATCGACAAGTCGCTGCCGGCAGTCAAGATCGAAGTCCTCGGACCGCCGCCGACATCCGGTACCCGCGATGCCTTCGCCGAACTGGCCCTTGAAGGCGGCTGCAAGACGTTCAAGGAAATTGCCGATCTGAAAAAGACCGACAAGAAAAAGTACAAGGCGATCTGCCACGGCGTCCGTGAAGACGGCGGCTATGTCGAAGCAGGCGAAAACGATGTACTGATCGTGCGTAAACTGGAAGCCAACCCGAACGCTTTCGGCGTCTTCGGTTTCTCGTTCCTCGACCAGAACGCCGACAAGGTTCAGGGTTCGCTCATCGGTGGCGTTTTGCCGACGTTCGATAACATCGCTGACGGCTCCTATCCGGTTTCACGTCCGCTTTACTTCTACGTAAAGGGCGCGCATGTCGGCAAAGTGCCGGGCATCAAGGAATATGTTGCCGCGTTTACCGCCGAGAAGACCTTTGGTCCTGATGGCATCCTTTCCAGCAAGGGTCTGATCCCGATGCCGGATGCGGAGCGCAAGAAGTTCCAGAAGGACGCCGAAACGATGGCGAACAATATCTCGATGTAAGAAGTTCGGGTCTCCGGGATTTCCCCGGAGACCCTCTTCATCGCGCGACCAGATTTACGATTTTATTTTTTTGATCCTTTTTTATTTTCTGACTTTTACGGCGCCCGAGGAAACCCTCCCATGTCCTTCACTTTCGTACTTGCTGCGCTGATCCTCCTGAGTATCGCGGGCTACTATCTCGGCCGCTCTCGGTCACTGGCCAGCGTCGGCGGATCGGCCCACAAGCTGCATTCCAGACCTCATTATTATGGATATTTCGTTGTCCTGTGGTGTGGCGTCCCGACCCTGCTGGTCCTTGGTGCATGGACCATCTTCCAGACCCCGATCATCGAAACGCTTGTACAGAACAGCCTGCCCGCCGACATCCTGAATACCGAATCAGTGTCAATGTCGCTGATTATCAACGACATTCGCAATCTGGCATCCGGCAACATTACATCAGGCGAAATTACACCGGTGATGCAGGCTGCCGCTGATCATTACACCAGACTGCAGAGTATCGGTCATCTGGCCCAATTTGTCGTCGTGCTGGCCCTTGGCATTGCCGGTCTCAGTTATGCGCGCAGCAAAATCCGCCCGAACATGCGCGCCCGCAATCAGGTCGAGAAAACACTGATGGTCATTTTGATCGTCTGTTCGATCATCGCCATCCTGACCACCATCGGCATCGTCATGTCGCTGGTCTTTGAATCCTGGCGCTTCTTTGAAAAGATCTCCCCCGTCGAATTCCTGTTCGGCCTTGAGTGGAGCCCGCAAACCGCACTTCGTGCCGATCAGGTCGGCGCCAGCGGCGCGTTTGGTGCAATCCCGCTGTTCGCAGGCACCATGCTGATCTCACTGGTCGCAATGTGCGTGGCCGGCCCGATCGGTCTGCTGTCGGCCATCTACATGGCTGAATATGCCCCCCCGAAAGTGCGCGGCACCGTGAAGCCGTTACTGGAAATTCTGGCCGGCATTCCGACCGTTGTTTACGGGTTCTTCGCGGTTCTGACCGTGGCCCCGGCCATGCGAAATTCCGGGACAGTCTCGTTCGGTGTCGACATCGCGTCCAACAGTGCGTTTGCCGCCGGTGCTGGTCATGGGCATCATGATCATCCCGTTCGTCTCGTCCCTCTCGGACGACGTGATCAATTCCGTGCCGCAAAGCCTGCGCGAAGGGTCCTACGGGCTCGGCGCGACCAAATCGCGAAACCATCAAGCGTGTGCTGCTGCCGGCCGCCCTGCCGGGCATCGTCGGCTCATTCATGCTGGCCGCTAGTCGCGCGATCGGTGAGACCATGATCGTCGTCATGGCTGCCGGTCTCGGCTCCAACCTGACGGCCAACCCGTTTGAAGCGGTCACGACCGTTACCGTTCAGATTGTCACCCTGCTGGTCGGCGACCAGGAATTCGACAGCGCCAAGACGCTGGCAGCCTTCGCCCTCGGCCTGGTTCTGTTCTGTGTCACCCTTTGCCTCAACATCATCGCCATGGCGGTGGTCAACAAATATAGAGAGCAGTATGACTGATACCGTCATGAATGAAATCCACAGCAACGATCAAACATCCCGCGAACGGGCAACCCGTGCGTCCGATGCCGTCCGTAAGGGCCTGAAGAAGCGCTACGCTGCCGAAGCCCGGTTCAAGGCTTATGGCATCGGCGCCATCGGTATCGCGCTGGCCGCCGTTGTCGTGCTGTTCTACACGATCATCTCAAGCGGTTTGCCGGCGTTTACCGAAACCACGATTACCCTGAACGTCGAAATGAACGAACAGATTATCGATCCGACCGGTACGCGCGATCCGCAAACGCTGAACACCGCCAATTACCGCAAGGTCGTTTTCGACAGCTTGCTGTCTCAATTCCCGGAAGTCACGTCACGCCGCGATCGCCGCGATCTGACCGCGATGCTGAGCAGCGGTGCCAGCTTCAAGGTGCAAAAACTGGTGACCGGCGACCCGTCCCTTATCGGTCAGGTGGTAAAAATTGACTTGCCCGTCGCCGCTGATTTTGACCTCTACAAGAAGGGCGTCATTACCAAGGCAACCGATGAATTGGATCGCAAGGTTTCAAACAAGCAAATGGTCTGGTTTGATAATCTTCTCGAGCGCGGCATTGTCCACTCCGGCTTCAACACAACTTTCTTCACCAACGCCGACTCCCGCGAGCCTGAATTGGCCGGCATCTGGGGCGCGACCATGGGCACCCTGTTCACCATGCTGGTGACATTGGGCCTGTCGTTCCCGATCGGCGTTGCAGCCGCTGTCTATCTGGAAGAGTTTGCGCCCAAGAACCGGCTGACCCAGATCATCGAGGTAAACATCAACAACCTCGCTGCGGTCCCCTCGATCGTTTTCGGTCTGTTGGGTCTGGCCGTCTTCATCAATTTCTTCGGCCTGCCCCGTTCGGCGCCGCTGGTGGGTGGTATGGTTCTGGCGCTGATGACACTGCCGACCATCATCATCGCGTCACGTGCCGCGTTGAAAGCGGTACCGCCGTCGATCCGCGAAGCCGCACTTGGTCTTGGCGCCTCGCGCATGCAGGTGGTCACCCATCACGTGTTACCGCTGGCGATGCCCGGTATTCTGACCGGTACCATCATCGGCATGGCCCAGGCACTGGGTGAAACCGCACCACTGCTGATGATCGGCATGGTTGCCTTCATCGTCGATATTCCGGGCAGCATCACCGACCCTGCGACCGTATTGCCGGTACAGGTTTATCTATGGGCCGACAGTCCCGAGCGCGCCTTCGTCGCCCGTACATCAGCGGCGATCATGGTACTGCTGGCCTTCCTGATCATGATGAATGCCCTGGCCGTCATCTTGCGTAAAAAATTCGAACGACGTTGGTAGGAGAGAGATTATAATGGGCGAAATAGACATGAGCGGATCGGTTCAGATCGGAACCCCGACCGCCGGCACGCGCTGTCGCAAGATCGTACAGTCAAGTTTCATACTAAGGATGTGTGCGTATTCTACGGTGCCAAACAGGCCCTGTTCGACGTCAATCTTGATATCTTCGAGAATGAAGTGACAGCGCTGATCGGACCGTCCGGCTGCGGCAAGTCGACCTATCTCAGGTCCCTGAACCGTATGAACGACACCATCGACATCTGCCGAGTTACCGGCGACATCATCCTCGACGGTACCGACATCTATTCGGATGCCATTGACGTCGTGCACCTGCGCGCCCGGGTCGGCATGGTGTTCCAGAAGCCGAACCCGTTCCCGAAATCGATTTACGAGAACATCGCCTATGGACCGCGCATTCACGGTATCGCCACAGGCAAAGACGAGATTGACCAGATTGTCGAGGAAAGCCTGATCAAGGCCAGCCTGTGGAATGAGGTCAAGGATCGCCTGCAGGAACCCGGCACCGGACTTTCCGGCGGTCAGCAGCAGCGTCTGTGTATCGCGCGCGCCATCGCCGTGCAGCCCGAAGTGATTTTGATGGATGAGCCGTGCTCGGCGCTCGATCCGATCGCCACGGCCCGTATCGAGGAACTGATCGACGAGTTGCGTGACAATTTCTCGATTGTCATCGTCACCCACTCGATGCAGCAGGCGGCCCGGGTTTCACAACGGACAGCATTCTTTCACATGGGCGATCTGGTCGAGGTCGGTGAAACTGGAAAAATTTTCACGACACCGCAAGATCAGCGCACCCAGGATTACATCACCGGCAGATTCGGTTAACAGGAGTATCGAGGCATGGTTAAAGATCACGACCACATCGTCTCAAAATTCGATGAGGACCTAAATCAACTCGACAATCTGATTGCCGAGATGGGTGGCCTGGCCGAGCATCAGTTCGCTGATGCCATCAAGGCACTGGTCAAACGCGACAGTGAACTGGCCGAGAAGGTCATCATCAACGACAAGCGCATTGACCTCATCGAACAAGATGTGGATCGGCATACAATTTCCATGCTGGCCTTACGCCAGCCGATGGCCGACGATCTCAGGGTCGTCATTACCGCCCTCAGGATTGCCAGCGTCATCGAGCGGATTGGCGATTACAGCAAGAACATCGCCAAACGCACCGTTGCGATTACGCAGACCCCGCCGATCGGCCCCAGCCGCACGATTTCCCGCATGGGCACCGTTGTGCAGGGCATGATCAAGACGGTTCTGGACGCCTATCTGCAACGCGATGCCAATCTGGCCCAGGACGTCCGGATGCGTGATGAAGAAGTGGACGCCCTGCACACCAGTCTGTTCCGCGAGTTGCTGACCTACATGATGGAAGATCCGCGCAGCATTTCCGCCTGTGCGCATTTGCTGTTCGTGGCCAAGAACATCGAGCGCATCGGCGATCATGCAACCAACATCGCCGAACATGTGTACTTCCTTGTTCATGGCACGCTTCCCGAAGAAACGCGCCCAAAAGACGACCAATCAAGCTATACTGTCGTTGGCGGCAAAGAGTAAGGCTGTGAAAGACATGACTGAAACTTCTCGCATACTCATCGTTGAAGACGATCCTTCACTCGTTGAACTACTGCGATACAATCTTGAGAATGAAGGCTTCGAGGTGACGGTCGCCCGCGATGGTGAAGCGGGTCTGGATGCGGTCGATAACGACGTGCCGGACCTTGTCGTGCTGGACTGGATGCTGCCGAATGTATCGGGCATCGAAATCTGCCGTCAGCTCCGTCAGAAGCCGGCAACCCGCTCCATGCCGGTGATCATGCTGACGGCTAAGGGTGAGGAATCGGACCGGGTACGCGGTCTTGAGACCGGCGCCGACGATTACATCGTCAAACCGTTCTCACCAGCTGAACTGACGGCACGCATCAAGGCTGTGTTGCGCCGTGCCTATCCCGAACAAAGCGGCGATACGCTGTGCTATGCCGATATCGAAATGGATATCACGTCGCACCGTGTCACACGGTCCGGACAGGCCATCAAGCTCGGCCCGACCGAATTTCGTCTGCTTCGCTCGTTTCTTGAAAAGCCCGGTCGCGTGTTTTCACGTGAGCAGCTTCTCGACAAGGTCTGGGGCCGCGACATCTTTGTTGAACTCCGCACCGTTGATGTGCACATCCGGAGACTCCGGAAGGCCCTCAACACCGGCAGCGATGCCGATCTGATCCGCACCGTGCGTTCTGCCGGCTATTCCCTCGACGCGGCAAAATACTGAGCACACCCCGGAGAAGTTCCGAAATCGTCAAACTTCTCCGGTGTTAGCCTTTTCTTTAAGGAATTCAGCCTTATGCTTCATTACAGGAGCCGGGGCCGAAGATGCCGCAATCGCGATTTACATACGGGCGCTTGCAGTCCGCGTTCAGAACGACCGTTCGTAACGAGCATTTGCTTCTCGTCACGCTGGGTCTGATTGTCGGCTGCATAGCCGGCCTCGCGGTGATCGCGTTTCGTGAAGCCATCCAGTTCATAGAAATCCTGTTTTACGACACCACCACAAGTTCGCTGGCCCGCTACGAATTGACCATCGAACCCTGGAAGCAGGTATTGATTCCGGTCGTGGGCGGGCTTGTTGTCGGCCTGATCACATGGAAGTTCATGCCCCGGGGCCGTCCTCAGGGCGTCGCCGAGGTGGTTGAGGCATCAGCCATGCGGGCCGGTCACATGTCGTCCAGGGTCGGGATCGTTTCCGCCATCTGCAGTGCCATCACGCTCGGAACTGGCGGTTCCGCCGGTCGCGAGGGACCGGCCGTACATCTTGGCGCGTCGCTGGCCGGCTTTATCGCCCGGCGACTGCATCTGTCCCGAGGCCTTGCCCGGACACTGCTCGGCTGCGGCGTCGCTGCTGCCGTCTCGGCCTCATTCAACGCCCCGATCGCCGGAGCCCTGTTCGCCACTGAAGTCGTGGTCGGTCAATATGCCCTCAAGACCTTTGCGCCGATCGTCGTCGCCAGCGTCGCCGGCACCGCATTGTCGCATATTCATTTCGGTGAAGTTTCCGCGTTTCTGCTGGGCGACAACCATATCACCTCGTTCTGGGAGTTCCCGGCGTTTATCGGCCTCGGCATCGTCGGCGCCGTCGCCGCCATCATCCTGATGCGCAGTATCTTCCTGATGCAGGATCTGTCGGAACGTATCGAAATTCCGCTCTGGGTCAAACCGGCGATCGCCGGCCTCACCGTCGGCATCATCGCCATCTGGCTGCCGCAGGTTCTCAGCGTCGGGTATGGTGCTGTTGAATGGATGATCCTCGGGCAATTCGATCTCAGCATGTTGATCGCCATCGGGATCGCCAAGATATTTGCCACCGCCGTGTGCCTCGGCTTCGGATTTTCCGGCGGCGTATTTTCACCCTCGCTGGTACTGGGTGCAGCAGTCGGCGGGGCATATGGCCTGATCGCCGCATTCGTATTTCCCGAGCTTGCGTCCAGTGTCGGTGTCTATGCGGTGGTTGGCATGGGCGCTGTCGCTGCCGCTGTGCTTGGTGCACCGATCTCGACAACCCTGATCATCTTCGAAATCACCGGCGATTATCGGCTGTCGCTGGCCGTGATGCTGGCGATTGTGGTTTCGACCGAAATCACGCACCACTTTTTCGGCGCGTCGTTCTTTGCCGAACATCTCAGGCGACGCAATGTCGATCTCAGGGACGGGTTCGAAACAGAAGTTCTGGACACCATCAAGGTCCGGCAAATTCTGGATCACGGCACCAACGTCGCTGCCGAGACCATCTTTATGGAAATGCCGATCAATGAAATCCGTGAGAAGCTCAGTGCATCCAGTTCCGGTGAACTATTCGTCGTGCAGCCGAGTGGCGAGTTGTACGGCACCATAACCCTGCAGGATTGCGGCGTGACCCTGTTCGATCCCGAATGCAATGCGCTGCTACGCGCCGCCGATATTGCCCGCCTGCACCCGCCGGTTCTCAACGAAGGGGACAATCTCGGCACAGCGATGCAGGTGATGCGCGAATCGGGCGAAGACCATATCGCGGTGCTGCGCGACCCACACACCAAAGTGTTTACCGGCTGCGTGCATCACCGCGACGTCATGACGGCCTATAACCGCGCCCTGCTGAAAGTTCGTCACGAAGAACACAATCGGTAATTACAAGTGAACTCCCCTGCCCCATCCTTCGAGACGGACCGTTGGTCCTCCTCGGGATAAGGGGGTTGAATGTGATCCTCATCCTGAGGAGCGTGCCGATTGGCGCGCGTCTCGAAGGATCGGTGGAGCCGGCGTTTTGTCCGGAGTGACAGCCTGCTCTGTCGTGTTATAACCGGAGCTATGTCTGATCCTTTTGAATTATCCGATGAGCCCCGCCCTGCCCCCGCTGCCCCCGGCCCGGGAAGCAGCCTACCACGGCTGCGGCCTGAACGAAAGCCAGCTGAAGCCGTCGAAGCGGACGGCCGTCCTGTGCACTGCCAGGTGCCGGCACCGGCAAGACGCGGGTGCTGACGACGCGGCTGGCCCGCATTCTGCTGGCGACGCGCAGGGCCTGGCCGAGCCAGGTTGCTCGCCGTGACCTTCACCAACAAGGCGGCACGCCGAAATGCAGCGACCGCGTTTCGGCATGCTGATCGGTCGGCGCGGTCGAGGGCATGCAGTGGCTCGGCACCTTCCATGCGCATCGGCGCCAAGATGCTGCGGCGCCATGCGGAAGCTGGTCGGGCCTGCACACCGCACTTCACGATTCTTGGATGCCGACGATCAGGTTCGCCTGATCAAGCAGTTGATTGATGCCCAAGACATCGACGAGAAGCGCTGGCCGCCCCGGCAACTTGCCGGCCTGTATCGACGCGCTGGAAGAACCGCGGGCTTGACGCCCGACAAGGTGCCGGCACGGCGAGGCGCATGCCATGCGCCAACGGCAGAGGGCGGCGAACTTTACGCGGACTATCAGGCGCGGCTGCAGGCCCTGAACGCCGCCGATTTCGGCGACCTGCTGCTCGAAGTGCTGCGCATCTTCCAGGAACACCCGGAAGTGCTGGCCGAATGATCAGGCGCCGCTTCCGCTACATCCTGGTCGACGAGTATCAGGACACCAACGTCGCGCAATATCTGTGGCTGCAGGCTGCTGGCGCAGCAGCACAAGAACATCTGCTGCGTCGGCGACGACGACCAGTCGATCTATGGCTGGCGCGGCGCGGAAGTGGACAACATCCTGCGCTTCGAAAAGGATTTTCCGGGCGCGAAAGTGATCCGGCTCGAACGCAACTACCGCTCGACGGCGCATATCCTCGGCGCCGCTTCGGGCCTGATCGCCGCCAATGAGCGGCCGCCTCGGCAAGACGCTGTGGACCGAGGCCAACGACAATGAGGGCGATAAAATCAAGATCGCCTCCTATTGGGATGGCGAGGAGGAAGCCCGCGCGGTGGCGGAGGAAGCCGAGCAGTTGCAGCGCGGCGGACACTTGTTGCGCGAAATGGCGATCCTGGTGCGCGCCTCCTTCCAGATGCGCGAATTCGAAGACCGCTTCATCAATCTCGGCATCCCCTATCGCGTGGTCGGCGGCCCGCGCTTCTATGAGCGCGCCGAAATCCGCGACGCCAACGCCTATCTGCGCCTGATCGCGCAAGGCGACGACGACCTCGCCTTCGAACGCATCGTCAACCTGCCGGCACGCGGCATCGGCAAGGCCAGCCTACAGACCATTCACACCTATGCCCGGGCCGAACAGATTTCCCTGACCCGGGCCATTGCCCAATTGCTGGAAACCGACGAGTTGCGACCGCAAACCCGGAAAGCGCTGCGCGACCTGCTGGCCCTATTCGATCTCTGGCGGGTCATGGCCGCGACGCTGACGCCACAGGAGTTGTGCAAGCAGGTCCTTGAAGAAAGCGGCTACATCGACATGTGGCGCGCCAAAAAGGACCCGGATGCGCCGGGCCGCATCGACAACCTGAAAGAACTGGTGGTCGCGCTTGGCGATTTTGAAATACTGGGTTCGTTCCTTGAGCACGTCAGTCTGGTTATGGAGAACGAGGAACGCAGTGATCTCGACAAGGTCAACATCATGACACTGCACGGCGCCAAGGGCCTTGAATTCGCCACCGTGTTTCTGCCCGGCTGGGAGGAAGGCCTGTTCCCAAACCAGCGTTCGCTCGACGAAGGAGGCCTAGCCTCGCTTGAGGAAGAACGCCGTCTTGCCTATGTCGGCATTACCCGGGCCCGCAAACGGGCGATGATCTCGTTTGCCGCCAACCGGCGGATCTACGGCCAGTGGCAAAGTGCGACCCCATCCCGATTCATCGACGAATTGCCGGCAGGTCATATCGACATCCTGTCGGAAAGCGGTGTCTATGCCCGCCGCGATGAAGCCTTCAGACAGACCGCCGATCCGTTCGCCGACATCGACGGCATCGGCCGCTCCCGTCGACGCATGATTGAAGCCGACCGGCCGGAAGTCTACAAGCCGGCCAGCGACGGCAAGGGTTTTGCCGAGGGCAACCGGGTGTTTCACCAGAAATTCGGCTATGGCCGGATTACCGGCGTCGACGGCGACAAGCTGGATATCGATTTTGAGAAAGCAGGCACAAAGCGGGTCATGGCCAGCTTTGTATTACCGGGATGATCCCTGTCCTCACACCGCAGCCGATGTGGCGGCTTGAAGTCACGGTGCCTAAAGCGGCCGTTGCCGCCTTTGAGGGTGTCTTCGAAGGGGTCACCCTCGCCGTCACTTCATTTGGCGATGACGGTATTCCGTGGCGGGTCGAAGGCTATACCGACACAGACCCCGACCGGACGGCGATCAGCGAGGGCCTTGCGCTGGCAGCGGAAGCGACCGGGATCGAGACACCGTCGCTGATCATCGAGTTTCTGACGCCGCGCGACTGGTTGGCCGAAAACCTGGCCGGGTTCGAGCCTTTGCATCTCGGCCGCTTCTTTATTTATCCGAGCCATTTCGAAGGTCCGATCCCGGCTGCCAGCATTCCCTTTCGCATCGATGCCGGAACCGCGTTCGGATCCGGCACGCATCCGACCACCGGCACCTGCCTGAACGCACTGGCCGAGATCGCCAAATCAAAGGAAGTCCGCCACGCCCTTGATCTGGGATGTGGCTCCGGCATCCTTGCCTTTGCGATCGCGCGGCTGTGGCCGGCCGAAGTGCTGGCCGTCGACATTGATCCGGAAGCGGTCCGCGTCACCCGCCGCAACGCCCGCGACAATCATCTTCTGCCGCATTGATGTGCGCCAGAGTATCGGCTATCGCAGTGAAGCGGTCCGCAGCAAGAGACCGTTCGATCTGATCGTCGCCAACGTTCTGGCCAGACCCTTGATCGGCATGTCCGAAGACACCGCCCTAGCCCTTACGCCCGGCGGCACAGTTGTCCTGTCCGGCTTGCTGGACCGGGACGCGCACTGGGTTGCCGCCCGGCACAGGGCGCAGGGTCTTGTCTTCGAGAGGCAGTGGCGTCGCGACGGCTGGTCGACACTGGTGATGCGCAAACCCCTGAACGGAGGCCGGCACGGATGATCGAACCCCAGCGCCGCCGCAAGCTTGTCCATCTGCTGATCGGGATCAACGGTGCCGGGTTCGTGCTGATCGGCACGTTTCTCAGCGGTGCCGCCAAGCTCGGCTATGTGCCGTGGTACGGCATTGCCGGGGTCACCGTCATGTTCTTTGGTATTCTGGTGCCGTTTTACCGTGAATTCACCTTACTGCGGCAGGGCTTCGAAGAGGTCGAGCGCGAAACCCTGAAGACGTTCCGCCGCAAACGCGGCGACGAATTCGGCGAGCAGACCCTGCTCGGCACCGGCACCAGAGAGACACCGTTCAAGCGAGCCCGTTCGCAGCCGCTGGTCGCCATTGCGATTACCATTATCGGCTGGACGCTGGCCGGCATCGAGGGATTTCGCTGGCTGGTCGGCTTCTAGGGTAGCGACTTGAACGCTGCCAGGCGCGTTCGCGGGCCAGCTTGTGATCCACAATCGGTGCTGGATACGTGACCCCCATTTTGATACCGGCGTCCGCCAGAACATCGTCCGGCGCCAGCCACGGCTGGAACAGGTATTTGTCCGGCAAGCCGGCGATTTCCGGCACATAGGTGCGGATATAGCGGCCATCCGGATCAAATTTCTGCCCCTGGATGATCGGATTGAAAATCCGGAAATACGGTGCCGCATCAGCACCGGACCCTGCCACCCACTGCCAACTGAACGCATTCACGGCCAGATCGGCATCGACCAGCGTATCCCGAGAACCGCCTCGCCCTGTTGCCATGACAGCAAAAGGTGCTTGACCAGAAATGACGCCGTGATCATCCGCACCCGGTTATGCATCTGCCCCGTCTGCCATAGCTCGCGCATCCCGGCATCTACCATCGGATAGCCGGTTAACCCGCGCTGCCAGGCCTGCAGCCCCGCCGGATCATCCCGCCAGGGGAAGGCCCGGAAGCGCCCCTGCATCGGCTGCTCGGTAATTTCCGGCAGATGATAAAAGACATGGTAGGCGAACTCACGCACACCAGCTCCTTCAGAAATTTCTCGGCGTCCTGGCTCCAGCCGACAGCCTTCAGGGTTTCATGCCAGATCTGACGCGGGCTGATATCGCCGCTGTGCAAATGTGGCGACAGATTCGACGTCACCGGATCAGCCGGAAAATCACGCCCGTCCGCATAACCTTCAAGTCCGCCTTGCAGAAAGTCCTGCAATCGGCTCTTCGCACCGTCCTCACCCGGTTGCCAGCGCGTCCGCAAGCCCCCGGCCCAATCCGGCGTGCCCGGCAGCAGCTTCCAGTCATTGAGCACGTCGCTGTTAATACGGCTCTGGTATGGGCAGATCTGTACCGGTGCCGGCAAGGGGGGCGGCGGGTCGCCTTGATCACGGCAGGCCTGCCAGTAACGGGTATAAACCTTGTAATAGCCACCAGCCTTGGTTGCGATAGTCCAGGGCTCAGACAACAGGGAGCCGTTGAAGCTTTTGGCCTCAAGCCCCTGTTGCTTCAAGGTCTCTTTGATGCGGCGGTCGCGGGCCATCTGCGGCGGATCATAACAGCGGTTCCAGTAAACACCGGCAGCCCCGACCTCATTGATGAGCGTCGCCAGAACCGTGTCGGCGGTACCACGGCGCAAGATCAGCTGCGCCCCCATTTTGGCGAAGGCTTCACCCAGACGCTCAAGCGCATGATGCAGCCACCATTTTGCGGCTCCACCCAAACCCGAATGCCGTGCTGCTCTCTTCATCCAAAATATAAAGCGCCAATACCGGCCGGCCGTTCAGGCAGGCATCGTGCAGGGCAGGATTGTCGGATAGTCTGAGATCGGCTCTCAGCCAGACGATCAGCGGCGCGTTCCCGGTCATGGTTGCATCTTTGTTGGTCGTATCATCGTGTTGATACGCCGAATACTTGGAATTGGATCACGGTGCGATGCAGTCAAATCCCCACATCGTCTTGTAGCCAACGGCCCCCAATCTGACGCCGCCCCGGGACACGGCCTTGCGACCAAACTTGGCACAGTGCGCTTGTGCTGCGGACATCGGTTCGATGAAGCGGTTCGTGGACAGGGTGATGGCGTGGGGCGACGCTGCGACAATACTGCTGTCATCAGACGTGCTGCATGCTGTCAGCATCGTCATCAATACCGCCACCGCAAGAATGGGAGCGGCCCGTTCTTTGAATGTTTTCCCAAACATGCCGGGAGTGTGCTGAATCATCTCCCGGCATGCAAGAGCACAACTCAGTTTTCGAAAAACGGTGCCGGAATCAGAATGCAGTTTTTCTGGGCGACCAGATAGCCGGCCTCGGCATTGAGCTTGAGGAAATTCTGCCAGTCCGGATCCGCCTGCATGTTGGCGCGTTTTTTGGCCCGGTCGGCAGCATCTTCATAGGCCCAGATATGAATGAAGCTGTTGGGATCGCCGGTTTCCGTCGACGCATACAGCACCGGTTTGCCGAGATTGCGGATTTGCGCTTCACGTCCGTGCGCGGCATACAGCTCGAGCTGCTTTTTGATGGTCCCCGGACGACAGGTATAGGTGCGGTGGTCATAGATCATTGGATGCTTCCTTGTTTGCAAACGGCGACAGTAAAAAACTCAGATGGCAACGTACGACGGGATTTTAAAGAGTCCAATGCTGGATCACCGGGAGATCAGCGATTACAGTCTTTTTTTATTCAAGTGACGCACGCACAAGGTATCTGGGAGGATATTGATGAAAACGACCGAGCCAACGCCCCGCAAGCATCGAAACATGTCAGTCTTCTCTTCGACCGCGAGACCATGCCCGATGCCGTCACCGTCCGGCCACCGGCGTTCACCCATACCATGGATGCCTATCAGCGCACCGCCCCGGATGATGTCGTAGAGCGCGCCAAGGACGCCGACATCATCATCACCAACAAAGTTGCGATCCGCGCTGAAACCATTGCCAAGCTGCCGAAGCTGAAAATGATCGCCGTCGCCGCCACCGGCACCGACATTATCGATCTGAAAGCCTGCGCCGAGCGGGGCATCGTCGTCTCCAATATCCGCGGCTATGCCATTGCCACGGTGCCGGAACATACAATGGGGCTGATCCTTTCCTTGAGCCGGTCAATTCGCCCGTATCACAATTCCGTCGCCGCAGGACGCTGGAAGGAAGCCGACCAGTTCTGCTATTTCGACTATCCGATCTTCGATCTCAAGGGCAAGGTGCTCGGCATCATCGGCGACGGTGTGCTTGGACAATCCGTTGCCAAACTGGGTCAGGCGTTCGGCATGGAAGTGCGCTATTCAACCTACAAGGGGACCACGGGCATGGGGCCGCTGTATACGCCGTTCGAGCGTATCCTTTCGGAAAGCGATGTCATCACCATGCACTGCCCGCTGACGGACAGCACCCGCAACCTGCTGGGCGCTGCCGAGTTTGATCAGATGAAGAAACGGCCGCTGGTGATCAACACCGCGCGCGGCGGGCTGGCAGACGAACGGGCTCTGGTCGATGCGCTGAAAGCCGGCAAGATCAGGGGTGCCGCGTTTGATGTCGTGACCACCGAACCGATCCCGGACGACCATCCGTTTCTGGAAATCCTCGATGAGCCGAATTTCATCCTGACACCGCATGTCGCGTGGGCCAGCATCGAGGCGATACAGGGCCTTGCCGACCAGATGGTCGACAACATCGACGCCTATGCCGCCGGCAATCCCAGGAACGTCGTCAGTTAAGCCGGAGACCCGGAGCTTAAACTGTGAACTTCTCGGTGCCGTCGTCATACTGGATGGTATAGAGATCCTTGCGCCGGTCGATCCAGTTTTTGACTGTGCCGAAATGCTTGTGATGCGGCAGCTTGTCGAGATCGAGATCGTGGATCAGTACCATTTCAGCGTTCGGCGTGCATTCGGCAGCGATGCCTTCACGGTCGAACGAGATATCCGACGGTGTGTAGATGCCCGATTGCGCGTAGTGAATTTCCGCCGTTGAGGTGTGCGGCAGGTTTCCGCAGGCGCCGGCCAGTGCCACATAGACATGATTCTCGATGGCCCGGGCATGGGCGCAATAGCTGACCCGGAGATGCCCGGAACGCATATCGGTGTTGTAGGGCACGAAGATGATATTGGCGCCCTTGCCGGCGGCAATCCTTGCCAGTTCCGGAAACTCGATGTCATAGCAGATCAGGATCGCGATCTTGCCGCGGTCTGTATCGAAGACCTGAACCTTTTCGCCACCGACGACTCCCCACCATTTTGCTTCGCTGGGGGTGACGTGAATTTTGTACTGTTTTTCGATGGTACCGTCGCGGCGGAACAGATAG
>CBDIRN010000008.1:0-86184 GCA_965284225.1 uncultured Rhodospirillales bacterium
TGCCGCAGACTCGCTCAGCCATGCCTTGCAGCGGCCGATTATTGCCGAGTTGAATGCGGTCAAATCGAAACATGCCTTTGCGATCTGGCATCACTTTTATAATACGCCGATGCATGTGGCAGCGATCCAGGCGATGGCCAAATGGTTCCATCCTGATCTGTTCGCCGATCTGGATCCCAAGCAAACCCTTGAAGAATATTTCTGGCGGTTCCAGCCGATGCCGCTTGATGGCGTTTACTGGAGTGGGGTGGCCGTTGAATGAGCGAAGCGGTGCTTGATGCGGAGCGACGACAGCCGGTGACAACGCTGGCCTGTCAGTATCGCGCCATCTTCAGGCGCCGGGTCATCTGGCTGTCTGTCCTTGCTGCCGCCGTTCTGGTCAGTCTGGTTCTCAATATCGGTATCGGTCCATCCGGGATGAAGATCGAGACGGTCCTGATGGGGCTGGTTTCGCCTGATACCATGGACCCGCGCTCCGCGTCATTCTGTGGGACGTCCGCCTGCCGTTCGCAACCCTTGCCGTGGTCGTTGGTGCCTGTCTCGGTTTGGCTGGTGCAGAAATGCAGACCGTCCTCAACAATCCGCTCGCCAGTCCGTCGACGCTGGGTGTCATGCATGCGGCAACGGTCGGCGCCTCGCTGGCCATCGTCTTCAATCTTGGGGCGTTCGGGATTGCTGAAAATTATATTGTGCCGATGTGCGCGTTTGCCGGTGCCATGGCCTCGATCTTTTTAATCCAGTTCCTGTCCCGTGTCTTCGGTGCCACCGTGGATTCGGTTATCCTGTTCGGGATCGCGACGGTATTTGCGCTGGATGCCACGATCTCGCTGATACAGTTCATGGCAAATTCGGACAGCCTGCAGCAGATCGTCTTCTGGACCATGGGCTCGGTATCACGGGCAACGTGGGAGAAGGTCGGCATCGTGAGCGCGGTGTTCCTGTTCTGCCTGCCGTTGTCCCTGCGCCACATGTGGCAGATGACCGCGCTACGCGGGGGCGAGGATCAGGCCCGGAGTTTTGGCGTCGGGGTTGACCGGTTACGGACGATGGTGCTTGTGCGTGTCAGTCTGCTGACGGCCATCGCCATTTCCTTCACCGGGATCATCGGTTTCGTCGGTCTGGTCGGGCCGCACATTTCCCGTCTGGCTTTCGGCGAGGATCATCGGTTCTATCTGCCCGGCAGCGCGCTGGCCGGTGCTTTCATCCTGTCGGGTGCTTCACTGATCGCCAAGACCATCGTGCCCGGCATCCTGATCCCGGACGGGATTGTGACGGCGCTGATCGGCATTCCCCTGTTTCTGGTGCTGGTGATGACGCACCGGCGGCGTGCGTGATGACAAGTCTTTCCATCGATACCGTATCCATCGGTTACGGCGCCAGAGATGTGCTCCGGGACATCACGCTGCCCCTGCTTGAGGACGGCACTATCGTTGGCGTGCTGGGCTCGAACGGGGCCGGGAAATCAACCCTGTTGCGCGCACTGGCCGGATTGCAGGGCTACAAGGGCCGGGTCCATCTGAACGGTGAACACATCGATGAGATGGCGCATCTGAAACGGGCATCGATCATCGGCTACCTGCCGCAGACCCTGCCGCAGGCAACGACGTTGATTGCTTATGAAGCGGTCATCAGTGCGCTTCGTGCCGTGCGGCCCGATATGCAGCGGCAAGATGTTGAAGCGGCGGTGGAAAAGTCTTCGAGCAGCTGGATATTACCCATCTCGCATTTCAGGCACTAAGAAAATTATCCGGCGGACAGCGACAAATGGTTGGTCTGGCGCAGGTACTGGTGCGCGAGCCCAGTATCCTTTTGCTGGATGAGCCGACCAGTGCGCTCGATCTGCGCTGGCAGTTGAACGTGATCGGCGTGATCAGCGGCATTGTTCAGGCCAAGGGCGGCATATGCCTGATGGCGCTGCACGATATCAACCTGGCACTCAGACATTGCAATCGCCTGCTGGTGCTCTCGGCAGAACGGATGCACGCCTATGGCCCACCGGCCGAGGCGATGAATGCAGAAACACTTATACAGGCTTATGGCGTTAACGGACGCATTGAAATGTGCTCACAAGGACGCCCGTATCTTGTGACGGACAGCGTCTGCAGTTGATGGATGGAGGATACATGACGGCATTTTCAACAACCATAAAAACGGACCACGCGCAGAAATATCTGCAGCAGTTGTGCAAGCACTTTGCCCACAAGGTTACGGTGGAATATTCGGCCGAAGAAGGGCGTGTTGCCTTTCCGCCCGGCAAATGTCTGATGAATGCAGACGCAACAGCCCTGAAGATTTATTGCCTGGCGTGGGAAGATCGTGCCATTCCCGTGATCCAGAGCATCATCGACAAGCACCTGGTAAAATTCGCCTGGCGCGAGGACCTTGAATATCAATGGGCGGACGAGATGCCGGAAAATTTCATGTCCGAACTGGCTCGCGGTGATTTTCTGCCAAGTGCGGGCGAGCCAACGGCAGAGGGCGCAGAGTCCGCCTGATTTGAAATCAGGTGTTTACGGCTGGTCTGTTTATCTGAGTTGAAACAGAACCGGGACCGAGAGGGTGATCTGTTTTTCGGTGAAGTCGTCCGGGAATGGCGGCAGCGGATTGGCTCTCCGGATCATCGACATGACTTCCCGGTCGAGCAGTGACGATCCACTGCTTTTGACAACGTGGGCATCGCTGACGTTCCCGTCACGGCTGATGGTAAAGGTGAGCACCGCCGTTCCCTCATTTCGCCTTTGCCGTGCAGCAGCCGGATATTCCTTGTGTCTCTCCAGCCATGCTTGCAACAGGGCAAAATAATTGTTCGATGAACCGGGGCGACCACCGCTTGAGGTGCTGTCGCCGCCTGCCAACGTTGGCGGTCTGTTGTGATGCCCGATTTACCGGCACTGCCGGCGATGGATGCCTTTTGTGTCGGTTTCGCCGGTTCCGGTTCTTTCTCTGCAATTTCTTTCGGCGGCTCTGCTTCCGGTGCCGGTTTTGGCTCGACGATCTTTGGTAGCTTCGGCGGCTCAATCTTTTTCGGCAGCTTCGCTGTTTCGGTTTTGGGTTTTACCTCGGCGACGGGAACCGTTTCCGCTGTTGGCGGCTCCACGGCCTCGATCTCCAGCGGCTCTGTCACCTCGACTGTCTCGACGGGGTCATCCGGGATGGTTTCGGGCGGGGTTTCAACTTTCGTTTCTGTGGGCTCGACGGTTTTCGTTTCAGGTGCGGAAACTTCAGCGGCACCGGGTGCGCCGCCGGCCGTGCCGAACGAAATATTGATCCCGCCGACGCCGAGATTAGCGGCGCCGCTCTCAGCCGGCTTCCAAAGCACGAGAACAAATGCGCCGTGTGCCAGCAACGCAAACAGGAATGCCGTCAGCCAGTGTTTGCGTTCAATCGTCATGATTCACGCCGCGCCGTCGTCAGCAGATTGACCTGGGTTGCGCCGGCCGCTTTGATGCGGTCCAGAACCGCGATCACCGTAACGGCATCAACGGCACCGTCGGCTTTCACGTGCACGGTACCACCGTGTGCGGTGCCGCCGCGTGCATTGAGGAGTGTGCTGAGTTTCCCGCTCAACGCTTCCGGCGCGATCACCGTACCCCCAAGCACGATGCGACCATCCGCTGCGATCAATATTTGCAAGGGGGGCTCTGCCACTTCTTTTTTACTGTCCGACAGAGGCGGCTCGATCTTGACCGCGTCGGTCTTTGTCAGCTGACCGGCGACCATGAAGAAAACCAGCAGCAGGAACACAACGTTGATCAGCGGCAGAATCCGCTGATCCTCGTCTGCCGGACGGCGGCGCGGTTTTCCGAAGGCCATGATCAGCGCCCGGGGGCCGAGACGAACGATACGTCCCGCCCGCCTGCCGCAGCGATGCGATCGATCAGATTGACGGCGTCCTGCAGGGGCACGCCATCTTCAGGCTTGATCAGCACACGCTGCGCCGGATCCTTTTTGAAACGCGATGACAGGGTTGAAATCAGTTCGTCATTGCTGAGCGTTCTGCCTGACAGCCGCAAACCATCCTTGCGGACCTCGACCAGAAGGGCACCGGTCATGCCGCCTGTGCCACCGGCCCGGGCGACACCCAGCGACAGAATGCGCCAGTCCATAAATGACGAAGCCAGCATGAAGAAAATCAGCAAGATAAAGACTACGTCGATCAGGGGGGTCAGCGAAATGATGGCGCGGCGGCGCACGGGGTCAGTCCGCGCCGATCCGGCCGGACATGCGCCCGGCATCGGCGGTGGCATGCGTCGGCAATCTGGAAAGATCACGGGTGAAAACCTGCGCAATGGCATCGGCCATGGCGATCTCGGTGCGCTCGGTCGTGCGCTCCAGCCAGTTCAGGATGGCGACGGCAGGGATGGCAACGGCCAGACCAACCGCCGTCGTCAGCAAGGCTTCCCAGATGCCGCCGGAAAGCACCGATGGATTGACCTGATTGCCGGCCGCTTCCATTTGCTGGAATGCGGAGATCATGCCGAGCACGGTACCGAAAAGGCCCAGCAGCGGTGCCAGCGAGGCGATGACTTCGAGCGGGCGCAGATAGGAACGCATGGCTTCGATCTGTGACGTGCCGAAACGTTCGGCCTCGGCGCGGATATCCCTATCGTCGATGTCGCCACGGATGCGACCGCGCAGCGCAATGGCCAACGACTGTGCCACCGGATTGCGGTCACCCTGCACGCAGGCCAGAGCTTCCAGCGGCTTGTCATGGCGTTTCAACTGAACGGCACGGCGGACATTGCCGAGCCTGGATGCGCGCATTGACCAGAACTGCCAGACTTTCACGGCGGTAATGGCGGCGGCGACCACGGACATGGCAATCAGGATTGCAACGACAGGACCGCCGAGGACGAGAATATCCCATGCCTCGCTGAGCAGGAGATACCAGAGGTCCGGCTGGACGATTTCAAGCGGTGCGCTGTCCTGGGCGGGAAGGGGGTGTTTTGCATGAGTGCTCCGGAACCTACTTGATGAAATCGACGGCACTGAGCGTGCTCGTCTTTGTGATGGCCAGACAATCGGCGGGGTCACGCTTTGCGTTCTGATCTGCATCCTGGCAGGCGCGGATATCATTCAGCAGAACGCGGGCAATATCCGTGCAGGAAAGCTTGGCGACATCGAACAGTTTGACCCGGGTTTTCCCGGGTGCCAGCGGACCGCCCTCAACCACAAGCCGGTCGGTAATAACGCCATCCTTGTTAAAGAACACGAGGTCCGGCTTGAAGCTTGAAAGGGTGCCCGGTGTGCCGTTCGTGAAGACCATATAGACCCGGCACCCCTGGCCGACGGCCTCAAGCTTGTTCAATTGCAGCGATATGCCGCTCTCTGCCTGGGCTGACATTGGGTGCAGCCCCAGCAGCGCCAGCAGCAGAATTTTAATGGTTACAGGCAAGAAGCGTGTCATGTGTTCCCGGTTAAGCCCATCTTCGATTGTCATGATATTAATAATCATTCTCACAATATATTCATCATCCGACGCTTGAATATGCAAGGAAAAATATGACGTCAGGCTCTGATTTCAGGACGGAACCTGCCCGGGAAAATCAATTCTGATCCGGCGCGTCAGGCCGGAAACGGGGGCTGTCAGTGTTTGAAATCAACCGTGATAGCTTCGGCGGTTTGCACGAAGTCACGCAAAACCTTGCTCCGATTTAACCGGCTCCATGCCAGTACGGTGTCGATCCTGAAGGTTGGATCGGATATTTTCTGAATAGTGACCTGCCCTTCGAGGGTCTGGGCTAGGCTTTCCGGAAAAACCGTGATCCCGAGGCCGGCCGCGACCAGGCCGTGCAATGCCAGTGTATTCGAGGCTTCGTGCTTGATCTTGAAACTCAGGCCCTGACTGGCGAATATTTCCGATAGCCGCCAGCGATAGAATTCCCATTCACTGAGATCGCCAAGGATGAGTTCGTGGCGGCTGACGTCTTCGGGGGTGATGTCGAATTTTTTCGTCAGTGGATGATTGTGCGGCATTACGGCGTACAGGGGCTCGGACCTGATCAGCCTGCAACTGAAGTCGCTGTGATCGAATGGGCCGATCAGATAGCCGACATCGATTTCGTTATGGGCAATCGCGACCTTCTGGCGTTGCGTGCCGATGTAGCGCAGCGTGACATCCACGTCAGGGTGTTCACGCTGGAAGCGGGCGACGGCGAGCGGCATGAACTTGGGCGTGGCAAACGCCATATACGCAATCCGGAGCCGCCCGGTCTTGCCGTCGGAAATCTTGCGGGCGGAATCAACCGACTGAGTATATTCATGCAATAAATCGACGCTGCGTTCATAAAAATCCCGCCCGGCCGGAGTCAGGGACACTTCGCGGGTTGTGCGCTCGAATAATGCGAAGCCGTTGATTTCTTCCAGTTTTTTGATACGCCGCGTCAGTGCCGAGCGATCCACATTGAGGATCTCGGCGCTGCGCCGAAAGCTCAGTTCCTGCGCCACAATAATGAAGCTGTGGATTAAATCGATGCCGCCATATTGCATTATTGTTCCCCAACTTATTGAAATATATAGATTAATAATTGCTGCATAAAACGCAACAAAAATTGCATAACGACCCATTCCCTGACCCGCGCCGACCCGTCAGAGTGCCTTTCAACGCATACGCATTTTCACATCATCGCTTCGCCATTCAGCCAGGACAGGGACATCAAAATGGAAAACGTGGACACCAAGGAACTCGACCGGATGCTGCAGCAGGCATTCGAGGCATCGAACAAGATATACCAGGAGCGGGGCTTTCAGCGCCGTATCGGTTTCGGCAAGAAACCGGCCCTGATCAGTGTTGATCTGGCCAACGCCTGGACCCGGCCCGGCAATCCGTTCACCTGTGATCAGGACGCCATGGATAACGAGATCATTCCGGGCATGCAGCGGCTTTTGGAAGCCTGCCGCGCCAACGGCCATCCCGTCATTCATGTCACGACCGCATATGAAATCACCGACCGGGATGCCCCTTATACCGACATGGGGCTCTGGCACTGCAAGATCCCCATTGATGTCGTCAATCTTGAAGACAAGGAACTGTGGGCCATCGATTCCCGCATCGCGCCGATCCGCGGCGAGCATACGATGCTGAAAAAGCGCGCCAGCTCATTCCACGGCACGGGGCTTGCCGGGCTGCTTCGCGCCGCCGGGGTTGATACCATTCTGGTGACCGGGGTGACGGCAACGGCGTGTGTGCGGACCACCATCTGCGACGGCCTTGCAGACGGGTTCAGGACCATCGCCGTCAAGGAATGCATCGGAGACCGGGTGCCGGGCGCTGTGGCTTGGAACCTCTATGATATCGACGCCAAATTTGCGGATGTTGAGAGCGTTGACGATTGCGTCGCTTATCTGCATGCCGTGAACCGGCGCAATGCGGCGACGGAATAATCATCTTAACGGCCGGATGACGGGGTTGTCGCTCCGTCATCCGGCGTTAAAGAAAATAATAAAATCAGCACGACACGACGATTCGGTTATTTACAAACAATCTGGTCTGTTTTTTAATGTTTTCTACAGACAGGAAAATGTGGGGCAAAAAATGCAAGTGCGGCGTACGCACATCGAGCGCAGTACCGAAACCAGACAGCGTCTGGTCATGGCGACCATCGACTCCCTGATCAGTGACGGCTACGTCAACACCACCATGCATAAAATCGCCGACCGGGCTGGCCTGTCACGGGGCGCGCAAACGCATCATTTCCCGGCCAAGATTGATCTGATCGTCGCTGCGACAGAACATCTGTTTAACGAGTTTGCCGAGAATATTGACGAATTGGCCCGCACAAAACGTGGTCAGGGCAAAACGATCGAGGCGTTCATCGACCAGATTTGGGACCGCTTCTTCAAGGGCAGGTTCATGTATGCATCCCTGGAATTGATCGTCGCCTCGCGCACGGATCAGGATTTGCACGACCGTCTCGTGCCGCTGATCAAAAAACTTCACACATCGCTCGATAAAACGTGGCTGACCTTTTTCAAGGGTAACGACGCCGCGATCGGACGATCGGACGTTTTGCTCAACCTGACGTTCTGTTTGTTCAGGGGTATGGTTGTTCAAAGTGTTCTGCGCGATGATCCGCAGTACTACGAGGATCTGTTGTCGACGTGGAAACGGATTATCCCGATGTTTGTATCAGAGCCGGCCGAGCCGCTGTTGAGCATGGTGGCACGTGGACGGTCAAATGGATAAAAAATATAATCAAGATCGCGCAAGCCACGCGGCACCGGAGGAGATCAGTTTTAACCACACTGGAGGCATGACAATGAAACTTAAAGCAACACTAGCAAGATCACTCGGCGTACTTGCGGCGATGGGCCTGATGGCCGGCACCGCATTTGCCGACGATACGACCGGCCTGACCGACACCACGATCAAGATCGGCGTTATGGGTCCGTTTTCCGGAAATGCGTCAAGCTATAGCAAGGCGCAGATCGGGGAGATGGCTTACTACAAGATGATCAACGATCAGGGCGGCGTGCACGGGCGCAAGTTCGAACTGATCCAGGAAGATACCGCCTGCCAGCCGGCCAAGGGTATTGCTGCAGCCAAGAAACTGGTCTCGCAGGACAAGGTGTTCATCATGCACGGCAACTCGTGCAGCGGTGTCGCCATGGCGGTCAAGGATATCATCGTTGAGTCCGGCATTCCCTGGATCGTCGCGCATGCGGTGAACCCGAACATTTCGATGCCGCCAACCCCGAACGTTTTCCATGGCGTTCCCGCCGGCCCCGCGTATGGCTACACGATGGGCAAATTCGTCATGTCCAAGCCCGGGACCAAAAACGTCGTCATGGTCGAGCACTCAAACGACTGGGCCAAAAGCTATGCCGACCCGACCCGGGACTACATGAAGTCGAAGGGCATCGAGCCGAGCATGATTCTTGCCATGGAACGCGGCCAGACGGACGCCACGGCCCAGGTTCTGAAGATCAGGGAAGCAAAGCCGGACTTCATCGTCGCGTCGCTTTATGAAGCGGAAACGGTGATTTTCCTGAAGGATCTCATAAAGTACGGCATCACCGACATTCCGGTGATGGGTGCCGCCGGGACCGATCTGGAAAACACGCTGGCGCGTATCGGCGATATCAATACGGTGAAGAACTACTACGTGCCACACGCCTTCATCGATACCGTCGAAGGCCCCGGCATGAAGAAATGGAACGACATGATCCTGAAGTACAATCCGGGTGAGACCATTACCGGGTTCAGCTACGTTTCCATAGGTAGCGCCGTTGCCGTCGTCCAGGCACTCAAAAATGCCGGACCGAAACTGACGCGCGAGAAGTTCATTGCCGAAATGGACAAGATCAAGAACTTCGATACCGGCATCTTCGCGACCAACATCACGTGGGCCGCAGATGACCGTCATGGCGTCAAGGAATCGGCTGTGGCCGGTTTCATTAACGGCAAGCCTACGGTCATGAATGGCTGGAACCAGCCGATGTAATTCGGTCGAAAAAAACAAGGGGCGCCGGCAGCCTGAACGCGGTTTAACCGGCGCCCCCCTTTTTTTCTGTTACGGGCAATAAAAAAATGTTGATGCAACTTACCGTGAGCGGTCTCGCACAAGGGGCGATCTATGCGCTGATCGCACTGTCGCTGACCGTCGTTTTCCGAGCCACAACCGTTGTCAATTTCGGGCATGGCGATTTTGTGCTGGGCGGAGCCTTCGGCGTGTACGTACTGGTGGTGATGCTGGGACTGCCGTTTCTGCCGTCCGCGATCGCCGCAATCGTTCTGATGTTCGTCTGCGGCGTTCTGATATCGCGCGGCTTCATCAATCCGATCAAGGCCGGGCCGCATATCGGCTTTGCCATGATGAGTATTTCGCTGGGATATATCTTCCGTGGCACGACGCGCTCGATCTGGGGCCGCGAGGTGATGCCGATGCCGCGTGTGTTCGATATGCCCCCTGTATTTGTCGGGGATATCGTCATCACCGGGGATGCGATGATTATCAGCGGGATCGTGGCGGTTCTGCTGGCCGGATTCTTTATCGTCTTTTATAAAACCTCTATCGGCAAAATTATCCAGGCCGTCTATCAGTCGGAACGCGGTGCGACGCTGATCGGTATCAACGTGCAGCGTTTTCACGACATGATGTGGGGGGCCGGGCTCGCGATGGGTGCGATTGCCGGTATTCTCATTGCACCGATTTCGTTGCTGCACCCTGATCTCGGTGCGGGTTTCCTGATCCGCGGTTTCGCGGCGATGACGTTGGGCGGATTTGGCTCCCTTGGCGGCGCCGTTGCCGGCGGATTGATCCTTGGTGTCACGGAACAATATGCCGGCGCCTATATCAATACGGCGCTGATCGACATCACCAGTTACATCGTCATCATCCTGGTCCTCGTCGTTCGTCCCTCGGGATTGTTCGGCAAGCGCGCCGTGGTTCGTGTGTGAGGGCCTGAAATGACTCAAGAGACACCAACAGCGAAGCGATCACTCATGCACAGCGGACGGATATTCTACCTCGTACCGCTGATCGCAGTGGTCATTCCATTCTTTGCCAACGATTATCTGCAGTTCATGGTCAACATGATCATGGTCTATGTGCTGGTGACCGTCGGGTTCAATCTGGTCATCGGTAATCTGGGGCAGCTGGCATTTGCCAATACCGCGTTTTTCGGGATCGGGGCCTATATGACGGCGATCCTGATGAACTACGCGGGCTTCACATTCGAGATTGCACTTGTCGGTGCCGCCATTTCGGGGGGGCTGGCGGGATTGCTGGCAAGCATCACCGCACTCCGTGGTATCCGCATTTATTATCTGGCGATCATCACGCTCGCGTTCGGCGAATTGATGCGCTGGGTCTATATCCACGCCGAAAGCGTGACGCGCGGCACCGATGGTCTGCCGTTGCCGGACGTGACGATGTTCGGCTTGTCGATGCATTCGGAAACGGCAAAGTTTTATGCGTTCCTTGTGATCACAGTGCTTGTTGTGAAGGGCACGTCGAACCTTCTCAGGTCGCGTGTCGGACGCGCCATCATGGCGATCCGCGACAACGAAATGACAACCGCGTCACTGGGCATTTCGACGGCCAATTACATCATTCTGACATTCGTGTGGAGCGGTTCCGTGGTCGGTGTTGCGGGGGCCATGTTCGCGGCCTCGACGGAACGGGTGTTCCCGGAATCGTTTGGTCTGACCGAGGTCATCGTTCACTTTGCGATGGTCATGGTCGGGGGTGCCGGCAGTCTGATCGGTAGCGTGATCGGCGGCATCGTGCTGACGGCGCTGCCTGAATATTTCCGGCAATTTCCGGGCATGGAGGAACTGTTTTTCGGCGCCATCATCATCGCCGTCCTGCTGTTCCTGCCCAAGGGACTGGTGAGCCTGCTTGCAAAGATATCGCCGTTGTTCCGCGAACGGTATTTCAGGGAATGATGCAATGAACGGAATTCTCAATCTCAAGGACGTCTCCGTCCATTTCGCAGGCCTCAAAGCCCTGACGGATGTTTCGTTAAGCGCCAACGCCGGTGAAGTGACGGCGGTGATCGGTCCCAACGGTGCAGGCAAAACGACCCTGTTCAACGTGATCTCGGGTTATGTGCAGCCGACCGCCGGTGAAATCTATTTCAAGGGGGAGCCGGTTCACGGTCTGACACCACACGAGGTGTCTGCCAGGGGGTGCGCCGCACGTTCCAGAACGGCGGGCTGTTCGGCGAGATGACGGTGCTTGAAAACATCCTGACCGGACTGCACGTGCAGATCGACAGTAACTTCTTCGGGTTGCTGTTCGGCACCCGCAAGGCGGACGAAGCCGAGAAGGAAGCCGCGGCCCGGGCCCGGCGCTTGCTGGCACTGATGGATATGGACCAGTTTGTCGATCAGCAGGTCAAAAGCCTGTCCGGTGGTCAGCAGCGCATGATCGAAATCGTCCGCACCATCGCGACCGAGCCGCCAATGCTGTTGCTGGACGAGCCGGCCGCCGGGCTGCGCTGACAATGCGCCAGCGTATGATGGAAGTGATCAAGCGGCTTGCCGGTGAAGAGGGCATCGCCATTTTGTTGATCGAACATGCAATCGATCTCGTCATGGCCGGATCCGATACCATTATCGTTCTCAATTCCGGGCAAAAAATTGCCGAAGGCAAGCCGCAGGAAATCCGGGAAAATCGCGAAGTGCTGGAGGCGTATCTTGGATATGCATGACCCCGTATTGAAAGTCGACGGCATCCGCGTGTCGTATGGCAAAAAAGAAATCCTGCAAGGCGTTGATTTTGATCTCGCCCAGGGAGAGACCTTGTGTCTGCTCGGTGCCAACGGCAGTGGCAAATCAACCGCGATGAACGCGATTTCCGGTTTTGTCGGCTGCACGCACGGTTCGATCAAGCTCGACGGCGAAGATATTCATAACCTGCCCGCGCACAAAACGTTTCGTCTCGGCATGGTGCAGGTTTCGCAGTCACGCGATCTGTTTCCGCAATTGAGTGTTGAAGACAACCTGAGACTCGGCGCAGAGGTTCGAGCGAAAGCGACGATGTCGGAAGACCTTGAGAAGGTTTTCACATATTTTCCTCGGCTCAAGGAACGCCGGCGGCAACGGGTCATGACCCTTTCCGGCGGAGAGCAGCAGATGGTCGCACTCGGCCGGGCGGTGATGGCACGGCCAAGGGTGTTGTTGCTCGACGAGCCATCAGGCGGGTTGTCGCCGCAGTTCGTGAACGAGATCGGCTCCATCATCGCGGCGTTGAAGGAAGACGGCGCGACCATGCTGATGATCGAGCAGAATCTGGGTCTCGCCTTCAAGGTCGCCGACCGTTTCATTATCCTGCGTGATGGCGTTGTCGTCGATGGTGGCACGGTCGCCGATTACGCCGACGATCACGAACAGATTGTTCGCTCAATTTACCTATAGCCAAGGCCGAGCCCGGCCAGGAGTACCCATGTCCGAAAGCGCACTTCACGACGATGCCATCATATTTGATGGTCTTATCATCTCCAACTGGGATGGCGATGTCTTTGCGGATATGCGCCGAGGCGGCCTGACCGGCGCCAACTGCACCTGTTCCATCTGGGAAGGGTTCCGCGACACCATGGTCAACATCGGCCAGTGGAACGGCTGGTTCGAGGAGCATCGTGATCTGATCGTCAAGGCCCGCAGCGTCGCCGATATACGCCAGGCCAAGAAAGATGGCAGAACGGCAATCGTTCTGGGCTTCCAGAATACCAGTGCGTTTGAAGACCGGCTCGAGTTTATCGAAGTGTTCAAGGACTGCGGCGTCGGTGTCGTGCAGATGACCTACAACACGCAGAACCTGGTCGGCAGCGGCTGCTATGAATCGACCGACAGCGGTTTGTCCGATTTTGGCCATGAAGTCGTCGCCGAAATGAACCGGGTCGGTATTCTTTGCGATCTCAGCCACGTCGGCTCGACAACATCGCACGATGTGATATCGGCTTCAAAGAAACCCGTCGCATACAGCCATTGTCTGCCGAAAGGTCTGAAAGACCACAAGCGTAACAAGACCGACGAGGAATTGCGCTTTATCGCCGACAAGGGCGGCTTTATCGGTGTGACGATGTTTACACCTTTCTTGCGCCGTGGTCCGGAATCCGGTATTGCCGATTACATTGAAGCGATGGAATACGTGATCAACATCGCCGGCGAAGACACGGTCGGCATCGGCACTGATTTTACGCAGGGCTATGGCGACGAATTCATGGAATGGATAACCCGTGACAAGGGATATGCGCGCCGCTTGACGGAATTCGGTCCGGTTAAATTTCCGGATGGTTTTGCAACGATTGGCGATTTCCCGAACCTGACGTTGGGTATGGAAAAGGCCGGCTGGTCGGAATCCCGTATCCGCAAGGTCATGGGTGAAAACTGGGTTCATCTTCTTGAAGAGGTCTGGGGCGGCTGAATTGACCCGGAGTGGTGGATGTGGGGCATGCAGCAGAGTAACGCCATATCGGATGCCCCTTTACGATTAGCCATCCTGCTTTTGCCGGAATTCACACTTTCGGCCTTTTCCCTGTTTCTCGATCCGATCCGGTTGGCATCGGATGATCAGGATCGTAGCCGTCAGATCCGCTGCAACTGGCGGGTCCTGACATTGAACAATCGCCCCGTCAAATCAAGTTGCGGGGTTGAGGTCTATCCCACGGCATCCAGGGTTGCGCATGAAAATGTCGACTGGCTGGTTGTCGTTGGCGGGCTGACCCGTTCTACCATTCATGACGATGAACGGGTGCTGGATATTATTCGCACCTCTGATCAGAACAATGTCCCGGTTATCGGCTTGTGCACCGGCGTCTTCAGCATGGCCGCGGCGGGCGTGCTGGATGATGATGTCTGCTGTGTCAGCTGGTTTCACCGCGATGAGCTGGTCTCGCGCTATGATGTATCGGATGTTGACGCGACACGGCTGTTTCGTTTCGGCAAACGGCACGTGACGTGTGCGGGTGGCATCGGTGCGGCTCATGTCGCGCTTGAAATCATTCGCCGGAAATTCGGCGAAGACGTGGCGAACAAGAGCGCCGGCATTTTGCTGATGCCGCAGTACTGGACACACAGTATCGAGCAGCCGATGGCGCAACTGTCTGCGGTTCGTTCAACCAAGGTGCGGGATGCGCTGCGTTATATGGAGGCCAGACTTGATGAGCCGCTGAGACTTGTTGAAATCGCGGACTCTGTCGGTGTTTCGGTGCGCCAGCTTGAACGTCTGTTCAACAAGTATGCCGGACACACACCCAGAAGTGCGATGTCGCTGTTGCGCATGCAGAAGGCCTGCAGCTATCTGGCTGAAACGGATATGCTGATCATCGAGATCGCCCTGGCCTGCGGCTTCCCGTCACCGTCTCACTTTGCCGTGACCTTCAAGAATGCATTCGGCCTGCCGCCTTCTGAATATCGACAGCGGCACAGTACCGAACAATCCATTGCTGTTCGCTGACGGTATCCTCTGGCCGGCTTTTTATATGCATCGGGTGAGGGTATGATGAATTGCAACAGTGTCAGGCCAGCACGGCCTTGATTTTTGGTACAGCCTTTATATAGAGGGCGACCCTATCTTCGAGAAAAGTATCAAATGACGATCAGCCGACTGCTCCGTATAGCGCCATCCGTGATCATTGCCATCACCTGCGCTGCTGTCGTCTTCGGCTATTTGCGTCTGGTGGATTTTGATTTTGCCCAACTGACAGCGATCAAAGCCGCCGGGCTATCCTTGCTTGTCTGCGTCTCTATCTTTGGGCTGGTGGCAATCAGAAGCCCCAAGCTGCAAGCCCTGAACACCATCGTGTTCATCAATGTTGCTCTGGCGTTGGCCGGTGCGGAACTGGCATTGCGTCTGACTCAGGACAAGCTGCCATATGAAATCGTTCAGATGCTGCCCAGCGAAGATCGGCAGAAGTTGCTTGTTCAGCGCGGCCTTATGGTCGGCGACATCATGACGGGCGACAAGCTGTTGTATTCGTGGACGGCCAACGCGACATTTGCAACGCTGCCATGGCTGAAAGTGGATCGGAACGGGTACAGAAATCCCGACGTCCCGAACGATGTCGATGTGGTCATTCTGGGTGATTCCGTGACGATTGCGCAAAACAGCGCAGTCGATCTCGGTGACGTTTTTCGGCGTTCTGGGCTCTCAGCCCTGAATTTGGGGTTTAGCGGTTATGGACCCTATCAGTACCGGGACTCTTACGAGAAAATAGTCATTGGTCAGGACATTCGTCATCGTCTGGTCCTCATCAATTTTTGCGTTTGCAATGACGTCAATAATTCAAAAACCTATCAGCAAGTCAAAAAGCTGGGGGGTGACTGGCGCGAGTATCTGGGGACAACACCAACAAAAAGCGCCTTTCCATTCGGATTCACACCGCCATGGGTCGTATCAATCGCATTCAATGCGCCATACTGGATCGTGCAACAATACAGGAATTACAAAAGCTCCAAGAGGGCCAGCGGCTCATTTTTCATTGATTTACCGCGCGGAAAACTGGAACTGGTGGATCAGGTCATCCCGTTACATCCGCAAGACTTGAGTGATGCAGACTGGCAGCCGACGATTGATGCATTGAGCGAAACGATCAGGCGCGCCCAGGGATTATCGGCAAAGGTCGTCTTGGCTTACTATCCGGATCTGGCGCAATTGTATGCGCCCTTCATGCCTCAATCTGCCCAACAACGACAGGCAGCGGAAGCGGATTATCAGACTGCTCTGGCGCGCCTTGCGCAGTTGGCGGAACAAACGGGTGTGGCGTTCATCGATTATACGCCGGCAATGCGCAGCGCCACCGCTGGGCAATTGGTGACGTCCGAAGATACGGATTATCACCCGAACCGGCTCGGCGTCGATGTCATGGCCAGGAGCACATTGCCCGTCATCAAGGAAATGCTCGCAAAATAATCGATGTTTCCGGGCAGGAATATCCCCATCCACAGGGCGGTGCATTGGCGCCGTTCTGGTGATGGGGATTATCGTTTTATTCGGGTCAGTCGAGAATGGGGGCGTGCGGGCCGGCGACCGGGATCACCATCAGGTCTTCGCCCATGAACAGATTGCCTGAATAGATTTCAGCCATTTCCCGCATCATCCGTTCGCGGATGCCCGGCTGATCGATCTGCGTCGTGACGTGACTGATGACGAGATTGCGAACCCCGGCGGCTTCGCCCAATTCTGCCAATTCGAGGTGACCCATGCAGCCGGCGGCGAAGGCCGGTGACGGGGCCGTGCCGCTCAGGTAATGGCACATGGATGCGAGGACATCGCAGTCCTTCGCGAGTTTGTTGATCCCGGCGCACGGGCCGGTGTCGCCGGAATAGACGAACACACCCTCAGGTGTTTCCAGTCGAAAGCCGAAGCAATAAAGCTGCGGTTGGGCGTGCGCCACACTCCCGACCGTCAGGGTCCAGTCCTTGCCCTCGATGACGTTGCCGCTTCTGATCTCGTTGACGTTCGGCGCGGGCCAAGCGCGGGGGGGGATGCCGCCGCGCTGGGTAAAGACGTCGATGCTCAACTGATGTTCGGTACGGGCCGTCAGATCGGGGCCCCAGACTCCATCACGCTTGAACAGCATCTCGTTGATGTTCGCCAGCGGCGACGGGCCGTAAACATTCAATTGGGGAACCTTGCCTGCGCCCTGATCCCAGTGCGTCAGCACGAAGCGCTGATAGTCGAGGCAATGGTCGTAGTGCAGATGGCTCAGGAATATGTGGGTGACCTCCGTCGCCGCCACACCCGCTTCCATCATGCGGTGATAGCTGCCGGGGCCGCAGTCGAAAATGAGCGTGTCGTCGCCCGTGCGGACCATGTAGCCCGCGCTCATTCGTTTCAGGGAAGGGGTCGGTGTGCCGGTACCTAAAAGTGTTATTTGCATGTGATATCCTCCATTCTCAGAAAATATATAGCTTTATATTATCTTGACAAGAAAGAAATCTGGCCCCTAGGATTGCCGCAAGCCAGAACGCTGCGAACTGCCAGAAAGCGCGCGCAAAATGGATCAATCAAAACAGAGAGGACTGAAATTATGGATAAAGACGCATTCAAAATAGACCGCCGTGGTGCCTTGAAACTGGCCGCGGGGGGTGCTGCAAGCCTGGGTTTGGCGATGTCCTTACCAGCCAGGGCATTTGCATCCAAAGTGAAACCGCCCGTGCTGTTGTGGGGCTCTTCTAGCCTCGGCTCAACGGGCTACGTGATTATCGAAGCGCTGTCAGCGACCGTGAACAAGCAGACCAAGCTTCGGAATTCTTCGATGTCGACATCCGGCGGCGCAGAGAACATGGCGCTGATCGGTGAAAGCGTCATTCATCTGGGGCAGACGACATCAAGCGACTGGCCGGCGGCGATCAAGGGGGAAAAACCTTACAAGAAACCGGTCGAGTGTCACCAGATGTTCGCCTACACGATGTGGAACATGATCCCGCTGGTGCGTGCGGATTCTGACATCAAGACATTCGCCGATCTGAAGGGGAAAAAGATCATGCCGTCCCAGCCGACCAGCTCGGCCGGCGCGATGTGGAAAGTTGTTTTCAATGCAGCCGGCATGGATAGCGACGTCGCGTGGAACTACGGTTCATGGCGCGAGACGTACGATGCGCTCAAAGCCGGTAAAGTCGATGCGATCCCGGGTCTGATTACCAATGGCCGACCATCGCCGATCCTGACGGAACTGTTGGTCTCCGAAAAACTGCGCGCGATCGAAGTCCCGGCCGACATCATGAAAAAGGCCAGGGCAATGAATGCGGGCGTCCTCAATGTGCCGGTGTCGAGTGCGGCCTGGGGCGGTGATGGCGGCAAGGTTCCTTCGCCGACCATATCCGGTGTTGTCGGTGTGCACCCCGATCTTGATCCGGAAATCTGCTATGAGATCACCAAGGCGATTTTCGAGAACGAAGAAAGCATCCGGAAAATCGGCGTCCAGTTGCAGGACATCAACCTCAACTTTGCGATCGACTACCTGCTGCCTGATTATCCGGTCAATGCCGGAGCTGCCAAATATTTCAAGGAAAAGGGTGTATGGCGCGACGAACTCAAGATTGCTAGCTGACGGGCACGCGCATCCCAATGGAAAACAGCAGTGATATCGACACCGTCCGGCAATCTGAAAGCCGGACGGTGTGGGATAAATGTGTGCAGGTCGTGCTCGGTGTCACAGCTGCGGCGATGTCCCTGATCCATATCGCGCAGGCGCAGTATCTGCTCCTGCCGACCGGCCTGTTCAAGACCGCACACCTTTGTCTGGGTGTGCTGGTCGTCTGTCTGGTGACACTCGGCGCCGCCAGAGCGATGACGTCTCGGCTTCTGTCAATCGTGGCTATCGCGCTGGTCATTGCTGCCGGTGGTTACATCTTCGCCGAATACGGCGCGCTGATCGGTGACCGGGCGATCTTTGCCAATCAATGGGATCTGATCGCGGGTATAGCCCTCTTGCTGGCGGCGCTATATGCGGCGTGGCGGGAATGGGGCTGGGGTATCCCATGCCTTGCTCTTGGTGCTTTGCTCTACGGTCATTTCGGCTATCTGTTGCCTGGAGAACTGCTTTTCCACGGCGGCATTACGTGGACCCGGTTGATGTCCTACACGGCGATCCCGTTTTTTCAGGGACTGTTGGGCGGATTGACGGAACTTTCCGCCAGTACGATCTTTATCTTTCTGTTTTTCGGTGCCGTGCTGTCGACCACGGGCGGCATTGATTTCATTCTCGAAATGTCGCGTCGCCTTGGGGGCAAAAGCCGGGCCGGCCCGGCTCAGGTGGCCGTCATCAGCAGCGGTCTGATGGGCATGATCTCCGGCAGTACGGTCGCAAACATTGCGTCGACCGGATCAATCACCATCCCGATGATGAAGAAGTTCGGTTTCAAACCCGAGTTCGCAGGCGCGGTCGAGGCTGCGGCGTCGATGGGTGGGCAGTTAAGCCCACCGATCATGGGCTTGGCGGCTTTCCTGATCGTTGGCCTGACCGGCGTTCCCTATTCGGAAGTCATGATCGCGGCAATCATCCCGGCCATGATCTATTACGCCTATCTTATGATCGCCGTGCACGTGCGTGCCGTGAAACGCGATATTGATACCCGCACGCTAGAGATCGATGCGCTGGGCGAAGATCTCAGCAACGTGCCATGGTCGTTACTTTTGCTGCGTAACATGCATATCATTCTGGGCATTACGCTGCTGATTTATCTGCTCACGCTTCAAATGCCACCCGGTCTGGCAGCACTTGCCGGCAGCGGCTTCATGCTGGTGATGCATGGTGTGTGCCTGCTGTTGTTCGGTAAGGGATCTTTTGGTGTCCGGCTTCGGAACGTGGCGGTAAACGTGTACAGTGCGCTCGAAAGCGGTGGCCGGTCCGGAGCACAGGTCGCGGTTATTCTCGCTGTCATCGGCGTTCTTGTTGAAGTCCTGACGGTAACCGGATTTGCACAGAAGCTTTCCGGATCAATGCTTGAGATCGCTGACGGCAGGCCATGGTTGCTGTCGATGATCGTGGCACTTGCCTGCATGGTGTTCGGTCTCGGTCTGCCGACGCCCGCGGCGTATTTGCTGGTTGCCCTGCTGGGCGCGCCTGCATTGGTGGAAATAGGGGTGCCGCTCCTGGCGGCGCACTTCTTCGTTTTCTATTTCGCCAACGTATCCGCGCTGACCCCGCCAGTCGCCATCGCGGCACTGGTAGCGGCGAACATTGCCAAGGCGAAATTCCTGCCGACGGCCCTGATCGGCATCCGTCTCAGCCTGCCTGCTTTCCTGTTGCCGTTCCTGTTTCTGGCGCACCCACAGATCCTCGGGCTTGAGGGCGAGTTGCTGGATTGGGTCGTGTTCGGGCTTTCCGCCCTCGTCGGGGTCGTTGCCATCAATGCGGCACTCGAGGGATATGCGATTGCACCGCTCGGTATCATCGGAAGGGTTGTAATGATCGTTAGTGGTGCGTTGATGCTGCTCCCGGGACTGACGTCAACGTTGATTGGGGCTGGATTAATTGTTTCCATTCTTTTGGCGCAAAGGGTATTACTGAATCGAGGAATAAAGATTTAACATCCAACGGCAGTATGCCATTTCGGCGATGGATTAGCGCTCAAAAACAAACCGTCCACGCCATGCCGATCAAGGAGTCAAATGGCAGATTCGTCCCAGCAGCAAGCACCAGATGCAAGTCAGGACAACCCTTCATTCGGGATACTGTTCGAATATTTCACGCGGCCCGGATACGAGATGATCACCAAGCAGATGCGGCTCCAGCGCGCCGTGATCGACTCGATCACAGAAGCGCGCCTGCAGCCCGGCGACCGGATTCCGGCGGAATTGGAGTTGTCAAAATATCTCGGTGTCAGCCTCGGCACGACGCAACGCGCATTGGGTGGATTGGCACGGCAAGGCTTGCTCGACCGGCGTCAGGGCAAGGGCACTTTTGTTGCCGAAAACCGAATCCCTGAAGACGAGCTTTGGCACTTCCGCTTCATCGCGAAAGCGGATGAGTCCAAGTACCTGCCGGTGTTCACGAAGACGGTCGACGCGTGCCGCACGACGGAACAGGGACCTTGGGCTTCGGTGTTCGGCAAAGAGGTAAAGGAATTTATCAAGATCGACCGGGTTGTGAACGTCGATCAGCAACTCAAATGTCTGAGCCGCATCTATCTGCCGGCGCATCGTTTCGGCGGGATTATCGACAATTGGTCAATAGGCAAGGACCTGACCAATATCAAGTTCCTGTTGCGGCGTAATTTTGGTGTCACCAACACATTTGTCGAGCAGACGGTGCGCTTCTCACGGTTAGGCACGAAAGACGCTGCCGTGATTGAAGCCGATGCGGCCGAATGGTTCATTCAGCTTGCGGTCTTCGGCTACGAAGCAGACGGGACGGCGATTTCGTACCACGAGATTTACATTCCACCGAACGACACCACCCTCGATCTTTCATACAGCGGTGCGCCGATTACGCTCGGCACATTCGGCAAAGGGATCGGCCGGGTCTGACGGGCCCCCTCGCGGCCTGAATGGACGGGGACCCGCATCGATGGGCGGCGCGGTTTCCGGCTTTTTCTTGGTTTGACGTTGCCCGGCATGATAGCGTCGAAGAATAAGCTCACCCGTCCGTCAAACGTATAAGAAGACCTCATGCAAAATTCTCCAGACCCGATCGAACTCACACGAACGCTCGTTGCTTTCAACACGATTAATCCGCCGGGGAATGAACGCCCGTGCGCTGAATATCTGGGTCGTCTGCTGGAAGCGGGTGGCTTCACCGTTACCTATCATGAGTTCGCCGATCAACGGACCAGCCTTGTTGCCCGCATCGGCGGCTCTCGGGACAAGGCGCCGCTCTGTTTCACCGGACATATTGATACGGTACCTCTGGGCGCGCAGCCCTGGTCCGTTGACCCGTTCGCAGGCGAGATCGCTGATGGCAAGATTTATGGTCGCGGCACCACCGATATGAAGGCCGGCGTTGCCGCCTTCGTCGTCGCTGTCTTGCAATTGGCCCCGTTGTTGTCGGCGGGTCCAGGTGTGGTGCTGGTCATAACGGCCGGTGAGGAAACCGGCTGCGAAGGCGCATATCATATGGCGGGCCTTGGAGATGTGCTTGGCGAGGCCGGTGCCATCGTTGTTGCCGAGCCGTCGTCCAATCAACCGTGGATCGGCCACAAGGGTGCGCTTTGGCTGACCGCCAGAACCACCGGCGTTACGGCTCATGGATCGATGCCGGAAAAGGGCGTCAATGCGGTCTATAAAGCGGCGCACGCCATCAGCAAGCTCGAGGATTTCGATTTCAATATCGCCAGAGATGCCGTGTTGGGCAAGCCGACCCTGAATGTCGGCTCGGTACACGGCGGGTTGAACATCAACTCGGTTCCCGATCTGGCGGAAATCGGTATCGATATCCGAACCATCCCGGCGCAGGATCATACTGCCATCCGCACCGATCTTGCCGGCTATCTCGGCGATGATGTGGCGCTGGCATCGGTGGTTGATGTGCGGGGCGTGCTGACCGATCCGGCCAATGACTGGATGCAGGATATATTTGGCATCATGACCGATATTCTGGGGGAAAAACCCGAAGCCAGAACGGCGGCATATTTTACCGACGCATCGGCGCTGACCCCGGCCTATGGGGGGGTGCCGACCGTTATTCTTGGCCCCGGCGAAGCGGCGATGGCGCATCAGACGGACGAATATTGCGTCGTCGCGCGGATCGTCGAAGCGGTCGAAGCCTACACACAAATCGGGAAACGCTGGAATGACATCTGAACAACCCCATCAATTGACGGCACTTGAAGCGTTAAGCCGGATCGAAGCCGGGACGTTGACGTCGGAAGCGTTGGTTGCCTCCTGTCTGGAGCGCATCAAGGACCGGGAAGCTGTGGTCGGTGCATGGCATTATCTCGCACCGGAACAGGCGCTTGAAGCGGCCCGTATGGCGGACAAAGCAGCGCCCGGCGGCCTGCTGCGGGGCATCCCCGTCGCCGTCAAGGATCTCTATGATACGGTCGATATGCCGACAGGCTATGGCTCTCCTATTTATACCGGGCATCGACCGGTTGCCGACGCGTCCACTGTGACACAGATGCGGGCTGACGGCGGGATCGTTCTGGGCAAGACGGTGACCACAGAATTCGCTTATTTCGCACCGGGCAAAACCGCAAACCCGCATAACCCGGCGCATACACCGGGCGGCTCATCGAGCGGGTCCGCTGCTGCGATTGCAGATTTCATGGCGCCGCTGGCGTTTGGTTCGCAGACGGTGGGGTCAACCATTCGTCCGGCATCCTATTGCGGTGTTGTCGGCTACAAGCCGAGCTATGGGTTTGTTGCCCGCGCCGGGATGCGGCCGTTGGCGGAAACCTTTGACACCGTCGGCGTGCTGACACGGAGCGTTGCCGACGCGGCATATTTCGTCTCGGTGTTGAGCCGCCGCCCTTCATTGCGCATAGCAGGCACGCTAGATACGCCGCCCCGGATCGGCCTGTGTCGCACCCACGAATGGCCGGCTGCGGATAAGGATGTTGCGGCGGCGCTGGACACGGCCGTTCGTCTGGCAACCGATGCCGGCGCCCAGGTGCGCGACATCACGCTGCCCGAAATATTCTCGCGTCTGGCCAAGGCCTAGGGCGTCATCGTCGATTATGAAGCGGGCAGGACGGCGGCCTATGATCTGGCCGTGCATCGCAATCTGGTGAGCAAGAGTTTTGCCGAGAGAGCCGATGCGGGCTTTGTCTGTCCGCCCGAAGCGTACGATGAGGCACTTTCGGTCGTCGCCGAGGCGCAGGCTTCTCTGGATGCCGCGATGGGCGACGTCGATGTGTTGCTGTGCCCGAGCGCACCCGGCGAAGCGCCGAAGGGACTTGGTGCGACCGGGGATCCTGTCTTCAATCGCATGGGTACAGCGTTGCGCGTGCCGTGTCTGAATATTCCGGGGCTCACCGGTCATACCGGACTGCCCGTCGGTGTACAGTTGATCGGCCGCTTCAAGGATGACAGGCGTGTTCTCGCCGTTGGCGCATGGATGCAGTCACTTTTGCAGCACGGGTGACGGCGGGATCCATTATTCCGGTGTGCTTATGGCGTGGGCGGGACAATCCGCCGGATTGGCGGCGGCACAGGCCACACGGGCATGGTCCTGAATGAAATTTGGGATGGCGCGAAAGCCATTGTCTCGTAAAATTATTATAACGGGGCATGCAAACAGGCATACGCTTGCTCATGCTCTGTCATGCAAGCCGATGGCAAGCGGATGGATTGGCGGTCTGCTTTCAATTTATCAATTTGACTCAGGGCAGAAAACGAGCCCATGTCGTTAGAAGTGCGAGATAATTTTCATATACCCCAAAGAGGCTAGAGTGTGTTGTTGGACAATCTGAATAACTGGCTGCTGGAACATCCGGAAATCGAAACGGTTTTCGCGTGCGTATGCGATCTGAACGGGACGATGCGGGGAAAACGTCTGCCGGTCGAACAGGCCGCAAAAATTCTCGAGGGCGGTTTGCGGATGCCGCTGTCGATAACGAGCCTTGATGTATGGGGTGAAGATATCGAGGGTAACGAACTGGTATTCGAGACCGGCGATTCAGACGGGATCTGCGATTTCACCGGCCGGCCGATCGTCCTGATCAACTGGACCAACCGGCCGTCGGCCCTGGCCATGCTGTGGATGCGTGAAGAGGACGGCGCACCGTTCTCAGGCGACCCGCGCCGTGCTCTGGCACAGGTTGTCGACCGCTACACCAAGCGCGGTCTTGTCCCCGTGGTTGCCACCGAGCTGGAATTCTATCTCTATGATCCCAGCGGCACGCAGCCAAAACCACCCTGCTCGCCGATCACGGAGAAGCGGCTCGGCTCTGACGGCGCGATGTCGCTCGATGAGTTGCAGCATTTCGACGAATTCCTGGATGATGTCTACGATGCCTGTGCCGAGCAGGGGATCCCGGCTGATGCCGCCATTTCCGAGAACGGCGCCGGCCAGTTCGAGATCAACATGACGCATGTCGCCGACGCGCTGAAGGCCGCAGACGACGCCGTTCTGTTCAAGCGGCTGGTTCGGGGTCTTGCCCGCAAGCACGGCTTTGCTGCGACATTCATGGCCAAGCCTTACGGCGAACGTTCAGGCAGCGGTTTTCACGTCCATTACTCGCTGGAGAACGAAGCTGGTGAGAACCTTTTTGACAATGGTACCGATGAAGGCTCTCCGCTGCTGCTGAACGCGGTCGCAGGCCTGTTGTCGACGATGCAGGAAAACACGCTTGTCTTTGCCCCGCATAATAACTCGTACCGCCGGCTTCTGCCCGGGGTCCATGCGCCGACCAGTGTCGCCTGGGGTTATGAAAACAGAACGGCTGCCATTCGCATTCCCGGCGGCAGTCCCAAGGCGCGACGGATCGAGCACCGCGTCGCCGGTGCTGATGCGAACCCGTATCTGGTTCTGGCGAGTATTCTGGGTGGGGCCTTGGTTGGTATCGAGGGCGAGATGGTGCCAGCAGCGCCGATCAGTGGTGATGCGTACAGCATGAAGCTGGACCACCTGCCTCTGGATTGGGCGACCTCAATCGATGCCTTCCGCCGCGGCGCTCAGGTGCAGAAAATTTATTCGAAGCGTCTGCAAACGATGCTTGTCGAAAGCAAGATGCAGGAACTCCGGCGTTTCTCGCGCCAGGTGACTGATTTCGAATATGATACTTATCTGGAAGTCGTCTGATGCCCAGGCAGGATTTTGCCAGCGCGGGCGCGACTGCGCACACGGCCAGTTACTATGCAGCCAGCGCCAATCCATCGCCGGAACGTCCACCGCTCAAAGGTGATCTCACGATCGATATCCTGATCGTCGGCGCAGGCTACAGCGGCCTGTCGACGGGTCTGCATCTGGTCGAAAAAGGCTACAAGGTCGCAATCATCGAAGCGGCCCGCGTTGGTTGGGGGGCATCGGGGCGGAACGGCGGCCAGCTCGTCAATGGCCTCAACGCCAGTCTGCAGACGATCCGCAAACGCTATGGTGTGGATACCGCCAATTTCGTTGCCGGTCTGGTGCAGGAAGGCGGAGAAATCGTCCGCGAGCGGATCAAGACTTATGACATTCAGTGCGATCTGAAGGAAGGCAATATCTTTACCGCCTATACAGACGCGCATATGCGCGAACTGGAAGAGCGATTGGTGCTATGGGAAAGTTACGGCATCAAAAATCAGGAAATGCTCGACCGTGCGCAACTCCGCAAACACATCAATTCTGACGTCTATGTCGGCGGCGTGATCGATCATACCGGCGGTCATATGCACCCGCTCAATCTTGCACTCGGCGAGGCTGCGGCGTTCGAAAAACTGGGTGGTGTGATCTATGAGAACACGCCCGCCGTTCATGTTGATACAGATGCAGCCAAGCCCGTCGTCAAGACCAGGGACGGATCAATCACGTGCAACACGCTGGTGCTGTGCGGCAATGCCTATCTTGGTCATGTGGTGCCCGCACTGACGTCTCGGGTCATGCCGGTTTCAACCCAGGTCATGGCAACCGAACCCCTGGGCGAGGCCAGGGCTCGCGAACTGATGCCGACCGACGTCTGTGTCGAGGATGTGCGCTACATTCTTGATTACTACCGGCTGTCAGCCGACCATCGCATGCTGTTCGGTGGCGGTGTGGTATATGGCGGTACCGATCCCAGCGATATCAAGGCCAAGCTGCAGCCCAACATGGACAAGGTGTTCCCGCAGTTGAAGGGTGTGAAAATCGACTTTGCCTGGAGCGGGAATTTTGCCCTGTCCTTCAGCCGCGTGCCGCAGATGGGCCGGATCGGCGCCAACACCTATTTCGCACACGGGTACAGCGGGCATGGGGTTACCGGCTCGCACACCTTTGGCCGTATCCTGTCGGAAGCCATCAACGGGGACCGCACCCGGTTCGATGTGTTCGAAAAGGTACCGTGGTTGCCGTTCCCGGGTGGGCGGATGTTCCGCGTGCCCTACTCGGTGGCTGGATCTTGGTGGTACGCATTGCGGGACAAGCTGGGCATATAGGCGCCGGCTTCTATCCCGCCCTGCACGCTGCCGGTTTACACCGCCACACAATCTGCGAAGAAGTGTATCTGTCCATCTGCACCGACTTCCTGCACGAGACCGTGGATATCGGTTTCAAAGCCCGGACATTCGCGGCCGAAATCGCGGTTGAACTTCAGATACTCGACGATTTTCCGGTTGAACACTTCGCCCGGAATCAGCAGGGGAATGCCTGGTGGGTAGGGCGTAACGAGGCCGGTCGTGATGCGGCCCTCAAGTTCATCGATCGGCACCCGCTGCGTCGTGCGTTTGGCGATATGGGCAAAGGCGTCGCTGGGTTTCATGGCGGGCGTCAGGTCGCTCAGATACATGTCCGTGGACAGGACCGCCACATCGTATTTGGCATAAAGCTCATGCACGTGCTGGCAGAGATCGCGCAGCCCCATCTGTTCATACCGGGGTTGTTTGGCGCAAAACTCGGGCATGATACGCCACATCGGCTGGTTCTTGCCGTAATCGTCCTTGAACTGCTGCAATTCGGTCAGCAGTGAATTCCAGCGGCCCTTGGTGATGCCGATCGTGAACATGATGAAGAAGCTGTAGAGGCCGGTCTTCTCGACCACCACGCCATGCTCGGCCAGATATTTGGTGACGATCGAAGCCGGAATGCCGAAGTCCTGGAAACCGCCGTCCATATTCAGGCCGGGGGTGATGACGGTGGCCTTGATCGGGTCGAGCATGTTGAAGCCGGGTGCCATGTCGCCGAAATCATGCCAGGAGCCTTCGCCATCGGATGGATGCATGCCGTCGGCATCGGTGCGTCTCAGCACCCAATCCTTGGCGATGCCGATGCCCTCCTCGACGAGTTCGTCCGGGCCCCAGACCTTGAACCACCAGTCGCTGCCGAATTCTTCATCGACCTTGCGCATGGCGCGGCGGAAATCGAGCGCTTCAGCAATGCTCTCCTCGACCAGCGCGGTGCCGCCCGGCGGTTCCATCATGGCGGCAGCGACATCGCAGCTGGCAATGATGCTGTATTGCGGGCTGGTTGAGGTGTGCATCATGTAGGCTTCGTTAAACAGGTGCCGATCCAGTTTGGTGTCCTGGCTGTCCTGCACCAGAACGTGGCTGGCCTGACTGATGCCGGCCAGCAGCTTGTGGATCGACTGTGTGGCATAGGTGACGGAGTGCCGGGTGCGATCACGTTTGCGGCCCATGGCATGGAAGGTGCTGTAGAACGGGTGGAACGACGCATGCGGCAGCCAGGCTTCGTCGAAATGCAGGTTGTCGACATAGCCGTCGAGCATGTCCTTGATGGTCTCGGTATTGTAGAGCACGCCGTCATAAGTGGATTGCGTCAGCGTCAGGATGCGCGGTTTTACAGTGTCGGCATCGACACCGGCCAGCAGCGGGTTGGCGCGGATTTTGGCCTTGATCGACTCGACCGCAAACTCGGCATGGGGAATAGGTCCAATAATGCCATGCTGGTTGCGGGTCGGTTTCAGAAACACCGGGATCGCAGCCGTCATGATGATCGAATGCAGGATCGACTTGTGGCAATTGCGGTCGACGATCACCACGTCGCCGGGCGCAACCGTATGGTGCCAGACCATCTTGTTCGAGGTCGAGGTGCCGTTGGTCACGAAAAAACAGTGGTCGGCATTGAAGATGCGCGCGGCATTGCGTTCGGATGCGCCAATGGCGCCATTGTGGTCCAAAAGCTGGCCCAGTTCTTCCACCGCGTTGCAGACGTCGGCGCGCAGCATGTTCTCACCGTAGAACTGGTGGTACATCTGGCCGATCGGACTTTTCAGGAAGGCGACCCCGCCGGAATGCCCGGGGCAGTGCCATGAGTAAGAGCCATCCTCTGCATAGTTGAGCAGCGCCTTGAAAAAGGGCGGCTGGATGCCAGCGAGATAGTTCTTGGCTTCGCGAATGATGTGGCGTGCCACGAACTCCGGCGTGTCCTCGAACATGTGGATGAAACCGTGCAACTCGCGCAGAATGTCGTTGGGTAGATGGCGACTGGTCTTGGTCTCGCCATAGACGTAGATCGGCACGTCAGCGTTCTTCCAGCGCACTTCCTCGATGAAATTGCGCAGGTTCAGCACCGCCGGATCGAGATCGGGGCCGGGCGTAAATTCCTCGTCGTCGATGGACAAAACGAAAGCGCTCGCCCGCGACTGCTGTTGCGCGAATTGCGACAGATCGCCATAGCTGGTCGCCCCAAGGACCTCAAAGCCTTCGCTTTCAATGGCTTGCGCCATTGCGCGGATGCTTGAACCGGACGAATTTTCGGAGCGAAAGTCTTCATCGATGATGACGATTGGGAAGCGGAACTTCATTAAACTGTCCTAGCGGAAAAATATGGTGGTTGGGGAAGACACGGTCCGTTTTATCGTATTCATCCCGAAATGGCCCTTGGGTTTCATAAGGCTTTTCTATGGGTGGTCAATCTGGCAGCGGCGGCATGATGTCTCTGCCGGATCATGCGTGTTTCGCCGGAAGCTATACCACGTCAGAAGGGGAAATCGATCATATTAATGGGAATATTCCAAGGGAATTCCCGCATTTTCCGGTCAGATGGCGATGGTTTTTTCCAGGGAAGACGATGTCTGCCGAGCCCGGGGCTATTCATCTCACTTTCGCCAATAGTGACAAAAGATATGCGTGATCGCGACTTTCCAATGCAATGGTTCTCCCATTAAATGGCTTCAGACTGCTCTATTGCAGAGCGGCACAGTTTTTATGAGGAGTGTCGAAAATGTTCGTCGATGAACGAATTTATACGCTGCATGCCGGCAATGTGCCTGTATTCCTGAAGCTATACGAGGAAGAGGGCATGGCGATCCAAGTGGAGATTCTGGGCAACATGGTGGGGTATTATTATACGGATATCGGTCCGCTCAATCAGATTGTTCATCTTTGGGGTTACGAGTCGCTGGACGATCGTTTCGAGCGCCGCAAGAAGTTGCTGGCAACGCCGCAATGGCAGTCCTATGCCAAGCAGATGCGACCCCTGGTCGCGCACGTCGAAAACAAGATTTTGATCCCGACGTCGTTTTGCCCGGTCAAGACGGCGTAGTCTTGGACTTGACGTGCCGTCTGGTGATAATACGAACGCTTGAAAAGGATGATCGTTAATGAATTTTGTCTGGCGTGACCTGACGCAGGAAGCTTTGGACCGGGCCTATAACCAGGCCGACTATGCACCGAACAGGGAGCAGATTCTCGCACGCTACGCGACCAACAGTGTCATGACGCGAGAGCGTATCGGTGTACCGGAACGGCTTGTCTATGGGGCGGGTGAAAAAGAGGGCATTGATTTTTTTCGTGGCACCGATGGCCGGGCACCGTGTGTCATCATCGTTCATGGCGGCGCCTGGCGTTCAGGCACTGCGGAGAACTATGCTTTTCTGGCCGAGATTTTTGTCCGAGCCGGCGTCCATTGTGCGCTGCCTGATTTCGATTGGGTTCAGGATGTGGGTGGCGATCTGATACCATTGGCTGATCAGGTCGGCCGCGCCATTGCCCATGTTTGCAATACGGCAGATGATCTCAACATTGATAAGGGACACATTTATATCTGTGCCCATTCATCGGGGTCACATCTGGCGGCATCGGTCCTGACGGGACTGAAGGGCCGTTTTGACGGACTGCATGACGACAGCATCAAGGCTGCATTGCTTTGCAGCGGCATGTACGACCTTGAACCGGTACGCCTGTCGGCACGCAGTAGCTATGTCGCCTTTACGGATGAGGCCGAGCAACTTCTCAGCCCGATGCGGCATATGGATAAATTGACGACGCCGCTTATCGTTGCCCATGGCACCTATGAAACCCCCGAGTTCCAGCGTCAAACCGTGGAGTTTGCCGAGGCACTGCGGGACCGTGATCTGTTGATCGAAGCGATCATTGCGGAAAACTGTAATCACTTCGAGATATTGGAGACACTGGCCAATCCATATGGTCTGCTTGGTCAGGCCGCTTTGAGGATGATAGCGCGGCCGTAGCCCAATTCAGGATATCGGTTCAGCCCGTGCGCTAAGCCGGGGCCGGGTATGCAAGTAACACTTTGATTAGAAACAGTGCAAAGAAAGTGAAGGGTCAAAATGGACGTACGCAAGATGGGCTTTATCAAAGAGACGATTTTGACGGATGCTTTTGGCAAGGCGTGCGATCCCATTGATCGCGTGGTTGCCTACGCGGTCATCAAAAACCCGTTCGCAGGGAAATACGTTCAGGACCTGTCCCCTTTGTTTCACATCGGCGGTCAGTTGGGCGACCAGCTCATGGGCGAGGCCGTCGGCATGTTAAAGGGGGCGCCCGTCAGCTATGGCAAGGCGGCAATTATCGGTGCTGATGGTGACCTGGAACATGGTGGGGCGACGATACACCCGAAGCTTGGCAAGCCGATGCGCGCAGCGGTTGGTGGCGGCAAGTCGGTGATCTGCTCGAATGCGAAAGTTGCGGGTGTCGGCGGTGCAATCGACATTCCGCTTGGACATAAGGATGAAGCGTGGTCGTTCGACCATTTTGACACCATCACGGTGATGGTTGCCGACGCACCGCGTGCCGATGAGATCGTCGTCTGTATGGCGGTTGCAGATGGCGCCCGGCCGATCCCACGCGTGGGCAGCGGCCCGATCACGGACTGATGCAGGCGGCCCTGAGATCGGCACCAATATACTGGGTGGCGGTTTTGGAGGAAGAGAGTGGTGGGCCCGGCAGGACTCGAACCTGCAACCAGACGGTTATGAGCCGTCGGCTCTAACCAGTTGAGCTACAGGCCCACCAGGGCGCGGTGGTTAGCCGCGCGGGTCCACTGATTACCCTGTTTTGACGGCAGATAACAGCCCGAATTGAAGGCATCAGAAGATCATCCGGTGAAGCGATGGTGTCCCTGAGGGTATGCCTTTGGCGCGGCATTCTGTCTCGACCCCGCCTCAGCTTTAAGGGCTAATCTGTGGCTGGCGGAGAAATTGTAACCTCGTTACACTGCGTGATTATGCCGATTGACGTGATCAAGCTTGCAGAGCCGTTGCTGGCGGAAGTCAGGGGTATTGATATTTCCCGGCCGCTTGATGCGGCGATCCGCGAAGCCGTTAATCAGGCATTTCTCGATCATTGTGTTCTGGTGTTTCGTGACAGGATTCTGAAGCCATCCGAGATGCTGGCCTTCGAAGCCGTCTTCGGCAGGCCCCTGGTCCATGTGACGAAGAGATACCGGCATCCTGAATTTGACGAATTGATCATCATGACCAACCTCAATGCTGACGGTGCGGTTGATGAATTTGAATCCCGGCGCGGCCTCGGCTGGCATTCGGATATGTGCTACCTCGAGCAGCCGGCCAAGGCGACCATGCTGCATCCCCTCGAATTGCCCGAAATCGGTGGCGACACGCTGTTTGCCAATATGTATCTGGCATACGAGGAAATGCCGGCGGCCCTTAAATCGTCGCTGCAGGGGCGGCGCGGCACGTTTCGCTTCGGCGGGCGCAGCAAGGATGTGCAGAACCGCCTGAACCCCGCCGATCGGGACAAGCCGCTGATCGATCACCCGGTGGTCCGCCGTCATGCCGATACCGGACGGGAATCCATTTTTGTCAATCCGATCCATACCGTCGGCATTCTCGGCATGCCTGATGATGAAGCCATTGATCTGCTTGAAGAAGTTTATGCATGGTGTGGGCAGGACCGTTTCCAGGCCAGCCATCAGTGGCGCATGGGGGATACGCTGGTCTGGGACAACCGCTGCACCTGGCACAGCGCGACGGGCGACAACCCCCTTCGCCAACGCCGCCTTTTCCTGCGCGGGAATGTCGCCGAAGGGGCGCATTAAAATGGAGCCGAAGGGGCGCATTAAAAAAGAGCCGAAGGGACGCATTGAGCAATACCGGGTCTTCTTGTAATCCGGCTCAGGCGCTCTCATCTCAAAGTGGAAGCATCATGCGAAATAGGAGGCTTTGATGAATATTCAACGACGCCTGTTTAACTTCGTTCTGATATGCGCGCTGGGTGGCATGTTGATGTCCGCATTGCCTGCCAGTGCACACCACGGGTGGCGCTGGGCGGAAGATGGCAATTTTGAAATAACCGGCGACATCATTCAGGTCCAGCTCGGGAACCCGCATGGCGTTGTCCATATCAGCGTAGACGGCGAGCGCTGGAGCATCGAAGTCGGCCAGCCCTGGCGCAACGAACGTGCCGGTCTGACCGACGACCATTTTGCCGTGGGCAAGGAGATCACGATCAGCGGCCATCGTTCCAAGGATCCGAATGAACGTCTGGTCAAGGCCGAGCGGGTCATTATCGACGGCAAGACCTACGATCTGTATCCTGAGCGGAAATAACGCCCGGTAGAAAAAGACTTCATTGAGCCCGGGTCACAATTGGTCCTGACAGGACCGAGGGGAGGGTGCCGACGTGGAGTATCTGAATGCCATTGCGCAGTCGGAACCTGCGGTGATGCTGCGCGCATCGTTCTGGCTTTATCCCCTCGTCAACGCCGCGCATATTTTCGGGGTCGCGCTGCTGATCGGGGCCATTGTGCCGCTCGATCTGCGCCTGATGGGCGTCATCAGAAAAGGTCGCATCCGTACGCTGGCGGCGGTTCTGGTACCGACCGCGGCAACCGGCCTCGCCATCGCAGCACTGAGCGGGGCCATGCTGTTTATTGTCAAACCGGTTGCGTATGCGGGCAGCGATCTGTTTCTGGCGAAAATCGTGCTGATCGGCGCCGGTCTGATTAACGTCGGCTTGGTGCGCGCCGTGCCGCGCTGGGCCGAGCTGGTCGAGGCCGAGGAGAGTATCCTCAATGCGACCGAACCCAACCGCAGGCTACGGATCGCCGGCGCGGTCTCGATCACAGTCTGGATCGCCGCCCTGATCCTCGGGCGGATGATCGGGTATTTTCTTTAAATATAAGGCGAGTGCGCGCGATCAGTAATCGAGGAAGCTGCGGAGCTTTCTGGACCGTGACGGGTGCTTGAGCTTGCGCAGTGCCTTGGCTTCGATCTGACGGATACGTTCGCGGGTCACCGAGAACTGCTGGCCGACTTCTTCCAGCGTGTGGTCGGTGTTCATGCCGATGCCGAAGCGCATGCGCAGCACGCGCTCTTCACGCGGCGTGAGCGAGGCCAGCACGCGGGTCGTGGTTTCGCGCAGGTTCGCCTGAATGGCGGCGTCCAGCGGTTGCACGGCCAGCTTGTCTTCGATGAAGTCGCCGAGGTGGCTGTCTTCCTCGTCGCCGATGGGTGTTTCGAGCGAGATCGGCTCCTTGGCGATCTTCAGGACCTTGCGGACCTTTTCCAGCGGCATGGAGAGCTTCGTCGCCAGTTCTTCCGGCGTCGGCTCGCGGCCGATTTCGTGCAGCATCTGACGTGATGTGCGGACCAGCTTGTTGATGGTCTCTATCATGTGGACCGGGATACGGATGGTGCGCGCCTGATCCGCGATCGAGCGCGTGATCGCCTGGCGAATCCACCAGGTCGCGTAGGTCGAGAACTTGTAGCCGCGGCGGTATTCGAATTTGTCGACGGCCTTCATCAGGCCGATATTGCCTTCCTGAATCAGATCAAGGAACTGCAGGCCGCGGTTGGTGTATTTCTTGGCAATCGAGATGACCAGACGCAGGTTGGCCTCGATCATTTCCTTTTTGGCTTTAGCGGCTTCGCGCTCGCCTTTCTGGACGATACCGACGATGCGGCGGAACTCGCCGATCGGCAGGCCAACGGCGCCGGATACGCCGGAAACCTCGTCGCGGATTTCCTTGACGTCGTCCTTGTACTTTTCAGCGAAGCGCTGCCAGTTCTTGGTCGGCATTTTCTTGCAGCGCTTGATCCAGTCGGGATCAAGTTCGAAGCCACGATAATTTTCAAGAAAATCCTCACGGCGGATGCGTGACGAGGTCGCCAGGCGCAGAAGTTTGCCTTCAAGGCGCACCAGACGCTGGTTCAGGCCGTATAGCTGGTCGACGAGGGCCTCGATGCGGTCGTTGTTGAGGTGTACACCCTCCATCAACTCGATCAGTTCCTGACGCAGCTTGACGTAGCGCTTTTCCTGCGCCGCCTTGAATTCGTCGCCGCCCTGCATCGCTTCCATGCGGCCGATTTGCAGGCGCTGGAATTTTTTGTAGGTCTTGGCAATCTGATCAAATGTGGCGATGACTTCCGGCTTCAGCTTTTCTTCAAGCGCAGCCAGCGACATGTTATTCTGTTCGTCGTCATCGTCTTCGTCATCGTCGTCGGTAGATTCCCCGGCGCTTTCTTCTTCACTCTCGCCGTCGGCTTTGCCTTTTTTAGGGGCCTCGTCCTTTTTAGGCTCAGCCTTCGTCTCTTCGGGCTTGGCGGCAGCAGCGACAGCCGGCTTGACGGCATCGTCACCGTCTTCGGATTCGTCGTCGGTTTCCGCACCGGGCTGAGGCGGCTGGCCGGGGCCGCCACCCATGGTGGCGTCGAGATCAACGATCTCGCGCAGCAGAATTTCCTCGGCGACCAGCGCATCGTGCCAGCGCACGATGGCCTGAATGGTCAGCGGGCTTTCGCAGATGCCGCCGATCATCATATCACGGCCGGCCTCGATGCGTTTGGCGATGGCGATTTCGCCCTCGCGCGACAGCAGCTCGACCGAGCCCATCTCGCGCAGATACATACGAACCGGATCGTCGGTGCGACCAAGATCGCTTTCATCGACATTGCCGGCTGAGGATTTTTCGGCCGGTTCCTCTTCGTCGTCGTCAGTGGCCTTGTCGTTGGCGGCTTCTTCCTGCTCTTCGTTCTCGACCACGTTGATGCCCATTTCGGACAGCATCGCCATGGTGTCTTCGATCTGTTCGGAAGAGACGTCTTCGGGCGGCAGTGCAGCGTTCAACTCGTCATAGGTGACGTAGCCCCGTTCCTTGCCCTTGGCGACCATCTTCTTGACGCCAGCGCCAAGAGTGTCGAGCAGCGGGCTGTCGGTGCTCTCTTCGGTGTTTTCGCGCGCTTCGCTCGCTTGTGCTTTGGCCAATATACAAAACCCCTAAACGTCCGACGCCTTGATGGCCGCCGGCGAGTCTAAATCAATTAACTTTCAAGGCTTTGAGCCGACTGAAAGTCATTTCCGAAGTATCTTCCCCCAACGCCGCCGCTTCCAGCCTCAACTCACTCTCATGAGCTTTCGCAGTCAACCGCTGGTAGGTGTCTTCCCAGCCTTCCAGCGCTTCCTTGACGTCTCCGTCCGGTCTTGCAAATCGGGCGTGCATATAAACGTTTTTACCCAACAGCTTTGCAATCACGGCCTCTGACCCGTCACCCGAGAGGTGGTCGCGCAGGGCGCCTGAGTCAAGGCTTTCATGCGCGGCGAGGGTGTTTAAGACCTGCTGCCTCAATTTGTCAAGCTCGGGGGCTGAAAACTGAACCATACCAAGGCGTTCTTCGACCTCATCGAAGATCTCCGGATGGTTTATCAGCGTCGCCAGCAAGATCCGTTCGCGCAGGGCATCGGCAGACGGTATGCCGGACGTCTCGGTCCGGGCATCGGCCATGACGGCCCCTTCCACCTTGGTTTTACCGAAGCCCTTCTTGCCCTTGGCGCGCGGTTGCCATGTGCTCTGCCGGGTTTGTTGCGGGCCGCGCTCACCCCACAGCTTGCGGGAGAAGAAGTCGCTGAAGTGCCGGCGGAAGGTGGCATCGGCAATATCACGGGCGCGGCTGTCGAGCTTCTGCTGCACATCGGCGCGGTCTTCCGGGCTTTGCGGCATACGCCCGCCGGTGACCTCGCGCCAGATCACTTCGGATAGCGGCAGGGCGCTATCCAGCAATTCCTCGAACGGTTTCGGGCCCTGTTTCTGGACCAGACTGTCCGGGTCTTCGCCTTCCGGCAGGATCGCGAAGCGGAGCGCATGACCGGCCTGCATCAGCGGCAGGGCACGCTCGGCCGCGCGGTAAGCGGCATTCTGCCCGGCACGGTCGCCGTCGAAGCACAGCACCGGCTCGCGGACAACCTTCCACAAATCCCTGAGTTGCTCCTCGGTCAGCGCCGTCCCCAGCGGTGCGACGGCATTGTCGAAGCCGGCGCGGGCAAGGCCGATGACATCCATGTAGCCTTCGCAGACGATCATCCGGCCGGCTTTGCGGGCCGGTGCCGCCGCGTGGTGCAGCCCATACAGTGTGAAGCGCTTCTGGAAGGCAGGCGTTTCCGGGCTGTTCAGGTACTTGGGCTCGCCATCGCCGAGAATTCGCCCACCAAATGCGATAACCTGACCGCGGCGGTCCTGAATCGGGAACATGACACGACCCCGGAACCAGTCATAGGGCTCGCCGTTGTCCGGCACGCGGACCAGACCGGCTTCGATCATCAGGGCATCGGCGACGCCTTCGCGGGCCAGATGGCCCTTCAGCGCCCCCCTGGCATCCGGCGCAAAGCCCAGACGCCACTGGCGGATGGTACGTTCGTCGAGGCCGCGCCCCTTCAGGTATTCAAGGGCGCCACGGCCTTCCGGTGTTCGCAGCATTTTCTCGAAGAAGGCGGCGGCCATTTCGTTGACGTCGGTCAGGCCCTTGCGCTTTTCATGGCGCTGGCGCTCTTCCGGGGTGTCGCGCGGGATGTCCAGCCCGGCTTCGGCGGCCAGTTTCTCGACCGCTTCCGGGAACGACATGCCCTCGACTTCAATCAGAAAGGTAAAGACGTCTCCCGAGTTCTGCGTCGAGAAGCACTTATAAAAGCCCTTGTCCTCCATAACATGGAAAGACGGCGACTTTTCCTTGGTGAAGGGCGACAGGCCCCAGAAATCACCGCGTGCGCGTTCTTTCAGGCGCACGGTGCGGCCGACGACATCAACGATCGACACGCGTCGTCTGATTTCATCGAGAAATTCCGGGGTAAAGGTGCTCATTGCCGCTCCGTCAGTGAACGGACCAGCGTACTCTGTGTTGTCGGTCCGGAAAAGCATCCGCTTGGGGAGTTATCCCACGAACGGGGGAGTTATCCACAGGCCGTATCAGGAAGGCTGTCCTTCGAGACACTCGCGCTTCGCGCGCCTCGGTATGACCAACAGCGTCGGTAAAGGAACGTTTTATCAGGCGCTGAGCTGGCTTTTGACTTTGCCGGATGACTTCGAGAAATCCATTCGGCCGGCGTAGTGGTCTTTCAGATACGCCATCACCTTGCCCATGTCCTTGATGCTCTCGGCGCCGCTTTTGGCAATCGCCTCGGCAATGGCCTTATCGGCCTCGGAGTCGCTGAGCGGCGTCGGCAGGAAGGTTTCGATGTAGCAGATTTCCTCGGCTTCCTGCTGCGCCAGATCGGGGCGGCCCCCTTTGGAATAGGCTTCGATGCTGTCGCGGCGCTGTTTGACCATCGATTGCAGCAGTCCAAGGATCTCGTCGTCGCCGATGCCGTCGGCGTTGCCCTTGGAGCGCGCCTGGATATCACGGTCCTTGAGGGCCGCGTTGATCAGGCGAATGGTCGACACCTTGCGCTCTTCGCGGGCGCGCATGGCATCTTTCAGCATGTCGTTTAATCGTTGTCGGAGCATGGAATCTCCTCCTCATTGTTCCGAACGCCCGGACGTTATCCTATCGGGACACAGGAAACAACCGGATTGTATTTTGTAAGTTATTGATATTAAAAGATAAAAATAATTGACCCGAAAGCTTGACGCAGCGCCGGGCTTTGCGTATCTACTCTTCCAGTCGAAACCGACCCTTGTTGGCCCATAACGTGACACATGAAACAGAAATCGCTGCGCCCACTGACAAGGGTGCTGAGTCTTTCTGCGCCCCTGAGGGTGCCACAGCCGTCGTTGTTCTGGCCGATGGCACTGTCTTCTGGGGCCGGGGGATCGGCGCTGCCACCCGCGCCGTCGGTGAGGTCTGCTTCAACACCTCGATCACCGGTTATCAGGAGATCATGACGGACCCCAGCTATGCGGGTCAGATCATCACCTTCACGTTCCCGCATATAGGTAACGTCGGCACAAATCCCGAAGACATTGAAACCATAACCCCGGCCGCCCGGGGTTGTATTTTAAGAGCCGACATCACCGAGCCCGCCAACTGGCGTGCCACGCAGCATCTGGACGCGTGGCTGAAGTCTTATAACCTGCCGGGCATCTCGGGCATCGATACGCGGCGCCTGACCCGCAAAATCCGGGACGGCGGCGCGCCCACCGGCGTCATCTGCCATGCCCCGGACGGCCAGTTCGATATTCCGGCGCTGATCGCCGAAGCCAAGGCGTGGCCCGGCCTCGAAGGCATGGACCTCGCCATCGAGGTGACCTGCCGGCAGAGCTACGGCTGGGGCGAGACCCGTTGGGTTCTGGGCGAAGGCTACGGCAAACTGACGGCACCCAAATATAATGTCGTCGCCATTGATTACGGCATCAAGCGGAACATCCTGCGCTGTCTGGCATCGGCCGGCTGCAACGTCACCGTGGTGCCGGCAACGGCGACGGCGGAAGATATCCTGGGCCACAACCCGGACGGCATCTTCCTCTCGAACGGCCCCGGCGATCCGGCGGCGACCGGCGTCTACGCGGTGCCGGTACTGCAGGACCTGCTCAAGACCGGCAAGCCGATCTTCGGGATCTGTCTCGGCCATCAGCTGTTGTCGCTGGCCCTTGGCGCCAGGACATCGAAAATGCATCAGGGCCACCGGGGCGGCAACCAGCCGGTCAAGGATCTGGCCACCGGGCGGGTTGAAATCACCAGCCAGAACCACGGCTTTGCGGTCGACGGCAAGAACCTGCCCAAGGGCGTTGTTGAATCCCACGTGTCCCTGTTCGACGGCTCCAACGAAGGCATCCGGGTCGAAGGCAAGCCGGTGTTCTCGGTGCAGTACCACCCGGAAGCCTCCCCCGGCCCGACCGACAGCCACTACCTGTTTGAACGCTTCACCAAACTGATGGACGAGGCGTGATGGGATTTTGCCGCCACCACGTGTCATTCCCGCGCAGGCGGGGACCCAGATTTACGCTGGACATGGGTTCCCGCCTTCGCGGGAATGACGGTTTTGAGAACCGTCACCTCAGTGCCTCTGTGGTTCAAATCGATGCCGTTTCAGCAAGTCGGGAGTTCTGATGCCTAAGCGTACCGACATAAAATCCGTCATGATCATCGGCGCCGGGCCGATTGTGATCGGGCAAGCGTGCGAGTTTGATTACTCGGGCGCCCAGGCCTGCAAGGCTTTGCGCGAAGAGGGTTACCGCGTCGTGCTGGTCAACTCCAACCCGGCCACCATCATGACCGACCCGTCGATGGCCGATGCCACGTATATCGAGCCGATCACGCCGGAAGTGCTGGAAAAGATCATCGCCAAGGAGCGTCCTGACGCGCTGCTGCCGACCATGGGCGGGCAGACCGGCCTCAACGCCGGCATGGCGCTGGCCGAGCGCGGCACCCTTGAGAAATATAACGTTGAGCTGATCGGTGCCCGCGCCGACGTCATCGCCAAGGCCGAAGACCGGCTGCTGTTCCGCGACGCCATGACCAAGATCGGTCTCGGCACGCCGAAATCGGAAGTCTTCACCGGCGAATATGAAGTGATCGAAATCCCCGATCAGAACGGCAACATCAAGGCCGTCACGATGCTGTCGACGGCGTCGAAGAAAAAGGCGCTGGATGCGCTCAAGATCGTCGGTCTGCCGGCGGTGATCCGACCGGCCTTCACGCTGGGCGGTACCGGCGGCGGCATCGCCTACACCACCGAAGAATACGAGGCGATCATCGCGTCCGGCGTACAGGCCTCGCCGATCAATCAGGTGTTGATCGAAGAAAGCGTGCTCGGCTGGAAAGAGTTCGAGATGGAAGTGGTCCGCGACAGTGCGGACAACTGCATCATCATCTGCTCGATCGAGAACATCGACCCGATGGGCGTGCACACCGGCGACTCCATCACCGTCGCCCCGGCCCTGACACTGTCGGATAAAGAATACCAGATCATGCGCGACGCCTCGATTGCCGTGCTGCGCGAGATCGGCGTCGATACCGGCGGCTCCAACGTGCAGTTCGCAGTCAATCCGGTAGATGGACGACTGGTCGTCATTGAAATGAACCCGCGCGTGTCGCGCTCGTCGGCACTGGCATCGAAAGCGACCGGCTTCCCGATCGCCAAGATCGCCGCCAAGCTGGCCGTCGGCTATACGCTCGATGAGTTGGACAACGACATCACCGGCGTCACGCCCGCGTCGTTCGAGCCGACCATCGATTACGTGGTGGTGAAAATCCCGCGCTTCACGTTCGAGAAATTCCCGGGCACAGCGGCGCTGCTGTCGACGTCGATGAAATCCGTCGGAGAAGCGATGGCGATGGGCCGCACTTTTGAAGAAAGCCTGCAGAAGGGTCTGCGTTCGATGGAGACCGGCCTGACCGGTCTGAATGAAATCGCCATTGAAGGCGCGGTTTCGTCGGACGGTACAATTGAAGCCGATGCCGTCAAGGCGGTGCTGAATGAAGCACGGCCGGACCGGATCCGCTATATCGCCCAGGCCATCCGCTACGGCTTGTCGCTGGAAGATATCCAGCGCGCCAGCAAATACGACATCTGGTTTATTGAACGGATCAAGGCCATCGTTGATGCCGAGGAACGGGTCCGGGCAAATGGCCTGCCGACCGAGCCGCAGGCGATGCTCAGGCTCAAGAAGCTCGGCTTCTGTGACGAGCGATTGGCCGAGCTGGTCGGCAGTAACGCCGATACGGTGTCCGAAATACGCCGCGGCATGGGTGTCGCACCGGTCTACAAACGGGTTGATACCTGCGCCGGCGAGTTCGCCTCGCAGACGTCCTATATGTATTCCTGCTATGAAGGCGATGGTCTCAATCCCGCCGAATGCGAAGCCGAGCCGACGGACCGCGACAAGGTCGCGATCCTGGGTGGCGGGCCGAACCGTATCGGGCAGGGGATCGAGTTTGATTACTGCTGTGTGCATGCGGCTTATGCGCTGAAGGAAATCGGCCTCGAAGCGATCATGGTCAACTGTAACCCGGAAACCGTGTCGACCGATTATGATACTTCGGACCGGCTGTATTTCGAGCCGCTGACCAATGAAGACGTGATCGAGCTTTTGCGCGTCGAACAGCGTAAGGGCTCGCTGAAGGGCGTCATCGTGCAGCTTGGCGGGCAGACACCGTTGAAGCTGGCCGCCGGTCTTGAAGCGGCCGGCATTCCGATCCTGGGCACCTCGCCCGACGCCATCGATCTGGCCGAAGACCGCGAACGCTTCCAGGTGCTTTTGCAAAAGACTGGCTTGCGTCAGCCGGCCAACGGCCTCGCCCGCTCGCAGGAAGAAGCCAAGCGCGTTGCCGCAGAAGTCGGCTACCCGCTGGTGATCCGGCCGAGTTATGTGCTCGGTGGCCGGGCCATGGAAATCGTGCATGACGACACCGCGCTCGAACGCTACATGCGCGAAGCCGTCGTCGTGTCGGGTAAGAGCCCGGTGCTGCTGGACAGTTATCTGCAGGATGCCATCGAGGTTGATGTGGATGCGCTTTCCGACGGTACCGATGTCTATGTCGCCGGCATCATGCAGCATATCGAGGAAGCCGGTATCCATTCTGGCGACAGTGCCTGTTCGCTGCCGCCGTTCTCGCTGTCGGCTGACATCATCGCCGAGCTGGAGCGTCAGGCCGTCGTGCTGGCCAAGGCCTTGAGTGTTGTCGGCCTGATGAACGTGCAGTTCGCGGTCAAAGGCGAGGATATCTACATCCTCGAAGTCAACCCGCGGGCGTCGCGTACCGTGCCTTTCGTCGCCAAGGCAACCGGCGTGCCGATTGCCAAAATCGCCGCCAAGCTGATGGCCGGTGAAAAGCTCAAATCCTTCACGCTGCCGAAACTGGGGGCGATGAACCACGTCGCCGTCAAGGAAGCGGTGTTCCCGTTCAACACGCTTCCCGGGCGTCGACACGATCCTCGGTCCGGAAATGAAATCGACCGGTGAAGTGATGGGCATCGACAAGGATTTCAATCGCGCCTTTGCCAAATCGCAACTGGGTGCCGGCATGTCGCTGCCGATCTCGGGCGGCGTCTTTATCTCGGTCCGTGACCGTGACAAGGACAAGGCGCTGTATGTTTCCCGCCTGCTCAGCGAGCAGGGCTTCACGATCCTGGCGACCGGGGGCACGCAGCGCTTTCTTGAAGCCAACGGTGTTGCCGCAACCCGGGTCAACAAGGTGCTCGAAGGCCGTCCGCATTGCGTCGACGCGCTGATCAACGGCAACATCCAGCTGGTCATCAATACCACCGAAGGCTCGCGCTCGATTGCTGACAGCTATTCGATCCGCAGAACGGCACTGGTCAACCAGGTGCCGCATTATACGACCATGACCGCCGCCTGCGCTGCCGCAGAGGCGATCTGTGCGGTGATCCCGGTGGGCGGTGCCGGCGGGCTTGAAGTTGCGCCGCTGCAGGCTTATTTTGAACCCTCGTACTAGGCTTCCCCTGCATTGAGATCGGTTTTGATCGCCTTGAGGTGATCGGGACAGATGCGTTGCCCGGGGGCATTGAAGGAGGGCCGGCAACGGCCAGAGAAAGCATGGAACGTGTGCCGATGACGCGTGAGGGCCTGACGGTTCTCGAACATGAATTAAGGCGACTGAAGTCCGAAGAACGGCCGGCGGTGATCAAGGCGATTGCCGAAGCCCGCGAGCATGGCGATCTGTCGGAGAATGCCGAGTATCATGCTGCGCGTGAAAAGCAGGGCTTTATCGAAGGCCGCATCGCCGAGCTGGAGGATGTGGTCAGCCGTGCCGAAGCCATCGATACGTCCGGGATGTCCGGCGATACGGTCCGTTTCGGTGCGACCGTACTGGTCGCCGATACGGATACCGACGAGGAAACCAGTTACCGGATCGTCGGCGCGCAGGAAGCCGAACTGGCCCAGGGCAAGATTTCGGTAACCTCGCCGCTGGCCCGCGCGCTGATCGGCAAGACCATCGGCGATGTCGTCGAAGTGGCAACGCCCGGCGGCGGCAAGTCCTATGAGATCTGCAAAGTCAGCTGGGTGTGATCTTTCTCCGAAGATTGCACACGTCCGGCGTCATCTAACCCGTAATCAGTCTTCCGCGTTATCGGGAGAGATCGGCACACCCGGCAGTTTCTTCGAGGTGCGGATCACCTGTAACGTCAGCACGCGCGCCACATACGGCGCGGCGGTCAGGCGCTGTGTCAACTCGTTCTCATGGCTGGTGTTGCGTGCAACCAGGGTGAGCACAAAGTCGTGCGGGCCGCGCATCATGTGGCATTCGCGTACTTCCGGCCATTTTGCCATCTCGTTTTCAAATGCGGTGAGGACGGCGTCGTTCTGACTGTCGAGGCCGACCAGAGCCAGAAACTGCACTTCAAATCCAAGCAATTCAGCGTCGATGTTGGCGTGGTAGCCATGAATGAAGCCTGCTTCTTCAAGGGCGCGGACCCGTCTGAGGCACGGTGGTGCGGAGATTCCGGCCCGTTCGGCCAATTCTACGTTGGTAATCCGTCCATCGTCCTGCAAATCACGGAGAATCCGCATGTCGATGGCGTCGAGTTTAACTTTTTGCACAGGCATATCCTTTAATTGCGGATCATGTCGTATCATCTTTAGGGGCTTTTACGCAATATCATTGCGCAATATCATTTCGTCGTAAGGCTGTATAGGGGAATGCCCGGGGTTCGACTAACCCTTCATTGCGTCCGCAAGCGGATCAGCTTATTTAGAAAGCCGTTCCTTGTATCGTTTGCTGAGCCAAAGTCCCAGGAGATCACCATGTCCGAGCCCCGCCACACCAAAGTCCTGATCATCGGTTCCGGTGCCGCCGGCTATACCGCCGCCATTTATGCGGCCCGGGCCAATCTGGCACCGCTGCTGGTGCGCGGCATCCAGCCGGGCGGTCAGTTGACGATTACCACCGATGTTGAGAACTATCCGGGCTTTGCCGAAGTTATTCAGGGGCCGTGGCTGATGGAACAGATGTTCGAGCAGGCCAAGCATGTCGGCACCGAAATGGTCGAGGACACCATTGTTTCGGTTGATTTGTCGAAGCGCCCGTTCAAGGCCATCGGCGACGGCGGACAGGTATATACCGGTGACACGGTGGTGATCGCGACCGGTGCAAGTGCGCGCTGGCTTGGGCTGGAAAGCGAGAAGACCTTCATGGGTTTCGGCGTCTCTGCCTGTGCAACGTGTGATGGATTTTTCTATCGCGGCAAAGAGGTTGCAGTGATCGGCGGCGGCAACACCGCTGTAGAAGAAGCGCTGTATCTGACCAATTTCGCTTCCAAGGTTTACCTTGTGCATCGCCGGGACGAGCTGCGGGCCGAGAAAATCATGCAGGACCGGCTGTTCAAGAATGAAAAGATCGAGGTTATCTGGGATCACGCACTGGAAGAAGTGGTGGGCAGCCAGAAGCCGCCCAGCGTGACCGCGGCCAGACTGAAAAACACCAAGACCGGGGCCATGCAGGACATTGCCGTCGACGGCGTCTTCATCGCCATCGGCCATGATCCGAACACCAAGCTGTTCGCCGGTCAGCTCGACATGTATGAAGACAACTATATCAGGACCATACCGGGCACGACCCAGACCAGTGTCGAGGGTGTGTTTGCGGCTGGTGACGTGCAGGACCGGATCTACAGGCAGGCTGTGACGGCCGCTGGTACCGGATGCATGGCGGCTCTGGAGGCGGAGCGCTTCCTTGCTGAAAATGAAAACCGGGTGACCGCCGCCGCCGAATAGGCGCAGCGGAAAGGCCTGAGGCTGGGGAAATGTGGTGGCAATCGATTGGGACAAGCTCAGGGTATTTCATGCCGTCGCCGATGCCGGCAGCTTCACCCATGCCGGTGAAACCCTGAACCTGAGCCAGTCGGCGGTCAGCCGTCAGGTCAGCGCGCTTGAACAAAGTCTCGGCACACCGTTGTTCCACCGCCATGCCCGCGGTCTGATCCTGACCGAACAGGGCGAAACCCTGTATGAAACGGCGCACGCTGTGTTTGCGCAATTGGCCCGCGTGCAGACGCAGATGGCGGAAAACAAGGAACGGCCGCAAGGAGCGCTGAAGATATCCTCGACGGTCGCATTCGGTTCGGTGTTTCTGGCTTCGCGCATGAAAGAATTCGTCAATCGCTACCCTGAAATCGATGTTTCGCTTGTGCTTGCCGATACCGAGCTTGATTTGTCCATGCGTCAGGCTGACGTGGCGATCCGTCTGACGCCACCGACCCAACCCGATCTGGTGCAGCGTCATTTGCTGGCGCTGAAGTACCGGGTCTATGCAGCGCCCGAATACCTCCAGCAAAACGGCATGCCAAAAAGTTCCCGTGATCTGGACAAGCACCGGATTGTTGTTTACGGCGACGATGCCCGCCCGCCGGTGGCCAATCTGAACTGGCTGCTGACCGAAGGGGCGAAGGCCGGGACGACAAGAAAACCGGTGCTCAGGGTCAATTCGATCTATGGCATCCTGCGGGCTGTTCAAAGCGGCCTGGGGCTTGGCGCGCTGCCGGAATACATGGGACGTGAGATCGGTAACCTGGTCGAGGTTCTGCCGGAATTGCAGGGCCCTGAACTGAATATGTATTTTGTCTATCCGGAAGAGCTGCGGGACTCAGCCCGGATTGTTGCTTTTCGCGATTTCATTGTCGAGAAACTGGCACCGATGCGGCGCTGAGCGAGGCTTTCAAGCTATGCATAAATCGCATGGCTGCATTTCCTGTTTGGCTCTGGTACGGAAACAACATCACCCTATATAACCAATGTATTCGATGTTGCATCGCAGCATTGAAAAAGAATTCGAAGCCGGATGGTCGCGCTGAAAACGCTGACCTCCAAGGGTTTCAACCAGTTTCCGGGCTCCCTGTCCGGAAAAGAGGGACCGGTCTCCGGCCCCTCGCGTCTCCCAGACGTGAAGCCTCCCTGTTTAAAACTCGCCCCCGAGGGTTTTCCCTCGGGGGTATTTTTCTGCGCTTAAAGAATATGCCCCCACACCTTCCCACTCCCCCTGAGAGGAGGAGAGGGATCAGTAAAGCTCAGCAGCGATGCGTGAGTCCCTTCCACCACAAAGTGGGGGAGAGGGCAGGAGAGGGGGATTGTTGAGCGTTAGCCGTGATGGCCGGAAATCTCGCCTTCCTTGAACAGATTGTCCTTCAGTTCCTTGGCGAAGTCTTCGTTGTTACGGCGCAGCCATTCCAGCACCATGCAGGCGTGTTCCATCTCTTCGCGCATGTTGTGCAGCAGAATTTCCTTCAACGCCGCATCATCGCAGTCGTCGGCGCGCTGGCGGTACCAGTCGACGGCTTCCAGTTCCTCCATCAGGGAAACAATGGCGTGATGCAGATGCAAAGTCTCTTTGCTGAGACGTTCGCGGGGGGCGTGCAGTGAATCGCTGGCCATAGTCGGGCTCTCCTTATCAGTCTGACTTACCTGATAAAGTATGGTTATCCGAAGCAGCCCTTGCAACCGTCCGTCGTGCAGATCAGGCCGCGACCGGCAGCTTCAACGCATGCTGACCGCGCTGTTTGCGCCAATCGGCAATGACCTCCATGACATCATCAGTGCTCAGTCCGTCCCGCCTGAGCAGGCACTTCAGGGTCGGGTCATTGAGTAATTCGGCGAGGCTGGGCTCGATGCCGCCTTTCGCCGGAAACGGATAATGGGTTGCCATGGTTGTCTCCCAGTTCTGTGTTGCTCTTCTACGAAGCCGCCCCCGCCCCGTAACGCCCGCATATCTATAGTTGGCAAGCATGGCAGGACTGTGACATGCATGTGTTGCTTGCTTGACCATTTTCTGACTGTGCCGGATGGCATAAGCTGGTGCCTGAAACGGAGGCTTCATGGACGCAAGACACAAGTCATACCTGCCGCGCTCCGGCGCTGATGTGCCGCGGTTTGCCGGCATTCCGACCTTCATGCGCCTGCCCAATGTCGATCTCGCCACGGCCAGGTCCGAGGTCGATATCGGCATCATCGGTGTGCCCTGGGATGGCGGCACCACGAACCGCCCGGGTGCCCGGCATGGTCCGCGCCAGTTGCGTGATCTGTCGACCATGGTGCGTAACGTGCATCACGTCAGCGGTACGATGCCGTTTCATCTGGCGAGTTGCGCCGATCTGGGCGACACCTCCGTCAATCCGGTCGATCTGCTGGACACGCTGGAACGGGTCGGTGCGTTCTATACTGATCTGCACGCAGCAGGTGTGATGCCGCTGACGGCTGGCGGCGATCATCTGATCACGCTGCCGATCATGCGGGGGATCGCCAAAGGGGGCGCGGTCGGAATGGTTCATTTCGATGCCCACACCGACACCTGGGATCGCTATTTCGGCGGTCACAAATATACCCACGGCACGCCGTTTCGTCGCGCGATCGAGGAAGGCCTGCTGGATCCGAAACGAACCATCCAGATCGGTATCCGGGGGTCGCTCTATACGCCGGAAGACAAAGACTGGGGACTGGCGCAAGGTATCCGCGTCGTCGAGATCGAAGAATATTTCGATCTCGGGCCGGACAAGGTTGCAGCACTGGCCCGCGAGATTGTCGGCGACGGTCCGACCTATGTCAGCTTTGATGTCGATGGTCTTGATCCGGTCTATGCGCCCGGCACCGGTACACCGGAAATCGGCGGGTTCTCGACGGCCGATGCGCAACGCATGCTGAGGGGCCTTGGCGGCATCGATATCGTCGGCGGCGATGTGGTTGAAGTGGCCCCCCCGTTTGATCAGTCCGGCAATACGGCACTGGTCGGCGTCACGATGATGTTCGAGATTCTGTGCCTGATGGCTGAAAAGGTGGCCAGGCAGGGGCGGAAATAAATGCCCCTCTCCCGAGCGAGAGGGTGGGGGAATGAACTCAGCCCTGCGGCATCAGGCCGATCTTGGCGGCGCCGAGGATGCGGCCGTTGTGGGACGACTGCACCAGCACGGCAAAACCGTTGTGCCCGGCCATTTTCAAATCCTGCTCGGTGATCGTCATCGACATCGGCTCGCCTGACCAGACGCCGACATCGGTCACTGCGCGAACCACATTGTAGTGCGCCAGTTTGTGGCCGGAGTTCTCGCCGCGCGTGACATCGTTTTCGTGCTTGCTGTCATAGGCGACGGCGATGATGAGTGCTTCCTCACCGTCGAAGGTGCCACCCGGAATATCAACCTTGAGACCGCCGGCAACAGGGGTGATGTCGACATCCAGACGTTTTGCGCCCTGCAGGTTGCGGATCAGTTTCTCGACGTCGCTGGCATTGGAACCGGTGGTATGTGTCATGCCCTGAATGACCATCTGCGGCGTGTAGACGTAGCCCATGCCGAGATTGCGGGCATAACTGCGCTGACGGGTGGAATTGCTTGGCAGGGAAAACGGATCTTTCCAGCCGATGTAATCCCAGTAATCGACGTGGAAGCTCAATGCCAGAATGTCGTCGCGCTTGGCCAGCGTACCCAGATAGGCATCGGCCGGCGGACAGGACGAACATCCTTGCGAGGTGTACAGCTCAACCACCGTCAGTTTGTCCGCAGCCTGCGCGAAGGACGCAAGCAGGCTCACCATCAGAGCGGACAAAAGCGGGGCGGCAAAAATTCTCATGCTCTGTGATACGCGCATTTCCCGATCACGCTCAAGTCACAAGCCGGTGAGTGCGTCATTTCCATGCCGTCAGGTTTCGGTTATCACTCATCGGCAAGCAAACATACCGGTGAAAAGCTCTCCCCTCCATGACCATTGACGCGCTGTTTCTTCTCAAGGCCCTGTTCTCGATCAGCATCGTCGTCGGGTTGTCGCTGATCGCCGAGAGGGCGGGGCCGCGCGTCGCCGGACTGCTGACCGGTCTGCCACTGGGTGCGGGCATCGTGATCATCTTCACCGGCATTGAACAGGGTGCGGTGTTTTCAACCCAGGCCGCCCAGCACATGGTGCCGGGCTTCGTTACGACGGTCGTATTCGTTTATCTGTACGCCACGGTCGCGGCCAGATTGGGGCAGGGTGGTTTTGCCGCCGTATTCCCGCCGCTGCTGGCGGCCAATATCGGTTATGCCGGAGCCGCCTTTCTGGTCAGCCAGATCAAGCTGCCGATGTGGGTCGCAATTGTGATGGTTGCGGTGGTCATGGTCATCGGCTCGAAGCTGATGGCCGGACTGCCGAATACACCGATCATGGCGCGGGTCCGTTTCGGCTGGCGGGTGATGGCCTTTCGGGCCGGCATGGCGACGGCGGCGATCCTGTTGATCACCGGCATCGCCAGCAATATCGGTGCGCAATGGACCGGCATTCTGACCGCTTACCCGTTGACCCTGCTGCCACTGATCCTGGTCCTTCACATAACGTATACCGGCAGCGAGATTGCCGCCGTGCTCAAGCACGTACCGATGGGACTGGGCGGCGTGGTGTCGTTCTGCGTGACCGCATCATACAGCCTGCCGGCGTTCGGTCTCGGCTGGGGGTGATCCTGTCCTACGTCGCCGCCATGGAGCTGACTGACGGCTGAGGCCAGCCGGAGCAGTTGGTGGCGCGGACGGCGCCCGGTATAAACGCGCGCGGGGGCAGTCGGCCAGCATAATAAAGGGCGCCCCGAAGGACGCCCTTTTTGTTTCTCTTTTAATCGCGTCATTCCGGCGCAAGCCGGGTGACGGGCGCTTGGAACTTACGCCGCCTTGTTGAGGTTCATCAGCACGTACTGCAGGATGCCGCCGGCGAGGTAGTATTCGACCTCGTCCAGGGTATCGATACGACACAGCAATGTCGTTTGCTGGCTGGTTCCATCCGTGCGGTGGATCGTCAGCGTGACGTCCATGCGCGGCGAAATGCCGTCCTTGATACCGGTCAGGTCGAACGTCTCGCTGCCATCGAGCTTCAGGGTCTGGCGGGTTTCGCCATCCTTGAACTGCAATGGAATAACGCCCATGCCGACCAGGTTTGAGCGGTGGATACGCTCAAAGCTCTCGACGATGACCGCCTTGACGCCCAGAAGGCGCGTGCCTTTGGCCGCCCAGTCGCGGCTCGACCCGGTGCCGTATTCGGCGCCGCCGAAGACGACCAGCGGCACGGCTTCTTCCTTGTAGCGCATGGCCACTTCATAGATCGACATGACGTCGCCCGACGGGCGGTGGGTGCTCCAGCCGCCTTCGGTGCCGGGTGCAAGCTCGTTCTTGATGCGGATGTTGGCAAAAGTGCCGCGCATCATCACTTCGTGGTTGCCGCGGCGGGCACCGTACGAGTTGAACTCGTTCGGACGGACCTGATGCTCGAGCAGGAATTCACCTGCCGGGCTTTCCTTCTTGATGTTACCGGCCGGTGAGATGTGGTCGGTGGTGACCGAGTTGCCGAGGATCGCCAGTGCGCGGGCGCCAAGGAAATCGGATGGCTCGCCGGAAGCGGCTTCGGCCGGATCGAAGAACGGCGGATGCTGCACATAGGTGGAGCCCGGTGACCATTTGTAGGTCTGACCGCCGGTGACGCTGATCTTCTGCCAATGGGCATCGCCCTGGAATACGTTGCCGTAACGCTCGCGGAACATCTTGGCGGAAATCACGCTCGACATGTATTCGTTGATCTCCTGGTTTGAGGGCCAGATATCCTTGAGATACACCGGGTTGCCATCTTTGTCTTCGGCCAGCGGGTCGTTGAAGATGTCGACGTTCATGTTGCCGGCGATGGCATAGGCGACGACGAGGGGCGGTGAGGCCAGATAGTTGGCCATGGTCAGCGGATGCACGCGGCCTTCGAAGTTGCGGTTTCCGGAAAGCACGGCGCTGACGGTGATGCCGTTTTCGATGACGGCTTCCTCGATTTCCTGGGCCAGCGGACCGGAGTTGCCGATACACGTCGTGCAGCCGAAACCGACCAGATTGAAGCCGATCGCGTCCATGTGTTCGGTCAGGCCGCCCTTGTCCATGTATTCCTGCACCACCTGCGAGCCGGGTGCGAACGAGGTTTTGACCCAGGTTTCGGCTTGATGCCAAGCGCGTTGGCTTTCTTGGCGACGAGACCGGCGCCGACCAGCACCGCCGGGTTCGAAGTGTTGGTACAGCTGGTGATCGCGGCCAGCACGACGGCACCGTCTTCCATGGTGTAATCGCCGATGGTGGCGGATTTGCCCTGATCACGACCGGTCAAAGTCTTGAAGCCTTCCTTGAAGGCTTTCGATGCCAGCGACAGCTTGATGCGGTCCTGCGGGCGCTTCGGGCCGGCGATGCAGGGCTCGACCGAGTCGAGATCGAGCGACAGGGTGTCGGTGAAGACCGGATCCGGTGCACCGGTTTCGCGCCACATGCCCTGCAGTTTCGAGTATTTTTCTACCAGCGCGACGGTTTCGTCTTCACGGCCGGTCAGCTTGAGATAGTTGAGGGTTGCCGGGCTGACAGGGAAGAAGCCGCAGGTGGCGCCATATTCCGGCGCCATGTTGGCGATGGTTGCCTGATCGGCCAGTGACAGGTTGTCGAGACCGTCGCCGTAGAATTCGACGAACTTGGAAACGACGCCCTTCTTGCGCAGCATTTCGACGGCGGTCAGCACCAGATCGGTGGCGGTCATGCCTTCGGCGAGCTTGCCGGTCATCTTGAAGCCGACGACTTCCGGGATCAGCATCGATACCGGCTGGCCGAGCATCACGGCTTCGGCTTCGATGCCGCCGACGCCCCAGCCGAGAACGGCAAGGCCGTTGACCATCGTTGTGTGGCTGTCGGTGCCGACCAGCGTATCGGGATAGGCAATCATCTTGCCGTCATCGTCTTCACGGGTCCAAACGACCTTCGACAGGTATTCCAGGTTGACCTGATGGCAGATGCCGGTACCCGGCGGTACAACGCGGAAGTTGGTGAATGCCTGCTGGCCCCATTTCAGGAACTCGTAGCGTTCGATGTTGCGTTCGAATTCGAGATCGACGTTGTGCTTGAAGGCGGTCGCGTTGCCGGCTTCATCGACCATCACGGAATGGTCGATGACCAGATCGACCGGCGCCAGCGGGTTGATCTTGTCAGGATCGCCGCCCATCGAGACCATCGCATCGCGCATCGATGCCAGATCGACAACCGCCGGAACACCGGTGAAATCCTGCATCAGCACGCGGGCCGGCAGATAGGCGATTTCCTGTTCGGAGGTGCGGGTTTCCAGCCACTTTCCCATGGCCTTGATGTCGTCGACGGTAACCGTGCGACCGTTTTCGCGGCGGATCAGGTTTTCCAGCACAACCTTGAGCGAGTAAGGCAGCTTCGAGATTTCGCCGATACCAGCAGCCTGCGCCGCTTCAAGACTGAAATAGTCATAGCTCTTGCCTGCGACTTCCAGGCTCCTGCGGGTTCCAAGGGTGTCTTTTCCGGTGATTGACATGATGCGGCCCTCCTGGGTCGTGCGAACGTTAATTGTTGATGAGGAATCTCCACATTTTCACGACTTTGTCCATGCACTGATGCGCAGAAAGGTGCCAATTTCCGTTGCCCATGAAACGGATCGGCTGCTGGACCGGATGTATTGACGGTCTGCGTGGTTGCCGGGAGAAGTTACGTGCAGGGCTGATCGGGATTTGGATCAGTAAAAAAGGGTTCTCCAAATACCCCTTGATATTACGCTCTTGTGAAGATTATGGTCCGTTGGTTCTTACGTTTACGTAAACGTAATTATCGTGTGCGGATACGATTAAAATCTTTGTCGTATACGCCACTAAGGACGAGGCATGCGAAGAGACACACGATTCACAGTCACCATTTTTTGACTTGTGGTCAGGTAGGAGTTTTGCAAACCTCAGTCTCAATTATTGCAGAACTGCGGCAAAAGATCGCGGGATGCACAGGGAGAGAAACAAGATGGGCGACGTTAAACCGGATTTCGGTTCTGTCGATACGTTTCCAAAACTGCTGATCGATAACGCGCATCGTATAGGCGCGCGACCGGCCATTCGCGAGAAAGATCTGGGAATATGGCAATCCTGGTCATGGGCCGAGGTCAAGGACGAGATTGCGGCGATGGCTGCCGGGCTCAAGCTTTTCGGCTTTGAGCGGGGCGACAGTCTGGCCATCGTCGGGGACAACCGGCCACAGCTTTACTGGGCGATGACGGCAGCGCAGGCGCTGGGTGGCAAGCCCGTACCGATGTACCAGGACTCGGTTCCCGACGAGATGCAGTACGTGCTTGAACATGCCGAAGTCAGCTTCGCCGTGGTCGAGGATCAGGAGCAGACAGACAAGCTTCTGGAAGTCATGGACCGTTGCCCGAAACTGAAAGAGATCGTCTACGAAGACCCGCGCGGCCTGCGGCATTATGACCAGCCGTTCGTGCGTTCGCTCGACAGTCTGATGGAAGCGGGACGGAAGTTTCTGGCCGACAACCCGGGCTGGTTCGAAGCCGAAGCGGCCAAGGGCAAGGGCAGCGATGTTGCCATCATGCTGTATACGTCGGGCACGACCGGGCGGGCAAAAGGCGTGATGCTGAGCTTCGATAATCTGATCATCACGGCCAGAAATGCCGTCAACTGGGATAACCTGAACGAAAAAGACGAGGGCCTCGCCTATCTGCCGATGGCCTGGGTGGGCGACAATATCTTTTCCTATGGGCAGTCTTATGTTGCCGGTTTCTGCGTCAGCTGTCCGGAAAGCTCTGATACGGTGATGGCCGATCTCAAGGAAATCGGGCCGACCTATTTTTTCGCGCCGCCGAGAATTTTCGAAACCATTCTGACCCAGGTGTCGATCCGCATGGAAGACGCCTCGAAACTCAATCAGTGGCTTTACAAGTATTTCATGGGTATCGCCCTGCGTGCCGGTCCGGCGATACTGGACGGACGTCCGGTCTCGGTTGTCGACCGGCTTTTATATGCGGTGGGAGAATTTCTGGTCTATGGACCGCTCAAGAACGAGCTGGGTTTTTCGAGATTCCGTCTGGCCTATACGGCCGGTGAGGCGATCGGTCCGGATATATTTGATTTCTTCCGCTCGCTCGGGGTCAACATCAAGCAGTTGTACGGCTCAACCGAAGCATCGGTTTTCATCTGCATGCAGAAAGACGGTGATGTGAAACCGGACACTGTCGGGCCGCCGGCAACGGGTGTGGAGTTGAAGATTGCCGATAATGGCGAGGTGCTGTTCCGCAGCCCCGGCGTTTTCGTGGCCTACTACAAAAATGATGAAGCCACACGTTCGACCAAAACCGACGACGGCTGGGTGTTGACCGGTGATGCCGGCTTCTTCGATGCTGACGGCCATCTGAAAATCATCGACCGCGCCAAGGATGTCGGCAAACTCACCAGCGGCACCATGTTTGCGCCCAAGTATATCGAGAACAAACTCAAGTTCTTCCCCTTCATCACGGAAGCCGTAGCGTTCGGGCATGATAAGGATTTTGCCGCAGCCTTCATCAATATTGATCTTGAAGCGGTCGGCAACTGGGCGGAACGGCGCGGGCTGGCCTATTCCGGTTATACCGATCTTGCGATGCGCGACGAGGTGTATGCGCTGGTTCTGGATTGCGTCAACAAGGTCAACAAGGACCTGTCTGAAGACAAGGTTCTTGCCGGATCCCAGATCAAGCGTTTCCTGATCTTGCATAAACTTCTTGATGCCGATGACGGTGAGTTGACCCGCACCCGCAAGGTGCGGCGCAACACGATTGTTGAACGCTATGGTCAGCTGATCGATGCGTTGTATTCGGGTGTCGATGTATGCCCGGTCGAGGCAACGGTCATGTTTGAGGACGGTCGCAAGGGCATAATCAAGGCTGATGTCAAAATCCGTGAAGCAATGACGTTCGGCGAACAACAAGCGCAGGCAGCGGAGTAAGTGGCGTCACATGACTTTTGATAGAAAAATCGGCGATACCATCCTCGCCGTCGATCAGATTTCATTGTCCTTCGGCGGCGTCAAGGCGCTGTCGAACATCAGTTTCTCGGTCAATGAACACGAGGTCTTTGCCATCATCGGTCCGAACGGGGCTGGTAAAAGCTCGATGCTGAACTGCATCAACGGATTTTATCACCCCCAGGAAGGCACCATCACCTTCAAGGGCAATACCCGTCGTCAGGTCAGCCCGAGCGAGGCGGCGCGCGAGGGTATCGCCAGAACCTTCCAGAACATCGCCCTGTTCCGCGGCATGTCGACGCTCGACAACATCATGACCGGGCGCAACACCAAGATGAACAAGGGTATCTTCTGGCAGGCGCTACGTTTCGGACCGGCCGAAAAGGAAGAGATGGAACACCGCGCGGTGGTCGAGAAGGTGATCAGCTTCCTGGAAATCGAGGCCATTCGCAAAACCGCCGTCGGGACCCTGCCTTACGGTTTGCAAAAACGCGTCGAGCTTGGCCGCGCCCTCGCAGCGGAGCCGGACCTGTTGCTGCTCGACGAGCCGATGGCCGGCATGAACCTGGAAGAAAAACAGGATATGTGCCGCTTCATCCTCGATGTGAACGACGAGTTCGGCACGACCATTGTTCTGATTGAACATGACATGGGTGTCGTCATGGATATTTCCGACAGGGTCGTGGTGCTGGATTACGGCAAGAAACTTGCCGAAGGGACTCCCGATCAGGTCAGAGCCAATCAAGCTGTGATTGACGCCTATCTCGGCGTTGCACACGACGATGACATGTAAGGCGGACGGATAATGCTTTTCCTACTCGAAACGGTGATCAGCGGCCTGATGGCAGGGGTGATGTATGCTCTTGTTGCGCTTGGCTTCGTGCTGATTTTCAAAGCGTCCGGCATTTTCAATTTTGCCCAGGGCGTGTTCGCATTGTTTGCCGGTCTGGCGCTGTATGACTTCATTTCCGCAGACGGCTGGTTCTATGAATTGTTCGGCTTTGCGCTGCCGATCTGGCTCGGCATCATCGCCACCATGGGCGTGATGATCATCGTTGCATGGCTGGTTGAATTTCTGGTACTGCGCCATCTGGTCAACCAGGAGCCGATCATCCTGTTCATGTCGACGATCGGTCTCGCGTACTTCATGGAAGGCTTGGGCGACATCCTGTTCGGCTCCGACGTCAAACCGCTCGATATCGGCTTGCCGCAGGGCGCCCACAACTACCTTCTCGACAACTTCAATTTATATATCGAGAAACTGGAAATTGTCGCCGCCGGGGTTGCTGCGGTGCTGGTCATCGTGCTGGCGATATTCTTTCAGAAGACCCGGATCGGTCGTGCGCTTCGCGCCGTTGCCGACGATCACTAGGCTGGCACTGAGCGTCGGCATTTCCCTGCGCACGATCTGGGTGATTGTATGGTCCGTTTCAGGTTTCGTGGCGCTCGTTGCCGGCGTCATGTGGGGATCGAAATCCGGTATTCAGTTCTCATTGTCGCTGATCGCGCTGAAGGCCCTGCCGGTTCTGATTCTGGGTGGCTTTACCTCGGTGCCGGGGGCGATTGTCGGCGGTCTGATTATCGGTGTTGGTGAAAAGGTGGCCGAAGTCTTCGCCGGTCCCTATGTCGGCGGCGCCATTGAAAACTGGTTCGCGTATGTGCTGGCACTCGCGTTTCTGCTGATACGGCCGCAGGGCCTGTTCGGCGAAAAAATCATCGAAAGGGTGTAGGCAACCATGTTTTACCGCGAAGCAGGCCAGTTCAAGACGAGCTACAAGGCCGATCAGGCGATCTTCTCGATCACCCAGGACCGATTCTTCATTGGTCTTGTCCTGATAGCTGCCTTCGTCGTTGTCCCATATTTCATCAACGATTACTGGGCGAACGCCATTCTGATTCATTTTCTGGTCTATGCGCTGGCGGCGCTAGGCCTGAACATCCTGACCGGTTATTGCGGTCAGGTGTCTCTCGGCACCGGCGGTTTCATGGCCGTCGGTGCGTATGCGTCCTACAAGCTCGTGACGACGTTCCCGGAAATGAATTTTGTCGTCGCCATTCTTCTTTCCGGCGGCATCACGGCGGCGGTCGGCGTCTTCTTCGGACTGCCATCCCTGCGCATTAAGGGGTTTTACCTGGCTGTTGCCACGCTGGCGGCGCAGTTCTTTCTTGTCTGGCTGTTCAACAAGGTCGGCTGGTTCTTCAATTATTCACCGACCGGCATGATCGTCGCGCCGCCCCGTGAGATATTCGGTTTTCTGGTGACCGGGCCGGAAGCGCATCCAGCTGCCCGTTATCTGTTCTGCCTCTCGTTCGTGACGATATTTGCCCTGGCCGCGAAAAACATTGTGCGCGGGCGTGTCGGCCGCAGTTGGATGGCGATCAGAGATATGGACATTGCCGCTGAGCTGATCGGCATCCGTCCGCTGGAAGCCAAGCTGACCGCCTTTGCCGTCAGCTCGTTCTACATCGGTGTTGCCGGTGCGCTGTATTTCAACGTCTGGCTGGGCTCGGCCGAGCCAACTGAGGCGTTTGATATCAACCAGTCGTTCTTTGTGCTGTTCATTGTCATTATTGGAGGGCTGGGCAGTATACTCGGCTCCTTCCTTGGTGCCGGATTTATGGTGCTGGTACCGATCTTGATGAAGAACATCATGGTCGATGGTTTTGGATTTGCCGTCGGTGCTGCCAAGCACGCCGAAGTCATGCTGCTTGGCACACTGATCATCCTGTTTCTGATCGTCGAACCGCACGGCATGGCACGGCTATGGGAAATCATGAAAGAGAAGCTGAGGCGATGGCCGTTCCCGTATTGATGCGGCCCCTATTAAAATACATCAACAAAGGTTAGCATAAGAGACATCCAGGAATTAACCGGCGGCGAAGCTGCCATTTCAACCTCAAAAGGGAGGCTAACATGAGACTTAAACTTTTAACCAAAGCACTAGCAGTTGCAGCAGTCGCATTGCCGCTGACATCGGCCGTCGCGGATGCCTATGAAATCACGATTCCGGGCACGGTCTACCGGACCGGGCCGTATGCCCCGAACGGTATTCCTTGGGCTAACGGCATCGCCGATTACTTCGCCATGCTGAACGAGCGCGATGGTGGTATCGAAGGCGTCAAGATCAACTACATCGAATGCGAGACGGCCTATAACACCAAGCAGGGCGTTGAGTGCTACGAGAACACCAAAGGTGCCGGTTCGGGTGCGCTGGTCTATCAGCCGATGTCGACGGGTATCACCTATCAGCTGATCCCGAAAGCGACGGAAGACAAGATCCCCGTGTTCTCGATGGGTTATGGCCGCACCTCGGCTGCTAACGGTAAAGTGTTCCCGTATGTCTTCAACATGCCGGCAACCTACTGGGATCAGGCTTCCGTGTTCGTCAAATACATCGGTGAAAAAGAAGGCGGGATGGACAAGCTGAAGGGCAAGAAAATCGCCCTCGTCTATCACAACTCGGCTTACGGTAAAGAGCCGATCCGTACCCTTGAAGAACTCTCGAAGAAGCACGGTTTCGAATTGCAGCTGCTGGCTGTTGATCACCCGGGACAGGAACAGAAGGCAACGTGGCTGCAGATCCGCCGCGAGAAGCCGAACTGGGTCATGATGTGGGGCTGGGGTGTTATGAACCAGGTCGCGATCAAGGAAGCATCATCGATCCGCTTCCCGATGGATCATTTCATCGGTGTCTGGTGGTCCGGTTCCGAGAATGACGTGCTGCCGGCCGGTGCCGGTGCCGACAAGTATCTGTCCGGTACCTTCCATGCATCCGGTGACAATTTCCGTGCTCATGACGACATCAAGAAGTTCGTCTATGACAAAGGTAAGGGCCACGGCGATAAAGACCGTATCGGCGAAGTCCTCTACAACCGTGGTATCGCTGCTGCGGTGTGGACGTCTGAAGCGATCCGCAACGGCATGCGCATTCACAAGACCAAGACACCAACCGGTGAACAGGTCCGTGACGGTTTCGAAACGCTGAATGTTGATGCCAAGCGCCTTGCTGTTCTTGGCCTCGAAGGGTTCACGTATCCAATCAAAGTGACCTGTGAAAACCACACGGGTCCGGGTAAAGTCGCGCTCCAGCAGTGGGACGCGAAAGCGAAAAAATGGAGCCTGGCTACCGGGTTCTATGAGTCGGATCGGGACGTGATCGACAAACTGATCGCAGAAGACTCGGCGAACTATGCCAAGGAAAACAACATCACCCCTAGGACCTGCAAATAATATGAGCAGTTCCGCCACAGGTGGTGGAGGATAAAGCCGGCGTCCAAGAGGGCGCCGGCACCCTCCTTTCCGTGAATAATATCGAAGTTATTTATGACCACGTCATCCTTGTCCTCAAAGGCGTATCGCTCGAAGTGCCGACGGGGAAAATAGTCGCCATTCTCGGTGCCAACGGTGCCGGCAAGACGACGACGCTGAAGGCGATTTCTAATCTCCTCTATGCGGAACGTGGCGAGGTGACGAAAGGCTCCATCCTCTATGACGGCCGCAAGGTCGAGGCATCCTCGCCGAACGATCTCGTCAAGCGGGGGGTCATTCAGGTGATGGAAGGCCGGCATTGTTTCGAACATCTGACGATCGAGGAAAATCTGCTGACCGGCGCCTATACCCGTGCCGACGGCCGGGCTGCCATCTACGCCTCGCTCGAAAAAGTCTACAATTATTTCCCGCGTCTCAAGGACCGCCGCACGTCGCAGGCCGGATATACGTCCGGTGGCGAACAGCAGATGTGTGCGATTGGCCGGGCGTTGATGTCGAACCCGAAAATGATCCTGCTGGACGAGCCGTCGATGGGACTGGCACCACAACTGGTCGAAGAAATTTTCGAGATCGTCAACGATTTGAACAAGAAGGAAGGCGTCAGCATTCTGCTCGCCGAGCAGAACACCAACATCGCCCTCCGCTACGCCGATTACGGCTACATTCTTGAAAACGGCCGCGTCGTCATGGATGGCCCGGCTTCGTCACTGCGTGAAAACGAGGACGTGAAAGAGTTTTATCTGGGCTTGTCATCGGGTGGCAGAAAAAGCTTCCGCGATGTGAAGCACTATCGGCGCCGCAAGCGCTGGCTGGGCTGACGATGGGCCAGGGGCCGTTTTACGACGATCTCGAAACACGGGATCCGGCGCAACGTGAAGCGGCCGTGTTCGCCGCATTGCCCGTGCACATCCGCAATGCCCGTGACAAGGCACCCTATTACGCAAAGCTGCTGAGCGACGTTGATCCCGAGCAGATCACCGACCGGGCGGCGCTGGCTGCACTGCCGGTGACACGCAAATCGGACCTGGTCAATATTCAGTCTGCCGGTGATCCGCTGGGCGGGATGACGACGCTGCCGGCGGGCCAGATGAGACGCATCTTCCAGTCTCCCGGGCCGACGTACGATATCGAAGGCGACGGGCCGGACTGGTGGGGCATGGCCAGAGCGCTGTTCGCAAGCGGCTTTCGTGCCGGCGATATCTTGCACAATACCTTCGCCTATCATTTTACACCGGCCGGCGTGATGCTTGAATCCGGCGCACATGCCCTGGGCTGTGCGGTGTTTCCAGCCGGGGTCGGCAATACCGAGTTGCAGGTTCAGGCGATCAACGACATCAAGCCGACGGGGTATACGGGAACGCCGAGCTACCTCAAGCAATTGCTCGAGAAGGCCTCAGAAATGGGCAAGGACACATCGAGCCTGAAAAAGGCCTGCGTTGCCGGGGAGGGTCTGCCGCCCGAGTTGCGAAAGTCGATCGAAGATCACGGCATCCATTGCGGACAAGTTTATGCATCCGCCGATATCGGCAATATCGCTTATGAATCGCCGGCCCGCGAAGGGCTGATTGTCGATGAGCGCCATATCGTCGAAGTGGTCCGGCCCGGTACCGGTGATCCGGTTGCCGATGGCGAGGTTGGCGAAGTGGTGGTTACGGTCTTGCGCAGTGATTATGCGCTGATCCGGTTTGCCATCGGTGATCTTTCACTGGTGCTTGGCGGCCAAAGCCCGTGCGGACGCACCAACACCCGGCTCAAGGGCTGGATGGGGCGGGCCGATCAGACGACAAAGGTCAAAGGCATGTTTGTGCACCCGGCACAGGTTGCCGAAATCATCCGTCGGCATCCGGCGATCGCGCGCGCGCGGATCATCGTCACAAACGATGGCCACACGGACGTCATGACCGTCAAATGCGAGACCGATGAAAAAGGCGAAGCCCTGATCAGTGCTCTCAACACGACGATCCAGAATGTCTGCAAGCTGAAAGGGGTTGCGGAATGTGTCCGCCCGGGCTCGTTGCCGAACGATGGCAAGGTGATCGAAGACGCTCGTAAAATCTGAGCCAGAACGGCGTAAGCCGCGGGTTATCTGGGCATTGCGAACCTAACAAAATTGTAATGTTCGATGCCATATTCACGCCATAATTGCGGACTATTCTCTGAACCATAGACCTCCTCGTCTATTACACCAGAGACCCCCCTCTCTGGTCCCCTATCGGCGGAATCCGCCGAAACTCAAGCGGCCGGGTCATTTTCCCCCCAGGGAGCGACCCGGCCGTTTCGTTTTTTCCCTGTGCCGGCTCAAGGTACAGGTCTGCTTTCAATCATGTGGTCTTTCGGATAGGTTTTCCGGGCATTTCGAGGATGATGATGGCAGCTTTTACAGGTATAAATATCCGCTGTTTGCGGGCGGAGCGGCTGGTTCTGGACGCCGCCGAATTCCGGCTTGCGGACGGTGGCGCGCTGATACTTAAAGGTGCCAATGGCAGCGGTAAATCGACATTGCTCAGATTGATGGCCGGTTTGATGCGGCCACAATCGGGCCAACTGCTTTGGGATGGTGTTGATATTGCCGACGATGCGCAAGTGCACAACCGGCGCATGGTCTATGTCGGTCATGCCGATGCCATCAAGCCTTTGCTCAGTGTTTATGAAAACATCGCGTTCTGGGCAGCGCTTTCGGGTCATGCCGGGCAGACACCGGAACAGGCGATGCAGACTTTTGCCATTGAACACCTGGGCGGGTTACCGGCACGTTATCTGTCGGCCGGCCAGCGCCGTCGCGTCGGTCTTTGCCGCGCCCTGACGCAAGGTGCCGCCTTGTGGCTGCTGGACGAGCCGACCACGGCGCTTGATCAGGGCACTGCCGAGGTGCTTGCCGGCGTGATCGAGCAACATCGCCGCAGCGGCGGTATGGTTGTGATCTCAACGCATGGAGACTTATCACTCAAGGATACCGAAACGCTGACGCTGGATCACAACAGGGCTCTCAGCGCATGAGCGGGCTGTCCGCAATATTCCGGCGCGAGATGCGTCTGGCGCTGCGCCAGAGTTCCGATAGCTTGATGGTGGTGGCCTTTTTCATTATTGCCGTGGTGCTGTTTGCATTCGGCGTCGGACCTGAGCCGAACATGCTGTCCAGGATCGGTGCGGGTGTGATCTGGGTCGCCGCATTGCTGGCGGCGATGCTGTCGATGGAGCGGATGTTCCAGAGCGATTATGAAGACGGCACGCTTGAGTTGCTGGTGCTGGCACCGGTCGCGCTTGAGTTGATTGTCTGCATCAAGATATTCGTTCACTGGCTGACGACCGGTCTGCCGCTGCTGATCGCGGCGCCACTGTTGTTCATCATGATGCATGTGCCCACTGAGATCTGGCCGGTGCTTCTGTGGTCGCTGGCGCTAGGCACGCCGGTGCTCAGCCTGATCGGCAGTGTCGGCGCGGCGCTGGTGCTGGGTGCCCGGCGTGGCGGTGTGCTGCTGTCCCTGCTGGTGCTGCCCTTGTTGATCCCGGTGCTGATTTTTGCCGTCGGCGCCGGTGATGCGGTGTTGTTTGGCAACGGGGCAAAGGCCAATCTGATGTTGCTGGGGGCATGCTTTTGGCATCACTTGCCCTTGCCCCCTGGGCCACGGCTCAGGCTGTGCGTGAGGCCGTGGCATAACAGTGGACAGGTGTTATAACGCCCATGGAAGTACCTGGAACGTACCAAGGAATTAAAGAAGAATAAGATGCTGCACCATTTCGCCAATCCGACACGCTTTCAGCGTCTCAGCACCCGGCTTGAGCCATGGGTGCTTGGCATCATGCTGCTGTGTTTTGCTGCAGGTCTGTATTTCGCTCTGTTCGCGTCCCCGGTCGATTACCAGCAGGGCCATACGGTCCGGATCATGTATATCCATGTCCCGGCGGCCTGGATGGCGTTGTTCTGTTATACGACTATGGCGGTCAGCGCAGCGGTGGCACTGATCTGGAACATGCGCTGGCCGACATTGCGGCCAAGGCGACGGCGCCGATCGGGGCCGGCTTTACACTGCTGGCGCTGATCACCGGCTCGCTCTGGGGCAAACCGATGTGGGGCACATGGTGGGTCTGGGATGCCCGGTTGACGTCGGTGCTGGTGCTGTTTTTTCTGTATCTCGGTTACATGGCGCTCCGCGATGCCTTCGATGATCCGGCACGGGGTGCCCGGGCATCTTCCATCCTGGTTCTGGTCGGTTTCGTCAACGTGCCGGTCATCAAGTTCTCGGTCGACTGGTGGAATACCCTGCATCAACCGTCGAGCGTGTTGCGCATGGGCGGGCCGACAATTCACCCGGACATGCTGCTGCCGTTGCTCTTGATGGCAGCGGCGTTCCAGTTTTATTTTCTCTGGCTTTTGCTGATCCGTATCCGCCAGGCGCTGATGGCACAGCGCTTGCGCGCCCTCATGCATCGTCAGGCACAGGTTTGAAAAGGAAACGGCAACGGTGAGCAATACCGACAGCATTCTTTCGATGACCGAGCATGCCGTCTATGTGTGGCCCTGTTATGGTGCGGCAGCAATCATTCTGGTCGGACTTGTCGTTGTCAGCCTGCTGGCGCTGAACAAGACCCGAGCCGAATTGGCTAAAGCCGAACTGGCAACGGGACGGGGTGCGGATGAAACGTAAGCACAAGCGCCTGACATTTGTTCTGATTGCGCTGCTGCTGCTGGGCAGTGCGGCGGCGCTGGTGCTGTCGGCGTTCGAAGAAAATATCGTCTTCTTCATGAGCCCGACCGATGTTGCCGCGGGCAAGGTCACACCGGACCGTTCCTTCCGTTTGGGTGGGCTGGTCGAAGAAGGCAGCGTCGACAGAAGTGCCGGCAAGACCGTCACGTTCCGCATCACCGATCTCGCCAACACAGTTTCGGTCAGCTACACAGGGATTCTGCCGGACCTGTTCCGTGAAGGTCAGGGGGTTGTCAGCGAAGGCAAGCTGGTCGGCGGTACATTCATCGCTGACGAAGTATTGGCCAAGCACGATGAAACCTACATGCCGCCGGAAGTTGCCGACGCGTTGAAGAAATCCGGACAATGGAAGGGAGGCGAAAAGTGATCGCCGAGCTTGGACATTTTGCACTGATTCTGGCGTTGATGGTTGCCGTGGCACAAACCGTCATTCCGATGCTGGGCGCACATCGCGGCCAGGTTTCGTGGATGGCATTCGCCAAGCAATCGGCGATCATGCAGTTTCTGTTGGTTGCCGTCTCGTTCGGCTGCCTGATGCACGCTTATGTGACGTCTGATTTTTCAGTCCTGAATGTTGTGCAGAATTCCCATTCGGCGAAACCGATGCTGTACAAGATTTCCGGTGTCTGGGGTAACCACGAAGGCTCGATGCTTTTGTGGGTGCTGATCCTTGCGGTGTTCGGGGCAGCGGTCGGCATGTTCGGCCAATATCTGCCGCCGGCGCTGAAGGCGCGGGCTCTTTCCGTGCAGGCACTGATCGCGGTTGGCTTCTATCTGTTCATCTTGCTGACGTCGAACCCGTTCGAGCGGGCATTGCCGCCGGCCGTCGACGGTCAGGACCTGAATCCGCTGTTGCAGGACCCGGGCCTGGCGATCCATCCGCCGATGCTGTATCTGGGCTACGTCGGTTTCTCGATGGCTTTTTCGTTTGCCATCGCCGCCCTGATCGAAGGCCGTGTCGATGCCGCGTGGGCACGCTGGGTTCGGCCCTGGACGTTGGCCGCATGGTGTTTCCTGACCGGCGGCATCGCGCTCGGATCGTGGTGGGCCTATTACGAGCTGGGCTGGGGCGGTTTCTGGTTCTGGGATCCAGTTGAAAACGCATCCTTCATGCCATGGCTGATCGGCACGGCGCTGCTGCACTCCTGCGTCGTCGTTGAAAAGCGCGACACCATGAAGGCGTGGACGATCTTTCTCGCCATCGTTGCCTTTTCATTTTCCCTTCTGGGCACGTTTCTGGTCCGCTCGGGCGTCCTGACTTCGGTGCACGCCTTTGCCACTGACCCGACCCGGGGCGTGTTCATTCTGATTTTGCTGCTGATTGTTATCGGCGGTTCGTTCGCTTTGTATGCGTGGCGGGCACCGCAGTTGAAAAGCACGGGTGTGTTTCAGCCGATCTCGCGTGAAGGGGCGCTGCTTTTAAACAACCTGCTGATGGGGACGGCAGCCGGCGTTGTCTTGCTGGGAACGCTGTATCCGTTGTTCATCGATGCCATATCCGACGGGCAGGATAAAATCTCCGTTGGCGCGCCGTTTTTCAATGCTGTTTTCATTCCGTTGATGACACCGATGGTTGCCGCCATGGCGGTCGGCCCGTTGCTGGCGTGGAAGCGCGGTGATCTGGCACGGGCTTTGAAAACGCTGTGGCTGGCGATGGCCATTGCCCTGATCATGGGGATTGCCGTCTGGTCATTCTATGCAGATCGCTCACCCTGGGGGATTGTCGGTATGTCGATTGCCACCCTAGCTGATCTGCGGCACTCTTATTGAACTGGCGGATCGGATGCGCCTGTTCCGGGTCTCGATAGCGGAATCCGCACGCCGGTTCTGGCACATGCCCCGCGCCGGTTGGGGCATGACGCTGGCGCATCTGGGGCTGGCGCTGGCGGTTGTCGGTGTGACCGGCGCGGGTGCCTGAACGTCGAGAAGGTCCAGAACATGGCCGTCGGCGATCGTGTCACGGTGGCCGGATATGAATTCACCTTCGAAGGGGCCCAGGAAAAGCAGGGGCCGAACTACCTGATTACCGAAGGGCGCTTCACGGTTACCCAAAATGGTCAGCCGGTGGCCATCCTTAATCCGGAAAAAAGAATATACACCGTGCGCCAGATGCCGACCACGGAAGCAGGTATCCATACCCTGATCAGCGGCGATCTCTATGCGGTGATCGGTGATGCCAATGCCGACGGCTCCTGCGTGACGCGGATTTATTTCAATCCCCTCGTTGTCTGGATGTGGATCGGCGCTACGACGATGATGGTGGGCGGGATGCTATCGCTTTCGGACCGGCGCTTCAGGGTCGGCGCGCCGACGCGCTCAAAAATCTCTGCCGAACCGCAGCCGGCCGAATGATCAGCCTGATATGAAACGCTTTATCTTCATGCTGCCGCTGGCCGGGTTTTTGCTGATCGGCGTCTATCTGGCAATCGGTCTCGGGCTTGATCCGCAGAAACTGCCGAACATGCTCGAAGGCAAGCCGGTGCCGGCATTCGATTTGCCGGCGATTGAAGGGCGCGGCGACAAGGGTTTTTCCAACCGCGATCTGGAAGGCAGCGTATCGCTGGTCAATGTCTTCGGCTCGTGGTGCGTGGCGTGCCGGGTCGAGCATCCGTTTCTGATGAAGATCAAACAAAACGGCTGGGTGGCGATACATGGTATCGACTGGCGCGAGCCTGATCGTCAGGCAGGCCCGGCATGGCTCGAGCGGCATGGTGATCCCTATACCCTGATCGGTGATGATCCGAAATCCAATGCGGCCATTGCCTTCGGCGTCACCGGTGCTCCCGAGACTTTTGTCGTCGACCGTCAGGGTGTCATTCGCTACAAGCACGTCGGCCCGATTGATGAAGCGGTCTGGACGAAAACCCTGAAACCCCTGATTGATCATCTCAAGAGCGAGGGCGGTTGATGCGCTACGGACCAATCAGATTTGGCCTGCTGGGCATCTGTGCGCTGCTGCTGTTCGCAGCGCCGGCACTGGCTGTTGCCCCCGACGAAATCCTCAAGGACCCGGCACTGGAAGCGCGCGCGCGCGCGGTTAGCAAGGATCTTCGCTGTCTGGTTTGCCAGAACCAGTCGATAGACGATTCCGATGCGGAACTGGCCCGTGACCTCAGGGTTCTGGTGCGCGAGCGTATTATGTCGGGTGACAGTAACGAAGACGTCATTGCCTATGTGGTGTCGCGTTATGGCGATTTCGTCTTGCTCAATCCGCCGCTCAAACTGAAGACCTATGTCTTATGGTTTGGACCGGCTGCGCTGATCATTTTCGGCATCATTCTGATGGTGCTGTTCTATCGCCGAGCCCGTTCGCCGGAACGCGCGGCTCAGTCAGCTGCACCGGCACTCAGCGACGCCGAGAAGCAAAAGCTGGCCCGACTTCTGGATGAGGGCGAGCGCTGATGTTCTGGATTATCGCCGGGTTGCTGAGTGTGATTGTCACCGCATGTTTGCTGGTGCCGTTGTTGAGGACGCAGCGTTCGGCAGCCTCTCGCGCCACATACGATATCAATGTCTACAAGGACCAGTTGACCGAGCTGGACCGTGATGTTGCCCTTGGCCGGATCGCCGGAAACGAAGCGGATGCGGCGCGTCTGGAAATCCAGCGCCGATTGCTGGCTGCCGGCGAAGAAGCCGAAGCACCCGCGCATCAACCTGTCCGGGCGGGCAACGTGCCGGTCATTCTTGCCGCGATAACGGTGCCGGTTCTGGCGCTGGTTTTTTACTTCGAGACCGGTTCGCCGTCAGTGCCTGATTTTCCGCTGGCCGGGCGCACTGATATCAAGACGCCCGCCCGGGCAACCGGTGAGCAGACGACGATGAGTGATCTGGCCGGGCAACTCGAAGAAAAGCTCAGAAAAAATCCGGATGACGCCAAAGGCTGGGTGTTGCTGGCCAAAACCTATGCGACCATCGGCGATGCCCGCAAGGCCGCGGCCGCCTATGCGCGGGCAACGACTTTGACCGAGCGGAATCCTGAAGTGCTGGCGGATTGGGCCGAAGCCAGACTGATGGCGCTGGGTGGCGGTTTTACACCGGAAATATTTGCCGATTTTCTGGAAGCCCGGGACCGCGATCCACTTTTGCCGAAGCCATGGTTCTACATCGGCCTCGACAAGGCGATGGGCGGTGATGTTGAAGGGGCGGCGCAGACCTGGACCGATCTTTTGACAATCTCGCCGAAAGGCGCGCCGTTTACCGAAGCGGTTCGGGCCCAGATTGCCCGCGCTGCCGAAGAAGGCGGCTTCAAGCCATCCGATATAAAGCCAAGCGAAGCGGCGCTGGCGCTCGTCAAGGGGAATGCGTCATCCTTGCCAGCCGACGCACCGACCTCGGCCAAGGCCGGACCTGTTCAACCCGGCCCCAGCCAGCAGGATATAGAAGCTGCAGGGCAGATGACCGATGAAGAGCGGACGGCGTTTATCCGCACCATGGTTGAGCGACTGGCCGCCAAGCTTGAAGAAAACCCAGCCGACCGTGCCGGGTGGGAACGCCTGATCCGCGCTTATGAAGTGCTGGGCGAAACCGACAAGGCGGCGGCTGCCAAGGCACGCCTGGAGGCCTTGCCGGCAAATTGAACGGGGCCGGTTATTGCCCAAAAGACAGTGTTCGGTTATAAGCCGGGCCGACCGAAAGCCAGCCAAAAGATGAGGAATCAATGCCCCTAAAGACCCTTGAAAATCTTGATATTGCCAACAAGCGGGTTCTTGTCCGCGTCGATTTCAATGTGCCGATGCGGGACGGCAAGATCACCGATACGACGCGTATCGACCGGGCGCTGGAAACCCTGAACGAACTTGCTGAGAAGGGTGCCAAGGTGGTGATCCTGTCGCACTTCGGCCGTCCCAAGGGGCAGGTTGAGCCAAGCATGAGCCTGAAGCCGGTTGCTGAAGGTCTGGCGCAGATATCGGGTAAGCCGGTTGCATTTGCGCCTGACTGTATTGGCGATGCGGCGGCCAGCGTTATTGATGCCGCGCCGTTCGGCGGTTTTGTGGTGTTGGAAAATCTGCGGTTCCACGCCGGCGAGGAAAAGAACGATCCGGCCTTTGCCAAAGCATTGGCGGCCAATGGCGATGCATTCGTCTCTGACGCGTTCTCGGTGGCACACCGGGCGCATGCGTCAACGGAAGGTGTTACGCATTTCCTGCCGTCAGCGGCCGGGAGGCTGATGCAGGCGGAAATCGAAGCGTTGTCTGAAGCGCTCGAAACCCCGCAGCATCCGGTTATTGCCGTCGTTGGCGGCGCCAAGGTATCAAGCAAGATGGCGGTGCTCGGGCATCTGGCGCAGAAAGTTGATCAGATCGTCATCGGTGGCGGTATGGCCAACACTTTCCTGTATGCCAACGGGGTCGACATCGGCACGTCGCTTTGTGAAAAAGACATGGCCGATCAGGCGCGTGCGATCGTCGAAGTGGCAGCGAATGCCAAGTGCGAAATCGTGCTGCCCAAGGATGCCGTCGTTGCCGATGCCTTCGCCGAAGGGGCGCGTTCGGAAACCGTCGCGCTCAGCGATGTGCCGGGCGACATGATGATCCTCGATATTGGACCTGAAAGCATTCGTGATCTGCAGACCCGGCTGAAGGCGGCGAAGACCGTATTGTGGAACGGCCCGCTGGGCGCGTTCGAGGTCAAGCCGTTTGACGCCGGCACCAATGCGGTCGCCAGAACCGTTGCCGAGTTGACCCAGGCCGGCGGTTTGCTGTCGGTGGCCGGTGGTGGCGATACCGTATCGGCGTTGGCCAACGCCGGGGCCGAAGCAGGTTTCTCCTACGTCTCGGCAGCCGGTGGTGCTTTTCTGGAATATATCGAAGGCAAAACCCTGCCGGGTGTCGCCGCCATCATGACCGACTGAGTTCACGCCAGCATTCCGACGAACGGATCGTCGTGCTTGATTTAAGCGAACGGATCGTCGTGCTTGATTTAAGCGAACGGATCGTCGTTCGACCGCTTCGGCGGGCGTTGTTCCGACAGCGCACCCGGTTTTGCCGGATGCACGCGGCTCAGGATATCATCGAGCATGTTCTGCAGATATTCGGACTGGCTGAGCAGCCGGTTGGTCGCATCAAGCGCCTGATGTGAAGCCGTCTCGGCGATTTCACGGGCAATTTCACTGACCTGTGCCAGTGTGTCCCTGATCCGCCCGGCGGTGCGCTCGGTCTGATCGGTGGCTTCGCGCAGATGGTCAAAGCGTTGTGCATAAACCCGCTCTGCCTCGGTGTTGCGTCGATCCCCGGAGAACGCGATCAGCGTCCCGTCGCCATCTCGACCCGCCTCGCGGGTGGCATCCTTGCCGGGCTGACGGAAGGCCAGCAGATTGCTCTGATCGCGGATTGTCAGGATCAGCTCGCCGATATCGTCAACCAGTTCGGTCATCTGATCGATGCCCTTGATCAGCGCTTCCGTGCGCTCGACATCGTTGGCGGCGGCGGTCACGTACTGGGTAAAGTTCTGCAGTTGCTGGCTGACCGACGAGATCGGGCCGACTTTCGGGTCGCCTTCCTTCATGCCGAAAGCCTCGAACACGCTGGGTCGGGTGCGGGGTCTTGGTGCTGCTTCCGGACGCGGCTCATGGATTGGTGCCGGTTCCGGCTCGGGCTCGGGTGCAGGTAGCGCAATCATCGGCTCCGGGACCGCTCGGGCGGCTTGCTCGGCGCGCTGGGCGCGCTGCTCGGCATCAAATGCCTGATCCAGTGCCGTATCGGCATCAATGATCGCCTGATCCAGTCGCTCTCGGGTCCGCTCGAGATCAGTGCGTAACTGGTCGGCTTCGATGATGGTATCAGCCCAGCCGTCGAGCATACGGGCAATGCGGCCGAAATCGTCCTTGTTGCCTTGCGCCGGCATCGTGATGTGGTTGGCACCCCGGGCAATCCGTTCAACGGCCTGGGCGATCCGGCGGGCCGGGCTGCTCAGGCTTTTGATCAGTACAAGACCGAAGAACATCTGCCAGAGCAGGATCGCCATGGAGCCGCCGAGGATCGTGTAGCGGGCAAACAACTGCATATTGCGGACATCCGCCGATGCCTGGATTCGCAGACGTTCCGAAAAACCGGCCAGACCATTCAGGCTGGGAACGAAATACTCGAACAATTCCTCGAAGTGGCGGGACTGGTCGAACAGCTCGAAGCGGGCGTTGATGATCGACAGCATCTGCGTTTCATGGGTTTTCAAAAGCTGATCGATGCGATTTTTTTGTTCTGCCGTCAAAGATGCCGCACCGACAAACGCGGTCAGTGCCGCATAGCGTTTGGTGATTTCATCGACGCTTTTTTTCGAACCGGAAAGTATGGTTTCCTCGCCCTGCTGATCGATGCGGTCGACCTGATTGATCAGGTTGGCATGGCCGACCTCGCGGAAGGCGAGCAGCCAGTGCGGCAGATGTGCGGCGAAGCTGTGAACTGAGACCGTTCTCGGTGCCGGAACCGATCTCCCGCTCGGCGTTGAGGAAAGCCTGAAACTGCTGATCATACTGAACCAGTCCATCACGGATGGTGGTCACATGCTGGGCCAGAGGCTGTGCTTCCGGGTAGCTGAAAAGCTCGTCCAGTGCCGAGGAAACGTCGGCAAGAACGGCGGAAAAGCCGTCAGCGATCTCGGTGTCCCTGCTCAACAGGAATTTACGCTGCCGCGCCTGCAGGCTGTAGGTGCCGCGCTCAACGGTGTTGGCCAACTCGTCAACGCGCGAGGCACGCTGCATTTGCTGCAAAGCCTGATCGAGGCGCTGGTCGACATGATAATAAAGAGCGCCGAAGGCACCGGCTGCGATGATGCAGGACAGAAAGAAAAGCCATGACCGGGCCGCCAAGTGCCGAGACCGCCCAGAAATGTCCGGTCACCAGCCCCTGCCGGGGGCAGATCAAAATCGCTGTCGTCAGTGCGTTGTGCGTGGATTGCCATCAACTGCCTCGCCGTGCGCGGATATTCTTCATGACACCCGCTTTATACCACCTGCCTGATGATTTCGCAGCCGCATTTGCAGCCCTTAATTATTCCTGACAGTATGCCATCAGTTGAAGAATAACAGGTTTAATTCGACATTGATGCGCCCATCCGCGATATGCGGATCCGCTTGAGCAAACAGGCAATGAGCGAAATAGACACAAAGCTGAATGCTGGAAAGCCGCAAGGCCCGGTTGTCCCCAGGGTGCCGGAGGGTGATGATCGCGAGCGGATGACCTGTATCGATTGCGGGTTTGTTCATTACGACAATCCACGTGTAATTGCCGGCGCCGTCTGTACATGGCAGGGCAAAATCCTGCTGTGCCGCCGCGCCATCGAGCCTCGGCACGGCTACTGGACGATTCCGGCCGGATTTCTGGAGCTGAATGAGGCGATCCATCATGGCGCCCGCCGCGAGGTGATCGAGGAATCCGGGGCCAATGTTGAAATAGGTGCTTTTCTCGGCATGTTCGAAATCCCGAGAATTTCCCAGATCTACATGGTTTATCACGCTGAGATGATCGGTCCTGAGCTGGCGCCAGGACCGGAAAGTCTGGAAGCGGCACTGTTCGCGTGGGACGAAATTCCCTGGGATGACCTGGCATTTCCAAGCGTCTCGTGGGCGCTGGATGTTTACCGCAAAGGCGATCTGCCGAAATTCGAGATCTACGGACATCCGTAAGCATCGGTTTCAGGGCGCCCGGCGCGGTTATCCACAATCTTCCAGCACCGCACCGGCGCAGGTTTACCAGTCATTAACCAATTAGTCGCTACCGTCCGTTCTATGACGGACGGGGTAAAATTAACCGGGACGGGGGCAGGGGCGGCTAAGCCGGCCAATCAGCTCTATCAGTCGGATGGTGTGCGCGAGGTGCAATCGCGCGCCCGTTTTCTTGAGCATGAGCAGACACCTCAGGAACACGCCGGTCTGAAGCGGTTGAACGGTCTGCTCAATCAGAATGTGCCGCTCGAAAAAAATGCACCGCGCGGCTATTACCTCAACATCCGCGTTTGAAGGACACCGTCATGAGACGGTCCTTTTTCTTCCTGACTCTTCTCGGATCATTCCTGCCGCTCAGCCTAGCTGCGGCGGTGCTCAAGGTTGATGTTACAGGCCTCGCCAGTGATCGGGGCGATGTTCATGTCGCCCTTTATGACACGCCCGCCGCATTCCCGGATTCTGACGGGATGATCATTGAAACCAAAGTGCTTGTACATAGCGGCATGGCCCGGGCGATCTTTGACGGACTGAAGCCCGGTCGCTATGCGGTTGCCGTCTATCATGATGAAAACGGTAATCACAGTTTCGACCAGGGCATATTCGGCATTCCACTGGAAGCCTATGGTTTTTCAAGTGGTGCCAGAGCGTTCTTTGCAGCGCCGTCGTTCGAGGCTGCGGCTTTCGATGTGGCTGAGCCTGAAACGCGGATTGTCATCCGCCTTAATGACTGACGTCAGCAACCCGTACAGGGCCCGTCCAGCGATTTGTACACCCGGGCGATCAGCAACGGGAATGTCGGCATGCCGGCAATGCCGCCGCCACCCCCATCCTGGGCCAGCACGAGATTGGCGACCTGCTGGTCCCGGGGCGGGGCAGGCGGGGCCGGCTTTTTCAGATCGTAAGCGGACTGAATTCTGAGCGGCACCGAGATGCCGCGGATTTCGATACTTTTCACGAACTGCGCGGCATCCTCAGCCTTGAAGTCCAGACCCTTTGGCGCGCAATGAAAGCCGAACAGGATTTTGCTTGGCCGGTATTGCGGGTCATCGACACGCTTGTCCCAGCGGGCCGAGAACCCGGCGCACTGACGGCCCGCCTCAACTTGCCTGTATGGCTGCACCCAGAAGTTGGCAAAGTTATTATCGATGTTGAAGCTTTCATCAAAGGCCAGCGTCTGCCCCTGATTGAAGCGCCACAACATGGCCGACGTTGAGATCAGCTTGTCGAAATCGAGTGCCGTATTGTGCGCATTCATGCGCATCGTTTCGGTGAAGAGAATTTCTGACTGCCCCTGCGGAGACCGGTAAAGGACGTATTCTTCCATAATTCTGGGATCGGAATAGGTGATCCGCGTCGCCGGTATATCCTTGTACGCAGCGGCTTCGACGATCACCCGGGCGTTGTCTTCGGTGGATTGTCTGAAGATGCCGGTGTCGATCTTGGTAGCGGCGCAGGCACTGAGGGCAAGCGCCGTCAGCGTCAGCATGATCATCTTCATGACGGAATGGTGTGAGGACATGGTATCGGTCTTCCTTGTTTAAAAGCCGGCCCCCGGTCGGCTCAGATAGATTTCCTCGTCCGGCGTCGATAGGCGCGCCAGCGCGGCATTGCGGTGTGGAAACCTGCCATATTTTTCAATGACGTCGCGATGTGCGCGACACATTGCAGCCAGATCATCATACCCCATTTTCTCGAACAATCGAACCGCTTCATTCTGATCGGCAAGGGATTCCGAATGTTCGAACGGCAGATAGAAAAACATCCTTCGGTATGGCGCTGCCTGTTGCAGGTCGAGCCCCTCGGCAATCGCTTTTCCGGCCCAGCGTCTGGCCAGCGGATCCGTGGCAAATGCCCGGGCCGTGCCCCGGAACATATTGCGCGGCAACTGATCGAAAATCAGGACGATGGCCAGATGATCGTCTGCTGTTTTAATGTCCGGATCGAATGTCCCGGAAGCGGCCTGGTCCAGAACGCCCAGAAATCTCTCGCGAATCCCGGCATCGATTTCCGGGGTGGATTTGAACCAGAACGGTCGTTGCGCGGCAGGGGACGTGCCGTCCGGGTCGGCGAACCAGAAATCAAGAATCTGTCCGGTCAGGCTCTGCATATCGGCTTTAGCACTCATGATAATAAATATGCTTTGAAAATACCCTGTTCGAAAGGGGGGACCTCTTGACCGCTTGTAACGTTCCCGTGACCATATGCAAATGAGTCCGTATGCAGCACACGATCTGATAAGTTCGTGCCCAAGTATTCAACCCGCTCGTGAGCGACATCCTGCATGAAGCGTTCTGTTCTGTTGTCCGGTTTTCTGGCTGCCCTGGTCGTGCTTCTGGGTGCGGGATATCTGTCCCTGCCGTGGGTCGTCAGCTGGGGCGTACGCGGTTATCTCGAAGATTTGGGTTTCAATGACGCCCGCATTTCAACAGAACGGCTTGGCTTGACGCAGAGCACTTTCGTTGATTTCGGGCTGGGTCCGGAAAGCGGTGTCCGGGCCCGCAGAATCGTTATCGACTATTCGCCCGCACGATTGCTGGGCGGCGTGCTCGACGGCATTACCATCGAACAGCCCGAAATCCCGCTAAGCCTCGGTGCAAATGGCCTCGATCTGGGGGCGCTGGAAAAGTTTTTCGATAGCGCCAGTCCAACCTCTGAGTCCCCGCGCATTCGCCTTCTCGGACCACTGGCTTTCATTGCCGGACGTTTGACGGTGGCAACGCCACTCGGCGCTGTTGATGCCGTCGTCGAAGGTGTTGTCCTGATGACCGATGGTATCGGTACCGATGCCAACATCGCGTTTGCCCTCGAACACCCGGCCGCCAGTGTCAGCGGACGCCTGCGGGGTATTCTGGATTCCGCTGATCAGGTGCAGTTGACCCTCGACATTCAGAATGCCTCAAGCGAGGCGGCGCTCGCTTTTTCGGCCATGTCAGGGGCGATCAATATCAAAGGGCAGTTGCCTGCTGCTCTCAAAGGTGGTGGCTCGCTCAGCTTTCAGCATGTCCGCGTCGATGGTCTTGATCTCGGCAATGTTGATCTCGTCGCCAGCGTTGATGGACGGGCGGCCAAGGCCGAATTTCTTCTGGGGGGTGCCGGGACCGGACTTTCCCTGCAGGTGCGGGCCGAAACCGATGACGTTCTGGACCCGGATGCCAGGCTGCATCTCAGGGGTGAAAGTGCGACCGATGGTCTCAAGGGCCGTTCGCATTGCCGGTTCAAATGGATATGGTTGGCGCCCTGTCGTTTGATGTAACCGGCACGCGCCGGGATCTGCAGGCGTTGCCGGGGCGGATCGCCAGCGGTGCCGTGCGCGCAGCATCGGGCATTACGGGTTCTGTCGAAGTCTCACACCTCGGCGTGCAACTGCCGGCAAGTGGTATGAACGCTGCTTTCGACGGGGCGATGTCGTTGTCCATCGATGCGCAGGGGTGGCGGGTAAAACCCGTTGCCGGATTGAATGTCGAGCTTGGTCGGGGAAGGGATGGCGACGAGCAGCGTGTGGCATTCACCCTTGATGGGATGGCCGACATGCCCTTTCTGGCAGGTGGGCCGAGCGCCGCTGATCCGTACCGGCTGGGTATGCTGTTCGATGGCAAGTTCAACAACTGGTTTCCGTTTGCCGGTAATCTTGGCGGTTCCGTCTGGCCGGCGACCACGGACGGCGTCCTGCTTGAAGATTTGGCGGTGCGGCTTGACCCATGGCAGATGAAACTCGGCGGGCTCGGCATCGTTGCCGACAAGGTTTCCGTCAGATTATCGGGACCGCTTAAATCACTGGATATGGATATCGCCGCCGATGCCCGGTTCTCGGGCAAACTGACACCTGATCTGACAGTCAACGGCGGTCATGTCTCGATTGCCAGCCAGATCGGCTATACGGCTGACGGGAATCAAGATATTCCCGGAAGGCTGCACGGAAATTCGTGCCACCAGAATTGACTATGAGAAATCTTCGCTGCGGCCGGGGCCGATATCCCTGTGCCCGCTTCCGGGCGGCACCCCGCTTATACATGCCGTGATGGAAAGCGGAGAAGGCGGTGGCGGGCTGAAACGGATTGATCTGGCGGCAGTTCTTAAAAGTGTCGAGGTGGCGATGCTGGGAGTGGGTCCCTATCCGTTGAGCGGCCATCTGCCCGGACTTGAAGGAACTGCCAGCTATGATGCCCAGCGCGGCACCTGGTGGGCGAAATTTCTGTCGTCGGGCGGCGACATCAGGATAGAGGGGCCGGATATCGCCGTCGCCAATGTTGACGGCACGATCAGCATTGAAGGCCGCAATACAATCCTCGGTGCCAAGCTCGATCTGAAAGCAGCCAAATTGGTCGATCACCGCTGGCCGTTGCGGTTTTCGCCGGCCCACATCGACGGGCAGGCCCGCTATCAGCCGTCAAACGCAAGCTTTACCGGAAATGCCGGTTTTACGGGCGGGCCGATGGCGGCAATCGATGCGCGTTATCGCTTTCATGACGGTCGTGGTGGCGTGCAGGTGAACTTGCCAACGTGGATGATTGACGAAAAGGGTGTGCAGCCGCAGGACCTGATGCCGTTTCTCAAGGGATCGATCACCCATGTCTCGGGCCATGTGGGCGGCGAGGCTGCCGTCAGCTGGGCGCAGAGCAGGGTGTCATCTTCGGCAAAGGTCAGTCTCGGCGAACTTGCCTTCGGCACAACCCCGGCGGAAGTGGCCGGGCTCAACGGCGAGATCGTGCTGGATGATCTGATCAATCTGAAGTCCGAGGGAACACAGAATCTCACGATTGCCCTGCTTGATGCAGGCATTCCGCTCAGAAACGGCACCATCGCCTTCACCTTGCCCGGCGATGGCAATTTGCGCATCAACAAGGCCGCGTGGCCCCTGGCTGGTGGCAGCCTTGATGTGATCGATCTGATGATTACCCAGGACGGAATGCCAGAGATCATCATTGCCAATGTCAGGGATATGGATGCGGGCGCACTGGCCCGCAGTGTCGAGATAGATGGCCTGGAGGCCGAAGGCAAGCTGGCCGGCAGCATTCCGGTCCGCATCACCGCCGATGGCCCTGTCATAGATGATGCGCGTATCTGGTCTGAAAAGGGCGGTGTGCTGCGGTTCCGTTCGCAAGTTGCGTTGCAATCGCTGAAACAGAGTGGCGAGATGGCCGAACTGCTGACCAAGGCCCTGTCCGATTTCCGCTTCAATAATTTACAGATGTCTCTGGACGGTCCGCTTTCCGGCGACATCACAGCCAAGGCCAAGATCAACGGCGCCAACCCGGCGCTTTACGACGGAAAGCGGATTGAGTTGAATGTTTCGCTGCAAGGTGCCTTGCGGGATTTATTGCAAAGCGCTAGCGTTCTGAATGACCTTCCGGGAACCATCCGGGACCGGGTTAAAGGTCCCTCCGGAAAGCCGTAGGAGGAGCAAACAAGACGGAGAACGACCGATGTCGTACCGTAATTTTTGTGCTGTACTCGTCACGGCATCAATTTCATTACTGATCGTCGCCTGCGAACCCCGGGTCAAGGTTGAAGCCCCGGACAAGCCGATTGTCATCAACCTGAATGTCAAAATCGAGCATGAGGTGCGGGTCAGGGTCGAAAAAGATCTGGATCAGGCCCTGTCCAGCAACCCTGCTTTGTTCTAGGGAATCCGGCATGAAATTTTTCCAACGCCTATTCGTCATGGCCGTTTTATCGCTAGGATTGAGTGCTGTATGGCCTGTCATTGGACCTGTCACCAATACGGCATGGGCGCAAACCATGACACTGCAAGACGCCAAGTCCAGTGGATTGGTTGGTGAGCGTCAGGACGGCTATATCGGCATCGTCAAGGATGCCCCCGGCGTCGCTGTCCTGGTCAATGACATCAATCTGCAGCGCCGTCAGCTTTATCGCGATATCGCCAGGAAAAACAACATTCCGCTGAATACTGTCGAACGGCTGGCCGCCGACAAGGCGATCAACCGTACACCTACAGGTGAGTATGTGCAGGATACAACAGGCAACTGGGTGCAGAAACCATGATGACCGATGAAGCATTCCGTCACTGGCTGAAATCCAGTGGCAGCGAACTTGGATCGCGGGACGTTCTCAACCCGGCGCGCTCAAACACACCGCTCGGTCAGATCATCAAGGATGCCGGTGGTGGTCAGGTTTTTGATACGGAACCGGCCAGCTATTACAAACTTTTGCGTGAATTGAAGCCTGGAGATGATGCATCGTGAGTACGCTACCGTCGAATCCCTGCGATGCCAGTCTGGTAGAAATCGCAGCTGCCCTCAAATCCGGCGCTGTATCCTCGGTCGAGGTTACCGAAGCATCATTGGCGCGACTGGCTACGGCCGGACAAGCGCTGACGGCGGTCGTTGGCTGTAACCCCGATGATGCGCTCAGACAGGCGGCTGCCGCGGATGCCTCGCCAAAGTCGGCGGCGCTGGCTGGTGTGCCGCTGGCGCACTAAGGACATGTTTTATCGCCCGGGGCGGCTCAGTGAATGTGGATCGAAGGTCCGTCAGGGCTTCATGCCGGACATCCTCTCGGGCGCGCTGAAGAAACTTGATCAGGCCGGTGCCCTCGACATTGCCCGGCTCAACATGGCCGAGTTTGCCTTTGGTGTTACCGGCCATAACGAGGCCACGGGCGATGCCTGCAACCCGTGGAACCCGGCACACATGACCGGCGGCTCGTCGAGCGGCTCGGCTGCGATGGTTGCGGCACGCGCCACGTTTGGTGCCCTTGGCTCAGACACCGGCGGCTCGGTGCGTCTGCCGGCGGCCTGCTGCGGCATAGTCGGCATGAAGGTGACGATGGGTCGGGTCAGTCGTTTTGGCGCCATGCCCTTGTCTTATACGCTCGATACCATCGGGCCGTTGACCCGCACCGTTTCTGATAACGCGCTGATGCTGTCACAGATGGCCGGCCATGATCCGGACGATCCGTCGTCTGTTGATGTCGCCGTTGATGATTATCTGGGTGCACTTGAGGGTGGCGTGAAAGGGCTGAAGATCGGCCTGCCGAAAAGCCATTTCATGGACGGCATGACGGCAGAGCTTGAGGCGATGTTTGCGGCTGCCGTCGCAGTGCTGAAAAAATCAGGTGCGATTTTCGTCGACGTCGATCTGCCGGATGCGATCCGTTACACCAATGCCCTGACCAGTCTGATCACCGCGACCGAAGGGGCGGCATTGCATCAACACTGGATGGAAACACGCGGTGATCTTTATGGCGCGCAAACCTTCGGTCGTCTGGCAGGCGGGCTGGCGACACCGGCCAGTCGCTACATTCAGGCGCTTGAACTGCGCACCGAGGTGCTCGCGGCATTCAACGAGTGTGTGTTCAGGAACGTTGATGTGATGATGACACCGATGATGATCATGGACGTGCCGACACGTGAAGAATCGGATGTTCGGGCCGGACCGAATGCTGCGGAAATGCTGTCCAGAATTGGTCATTGCTCCCGGCCGATCAACTTCCTCGGCCTGCCAGGGCTGAGTGTGCCGTCGGGATTTACCAAAGCAGGCCTGCCGTCATCGCTTCAGTTCGTCGGCCGTCCGTTTGACGAGGCGACCCTGTATCGGGTTGGCCGCGCTTATGAGCGGGAAACCGAATGGTATAAAACCGCGCCCGACGAAAGTGTGGAGCCTGGCCTAAATGACAGCGAAACCCTTTGTTGACGTGCTGGCTGGCTGCGCAAAGCTTCCCTGGAACGCTAGGTAGCTTCGCGGTGTTGACCTGAGCGTCAGTGAGGGGGAGTCTCGGTTCCTGATCGGCACGTCTGGATCGGGCAAGACGCTTTTGCTGAAATGTATGCTTGGCCTGATTCCGGTCGATGCCGGACAGGTCATCGTCGATGGCGACGATACGGTCCAATACCGGGGCCGGGCACGTGATGCCTATATTGCCCGAACCGGGATGCTGTTTCAGCGGTCCGGGCTGTTCGACAGCCTGAGCACGTGGGAAAACATCGCATTCCGTATGCTGCAGGATCGGCACGCGGATCGGGATGAAGTTCGCAGTCTGGCCATCGACAAATTGTTGACGGTTCGGCCTTCGATCAGGATGTCGCCGATCTGTCGCCGGCTGAATTATCAGGCGGCATGCAAAAGCGTGTCGGCATCGCCCGGGCGATCTTTGGTGATCCTGAATTACTGCTGCTGGACGAGCCGACGGCCGGCCTTGATCCGATCATGTCGAATGTCATCAACGACCTTATTTTGGATCTGGTGCGCCAACTGGGCTGCACGGCGATCTCCATCGACAGCGACATGGCCGGGGCACAACGTCTGGGTCAGCGCGTGGCGATGCTGCACGACGGGAAAATCATCTGGGACGGGCCTGCCGCTGAGATGATGAAAAGTGGCAATGAATTTGTTGATCAGTTTGTCCACAGCCGCGCCGAAGGGCCGATTGATATGCCGGTCGTTGCGCCCTGATGGCTGAACTGCTGGATCGGTTCCCGCGCGTCAGGCTGGCCCATCTGCCGACACCGCTGGAACTTTTGGCAAACTTCTCGAAAGCGCTCGGCGGACCCGATATCTGGATCAAGCGCGACGACTGCACCGGTTTCGCACTCGGCGGCAACAAGGTCCGCAAACTTGAATTCCTGATTGCCGAAGCCGAATCGCAGGGCGCGACGACGATCGTCACCGCCGGCGGTACGCAATCCAATCATGTCCGCCAGACCGCCGCCGCCGCGTCCCGTCGCGGCATGGGCTGTCAGTGTATTCTGGAACGGGTGCGGACCGATGATCTTTACGAGACCAACGGCAATGCGCTTCTGGATCATCTGTTCGGCGCCGTGCCCCGGTTTATCGACAAGGACGCCGACATGGATGCGGCGATGGCAGCTCTGTCCCATGAACTGACAGCGGCGGGCGAGACGGTTTACGTGGTCCCTGTCGCAGGCTCCAACGCATTGGGGGCGCTCGGCTATGTGGATTGCGCCTTCGAGATGGCCCGGCAGTTTCGCGATCAGGGCCTGCATCCGGGCCTGATCGTGCAGGCCTCAGGCAGTGCCGGAACACAAGCAGGCTTGCTGGTCGGTTTGGCGCTGGCCGGACTCGAGGTGCCGGTGATCGGGATGTGCGTCAGTCGGTCCGGTGATTTGCAGCAGCAAAAAGTTTCTGCACTGGTTGGAGATGTGTGCCGCTTTATCGGCAGGGCTGATCTGGCAGATGATCGCGGTCAATTGCGATGGGGCATATGTCGGGGCGGGCTATGGTGTCGAGACACCGGCAATGGCCGACGCGGTTCGCATGCTGGCCAGAACGGAAGGGATATTCCTGGACCCGGTCTATACCGGCAAGGCGATGGCCGGGCTGATCGATTATGCCAGGGCCGGTAAATTAAAAGAAACCGGGCCTGTCGTGTTCCTGCATACCGGCGGCACACCGGCACTGTTTGTCTATCCGGGTATCGCCGACAGCTAGTGATGTGGCCGGGAGTGAAATACCCTCTCCCATGGGAGAGGGTATTCGCAGGCTTACTTCAATGCCGAAAAAGCTGTTGGCTTCAGGATGTGGTTGCTGATACCGGTCAGGATCGGGCCGTTCTTTTCACTTTCGGCGCGCGCGGCAATCCATTCGGGGTCTGCCTGAAAGGCGTTCCATTTTTCTTCCCGTTCAGCCAGCGATGCCCATTCCAGAATGTAATAAAGGTCATGGTTATTATCGCCGATCTCGACCGTCCAGAATCCGACCTGGCGGATGCCGTGCTGCGCCCACTTGCCGAGGGTGGTTTTCTCGAAGCGGTTCAGAAGCGCCGGCATACGGCTGGGTGCACAGTGGTAAATGCGAAGCTCATGTAACATAGCGGATAACTCTCCCGTGGATGAAGCGGACCGGGCGGCCCAAGGTGTTGCGGGCCGGCCAGCTCATGGATATTGCGGGCCGGTCAGCCCATGGATATTGCGGGCCGGTCAGCCCGACATATGGATGCAACAGAGTACATCAATTTTTTGGATTATGACAGCCCCATCAGCGAACGCGCGAAGGCGCCGGCTTCGAAGGGGCGCAGATCGTCGATACCTTCGCCGACACCAACCGCGTGTACCGGCATGGCAAACTTCTCGGCCAGCCCGACAACGACGCCGCCGCGCGCCGTGCCGTCGAGCTTGGTCATCACCAGCCCGGAGATGTTGACCATTTCCTCGAAGGTCTCGACCCTGACTGCGCGCGGTTCTGGCCGATGGTGCTGTCCATGACCAGAAGCGTGGTATGCGGGGCGCTCTCGTCGATCTTTTTGATGACGCGGATAATCTTTTCCAGCTCGGCCATCAGGTCCTTGCGATTTTGCAACCGTCCAGCGGTATCGATCATGATGACGTCGATATTCTCGGCGCGGGCCTTCTCCAGCGCGCCATAGGCCAGTCCGGCGGCATCCCCGCCATGGCTGCCGGAGACGACCGGGCAGTCCGATCGCTCTCCCCATATCTGCAATTGTTCGACGGCGGCGGCGCGGAAGGTGTCCCCGGCAACCAGCATGACCGATTTGCCTTCGGCCTTGAACTGATTGGCCAGCTTGCCGATGGTTGTGGTCTTGCCGGACCCGTTGACGCCGCAAACCAGAACGACGTGCGGCTTCAGTGTGCTGTCGATGCTGAGTGGTTGCGCGACGGGCTCAAGAATTGCCGTGATCTCGTCAGCCAGCGCTTCGCGAATTTCGATATCGGTGACTCTCGTGTCGAAACGGGATTTGGCGATGGCGGTTGTCAGTCTGGCCGCCGTGCTGACGCCGATATCGGCCGTGATCAGTGCTTCTTCAAGCTCATTGATGGCGGCCTGATCAAGCTTGCGGGCGCGAAACAGGGCGCTGATCGAGCCGGTCAGTTTTTCCGATGATTTGCCGAGACCCTGGCGAAGCCGCCCGAGCCAGCCGGTCTTTTCCGTGCCGCTCATGACAGGCGTGTGACTTCGAGCGCGCCATCGGCAATGCCGGTGACCAGGCCGTTGACGATCTCTGCTTCGCTGGCGCCGCCGAGAATTTTGGCCGGCATATAATGCTCGGATAGGCCCTGGCTGTTCTTTTCAATCAGCACACGGACGTTGGCACCGGTGTGGGTCGCTCTGAACGACGACAGGGCGGCATCGCCGGCCTCGCGCAACAGGCGGGCGCGGGCTTTGCGTTCGCTGACGGGGACACTCGGCATTTTTGCAGCCGGCGTGCCCGAGCGTTCGGAATAGGGAAAGACGTGCAGATGCGTCAGGCCGAGATCGTTCACGGCGGAAAGGGTGTTGGTGAACATCTGATCGCTCTCGGTCGGGAATCCGGCGATCAGGTCGGCACCGAACACCACGTCCGGGCGGGCAGCGCGGGCACGGGCGACCGTACGGAACGCATCGCCTCTCAGATGGCGACGCTTCATCCGTTTCAGAACCATGTCGTCCATCGCCTGCAGGCTGAGATGCAGATGTGGCATCAGGCGTGGCTCGTTGGCCAGCACCTCGAACAGGGTATCGTCCATGGCTGCGGGATCAAGCGAGGACAGGCGCAGGCGCGGCAGTTCCGGGACCTGGATCAGCAGCTGTTTGACGATCTCGCCCAATCGGGGCGTGTCCGGCAAGTCCGTGCCGTAAGAACAGATGTCGACACCGGTCAGGACGATTTCCCGGTAGCCCTCACGAACCAGGGTGCGGGTCTGCTCAATGATGGCGTCGAGCGGTACCGAGCGGTTATTGCCCCTTGCAAACGGGATGATGCAGAAAGTGCAGCGGTGATCGCAGCCCTGCTGGATCTGCACGAAGGCGCGGACCCGGCCATCGAAACCCTTGACCAGATGCGGCGCGGTTTCGCGCACCGTCATGATGTCGGCGACGCGGACCTGGGTCTCGCCGTTCAGGTTGGCAAACGTGGCGGCCTGCATTTTCTCTTCATTGCCGATGACATGGTCAACTTCATCCATCGCATTGAAGCCTGCGGGATCGAGTTGCGCGGCACAGCCAGTGACGATGATGCGTTTGGCCGGATTTTCACGCCGGGCCCTGCGGATTGTCTGGCGCGCCTGACGTTCGGCTTCGGCCGTGACAGCGCAGGTGTTGACGATGATCGCATCGTCAAGGCCGGCACGGTCGGCATGGCCGCGGATCACTTCGCTTTCGAAGATATTCAGGCGGCAGCCCATGGTGATGACATCGGGCGCACTCATGACGGATCGCCCATCAGCTCGGGCGTGATGACGCCTTCAAAGCTGGTTGCGAAGGCGCCGGTCTGCGTAACCCGGTTATCGCCGGTGTGCTCGACGATCAATGTGCCGCCCAGCAACTCGACCTCGACCCGGGGGCCGGTCAGGCCCAGACGGTGCGCATTGACGCCGGTGGCACAGGCGCTTGAACCGCTGGCCAGCGTAATGCCGACGCCGCGTTCCCAGACCCGGACCCTGATCCGGCTTTCGGACAGCACCTGAACGACCTGCACATTGGTGCGCTCGGGAAACAACGGGTCGTTCTCAATCAGCGGCCCCAGTTTCACCAGATCTATGGCATCGGCATCTTCAACGAAGAAATTGACGTGCGGATTGCCGACATTGACTGCCGCCGGGCCGTTGAGCGGACCGCAACTGAAATCAAGACGCAGGGTATCCATCTCGCGGGCCAGCGGGATATCGCGCCAGCCGGTATGGACTGGTCCCATGTCGACGGTGACAAGGCCGCCTTCGGCGCGCCCATGTCTGCAGATTGCCGGCCAGCGTTTCGATCACACAGCGATCAGAACCCATTTCATTCATGATCTGATCGGCGATGCAGCGGGTCGCATTGCCGCAGGCCCCGACCTCGCCGCCGTCATGGTTTCTGATGCGCATGAAGACGTCTGCATCTTTGTCCTGACCGGGTTCAAGCACGATGAACTGATCGCAGCCGACGCCGGTGTGACGGTCGGCGATGCGTTTGGCCTGGGCGTTGCTGAAGGTGACCGGGCGCACGCGTGCAT
>CBDIRN010000009.1:0-55789 GCA_965284225.1 uncultured Rhodospirillales bacterium
AGGACAGGATGACCGGCACCCATGGCTGAAATCTTTGAAAATCAGGTTCTTCCGGTTCTCTGGCTGCTCGCCAAGATTATCGCCATCGTTGCGCCGATCATGCTGTCGGTTGCCTATCTGACGCTTTTCGAGCGCAAGGCCTACCGGCGCCAGCGTAATTGCGCGGACCACCGGGGCTCGGCCCGTTGGGGCTTTTGCGGAAACATCAGATTGCCGACGCGAAACGGTTCCTCAAGGAAACCATCATCCCGACCGGGGCCGAACCGGGCCTGTGTTCATCGCCGGCGCCGTTGACCAGCTTCGTGTCTGGCGCTCGATCGCCTGGGCGGTGATCCCGTTCGACGTCGGCATGGTGCTGGCCGACATCAACGTCGGCATCCTGTATCTGTTCGCGATCTCGTCGCTCGGCGTTTACGGCATCCTGATGGCCGGTTGGGCATCGAACTCCAAGTACGCATTCTTGGGTGCCATGCGCTCGGCGGCACAGATGGTCTCTTACGAAGTCTCGATGGGGCTGATCATCATCACCGTGCTGCTTTGCGCCGGTTCGCTGAACCTGTCGGCTATCGTCGAGGCGCAAAGAACCGTCTGGTTCGTCATTCCGCTGTTTCCAATGGCCGTGATCTTCTTCATCTCGACACTGGCCGAAACCAACCGTCATCCGTTCGATCTGCCGGAAGCGGAAGCGGAACTGGTCGCCGGCTATAACGTCGAATATTCGGCCATGACGTTCGCGCTGTTCTTCCTTGGTGAATACGCCAACATGATCCTGATGTCGGCCATGACGGCCGTGCTGTTTCTTGGCGGCTGGCTGCCACCGATGGATATCGCGCCATTCAACTGGATCCCAGGACCGATCTGGCTGGCGATCAAGATCGTCTTCTGCCTGTTCATTTTCGTCTGGGTCCGCGCAACATTCCCGAGATATCGCTACGACCAGTTGATGCGGCTGGGCTGGAAAGTCTTCCTGCCCCTGTCCCTGCTGGCGGTTGTGGTGGTATCCGGTTTCCTTGTGGCCTTCGACATGGCCCCGGTATTGGGCAAAGGGTAAAAGAGGCACAAAATGAGCTTCATTGAACGCGGCGCACGAGCATTCTTCCTCATGGAACTGGTTTCCGGGATGTCGCTGACATTGCGCTATTTCTTCCGCAAGAAAGTGACCGTCAACTACCCGTATGAAAAGGGTCCACTGTCGACCCGGTTCCGTGGCGAACACGCCTTGCGTCGCTATCCGAACGGCGAGGAACGCTGCATCGCCTGCAAACTGTGCGAAGCAATCTGCCCGGCACAGGCCATCACCATTGAGGCCGAACCCCGTACCGACGGGTCACGCCGGACCACGCGCTACGACATCGACATGGTCAAATGCATTTACTGCGGTCTGTGTCAGGAAGCCTGCCCGGTTGACGCCATCGTCGAGGGGCCGAATTTCGAATTTGCCACGGAAACCCGTGAAGAACTGCTCTACGACAAGGACAAACTGCTGGCTAACGGCGATCGCTGGGAGACAGAACTGGCCGAACGGCTGAGGATCGACGCACCCTACCGTTAAGGGGTGTTTGGGGGTTACATGATACAAGCGTTTGCATTTTACATGTTTGCCGTGGTCGCGGTTGCCGCCGCCGTGCTGGTGATCTCGTCCCGCAACCCTGTGCATTCCGTGCTGTTTCTGATTCTGACCTTTTTCAATGCGGCAGGGTTGTTCGTGCTGATGGGTGCAGAGTTTCTGGCGATGATCCTCGTCGTCGTCTATGTCGGCGCTGTCGCCGTGCTGTTCATGTTCGTGGTCATGATGCTGGACATCAATTTCGTCGAGATGCGCCGCAGGCTTCCTGCAGTATCTGCCGGTTGGCGCCCTGATCGGTCGCGATGTTATCGCTGGTCGAATTGCTGCTGGCCGTCGGCGGCTGGTCGTTCGCACCCGAGGCCCTCGGCCTGGCCGGATCGCCGGCACCCGCGCTGGAACAGATCACCAACACGCACGCCATCGGCCAGATCATGTACACCAAGTATATCTATCTTTTCCAGGCCGCCGGCATGGTTCTGCTGGTCGCCATGATCGGTGCCATCGTGCTTACCCATCGTCGTCGCGACGGGGTCCGCAAACAGCGCATCAACAGCCAGATTGCCCGTGATCCGAAGGATGCGGTCACGCTGCGCGATGTCGAGACAGGAAAGGGCATCTGATGTTCGAAATCGGCCTTGGTCATTATCTGACAGTCGCGGCGATCCTGTTCACGCTGGGCATCTTCGGGATCTTCCTGAACCGCAAGAACGTCATCATCATTCTGATGTCGGTGGAATTGATGCTGCTTGCCGTCAACATCAATCTGGTCGCGTTCTCGACGCATCTGGGCGATCTGGTCGGACAGATTTTTGCCATGCTGGTCCTGACCGTGGCAGCCGCCGAAGCGGCCATCGGTCTGGCCATCCTTGTGGTCTTTTTCCGTAATCCGCGGCTCGATTGCGGTCGAAGACGTCAACATGATGAAGGGCTGAGGCATACTATGATTGAGACAATCCTCGTCTTTCTGCCGCTGATCGGCGCTGCCATTGCCGGTGGCATCACGCTTTATAGTGTCGGCGCTGACAAACACCTCAAGCACACGCTTGATCTGGCCGCACAGGTTGTCACCTGCGGCACGATGCTGACGTCTGCATTGCTGGCGGTTTTCATCTTCGTTGATGTCGGTCTGAATGGAAATGCACGGACCACCGAACTGTTCACCTGGATCGCGTCCGGCTCGTTTGAGCTTTCATGGGCGCTGAAGGTCGATTCCCTGACCGCTGTGATGATGATCGTCGTCTGCGTCGTATCGGCGATGGTGCACGTCTATTCCGTCGGCTACATGCACCACGACTCATCGGTGCCGCGCTTCATGTGCTATCTGAGCCTGTTTACCTTCATGATGCTGATGCTGATCACCGCGGACAATCTGGTGCAGATGTTCTTCGGCTGGGAAGGGGTTGGTCTGGCGAGCTATCTGCTTATCGGTTTCTGGTACAAGAAGCCGAGCGCCAATGCCGCTGCGATCAAGGCATTCGTCGTCAACCGGGTTGGTGATTTCGGCTTTGCGCTCGGGATTTTTGCGACCTTCATGCTCTTTGACACGATCCATCTGGATACGATCTTTGCCGCCGTCCCGGGCCAGAAAGATGCCATCCTGCATGTCTTCGGCGCTGATTTCCATGCCATGACGATCATCTGCCTGATGTTGTTCGTCGGTGCGATGGGCAAATCGGCACAGTTGGGCCTGCATACCTGGCTGCCGGACGCCATGGAAGGCCCGACACCGGTATCCGCACTGATCCATGCAGCGACGATGGTTACCGCCGGTGTCTTCATGGTGGCGCGCCTGTCGCCGATGTTCGAATATTCTGATACGGCGCTGACCGTTGTGACCATTGTCGGTGCCTCGACGGCGATTTTCGCCGCGACCATTGGCTGCGTGCAAAACGACATCAAGCGCGTGATCGCGTACTCGACCTGTTCACAGCTGGGCTACATGTTTTTTGCCTGCGGCGTCTCGGCCTATTCCGCCGGTGTCTTCCATCTGATGACGCACGGCTTCTTCAAGGCCCTGCTGTTCCTTGGCGCCGGCTCGGTGATCCACGCCATGTCCGATGAACAGGACATGCGCAAGATGGGTGGTATCTGGAAAATGATCCCGGTCACCTATGCGTTGATGTGGATCGGTTCTCTGGCGCTTGTCGGAATTCCGCCGTTCGCCGGTTTCTTCTCCAAGGACATCGTGCTCGAAGCCGCCTGGGCAGCACATACCGGCGTCGGCAAGTATGCCTTTGCGATGGGACTGACGGCAGCGATGCTGACGGCTTTCTATTCGTGGCGTCTGCTATTCATGACCTTCCACGGCAAGCCGCGCTGTGACGACACGACGCTGGGCCACGTTCATGAAAGCCCGAAAGTGATGATCCTGCCACTGGTTGTGCTGGCGATCGGTGCCGTTTGTGCCGGTTACGTGCCGTACAATCTGTTCGTTGGCGAGGGGATGGCGCAGTTCTGGGGCGATGCGATCAAGATACTACCCGAACACCCGGCACTCGTTAACGCGCACCATGTACCGGCGCTGGTCAAGTACTCACCGCTGATCGTCGGTGCCATCGGTATCGGGACGGCATGGCTGTTCTATATCAAGCGGCCGGACATTCCGGGCAAGATTGCGGCCCGTTATCAGGGCGTTTATCAGTTCCTGCTCAACAAATGGTACTTCGATGAGCTCTATGACAAGATTTTCGTCCGCCCGTCCTTCGCGCTCGGTCGCGGTCTCTGGAAAGGCGGCGATGGTGCCTTGATCGACGGATGCGGTCCGGACGGTATCTCGGCGGCCGTCAGGGTTCTGGCCAGACGCGCATCCGCGCTGCAGACCGGTTATCTCTATCATTACGCGTTCGCCATGCTGATCGGTATCGCCGCTCTGGTGAGCTGGTACATGTTCACGAAAGGGGCGTGAGAACAGATGTTCGACTTGCCGTTACTCACAATCCTTACATTTGCACCGCTGGTCGGCGTAGTGGCGATCCTGATCATTCGCCATGACGATGCCGAAGTGGTGGCGACGAACGCCCGCAATGTGGCGCTGTTCGTTTCCAGCGGGATTTTCATTCTGTCATTGATGCTGTGGTTCACGTTCGACCGCAGCACAGCTGATTTCCAGTGGGTCGAGAAAATCGCCTGGATGGAAGACTTCGGCATCGAATATCACATGGGCGTCGACGGGATTTCCGTGCTGTTCGTCCTGCTGACGGCGCTGCCTGACGCCGATCTGCATCCTTGCCAGCTGGGACGGCGATCCGGAAACGCGTCGAAGCGAATACATGGCCGCCTTCCTGTTCATGGAAGTGCTGCATGATCGGCACATTCTCGGCGCACTGGATCTGTTCCTGTTCTACGTCTTCTTCGAAGCCGGGCCTGATCCCGATGTATCATGATCATCGGGGTATGGGGCGGGGATACACCGCATCTACGCCAGCATACAAGTTCTTTCTCTACACGCTGCTTGGATCGGTGCTGATGCTGATCGCGATGTTCTGGCCATGGTGGCCGCTAGGCCGGCACGTACCGACATCACCGACGCTGATGCAGTACAGATTTCCCGGCAGAGGCGCAGACCTGGCTGTGGCTGGCCTTCTTTGCCGAGTTTCGCGGTCAAGGTGCCGATGTGGCCGCTGCACACCTGGCTGCCCGATGCCCACGTTGCAGGCGCCGACCGCCGGGTCGGTGATCCTTGCAGGCGTGCTACTGAAGCTGGGCGGATACGGCTTCATCCGCTTCAGCACTGCCGATGTTCCCTGAGGCTTCCGCCGATTTCGCACTGGGTGGTCTTCATCGCTGTCAATGATCGCGGTGGTCTATACCTCGCTGGTCGCGCTGGTGCAGGCCGAGACATGAAAAAACTGATCGCCTATTCGTCGATTGCGCACATGGGCTTCGTGACCATCGGTGCCTGTTCGCCATCAACGATACAGGGCATGGAGGGCGCGATCTATCAGATGCTGTCAGCCACGGCCTCGTCTCGGGCGGCGCTGTTCCTGATGCGTGGGCGTGATCTATGATCGCCTGCACACCCGTGAAATCGCCGCGCTATGGGGGGCTTGCGATCAACCGAATGCCGGCTATTACGCGCTGTTCTTTCATGCTGTTCACCATGGCCGAGCATCGGCTTGCCGGGCAACGAGTGGATTTGTCGGCGAATTTCTGGCGCTGGTCGGCGCGATCTACCAGACCTCCAGCCTCGGTTGCCGCCTGGTGGCTGACCACCGGGCATCATCTTTGGCGTGCCGCCTATACGCTCTATCCGTACCATCGCATCGTGGCGTTCGGTGAGCAGACCAATGAAGACGCTGGCGGCGATGGGGGACTATGAACTCGCCGCGGAATGGGTGATGATGGCACCACTGCCTGTTCATCGGTGATGTGGATGGGGGTTTACCCGTGAAAGCTTCCTTGCGCTCGATGCGCGCTGCATATCGCCGTGCGCGATGCGGCGGCTGCTGGCAGCAGATGCGCAGCTTGCCACCTGGCACCCGCGGGCAGTACGCTGCCAATGCGCTGCCGCACCTGATAAACGCGACGATCATGCCAACGACCAACCCGCAAGCGCCGGGGAGGGCTGCACCGATGATTTCGTTCCTTCCTTCGCGCTCATCGCGCCTGAGTTGCTGCTGATTGCCGCGGGTGCTCGTGCTGCTGCTGATGTTCGGCGTGTTCCATGGAAGGCGGCCTTAGCGACAAGGCCGCACGCGGAATATTGCGCATTGTCTCCATGCTGCCGACTGCTCTCGTTGCGGCTGGCCGTATTCCTGCTGGTACCGGGCCTGCATTTCGGCACCGATGGCCCGGCGACGCTCGCCTTGGCGGACTGCTCGTGGTCGACATGCTTCGCGCTGTTCTGCCAAGGCGCTGGTCTATCTGGTCGGCAATTGGCGCATTGATGGTCGTCCTGGCATTTTTCAGCAGCGCTGTTGCTGGAACCGAGCGCATGATGCGCCCGTTCCGAGTATCCGGTGCTGGTCGATCTTCGCTTGTGCTCGGTATGCAGCATCATGGTCTCGGCCAATGATTTCATGAGCCTTTATCTCGGGCTCGAGACTGCAATCAGCCTGTCGGCTCTATGTGCTGGCTGCGATCCTGCGGCGACGATGATCGCGCTCGGGCGAGGCGGGGCTGAAGTATTTCGTGCTGGGCGCTGCTCGCATCGGGCATTGCTGCTGTACGGCTGCAGTCCTGCTGTGTACGGCTTTACCGGCGGCACCGCGTTCGACCGCGCGTGCGCGACGTGGCCTGACGGGCGAGCATCGGTTGCAACCGGCGCACTGGTCATCGGGGTCGATCTTTGTCCTGGCCGGCCTTGGCCTTCAAGATTTCCGCGGTGCCGTTCCACATGTGGACGCCGGACGTTTATGAAGGCGCGCCGACACCCGGTCACCGCATTCCTGCGCGGCCGCCCCGAAGATCGCTGCGCATGGCGCTGTTGCGTACGTCATGGTCGGGCCATTCGGCGATCTTCTGCTGCACTGGCAGCAGATCGTGATCGTTCACTTCGCGCTCGCCGTCGATGCATCTTCGGCGCACTTGGGTGCGATCGGGCAGCGCAACAGTCTGAAGCGTCTGCTGGCCTATTCCTCGATCAATAATATCGGGTTCATGCGCTGCTCGGCCTTGCGGCTGGAACCGAAATCAGGCGGGGGCCAGCGCCATGCTGGTCTACCTCGTTCATTTATGTCGCCATGAGCCTTGGCAGTTTTGTCGCGCATGCTGATGCATGCGCAGGCGAGGACGGCAACCTGCTACGAAGACCTTTGCCGATATTCGCGGGCTTTCAGTAAGACGCAGCCGGCGATTGCATGGGCGGCTGCGATGGTCGTGTTCATGTTCAGCGCTGGCGGGCATCCCGCCGCTGGCTTGGCTTCTACAGCAAGTTCGTGCGTGTTTCAGGCCACGGTCGAGGCGCGGATTGTATCGCACTTTGGTGCGTTATCGCCATCGCTCGCCAGTGTGATCGGTGCGTTCTATTACCTGCGTATCATCAAGGTGATGTATTTTGATGAACCGGTCGACAGCTTTGACGGTCCGATCGGCGGCGAGATGAAAGCTGTCATTGCCGTCTCATCATTGATCATCATTCTGTTCTTCCTTTACCCGGCGCCTGTCCTGACGAATGCAGCCGCGGCAGCGGCCGCGCTATTTCGATGAGTGGTCAGCTTCCGCGCTTCCAAGACTGCCTGCGGCTGCCAATCTGATTGCTCTTGAAACCGTCGGCAGCACCATGACGGAAGCCCGCAGATTGGCCGAGCTGGGGGAAGAAGAGACCCCCGACGGCACATTGATCTGGGCCAAGGAACAGACCGAGGGCAGGGGGCGTCGCGGCAACACCTGGAACAGCCCCAAAGGTAATTTCTATTCATCCCTTATCGTCAGACCTGAGGTCACAGTTGCCCACGCCGCTGAACTGAGCTTCGTCACGGGCTGCGCGATTTACGATACCGTTGGCGAAGTGTGCGAACCGGGTTTCGAATGCCGCCTCAAATGGCCTAACGATATCCTAGTGAACGATGAAAAGATCGGTGGTCTGCTGCTTGAAACCAAGGCTGAAGCAGGCAAGAACGTCAATTACGTGATCATCGGCCTTGGCATTAACCTGAAGTCACATCCGACCGATACCCCATTCCCGGCAACCAGCTTCCTCGCGCAGGGCCAGATCATTCCTGACACCGTCTTCCTTGAAGCCTATGCCAGGCATTTCATGGATTGGGCGTCGCGCTGGATCGAGGACGGGTTTGAACCTGTTCGCCATCAGTGGAAATGGCGGGCCAAAGGGATGGGCAAGGAAATCACGGTGCGGCTTGCCAATGAAACGCTGCAGGGTATCTTCGAAGATATCGCCGAAGATGGCAGCCTCGTCCTCAATCAGGATGGCACCATTCGCCATATTACCGCCGGCGATGTCTTTTTCGGATCGCCGGAAGGGAGCGTATAAATGCTGTTGGCCATAGACAGCGGCAACACCAATACCGTGTTTGCCATCTTTGACGAGGACGGCAACATCGTCGGCCAGTGGCGTGCCGCCGCCAAGACGGCCAAAACCGCTGACGAGTTGGCAGTCTGGCTGCGCCAGTTGATGGCGCTCGAGAACATTACCCGTGACAACATCGATCAGGTCATCATCGCAACGGTGGTTCCGGAAAATCTTTTCGATCTGCGCATGCTGAGCGAGAAGTATTTCAACACCACGGCTCTGGTGATCGGTGACAACAATGTCGATCTCGGCATCGATATCCTGGTCGACCGTCCGGGCGAAGTCGGTGCTGATCGTCTGGTCAATACGGTCTCAGCCCATGACACCTATGGTGGTCCGCTGATCGTCGTCGATTTCGGCACCGCGACCACATTCGATGTCGTCTCCGCGAATGGCGCTTACGAAGGCGGCGTGATTGCCCCCGGCGTCAATCTGTCACTGGAAGCCTTGCAACGCGCAGCGGCGAAACTGCCCCGCATTGATATCGGCAAGCCGGCAAAGGTGATCGGCACCAACACCATCACGGCAATGCAGTCCGGAATTTATTACGGCTATGCTTCAATGATCGAAGGTGTGGTCGCCAGGATACGCGAAGAGAAGGGGGACGGCACCATGCGGGTGATCGGCACCGGCGGTCTGGCAACATTGTATTCGGCGGCGTGCCCGTCCATTCAAAACACCGATAATGATCTGACTTTGCGCGGTCTGTACACCATCAACCGGCGCAATCGGACTTGAATTTTACTTTCACTGTCATTCCCGCGCAGACGGGAACCCATGATACAAAGAGATAAGGCTGGGTCCCCGCCTGCGCGGGGATGACGAAAAGGATTAAAGCGAACACATGACCGAAGAACTGTTATTTTTACCGCTCGGCGGTGCCGGAGAAATCGGCATGAACCTTAACCTCTATGGTTACGGTGACCCCAAGGACCCGACGTGGCTGATGATCGACCTCGGCGTGACGTTCGGAGATGGCAGCCCGCCCGGCGTCGATCTGATCATGCCGGACCCATCATTCATCGAAGCCAGAAAAGACCGGCTTGCCGGGCTGGTGCTGACCCACGCCCATGAAGATCATCTGGGTGCCGTACAGTACCTGTGGGACCGGTTGCGTTGCCCGATCTACGCAACACCGTTCACCATGCAAATTCTCAAACGTAAACTCAGCGAAACCGATTTCGAAGACGAGGTCGAGTTGCACGAAATCCCCCTCGACGGTGCCTTCACCATCGGCCCGTTCGAGCTTGATCTGATCACGCTTACCCATTCAATCCCTGAGCCCAACGGCATCGCCATCAAGACACCGCTCGGCACCGTGCTGCACACGGGGGACTGGAAATTCGATCCGGACCCGGTGATCGGCGAGGTATCGGACGAAGCGGCGCTGGCCCGGCTCGGCGACAAGGGTGTGTTGGCGATTGTGTGCGACAGCACCAACGTCTTCTCGCCCGGACATCTCGGGATCGGAAGCCGATTTGGCCAAGGCGCTGACGGAAATCATCAGCGGATGCGAAGGCAAGGTCGCGGTTGCCTGCTTTGCCACCAACGTCGCGCGTCTGTCGACAATCGCGCAGGCGGCCGCTGATTGCGGTCGTGATGTCGTCCTGGCCGGGCTGTCCCTGCAACGGAACACGACAGCAGCCCGCAAATGCGGATATCTGCAGGATATCCGGCCTTTCCTCGACGAAGACGCCGCAGCCCATATTCCCGACGACCGGCAGTTGATCATCTGCACCGGTTCGCAAGGGGAACCACGTGCTGCACTGTCCCGGATCGCCACCAACAGTCATCCGCGCATTACCATGCGCAAGGGCGACACGGTGATCTTTTCCAGCCGCATCATCCCCGGCAATGAAGTCGGCATTGCCGCAATGAAAAATAATCTGGTGCGTCTCGGCGTAACCATTGTCGAAGACAGCGACGCGCATATTCATGTATCCGGCCACCCGAACCGTGAAGAACTGGTCGAGATGTACCAGCACGTCAGACCTGAGATTTCGATCCCGGTCCACGGCGAGCGACGGCATCTGGAAAAACACGCCGAGCTGGCACGTGAATGTCAGGTCAAACATGCCATCGTCAACGAGAACGGCGGCATGATCCGGCTCGCACCCGGCACGCCCGCTGTTGTCGATCACGTGCCGTCGGGACGACTGGTCTATGACGGAAAGCGCATGATCCCGATGCACGGCGAAGCGATCCGCAGCCGTGTTCAGGGCTTATGGAACGGCACCGCCGTTGTCAGCATGGCCATCGACAAGAATGGTCAGCCCCTGGGCGAAATGATGATCACGACGACCGGCCTGCTCGAGCCTGATGAAGAGGACAGGGTGCTGGATGCTGTCGCCGACGATATCTTTGCGGCCCTCGACCGCTTGGGTAAGCGCAGCCTTGGCAATGACGACGATATTACCGAAGCTGTCCGCATTGCAGCCCGCCGTTCATTCCGTCGCCAGCTTGACAAAAAGCCGATCACGGACGTTCATCTTATCAGGATATAAGCGAATTAAAGAGGCTCGATCATGATTGGAAGATTAAACCATATCGCCATTGCCGTTCCGGATCTGGAAAAAGCCGCCGCCATGTATCGCGACGTACTAGGCGCCAAAGTATCTGCAGCGACCGACGAACCCGATCACGGCGTCACAGTCGTCTTTGTCGAACTGCCGAATACAAAGGTCGAACTGCTGTATCCGCTGGGTGATGCCTCGCCAATACAGCCGTTCCTCGACAAGAATCCAGCCGGCGGCATGCACCACGTCTGCTATGAAGTCGAAGATATTCTGCAGGCCCGTGATCGTATGAAAGCCGAAGGGGCGCGGGTTCTTGGCGACGGTGAGCCCAAAATCGGCGCACACGGTAAACCGGTGCTGTTTCTTCATCCGAAAGATTTCTGCGGCACGCTGGTTGAGTTGGAGCAAGCCTGATGGATAGTTGGGGAACAGGTATACCGATCTTTGTCGTCATCTGGTGGCTCGTCTTGTTTGTCGTGCTGCCGTTCGGTGTCAGGGCCCCGACCGCTGAAGAAATGGAACCGGGTCAGGAACCGGGCGCACCCGTCAAACCGATGCTGGTGCGCAAGATGCTGATCTGCACAGCAATCACAACAGTGCTCTGGATCATCTTTTATTTCATTGCTGATTCAGGTCTGATCAATTTTCGTGGCAATTAATCCACCATCATGACGATTGCCACACCCCATCTGAAAACGATCATCGCAATAAATCGTCAGCGCCTTGGACTGGATTCCAAGGCCCCTGTTTCCGACGCGCAATTTTCTGCCGAGACCGGTGCCGTTCAACGGCTCTGCGTTTACGGGCGGATGCGCCCGGGTGGACCGGATGCGCATCGTCTCGCCGATCTGGGCGGGACATGGCAAGAAGGGGCGTTTGCGGGCTATCTGCAATCCGGTGGCGTCTGCTCCCTTGATCAGTGTCCAGGCCTTGCCTGGTCGCCGACCGCGCCCTGGAACACGGGTTTTATCCTCACATCGGACGCGCTTCAGGAATTCTGGTCGCATCTGGATGACAGTGAGGGTGCTGATTATGCCCGGTTGCTGACGCCGATACGCGCAAACGGCACGGAATTCATCGCCAATATCTATACATCGCGCGACGCATCATTGGCGCAGATTCTGATGCTTGATGGCATGAACGTTCACGATGATGTGGATTGAAGCCGTTTTCACAAATTAAAAAGCAAGGCCTTATGGCCTTGCTATTTTTAATTTGGATTCCCCCCGCACTCGGACCGTCGAATGGTTATTAACCATTGCCGAAAGCGTAGGTCTTTATAGGGGGTCTTTTCCCCCTTGTCACCATAAAACGTCATAATATTACGTATATATTCCGTAAAATGAGCGATTATTAAACGATCCAGAACTTCACTATGAATGCTGCAGCGATCAGATAGACAGCAAAAGGGACGTCCTTGCTGCGGCCAGCAAGCATTTTTATGGCTGCATAGGATATAAAACCGAGCCCAAGGCCGGTCGCGATGGAAAAACTCAACGGCATGCTGATCGCCGTGATCACTGCCGGAACAACCTCGGTTATATCGTCCCAATCAATTTCAGTCAGACCCTGCGTCATCAGGCAGGCAACAAACATCAGCGCCGGTGCTGTGGCATAGGCCGGAATGGTGCCGGCAAGGGGGGACAGGAACAAAGACAGCAAGAACAGAACCGCCACCGTGACGGCGGTCAAACCGGTGCGCCCGCCGGCGTTGATTCCGGCAGCGCTTTCAATATAGCTGGTCGTAGACGACGTGCCCAAGGCGGCACCGGCGATGGTGGCCGTCGAATCCGCGAGAAGGGCATTGCGGAGCCGCGGCAGCCTGCCATTGGCATCAAGCAGTTTTCCCCGGTGCGCCAAACCGATCAGGGTGCCGGCGGTATCGAACAAATCGACAAACAGAAAAGCAAAGATGATGGAGATCAGGCCGATATTCAGCGCTCCGACGATATCCATCTGCATGAACGTCGGCGCCAGCGACGGCGGCATCGAAAAGACACTGCCGGCGGGGGAGACGCCAAGTCCGATCCCGATCGCCGTCACGGCCAGAATGGCAATGATGATCGCGCCTGGTACTTTGCGGGCATAAAGCGCTGCGATCATGATAAATCCGGCAGCCGACAACAGCGTCGGCGCGGAGCCAACATCGCCAAGCGTCACCAGCGTCGCCGGATGATCGACGACCCAGCCCGAATTCTGAAGCGCTATGATGGCCAGAAACAGGCCGATACCGGCGGAAATTGCCTGTTTCATGCTGGCGGGAATGGCGTTGATGATCCATTCGCGCACCGGCAGGATTGAAAGGATGACGAAGAGAATACCCGACAGGAAAACCGCACCAAGCCCGACCTGCCACGTATAGCCCATGCCCAGCACGACACCGAACGCGAAATAGGCGTTGAGCCCCATGCCCGGTGCAAGGGCCACAGGATAATTCGCCAGCAGCCCCATGATCATGGTACCAGTGGCTGCGGCCAGACAGGTGGCGACAAAGACAGCGCCCCGATCCATACCGGCTTCGGCCAGAATGTTCGGATTGACGAACATGATGTAGGCAAGGGTCAGGAAAGTGGTTAACCCGGCAATGATCTCGGTTCTGACCGTCGTGCCGTTCTCTGACAGCTTGAAAAAGTTTTCGAGCATCGATCATCCCCCTGAATTAATCGCTCTCTCAAGGGGCAGATCATCCGTCATGAAAACCAGCCTGACAAGGTTGAGGCGTCCGTAAAAATTCGCTTTGGCATTGGCCCCTGTGCATAACCCGGATACCTTTGATTGATGCAATACCGGAGCCCGAACAGATGACGCAAAAGCACCCGGATAGCCCGCCACGGGGATTTCCTGTCCCGGAATTCGAAACGCGATGTGCCCGGGCGCAGGAAATGATGGCAAAGGCCGGACACGCCGCGCTGCTTGTCATGACCGAGCCCGAAGTGCGCTATTTCACAGGCTTCCTGACACCGTTCTGGCAAAGCCCGACACGGCCCTGGTTTGTCGTCATTCCCCGTACCGGAAAACCGGTCGCGGTCATTCCGGCCATCGGCGCTGAGTGCATGGCCCGGACATGGATCGATGATATCCGTATCTGGTCATCGCCCAACCCGGCAGACGAGGGGGTTAGCCTGCTGGCAGAAACCCTGCGTGAGCTGATCAGCACGGATGGCACAGGCAGCACTATTGGTTTGCCGATGGGGCCGGAAACCGCGCTCAGGATGTCCCTCAACGATTTCAACCGGCTCAGCGGCATCATGGCACCGATCCGTTTTGCCGATGCATCGCCGATCATTCAGCACCTCAGAATGCGTAAATCCGAAGCAGAGATCGACAAAGTCCGCCATATTTGCGGCGTCATGTCCGGCGTATTCGAAGCTTTGCCCGATATCCTTTCAACCGGCATGAGCGATATCGATATCTTCCGCCACTTCAGGGTCGAAGCCCTTAACGCCGGTGCCGATGATGTTGCTTATCTGGTCGGCGGCACCGGGCCCGGAGGATACGGCGACATCATTTCACCACCATCCAGTCGCCCGAGCGCCACCGGCGATGTGCTTATTCTCGACACCGGCGCAACATTCGACGGCTATTTCTGTGATTTCGACCGCAACTTTATGTTTGGCGATACCACCGATGCTGCAAAGCGGGCCCATGACGTTGTCTATCAGGCAACCGAAGCCGGCCTTGAAGCGGCCCGGCCGGGCAACACCTGCAGCGATCTTTTCCATGCCATGCAGCGGGTCATGGACGACGGCGGTGCAATGGGCAACGATGTCGGCAGACTGGGGCACGGGCTCGGTATGCAACTGACAGAATGGCCGTCGAACACACCCAGCGATGAAACCGTGCTTGTTCCCGGTATGGTTATGACGCTGGAGCCGGGCATGACGTTTGCAGAAGGAAAGGTGATGGTGCATGAGGAAAATATCGTCATTCGCGATGGCGCCCCTGAACTGCTGTCCCGACGCGCACCTGCCTTCATGCCGATCATCCACTGATCGACAAGGAATCGGACTATGAGCCTGCCTTTCAAATTTGAGCATGATCGCGGCAAAGCCATGGGCCTGATCGTGCTGCAAACCGACGAACTGGTCGAGGTCGAGCTGGGTAAACTGTTCTTGGGACTGGGTCTGCGCGTTTACCAGAACCGCATTGCCAGCACCCCGGAAATCCATCCGGAAACTCTGATGCTGATGGCCGACAGCATGACCGGCAGTGCCGCCATGCTTCCCCGTGAAGCCGAATTTTCCGCCATTGGCTACGGCTGCACGTCCGGGGCGACAATTCTGGGTGAAAGCCGAGTTGCCGAGCTGATCAACGCCGCGCATCCGGGTATTCCCGTCAGCAACCCGCTCAGTGCTCTCAAGGCCGCATGCCGTGCGCTCCGTATAGGAAAAATCGGTATCGTCAGCCCCTATGTTGCTGACGTGTCGAGTGCGCTGAATGCGGCGATGGAATCTGTTGGTGTCAGCGTCACTGCGTTCGGATCGTTCGAACAGGCAGAGGACAAGACCGTCGCCAGAATATCGCCGCAATCGACGCTTGATGCCCTCTGTGATGTCGGTAGCGGCGACTGTGATGCGGTTTTTGCGTCCTGCACCAACCTGCGTGCCATGGAGATCATTGCCGAAGCCGAGGCACGTCTGAACAAGCCTGTTCTCTGCAGCAATCAGGTGCTCGGCTGGCATATGCTGCGCCTGGGCGACATTAATGCGAAGCCAAAGGGATACGGTCGATTGTTCGATGCCGCTCTCGACGGTTGAAGCGGCGTCCGCCATCGCTTACAAGAAGCATCCCCGGTGCCAGACCGATCACCGGGTCCCATCCGCCAACGGGCGGTGCATGAATTGACCAGCGGGAGTTAAGCCGACCCATGTTTTCCGCCTTCGAATGGATGGTGGCGATGCGCTACCTTCGGGCGCGCCGTCAGGAGGGGTTTATCTCCGTGATTGCCTGGTTCTCGCTGATCGGCATTGCGCTGGGCGTGGCAACCCTGATTATCGTCATGTCGGTCATGAACGGCTTTCGCCACGAACTGCTGGATCGTATTCTCGGCATCAACGGACATCTGAGCATCTATGGCCCGGTTGCCGGGCAGATGACCGACTATCAGCCGCTGCTCGATCAGGTAAAGGGGATGGACGGCGTCGTCTCCGTCAATCCGCTGATCGAAGGCCAGGTCATGGCATCAGCCAAGGGCGTCGCCAAAGGGGCCATCGTTCGCGGTATCCGTGCCGAGGATCTGGCCAAGCGTAAAATCGTCGCTGACAATATCCGTCAAGGATCGCTGGAAAGCTTCAAGGGCGACGATGTCATCATCATCGGCACGCGACTGGCGCAGAATATGGGGGTCAGGATCGGTGATTCGCTTACCCTGATCTCACCCAAGGGCAATGTCACCGCCTTTGGCAGCGTACCCAGAATGCGCGCCTTCAAGATCGTCGGCCTGTTCGAGATCGGCATGTTCGAATACGACTCGAGTTTTGTTTTCATGCCCCTGGAAGCCGCCCAGATTTATTTCCGCATGACCGACGCGATCTCCAATCTCGAGGTTTTCATCAAGAACCCGCAGGATGCGCCGAAGGTCGGTCAGGAACTGTCACGTGCGCTGAGCGGACGAGGCAGCGTGCATGACTGGCAGCGGGCCAATTCCAGCTTCTTCAATGCCATTCAGGTCGAACGCAACGTCATGTTCCTGATTTTGACGCTGATCATCCTTGTCGCTGCCTTCAACATCATTTCATCGCTGATCATGCTGGTGAAAGACAAGGGACGGGATATCGCCATTCTCAGGACCATGGGTGCGACCCGTGGCACGATCATGCGCATCTTCCTGATCGCCGGTGCCAGTATCGGCGTCATCGGCACAATGGCCGGTTTTGCACTTGGCCTCTCTTTCGCCGCCAATATCGAAACCATCCGCCAATGGATCGAATGGCTCACCGGATCAAACCTGTTTGCCGCTGAAATCTATTTTCTGTCGAAACTGCCCGCCGTGGTCGATCCGACTGAAGTGACGGCGATTGTCCTGATGGGGCTTGGATTGTCATTTCTGGCGACCATCTATCCGAGCTGGCGGGCTGCCAGAACCGATCCGGCCGAGGCTCTCCGCTATGAGTGAGGTCAATAAAAACGGGCCGGTGCTGGCGCTCAGCGGCATTACGCGTACCTTCAAGCAGGGCAAGCGCGTCCTCGACGTGCTGCGCGGTGCCGATCTCGAGATTCAGGCTGGCGAAGTGGTGGCGCTGGTCGGCCCATCCGGTTCCGGCAAGTCGACCCTGCTGCAGATCGCCGGCCTGCTCGAGCAGCCGACGTCGGGGGATATCCGCATCGACGGTCAGTCCTGCGTCGGGCTTGGCGATGACGACCGCACCAAAATCCGCCGTTACAATATCGGCTTCGTCTATCAGTACCACCACCTGCTGCCTGAGTTCTCGGCGCTGGAGAACATCACCATCCCGCAGATCATCGCCGGCATCGAAAAAGCCGTCGCTCGCAGCCGGGCCCGCGAACTGCTCGAATGGATGGGCTTGTCTGATCGCGGCGACCACCGGCCGGGTCAGCTTTCCGGCGGCGAGCAGCAGCGTGTCGCCATTGCCCGCGCTCTGGCCGCTTCACCGCGCGTGTTGCTTGCTGACGAGCCGACCGGTAACCTGGACCCTGAAACCGCCGAAGACGTGTTCGGCGTTCTCATGCATCTGGCACGCGGTGCCGGGCTGGCGGCACTGGTCGCCACCCATAACCCGGACATCGCCAGACGCATGGACCGTATCGTCCGTGTAGAGAACGGTGTGCTGGTCAAGGGATAGGTTCTCTGCATCCTGAGGAGAAGTATCACATGCTCAAAATTCATAATCTTGCTGACAGGATATGTGGACACCGCGACAACGGCGGCCACGCGACGGAAGTGCCAGCAGGCGCACGCATGCTGTTCTGCAACGGACAGGTGGGCGCTCGCCCGGACGCGAGCGTACCGGAAGACACCAGCGAGCAGATCGAGGTCATTTTCGAGCGAATCGGGACCATTCTCGAAGCAGCAAGCATGGGCTTTCAGGACATCGTCAAACTGACGGTCTATGTCACAGACAGTGCAATTTTCGAAGATTTCTACAGTTTGCGTGGACGCTATATGGGCGAGCATTACCCGCCAGTCGTTCTGCTCGTGGTCGGCCCGTTTCCACGACCGGGTATCCAGGTCGAGATTGAGGCCGTCGCCGCCAAGGTGGATTAACGTTCTTCTGGCCGACGAGTCCACGGACAACCTCGACCCGGAAACGGCTGGCGAGGTATTCGGTCTGCTGGTCAAAGGCTCAATCGGATATGACATCCTTCGAGACGCGCTACGCGCTCCTCAGGATGAGGTTATGATCTTACATCAACTGAGGCTCGAGTTTGGTAAACCTCATCCTGAAGAGGCCCAAAGGGCCGTCTCGAAGGATCCTCACTTTCTTGTGGATAAGCAGTAAAATCCGCGCAACATCTGGTGACTCTCGAAAAGCTATGTGAGACTATTGATTCATGTCGCACGCTGATTTCATCCATCTCCGCGCCCATAGCGCTTATTCGCTCTGCGAAGGGGCGATACCGGTCAAGAACCTCGTCAAACTGGCGGCCGAACAGGGGATGCCCGCACTTGGACTGACCGACACCGACAACCTGTTCGGCGCCCTGGAGTTTTCAGCCGCCGCCCTTGATGCGGGCGTGCAGCCGATCATCGGCTGTCAGCTATCGATCAAACTCGATGACGGCCAACAGACGGGCAGCCGGCCGATGTTCGCGGAAGGTCCGCTGGTTCTGCTGGCGCAATCAGATCTCGGTTACCGCAATATCCTGAAGCTGCTGAAGATTGCCTACATGGACAGCGAGGACGCGCAGCGGCCGGGCGTCACCCCGGATGAATTGTGCGCCAACTCGGATGACATCATCGTGCTGACCGGTGCCGCCGACGGCGTCCTCGGACGCCTGATCCGCATGAACAAGACATCGGAAGCCGCTGACCTGCTTGATGCGCTGATTGAGGCGTTTCCGGGCCGGGTCTACATGGAAATCCAGCGGCACGGCATGGCCGAAGAAAAATTAACCGAATCTCAGTTTATCGACTGGGCTTATGCCCGGGATGTCCCGCTGGTTGCCACCAACGAGCCGTTCTTCAAGGACGAAGGTTTCTATCGCGCCCATGATGCGTTGCTCTGCATCAAGCAGGGGGCTGTGGTTTCCGTGGAAGACCGCCACCGCCTGACGTCCGATCACTATTTCAAGTCTGCCGCCGAAATGCGCGCCCTGTTCGCCGATCTGCCGGAAGCCATCGAGAACACGCTGGTTGTCGCCAAACGCACGGCCTTCGTCATCAACAAGGTGGCACCGATCCTGCCTGCCTACGACTGCGGCCCCGGCCTGACCGAGGCTGATGAGCTGAAGCGTCAGGCGCATGAGGGTCTGACCATCCGCTTGGCTGAACATGTGTTTACAGATGACATGGACCAGGCCGCCCGCGACACGGCCGAAAAGCCATACCGTGAACGGCTCGACTACGAGTTGGGCGTGATCACCGACATGGGATTTCCGGGTTACTTCCTGATCGTTGCCGACTTCATCAAATGGGCCAAGGACCAGGGCATTCCGGTCGGGCCGGGCCGGGGGTCGGGTGCCGGTTCGGTGGTTGCATGGTCGCTGACCGTGACCGATCTCGACCCGCTGCGCTGGGGCCTGCTGTTCGAACGGTTTCTGAACCCCGAACGTGTCTCCATGCCTGACTTCGATATCGACTTCTGTCAGGAGCGCCGCGACGAGGTGATCCGCTACGTGCAGAAGAAATACGGCCGTGATCATGTCGCCCAGATCATCACCTTCGGAAAGCTGCAGGCCCGCGCCGTGCTGCGCCATGTCGGTCGCGTGCTGGAAATGCCGTATGGCTTCGTCGACAAGATCTGCAAGATGGTGCCCAACAATCCGGCCAACCCGGTCACCCTCGACGATGCGATCAAAACCGAGGACGGACTGCGCAATCTGATCTCGAGCGAGCCGGAAGTCCGCCAGATGGTCGAGATCGCCCGCAAGCTGGAAGGGCTGTATCACCACGCCTCGACCCACGCCGCCGGTGTCGTGATCGGCGACCGGCCGCTTGAGGAACTGATCCCGGTCTACCGCGATCCCCGTTCCGACATGCCGGTGACCGGCTTCAACATGAAGTTCGTCGAACAGGCCGGTCTGGTGAAGTTCGACTTCCTCGGCCTCAAGACCCTGAGCGTGCTGACCAAGGCGGAAAACTTCGTCAATGCGCGGCTGAAGCCCGGTGCGCCGAAGCTCGACATGATCAAAATTCCGCTGGATGACGCCAAGACCTACGAGATGATCAGCCGCGGCGACACGACCGGCGTGTTCCAGCTGGAAAGCGCCGGCATGCGCGATGTCCTGAAGGGCCTGCGTCCGGATACCTTCGAAGACATCATCGCTGTTGTTGCGCTGTACCGTCCGGGTCCGATGGACAACATCCCGAGCTATATCCGCCGTAAACATGGCGAAGAAGAACCCGATTACCTGCATCCGACGCTGGAACCGGTGCTGGAGGAAACCTTCGGCATTCCGATCTATCAGGAACAGGTCATGCAGATCGCCCAGGTGCTGTCGGGCTATACGCTGGGGAGCGCCGATCTGCTGCGCCGGGCCATGGGTAAGAAAATCCAGTCCGAAATGGACGAACAACGACAGATATTCGTCGAAGGTGCAGTCGCCCGTAGCGTGCCCAAGAATCAGGCCAACGACATCTTCAACGTCGTCGATAAATTCGCCGGGTACGGCTTCAACAAATCGCACGCCGCAGCCTACGCACTGGTCGCCTATCAGACGGCCTATATGAAGGCCAATCACCCGGTTGAATTCCTCGCCGCCTCTATGGCCTTCGATATGGGCAACACCGACAAGCTGAACATTTTCCGCCAGGAACTGGATCGCTTGCAGATCCCCTTGCTGCCGCCGGACATCAATGCCTCGGAAGCGTCATTCGCCGTTGAATACACATCGACGGCGGAAGGGGAAACCAACGGCATCCGTTATGCGCTGGCGGCGGTCAAGAACGTCGGCGCAGCAGCGATGGATGCGCTGGCCAAAGAGCGGACGGCCAATGGCCCGTTTGCCTCGCTCAGCGATTTCGCCAACCGCATCGATCCGCACCTCATCAACAAGCGTCAGCTTGAAAATCTGGTCAGGGCAGGGGCCTTTGACCGGCTTGATCCGAACCGCCGTCGCGTATACCGGGGTGTAGAGACCATCGTCGCCGTCGCCGGTGCAGCAGCCAGCGATCGCAATTCCAACCAGATCAGCCTGTTCGGTGGCGAGGATGCCAAGCCCGAGGAAATCCGCCTGCCGGATATCGAAGACTGGCAATCGATGGATCGCCTGCGCGAAGAATTCGATGCCGTCGGTTTCTATCTGTCGGCACACCCGCTGGATGCCTATGAGCGTGTGTTGGCCCGCAAGCGCGTGCGGTCCGCATCCGAAGTCTTCAGCGCCCGCGAAGTCGGTGCCGTGCGCCTGGCCGGCACCTTCGTCTCGAAAAAGGAAATGACGTCGAAAAGCGGCAAACGCTTTGCCTTTATCACGTTTTCAGACGCATCCGGGGTATTTGAAGGAACCGCATTCTCGGAAATTCTGGCCATGTACAGCGACCTGCTGAGTCCGGGCAATTCAATGATCGTCGATTGCGCCATCTCGTTCGATGGCGACACGCCAAGGATGACGATCCAGCGGATGGAAAGTATTGATGTCGCTGCTGCCGAGGCCGCCAATGCAGCCAAGGAAATGCATCTGTACGTCGACAGCATTGAGCCGCTGGCCGCCCTCAGCGACGTCCTCGGCCGTGACAGGGACCACAATGCCAACGGCAACGGACGGCGCAAGAAAGGCCGGGTGCTGGTCACCGCCAAACTGCGCGAGCAGAACGAAGAAGTGCTGATCAACCTCGGCGACGATTACGCCCTGTCACACGAACTGTCGCTGGCGGTGCGTTCGCTACCGGGCATTCTCGACGTTCGCGAATTGTAAACCACCGTCATTCCGGCGCAGCAGGCCGGAATCCAGATTATCGGCCTCTGGACCCCGGCCTGCGCCGGGGTGACGGCTGGATTTTTTATTTCCTCAGTGCCTTGGCAGTCAGCGCCGACAATGCCTGCTTCTGCGAACCGTCCGCATTGAAATTGCCGGGATCGAGGAACGTCTGGTACGCCTTTTTGAGGGCCGGCCATTCCGCATCAATGATCGAGAACCACGCGGTATCGCGGTTGCGGCCCTTGTAGATGGTGCACTGGCGGAACACGCCTTCAAACGTGAAACCATAGCGCGCTGCCGCCGCCCGGGATCTCCCGTTGTCGTTGTCACATTTCCATTCGTAGCGGCGATAACCCAACTCATCAAAGACCCGCGCCATCATCAGATACATCGCCTCGGTGGCGGCAACGGTACGCTGGAGCAGGGGAGAATAATTGATGTGCCCGACTTCAATCGAGCCGATCTTGGGCTCAATCCTGAGATAACTGGCGACGCCGACGGCTTTTCCCGTCTTGAGATCAATAATGGCGTGAAACAGCGGGTCATTGCCCGATGCATCCTTTTCGACCCATGCACGGTAGGCGGCAGCGTCAGCAAACGGCCCGTATCCCATATAGGTCCAGATCCGGTTTTCCGTATCCGTCAGATTGGCGGCATGCAGATCGGCGGCGTGCCTGGCAGCATCAAGCAATTCCAGGCGGCAGGTCCGGCCCATCATCGGGGTGCGGGGTGGTGGCTCGCAAGGCGTCCAGTCAGGTAACGGGAAACCGATCGGCTGGCCAAGTTCATTCACGTTCGTCATAAATCCCTCCGGAAAACTGAATTGGTCGATAAATGCGGCCTAATTGGGGAATTTGAAAGTGCCAATTGATCCAAGAATTCAATCCGATTGGCCCGGCAAACCAGAAAACACCGGTTTGTTATTGGTTTTAATAGACGAGTGAGTTCACGAATGGTGATAATAACGCTAGACTAAGACCGATGGAGTGACGTGCATGGGCCCGGAAACAGCGGATATCTTGAGCTTTTTGGCATTTATCGTGATTTGGCTGTTCCCGGTCGCCCTGATCATTGCCGTGCTCGGCTTCGCCCGTGCCGATGCCGACGCCCGGCCAGAAGATCCCGGCCCCAACGTTGTTGCCTTCCCCCAACCCAAGCTGCCCAGCGCTCAGATCAAAGCAAATTGGCTCTATCGTTTAAAGCGGCTTGCATTCCCCGTCGCCAACCGCTAAACCACGCGCGATTTCACACGCGGGTTTTGCGGCCGTTTATGCAAATTCATAAACAATGTCGTTCCGGTGCCGGATGTCCGGCCACACCCGCGGAGGCTTAACCGGAAAAGGAAAAAGGCTTATGGCGCTTCCCGATTTCACGATGCGTCAGCTTCTTGAAGCTGGCGTACACTTTGGACACAATACCCGTCGCTGGAACCCGAAGATGGCTCCGTACATCTTTGGCGACCGTAATGGCATTCACATTATCGATCTGCAACAGACTGTACCGCTTCTGCATCAGTCGATGGTCGCCGTCCGCGACGTCGTCAAACGCAACGGTCGCGTGCTGTTCGTTGGCACCAAGCGTGCCGCGCAGTCGCGCGTTGCCGAAGCAGCCAAGCGCTGCGGCCAGTACTACGTCAACCACCGCTGGCTCGGCGGCATGCTGACCAACTGGCGGACCATTTCGAATTCGATCCGTCGCCTGAAAGAACTCGAAAAGATGTTCGAGAGCGCGACAGAGATCGAAGGTCTGACTAAAAAAGAACAGCTTATGCTGACCCGCGAAATGGAAAAGCTTGAGCGTGCACTCGGCGGTATCAAGGATATGGGCGGTTTGCCGGATATCCTCGTAATCATCGACACGACTAAAGAAGACATCGCCATCAACGAAGCCAACAAGCTTGGTATTCCCGTTGTCGGCGTGATCGATTCCAATGCCGATCCTGAAGGCATTACCTATCCGGTCCCGGGCAATGATGATGCGATCCGTGCGATCAGTCTTTATTGCGACCTGATGGTTGGTTCGGTGCTTGATGGTCTGCAGGCTGAAATCGGCTCATCCGGTGGCGACATCGGCGCCAGCGAAACACCGGTTGAAGATATGCCTGTCGCTATCGAACCGGAAGCCGCTGTTGTTGAAGTGGCTGATGTTGTCGCCGCCGAAGGCGAAACAGCGAAAAGCTGAAGAAACGTAGCAGGGACGGGGGCCCGAATGCGGCCCCCGGTTTCCCTAATCACGATGACACACTCGGAATGACAAGGAAGAACGATGGCTGAGATTACTGCAGCATTGGTTAAGGACCTGCGCGAGAAAACCGGCGCGGGCATGATGGATTGCAAAAAGGCGCTTTCGGAAACCGACGGCGACCTTGAAGCCGCAGTTGACTGGCTGCGCACCAAAGGCCTTGCAGCCGCCGCCAAAAAGGCTGGCCGGGTTGCCGCTGAAGGTCTCGTCGGCGTCTATGTCGACGGCAACAAGGGTGCAGTTGCCGAAGTGAACGCCGAAACCGATTTCGTGGCCAGAAACGATGCATTTCAGACTCTCGTCGGCAACATCACCAAGCTGGCCGCAGATGCCGGTGATGACATCGAAGCCCTGAAAGCCGTCGCCTATCCGGGCACGGGACGGAACATCGGCGAAGAAATCACCCATGCCATCGCCACCATCGGCGAAAACATGAACATCCGCCGGATTGCTTCACTCAGCGTCTCAAACGGTGTACTGGCAAGCTATGTGCACAATGCACTGGTTCCGGGACTGGGCAAAATCGCCGTTCTGGTTGCGCTGGAAAGCGACGCCGGTACGGACGGTCTTGAAGCCTACGGCAAACAGATCGCCATGCACGTCGCCGCGGCACGTCCGCAGTCGGTCGGCCGTGACGATCTGGATCAGGAATCCATCGAACGTGAACGTCAGGTGCTGATCGAACAGGCGCGCGAATCGGGTCGCCCCGAGAACATCATCGAGAAGATGGTCGAAGGCCGCCTGCGCAAGTTCTACGAAGAAGTTTGCCTGCTCGAGCAGACCTTCGTGATCGATGGTGAAAGCAAAATCTCGAAAGTCGTCGAAGACGCCGGCAAAGCTGTCGGCGGGACCGTCAAAGTGACGGGTTTCAAGCTTTTCGTGCTCGGAGAGGGTATCGAAAAGAAAGAAGAAGACTTTGCTGCTGAAGTCGCAGCCGTCGCCGGCAAAAAGTAATCGAAGGGGTTGGCGCGGTCTTTTTGCAGACCGCGCCGATTTCCGGTCGTATAGACCGGCAAGCCTGATATACTAGGAAATAGGCCGTGATTCGGCCTTTTCTTTTACGCCAAGCGCACGTGTTATGTTGTGATGGTCCGGGGAGCAGGAATGGGTACACCCACTAAATTCAAGCGTGTACTTCTCAAACTTTCAGGTGAAGCCCTGATGGGTGATCAGGGTTTCGGACTGGATTCCGATACCGTCGACCGGATTGCCAAAGAAATCAAAGCTGTCCATGAAAATGGTGTGCAGGTGTGCCTGGTGATCGGCGCGGGCAACATCTTCCGTGGCGTATCCCTGGCAGCCGCCAATATCGAGCGCACCACCGGCGACTATATGGGTATGCTGGCAACGGTGCTGAACGCGCTGGCGATGCAAAGCATGCTGGAAAGCAAGGGTGTCAGCACCCGCGTGATGTCGGCAATCCCCATGGCCTCTGTATGCGAGCCGTATATCCGCCGTCGTGCAGTCCGGCACATGGAAAAGGGCCGCGTCGTGATCTTCGCCGCAGGCACCGGCAACCCTTTCTTCACAACAGATACCGCTGCGGCCCTCAGAGCCGTGGAAATGAATTGTAATGCCATCCTCAAGGGGACGCAGGTCGACGGGGTTTATTCAGCAGACCCGAAAAAAGACTCAAACGCCACGCGTTACGACCATCTGACCTATCAGGACGTCCTGACCCGGAATTTACGCGTCATGGATACGGCTGCAATTGCATTGGCCCGCGAAAACGCGGTTCCCATTCTGGTGTTTTCCATTCACACTCCTGGCGCATTTGCACAGGTAGTAGCCGGATTGGGTACGTTCACCACCATTTCGGATAACAAAGACTGATTAAAGGGAGGCGCTGATGAGTGACATCAACGGTGCGCGCAAGGATATAGAACACCGGATGTCCCGGTCCGTGGAGGTACTGCAGGAGGAATTCGGCGGTCTCAGGACCGGACGGGCATCCACCAGCCTGCTTGATCCGGTTATGGTCAAAGCCTATGGCGCAAGCATGCCGCTCAATCAGGTCGGCAGCGTTTCAGTGCCGGAATCCCGTATGCTCTCGATCCAGGTCTGGGATAAAGCCAACGTCAAAGCAGTGGAACGGGCGATCATTGATTCCGGCCTGGGACTGAACCCGGCCGTTGACGGTACCACCGTACGCGTGCCGATCCCGCCCCTGAGCGAGGAGCGTCGCCAGGAATTGGTCAAAGTCGCCGGAAAATATGCTGAAGATGCCCGGATTGCAGTGCGAAATGTCCGCCGCAGTGCGCTCGACGACCTTAAAAAAGCCGAAAAAGACGGAGAAATTCCGCAAGATGCGCTGCATGACTATTCCGACGAAGTGCAGGCACTGACCGACAAGTACATCAGCAATGTGGATGACGCGCTGAGTAGCAAGGAACAGGAGATCATGCAGGTCTGAGATGAGTGTTGCACCCCTGACCACTTCCGAAGGCGGTACCATCCCCGTTCACGTGGCCATCATCATGGATGGCAATGGACGCTGGGCAAGCTTGCGTGGCAAACCGCGTTCATTTGGGCACAGAGCGGGGGCAGAATCAGTCAGGCGCGCCTTAGAATCTGCTGCAGAATGTGGCGTCAAATATCTGACTTTATTCAGTTTTTCATCAGAGAACTGGCGCCGCCCCGCTTCGGAAATTGCCGATCTGATGGGGCTGTTGCGTCTCTATCTCAAAAAAGAAATCAACAATTTGTGCGATAAGGGCGCGCGCCTGCTGGTAATCGGCGACCGCTCCCGGCTGACTGACGACATTGCTCAGGCCATTGAAGATGCTGAACATCGCACCCGGGATAATTCACGAATTACACTGGTATTGGCACTCAGCTACGGTGGCCGTGACGAATTGGTCATGGCGGCGAAAAATCTGGCCCGAAAGGCTGCCAGTGGCGAGATCGATCCGGAATCGATTGACGAAAACGTATTTGAATCAGCGCTTTATACACACGGCATCCCTGATCCCGATTTACTTATTCGTACCAGTGGCGAAAAGCGCATCAGCAATTTCCTTCTCTGGCAACTCGCTTATGCGGAATTTGTCTTTATCGACAAACACTGGCCGGACTTCGAAGCCGAAGATTTGGCCTCGGCAATCAAGGAGTACGGGCGACGTGAACGCCGCTTCGGAACAAGCCACGCCTGAGAACAGGCTCACCGGGACAAACCTGAGGGCAGTATCAGCGCTGATACTGGCCGTGCCGGCGTTGGCCTCGGTCTATTTTGGCCCGCCCTGGTTCACAGCACTGGTCTTAATCGTGGCCGTGATCATGGGCTGGGAATGGAGCCGCATGTGTGGCGGCAATACACTCTGGCTGATTTTCGGCGCTGCTTACGTCAGCATTCCTTGCGGCATCATCATCTGGCTCCGCGATGACGCCACGCCCGGCATGATCACGATTTTGTGGCTGTTTGCCGTGGTCTGGAGTGCCGATATTGCTGCCTTCATGTTTGGAAGAGCTATCGGTGGTCCAAAATTGGCGCCCCGCATCAGCCCGAAGAAAACATGGGCGGGCTTTATCGGCGGTGTCGGCATCGCCAGTATCGTCGGTGGCGCATTTTCATTCTTCTGGGAAGGCTCACCCGCATCTCTGGCGTTGTGGGCATGCGTCGTCGCGATTGCCAGTCAGGCAGGCGATCTGCTTGAAAGCTATGTGAAGCGGCATTTCGGGGTCAAGGACAGCTCCCAGCTCATTCCTGGGCATGGCGGTGTGCTTGACCGGGTTGATGCCCTGGTCGCCGGTGCCGTCGCCGTGGCAGCCCTGAAACTTTCTGGTTGGCAAGAGTGTCATGCCATGGCTGTAGTCAAAGCATTACCGACAACCCAGCAGGCGCCAAGAACGGTGACAGTGCTCGGTTCCACGGGTTCAGTCGGCTCCAACACCATTGATCTGATAAACCGCTCACCTGAGCGTTTTCAGGTTGATACCCTGAGCGGCAACAACAACGTTGAATTGCTGGCCGAACAGGCTGTGACGGTCGGTGCACGCATGGCCGTCATCGCCGAAGAAACGCTGTATCAGGATCTCAAATCCGCGCTTTCCGGCACGGGTATCGCGGTTGCCGCCGGCAGAAATGCGCTGATTGAAGCCGCCATGCGCCCAACCGATTGGGTTATGGCGGCGATTGTCGGTGCAGCAGGGCTGGCTCCAACCCTGGAAGCGGTCAGACGCGGCGCCATCGTCGGCCTCGCCAACAAGGAATGCCTGGTGTCTGCAGGGGAGTTTTTCTGCAAGGAAGTCACCGCCGCCAAAGCCCGGCTGATTCCCGTCGATTCCGAACACAGTGCCATTTATCAGGTTTTCGATTTCGACCGGCCGGAGCGGGTCGAGAAAATCATTCTCACCGCATCAGGTGGACCCTTCCGACAACGCGCGCTGGAAACGCTGACCAAGATAACCCCGGCCGAAGCCGTGGCACATCCGAACTGGTCGATGGGGGCGAAGATTTCCGTCGATTCCGCCACCATGATGAACAAGGGCCTGGAATTGATCGAGGCCTATCATCTGTTTCCCATCGAAAGCGATCAGATCGACATCCTGGTGCATCCGCAATCTGTCATTCACAGCATGGTTGAATACGTTGACGCATCAGTGCTGGCTCAGCTGGGCACCCCCGATATGCGCACCCCGATTGCCTTTGCCCTTGCCTGGCCTGACCGTATGCCGGCGCCATCACCGCGCCTCAAACTCGAAGATATCCAGACTCTGACATTCGAAGCCCCCGATCCGGTCCGTTTCCCGGCACTGCAGTTGGCCCGGGAAGCCCTGAATATCGGCGGTTCAGCACCAACCGTCCTGAATGCTGCCAACGAAATTGCCGTTCATGCTTTTCTCGCCGGCAAACTGAGTTTTCTGAATATTACGGCTGTCGTTGAGCAGACCTTAGATCATATTCCGAGGCGTGATCTGACGTCACTTGACGATGTTTATGCAACCGATGCGGAAGCCAGACGTATTGCGCAGGAAAAATCCACCTCTGCCGGAATTTGACGTATAACAAAATCAGCCGGAAACATTGACGTAGCGCCCATACACACGCATATCAATGATCTGAAAAAGTGAATGAATAAAGGCACATAATGGAATTCGACACGCTCTCGACCGTACTCTGGTTTTTGGTGGTCCTCTCAATCATCGTGTTTGTCCACGAATGGGGTCATTACTGGGTCGCCAGGCGCAACGGGGTACGCGTTGAAGTCTTTTCGATTGGCTTCGGCCCGGAGATCTTCGGCTGGTTTGACAAATCCGGGACCCGTTGGCGTGTCAGCGCCGTACCCCTTGGCGGCTATGTCAAAATGTTCGGCATGGTTGAGGACGGTGACAACAGCGCCGTCAATGTTCTTGAAAAGGGAGCCGGTTCCTATTCCACCGAACAGTCCGGTGAAATGAGCGAAGCGGACAAAGCGGTATCATTTGCCTTTAAAACCGTCGGTCAGCGCGCCGCCATCGTCTTTGCCGGCCCGGCCATCAATTTCCTGTTTGCCATGCTGGTGCTGGCTGTCATCGCCATGTCGGTCGGTGTACCGCAAATCCGCGTAACCGTAGGCGAAGTCATGCCCGGAACCGCCGCCGCTTCGGCAGGGATTGAAGCAAACGACATCCTGGTTTCGCTAAACAATGCCGAAATCAAAGACCCGAAGGTGGTTCAGGATATCGTATCGGCCAGCGCCGGTATGACGCTGCCCCTGACTGTTCTGCGTGAAGGCCGCGAGGTGCAGTTGACTGTTACACCGAATACCGCCGATCAGGACGGCAAGACCGTCGGCAGACTGGGTATCCGCATGCAGGGTACGATGGGTGAGCACAAACGCCTGAATCCGCTCTCGGCTGCGTGGTTCGGTATCGAGAAAACCTTTTCAATCACCGGTCAGGCCCTCACCAATATCGGCAAGCTATTGATCGGCGAAGGCAACTTCAAGGACCTGGGTGGACCGATCGCGATTGCCCAGATGTCCGGGCAGGCGGCAGAGCAGGGCGCTTTGCAACTCTTCTTCTTCATGGCCGTGCTTTCGATCAATCTGGGCCTGATCAATCTGTTTCCGATCCCTGTATTGGATGGCGGGCATCTGATGTTCATGGGTATAGAAGCCGTCCGCGGTAAGCCGTTGGGTGACCGGGCGCAAGAATACGGTTTCCGAATCGGACTGGCTTTGGTATTGATTCTCATGGTATCTGTGACATGGAATGATATCGTACGGGCATTGGGTCTTTAGGGGAAAGACTCAGGAATTCGAAAGTATTAGCGTCAGGCGACGTGATAACCTGACGAATGGGAGAGAAGCGTGACGGGACGAACCCGGCTTACGGCACTGGTGTTGACGATAGCGGCCCTGGGGCCGCTTTCGTCGTTAACCATACACGAATCTTTTGCTGACCCGATTGAGGTGGCGCAGGCGGATGTCATTCAGTCCGTCGAAGTGCGTGGGGCCCAGCGCGTTGATCCCGGTACCGTTATCTCCTACATGCTGATACGTGAAGGTGATCCGTTTGATCCGCGCCGCATCGACAGGTCGCTCAAAAGTCTGTTTGCAACGGGCTTGTTTGCCGATATTTCGCTGCGCCGTGAAGGCAATGTTCTGGTCGTCAATGTGGTTGAGAACCCGATCATCAACCGCATTGCATTCGAAGGGAACAAGGAGTTTGAGAGCGAATCCCTGAGATCCGAAATCTCACTCCGCCCCAGGGTCATCTATACCCGCACCAAAGTTCAGGAAGACGTCAAACGGATCCTGACGCTCTATCGTCAAAGCGGTCTGTTTGCCGGATCGGTCGAACCCAAGATCATTCAACTTGAACAGAACCGCGTCGATCTGGTTTTCGAAATCAATGAAGGTGCGGAAACCGAGATCGGCAGTATTCGTTTTATCGGTAACAGTGAATTCAGTGACGGCAGATTGCGTGAAGTCATTCAGACGCGTGAAACCAAATGGTGGCGCTTTTTCACAACCGATGACGTTTACGATCCGGACCGGATGAATCTCGATCGTGAATTACTGCGCCGCTTTTATCTGAACAATGGCTATGCCGATTTCAAAGTCAATTCGGGTATAGCCGAGCTGACGCCGGATAAAAAATCCTTCTTCCTGACCTACGCCGTTGAAGAAGGCGAACGCTATCAGTTTGGCGATGTCGAAGTTGAAGCACGCCTCAAGGACCTCAAGGAAGAAGACCTCAAAACTTCCCTTGAAGTCGAAAAAGACGATTGGTACAGCGCCGAAGAAGTAGAAAAGACGATTGACCGGCTGACCGAACAGGTCGGCACCCTGGGTTTTGCTTTCGTTGAAATCAGGCCGCGCGTGAACAGGGATCGCGAGAACAAGAAGATCAACGTCAAATACGTGATCAATGAAGGCCCGCGCGTTTTGTCGAACGGATCAACATCAGCGGCAACATCCGCACGCTGGACAAGGTCATTCGCCGCGAATTCAGATTGGTCGAAGGTGATGCCTTTAACGCGTCGAAGCTACGCCGTTCAAAGACCCGCATTCAGAATTTGGGCTTCTTTGAAAAGGTCAATATTGACCAGGTGCCCGGTTCTGCGCCCGACAAGACCCTGATCAATGTCGCTGTTGAGGAAAAACCGACCGGTCAGATCACGCTGGGTGCCGGTTATTCATCAACAGTCGGCGTACTTGGCGATATCCGGCTGACAGAATCCAACTTCCTCGGCAAGGGCCAGAATGTAACATTGCAGACGCAGATTGCCGCCGAGGCCTCGCAGATAGATTTCAGCTTCACCGAACCGTACTTCCTGGATCGCGAATTAAGCGCCGGCTTTGATTTATTCCGCTTCACGCGCGACTTGCAGGATACCAGTTCGTTCGACATCGAGCGCAAAGGCGGCAGAGTTCGGACTGGATACAGAATTACCGAGAATCTCTCGGAATCCTGGCGCTATACATTCCGCATCACGGATATATCCAGTGTCGCCAGCGACGCTTCGAGCCTGATCAGAGACCAGCAAGGGTCGGAAACCCTTTCGGAACTCGGTCACACCATCGCCTATGATCGCCGTGACAACATCATCAAGCCGACCAGTGGCTACGTCTTGAAACTGGAAACGGAAGGCGCCGGACTTGGTGGCACATTGTTCCATCTGCGCAATACGGCAACGTCCGGCGTTTACTATCCACTCGCTGACCGCTGGGTTCTCTCGGCAAGAGGTAAATTCGGCTATATCGCCGGTCTGGGTGAAGATGTTGCCCTTTCGGAGCGTTATTTCCTTGGCGGCGAAGATGTTCGTGGCTTCGCAACAGCGGGTTCAGGCCCACGCGATATCGCCACTGATGACGCACTGGGCGGCGAATGGCTGTATGCGGCAACATTCGAAATGACGTTCCCGACCGGATTGCCCGATGAATTCGGTGTTGGTGGCCGTGTGTTTACCGATTTGGGATCTTCGGGAAAGTTATCACCAGTTAATGCATCAACCCGTGACGTGGATTCATTGCGTATGGGCATGGGTGCGGGCATAACGTGGGAATCACCATTCGGGCCACTGGGCATAGACCTCGCCGTTCCGCTTCTGAAAGAAGATTTCGACAGAACGGAATACGTGCGGGTTAACTTCGGCACACGGTTTTAGGAGGTTTTTTTGTTAGTGAGACATTTGACAGCGACGTTAATCGTGTTCCTTGCAGTCGCAGCAATGCATACGGCAACCCCTGTATCTGCCCAAACTCAAGGGGCACAGGGTGCACCTGTTTTCACCGTCCTTGATATCGGTGTCATCAGACGCGACGCCGCGTCCGTGAAATCCATCCGTGAGCAGATCATCACCTATCAGAACAAGCTTCAGGGTGAACTTCAGAAAGAGCAGGATGCCTTACGGACAGCGCAACAGGAGTTGGCTAAAAAGCAGACTCTTCTGGCACCGGAAGCCTTTGCAGATGAGCGGCGCAAGTTCGAGCAGCGCGTCGTCAACGTGCAACAGATGGTGCAGGAACGCCGCCGCAGTCTCGAAGAAACACAAAGCAATGCCATGCTGCAGGTTGAGCGCTCGTTGAATGAAATCGTCGCTTCGATGGCCGAGAAAAACGGTTACGACGTCATTTTGCGTCTTTCGCAGGTCGTTTTTGTTAAAACCAATCTCGATATCACCGGCGAGGTTTTGAAGGAACTCAATAAAAAGCTGCCGACCGTCAAGGTCGAGATCCCGAAGTAATCGAGATGGCGGATTTCCGGTTTTTTGCCAATGCCGGTCCGTTCAGTCTGGCATTGATTGCTGAAGCGGCAGGGACTAAATGCGCCCCAGCCGACGATCCGGAACAAATATTCAAGGATGTCATGCCCTTGAATGTTGCCGGACCGGATGATGTCAGCTTTCTTGATAACCGGAAATATACGGATCAATTCAAAGTTTCCAGGGCCGGGGCGTGCATCGTCTCTCCGGATGTTGCCGATCTTGCCCCTTCAGGTATGAAACTGCTGGTCACGCCAGAGCCCTACCATGCCTATGCACGTGTTGCGGCCCTGTTCTATCCACCAGCGACTGCAAATGGCAGTATAGCAGCCTCGGCAGTCATTGCTGCCGATGCAAAGATTGCCCCCGGTGCCGAAATCGGCCCAGGTGCCGTCATTGGCAACAAGGCTGAAATCGCCGAAGGGTGCATTATTGCGGCAAACGTCGTTATCGGTGATGGCGTGGTGATCGGCAAAAACACCCGCATTGGTTCCAATGCGAGCGTCGCCAATGCGATTATTGGCGAAAATTCAATTATCCATGCAGGCGTACGCATCGGTCAGGACGGCTTCGGGTTTGCCATGGGGCCGGCTGGCCATGTGAAGGTACCGCAACTCGGTCGTGTCATTATCGGCTCTGACGTTGAAATCGGCGCCAATACCACGATAGATCGCGGTACAGGGCCTGACACGCGCATCGGTAACGGCACCAAGATCGACAATCTGGTACAGATTGCCCACAATGTTCAGATCGGTGAGAATTGCGTCATCGTCAGTCAGGTCGGCATTTCCGGCAGTACCGAGCTTGGGGATTTTGTCGTCCTTGCCGGTCAGGTCGGCCTTGTCGGCCACTTGAAAATCGGCAGCGGTGCCAGGATTGCCGCACAAAGCGGCGTTATGCGCAATGTCGACCCCGGGCAGGAACTTGGCGGCAGCCCGGCAAAGCCCATAAGGGCCTGGTTAAAGGAAGTTGCGATGCTTGAGCGCCTGACCAAGAAAAAGGGGAATTAGGGATGGATTCAGATGCCGTCAGCACCGGTCACGATGTGGATATTACCGGGATCATGGAAAGAATACCGCATCGGTATCCCTTCCTTTTGATCGATCGGGTTCGTGACATTCATCCCGGCGAAAGGGCTATCGGCATCAAGAATGTCACGGCCAACGAGCCGTTCTTTCAGGGCCATTTCCCCGGCCATCCGATCATGCCCGGCGTCCTGATCGTCGAAGCCATGGCTCAAACAGCTGCGATTGTCGTCATCGAAGCGCTTGAAAGCACCGCTGCCGATAAGCTGGTCTATTTCATGTCCATCGACAGCGCCCGGTTTCGCAAACCCGTATTACCGGGTCACACACTGCATCTGCATGTCACCAAGGAACACGGGCGCGGCAAGGTCTGGCGTTTCAAGGGCGAGGCCAAGGCAGACGGTGTATTGATGGCAGAAGCTACATTCACCGCCATGATCGTCGATCAGGCGGAATAGGAAACAAACATGACGGATATTCATCCGACGGCCATAGTCGACCCAAAGGCAGAATTGGGCGCAAACGTCAAAATCGGCCCTTATTCTGTTATCGGTGCCGAAGTCCGACTGGGTGACGGCGTCACCCTGATGTCGCACGTCGTCGTCGAAGGGAAGACCACAATTGGCCCGGAAACAAAAATCTTCCCGTTTTCATCCATCGGCCATCAGCCACAGGATCTCAAATTCAAGGGTGAAGCATCATCGCTTGAGATCGGCGCCAGGAACGTCATTCGCGAACACGTGACGATGAATCCCGGCACTGAAGGCGGCGGTCTGCTGACGAAAGTCGGCAACGACTGCCTGATCATGGTCGGCGCCCACGTCGCTCACGACTGCCTGATCGGTGACAACGTCATTCTGGTCAACAGTGCCACGCTTGGCGGCCACGTTGTGATCGAGGACTGGGCGATCATCGGCGGCCTTTCGGCGGTGCACCAGTTCGTACGGATCGGCAAGCACGCCATGATCGGCGGCAAAACCGGTGTCGAGCATGACGTCATTCCTTACGGCATCGTAACCGGCAACCGTGCCCGCCTTGAGGGGCTGAATATCGTCGGCTTAAAGCGGCGCGGGTTCTCACGCGATCTTATTCATGAAATCCGCAAGGCCTACCGCATGATTTTCGCCGAAGAAGGCACCATGGCAGAGCGTCTGCAGGACGTGATCGAAGATTTCAAGAATAACGAACCGGTCATGGAAATCGTCAATTTCATCCGCAGCGATTCATCACGCCGTATCTGCCAGCCGCACATGGAAGATGCCGCGTAACAAGATCGGCATACTCGCCGGCGGCGGCAAGCTGCCGGTCCTGCTCGGTGACGCCTGCCGACAGCGGCAACAGCCTTTTCACGTCGTCATTTTCGAAGGGCAGGGCGATGCGTCGGCTTTTGCCAACGACAGTCATGCCATCATCCGTATCGGCGCTGCCGGTGCTACCGTCAAGAACCTGAAGGACACCGGTTGCGATACACTCGTGATGGCCGGAGCCATTCACCGCCCTTCAATGCTGGAATTGCGGCCAGACTGGTGGGGGATCAAGTTTTTTGCGACCAGCGGGGCCGCATTGCTCGGCGATGACGGCCTGTTGACGGCATTGGTTGCAGCGCTTGAGGGCGAGGGCTTCACCGTCATCGGCGCCGATGAATTACTGCCTGACTATCTGATGCCAAAAGGCGTTCTCGGTAACAGAGCACCGGGCACTGCCGAGGCAGCCGATATCAACACCGCCATCAAGGCTGCCCGGGATCTGGGTGCCCGAGATATCGGTCAGGCCGTCGTTGCCAGTCATGCACAGATCATCATCGAAGAGGATGCAGCCGGTACCGACATCATGCTGCGCCGTTTGGCTGACCGCCGGAACACAGGCGGCGTGCTTGCCAAAACGCTGAAGCCGGGCCAGGAAAGACGTGTCGACCTGCCGACCATCGGCCCGGATACGATCATCCATGCGCACGCTGCAGGCCTGACGGGTGTCGTTATCGAAGCCGGCAATGCGTTTCTTCTCGATCGCTCGGAAACCATCAACAAAGCCAATGAACTGGGCCTGTTCCTGATTGGTGCTGACGCCGAAGGAAACTGGCAATGAGCGCGCCGGTTCATGTTTATCTGATTGCCGGTGAGCCGTCCGGTGATGTACTGGGCGGTCGTTTGATGCAGGCGCTTCAATCCCTTGCCGGTGATGCCGGCGTCCGGTTTTCCGGGGTCGGTGGTCCGCTGATGTCTGCGGCGGGACTTGATAGCCTGTTTCCGATGGATGAGTTGGCGGTGATGGGGCTGTCCGAAGTCCTGCCGCGACTTCCCAATATCCTGAAACGGATCCGCGAAACCGAAGTCGATATCCGGGCCAGGAAACCTGACGTAATCGTCACCATCGATGCGCCGGATTTTTGTTTTCGCGTTGCCAAACGACTGCACGGGTTCGATGTGCCGATTGTCCATTACGTTGCACCGTCGGTCTGGGCCTGGCGGCCGGGAAGGGCGAAAAAGGTGGCGCGGCTGGTCGATCACGTCATGTGCCTGCTGCCGTTCGAGCCCCCGTACTTCGAGAAGGCCGGAGTTGCCGCCACATTTGTCGGCCATTCGATCCTCGAAAGCGGCGCCGGTCTCGGCAAGGGTCTGGACTTTCGGAACCGCCACGGCATCGGCACAAACGAGAAAATTTTACTGGTCCTGCCCGGCAGCCGCATGGGTGAGGTTTCGCGCCTGATCGACATCTTTGGCGAGACGGTAAAGCGTACAATAGCAAGCACCGGGCCCTGCCGGATCGTCATCCCGACGGTGGCAGGCGTCGCCGCCATCGTCAGACAGAAAACAGCACAATGGGATAATGTGCTCGTTCTCGAAGGGGACGTGGAAAAATATGATGCCTTTGCCGCCGCCGATGCCGCACTGGCCGCAAGCGGGACGGTATCACTGGAATTGGCCATGGCCGGCGTGCCCAGTCTGATTGCCTATCGACTGTCGCCGCTGACCGGTTTCATCGCCAGGCAGCTGATCCGGGTGAAGTACGCTTCAATCATCAACCTGATCCTCGACAAACCCGCCGTACCGGAATTCCTGCAGGAAAACTGTACAGTGGCGCGCCTGACACCAGCGCTGATCGCCTTGCTGCAATCGGATACGGAGCGCAAGCGGCAGAGCGGTGACATTGCCACGGCGCTGGCAGCCCTTCGCGCAGGCGACGATGCGCCGTCAACGGCGGCAGCACGGCTTGTCATGCAGACCGCACAACGTTCCTGACAAAGAAAAACGGCGCGGAGACTGATCCCCGCGCCGTTGAAGAGTGACCTGTGTTGCCTAGCGTTTGTCGATGCCGACGTAGTCGCGCTTTTCAGCACCCGTGAACAGCTGACGCGGACGGCCGATCTTCTGGCTCGGATCCTCGATCATCTCGTTCCACTGGGCAATCCAGCCGACGGTTCTGGCAACCGCGAACAGTGCCGTGAACATCGTTGTCGGGAATCCCCATCGCCTTGAAGATGATACCCGAATAGAAGTCGACGTTCGGATACAGCTTCTTCTCGATGAAGTACGGATCTTCAAGGGCGATCTTTTCCAGCTCGCAGAGCGATTTCGAGCAACGGTTCGTCATGCACGCCAAGCGCATCCAGAACCTCGTGGCACGGTGTCCGCATGACCCGCGAGCGCGGGATCGAAGTTCTTGTAAACCCGGTGACCGAAGCCCATCAGGCGGAAAGGGTCGTCCTTGTCCTTGGCTTTCTCTACGAACTTGCCGGACGTTTTTCTTGTCGCCGATTTCTTCCAGCATGTTCAGCGCCGCTTCGTTGGCGCCGCCGTGTGCCGGTCCCCAAAGCGAGGCAATACCCGCGGCGATACAGGCAAACGGGTTGGCACCCGAAGAACCGGCTAGACGCACGGTCGAGGTCGAGGCGTTCTGCTCGTGATCGGCATGCAAGATCAGAATCACGATCCATGGCGCGGGCCAGGACAGGATCCACTTACATATTCCTCGCACGGATCGGAGAAGCATCATGTGCAGGAAGTTTTCCGCATAGACGCAGCTTGTTCTTGGGGTACGTGTAGGGCTGGCCGAGGTTGTACTTGTAAGCCAGCGCTGCAATCGTCGGCATCTTCGCGATCATGCGATAGGATGACGACCATCGCGATGCTTCGGGTTACTGATGTCGAGCGAGTCGTGATAGAACGCCGACAAGCGCGCCGACCATACCGCACATCACGGCCATCGGGTGCGCATCACGACGGAACCCGCGCAGGAACGTCTGCATCTGTTCATGAACCATCGTGTGATAGGTGATGTCGTGCTCGAATTTTTCCTTGTCCTTCGCCGAAGGCAGGTTGCCGTATAAAAGCAGATAGCAGACTTCCATGAAGTCGGATTTTTCTGCCAGTTGCTCGATCGGATAGCCGCGATACAGCAAAACACCTTCATCACCATCGATGAACGTGATCTTGGACTGACAGCTCCCCGTCGAGGTAAAGCCCGGATCATAGGTGAAGCAGCCGGTTTCAGCGTACAGCTTGCGGACATCGATAACGTCAGGCCCAAGCGTTCCGTGCATCACCGGCAATTTCCAGCTTTTGCCGCTCGTATCGTCGGTCAGGGTATACGTTTTTTCATTGCTCATTCAGGTCTCTCCTCTGTTGTTCACCTGCCGGTCTTGTCCTGCAGGCTGACGCGTCGGCAATCCGGACGCGTTTTTGTTTGAGCCGAAAGCGCGCTATTGCACGTCGTCCAGCCGGGCGAGGGTTTCCTCACGGCCTAGAACGGCCATCACCTCGAATATACCGGGCGACACAGTCGAGCCCGTTAATGCTGCGCGAAGCGGCTGCGCCACCATGCCAAGTTTCAAAGCATGCGCCTCGGCGTAGGCCTTGGCCGCAGACTGGACATTTTCTTCCGTCCAATCGGTAATTTCAGCCACATCAGCGCGAAATGCAGTTAATGTCTGCTTCGCATCTTCGCTTAGAATTTGTGTCGCTTTATCGTCAGGCTGGAGCGGTCTGGGTGCTGCGTAAAATTTAGCGTTTTCAGTAAGTTCGTTTAGATTTTTTGCACGCTCTTTTAGTCCGTCCATTCCCATTTTTACCCGAGATTCCGCCCCTTCGGCAAGCACCCCGTCGAGCAATGTCTGTAACTTGGGCATAATCAACGCAGTCAGCCTCGCATTGTCAGTCTGACGAATATAATGACCATTCAGGGATTCCAGTTTCTGGAAGTCAAACCGGGCAGCGCCGCGTCCGACCGCATCAAGGCCGAACCATTCAATCGCCTGTTCCGTTGAAATGATTTCCTCGTCACCATGTGACCAGCTGAGACGCATCAGATAATTGCGCAGCGCTTCCGGCAGATACCCCATGTCTCGGTAGGCATCGACACCCAGCGCACCATGCCGCTTCGACAGTTTGGCACCATCCGGACCATGGATCAGTGGAATGTGGGCAAATTCCGGTATCTGCCAGTCCATGGCCTTGAACAACTGAACCTGACGGAACGCATTGACCAGATGATCGTCACCGCGAATGACATGCGTGATCCCCATATCGAAATCATCAACGACCACGGCCAGCATATAGGTCGGGTTGCCGTCGCCGCGCAGCAGTACCATGTCATCAAGCTGTTCGTTGGCAACCTCGACCCTGCCCTGCACCAGATCTTCAATCACGGTCACACCTTCGAGGGGTGCCTTGAGGCGGATCGCCGGATCGACACCGGCCGGCGCCTCTGCCGGATCACGGTCGCGCCAGGTCCCGTCGTACATCCGTTTGGCACCGGATGCGCGGGCTTTTTCCCGCATTTCCGTCAATTCTTCCGGCGTGCAGTAGCATTTATAGGCCATGCCCCGTTCGAGCAGTTGGTGCACAATTTCCTGATGCCGCTCGCGACGGGCAAATTGGGAAACCGCGTCACCGTCCCAATCCAGCCCGAGCCAGCTCAAACCATCGTGGATCGCCGCTACTGCGGCATCGGTCGAGCGTGCCCGATCGGTATCTTCAATGCGCAGGAGAAACGTGCCGCCATCGCCATATTGTTCGTGATGCTTTGCAAACAGCCAGTTGAAAAGGGCAGTACGGGCACCGCCAATATGCAGAAAACCGGTAGGCGAAGGGGCGAAACGGGTAACGACAGGCATGAATTCTCCTTGAAAGTCGCCGGGGAAGTCGCCGGGACTTTCGGCAGACACCGACTATCTATCACAATTATCTCGCGTGTGCAGCATAATCGCACGTGTACGACATAATTCCTGCTCTCCACATGAATATCCTGTGATCCTGATTCAAGCACCGCCCGATCTTCATTTATCACAACCGGTGAAAAATCATGCTGAGCCTTGCATAGCGCAGACATGATAAATGGTATTGGGCGGGCAGGGTATGCGATCTGGGACGTTCTGTTGGCCGAACGTCCGCAATGGGCACACTGGCTGCCGGTTGGCATCGGCACCGGCATCGCCATTTATTTTTCACTGCCGACGGAACCAGCGCTCTGGCTCGGCTGTATCTGTACCGTCGCGTGTTTGATCCTCTATATCCTGATCCGCAGCGATGTCGGCAAGCTCTGCACGTTTGTTCTGATCAGCATCAGTCTCGGCCTTGCCGTCGCACAATGGCGAACCGAAGCCGTAAAGACCCCGTCCATTCATGAACGCTCAGGCCCGGTTCGCATCACCGGTGAAATCGACACCATGGAACTGCGCGAGAAGGGGGCGCGTCTCGTTCTTTCGTCATTGTCCATCGACAGGGTCGACACCAAGAAAACACCCGGTAAAATCCGTTTAAGCCTGAAGGGAGACGGCAGCGTCACCGAAACCCTGTTGCCCGGCACTCGGGTATCCGTGCTGGCAATCCTGCGGCCACCGCCACCACCCAGCATGCCTGGGGCCTTTGACTTTCAACGCCGTGCGTTCTTTCAGGGGATCGGGGCCTATGGCTTCATCCTGGGCCCCGTCGACATCATTGGCGAGTCCCCCGATTCCGATGGCAAAGCGTTGGTCAGACGTATCGAAACGCTGCGGCTGCAGATATCAAAACGGGTCCATCACCTGCAGGATAATGATTCTGGCGCGGTCGCCGCAGCGTTGATGACCGGGCATCGGAGCTTCATTTCCGAAGAAGTCCTGCAAGACATGCGCGACGCCGGAATTGCGCATCTGCTGGCGATATCCGGTCTGCATATCGGACTTGTTGCCGGTATTGTGTTCGCGACCGTGCGCCTGTTGCTGGCCCTTGTGCCGATCATCGGTCTCAGGAACAATACCAAAAAGACAGCCGCATGGATCGCGATCCCGGCTGCTTTTGCCTATGCCGTGCTGGCTGGATTGACGGTGCCGACGGAACGCGCCTTTCTGATGACAGGACTGATGCTGACGGGGATACTGATAGATCGCAGAGCGCTCAGTATGAGGAGCGTCTGCTGGGCAGCCATTGTTATTCTGCTGCTGCGCCCGGAAAGCCTCGTCGGCCCCGGATTTCAGATGTCCTTTGCTGCTGTGACGGCACTGATCGCGACTTATGCCTGGCTGGCCCGTCGGCGACGACTGAAACCGCGATTGGTCGAACCCGGTCTGATCCGCAAATGCATGGGTTATCTGGGCGGCGTTCTGCTGACGACGGTCGTGGCCAGCGCTGCCACGGCGCCGTTTGCCATCTATCATTTTCAGCATGTCTCGGCTTTTGGGCTGATCACCAATGCCATCGCCGTACCGCTGGCGGCATTGTGGGTCATGCCGGCCGGCATCGCGACGTTGCTGGCCATGCCGTTGGGCTGGGATGCACTGCCGTTAAAGCTGATGTGCATGGGGATCGACTGGATACTGCAGAGCGCCCACCTGTTTGCCGGGCTGCCCGGTGCCGCCGCCGATGTCAGCGCACCACCGGCATGGTCACTGGGTTTGTGTGTGCTGGCTGGTCTGTGGCTGGCACTGTGGCAGACCCGTTGGCGGTTTTATGCTGTCCCGGTGCTGGCTGTAGCCCTCGGCGGTCCGCTGTTTGGACAACCACCGGACATGATCATTGACGGTGAAGCCAGAACAATTGCCGTCAGTGACGGAGTCACCGGTCTGCGGACGTCAAACGGTCGCGCCGCACGGTTCGAGGTCGAGACCTGGCAACGCCGGCTCGGGTATGACGAAAAACCGAAGCCCTGGCAGGACAATGCCGAGCAAACACAGGGCAGGCTACGCTGCGATGCTGACGGGTGCACCGTCGCCGTCGGCACACGGCGTATTGCCATCGCCCTGAATGAAACGCCCCTGCACGATGACTGCCAGCTGAGCGACATGCTGGTTGCCATGGTCCCGGTCCGCGGACGATGCCAACCGCCCTGGGGTGTCATCGATCGTTTTGATTTATGGCGGGGCGGGACGCACAGCATCCGCTTCAGTGATACGGGGCCGGTCATCCTGACCGTCAATGGCGAGCGCGGCTTGCGTCCGTGGGTGATAGCACCGGAGTGATCGGTGAGGGGATACGGGTCAGTAATACCGGTAAAGCGCCTTGAGAACGCCCTGAACCTTGACCTGATCCGGACCGAAAATCCGTGTTTCATAGGCAGAGTTGGCCGGTTCCAGCGCAATCGAGGCACCGCGCCGACGCAGCCGTTTCAGGGTCACTTCACCGTCATCGACAAAAGCGACAACGATGGCACCGTTTTCAGCGGTTTCCGTCTGCTTGATGATCACCGTGTCGCCATCGAGAATACCGGCTTCAATCATCGAATCGCCGTCAACTTCGAGGGCATAATGATCGCCGCCGCCCAACAGCGCCGCCGGCACATCAATAAATGTTGTGGGATCACGCAGCGCTTCGATCGGGGTGCCAGCGGCAATCCGGCCGTAAAGCGGCAACTGCACGGATTCTGACGCTTCCGCAGTCTGCGCACCGATCAGGTTGAATTCACCCTTGATGACTTTCGGTCGGAATGCCGGGCGCGGCTGCTCGCTTTGCGCCGGGATTTCCGGGGTGGCAGCGTTTTCAGGCAGCTTCAAGACTTCAAGGGCGCGGGCGCGATGTGCCAGTCTGCGGATGAAGCCACGTTCCTCAAGCCCGGTAATCAGCCGGTGGATCCCGGATTTCGACTTGAGATTCAATGCTTCCTTCATTTCATCGAAAGACGGTGATACACCGTTTTTCTTTAACGATGCGTCGATGAACATCAGGAGTTGATACTGCTTGCGTGTGAGCATTTAGCGGCCCTTATCCTGATGACACCCTAAATATAGGGATCATCTGGTGATCAGAAGTAGAACAAATTACCAACAATAGTTAAAAGTTCTACTTAAGTTCTCATTCGCTGTCAACAGGGCAATGACTTGAAATGAGCGAAAATCACTTAAAAACGCATCTAGAATCTGGAAATGGAAAAGCCGAGGCGGACGATTTTCACAATATCGCCGGCTTTGGCTGCGGGTGCGCCGATTTCGCGCATCAGCAGACAATCGGCATCAGCAAACAACGCCATCATCGAGCTGTCCTGACGGTCAAACGGAGTCACCGTCGGCAGGTCGTCTTCACTGCCCGCCAATCGGGCCCGCATGAAATCGAGCCGCTTGCCGTTCGCCCCGAGATCACAGCCAAGCCGTGCCGCCTCGTAAAGCGGTGCCGGTTCAAGTCCCAGCATCGCTTCCACAGCAGCCCGCAGGAAAATCGCCGCGGTAACACCGGTTGATACCGGATTACCCGGCAAGCCAAGCAGCACGGTTTCGCCGATGTGCCCGAAGATCAGTGGTTTGCCGGGCCGCATGGCGATTTTGTAAAAGCCGAGTTCCAGCCCTTCATCACCAAATACCGACTGCACGAGATCATGGTCGCCGACGCTGGCACCACCAGACGTCACCAGCAGATCGTAACCGGCCGCATCTTTCAGCCGCTCACGCAGGCTTGCCGGTTTGTCAGCAGCAATGCCGATGGACGTGCCGACAGCACCCAACACCTGAGCATAGGCCACCAGCGCCACGGAATTCGAACTGACGATCTGGTCTGCACGTCTGGGCGCACCCGGCATGACGATTTCATCACCGGTCGACAGCACGGCAATGCGCGGTTTTCTGCGTACCCGGACCCAGGTTGCGCCAGCTGCCGAGGCAACACCGAGATCGCGGGCCGAAAGCACCCGTCCGGCCCGCAGCAAAACCTTGCCGGCGGCGAAATCCAGCCCTTCGGGCCGCACCCAATCACCCGCTTCGGACGATTCTTTGATTGTGATCTGCATCCCATCAGCGTCTGTATCTTCCTGAATGACAATGCAATCAGCCCCCTTGGGCAGGGCGCCACCGGTAAAAATCCGCGTGCATTGCCCGGTGTCGACGGTGCCATCGAACAGATGCCCGGCAGCGGCTTCGCCGATCTGCGTCAGGGTTGCGGGTACTGTTGAGACATCAGCGGCACGGACTGCATACCCGTCCATTGCAGAAACTGCCTGCGGCGGGTGACTGACTGTGGCACTGACGTCTTCGGCCAGAACCCGGCCCAGGGCTTCCGGGATAAATACTTCCTCGGTCGCCACCGGCTTGATGCCAGCGCGGATATTGGCCAGCGCCTGTTCAATGGTGAGCATCTATTCGGCCTCGAAGGTGCCGGATTTACCGCCTGATTTGTGGGTCAGGCGGATATCGGCGATCCGCATCCCCCGATCAACGGCCTTGCACATGTCATAGACGGTCAGGGCCGCGATCGAGACGGCGCTGAGCGCTTCCATCTCGACGCCGGTCTGCCCCTTGAGCTTGCAGGTCGCTTCGATATCCACCGCATTGCGCGCGGGATCCGTGACCAGATTGACTTTGACCGAGGTCAGCGCCAGAGGATGACAGAGCGGGATCAGATCAGGCGTCTTTTTCGCGCCCATGATGCCGGCCAACTGCGCCACCGACAACACGTCGCCTTTCTTGACGCCGCCCTGCATGATCCTGGCCAGCGTTTCCGCCTGCATATAGACGCTGCCCCTGGCCGTCGCCGTACGTTCCGTATCGGCCTTATCGGAAACATCGACCATGACGGCGTTGCCGTCCGCATCAAGATGAGTGAAATCCGCCATTTATGCTGCCATTCCAGGGTTGAGCAGGGCTCGCGTCGCCGCCGCCACATCCTGCTCACGCATCAGGCTTTCGCCGATCAGGAAGCAGCGCGCCGACCTTGGCCATACGATCCAGATCCGCCCGTTTGAACAGTCCGCTTTCACACACCATGATTTTATCCGCAGGCACGTTCTCAGCCAGCGCTTCGGTCGTGGCGATATCGACCTGTAAAGTCTTGAGATTGCGGTTGTTGATACCGAGCAACGGGGATTTGAGCCTGAGGGCACGATCAAGCTCAATGGCATCGTGGACCTCAACCAGCACATCCATGCCGTAATCCATCGCCTGAGCTTCCAGATCTGCGGCTTCACCGTCTTCCAGCGCCGCCATGATCAACAGGATACAATCGGCACCCAGTGCCCGGGATTCGGCGATCTGATAGGGATCAACCATGAAATCCTTGCGCAGCACCGGTAACGTCACGGCAGCGCGGGCTGACAACAGAAAGGCGTCATCACCCTGAAAATACGGCTTGTCGGTCAACACACTGAGACAGGCGGCACCACCGGACTGATACGCCGTAGCCAGGGCAGGGGGATTGAAGTCCTCGCGGATCAGGCCTTTCGACGGCGAGGCTTTCTTCAATTCAGCGATCAGACCATACGCGTTGCTTTCCATTTTAGCGCGAAGCGCCCTGATGAACCCGCGTACCGCCGGCTCGGCCTTTGCCGCCTGCTCAACCTCGGCAAAGCTTCGCTCAGCCTTCTTGAGCGCCACATGCTCGCGTTTTTCAGCGCATATTTTTGCCAGAACGTCACTCATAAGTTCATCTAACCTGATCTCAGATATTTGTAATGGCGACGAGCTTATCCAGTGCAGCACGCGCATGTCCGTCATCGATCGATGTCGTGGCCAGCTTTACACCTGCTTTAAGATCGGCGGCCTTGCCTGCAACGATCAGGGATGCGGCGGCGTTGTAGAGCACGATGTCGCGGTAAGCGCCCGGTTTGCCGTCCAGCAGGTCCCTGAGCGCTGCTGCATTGGCCTCGGGATCACCACCCTTGAGCTCGGCCGCCGTAGCCGTTGGCAGACCGGCATCGGCAGGCGTGACCTCAAACTCGGTGATTTTGCCATCGGCCAGCTCGGCAACATAACTTGGGCCGGTCGTCGTCAACTCATCAAGCCCGTCCGATCCGTGCACGACCCAAGCCGCTTCACAGCCCAGATTGGCCAGCGTTTCCACCATCGGCCGCACCCACTGGCGCGAGAAAACGCCGGTAAACTGGCGTTTGACGCCAGCCGGATTCGACAGCGGACCGAGGATATTGAAAATCGTTCTGACCCCCATCTCGACCCTGACCGGGCCGACGAAGCGCATCGCACTGTGGTGACGCGGTGCCATCAGAAAGCCGATTCCCGCCTCAGCGATGGCTTTCTCAATTATCGGAAAAGGGGCATCCAGATTAACACCGAGCGATGACAGCACGTCTGCTGCACCCGATTTCGACGATAACGCACGGTTGCCGTGCTTGGCGACCGGCACACCGGCGCCTGCAACCACAAAGGCGGCACCGGTTGAAATATTGAAGGTTCCTGATCCGTCACCACCAGTACCGACCACATCCATGGCACTGGCAGGGGCTTTGATGGTGTCCATCTTGGCCCGCATGGTCCTGACGGCACCGGTAATCTCGTCGACGGTTTCACCCCGCACCCGAAGTGCCATCAGCATGCCGGCAATCTGTGCCGGGGTTGCATCGCCGGACATGATAACGCCGAAGGCTGCTTCGGCATCCCTAGCGTTCAATGCCTCGCCGGCTGCAAGTCTGTTCAGGATCGGCTTCATGGCATCGCTCATCAGGCTGCCTCTCTGCTGCGGGTCAGATCAATGAAGTTACGCAGGATATCGTGGCCATGCTCAGATGCGATGCTTTCCGGGTGAAACTGCACCCCGTGGATCGGCAGAGCGGCATGACGCAGACCCTGAATGGCACCGTCCTCGCTGTGGGCGATGGCGATCAGGCTGTTCGGCATGGTTTCCGGATCAATGGCGAGGGAATGATAGCGTGTCGCCTGAATCGGCGAGGGCAGTCCCTTGAATACGCCGGTGCCGTCGTGGCTGATCGACGACATCTTGCCATGCATCGGCTTGGGGGCTCTGACAATCGATCCGCCGAATGCCTGGCCGATCGCCTGAAAACCAAGGCAGACACCAAAAAGAGGGACATGCCGGTCGGCGGCTGCGGCAACCAGATCAAGGCAGATGCCCGCTTTATCCGGATCACATGGACCCGGCGAGATGACAATCCCCTCGGCACCCAGTGCCAGCGCATCGGCAACGGCGATCTCGTCATTCCGTCGCACAACCACCTCGGCACCCAACTCACCGAGATAGTGCAGCAGGTTATAGGTAAAACTGTCGTAGTTATCGATCAGCAGAAACATCTTGGGACCCCGTCTCAAACGAAGCCGAACAATGCAACTCTGACCCAAAAGGATCAAGGAATCTCTGATCCTGAAGGATCAAGGAATCTCTGATCCTGAAGGATCACGCTATCACTATGCTTGATGGAAAGCTGGTAAGGCCAGTAACGCTTTGCCTGTATCAGATGGCGCGGCGGCGATCCATATCGCCCATGCCGCTTGAAGAACGGCGACGACGATCGGGGCCGAAGAAATCGCCGACCCGAACAAACGGGCGCGGGTTTTCGATAACACTGCAAAGTCTGGAATAGATGGTCTTGGCTGAAATCGGCTTGGCAAGGAACTCGGTCATCCCGTTATCCCGCGCAAAACAGACGTGCCTGAGTTCAGTATTCGCCGTTACAACAACAATCGGCGCATACGGATTGGGGGTATCCATTGCCTGACGAATCTGCCGGACGAAGGCCATGCCATCGAGGTCCGGCGTCCAGTCACACAAAATGATATCCGGCGCATTGTCGCAGAAATACTTATAAGCTTCCTTCGGCTCAGGGGTCGAGAAAACGGTGGCAACACCGAACTCGAGAAACACATCGGTCAGCAGTTTGCGCACCAGAAGGTGTTTTTCCAGCACAAGAATATTCATCTTGCTGAGATCGTAAGCCTTCATTTAACCGTCCCCTTGAAAAACTAAGGTATCCGTATAGTCAGTTCGGCTGACCGAAACCTGACAAAGTGTTATTTTATACGCATTTACCGATTCATCTTACGATGCCAATTTATTGACCATCGCACATCTGTACGTTAACCAGTCGCACATCGGTGCGTTACCCAGATCGCGCATTCAACCCGACGAAGCGGAAAAACCATTTGGCACCTGAACCGGTCGATAAACCGTCTCAAAATAACGGCAAACTCTCCGGATGGCCGCGTCCGCGCCCGTCTATCGCCAAAAGAATCGGACTAACCCCTCTTCGCATGGGGATGCTTATCGTTATGGCCCTAGGTGGGGTATTTGGTGGCTATTATATCGGCAAGGAAGTCGCGCCTGCACCGAAACCGGCCCCACCGGTTACCAAAACAGCTTCACATCAAGCTCATACGGCAAACAGCAGTATATACGAAGAATCATTACCGCGCGACATTATCATTCAAACCGGTGGAATATTAAAGCGCATCGCCTTGCCGGAACCCGATGCCGAAATCGACCTCGGCAACGGCTCCGTGAGATCGCCGGACAGAGAAAACACCGAAAAGGCGGAACTGGCTGTCAGCAAAGCCAGTGAGGCAGCAGAGCCTCTTGTCGCGCCTGAAAGTCCCAAGCCAAAGCCAAACGAGCCGGTGGCATCGCCGCCGCCAGCGGAAGCCAAGGAATTGCGCAAAACGCGGCCGCTGCCGGTATTTCATCCGGCACGTGCCATGCCCGACAACATCGCCGATCTGCAGCGCAAGGATTCGTCAAAGCTGCCGCCCTGGCAGCGTTATGCGCAACCGATCAAGCTGAATGGCAAACCGGAAATCGTCATTGTCATGGATGATCTCGGGCTGGACCGCCGCGGTGCGCGCCGCACCATCGACTTGCCGGGACCACTGACCCTGTCGTTCATGTCCTATGCTGAAGACCTTGCCAAACAGGCTGCGGATGCCCGTAAGGCCGGACACGAACTGATGCTGCATGTCCCGATGGAGCCCAGTTCGACGGCAATCAATCCCGGCCCGAACGTGTTGCTCGGCATGCCGGAATCGAGTTGAAGAAAAGTATTGATTGGAATCTGGATCAGATGTCCGGTTACGTTGGCATCAACAACCACATGGGCAGCCGCTTTACTGCCGACAAGGAAGGGATGCGCAGCGTCGTCAAGGCACTCAGGCAACGGGGTTATCTGTTCCTGGACTCTGTGACCTCGGGCAAGTCGGTTGCCCATGAAACGGCAAGGGACGGCGGTATTCCCTATGCGGTCAGGAACGTCTTCCTCGACCATGATGATGATCTGGACCGCATTCGCGCTCAACTGCGCCATACCGAGCAGATCGCCAGACGCACCGGACTGGCCATCGCCATCGGCCATCCGCGCGATAAAACCATTGAAGCCCTGAAGGAATGGCTGCCGACCCTGTCGACCAAGGGATTTCAGCTGGTGCCGATTTCGGCAGTGGTGCGGATCGGTCAGGAATAGAAAACGGGAAAGTGTCTGGCAGTCAGTTGGAAAACTGAGCCGCATCCTCGGCAGCACGAACCAGTGCACGAGCCTTGTTGATGCTTTCCTGATATTCGAACTCGGGCTCACTGTCAGCGACAACACCGCCACCGGCCTGAATGTACAGCATACCGTCCTTGATGACGCCGGTGCGAAGCGCAATCGCCGTATCCATATCGCCGTTGGCGCCGAAATAGCCGATACAGCCGGCATAAACGCCACGCCGGGTCGGCTCCAGCTCGTCAATGATCTCCATGGCGCGGATTTTCGGCGCACCTGAGACGGTTCCAGCCGGGAAACCGGCGAACAGGGCATCCAGTGCGTCCTTGTCGTCAGCCAGTTCGCCTTCGACGTTCGACGAGATATGCATGACGTGCGAGTAATATTCGATGGTGAGATTGCTCGGTCGGTGCCACGGTGCCGATCTTGGCGACTCGACCGACGTCATTACGGCCGGGAATCCAGCAGCATCAGATGCTCGGCCCGTTCCTTCGGATCGCTCCAGCAGGTCTTCCGCAAGCGCCTTGTCTTCTTCTGCCGTCGCACCACGTTTTCTGGTGCCTGCGAGCGGCCTCAGGAGTATCCTGCCATCACGGACTCGTACCAGATTTCCGGACTCCGGAACCCGCGACCACCTGAAATCCGCCGAAATTGAGGAAATACAGATACGGCGACGGATTGAGGCGGCGTAGCGAACGATAAAAAGTGAAAGGCGGCAACGTAAATGGCACACGAAAACGCTGCGACGGCACGATCTGAAACGCATCGCCGGCATTGATGTATTCGACGGCGCGTTTGACCATGCCGTGGAAATCCTCGCGGCTCATGTTCGATTTCGGCTCCAGCGGCTCACTGACGCTGACGGAATTGGCGCGGGGCAGGGCAACATCGCGCTCAAGCCCCTTGACCGTTGCCGCAATCCGGGCTTCCGCCGCCTGATAGGCTTGATCGGCGCTGATACCCGAATTTGGCCATACCGGTGTGATGACAAAGACCGAATCCTTGAGGGAATCAAAAATAGCCATCACCGTCGGGCGCAGGAAAATGCTGTCCGGCACGCCGATGGTATCAGGATTGTCATCGGGCAGGCGCTCAGCCAGCCGCACCATGTCATAGGCCATATAACCGACCAGACCAGACGCCATCGGCGGCAAATTGGCCGGCAGTTCAAATCGACACTCCTTGACCAGCGATCTGAGCGAGGCGAGAGCGCCGTCCTTTTCCCCGACCGGGCAGGGGGCGAGGACCGCGGGATCGCTCAAGGCGTCCCGGTTGATTTCAGCTTTGGCCCGGTAGCACCGCCAGATCAGATCGGGATCAAAACCGATGATCGAATAGCGACCGCGCGCAGCACCCCCCTCAACGGATTCAAGAAGGAAGCTGTTCGGTTTGTCGGCGGCCAGTTTGAGCATGGCCGATACCGGGGTTTCCAGATCGGCAACGATCTCGGCCCACAGCACCTGCGTCGCACCATCCTGATAGGTCCGTCGGAAGGCATCAATTTCGGGCTGAAGCTTCATCGCCGAACCATTATCAGAGCGGCTGGCGGGGATCAAAAGTCCCGGGCTTGATGACAGCATTGTAGACACGCGCGTTGATTTTCACGCCCATTTCGTTGCGGATCGATTCAATCAGTTGCGCGCCCAAATCCTGGCTGACGCTGTCATCCAATTGCTTGTCGATGTCAGCGATGCTCGGCGCATCGGCGCGCCAGAACCCGGCGCCATCACGTCTTTCAGATGGATGACCGTGTAATCGTTCCCGGTCAGCGCAGTCCAACGGCGGCTTGCCCGGCTCCAGATTCGAACGGTTCTGGCAAGCACAGTGGGCTCAACCTTGCCGCGCTCGGCCCGAGGTCACCGGTCCCACCGTCTTGATGGCGTCCGGCACCGTGCCGGCAGAAGCGAGGCCAGCGCCGTTTTCCGCCTGAAATCGGCTGAGCTGTTTCGCTTGGCTTGTGTTTCGGCGCTTTTCTGGCGCTGCCCGGCTGGCCTGACGTGGATCAGCTCCGTTGCGCTTGCGCGGTCGAGCGGCTGCAGGGCAGGGCAATGATCTTGTCGACGCAGAACCATGAAGAAGCCCTTGTCGCCGGCCTGGGTCAGTTCCACTGGCCAGTTTTTCCTCGGCGGCAAACGCCACCGGCAGCAGGCTGGCGAGCTTCGGCCAGGCCCTTGGCTTCTGCACCGGCAGGGCGTTTTGCCTTCGCGATCAACCGCCTCGATGCTTACCGCTGAGGCGCCAACGGCAGCAGCGGCTTCTTCAAGGGTTGCGCCGCCGCCTATCTGATCTTCAAAGCGCACAGAAAGCTTGTAGAGCGCGTCGATCGCATGGTCGCGTCTGACGATTTCCGTCAGCTGGTCACGCACGTCCTCAAGCTTTTTGGTGAAGCCTGGGTCGATGTCGGTGACTTTGAGAATATGCCAGCCGAGCGGGGATTTGATCGGTCCGACAATGGCGTCCTTCGCAGCAGCAAAGACAGCCTTCGATAGATCCGGCAGCAGCCCATCCGGGCTCGCCGATCCAAGATCGACTGGCCGCCGGGTCCATTTCAGCAAATTCACGCAGCAGCCTTTTTGAAATCCTGACCTGCGCCAAGCATACGGGCGGCTTCGGTGGCTTTGGCCTCATCGACCAGAACAATCTGCTGCACGGCGCGTTGCTCGGTTTTGACGAAGCTGCCCAGATTGGCGTCATAAGCGGCCTGCAGTTCTTCAGGCGTCACCGGGGATGCCATCCTGCGAATTGCAACGGGTCGAGGTGTACGAGGCGAATCTTGCGGTATTCCGGCGCCGTGAACTGTGCTGCTTGCGCCTCATAGACAGACCTTGATTGCATCATCGCCGGGCTGACCCGGTTCCGGCTGGTCGGCGGCCTTGTAGTCAGCAAGGTTTCCTGAGCGGTGCCGTTTCTCCATAGCGGAAGGCGCGGATCATTTCCGAGCTTTTTCGGTGATGCCGCAGCACTGGTGACCGGGCCGAGCATCTGGCGGAGTGCTATATCGGACCGGACCCGCTCGATACACACCTGTTCCGGGATAGCCACGTGGCCCGCATCAGCTCGTGGAAAGCGCAGCTGCGGCTGAATTTGCCGTCGAAGCCCTGAAACGCCTGATCGGTATGAATAGCGCGCGTCACCTGATCGTCCAGAACCAGAATACCCATCGATTGGGCTTTTTTCGGAAAGCGCCACATCGTTGATCATCCGTTGCAGCACGGAATTACCGACGCCAAGCCCGACCAGTTGCTCTTCGGTCAGCTGACCACCAAGGGTCTGGCGCAGCCGCTGGACCTCCCGGCTCAACTCGTATTCAAATTCGCTGGGATCAATATCGCGCGCACCGACGGTGGCAACGGACAGGTCGGTTGCCCTGTTTGCGATCATGTCCTCGATCAGCCGCCCGATGGCCTGGAAGGCCATCGACATGGCCTTGACGACGATGGACGCCGATTTGCTACGGATCGCTTGGAGACATGCCTTGGAACTTCCCAGTACTTTAAGTTTCCAGCACGGTCGAGGTTCCGCGCTTGCGGGCAAGGGACCCCACGGCGGCGGCATATTAGGGAACCAACGGGGGGGCGGCAATGGCGCGTTGGCGGGTTGAAGCTTCTGTCATCCATCGTGGTATTCAGCAGACGCACCAACGAACAAAAAGGATATGGATAACTGGCGTGGACGCACCCCTCTGATCGCCGGCAGCTGGAAAATGAATGCCAGCGGCAGCATGGCCGAAACACTGACCGAGGGCCTGAAGAGCCTGGTCCCGGCAGCGGCAGGGCCGAATTACTGATCTGCCCGCCATTGCCCTATCTCGGCCCCGTCGGCGCAATGATCGCTGCAGAAAGCCGATATCAAGCTGGGTGCGCCAGACCTGCCACGCCCGCGCGTCCGGCGCCCACACCGGCGACGTTGCCGCAGAAATGCTCGCCGATCTCGGCTGCAGCTATGTCATCGTCGGCCATTCCGAACGCCGCGCCGATCACGGGGAAACCGATGCCGATGTCCGGGCCCAGGCCGAAGCGGCCCAAAAGGCCGGGCTCTGCGCCATTGTCTGCATCGGTGAAACCGAAGCCCTAGCGCGACCAGGGGAATACACTGGATACCGCCAACAGCCAGCTTCGCTACGGCCTCGGTCCCGGCTGGTCCCGACGCCGCCGATCTGGTTGTGGCACGGACGGCAGCCTGTGTGGGCCATCGGCACCGGCCGCACCCCGACCGAGGACGAGGTTCAGGCCGTGCACGCCGTTCTCCGCGCCACCCTGAACACACGCTTCGGTGCCAAGGTCGCCGACGGCGTTCGCCTGCTCTACGGCGGCTCGATGAAACCATCAAATGCCAAGGGCCTGCTGGCCCTTGCCGATGTCGACGGCGGCCTGATCGGTGGCGCCAGCCTCAAGGCCGAAGATTTCTTAGCCATCGCCGACGCCGCAGGCTAACTCCCCCATTCATCTTTTCGACGAGACGAACTCGTCGGGCAGGGGGGCGTATTCCTGTACACCCGTTGCTGCCACGCCGGGGTGACGGGCGGGTGAAGCCTCGGACACGAGCGCCCCCAGCGCCGCGCCGGCCTGCGACCGCCAGGTTTTTCAACCCCGCACCGACCGCCTGCTTCGCTGTCGCCGCCTGACCGGCAGCCTCTGCGTTGGCTTTCTGCATCGCCTGCAGTTGATCCTGCCGCGTCCCGCTCGCGTCGTTGGTTTTCCAGATCGCGGGCGCGGGTCACATCGCCGGCGGTCAGGCTGGCCCTGGCCTCGGCCTGCTTGACCGCAGCCCTTGCAAAAAACTCCGCCCGTCCTTGCATAGTCTTTTGCGAAGATCATTGGAGGGCAAGAACATGCGCGTTAAACTGGTACCCATGACGGGATGGATGACACGAACGGCATTGTGCATCGCGCTCCTGATGAGCGCGGCAACATCAGTGCGCGCCGATGAGGCGTCGACGGACGGGCCGCCGCCCGCCGCCGAAGCCACCTACGACGCAACCCAGCCCGGCGCCGATGACCCCCGCGTCAGGGAAGGCTTCGCAGCCTATCAAACCGGTGATTTCAAGAAAGCCTACGCGATCTGGCTACCGCTCGCCGAAGCCGGAAACGCCGAGGCGCAGTTCAGGATGGCCGCCCTATACAGTCGCGGAGAAGGAGTAAATACCGATGGAAAGAGCGCAATCTATTGGCTTGAACATGCTGCCCAACAGGGACATGTCATCGCTGCATACAATGCTGGTTTATACTACAACGAAGGCGAATTAAATCTGCCCCTAAACCCAGAAAGAGCGATAAAATACTATTCGCTAGCAGCGAACGCGGGGCATGCTGCATCCGCGTATAATCTCGGTCTCATTTATGACGGCGGAATGGAAGGCATCTCACGCAACAATGAATTAGCGATGAAACATTACAAAACAGCCGCGGCACAATGTAGTGTAAATGCCTTAAACAATCTTGGAGCTCTATTCATCAACATAGAGCCGCCAGCAAGAGATTATTCAGAAGCCTATAAGTGGTTTTCGCTAGCGGCAAAAAAAGGCGACCCTGACGCAATACGAAATCGCAATATTCTATTGCGATATTCAAGTAGTGCTGAACTAGAAGAAGGGAATCGCCGCATGCAGGCGTGGATCGATGATCACGCCTG